>CAWGSK010000015.1:0-167941 GCA_963825055.1 uncultured Gemmatimonadales bacterium
ACCACTCAACGACTCAACCACTCAACGATTATCCTTCGGCGACTCCCGACACCCGACTCCCGACTCCCGACTCCCGACTCCCGACCCCCGAGCCCCCCATGACCTACCTCCTCGCCCTCGCCCTCGGCATCATCGCCGGGCTCCGCAGCATGACCGCACCTGCCGCCGTCAGCTGGGCGGCGCACCTCGGGATCCTGAATCTGGAGGGGAGCTGGCTGGCGTTTCTCGGCCACCCCATCACCCCGTGGGTCCTGACCGCGCTGGCCCTCGGCGAACTCGTGGTCGACAAGCTGCCGAAGACGCCGAGCCGCACGATGGTCGGGCCGTTCGCGGGGCGGCTCCTGACCGGCGGTATCTCCGGCGCTGCGATCGGTGTCGCCGCCGGCAGCTGGATCGGGGGCCTGGTGGCGGGACTGGTGGGCGCGGTGGTTGGGACATTCGGCGGGTACACTTTCCGCGCGCGGCTCGCCGCCGCGTTCCACAAGGATCTGCCGGCGGCCCTGGTGGAGGACCTGATCGCGGTGGGTGGAGCGGTGCTGGTGGTGTTGATCGTATAGAGGGCGGACGAAGAGAGGGCGGACGATGACAGGGCGGACAGGGCGGACAAGACGGTCGAGGCGGTCATGCTGATACCACCTCGACCTCTTGGCCGCTCGACAGCTGGACCTCTCGACCTCTCTTCTACTCCGCTGCGCTTGCCGGCGCCTCGGCTGCCGGCGCCCAGGCCTCCTCGATGTCCTTCTGCGCCTGTCGCAGGATCTCGGCGACACGCTTGAGGGCCGGATCGTCCGGGCCCTTCCGCCACGCCTTTTTGAACGTGGTGGCCGCCAGCTTCGCAAAGGCCGACTGGACCTCGCCGATGCCGCCGCCGGTGAATTCGCGGACGGTCTCGCGAACCCGGTCCAGGATCTCCTCGAGGACGTCCTTGTGCTCGTCGAGGTATTTCTCGCCTTCGGGCGTGACGTGGTACACCTTCTTTCCGTCCTGCTCCTCGACCCGGACCAGACCCTCGTCCTCCAGCATCTGCAGGGTGGGGTAGACGGTGCCGGCGGACGGGGTGTAGCAGCCGCCCATCCGCTCTTCCATCGCCTTCATGACGTCATAGCCGTGGCTGGGCTTGTCCCGGAGCAGGCGGAGAATCACGAACTTCATCTCGCCGGACTCGAACATGGGGCGCCGCCGTCCGCGTGGCGGCCGCGCCCAGCCCCGCCAACCCTTGCCGAAGGGGAATCCGCCCGGGAATCCCCAGTCATTCTTCTCATTCATTGGTCGATCCTCACGTAATAGCGTAAGATATAACTCACGATATATCTTACGCTATTGCGTGTGAGAATGGCAAGTGGCAAGTGGCAAGTGGCAAGTGGCAAGTGGCAAGTGGAGGGCAGTCGGCAATCGGCAGTCGGCAGACCGGCAGTCGGCACCGGCCCGTCCTCCTGTCCGCCCGTCCGCCCTATCTTTCTCACCATTCGCTCCCCCGTGTCCATCCCAGCTCCTGGTCCTCAGCATCGGGCCCGGCGTCCTGCTGGCCCAGGTGCCCGGACGGGACAGTATCCTCATGTCGGGGCGGCATCCCTGGGCCCGGTGGACGGACATTTCCCGGCGGGCGGACGAGCGACGGTCGCTCTATGCCGAATCACCCGGCCCGTTGTGGCTCCGCGATGGTGCCTTGACCGGCACGGGCCGGCAGGCCCTGCAGCTTCTGCGTGAGGCGACCAGCCACGGGCTGGATCCCACCGACTATGACGCAGGACGGCTCGACAGCCTCTTCCGTACGGTCACCAGGATCCGCCCGACCAGGTCCGCGCGGACCTGCTCCTCACGATCGACCTGCTGCGCTTCCTCTCGGACCTGCATGACGGCCGACTGCATCCAGCGCAGGATCGCGCCTGCCGGATACGAAACGGCCGGGTGGGACCTGCCGGCGCTCGTCCGCGACGCCATCGCCGGAGACTCGGTGGGCCGGCTCGATCGCGTGGCGGCACCCGCGTTTGCCCAGTATCGCCTGCTCCGGGACGCGCTCGCCCGCTACCGGCAAGCTGGCACGTGACAGCACCGTCCCGCTCCTTCCGCTCACCGCCACGCTCCGGCCCGGCGACCTGTACGGCGACGACGCGATCCTGCGCCACATCCTGTACGTCCTGGGCGAACTCGGCCCCTGGGCCTTGACGCCAACCGGCCGCTACGACCAGGACCTGGCGGCGGCGGTGATGCAGTTCCAGACCCGCCACGGCCTGGAACCCGACGGTGTGCTGGGTCCGGCGACCCAGCGCGAACTGCGCGTGCCCATGACCCACCGGGTGCGGCAGATCGAGTACTCGATGGAGCGGCTGCGCTGGCTGCCGCCGCTGGCCGCACGCCGGCTGCTGGTGGTGAACATCCCCGCGTTCCAGCTCTTCGCGTTCGATTCGACCGGGGGAAGCGGCAGGCCGTCCCTGGAAATGCGGGTGATCGTGGGGCGGGCCCTCGATACCCGGACGCCCATTCTGTTCGAGAACCTGCGCTATGTGGAGTTCCGCCCCTACTGGAACGTGCCGCGAAGCATTGTGGTGAAGGAAATCCTCCCCACGCTCCGCCGCCGACCCGGATACCTCCGGGCGAACAACATGGAAATCGTGGGGCCGCGGGACCAGGTCCTGGGCGACGAGCCTGACGCGCCGCTCTTCGAAGGACTGTCCTCGGGCGCGTACCGGATCCGCCAGCGTCCCGGCCCCGCCAATTCGCTCGGCCTGGTGAAGTTCGTGTTCCCGAACGCCGAGAGCGTGTACCTGCACGGGACGCCCTTCAACGCGCTGTTCAGCCAGGCCCGGCGCGACCTGAGCCACGGCTGCATCCGGTTGGAGGACCCCGCACTGCTGGCGGGATGGGTGCTGCGGGATACGCCGGGCTGGTCGCGCGACCGCATCATGGCGGCCATCGGGGACAGCGTGACCTCCCGTGCCATGCTCCAGCGCCCCATGCCGGTCATCATCTTCTACACCACGGTCGTCGCGCATCCCGATGGTCTGATATTCTTCTATCCCGACATCTACCACCACGATGAGGAGATGGCGGAAGCGATGCGCGCCGGTCCGACTCTCCCCTGACCACCCGTCCGCCTTATTCCCGCCCGCCCGGCTCCGCCAGCCGCAGCGCCGTGGCCTGTCGGGTCACCGGGTCCAGGATCCGCTCGACCATGCCCAGCTTCTCCAGCTGCAGGGCCGCATGGCGCAGCATGAACCGCGTGACCGGCCACGTCCGCGGAATCTCCGCGATCGGGGCCTCACCGGCTTGCTCCAGCCAAGCCAGGATGTTCCGCCGGGCCACCGCCAGCAGGTCCGGCTGGCGCGGCCCGTCGCCGTCCGCGAGCGGGGGCGCCTCGATCGTGTAGTGAAATCCGCCGGACGCACGGGGAGATGCAGATGCCCTCATGAATGTCTTCTCCAGATCAGATCAGTGGGGTGACGAGCGCGGTAACGATCAGCGCGCCGGCCCACACCAGGTCAATGTTGAACCACATCGTGCGCAGCATCCGCAGGCCGAGTTTCCGGTACACCACGGCGGCCACGATGCCGAGGACCAGCAGGTACCCCGCCGTATGGAGCCCCGTGGCGAGGAGGCCGGTCGAGCGTGTCGGGTCCAGTCCCGCCAGCATCACGTGGCCGCCATGGCCCCCGTGCGGGGCCGGCGACGACAATCCGAGGACGAACGGAAGGGCCATGAGCCCGGCGCCGTGCGCGGTCGCCATCAGGAACGACCAGACCGCGAGATTCCACGAATTCACCTGCATGCCGCCGTAGCGCGGGTGCCGATGGCGTACCAGGTGCCGCACGCCGAGCGTCAGGAGCAGCGCCGCCACGATCCACTTGAGCCAGGAGGGCGGGGTGACGAGCCCGACCAGGGCCGCAACCGCCACCACGGCGCCGACAGCCGCGGCGTGACCCAGCGCGAGGGGCAGCAGCGCCCGCCAGACGGCGCGGGCCCGCTGCTCCTGCAGGCCGAGGGCGACCGCGAACAGCCACCCCATGCCCGGGTTCACGCCATGGACCGCCCCGAGCAGGAACAGGGCGGCCCACGGCCAGAGCGTCAGGTCGCTCACGAGTAGCAGAAGGAGTCGGACGAGGCATCCCCACCCTGGAGCCGCACCTGGTGGCTCCGCATGCCCGCGTCGAACTCGACGAAGAAGTCCTGGTCGAAGGCCATCCCGCCGCCCGGCTGCACATCGAGCTTCACCATCCAGCTCCGGATCCCGTCGGGATAGAACTGGTCATCCCAGGGGGAGTACAGCGAGTTGGTGAGGTACACGCGCTTGCCGTCCCGGCTGATCTCCACCATCTGCGGGCCGCCGTTGAGCGACTGGTCAGGCCGGGAGGGATGCGCGGCGCGGCCCACCACGCCGCCGATCCGCACCGAGCCTGTCTTGACCGGATTGAAGGGATCGGAGACGTCGTACTGCAGGAGCTCACCCGTGCCCCAGCAGGACACGTACAGGAACCGGTCGTCCAGCGACAGGTTGATGTCCGTCACCAGGGGCGGCACGGCCTTGAAGCCCTGCAGCATCGGCGGCAGGTCGGCGGGGTCCGCCGGCTCGGCGGGAATGTCGATGACCTTCTTGATCTTCCACTTCCCGTTGCCGTTCTTCCCCTCGAGGTACCAGAGCCAGATGGACGCCGAGAGGTCCTCCAGCGACGTCACCACGCCAACGAATCCATACGCCCGGTTGGGGCTGTGGGCCGGCCGGAGTTCCAGGGTCATCTGGTACTGGGGGCCAAGGTCCAGCACTTCCTTGTGCTTGCGGGTCTTCAGGTCCCAGACGTGCAGGGCGTGGCCGTACTTGCCGCCCAGCAGCAGCTCGGGGTTGAGGCCCTCCGTCACCATGCTCGGCGTGCCCCACTCGCTGGTGATCATCGTGTCCTGGCCGAGATGCCACCAGAAGTCGTAGGAGAGATACTGGGGCCCGCGGTCCGCCTCCCACCGTCCCTTCACCTCGAAGGTCTCGTGGTCGAGCATGAAGATCCCGCCGGGGCCCTCGCCGTCCGGCGCGCCCAGCGCGTTGACGTAGATGCCATCCGGGCCGCAGTGCGTGGTGTGCGGGGCGGAGTAGCCGGTCTTCTCGGCGAGGGTCTCGCCTTCGATGACCTTCACGATCTCGGGCTGCCGGGGATTCTTCTTGGTGTCCAGGATGTGGATCCGGGAGGAGTGGATCCCGGGCACCACGAGGTACCGTCGCTCGGCGTGCGCGTGTGGCGCGTAGGGACAGAGGTGCGAGCTGCACGCGTTCCAGCCGAAGTGGTGCAGTTCGTCTCCCACGTTGGGCATGTCCACCTGGCCCACCAGCTGGCCGTAGGTGGGCGACCCCGGCTTCACGTCCACGACGCCCATGGCGTCAGGCCGTTCCTTCGCGGGGTTGAGCAGGGCCACGTAGGCCAGGTCCTCCGTCGGCGCGTCCATCGCATGCCGCGGGGAGGGGTAGAACGTCGGGTCCGGCCGCCACTGTGCCATGGTCTGTTCTCCAGCATCGGGTATCTGTCATCCGCCGGGGAGGCCCCGGGGTGGAGCCTCCTGCCCCATCCACCTGAGAGAGGCGCAGGAAGTCGCGGAATCGGCTCATCGGGATGCTGGCGGCCTGGCCCGGCGGCGGGTTATATAGGGATCAACCCGTTGCCCCGGCAGGACTTCCTCATGGACCCGGACATCACCAGGGCGCTCGAGCAACTGAGCGAGGGCGACCAGACCGCCATGGCACACCTGCTCCCACAGGTGTATGCGCAGCTGCGGGCGATAGCACGACGTGAGCTGGCCCGCGAGCGACCGGACCACACCCTGACCCCCACCGCCCTGGTCCACGAGGCCTATCTCAAGCTGGTCCAGCTGGACCGGATGGACTGGCGGGGCCGGGCCCATTTCTTCGGGGCCTGCGCCCAGTCCATGCGCCGGCTGCTGATCAGCCACGCCCGCCGCCGGAATGCCGGGAAGCGGGGCGGGGCCGCCCGGGACATCACGATCGACAATGCCGTGGTGGCGATGGAAACCCGACCTGCCGAACTGATCTCGCTCGACGAAGCGCTGACGCGACTCGAGGCGCTGAGCGAGCGCCAGGCGCGCATCGTGGAGTGCCGGTTCTTTGTGGGGATGGGGATCGAGGAAACCGCAGAGGCCCTTGGCATTTCCCCCGCGACGGTCAAACGGGAGTGGACCTCGGCGCGGGCCTGGCTCAACCGGGAGCTCCGGACATGAGCGAAACCTCGCCGGAGGCGAGACGCTGGGCGCGTGCCCAGGAGCTGTTCCATGCGGCGCTTCGCACCGAGCCGGGCCACCGGTCCGCCTTCCTCGATACGGCCTGCGCCGGCGATGCCGCGCTCCGGGACGAGGTTGCCTCCCTGCTCGAGGCCCACGACGACGACAGCCTGCTCGACGAACCAGCCGTCGGGCCGGCGGAACGGTCGCCCCGCGAGCGGATCGGGCCGTGGCGTCTCGTCCGACCGCTGGGCGAGGGTGGGATGGGCGTGGTCTACCTGGCTGAACGCGAAGAAGGCGGCTTCCACCAGGTGGTGGCGCTCAAGCTGCTGCGCGCCGGGATTGTGGATACCCGGCTCGAACACCAGCTCCAGGTGGAGCGCGGGATACTGGCGCGGCTCGAGCACCCGGGCATCGCCCGGCTGATCGATGGGGGGTATACCGAGGAAGGACAGCCGTATTTCGCGATGGAGTTCGTGGAAGGGCGGACCCTGCTCGAGTACTGCGACGACCAGCGCCTCGGGCTGGAGAACCGCGTACGGCTCTTCATCCCCATCTGCGAGGCGGTGAACCACGCGCACCAGCAGCTTGTGGTCCATCGTGACCTGAAGCCCGGCAATATCCTCGTCACGCCGGAAGGCACACCGAAGCTCCTCGACTTCGGCATCGCCAAGCTGCTCGATCCCGCCGTGCCCGACCACACCCGCACCGCCCCCTGGATGACGCCGGCCTATGCCAGCCCGGAGCAGGTGAGCGGCGAGCGCGTCACGACCCTGTCGGACGTCTACACTCTCGGTATCCTGCTCTACGAACTTCTCGCGGGGCGCCGGCCTTACGAACTCAACCTCGGCTCGCCCGCCGAGATCGCCCGGGTGGTCTGCGAGCAGATGCCGGGCCCCCCCAGCGTCGCGGTGCGGTCCTCACTCGCTGGTCCCGCTGCGGAGGCGGTCGCCGCCCGCCGCGGCACGACGGTCGAGCGGCTCGCCCGCGGGCTCGAAGGCGACCTGGACACGATCGTACTGAAGGCGCTCGCCAAGGAGCCCGGGCGCCGGTACGCCTCGGCCGCGCAACTGGCCGAAGACCTCCGCCGCCACCTGAGCGCCCGTCCCGTGCTGGCCCGACCGGATACACTCCGCTACCGGATGGGCAAGTTCGTCCGGCGGCATCGCACGGGTGTCATTGCCGCCGCCCTCGCCTTCGTCTTCCTGGTGGGCGGGGTGTCAGCCACGATCTGGCAGGCGCGCCGGGCCACCCGACAGGCCGCCATCGCGGAGGTGCAGCGCGACCGGGCCGCCGCGGAGGCCGAGAAAGCCGGACTCGTGACCCGGCTGATGGTGGACATCTTCCGGCTGTCGGATCCCACGGAAAACCTGGGCGACACGCTGACGGCCCGCGAGATCCTGGATCGGGGAGTGGCCCGGGTCGAGCGTGAGTTCAGGCAGCAGCCGGACCTGCAGGCGGCGGTGTTCTCCGAGGTGGCGGATGTCTACGCCAACCTGGGCCTCCTGTCGCGGGCCGAGGCGCTCGCCAACCGGGCCCTCGAACTGCGCGAGACTCTGTATGGGCCGGCCAGCCTGGAAGTCTCCGCTACGCTGAGCCAGGTGGGCCGGGCACGGGCGGCGCAGGGACTGCGCGATGCCGCGATCGATGACTTCCGCCGGGCCATCGCCATCCGCGAGCAGCGGCTTCGCGAGCCCGATTCGCTGCTAGCCTGGACGCAGGTGAGTCTCGCGCTCGAGCTTCGTGCAATCGGCCAGGGAGAGGAAGCGGGCGAATTGCTCAATGCCGCACTGGCCACCCAGCGGCGGTTGTTCGGGGAAGGCTCACCTGAGACCGCCCGGGCCCTGCTTGGCCTGGCGTCAACGTACCACGATCTCGGCCGCTTCAACGAGGCGATCGGGCTCTTCGAAGAGGCGCTGGCCCGCGCCGACACCGCCGGACGCCCCGACCCGGCGGTCGCGACCGCGATGCTCAACGTCGGGATGGTCCGGAGACTCCGGGAGCAGTACGGCTCGGCGGAGCCGATGCTCCGGTCCGCCTGGCGGATGCGCCAGACGCTCTACGGCCCTGATCATCCGGAGACGCTGGAGGTGCAGGCGCAGCTGGGCAGTACGCTGTACATGCTGGGCCGGCTGGCGGCGTCGGAGACGATGCTGCGGGACGGGCTCGCCCGATCCCTGGCCACGCTCGGGTCGAAGCACCCGCAGACCTCAACCCTGCGCGAGGCCCTGGCCCATGTGCTGTCCCTCACCGGGGGCTATGCCGAGGCGATCCGGCTCTTCGATGCGTCACTGTCGGTGAAGCACGCCTCCCTGCCGGCCGACCATCCACAACTGATGTTCAGCACGGTGTTTGCCGGCGAACCCCATCTCGAACGTGGGGATGGTCCGGGAGCCAGAGCCCGGTTCAACGAGGCGCTCGCCATGACCCGCCGAGTGGAAGGATCGAACCGGATCTCCGCGATGCTGGCCCGCGACGGGCTGGGCCGGGCGGCGCTGCTTACCGGCGACACTGCGGGCGCCCGGACCCACCTCGAACTGGCCCTCGCGATCGCCCGGGAGGAACTGCGAGAGGGTCACCGCTATCGCCTGTCGGTGGAACGGCACTACGGGGCGCTGCTGCTGGAGCTGGGCGAGCTGGCGCGGGCGGAATCAACGCTCAAGGCGGTGGCCGCCACCGAGCGCCGCCGGTGGACCCCTCCGCATCCCTGGCTGGGCCGGACCCTGCAGCGGCTCGGCGAGGTCCAACTGGCCCAGGGCCGTCCGGCGGTAGCGGAGGCCACCCTGCGGGAGGCCCTGCTGCACTACTCGGTCCTGCCCGGGACGCACTGGCGCGTCGGCACGGTGACCAGTCTGCTGGGGGAGGCGCTCCGGGCCCAGGGAAAGGTGGATGAGGGGCAGGCCCTGCTGGCGCGCGGGTTCGCCATAGTGCGTCGTCATCTCGGTGAAACCGCGCTGGAAACCGTGCGGGCGCGGGAGCGACTCGATGCCGCGGCGGTGTCCCGGCCCCCACTCGAGAGGGGCGTCTCCGCGGGAACAGATTCCTGAGGGCACCCACCAGAAGCCCGCCATCGCCTGGACGATCGACTGGTGTTCGACGGTCACGTTGCCGTTCGAGCGATTCCAGCAGGGTCGGCCCGCGGGATGTCTATCTTGCCGGCTCGACGACCACTTCATGCGTGGTGCCGTCGTCCACCAGCGGAATCCCATCCTCGCCGGTTTCGACTCCGTCCAGGAGCACCCGCCCACCGGCGCTCGGGGCAGCACCCTGGCGCACGCTGATCACGTAGAGACTCCCGCCATGGCGATAGTGGATCGAATATCCGGGCCAGGTTTCGGGTACGCGCGGCTCCAGGAAGAGGCGATTGCCGCGCTTCCGGAACCCCAGGATCCCTTCGAGCCCCACCCGGTACATCCAGCTGGCTGACCCGGTATACCAGGTCCAGCCGCCGCGGCCGAGGTGCCCGGGCGCCGCGTAGACGTCGGCGGCCACGACGTAGGGCTCCACCTTGTAGGTCTCCGCAGCCTCGGGGGTGGTGGCGTGCGTGAGCGGGTTCAGCATCTGGAACAGCTCGAACGCGCGATCGCCCCGGCCCTGCAACGTCGTGGCGAGCACGGCCCATAACGCAGCGTGCGTGTACTGGGCTCCGTTTTCGCGCACGCCCGGCAGGTAGCCCCTGATGTAGCCGGGATCATGGGTGGTCTTGTCGAACGGTGGCGTCAGGAGGGGCAGCAGCCGGGCATCCTCACGGACGAGATACCGCTCCAGGCTGCGCATGGCCTGCTCCTGGCGCGCCGGGCTGCCTGCGCCCGAGATCACGCTCCAGGTCTGGGCGATCGAGTCAATGATGCATTCATCGCTCGTGCGTGATCCGAGGGGGGTGCCGTCATCAAACCAGGCGCGCCGGTACCACTCGCCGTCCCAGCCGTGGGCCTCGATCGCCGCCAGGTAATCGTCCGCGCGTCGCCGGAAGAGTGCTGCCGTCGTGGTGTCGTGTCGTTCGTCTGCCTGCTCCGCGAAGGATCGCAGGGTCCCGACGAGGAACCAGCCCAGCCAGACGCTTTCGCCCCGGCCCTCCACGCCGACGCGGTTCATCCCGTCGTTCCAGTCCCCGATGCCGATCAGGGGCAGCCCATGGGCGCCATCCGTGCAGGCCCGGCGCAGCGCCCGGAGACAGTGCTCGTAGACCGAGCCTTCCTGACGGCTTACTTCCGGCAGATCATATACCTCGTGCTCGTCGGGCCGGAGCTCGCGCATGCGCAGAAAGGGGACGTTCTCGTCGAGCACACCACGATCGCCGGTGATCCGGACATAGTGGTCCACGACGTGGGGCAGCCAGACGAGGTCGTCGGAGAACCTGGTGCGCACTCCGCGGCCGCTCTGGGGATGCCACCAGTGCTGGACATCGCCTTCGACGAACTGGCGGCCCGCGGCCCGGAGGATGTGCGCACGCGCGAGGCCGGGCTCGGCGTAGACGAACGCCGCGACATCCTGCAACTGGTCGCGGAAACCGTAGGCCCCGCCGCTCTGGTAGAGGGCGGAACGCCCCCACATGCGACAGGAGAGGGCCTGGTACAGGAGCCAGCGGTTCGACATGACGTCGAACGCGGGTTCCGGCGTGTGCACGGTAATGATGGAGAGCCGGTCCTCCCATGCCGAGACGGCTGCCGTCAGTGCGTCCAGGGCCTGCCCCGCCGTCTGGTAGCGCGCCCGAAGTGCCTGGGCCGCGGTCCCGCTGGGCGCCGCCCCGAGCAGGATGGCGATGTCCCGGGTTTCCCCGGGCTCGAGCTCGAGCGTGCACCGGAGGGCCGCGCACGGATCGATGCCTGCCCCGCTGGCACCGTCGAGGCTTCCGCTGAACAGGGCGGCGGGGGCGGCGGCCGTGCCATTGCGCCCGAGGAAGGCCTGTCGGCTTGCGGTGAACCCCTGCACCGGTTCCGAGATGGCGTGGAACGCCATCCACTCGGCGAACTGCGGGTCGAAGGTATTCTGTGCGAAGATGGCCCCGCGGCCGCGGTCGAACTCCGTCCGCACCTGGTGCTGGGAATGTTCCCGCAACACGCCCAGGTTCCATTCCACGAAGGTGGTCAGGATGAGGCGACGGGGACGGCTCCCCGTGTTCGTGACGCGGAGGTGGGAGAGCTTGACGGGATCCTCTTCCGGCATGCCCACGGTGAGCACGGTCTCGATGCCTGCGTGGGTATGCTGGAAGGTGGACCGGCCCGGCCCGTGCTGGATGACGAAGGAACCATCCGAGGACACGGGTCCCGGGGTCGGACACCAGAGATCATCCGATTCGTCATCCTCCAAGTAGATCACGTCGCTCACCGGGTCACTGACGGGATCGTTGTGCCACGGAGTGAGCCGGTAGAAAAAGCTGTTCTCCGCCCAGGTGAACCCACCTCCCCGTTCTGTGATGACAAAGCCGCCATTGGGGTTGGCGATCACATTGGCCCAGGGCGCGGGCGGCAGTGTGCCCTCCTCCACCACCACGCGGTAATCACCGTTGTCGGTGAGTTCGCCGAAGCCGTTCCCCGACCGCGACGGGACACCCCCGCGCGGATCGGGAGGTTCGGCCCTCCCGTGTCGCGCCATGGGAGTGGTCAGCAGGGTGCCGAGCTTCCGGATGACGCGCCCGACCCGGGAGGCGCCCCGCTCCCGCTGGACCGGCGCGGGCCGCCCCTCCTCTCCGCTGGCAGCCAGGTCGTTCTCTTCCGGCGAAGGAGTCGTCTCCATGATCCGGCCAAGCTCGTGCCCATCGCAGCGGAGATGGAGTCGTGCGGTCGCCTGCACCATGAGCAGGTTCTGCGGCGTGAGCAGGTCGCGATGCCGCAGGAAGACACCGCCGGGTCGGTCGAAGGCGTCGGGGTCGGCAATGGCATATACCGCCGCGCGGACCCGGTCGACCAGGTCCTGGAGGTAGTCCGGGGGGTGCGCGACGAGGATGATCAGATCCACGGTCAAGCCGCGTCGCTGCCAGTAGCGGTGGGCCACCAGGAGCTGCCGCAGGGTGGGCAGCCCCTCCGCGTCCTGGATGGTGGCGAGCACGATCGGCCAGTTACCCGACGGGCCGACTTCCCAGAGCATCGCCTGCGACCCCCGGTTGCGTCGCAATTCCCCCTGGGGTGCCCGCAGGCGCGGCTCACCGTAGATCAGTACCCCCGCGAGTTCCTGGAAGACGGCCACGTCGGCGGGGGTGAGGTCGAGATCACGGAGCTCGACCTGACTCGAGGTCGAGGCAAGGTCGAGCGCGCGCAGCGCGGCGTGGGGGTCGTGATACCGGTCGGCCAGTTCGAATGCGCGCTCGCGGGTGTCGGCGACGAGCGTGGTGAACGCGACCGAAGTGGACTGGCCTGGCTCCAGCCGCACCCGGGTGCGCAGCGCGAACACCGGGTCCAGAACCGCCCCGGTGGTTCCGGAGAGTGCGCCGTCCTCCATCATCGCCTGGGGATGGCGCGTCGAACGCCCGCGACCGACGAACCTGGCGCGGTCGGTTTCGCAGGTAACCTCGCCGACCTTGTCCTTCCCCGTGTCCACGACATGGACGCACCAGAGCGTTGCCTCGTCCGCCGCCCGGGGACGGCGCGTGGCGGTGATGGCACTGCACCACGAGTGCCACGCTGTCTCCACGAACAGGTTGCTGAACGCCGGATGGGCCCGGTCCGCCGCCGGAGGAGCCATGACGACCTCGCTGTAACTCGTCAACTCGATCTCGCGCGCTTCATTCCCCCCGTTGGTCAGCGTGACCCGGCGAACCTCGGCATGGTCCTCGGGAACCACCACGATCTCCGTCCGGGTTTCAACATCCCCGTCCACCCGCTCGAAGACGACCCGGTCCGAGGCCAGGGTGGCGAGGTACCGGTCCGCCGGCGCGCAGACCGGCTGGTGCCCTGCGGACCAGAGCCGGCCCGTCGAGAGGTCCCGGATGTAGCAGAACTGCCCGGTGGCGTCGCGCGTGGCATCCGACCGCCAGCGGGTCACGGCAAGCGCGCCATAGTGGCTGTACCCCGAACCGCAATGGCTGATCATGACGGTGTACGGGAGCTGACCCAGCAGGGCGACATGTGGCCGGACCGTGTCCGGCTGGCCGAACTCGCGGACGGTCGGGCGCGCGGGCTCCACGTCCGGGAACGAGTCGTCGGGCCGGCGCTGCGGGGTTTGGAACACCAGTCGGCGCGGAATCCGTTCCTGCAGCAGCAACTCCGCCGACCGGACCAGCGGGTCAGCGTGGAAGCGGCGCGGCCAGATCCTGCCCCGCAGGATGTTGGCGAGGGCCACCAGGCCCATCCCCTGGTGATGTGCCATGTAGGCCCCGACCAGGGCGTACTCTTCGTCCGGTTCAGGTCGGGTAAAGTCGAGCGCGTCACGGAAGCCATAGGGGCCCAGGCTCCCGAGTTTTTCCAGGCGCGCGAGGTTCTGGAGGGCGGGCCCGGGCCGGACCAGGGCGGCAAGCAGCGTGGCATACGGTGCTACCACCAGATCCCGCTCCAGCCCGCGTTTCAGGGCGAGGTCGGGCACGCCGAAGGCACGATACTGATAGGTCTGGTGGCGGTCTCGCACGTTGTAGGCGCTTTCGCTGATGCCCCACGGCACGCCCCGCTCTCCCGCATACGCCATCTGCCGGTCAACTGCCCCCCGGTCGCTCTGGGCGAGCAGCGTGAACGGGTAGGACCGCATTACCAGCAGCGGCATGAGATACTCGAACATGCTGCCGCTCCACGACACGAGCGCCGGGGATCCGGCCGCGAACGTCAGGGTACGCCCGAGCCGGAACCAGTGTTCGACCGGGACGTCGTTCTTGGCGATCGCGATGAAGCTGGCGAGGCGGGCCTCGGAGGCCAGCAGGTCATACGACGATGTGTCCAGCGCATGCGCGCGCTGCTGGAAGCCGGTAGCGAAGAGCCGGCGCTCACGATCGAACAGCACCCGGAAATTCATGCTCATTGCATACCGGTGCGCCTGATCGGCCAGGGCCAGGAGGCTCGCGGTCACCCGGGCCGCGTCGGGTGAGCGGGCGGCGAGGTCGCGCAGGGTGTCCCCCGGGCCGTCGCCCAGCCGGGTGACCCACGCGGTCTGCGCCGAGAGCAGGCCCAGGCACCAGGCGAGCCATTCCCCGGCCGTGCCTGGGTGCTTCGAGCCGGCCATCGCCCGCTCCGCCGCGCGCAGGGCCGTCGCAACCTCGGTCAGGACCGCCCCGGTCGGGGTTTCCCGGCGGAGTGAGCTGATCAACACCTGGGCCCGACGGACGCTGATACCCGCCTCCGGGGGCGAGTCGATGGAGGTGAGGTCGGCCTCGGCCAGCGCGAGCGCGGCCTCGAGCGCGTGCCAGAGACGCCGATCCACGACGGGATCATCGATGATTTCCAGGCAGGCCTGGCGGAAGGCGATCAGGTGGCCGGCGAGGTTCCCGCTGTCCACCGTGGAGATATATGAAGGCTCCAGGACTTCCAGGGAGTGCAGGTCATACCAGTTATAGAAATGGCCATGGAGACGGGGCAGGCGCGCGAGCGTTGCGAACATGAGTTCCAGCCGCCGGGTGAGGTCCTCGAGCGGAATGAATCCGAGATCCCGCGCGCTCACGGTGGAGAGCAGCTGCAGTCCGATGTTCGTCGGGGAGGTGCGTGCCGCCACAACGGGTTCGGGAACCTCCTGGAAATTGTCGGGGACGAGCCAGTGAGTTCCGGCGACGGCGAAGCGATCGAAATAGCGCCAGTGCAACAGGGCGTAGCGCATGGCCTGCCGGCGGCGGTCGGCAGGCAACCGCTCCTCCGGGCGGGTCACCGGCGCGTCGAGCACATGGGCCACCGAAGGCGACGCCATCCACAGGATACCGAGCGGGATGACGCTGACCGCAAGCGTCCAGGTCAGTCCACGGTGACTCAGGATGGACTGGACCACGGGGAGGAGCAGCGCCAGGGCGGCGACCGGCACGACAGGCCACATGCCGCCCCAGACGGCAGCGTTGGAGTCCGCCACGCGCTGTTCCGACTGCGAAGCCGTCTTCCACTCCAGCAGATGCCGTCGTGATACCGCCATACGCCAGAGGGTGCGGGCGATCGCATCCGCCGAGACCCAGGCCTGGTGGGGGAGGAATGTCAGGGCCAGCGCGAACTGCTGGATGCTCGTGACTGCGTCGTGCGAGACCGCGCCGTAATAGGCACGCCACGATTTGTCGCGCGGGGGGCGGACCAGGGCCAGCAGCAGCGCCACGACCCACGGCGCAGCGAATGCGCCCAGGCCGAGCAGGGTCCATCGTACCTCGTGGCCGGGGAAGAGAATCCAGCCGGCGGCCAGGAAGACCAGCAGGGCCATCTCGACCAGGCTCCGGCGGAGGTTGTCCAGGAGCTTCCAGCGGGACAGGAGCGACAGCCGGTTGGGCTCAGCCCCGGCCGGCCCCGGCACCCAGGACGTGAGCCACGGGAGGAGCTGCCAGTCCCCGCGGATCCAGCGATGCTTGCGGTGCGCATGCGTGAGATATCGCGTCGGGTAGTCGTCGTAGACGAGGACGTCGGTGGCGAGTCCGGCCCGGGCGAAGCTTCCCTCGATCAGGTCGTGGGAAAGCAGCATGTTCTCGGGAAACCGCCCCCGCATCGCCCGCTCGAAGGTGACGACATCATAGACCCCCTTGCCGGTGAAGCTGCCCTCGCCGAAGAGGTCCTGATAGACGTCGGACACTGCCGTGGTGTACGGGTCGACGCCCGGATGTCCGGAGTGAATGGCAGCGAACACCGACCGGTTCGCGCTCGTCAGTGACACCCCCACGCGCGGCTGAAGGATTCCGTAGCCGCGGACCACCCGGCCCAGCGCCTCATCGTACACGGCGCGATTGAGCGGATGCGCGAGGGCGCCGACGAGGAGCGGAGCGGCGTCGGGGGGCAGGACCGTATCGGCATCAAGGGTGATGACGTAGCGCACCTCGCGGAGGGGCGCGAGGTCACCCACGATCAGCGAGAAGGGGGTCGTGTCGCCGTCCAGCACCAGGCGGTTGAACTGGGCAAGCTTGCCGCGTTTCCGTTCCCATCCCATCCACGCGCCTTCCTGCGCGTTCCAGGATCTGGGGCGGTGAAAGAGGTAGAACGCATCCTGACGCCCGGCCGCATACCTGGCATTGAGGTCGCGCACCCCGTCCCGCGCGGCCTGCTCGACCTCCAGGTCACCCGGTCGTGACGGCGTCGAAGCGTCGGTATGGTCGCTCAGGAGCGCGAAGTGAAGGTGGGCCTCACGGTTGGCCAGGAACTGCGCCTCGAGGTTCTCCAGTGCCTGCTCGACCTCATCGACACTCGCGAAGAGCGTGGGGATTACCACCGCGGTCCGGAATTCCGGGGGGACGCCGGCCCGTTCGAAATCGAGCTTGGGAAGCTGCCTGGGGGGAAGGAAGGCGGTCGTCAGCTGGTTGACGACTCCCACGGCGATATCAAGTGCGGGCAGGAAGCCCAGGATCGCGACAATGACCCAGGCTTCGCGTAACTGATGGCCCGCCAGCACCAGCAGCGCGGCGAGCGCCGCGAGGGTCAGGAGGGCGATTCCCCCGACAAAGACGCCCTCGGCATGCCGACGGACCCATTGATGCGCGGCTTCCGCGCGTCCAGGCCGGTAGCCGGTCAGTTCCTCCAGGCGAGGCAGGCCGTCATCAATGAGGTAATACCCGACATGGGTCCGGCGGTCCTCCCGTGGTGCGCCGGCCTCCAGGGCGAGGTCAATCGCCTGCCGGGCCACGGCTTCCTCCGCCAGCCCGGTACGTCGGGCAATGCGTTCCACGGCCTGGCGGTACCCGTCACGCGTGGCGAACGTCATGCGGGGATAGAAGCCGGATGGATCCTCCTGGAGGATGGCCTCCATCCGGCTCTGCCGTTCCACAAAGATGCCCCAGTCCATCCGGGCGATGGTCCGCAGGCTCGTGATGCTGTTCGCGATGCCGACCTGGGTGCGTGCGAGGCGCTGGGTTGAGCGCGTCCGGGCCTCCTCCACGCTCAGCGCCTCCTCCGTGATCCACTGCTCGATCTGGAGGATGGCCGGAAGGGCACCGCCTTCGAGCCGTAACCGCTGGAGGAAGCGGGCAACGAACTCCGGGGTGAGCGGAGGGGGGTCCGCGGCAAAGCGGCGCAGGGCCTCGTCGAGTGCGTCCCGCCCCTCATGGGCGGCCCGGGTGATGCGTTCCGCCGCGGCGTCGGCGGTGTCGAGTTCCTCCAGCCGCTGCACCGTCCGGAGCGTCATCCGCCTGACGTTCTCGATCAACCCGAGTCGCAGCATGGGGGGAATCGCCCAGAGTTCCCCGAGGGTGAGGATGCTGCCCTGCTGGAATGCGGCGACGAACCGGCCGACGTTCTCCAGGTCCACCCGGCCCTCGGTATGGGAAATCAGCGTAATGGCGAGTTCGTACACCCTGGGGTAGCCCGCGAGCGGACCGGTGGCCAGCTCGGGGAGCTCGCGGTAGTACCCACGCGGCAGGCTTTCCCGCACTTCACTGACGTGCTCCTGGATCACGTAATAGTTGTCGAGCAGCCATTCGCCGGCCGGCCCGACATCCGCCCCGCCCCGCGCGGTGACGAGGCGGGCGTGTGCCTCCTGGAGGATGCTGTTGGTGCTGTTCAGCCGGGCGAGAAGGGGGGCGTGCCAGCCGGCCCGCGGCCCGGTGGCCAGCCGTTGTCCCGCGGCCAGGGACATGGCCCGGTCGCCGAGGTGCTCATGGCCGAGGAGTTCCCCACGGATGGGGCTGGCCAGCATCTCGGGCGGTGGGGGGCGGCGCCGCATGAGGCGGGAGAGCGCCGTTCGCAATCCAGGTGCAGCGATGTGAGAGATCTCCGGTGGCGGTAATCGTTCCTGCCTGGGATCTCAAGTTAGCCCGGGCGTGTTCGGGGAGCCGTGAGGATGCTCACCGCCCGGAATCACTGCCGCGCCTGGAACCCCCACCGATACAGGCGCATCGTTCCGCAGCGCCCCCTGCAGAGTTCCGTCGCCCGGTGCTCCAGCGTGTCGACCAGAGCCGGGTCGATGTTGTGAGAAACTATGTATTTCTGGTCGATGCCGATCACGACACCGGCCCGGCCGGGAAATGCCGCCCGGATTTCGCCAGGGCTGGTGAGAACCGGAACACCGGCGTAGACGTCGAGCGTGCCCGGCGGGCCAAGCGCGTAGCCGCTGCCCGACCACCGCTCCCTGAGTGCCGGTTGCACGGTAAAATCGAGCCTGCCCCAGTAGTGCAGTGCCGGCAGCGGCGAGGTCGCGGCCAGCGGAAGTGCCCCCAGGACGGGATCCTGGTGCAGGATGGCTGCGCTTGCGCGCCATCCGTCCTCGTCGCCGGCGTGCGGCATCCGGCGGGCCGTGTTGAACGCCGGCTGGGTAATCACGACCGTCACCGCGACGAGGGCAGCGAGCGCGCCGGCGCCGATCCGGCCTTCCGATTCGGCGCCGCCAGTGGCACGGACCAGGAAGCCGTGCAGGGCGGCGCCCGCTGCCGTCGCCGCGAGTGCCAGGAGCAGCAGCCAGGCAGGGACGGCGAGCAGGATGTATCGCTCCTGCTTCCAGGGCAGTACGAGACTGTGGACGAGCAGGGCGACGCCGAACCATCCCGCGAGATATACGGCCAGGCGCGCGCGGCGCAGGAGGAGCCAGATGGTGGCCACGGGCAGCAGGGAGATGCCGATCGGCCAGGACGTCGAGAGCGCGCGATAGTAGAACGTGGTGGGCTCGTTCCCGGTGGCGCCGAGCCGTGCCCAGAGAGGGACGGCGCGGGCGCGCGCGGCGAACTCCGCCACCGCCGCACTCCCTGCCGCCACCAGGATGACACCGGTGATGAGGAACAGTGTCGTGGCCTGAAGCGCGCCGCTCCATCGCCAGGCAGCCCTGCCGTGACGGCGCCAGTCCACCAGCGCCTGGCCGCCCAGCAGGACCATCCAGGCAAGCACGACCGTCAGCGTGGTGACCTGAACCCGGGTCGCGGCGAGGAAGGCGGCCAGCGCGAGCGCAATCCACGCCCACTGGCGCATCAGGGCCCGGCGGTTCCCGGGTTGTGCCGGGGTGAAGGCCTTCCATCCGGCGTAGAACGCGATCAGCCCCAGCGCGAGCTGCAGCGCATAGAATCGCCCGAACCGGGAAAGCAGCACTGCCTCGGGGTAGAGCCCCAGGAGAACGGTACACCAGAGCGCGACCCAGGGTCCACCAAGGGCCCACCCGATCACCGTGAATGCCACGAGGGCCAGCGTGCCCAGGATCGCGGCCGGGAGCCGCATGGCCGTTTCGGGCGAGTCGCCCCGGGCGAGAAGCGGAGCGGCAAGCCGGGTATAGTCGATGCCGCGTTCGTAGGGCACGCCGGAAGGCAGGACCGGTCTGCCCGTTTCGAGCAGCCCCCGGGCGGCGTAGTACTGTATCGCCTCGTCAGTCGCGAATGGCCGCGCATCAAGGTGGGCAAGGCGGAGCCAGGCCCCGGCGGCGAGTGCCAGTACGACCAGCAGGTGGGGCAACCAGGTCCGGCTCATGGAGGGGGCAAGGTCTCCTCGGTAATGCGGTATCCTGTTCCCCGGCTCGTATGCAGGAAGACGATGATCTCACCCACCAGGCCGAGGGCGAAGGCCTGGATGCCGAGGATGGCCATCGCGAGGGCCACGAGGAGGATCGGCCGGCTGACCGTGCCCGAGAACCGGATACGTTCCAGGAAGATGATGCCGATCAAGCCACCGCCGACCAGCAGCAGTACGGCACCGACCCAGCCGAAGAACCGGAGCGGTTTCTGGGTAAAGCGAAGGACCACGAAGAGTCCGAGCAGGTCAACGATGCGTCGGAGATAGAGGGCCGGGCTGTAGATGCGCGCGCGTACGTCCCCGGGATGCTGGGCCGCGGGCAACTCGACGACCCGATACCCCAGGCGCTCGGCAATCACGGGAAAGAACCGGAACAGGTCGCCGTAGAGTGGGACCTCACGGAGCAGTTCCCGCCGCAGAACACGCACTCCACAGGCGACGTCATGGATGGAGACGCCGGTGAGCGCGCGCAGCACTGCGTGGAGGGCGCGGTTCTGGAGCCGGTTTATGGGGCCATCACGCCTCGGGTTCCGCCACGCGACGGCAAGGTCGGCGCCGGAACGCACGGCGTCGACCAGCGGGACCAGCCCCTCAGGCACGACTCGCCGGTAGGATGGCAGGGTCATGAGGATATCCCCTCGCGCGTGCGGCTCCACGGACCGGATCAGGACGCCATCCACCGCATCCTGCCCCACCGTGAAGCTCCGAATCGGCTCGCCTGCCGACGCGAGGGGATGCAGCGCGTCGAGGAGCCCGGCGAACTCTGGACCGCTCACGAACAGGAACTCGAAATCGAGGCCGGCCTGGCGGAGCGGCGAGGCATATTCCCGGTAGAGACCGGCCAGGTCCTCGGGATGCTCGCCCACCGGCACGATCACCGAGACGATCCCCGCTGAGGGGAATCCGCGAAGCGGCTCTGTCATCGGACGATCTCGGTTGCGGTCGCAGGGGGCGGGGTTCCTCCGCGCTTCAGGAACAGGACCAGCTCCGCGATCAGACCCAGCATGAGCAGGTACATGCTGAGCCCGACCAGGAGGACCACGACTCCGGGAAGCACGAGTGCCTGGACGTCGAACAGCGGCAGCCCGAGCCGCAGTTCGTAGGTGGCGAAGGCGAGGGCCAGGCCGAGGAACAGCCACAGCAGGCTCCAGCGGGCAAAGACACGCAACGGCCGGTCGGGAGATCCCTGGATCATTGTAAGGATGAGCAGGTCGCTCAGGACCGCCGGCGCGCGCGCAATGCCGTACTTGCTCCGGCCGTGAAGACGGGGCCGATGGATGACGGGAATCTCGGTCAGCCGCGCCCCCGCGAGGGAGACGGCCACCACCGGAATGAAGCGGTGAAAATCGGAGTAGAGGTAGAGCCGGTTCAGGATATCCCGACGGAAGGCCTTGAGGGTACACCCCGTATCCCGGATGCGCACGCCGGTCCAGAGGCGGATCACGGCATTGGCGATCCAGGAGGGCAGGGTACGGAGTGGCTCGTTCCGGAAACGGTTGACGCGATAGCCGACAACGACATCACTGCCCCCCTCCAGCGCATCGATGAGACGGGGGATCTCGGCGGGGTCGTTCTGGAGGTCGCCGTCCAGGCTCACGATCACCACACCCCGCGCCTGGTCGAAGCCGGCCTGGAGGGCGGTACTCTGCCCGTAGTTCCGTCCCAGGCGAAGCACCCGCACGCGGGCATCATCGCGTGCGGCCTCCCGGGCGGCGGCGAGTGTGCGGTCCCGGCTGCCGTCATCGACCAGGATCAGTTCGTACGATCGCGTCCCCATCGCGGAATGCACCTCGGTGACGACGACGGGGACATTCTCTTCCTCGTCGTGCAACGGGATGACGATCGAGGCGTGTGGAGCGTTCAATCCGTTCCCCCGACGGTGTGTGGTGCGGCAACGGTCCGGAGCCGACGATCCGACCGGCGGGTGAATACCCAGGCCACTGGGGCGCCCAGCGCGCCCTGCAGGCTGGCCCAGAGCAGCGGGAGCGGCAGCCGGTGCCGACCGATCAACCCGACCGCAATGCGCCCGAAAAGCCAGGGCACCCAGTGACCGAACGCGAACCGCAGGAGGGCGCCCCGGGGGGCATCTCCCGCCTGCCATCGCTTGATGAGATAAACGCCGAAGGCGCGGCCGTCATCACGGAGCTGCCGCCGAAGCTCGCTCATCTCGCGCCGGTGCCGGTGCCGCACGAGGGCGCCGGGCTCGTAGGCCAGGACATGGCCGGACGCAAGCATCCGGTAGAACATGTCGAGATCGCCTCCTCCATGCGAGGGTGTCCCCACGTCGAGTGCCGTATCGAACCCGCCGAGGCGCTCGAGCGCCTCGCGGCGAAAGGCCATGTTCGCCCCCACGCCGAATCGCCAGGCTGCCAGACGCGCGGCGGGCTCGAGGGCTCTCCCTTCGACCCGCCGCGCAGTGAACCCCTTGCCCATTCCCCCGTAGACTTCCTCGAAGAGCAACTGGGCCCTGGTGTCCAGTTCCAGCGGAGTCACGAGGCCCGTTACCGCCTGGACCCCGGGTTCGTCGAACCGCCGGGCCAGGGCCGTAAGCCAGCCGGGGTCGGGACGGGCGTCGTCATCGGTATACGCGACCAGGTCATGGCGGGCGGCTGCCAGGCCCCGGTTCCGGGCCCAGTCCAGGCCGGGCCGTGGCTCGCGGACCAGCGTCGCGCCGTGCCTCTCGGCCACGCGGGCGGTATCGTCGCGGGTAGGGGCGTTGTCGACCACGATCACTTCATATTGCGGGTGATCCTGCTCGCGAAGGGCGGACAGGCATCCGTCCAGCAGTTCCGGCCGATCCCGGGTGCATACGATGACGCTGACCGGGTCGAGAACCGGAGCCTCCCCGATGGTCCGGTGAAAAAGGAGCGGTCGCAACTGCTTTCCGGCCTGGTCGACCACCGCCTCCAGGACCGTTGTTGCCGGCACAGGCCTTCCGGCGCCGCGCGCGACGCGGACCCATCCCACCGGCCGGCCGTGATTGCGGACCAGCAGCTGGGCCCAGCTGTACCGGGGCTCGAAGTTCAGGGAGGGTACGCCCGCCGCGAGCTCGAGGTCACCCACGAGGCGCGGGCGCCGGAAATCCTGCCACCATCCCGGTTCCTCAGGCAGGACGGTCGGGACTTCAGTCGGAAGCTCAGCGCCGAGAGGTGTTTTCCGGGCGCCGCCGGCCGCCGTGATGGCGGCATAGCGGCCTGCCAGCGGCCCGGCCAGGGTGGCGCGGAGGTGATTCACTTTCAGGGGCTCACCACCGGCAACGGCCGGCAGATGGCCGATCCGGATGCCGTGCAGCCTGACGACCGCGGCGCGCGGGCGTGCGCGTTCGAGCTGGAGTGCGGCGGGATCGAGCCCGTCGCGAAGCTCGATCACTTCCACTCCCGTTGCGCGATCGGGGGCCTGGTCCGGTAGATCCAGGACGACCTCGAGGGACATCTCTGCGGAGACCCCGCGCCAGTACCGGTATTCGCGGAGCAGACCGAAGAGACCGCGCCAGGCCCGTCGCATCCGCAACCGCTCCAGGAGGCCGAGCAGGCGGTGGAGTCTTCCGGCCCAGCGGTCTCCCCGCCGCGGGGCTCGAAAGGCCATGCGGTTCATGCTGCGTGCAAGCCAGGGCCGGTGGTCGGTAAAATGGGACACGAGCATCGAGGGAGCGGCTGAAGGGTGGCGCCCGGCGATGCAAGCGTCGGCCCCGCCCTCGTGTGCGGCCCGGCGGAGCGCTCCCCGCAGGTGCGGAAGGTCATGGTGTGTGGCCCGGGCCCCCGGAACGAACTGCAGTGACACACCGGCCTCGATTGCGCGAATGCCGAACTCGTAATCCTCCCGGCAGCGGAGTCCCTCGTCGAACCCGTTCAGTGCGAGGAAGCGTTCCCGCCCGATCGCAAAGTTGCCGCTCAGCATGTCGCGGTAGCTGTATTGGTGTCCCGGGTCCGCCATGTTGCGGTACTGGTGCTCCCACCAGGCACGAGCGGAGGCGGCGAGGAAACCCCGCCCCCCCCGCATCGGGGGGCTCATGCCGATCAGGACCAGGTCGGGAGCGGCGGCGGCCGCGTAGTGCTCGACCAGGTCGGGCACCGGCTCCATATCATCGTCGAGGAAGACCAGGAGGTCATGGGTCGCCGCCCGGGCACCACGGTTCCGGGCCGTGGCGGCCCCGGAGCCGTGCAGCTCGATGAGGGAGATTGCGGGCCATGCCTCCCGCACCCGTGCCTCGGTCGCGTCGTGACAGCCGTCCGCCACCACGATCACCTCGAGCGGGCGCGGGTGCCAGGTCTGGCGGCCGAGCGCATGCAGCAACCGCTCGAGCGAGCCGCACCGGTCGTGAGTGGGGATAATCACGCTCACCGACGCTGTGGTCATCCCCGGCTCCTGCGCGACCGCAGGTAGGCCCATGGTCCTGCCAGGCATCCCCGTAACTCGGCCCAGGCGAGGGGGAGCGGTGGGGCGCCGGGCCGTCCGAGCACCGCGCGCAGGACGCGCCGCAGCTGGTCATGCCGGAACCATCCCCATGCCGCGGGGAGAACGCCCATTTCTCCATCCTGCAGCAGGGCGCGGGTCCACGCCGCGTACGTGCCGACGCCGTAGCCATGCAGCGTGTCGGCCAGCTCCGCCCAGCCCTGCCGGTGTCGGTGGCGAACGAGCGCTTCCGGTTCATACACCACCTCGTACCCGCTGGCGAGAATCCGGGTGAACATGTCGTGATCGCCGCCGGAGCGGGTGGGCGTGCCGGCGTCGAGCGCCTCGTCGAATCCTCCCACCAGTCCGGTCACCGTCCGGCGCAGGGCCATGTTGACCCCCGCCCCCATCGGGCCACTGATCAGCGGATTGTCGGCGGCCGCGGAAAACACCCGGCGCCGGAACCCCCGGCCGAACCCGCCGTACTCTTCGAATGCCTCCTGGGCCCGGGTCACCAGCTCAAGCGGGAGCGTGAGACCCGTGACGCAAAGAACACCGGGTTCGCCGAAGTTCCGCTGCAGTGCCCCGATCCACGCCGGGTCGGGGACGGCATCGTCATCCGTGAAGGCCACCACGTCGGTTGTGGCTTCCCGAAGCGCGCGGTTGCGGGCAACATCGAGCCCCGGACGGTCCTCCCGTACATAGCGCACCGCCTTCCTCGATTCCACCAGGCGCATGGTGGCGTCTCCCTGCGGAGCGTTGTCCACCACCAGGACGGCATCGGGCGCCGGGTCGAGTCGTCCGATCGCGTCGAGGCACCGGGCAAGATCGTCGGGCCGGTCGCGGGTGCAGACAGCCACGGTGCAGGACGGGAGGTCGGTGACCCGTTCGTCCTCCACGCGCCCCAAATGCCGGGCGGCCCATCGTTCCCACAGGACATCATCGCATTGCGCGGCGAGTCGGGGACCGAGATCGGCAGCCGGCGCCGCCACATATCCGCCAGCCGCGGGCAGCAGCGCCTGGCCGACCGGCACGCCGCCAAGGCGTACGAGGATCAGGGCGTGGTCGGCGCCGTCGGGCACGGGCACCCGCTCAGGCAGGCGTTCGAGTTCGAGCTCAAGGATGGCCGTGGCCATTCAGCTGCCCGACGCCCCGATGTACTGCGCCGTGACGTCCGCCACGGGGCCCTGGGCACGCACCCGGCCGTGGTCGAGCCAGACGGCCCGCTGACAGAGGCCGCGGATCGTGTCCAGGTCATGCGAGACGACGATCATGGTGCCGCCGCCGCTGCGAAATGACTCGAGTCGCTCGAAGCAGCGGCCACGGAAGGATTCGTCACCGACCGCAAGGACCTCGTCGAGGAACAGGATATCGGGATCGACGCAGATGGCCACCGCAAAGGCCAGGCGCGCCTGCATGCCGGAGGAGTAGTACTTCACCGGTTCGCCGATGAAGTCGCCAATGTCCGCAAACGCGACCATGTCCGGAAGGCGGGTGGAGATCTGCGCGCGGCTGAGGCCGAGGACGGCGGCGTAGGTGGCGGCGTTCTCGAGGCCGGTGAGCTCCGGATTGAATCCCACGCCAAGTTCGATCACGGCTGCGAGGCGGCCCCGGGTCCGGATGACGCCCTCCGACGGCCGGTAGATCCCCGCCATGAGCCGGAGGGCGGTGCTCTTGCCGGAGCCGTTCCCGCCGATCAGGGCGACCGACTCGCCCGGCAGGACCCGCAGCGAGAAATCCTGGAGGGTGAACTGGGCGTGGCGGACGTGGATCGGCCGCCGCAGCACCGTGCGGATGAACGCCTCCCGCAGGGAGGTCGTCCGGTGCTCGTAGTGGTAGAAGCGTTTCACCACATGCTCGCACTCGACCGCCGGCAGCCCCGCCGGTTCAGACGATTTCGGCAAAGAGGAGCTTGTAGCGGTTGAAGGCATGGTAACCGATGGCCAGGAGTACCACCGTGAAGCCCGTGGTGGCGGCGAGGAGGCTCAGGGGAGGGAAGCGCCCCTCGTACAGGACCGTGTGGAAGAGCGTGAGCAGTCCCGCGATCGGGTTCAGGAAGTACAGGTTGCGCATGGCGTCGGGCACCATGCTCGCCGGATAGAACACCGGCGACACGTAGAACAGCATGAGCAGGACGATGGGCAGCGCGTGCTGCACGTCACTGTAGAAGACCGAGAGCGTGGCGATCGGCATCATGAAGCCGAGGGCGAGCAGGACCTGGAGCAGGAGCAGGACAGGGAGCAGGACGTAACTCGCGGGAATACCGTGGTGGTGTATGACGATCAGCGCCGTCAGGGCGATCAGGAGCTCGACGGCGAACTCCACGAACCGACCCGCTGCGGTGGCGAGAAGCAGCACTTCCCCGGGGAATGACACACTCCTCCTGAGGGCGGCGTGTTCATGGATCACGTACGTGCCCGAACTCAGCATCTGGAGCATGTAGTTCCAGACGAAATACCCGCTCAGCAGGAAGGCCCAGTAATGCTCCACCCGGATCTTGACCACATAGTGGAACACCAGCACCAGTATGGCCACGGTAAGGAGCGGATTGAGAAGCGTCCACACAAACCCCAGTACCGAACGCTGGTACTTCACCTTGAGCTGGCGGACGATGAGGCTCCGGAGCAGTTCCCGGTATGCCCACACCTCCCGCCACACCGCCGGACGGCGATCGCTCGAGACGACCGGGACCGCCGTCATGAGTCGTTCCCCTGGCGGCGCTGCGCGGCCGTGCGCCGGGCGCCGGGATAGGCGGTCAGGCCACGCCAGCACTGGCCCCACATCCGGAGGAGCGCCGCCGCGGGCAGCGGGTCACGCCCGGCGGCCCGGCGGAGGAGCCGGACACCCGGCTTCAACAGGCGCCAGCCCAGGAAGGCCGCCACGGAGGCGCGATGCGGAGTCCCTCGAGCCACGTGCTTGCTGAGCCACGTCACCAGCGCGCGCTGGTGGCCGATGATCTGGTCGATGGCCACGGATGCGTCCCGTCGGTGCTCGTGGCGCGCAAGCGCGCCCGGGACGTACACGACCCGGTGCCCGGCGCCCAGGAGGCGCCAGAGCATGTCATGGTCTCCGCCACCGGGCAGGGCGGTGCCCAGGTCGAGCGCCTCGTCGAAACCCCCGATGGCGAGCGCCGCCTCGCGGCGGACGGCCAGACTGCAACCGCTGCCGACGCTTACCGCCCAGGCGATGAGCGGCGCGGTCCGACCATGCAGCCGGCGGCCGGCATCGTCCGGCAGCGTGACGGCATGTTCACCCCGCCCGAAGCCGCCGTTGTCCTCGAACAGGCGCTGGCCCTCGGTCTCGAGCGTCAGGGGCTCGACGCGTCCCGTGCAGGCCGCGACGCGGGGATCCGTGAATGCGTCCCGCAGCGCTGCCGCCCAGCCCGGGTCGGCCACCGCGTCGTCGTCGAGGAAGGCCACTACGTCCCCACCGGCCTCGCGGAGAGCCCTGTTGCGCGCGAAGTCCAGGCCCTGGACCTGCTCGTGCACAATCCGGGCGCCCGGCAGCGGCTCGACGGCCGGGACGTCGTTGTTGTCGACGACCAGGACCTCCTCCGGCATGGATTGCTGCTCGCGGAGCGATGCGACGGCCCGCCGGAGTTCAGCGGGCCGCTGCCGGGTGCAGACCGCGGCTGTAAGTCTGATCCATTCAACCGTCATCGCGTTCGTGCCTCCACCATGGACTGCGCGCCGGATGCCCGCCGGGCGAGCCAGCGCCGTCCCCCGCGAATGGTGCCCAGCGCGTAGGCGAGACGGGACAGGAGAACGCCGGGCCACAGCCACGCGACCTCCCACCTTCCCGCACGGAGCCAGGCCCCCGTGATATATGCGGTGGATGCCAGCGCGCCCGGCAGCGCCACCACCATCATGAGGCGCGGGTACCGGTACAGCCACGCACCGCGGACGGCCGGCGCGCGGGCCTTGCTCTCGAGTGAGCTGTAGCCCCAGCGATGCGCGCGGCGCATGAGGTTGACGAACCCGGGGCGGTTCCGGTGCCAGGCGACGGCACGAGGCTCGAAGAGAATTTGTTCGCCATTCTGCAGCGCGCGGTATTGCCAGGCGAGCTCCTCGTGCCCGTCGGCCATGGGCTGGGACTCCTCATACCCACCGGCCTCCCGGAACACCGCCCGTCGGACGCTCAGGTTGGCCGGCGAGTGGTTCGCGACCACGCCCCGTGGGCGGCGGGGATGCATGTGGTACCCCGTCGCGAAGTAATCGCAGCGCGCGCTGACCGGCAGGCCATCCGGCATGGCCAGCGCGCCGCCCACGATGGCTGCGCCGTCGGCGTGGGCGCCGAGCAGCGCGTCCAGCCAGCCTTCCGAAGGCACGCAGTCGGCATCCAGGAAGACGAGCGGATCGCCGGTGGCGAGCTCGGCGCCCCGGTTCCGGGCGCGCCCCGGGTTGCCGCCGCCCGCGAGGGCCATCACCCGGGCGCCCGAGGCCCGTGCGATGTCCGCGGTCGTGTCGACGGATCCGTCGTCCACCACGATGATCTCCATCCGGCCCGCCCAGTCCTGCGCATGCAGGGCCTCGATGGTGTCACGGATCCTCCCCGCCTCGTTCCGCGCGGGGATGATGACGGACGGGTGGAAGTCAGTCGCCTCAGCGTGCACGGGCGCCTTTCCCGCGCACGCCCGCGTCCTGGTACAGGTCGTCGACGTCCCTGACGAACGCGGGCCAGCCCAGTTCCGCCTCGGCCCAGCGCCGGGCGCTGGCACCGAGGCGGGACGCAAGGGCCGCGTCGTCCAGAAGGCGGAGGATCCCGTCCGCCAGCGCCGGGGCGGTGGGTGCCACGAGCAGGGCCCGGTCAGCGGACAGCATCGTGCGGTGCGTCGGCAGGTCCGTCGCGACGATCGCGCGGCCTGCCGCGAGGTAGTCGAAGATCTTGAGCGGCAGGTTTCCGCCGTAGACCCTCGGGGAGACGACCACGTCGGCCAGGTGCAGGTAGGACGCGAGGGACTCGCGCGGCTGGCGCTCGACGAGGCGGACGCGGCCATGCGGGAGGACCTCCCCGATCCGCCGCCGGGCGGAGGCGCTCTCGGCTGTGGTTGCTCCGACGAGCACGAGCATGACGTCGTCCCGCGCCCGCAGGACCGGCCCCGCTGCTTCCAGCAGGAGGTCGATGCCCTGGTACGTCTCGAATGTGCCACTGTAAAGTACGACGCGCTGATGTTTCCCGAGGCCGAGGTCGGCGCGGAGTGCCGAGAGGTCCCCGTCACCCGTGAGGGGCGCCGCCGGTGCGAATCGCCATTCGCGCGCCAGTGCGTCCGGGGCCTGGCGGCGGACTCGCGCAAGCAGGCCCGCGCTGCAGGCCACCGCGTCGGCGCGGCGGAGCAGCCAGCGTTCGGCCCGGTCGAGCAACGGAGAGAGCAGGCGGAACTCGCCGCGTGCCGCCAGCTGCTCCGCCATACTGGAGTGCATGTCGTAGACTACGGGCAAGGCATGGCGCCGGGCATAGTGCACCGCGAGGAAGGCGGACTCCTCGACGGCGTGCACCGCGGCATAGGGAGTTTCGCAGAGGACCTGTCGCAGCCGGCGGGCGAGTGAGAGGTCGAGCATCACCTTCCGCCAGCTGAAACCGACCGGCACGCTCCGGATGCCGAGGGGATTGGCCGCGCGCAGGATCCGCACTCCTTCGTCGTGGATATCCTGACCGAGGGGGTACGTCAGGATGTCCACCGGGTGCCCCAGCTGCCGGAGTGCCACCACCACCTGGCGTACGCAGATCGGGGTGCCCCGGTCCTCGTAGAACGGCTCGGGGGCCACGACGAGAACGCGACCGGGTCCGGCACCGGCCAGGCCGTTATCCGCCACGGGGTCCCGCTCGAGAACAGGAGTGTCGGTCATGGGAGCGCCATCAGAAACCGGTAGTCTGCCCGCGCGCCAGCACGTTCGCGGCCTCCGCGCGAATCGCGGGGTTCGGGTCGCGCAGGGCTCCCTGAAGGGCGTAGCGCGCCGGCTCGCCGACTCGGCTGAGGGCCCGGGCGGCGCCGTCCCGGAGCAGGGTGTCACCTGAGCCCAGAGAATGGATCAGGATTTCGAGGACCTCGTGGTTCGTTGCGGCGGTTGTGGCGAGACGGCGTATGGCCTCCCGTCGCTCGACGCTGTCGGGCGACTGGAGCCCCCGGACCATGTTCAGCTCGCGAAGCTTCCTCCCACTCATCTGGTCCTGGGCCCAGACGATCATGGCGCGCACTCCCGAATCGGGCTCGGTCCTGCGGGCGCGGGACAGTGCCTCGGGGGCTCCCTCGATTCCCGGGCCCGCTTCGCCCAGGCCATACGCGGCAAGTCGCCGTACCCGGGCACTGGAATCCCGCAAGGCCTCCAGTAATACCGAGTCAGCGGGCCCGCGGATGTGAGCCAGCGCCCATGCGGCCGTATTCGCCGCGTCAGTGGAAGTGTCGGTGAGTTGTCGGCGGAGGGCGGGAATCGCAACGCGGGCGGTGTCGCCCATCGTTGCGAGATGGGCGGCGGCCCGGGTCCTGACGGCGGCTGCCGGGGCCGCGAGCTCAGCAGTCAAGTGGGCCGGATCCCCTGCAGCCGGGGGCTCGGGCGCTCTCCCCGAGCAGGCGGAAAGGCCCAGGACCGCCACGGCTATGACGGAACGGCGACACCACACGGATCGCAGCACGGTATTCCCTCAGTGGCCGTCGATCTCAGTGTCGCCTGACAAGTTGGGCGCTCCCCCGAGGGGCGTGGCCCGCTCCGCATTCGGGGTGGCTGGCCGCGCTGGAGATCTTACCGGCCGACAGGCGCAAGTCTCAGGCCTGAGTATAGGGGCGGTGCCGCCCGGCTGTGAAGGTCAGTTTCCCCCTGTCATGAGGCGAATCCTGTAGGAATCGGGGCCCGCGGTCACGACGGCGCGCGGCGCGACAGCCTCGAGGCCATCCGATTCCAGCTCGAAACCCTGGAGTGTCATCGTTGCTCCGGCGGGGATGGTCGCTGGCGATCCGCCTGCCAGAAGCCGCGGCAGGTCCTCTGCCGGAAGCACGAGCCGGACAAGACCGGTGGTATCCTGGACCGCGGGGACGGAGATGGTTGCACTTACCCCCTCGCCCCCGCATATCCGCAGGAAGCGGAGGTGGAGCAGCCGCCCCGACGGGTCCTGGAGGAGGTTCTGCGGGTCGAACCCGCACCAGTCAAAATGGCCCGATGGGAGACCGCCGGGATCGAGCGTAATGACGAGGCCCGGGGCCGAGGTGATGCTGTCCGCCATCCGGCGGCGTTCACTGCCCAGGTGTTCCACGGCCTGACGTGCCTCCTGTTCGAGCGACAGCCTCTCGTCCTCGAATCCGGTTAGATCCGCCTGCCCAGGCCCGACCACGCTCGCCAGCTCCTCCTGGACGGTGCGATCCTGATCCAGGAGTTCCTCCTTCCAGCCCGGCGAGAGCCGGTCGAGCAGCAGCCCCATGACGGCTCCCGTCGCGTAGAAGCGCCGCCGCACCGATCGCGCCGCGTAGGTGAGGGCGCTGTCCAGTACCCCACCCTCGATCGCGACTTCATGACGGAACTGTGCCGGGGTAATGCCCGGCGCCCGCCCCGCGAGTTCCCGGATGCCGGCCAGCTGGAGGTACTGGGCCATGCCCTCGTGCAGTTCGGCGGCCTGCTCATAGGCGACCATCGCGCTGTCGAGGCGTGCCTGCCGTGCCCGGCGAACGGCGAGAAACGCCCGCACGAGCCGACGGGTACCGGAAGTGTCCCGGGCCTGCCAGGCACGGTGCAGCAGCCGGCTCTCCAGGGCGAAGGCCGCCTCGTTGTCTGCGTGATACACCGGGTAGGTGGCGGTCAGCATGGAGTTCTCTCCCCAGCCAAACCGCCGGCCTTCAACCCGTGCCGCGCGTTCGTGCGAATGGAACCGCTCATGCAGCGCGAGCCCCATGGTCGGGGCTCGTCCCTGCCCGCTGTCCACCCCGAGGAATGCGATAAGGCGCCCGGCAGGAAAGGAGACTCGGCTGGTATCGATCCAGGATGCCCCGGTGGCGCCGGGCACCGGATGGAAAGACTCCGGCGGCGCACCGCGCCACTGGGTCATGACCTTGGCGACCCGGGGGATGATGTACAGCGTGGGGATGGTATCCGGCTGGAACCCGGGCCAGAGATTCCGGTTGATGGCGGGACCCGCGGCCCGAATGTCGTGATCAAGGGCGAGGATGCTCCGGACGGTGTCCGGCGGGGCCTGGGCCGCGACCGGCGTCGCGGCCAGAGCGAGACAGAGCAGGGCTGGAATGCGCATGATGGTCTCCGTCCATTCGGGGGTTCCTTATCCCGATGCGCCGCTCGCCCGGTGCGTCGCGCGGTTCAGGCCGGGCGCATCCGGATGTGGTCCGCCTCCTCGCTCAGGTTCGGGATGCCCAGCTGTCCCTCGGTGGCGGCGATTACCGTTGCCACGGTGGCATCGCCCGTCACGTTCGTCACCGTGCGCAGCATGTCGAGGATGCGGTCCACGCCCAGAATGAGTGCGATCCCGGCGGAGGGGACGCCGACCGCCTCCAGGATGATCACCAGCATGACGATGCCGGCACTCGGCACGGCAGCGGTGCCGATGCTGGCCAGCACGGCCGTGAGCACGATCATCAGCTGCGCCCCGAGGCCGAGCTGCATGCCCAGTGCCTGGGCGATGAAGACCGCGGCCACGGCCTGGTAGAGGGCGGTACCGTCCATGTTGATGGTGGCGCCGAGTGGCAGGACAAAGGCGCTCACCTCCTCGGAGACCCCGAGCTTCTCCTCGCAGCGTTCCATCGTGACCGGCAAGGTGGCGCCGCTCGAGCTGGTGGTGAAGGCGACCAGCTGGGCGGGGCCCATCCCGGCGTAGAACGTCCGGATCGGCATCTTCGTGAACAGCTTGAGCAGGCCCGTGTAGGTGATGGCCATGTGGAGGATGAGGCCGAGCACCACGGCGATCATGTAGAAGCCGAGTGCGCCGAGCAGCCGGACGATCTGTCCCAGGTCACCGCCCGCGACCGATGTGATCGTGTCCGCGATGAGCGCGAAGACGCCGATCGGCGCCATGAGCATGATCAGGTCCACCAGCCGGATGATCACGTCGTTCATGCCGTCCACGAACGCGATGACCGGCTTCGCCTTCTCGGGGCTGACCTGGATCAGGCCGATGCCGATCAGCAGTGCCACGAAGACGACCTGGAGCATGTTGCTGTTGTTGGATGCCGCGCCAAAGAAGTTGTCCGGAACGATGTCCACGATGACCTGGAGCGGGCCGCGTTCCTTCGCGCCCGCCGCCGCCGTCTCCTGGGACGATGCGTCGGACGCGTATGTCTCCTGGAGCTGGTTGCGCATGTCCTCGGGCACGCGGTGCCCCGGCTGCATGATATTGACGACAGCGAGGCCGATGGTCACCGCGATGGCCGTGGTGATCAGGTAGATGGCGATGGTCTTCCCGCCAATCCGGGACAGCTTCTTCAGGTCACTGAGCGACGCCACGCCGTTGATCAGTGATGCGAGTACCAGTGGTACCGCGATCAGCTTGAGGCCGTTCAGGAAGATCTTGCCGAACGGGGCAACCCAGTTACGGGTAAAGACCTGCCACCCGTTCGCGGCCGCGAGGACGCCGAAGGCAAGGCCGAGGAGCAGGCCGAGGATGATCTGCCAGTGCAGCTTCCGGTACCAGGGCATGGGCGGGACCTGTGCAGGGGCATGAAGATGGGCGACCGCGCCGGCCTGGGCCGGCAGAATGGAACGCCGTGAGGTGCGGATCGGTTCGGTCGGGCTGGTTCGGGAATCGTAGCCGGGAACTGGGGGTGAGGCAATGTTGCCCGGGGGGGTTGAGTCGATGAAGCGTGGAGTCGTGGAGTCGCAGCACCGGGTTGGGACCGTCTGCTACTCAACGACTCAACTACTCAACCACTCAACGCCTTCACAGCTGCCTCCCTCACTCTCTCCGCCGACCATCCCCGCTCCCTCAACTCCCTCACCGCCGTGTCCCCCGACGCCTTGCTGAGTTTGCGGCCATCCGGGCGGAGGATCAGCGGATGATGCACGTACACCGGAGGCACCGGCCGTCCGAGCAGGCGGGCGAGGCGGATCTGGCGGCCGGTCGAGGACAGGATGTCGGTGCCGCGGATGACGAGATCGATCCCCTGTTCCAGGTCGTCCACCGTCACGGCGAACTGGTAGGTCCAGTTGCCGTTCCGGTCCCGTACCAGAAGGTCGCCGCACTGTGCGGCGGGGTCCTGCTCCACTGCCCCCAGCACGCCATCGGTGAAAGACTCAACGCCCGGCTCCATCCGAACCCGCAGCCCGGCGCCTTCCGCGCATGGCCCGCATCGCGGCAGGTGCCGGGATAGTGCTGTTCCTCGCCGAAAGCTGTCCTCGGCGACCTCCGCGATGTCCTTGCGTGAGCAGGTGCAGGCGTACACCAGGCCCATGGCGTCGAGCCGGTCGAGGGCAGTCTGGTAGATGGCAGAGCGGGAGGATTGGCGGACAGGGCAGACAGGACGGACAGGACGGTCAAGGCGGACAGGGCGGTCAGGGCGGTCAGGGCGGTCAAGGCGGTCGGGGTGGATGAAGCCGAGCCAGGCGAGGTCCTCCAGCAGGGTCTCCTCGTATTCCGGCCGGCAGCGGCCCCGGTCATGATCCTCGATCCGGAGCAGTACCTCGCCGTTCAGCTCGCGCGCCAGTTCCCAGACCCAGAGTGCATTCAGGACGTGGCCCAGGTGCAGGTACCCCGTCGGCGCCGGCGCGAAGCGGGTGCGGGGCCGGACGGGGAGGCGGGGGGATAAGTGAGCGGAAAGGTCGGATGGGAGCACAGGGAGTACGTTGAGTAGTTGAGTGGTTGAGTGGTTGAATCGTAACACTACTTAACTACTCAGCGACTTAACGACTCCACTGCTCCCCCTTGCCACCCCTTACCCGCCACCCGATACTCCAACCCGTCCCCAACCACCCTGAACGGGTTCCATGACAACAGAACACGTGGCCCGGCGCATCCCGCTGTCCACCAAGATCCTGCTGGGCCTGCTGGTTGGCGCGGTGCTCGGCATCGGGTCGAACCTGCTCTGGCACGGCAGTCCGCGCCTCATCTGGATCGCGGACAACGTGGCCAACCCTCTCGGGCAGGTCTTCCTCCGCCTCCTGTTCATGGTGGTGGTGCCGCTGATTTTCACATCGCTGGCGCTCGGCGTCGCCTCCCTGGGTGACCTGCGGAAGCTGGGGCGGATCGGCGGGCGCACATTGCTGATGTTCGTGGTGACGACCGCCATGGCCGCGACCATCGGTATCGCGATGATGAACCTGACGCGGCCGGGTGAGCGGATGGACGCGGCCACGCGGGAGCAGCTGATGGCCGAATATGCGCCGCAGGCGAGCGAGAAGGCCGCGCTCTCCCAGGCCAACGAGTTCGGCATCTCGACACTCGTCAACATCGTGCCCCGGAACCCGATCGCCGCCGCCGCCAATGGCGACACGCTGGCCCTCATTTTCTTCACGCTGATCTTCGGCGTGGCCCTGACCCGGATTTCGCCCGAGCGGGCCGCCCCGGTGATCAGGGTACTGGAAGGGATCGGCGATGCCGTCATGGCGATCATCGAGCTCACCATGCGCCTGGCGCCGATCGGAGTGGCGGGGCTCATCTTTTCCGTCACCGCCAAGTTCGGGCTCGACGTGCTGAAAGCGCTGGCCGCCTATGTCATCGTGGTGCTGGCCGCCCTGATCATTCACCAGTTCGTGGTGATCGGAGCACTGGCCAAGGTCCTGGCGGGTCAGCCGGTCGGCCAGTTCTTTGCCAAGTGCAAGACGCTCATGATCACCGGCTTCTCCACCAGCAGCAGCAACGCGACGCTGCCCACCACCATTCGCACCGCCGAGGAGAACTTCGGTGTTCCGCCCGAGATCGCGGGATTCGTGCTGCCGCTTGGCGCGACGATGAACATGAACGGCACCGCCCTCTTCGAGGGGATGACCGTGCTCTTCCTGGCGCAGGTGTTCGGGGTGCACCTGAGCCTCGCCTCGCAGGTGCTGGTGGTGGGCATGTCGGTGATCACGGCCATCGGCGTGGCCGGCGTGCCGAGCGGGAGCATCCCGCTCTTGATTATGGTGATGGAAATGGTGGGGGTACCCGGCGCGGGGATCGCGCTGATCCTGGGCGTGGACCGGATCCTCGACATGTCCCGCACGGTACCGAACGTGACGGGCGACCTGCTGACGTCGCTGGTGATTGCGAGGGGAGAGAAGAGCGATACTGCGTGAGCGGTGAGCGGTGAGCAGGAACCTCGTCCCGCTTACCGCTTACCGCTTACGCTTCATCGACTGGCCAGCTCCCCCGCCTTCTTCTCGATCGTGGTCAGGACGTCGAGGTAGCTCCGCTCGAAGCTCTGCACGCCTTCCCGCTCCAGCATCTCCGTCATCCGGCCCAGGTCGATCCCGCGCGCGGTGAGCGCGTGGAGACTGGTGGGGGCGGCCATGATGCCTTCCTCGATCCGGACATGGGGATCGCCATGGTCGCGGTAGGCCTCGATGGTATCGGGCGGCAGGGTGTTCACGGTGTCCGGCGCGATCAGGGCCTCCACATACTTCACATCCGAATAGGCGGGGTCCTTGGTGCTGGTGCTGGCCCAGAGCGGGCGCTGCACGTGCGCGCCGGCGTCGGCCAGCTTCCGCCAGCGCTTGCCGCCCAGGGATTTCCGGAAGACGTCGTACGCCACGCAGGCGTTCGCGACGGCAATGGTGCCCCGGATGTGCTTCGGGTCGCCCAGGCGGTCCAGCTCCGGGTCCACGATCTTGTCCACCCGGCTCACGAAGAAGCTGGCCACCGAGCGGATCCGGTCCACCGGCTGGCCATGGCTCAATCGCTCCTCCAGCCCCTTGAAGAACGCCTCGATCACGTACTCGTAGCGCGTGATAGCGAAGAGCAGCGTGATGTTGATGTTGATCCCCGCCGCCAGGCTCCGCGTGATCGCAGGCAGGCCCGCCTTCGTGCCGGGGATCTTGATCATGACGTTGGGCCGGTCCACCGACTCCCAGAGGCGGGCGGCCTCCGTGATGGTGCCGTCGGTGTCGTCCGCCAGGGTGGGCGACACTTCGAGGGAGACCAGTCCGTGGAGCCCGTTCGATTCATCATAGACCGGCCGGAAGATGTCGCAGGCCTTCTGGACGTCGGATACCGCGAGCGCCTCGAAGATCTGCTCGGATGACTTCCCGGCATTCTGGAGCCGGTGGATATCGGCGTCGTAGTCGTTGCTGCTGGAGATCGCTTTCTCGAAGATCGTCGGGTTGCTGGTCATCCCCTTCAGGCCGTCCTCGTCAATCAGCCGCTGCAGCTCGCCGCTCGCCATCAGGTCGCGCGTGATGTAGTCGAGCCAGATGGCCTGGCCCAGCTCACCGAGCCGGATCAGTGGATTGTCGCTCATGATGCCTCCAGCAGGTCACGAACGACCTGCGTGACGTGGTCTGCAGTAAATCCGAATTCCTCCAGCACCCTCTTGCCCGGGGCCGAGGCGCCGAAATGGTCGAGCGCAATGGCGCGGCCTTCCCGGCCGAGGAAGCGCTCCCAGCCGAAGGACGTGGCGGCCTCGATGGAAACCCGGACCGTGAGGCCGGGCGGCAGCACGTCGTCACGATAGGATTCCGGCTGGGACTCGAACAATTCCCAGGACGGGAGCGAGACCACCCGTGTCGGCGCGCCATCCTTCGAAAGCGCCTCGGCCGCCTCGAGGGCGACCTGGACCTCGGAACCGGTGGCGAGCAGGATTGCCACCGGCTTCGTCTTCGGCTCATACAGGACGTAGCCGCCCCGCCGGACACCCTCGGCGTGGCCCAGCGTCGCGCGATCCAGCACCGGCAGCCCCTGGCGGGTCAGCACGAGCGCCGTCGGCCCTTCCGTGCGGCCGAGGGCGGCGCACCAGGCTTCGCGGGTTTCGTTGGCGTCGGCGGGGCGGAGGACCACCAGGTTCGGGATGGCCCGCAGCATCGCGAGTTGCTCGACCGGCTGGTGGGTCGGACCGTCCTCCCCCAGCCCCACGGAATCGTGGGTCCCGATGAAGATGACCGGGAGCCGGGAAAGCGCGGCGAGACGCACCGCGGGTTTCATGTAATCGAAGAAGATGAGGAAGGTGCTGCCGAAGGGCCGGACGCCGCCATGCGCCGCCATGCCGTTCATGCTGGCGCCCATCCCGTGTTCGCGTACCCCGAAATGCAGGATTGGCCCGGCGCCCTCCGGCCCCATCTCCGCCGCGCCCTTGAGGTGCGTCCCGGTGCTCTCCGCCAGGTCGGCCGAGCCGCCGATCAGGTTGGGAATCCGGGCGTGGAGCGCGTTCAGGATCTTGTTGCTGGCCTTCCGCGTGGCGATGGAGCCATCCTCCGGCGTGAACTCCGGCAGGTCACGGTCCCATCCTGCCGGGAGCTTTCCGCTCCACCACTGTTCGAATTCCCGGGCCAGATCGCCGTTGGTCTTCCGGTAGCCGTCCATCAACTCGTTCCAGGCCGACTCGAGCCGGGCGCCTTCCGCAACCGCTCCGCCCATGTGGGCGGACACTTCCTGCGGCACGGTGAACGGGGGTTCGGTCCAGCCCATCACTTCCTTTGTGCGGCGGACTTCTTCCTCACCCAGGGGTGAGCCATGCGCCGAGGCCGTGTCCCGCTTGGTAGGCGCCGGATCGCCGATGATGCTCCGCATCACGATGAGCGTGGGCCGGTTCGACTCCGCGGCAGCGGCCTCGAGCGCGGCGGCGATCGCATCGAGGTCGTTCGCGTCCTCCACGTAAAGGACGTGCCAGCCGTAAGCGGAAAACCGCGTGCCCACGTCCTCGGTGAAGGCGAGCGAGGTCGAACCGTCGATCGTGATGTGATTGTTGTCGTAGATGAACGTGAGTGCCGAGAGTCCAAGGTGGCCCGCCAGGCTCGCGGCCTCGCTCGCCACGCCTTCCATCAGGTCACCATCGCTCGCGAAGCCCCAGATCCGGTGGTCCATGACCGGGAAATCCGGCTGGTTGAAGCGGCCGGCCAGGAAGCGCTGGGCGATCGCCATGCCGACGGCGTTGCTGAGCCCCTGGCCGAGTGGTCCGGTGGTGACCTCGACGCCGGGCGTGTGGCCGCGCTCCGGGTGGCCCGGCGTCATCGATCCCCACTGCCGGAAGTTCCGCAATTCCTCCATGGGGAGATCGTACCCTGTGAGGTGGAGCAGGCTGTAGATCAGCATGGAGGCATGACCGCAGGAGAGCACGAAGCGGTCGCGGTCGGCCCAGTCGGGGTTCTTCGGATTGTGGCGGAGGAAGCGCTGCCAGAGCACATAGGCCGCGGGAGCCAGGGCCATGGGTGTCCCGGGATGGCCGCTGTTGGCGGCCTGCACGGCATCCATGGAGAGGGCACGGATCGTATCGATGCTGCGCCAGGCGAGCGTCGTGTCGGCAGCCGGACGCGTGGCGCGGGAAGACGAAGGGGGTGAAACGGGCACGGACGACTTCTCCCGGAAGGCAGGGTGGCGGGGGCGCGAACCATGAAAAGTAACCGGGCGGGAAAAGAAGGTCGAAGGTCGAAAGTCGGTACACCGAACATCGATCCCTGCCCCCCCGACCTCCCGACCCCTCGGCCTCTCTCAGGCCCTCCGGCCGCTGATCGCGTACGCCCCGGCGCCGGCGAGGACCAGCGCCAGCGCCATCATCAGCACGGTAAAGGGATGCTCCCATCCGTTGTTCTGAAAATTGAAGCCGTGCTGCCAGTGGACTACGAAGATGGCGCAGAGCATTTCGATCGCCACCAGCAGCCCGGCGAGCTCGGTCAGCAGGCCGACCAGGATCAGGGTCCCACACCCGACCTCGACGAGCACCGCGAGCCCGGCAACTATTGCCGGGAGCGGAAAGTCCAGGCTTGCCATGAACCGGGTGGTGCCGCCGAAATCCATTGCCTTCGGGATGCCGTGGTAGATGAGCACGGCCGCAAGTGCCAGCCGCAGGACCAGCAGTGCCAGGTCGCGGTCCATCGGGAAAATCCGTCGCATGTCTGCCTCCTTGGTGCGCTGGGCTGCCTCAACCCTAAGCCTCACCGACCTTCTGGCCAAACCTGCCTTCTGGCAGGGGGCTTCCCTTCTGCCGGCAAGGTATGTACAATCTTATCTACTCAAACTCTATACAGAGAGCACCATGACGAGTCCTGACACCTCGAACCCGCCAATCGGCCCGGCCCCGGACACCCGGGGACGCTACGCCATCGGCGAGGTCACTCGCCTCACGGGGCTTGGCGCCGAGCGCCTCCGCGCATGGGAACGGCGGTACGAGGCCGTCCGACCAGTCCGCCAGCCGAACGGATACCGCCTGTACAGCGCTGCCCAGGTGGCGCTTCTGCGGGCCTACGCACGGCTCATCGACGCCGGGGGCATCCGGATCAGCGAACTGGCGGAACTGCCCCGGGAAGAAGTGATCGAGCGGGCCACGAAGGCAGCCGCAGGGGGTGATCCGGTGCTCGATCTTCTGGGCCTTGCCGAATCCCTGGACCGAGCCGGGTTGACGGCACGGCTCGACCAGGAAATCTCCCGGCTTGGACTGGCGGGGTTCACGGAGCAGCTCGCCTGGCCCTTTGCCACCCTCCTCGGTGATCGCTGGGCTGCCGGGAAGGTGTCCGTCGGGGTCGAACACCTCGCCAGCGACGTGGTCATTCCCGCTTACAAGCAGCGGCTCGGGAGCCGCGCCGGCGAAGGTCCGCTGGTGCTTGGCGCCACGCTGCCGGGCGAACGGCACGAATGGGGGATCCTGGGCGTGCTCGCGCTCCTGGAGGCGCGGGGGTTCCGGGTAGAGTATCTGGGGCCCGACCTCCCCTTCCAGGACGCGGTGGATGCGGCCTGGAAGCTCCGACCGGCCTTTCTGGGGCTCAGTATCAGCGACCGTGACCTCCTGCGCTCGCACTTCAGGACGGTCAGGAAGCTGGGCGAGGCGATGCCGCCCGAAACAGTCCTGGTGTTCGGGGGGCAGGGCGCGGAGCGCAACCGGCGGCGCCTCAAGGGGTGGGGATACGGGGTCGGGCTGGATGCGGTACGGACGGAGGTGGCAGCATGACGGACATCACCCTTCCCACGGCACCTCCCGGGACGGACAGGACGGACGCGACGGACAGGATGGACAGGACGGACAAGACGGACAGGGCGGACAGGGCGGACAGGGCGGACGGGACGGACGGGACCGCCACCCCGCCTGAGCGCCCGACCGCCCGCGATGTGACCGTCATCGGCGCAGGCCTGGGTGGGCTCGCGTCCGCGATTCGCCTTCAGGCGGCGGGCTATCGGGTCACCGTGCTGGAGCAGGCCAGCCATCCCGGCGGGCGCTGCGGGACGTGGGAATCGGAGGGGTTTCGTTTCGATACCGGCCCGACGCTGCTGCTCATGGTGGACTACCTCGAGCGGCTCTTTACCGATGTCGGTCGTCGCCTCGGGGACTACCTCACCCTGGTCCAACTCGATCCGAACTACGAGGTGCACTACGCCGACGGCAGCCGCCTCGACGTCAGCAGCCGGCTCAATGCCATGCTGGGGGAAGTCGAGCGGCTCGAGCCGGGCGCCGGACCGGAGTTCCTGCGGTTCCTGGGGGAAGCGGGCCGGCTCTACCGCATCGGGCTCGACGGCTTCGTGGACCGGAATGTTCATCGCCCGCGGGATTTCTTCAACCTGAAGAACGGCTACCTGATGCTCCGGGGCCGCGCCATGCAGAACCTCCGGAAAATGGTCGGTCGCTTCTTCACCGACGAGCGGCTCCGGAGCGCGTTCAGTTTCCAGTCACTCTATCTCGGGCTGTCGCCCTACGAGGCGCCCGCGATCTACAGTCTGCTCGCATACACCGAGGTTGCAGGCGGGCTCTACTTCCCGATGGGGGGCATGCATGCGATCCCGCGCGCGCTGGCGCGGCTGGCCACCGAGCTTGGCGTGCGGATCGAGTACCGCACGAAGGTGCGCGCCCTCGGCCAGGACGGGAACCGGGTTACGCACGTGGTGCTGGCCGACGGCGAGCGGCGGCCGGCCGGGACCGTGCTCGCGAATGCCGACCTTCCCTATGTCTACGAAAGCCTCCTCGGGCAGCCGTATCCCGGGATCGAGAAGTACGAGTTCAGCTGCTCGGCGTTCCTGATGTACCTGGGCACCGACCGCCCCTACCCGAAGTTGTCGCACCATACGCTGGTCGTACCCGCAGACCTGGAGCAGGCCTGCGACGATATTTTCCGCCGCGGGCGCGTGCCCGACGACCCGGCGTTCTATATCTGCAATCCGAACAAGACTGACCCTTCGCTCGCCCCGGCTGGAGGTGAGAACCTCTACGTCCTGGTGCCCGTGCCCAGCCGGCAGGTGGAGCCGCTGGACTGGAGCCGGGAGGGACCGGCGCTGGAGGCGCGGATGCTGGCCCGGCTCGAACGGTTCGGTCTCACCGGCCTCCGGCGGCACGTCGTTACCCGGCGGATCTTCACCCCTGCGGACTTCACGTCCGACTTCGGGGCGACGCGGGGCGAGGCGTTCGGCCTGTCGCACGGGATTGACCAGGTTGGCTGGTTCCGGCCCCACAACCGGCATGCGCGGTATCAGAATCTCTTTTTCGTCGGGCAGAGCACGCACCCCGGTTGCGGAATCCCGATGGTGCTTATCTCCGCGCGCTGCGTGACGGAGCGGATGCAGCAGGAGGTCGCCGTCACATGAGGCCACTGCTGGAGCGGAGCTATGACCAGGCCCGGCAGACCACGGCCCGGTGGGCGAAGAGCTTCCATTTTGCCAGCTGGTTCCTGCCTGCCGGGAAGCGTCGCGCGATCTTCGCCCTGTACGACTACTGCCGCCACGCGGACAACCTGGTGGACGAGCGCGGCGACCGCACCCCCGACGACGTCCGGGCGCAGCTCGCCGACCTCCGCCACACCGTTATCCGGCTCCATGGCGGCCAGCAGCCGGACGATTCTCGCTGGCTGGCGCTCTGGGACACGCTGCGCCGCTTCCCGGTGCCCCTGGAACCGATGCTGGACCTGCTGGACGGGGTGGCGATGGACCTGGAGCCCGTGGACATGGGTGACTTCAGCGAACTCCACGAGTACTGCCGGCTGGTGGCCGGAGGGGTGGGACTCATGATCGGCCCCATCCTGGGCGCGGGCGGAGGCGCGTTCCGGGAGCGGGGCGTCGGGCTCGGCATCGCCATGCAGCTGACCAACGTACTGCGCGACATCCGCGAGGACACGGCGGCGGGGCGCTGCTATCTCCCCCGGGCGGAACTCGCGCGGTTCGGGCTGTCGCGGGATGAACTCGAGCGGGGGGTGGCGACGCCGGCCTTTCAGGAGATGATGGCGTTCCAGGTCGCCCGGGCCCGCGCGTACTTCGACTCGGCAGACGTCGTGGTGCCGATGTTCCCCGATGACGGCTCCCGTATCTGCGTGCGGCTTATGCAGCGGACCTATGCGGCCATTCTCGACCGGATCGAGCGGCTCGAGTATGACGTGTTCCGGGAGCGGGCGTACGTCCCGCTGGGGGGGAAGCTGCTCATCCTTGGCAGAGTCCTGCGGCGGGAGCGTCGTCGCCCGCGGGCCGAGCCCCGTATGATGCCGCGATTCAGGGTGCCGTTACGCGAGGAGGAGACGGGCTGAGCGTCGCTCGGACTTCCTGGTGAGCCGCCAGGTGGCGGTCGGCGGCCTCGCTCAGCCGGGCCACGATTTCGAGATCGGCAGTGAGGTTGTCAAGCGGGATGGTACCGGCGCGCAGCCGGAGCAGGTCGAGCCGGAGCGTCTCCAGCGCGCCGACTACGGCGGTCAGTCGCTCCTGGGCTCGGGCTCGTGTGTCCTCGAGTCCGGCGGCCTCGAGGATGTGCCGCAGGGCACCCGCTTCGTGTTCCAGCCGTTCCACCAGGCCGGGAAGGTCGGCCAGGTCGGTCCGGATATCGGTCGGCAACGCTTCGTAGAGCGTCACTGCCGCGTGTCCCAGCGCGATTTCGGTCGCGCCAGCGCCGGAGTCGGCCAGTGCCGGAAGGGTCAGGCCGAGCCGGGCGACGCGAAATAGCCATGAGCCGAGTTTCGAGCCCCAGAACCGACTGCGACGGCCGAGCTTGATGCCGGCTTCTACCCCAGGCGCAGCTCCCATGATGGCGACTCCTGCCGCCGCAGCGAGCAGCACGTTGGAGACGTCTTCCAGAGAAAGAGGGATTGACACCCCCAGGAGGTTGACGGTCCAGAGGGCGCCGAATAAGACGATGGATCCCAACCATCCCGCATGTGCCATCATCGCTCTCCGCCGCTGCGCCTGTGTCGCCGACTCACTTCGCTGCCTCACATCATCCTCCGCCAGGGCATGCACGGTTTCTCCCTGGTGATGTCCCGAGGCCTGAAGGCGCCGGAGTCGGCGGAGCGTCAGCCAGAGCGGCAGGACCGTGGACCCGGCGAAGACCGCGACCCTCATGACCTCGACGGCTACGTGTTTCCAGGGGAGCCCTCCGATCAGCGGAGGCAGCAGGGTGAGTTCGAGCGCGTAGTACACCAGCAGGCCCGTGAGCATGGTAAGCGGGAGAATCCGGAGCGCCGGGGCGGACTCGGTGAGGGCGACGAACCGGCGCACCGGCTCCGCCATGGCAAGCTGGCCCTCAAGGGCCTGTGAAAGAACGTTGGCCAGGGCTTCGGCGCTCTGAATGCGGGACTCCCGGTCCTTGGCCAGCAACTGGTCCATTGCGCGCGCGACCGGGGCGGGCACAGCGGGCGCCACCTCCGTCAGAGGCATGGGGGCCGCGGTCAGGTGCTGGGCCAGGACCTCCGCCGCGGTGGTGCCCTGGAAGGGGAGTCGACCGGTCAGCATGTAGTGGGCCAGCAGGCCGAGCGAGTAAAGGTCGCTCCGCCCGTCAACGCGCTCGCCGGCGGCCTGCTCCGGGCTCATGTACTGGACGGTGCCCATGACTCGGCCGGATGGCTCACCGCCCGAAGTCTCAATGGCTCCGGCAATACCGAAATCCGCCACCAGGGCCCGCCCGGAGCCGGCCTCGAGCAGGATGTTCTCGGGCTTGATGTCGCGGTGCACGATGCCATGGCTATGCGCATGGCCCAGGGCCCAGGCCACTTCGCGGAGGATTCGCAAGGTGACCGGAATGGCCAGGGGACCCTCGCGCTCCACCCGGTGGGCAAGCGTCTCACCCTCGACATAGGCCAGGACGAACCAGGCGAACGGCCCGGTGTCTTCCACGGCATGGATGGTGACGATGTTCGGGTGGGAGAGGCGGGCAGCCATGCGGGCCTCGTCCAGGAACCGCCGCCGGAACTCGGCGTTGCCCGCAAGGTGCGGTGGGAGCAGCTTGATGGCCACGCGTCGGTCGAGCCGGACATCCCGCGCGAGGTACACGATGCCCATGCCGCCCCGGCCCAGCTCGCGCTCGAGCGAGTAGCGCCCGGCCAGCGAGGCCTGGAAGTCCAGGAAGAGCGGATCGGCTTCGGGATGCGGCATGGGCGCTCCGGGGTGAACCGCCAATCTCGCCTGCGGACACCGCCCTCGCCAGACCGGACAGGAGGAGCATGACGGAGACACCGCACGAGGTCCGCCCCCCGCGGGAATGGCTGGCCCGGGGTCTCGGCCGTTATCTGGAGCGGCTGGCTGCCCGGCGCTTCGCGGCAGTGTGGTGGCATCGGCCGGTGGACTGGGACCCCGAACCGCCTACGATCTACGTGGCCAACCACACCAACTGGTGGGACGGCTTCCTGGCGTACCTGACGGGCCGGCGGCTGAGCCGGGTGTTCCATGTTCTCATGGAGGAAGAGCAACTGGCGCGCTACGGGTTCTTCCGCAGGGTGGGGGCGCTGCCGCTTGACCGCCGAAGCGCCGCCCGCGCGTACGCCCAGCTCGACATGGCGGCACGCACGCTTATGCCGGGGCGGGGGTTGTGGGTCTTCCCGCAGGGCGCCAGGCGTTCGTGGCGGGAACCGGTGGCGGCCATTGAGCGGGGCGCTGCGCAGGTGGCGCTTCTTGCGGCAGGGTCAGTGCGGATCTGTCCGGTAGCCTTCCGCTACGAGTACACCAGCGAGGACCGGCCGGAGGCGTTTGTGCTCGTCGGGGATCGGGTCCCGGGGATCGGGGATCGGGAATCGGGAGTGAGTCGGGTGTCGCGCGACGAACGGATCGCTCTCTCGGAGCGGATCGAGCGGATGCTGGCGGGGACGGTGGCGGCCCTGGACCATCTGCTGGAGCGGGAGAACCTGGCTGGGTTCGAGGTCATGGTGCCGGGACGGTTCTCGATGAATAAGCGGCTCGACCGTCTGCGGCACTGGCTGGGCCTGCTGCCGGGAGAATTCGAGGCGCGCAATGGTTGAGCATCTCCGGTTCCTGCATGTGGCGGCGGCCATCCTGCTGCTCGGCAATGTGGTGGTGACCGGGTTCTGGGCGCTCTATCTCTATCGCGTCGGGAGCGCGGCCTCGTTCCGCCCGGTGGCACGAGCCATCCTCTGGGCCGACCTCCTGTTCACCGTCGTCGGCGGTGGCGCGCTCACGATCACCGGCATCCTGCTCATCCAGGCGCGGGGGTATCCGTGGCGCGAGACCAGGTGGATCCTGGAGGGCATCGGATCGCTCGCGGTCGCCACCCTCATCTGGCTCGTCTTCCTCCTGCCCGACCAGTGGCGCATGGAGCGCCTGGCGCCCGGCGACGATGCCGGCCTCCGCCGCCTCTTCCTGCGGTGGAGCGCACTGGGCTGGCTCGCGACGGCAATGCTGTTCTACGGGTTGTGGGCGATGGCAGGACGACGGTGAAAGGTGAAGCGTGTGCAGTTTCGCCTTTTTCCCGCCCACCGTTTACCGTTCACGCAGTCCTGAAATGGCAGATCCCCTGAAGGAGCACGTTGTGGCTGACGAACCAGAATACCTGAAGGCGCTCAAGCGTACGCACAAGCAGCAGAAGACACGGGGGCCTGAGGCCCCGTCGGGGGGCCAGAAGAAGAAGGGTAAGGGTTGGAGCACAGCGGAGCGCGAGGCGCTGCGCTGGGGTCGCGAGGTGGCAGGGCAGGACCCTGCCGTGCGTGACTCGCTGCACGGAGCCCGCTCGGCCATCCTCTTCAAGCCCAAGAGCTTCGACGACAAGGCCCAACCGGTCATGGAGGGAGTGGGAAGCCGGGAGGCCCTGGTCACGCGCTACGAGGCGGCGACCAGCTTCGGCGATACCGTGCTCGGGTGCTACGACATCCCGAGCGGCCGACCGCTCGACGTGGCCTCGAAAGAGGGCAAGACCGAGTTCGTTCCAGGCAAGGCGCGGGAGATCCCGAAGCCGATGACGCCGGAGCAGATGATCCGGAAGGCGGCCCGGGAGGCCGCGAAGCGGCCGATGGAGCGGGACCGGGATCGGGGGGGGAGGGGGCGTTGAGTCGTTGAGTCGCTTAAACGAAATCTCTGTAACGACTTAACCATTTACGAATCACCGGTGTCACGGGCCGGCGTCAAGCCGGCTCGCTTTCCTTCTGGCCCCTAACTTGCTATGTTTCAATGATGTTCGTGCGGCCATAGGCCGCGAGTTCTTCTTTCATTCGAGTGAATTGTTTGGCTAGACGATCGCAACGCAACCGGAATCCCCGCGATCAGCAGTCCCAAAGTTTCCGCCGTTCCCCCGGGCGATCATTGCAGGCCCATCGTGAGTGGCTGCTCCAGAGTCATGGACCGGTCTGTGCCTATTGCGGCAACAGAACCAGTCCGGAGCTGATCACTCTGGATCACGTGCGACCTCGCCGTGGCCAGTCTGCATACGATCGCCCCGACAACCTGGTGCTCGCCTGTGTGCCGTGCAACGCGGCCAAGGCGGATACTCCCTGGCCGGCCTTTCTGCTACAGAAACGGTCGCGCGGGGTGTACCTCCTGCACTACGGGGAACATCTGTCGGACAGCCTGAAGGACCTGGCGCGGATGGCCTCGGAGCGACCGCTCATCGAGGCGAACGCATAAGACCTGACACGGCAGCGTTCAGTTGGATACACGGGGTGGCCCACGGAGGGGCCGCCCCGTTGTGTTTGGGGGATGGAGTCTCGGGCACCGGGAGTCGTTGAGTGGTTGAGTCGTTCAGTAGTCAGTCCCCTCGGTGACAGGCCGGCCGAGTCGTGACCCGTTGGAAATGCCGTGATGTGAGCGCAGCCGCGTCTGGGCGCTCCGGTCGCAGCGCCCCGGTACTTGCGCCCGGCTTTTCCCCTCACATACTCCCGGTTGACCTTCTCCCGGACTCCCTTCATGCGGCGGATTGGAGTGCTCATCGCGGCAATCGTGGCGTGGCCAGGGCCGACGCCCATTGCCGCCCAGTCCTTCGAGCCGTCCCCGAGGATCTCGCGTCTGGCCTGGGGCACGCTGGACATCCTGATCCTGGCGGATACGCTCACGGGACTCCGCATCTGGGCGATTCCACGAAACGAGATCCGGGATATTTCCGGCAGGTTCGACCCGATCGAAGTCCGCCAGTGGCTTGACCTCGCCCGGACGGTCGTGGCCCAGCCCGCCGTCCCGGATACCGGTGCTTACCTCTTCACGCCCCCCCTGATAAGCCGGGACAGTGCCATGGTCGTGCTCTATCGTGAGCGATCCGGCGAAGCATGGAGCCGGCGCTCTTTTCTCCTGTTCACCGGGACTGGGCAGAAGGACCGTTTTACGGTGCCGCTCGAACCCCGGTATCTCGAGGAGTTCCTGTCTGCCGTGTCAGTCCAGGCGGCGGCGAGCCGACTGGTGCCGGACCGCGACACAACCGCGGTGCCCCAGTATTGCACGACGTGTGCCCAGGACACAGCGAGCGCACCGCGAATGCTCAAGGCCGGTCGGCGGCGCTATCCTCCGGCCCTCCAGGCGCGTGGGATGGAGGGGCGGGTGTGGGCGACATTCGTGATCACCCCAACCGGCCTGATGGATCCGGAAAGCTTCAGGGTGCTGCTGTCCGACCACCCGCTGTTCGCGAAGGCGGCCTGGGAAATGCTCCGGGAATCGACCTTCCGGCCGTGGCTCAAGGACGGCGTGCCGACGGCGGTCGAGGTGTTCCAGAAGGTGAACTTCACTTTCTAATCCGCAGTCCCCCGCTTACCCTCGTCATATGCCTCTGGATCCGCGGCCAGCCGCCTTCCGCAAGCTCCATCAGTCGGGCTGTTTCCTCCTGCCGAACCCATGGGACGTGGGCAGCGCCCGGCTCCTCGCGCAGCTGGGCTTCAAGGCGCTTGCCACCACCAGCTCCGGATTTGCCTGGACGACCGGCCGCGCCGACAACCACGTCACCCTGCGCGATGCCCTGGCGCATTTCTCGGTGATGGCGGCCGCCGTGGACCTGCCGGTGAACGGGGATTTCGAGGGCGGGTTTGCCAGGGAGCCCGAGGGAGTGGCGGAGAATGTCGCGGCGGCCGTCGGTACCGGTATCGCCGGGGTTTCCATCGAGGATTCAACCGGCGATTCCGGCTCTCCGCTCTTCGCGTTCGATCTTGCCCTGGAGCGGGTGCGGGCGGCCCGCCACGCGATCGACGCCTCCGGAACGGGGGTCGTCTTCACGGCGCGAACGGAGGGCTTCATCGTGGGCCGGCCGGATCTGGACGAGACGATCCGTCGCCTGGTGGCCTTCGCTGAGGCTGGGGCGGACTGTCTCTTCGCGCCCGGAATCCAGGGCCGGGACGAGATCGCGGCGGTGGTCCGCGCGGTGGCTCCCAAACCCGTCAACGTGCTGGTCTCGAAAGACTTCACGACCGTCGCCCGCCTGGCCGACCTGGGGGTGCGACGCATCAGTGTCGGTGGCGGCCTGGCGCGGGTGGGCTGGGCGGCGGTGCTGGGAGCGGCCCGGGAAATGGCGGAGCAGGGGACATTCTCGGCGCTCTCGGGAGGAATGAGCGGCGCGGAGCTGAATCGATCATTCGGTAATCAGTAACCCGCTGCCCCCTTCCTTCGGGGGCGGCCGGCGTTACCTTGCATCCCATTCCACAACATGCGGGTGGCAGGTGGCGTGCCGGGCGAATCCGTCCGGTGCCGAGGGCGGGGTGTTCCCGAGGTTCATCCGGCAGATGCCGGTGCTGATAAAGGTCCCGACGTTTCCCCTGTTCTCTCACGGAGTTCCCAATGAAACCGATCCAGGCCCTGCTCGTGCTCCCCCTGTTTGCCGCGTGCGCGCCGGCCGCCGAGAAGGTCACGCCCGCAGCGATGCCCGAAGTGGAGTTTCATTCCTCGGAATACGCATTTGCCGGCCCGGACACGGTCGCCCCCGGCTGGACCACGATCAAGCTGGTGAACGACGGCAGCCACGACCACCACATGATCCTGGCCCAGCTGGACGCCGGCAAGACCGCGCAGGACATGATGACGTTTTTCCAGGAAAACGCGGCTGCCGATCCGCAGTGGGTGAAGTGGCGCGGGGCGTCGAACAGCGTGTCCCCCGGGAATACGAACACCTCCATGGTCAATCTCACTCCCGGAAATTATGTCACGCTTTGCTTCATCCCCGACTCCGCGGGGGTCCCGCACATGGCGCACGGGATGGTGAAGGAGTTCGTCGTGGCCGGCGAGCCCGGTACCGCGGCGGCACCCACGGCTGACGCGGAGATTCATACCAGCGAGTACAAGTTCACCATGCCGGCCGTCTCGGCGGGCACGCATACGTTCCGGTTCGTAAACGACGGCAAGGAGACCCACGAGGTTGAGGTTCTGCGCCTCAACGAAGGCGCGACGCCCGAGCAGGTGATGGCGGCCTTCGCGCCCGGTTCCACCACCCCGCCCCCGGTCACGTCGGTCGGCGGGCCCGGTGCGCTGAGCCCGGGACTGGACGACTACTGGACCGTGACGCTGGAACCGGGGCAGTACGTGGTGGTGTGCTTCGTGCCGGCGGCCGACGGACAGCCGCACATCGCCAAGGGAATGATGCAGGAGTGGACGATTCCGGCGGCGAACTGAGGAGTGGTCGGAGGTCGAAGGTCGAAAGGGCTCCCTGCGGGGGGCCCTTCTGATTTCCGGCATGGCTCGCCGAGCGGCCTTCCGCTATTCGAGGGCCTCGAGCCCGCGGCACGCCTGCTGGTGCGTGGGGTCCAGTTCCAGCGCACGGCGGTAGGCCGCACGCGCATCCACTTTCCGGCCGGCTGCGGAGTATGCACGCCCCAGGCCAAAGGCGGCCTCTGCCGAGGAGGGATAGTCGGACTGGTTTGCCTGGAGTAATGCGATGGCGCCCCGCAGGTCACCCATCTTGAGCATCTGGTAGCCAACCGTCCCTGCGGCTTCCGCGGTTTCCACGTTGTGGTGCGTCCTGCGGAATTCCTGATAGGTCCAGAGGACGGCTTCGGGGTCGGAGCGCTGCTCGAACAAGTGCTCGATGAAGGCCTGGACCGGAGTTCGCTCGAATGTCGGCGGGGAGAACCACCTGCGAGGGATGTCGCGATTGGCTTCGAGATGCCCCCAGTGCATCGTCGATATCATGCCGCCGGTAGCACTGGAGCTGTCGGCGAACAGGTGAGGGTAGAGCACGCCCGCAACAGGGCGATAGTCGCCGAGCGTCGTCTGCGTGCAGACCTCCTCGCCGAACGCATGGATTCTGGCGCACTGGCGCGTCGCGATCGCCAGGTAGGTATCACGATCCAGGAACCACTCGGTCCGGAAACCATCCCGCATTGTGACGATGAGCCGGTAGGTCGGCCGCCCGTGGATCCGCGCAGGCGCACCTCGCTCGACCGCGCTGCCTTTCTCGACATAGTCGACGAGTGGATCTTCGACGCTCGCGTAGTGACGAATCGCGGCTGCAGCGGCGCCGACGGTCCTGATGACAAATCCGGGGCTCGCGTACCATTCCCAGGCCGCGCCATCGTAGCCCTCCATGAACTCCGGCTTCAGCCCCGGATCGCCCACCAGCTTGTAGTAGGGCCGCATCAGCATCATGGCTGAGTGCCCGGAACCGGTAAAGCCCGGCTCGGCGTACCTGCCGTCGCTGTAGGAGAGCGTTCGTATCGCCTTGATGGCCTGGTATCCGCCGAGCGCACGGATGTGGAGGGCGATCAGTGAGTCGACCGAGGGACGGTCCGACTGAGCCATCGCTGTCCCGGCCACCAGTGCCGCGGCCAGTGCGACAGCCGCCGCCGACAGCAGATGCCCCTTGCGCTCGAATACCATTTCGTCTCCTCAGTCGTGGCGGAGCAGGGGGGACGACTGGTTCGACACAGGCTGGACAGAAAGGGTTTGTCGGACACGGGATGCTCCCGTGGCCCCGAGCGTGGAGAAAGGCTGGCCGCGGAGCAGCCGATCTCCTGTGAGGGACGAAGGCGGCATTGGGCGTCCCCCGTGCAGTGCCGGTCTCATTGCCCCGGTGGCGGACGTGAGCGATTCGTGTTGTCGATATCTGCTGCAATCATCCACGGACCACCGGGATCCCGCCGCAGCGCGAGGACGAACTTGCCGGCGTCGGCCGCAGCCGTTCCCCAGCGATACCCACCAATAATGTATCCCACCGTATCGGCGGCCCCATACGCCAGGGCGCGGAGGCAGAGCGATCCCCCAGCACTCCGGTAGTCCTCGGCGATGGCAGGCCGTCCCCGGACCGGCGGCCGGCCATTGGGCAGGATCATGCCGTCCCCGGTGAAGAGCGCGGCGAGCCCTTCCGGATTCCTTCCCTGCCATTCGCGCTCGTAATCGCGGAGGACGCGCTCGAGGTGGGCCGGGAGAGTGACTGAAGGCATCGGCCCGTCACCGGCCTCCTGCGCCCTTGCCGTGTGTGGAGCCACAACCTCTGCTGCCACGGCGACAGCCAGCAGTAACCATCCCGTTTTCATTGGTCCTCCAGAGCTTTCGCGGTAACGTCCGAGAGACTGGACGGACCACCTGCGCCGCCCCCGCTCACGACGCTGAACGAGCCATCCGTTTCGAGCACCACCGCCTCGGCGGCGGCCATGTCGGAGAAGCCGGCCGAGCGTACGGCGGCGCGGATCTCGGCTTCGGTGACGCGCGCGCGCCTCAGCGCGGCCGGCAGAACCTCACCCCGGTACATGAGCATCCTCGGCTCGCCCGTCACGGCTTTCCGGATCCACGGAATGCGGACGCTGGACCAGGTCACCATGAACTGCAGGAGAATCAGGAGGACGAATGCGAGGATTCCGCGCGCAAGGGAAACCTCGCTGCTCAGGAACACCGTGGCGAGAATAGAGCCAAGGGCCACGGTGACGACCAGGTCAAAGGCATTGAGCTTCGAGAGAGTACGCTTGCCCGCGATCCGCAGCACTAGCACCAGCGCGACATAGGCCAGTACTCCCACCACCAGTGCGCGCAGCAGGCTGTCCCAGCCAGGAAAGAATGCAGTTTCCACAAACGCCTCGCGTCTGCTGGAGTCTGGAGTTCGGTGTTCCCCAAGATAGCCGGCGGGTTTCCCGGTACCTTCATCGCGACTTCATTCAGGTCGCGGCATCTTTCAGGACGGCTCCTGTGGAAGATAGAAGGTCATCATGAAATTCCTGCTCGCCACCGGCGTCATCATCGGCGCGCTCGCTATTCTCGTCATCACGGCCGCGGGCCTGGGCCAGCTCCGCTGGAACCGGGCGACGCAGGAGGCGGTTCGGGCGCTGCGCGCTGATACCACGCCGGCGCTCCCTGTCGTGTGGAACCCGGCGATGACGGACACCCTTCCCGCTCCGGTCCGTCGCTACTTCCGTTTTGCGCTGACACCCGGACGGCCGTTGCCGGCAACCGCCCGGCTCGCGCAGGTTGGCGAATTCCTGACGAAGCCTGGCGGCAAGTGGAGTCCCTTTGCAGCGATCGAGCACTTCTCCGTCACACCGCCCGGGTTCGTCTGGGATGCCTCGATCGGCACGGCGCCGCTGGTCACCATCCGCGTGAGGGACGAATACCGTGACGGCCACGGTGGGATGGTCGCGCGAGTCGCCGGACTCCTGGAGGTGGCCGAGGGACGGGACACGCCCGAGCTGGCACAGGGGGCTCTGGTGCGGTACCTGGCCGAGGCGGTGTGGCTGCCCCCCGCTCTCCTGCCGGCGGAGGGCCTGGCATGGGAGCCGGTGGACGACAGCACGGCGCGCGCCACCCTGTCCGACCAGGGAAACCGCGTCTCGGTGGATTTCCATTTTGATCCTGAAGGTCGGATTGTCCGGGTCTCCGGAATGCGATACCGGGACGTGGACGGTGCGGGCGTCATGACGCCGTGGTCAGGTGAGTTCGGTGACTATCGCGAAGTGAACGGCATGATGGTGCCGGAACGGGGAAGCGTTGCCTGGCTTCTGCCGGAGGGGCGTTACACGTACTGGAAGGGGACGATCGTGGACTGGAACTACCGGTAATATCAGCGACCGCGGTCGAATTCGGTAACCAGCCGTTTCGGTGCCTGCCGGCGCCATGCTTCCTCCAGCACGTCACGGAGGTCCGCCGCGTCTGCCGCCGGCAGGCGCACGAGGACGGTGGGATAGCCGTGGTAGTGGTCGGTCGTGAAAAAGACTTCGGGGTCAGCCTGCATTCTCAAGTCGCGCTCCTCGAAACCGCACTTGACGGCCAGTGTCTCGCCATCCTCCCGGAGCCGGGCCATGAACTTTCCCTTCACGCGGAAAGCCGCCGTTCCGTAGGAAGTGCCTTCCTCGACGCCGGGCAACGCGAGCGCGACCCGGCGGACCTCATCGAATGTCATGGCCGATACCCTGACCGGGCCTGGAGTGAATCGGACAGGACAGGCCGGATGTCGTCATCGGTGCCGGGAGTGCCATCGGCCCCCACCGCGAAGAGATCGTATGTCCGGCCATCCGGTGCGAGCGAGTACGGGAATGTCCGGGGGAGGTGGCCGATACCGGCGGACTGGTCGTAGATGTTGACGAGGTTGACCGGCAGCGGTGTCCCGATGAGCGCCTCGAGCCGGTCGGGGTACGCGCCATTGCGCTCGTGCCAGCGCTCCAGTGCCACCACCACGTCCAACAGGTTCTTCCGGGTCACATCCGCCTGGGCGCTCCGGAACGCGTCGGTCTGTCCGAACCATCCCGCCAGCATGACCATGAACCCGAACTGCGCGAACACGGCCAGGGCGCCGAGGCCCGCCGCCCAGAGCGCCTTCGGCCGGCGGGCCAGCAGACCCCAGATGACCGCGGCCACCCCGGTGAAGAGCCCGATGAACGGGATGAAGCCGGTTGCCGCCAGCACGAACGGCGGCCAGGCCGGCTTCACTGGTGGTGTCGGTATTCCCTGCGGGGTCGCTGCGGTGGGCATCGGCTCAGTGGGAACCGGTCTGACGGGCAGCCCGCCGTACTCGCTGCACGCCGAAGGCGATCAGGAGAATGGAGGGCCAGAAGGTGAAGGCCGCGAGGATGCCGAACCCGACCGGATTAGGGTTCGGGTCGCGGGTCAGGCCCAGGGAAGCGAGCAGGATGATGGTCAGCAGTGGCCCGGAACCGAGAATGAAGATGACTAGGCCGACCCGGACCATCCGCGAGCGGAGGTAAGGGTTCATGGCTTCAGTATGGGTGTGATGTCGAAGGGCGCAAGGGTCTGGAGTCAGGGGGTCGCGGAGGCGAGAGGTCCCGGGTGGAGGTCCCAGTCAGCGATCAGACGGTGTTGCGCGTGCCAGGAGAAGCGGGAGTAAGTTGCGTTTTCGGCCGACCACACCGACAGATGAGGAGAGACATGGTACGCATAGCTCGCAACATCGTTCTAGGAGCGCTGCTCGCTGCTGCAGGCGTTGTCGTCGCCCTCGCGTGTGATGATCCATCCGAGGCCCGAATGTCACGCGCGACCGCAGATGTCGCCGACGACCTTCCGGTCATTCGCGTCACCGCGGAGCCCCTGGAGCCGGCCCTCAGGCTGGTGACCGCCGATTCGGGAAACGAAGTCCGGTATCGCGTGCGTGAGCAGCTCATGGGAGTCAGCTTCCCCAACGATGCGGTCGGGCACAACCCGGCCGTGACCGGCCAGCTCTCGCTCGAGGACAACGGTGCGGTCATGGCGGACCAGTCGCTCTTTACGGTTCAGGCAGGGTCGTTCACCAGCGACAAGGACCGGCGTGACGGCTACGTGCGCCGGCGCCTGCTCGACGCGGACAGTTTTCCGACGATCACCTTTCAGCTGGCGAGCCTGGATGGGCTGCAGGGAGCGCTGCCGGGGTCCGGCGATCGTGACCTGACGGCCACGGGGCTCCTGACCATCAAGGGTGTGTCCCACCCGGTGACCTGGCAGATGCACGCCACCTTCACCCCCGGTCAGGTATCCGGAACCGCGACGACCGGGTTCACGTTCGAGGACTTTGCTCTCACCAGGCCGCGGGTTCGCGTGGTGCTGAGCGTCGCTGATTCGATTCACCTTGAATACGACTTCAGGATGCGTGTGGCCCGCGAGTCGGGCGCGGGGAGCTGAGGCAGAAGTCGCGGAGTCGCGGAGGTCAGGGCGGTAGCCAACGACTCAACGGCTCAACGACTCGCCGCTCAAACGCCTTCCCGCCAGGAACATTACATGCTGCCCGTCTTCCACTTCACTGTGCTTGAATGGAACCACAGACGGATGAAACCCGGCAGCGGACAACACGCGGAGCCACTCGGCCGTGGAAAACAGCCCCTCCACATGGCGGTCATGCACCGCGCGAACCTCTCCGTCCGAGGTGCGGAGGAGGTATGCGTAGTCCACCATGCACTGCGAGTCGGCGGGATCCGGGTCCCATGTCCAGGAGAGGTAGCGCAACCCGCGTCCGTCCGGTGCGTCGGCCCCACCCTTGCCGGTATCGGCCTTGAACGTCTCCCTGACATGGTCCGGACAGAACAGTGCGACGCCGCCCGGAGCGCAGTGTATCCAGGCGGTCGCCACGGCCTGTCGCAGGTCCTCCAGGTCCAGCATGTAGCAGACCGCATCATGCACGAAGACGGCGTCGAACGTTCGTTCGAGCCGGACGGTGCGCATGTCACCGATATGGTGCTCGCATTCCGGGTTGAGCGTCCGGCTGTGCGCCAGCATCCCCTCTGAAGGTTCCACGAGCGTCATGGCGAGGTCCCGCTTCAGCCACGAGGCGTTGTTGCCCCCGCCGGCACCGAGTTCGAGACAGGTCGTGAGCGGCCGTTTCGCGCCCTCGCGCATCGTGCGGAGGTAGATGCCGGCCTCCTCCTCGTAGTTCTGTGGGGGAGAGAGCAGGGGCCACCATTCGGCGAGCCGATCATAGAGCAGTGGGGACATGGCGCCGGGGGCAGAAGGTCCGGGGATGCGAGGGTCAGGACTAATTCTGGACAACTCGGGAACCGGGCGCAATGATATCGGGACGCTGCCCCGGAGTGATCTACTCTCATGCCAGACACCTTCGCACGCCTGAGTCGCGCCCTGGCCGCCCGGTACCATCTCGAGCGGGAGATCGGGCGCGGGGGCATGGCAACGGTCTATCTCGCCCGGGACCAGAAGCACCCGCGCAAGGTGGCCGTGAAGGTCCTGCACCCGGAACTGGCCGCCGCTATCGGCCCGGCGCGGTTCGCCCGCGAGATCGAGATCGCGGCGCGTCTCACCCATCCGCACATCCTCACGCTGATCGATTCCGGCGAGAGCGACGGGTTTCTGTACTACGTCATGCCCTTCGTGGAGGGCGAGTCACTCGAAGCCCGCCTGGAACGCGAGGGTCGCCTCTCCCCGGCCGACGCGGTGCGGCTCATCGGACAGGTCGCCTCGGCGCTGGACTATGCCCACTCGCAAGGTGTGATCCACCGCGATATCAAGCCCGCCAACATCCTGCTCTCGGCCGGACAGGCGATCGTCGCCGACTTCGGCGTCGCCCGGGCCGTCGAGTCAGCGGGCGCGGAACGCCTGACCGGTACGGGCATGGCACTGGGGACGCCGACCTACATGAGCCCTGAACAGGCGTTCGGCGAGGACAGCGTGGATGGGCGCGCGGATGTGTACGCCATGGGTTGTGTGCTGTACGAAATGCTGGTCGGGCGCCCTCCGTTCGAGGCAGCCTCTCCCCAGGCCCTGCTGGCCCAGCATGCCATGCGCGTGGCGCCACGCCTCCGGACGCTGCTCCCGGAACTTCCCCTCTTCCTTGACCGTGCCGTCAGTCGCGCGCTGGCCAAGGAACCGGACGAACGTTTTGCTACCGCGGCCGCGATGGCGGAGACACTCCTGTCGGGGGTCGTGGTGGACCAGGTCGGTCGGCGCCGCATCGCGGTGCTTCCACCGGTCAACGTGTCCAACGACCCGGACCATGACTACCTCGTGCTCGGCCTCCACGAGGCCCTCATCTCGCGGCTCGGGCATGGCGATGCGGCGGTGCTGGCACGGACCTCGGTGCTGCAGTACCACGGCACGAGTCTCCCGGCCCATGAGATCTGTCGCCAGCTGTCGGCCGATGCCGTGGTGGAATCTTCCCTGTTCCGCGCGCAGGATGAAATCGAGGTCCAGGCCCGGCTCATCGACGGTGAGACCGAGGAGAGCCTCTGGGCCGGATCTTATGACGGGAAAGCGAGGAATGTCCTGGCCCTGTACCGGGAGATCTGCGATTCGATCTCCCGCGAAGTCCATGGCACGCTCGGACGGCGCGCGGCGACGTCCGGGGCCCGGCCAGTGGCGAATCCGATCGCACTCGAGCGCTACATGCGCGGCCGGGTGCACCAGCAGACGTTCAACCCACTGGACCTCGATCGCGCGATGCGGTACTACGAGGCGGCCCTGGAGGCGCAGCCGGACTTTGCGCCAGCGTACGCAGGCATGGCCCTGATCTGGGGTTCCAGGTCGGTCCTCGGCATGGTGCCGCCCTCCGAGGCCGGGCCGGCCTGGCGGGAGACGGCGGCCCGGGCGGTCGAACTGGATCCGGAGCTGGCCGAGGCGCACCAGGCCTTGGCCCAGGGGTATGCGTGGTACACCTTCGAATGGGACCGCGCCGAGGCGGCCTTCCGGCGGGCCACCGAGCTGGACCCGAACGAACCGCAGGCTCGCATCTTCTACTCGCATTTCCTGGCGATGATGCGGCGGGTGGAGGAGAGTGACGTTCAGATGCGTCAGGCGCTTGAAATCGATCCCTTCAATCCGTTCACGCAGCTGCTGTATGGCGCGCAGCTGGGTCTCACGGGGCGGGCCGGGGAGGCCATCGCCCAGCTGTCGGGGATTCCGCCCAATCCGCTTCGCTCCCACGTGCTGGCGTGGCAGTTCGTCGCGCGGGATGAACTGGATACTGCACTCGAGCACTACCGCGACTACTTCCAGCTGCTCGGTGACCAGGAGATGGCGGCCACCCTGAAAGATGACAGTGGACCCCGGGAGGCCTTCGCGCGGGCGGCGGCCCTTCTGACGGAGCGCGCCGGGTCCAGGTTCGTCAAGCCGAACAACCTGGTCTATCTCCACGCGCTGGCGGGGAACACGGACCTGGCCCTGGACTGGGCCGAGCGAGCCGTCGAGATGCGGGATCACGAAGTGGCGTACTGGGGCGCGGTCAGTTCGTGGGCGCTGGTGTTGCGGGGCGAGCCGAGGTTCCAGGCCATTCTCGAGAAGCTGGGGGTAGGCGGCGGCGCCCGATAAGGGCAGGAAGCAGGACGGAGGTCAATTTTCCAGGGAGGTTGACAGGCGCTGCGGTGTGCTGTTTTTATAGCACTATGCTGTTTTTACAACATCACTTCCGGGCGGCAGGATGGCACCTTGCCGCGGTCCTCGCCCTGGCCGGCTGCGGCGGGGGTGGCCACCCCGACGTGATCGCCTTTCAGGCCGTCACCCTCATCGACGGCACCGGCGCCGCTCCGCGTTCGTCCATGACGGTCGTGACGGAAGGGAACCGGATCACTGCCGTCGGACCGAAAGATTCCGTCAGGATTCCCCGAGGTGCGCAGGTCGTAGACGCATCCGGGAAGTATCTCGTCCCCGGTCTCTGGGATATGCACGTCCACCTCTCCAAGGCCAAGGCGGAGGCGCTTCCGGTGCTGGTTGCCAACGGCGTCACCTCGGTCCGCGACATGGGAGGTGACCTGGACGAGCTCCGCGGGTGGCAGCGGGCCATCAGGGCGGGTGAGATCGTCGGGCCAAGGATAAAGATGGCTGGCCCCATGCTGGAGGCACCGGCTACCGTGAAGAGGCTGGCCGCGAGCAAGACCCACGAGAAGTGGCTTGTGACACGGGTTCCCATTCCCGACACGGCGTCGGCGAGCCGGGTGGTGGATTCGCTCACGGCGCTCGGCGTGGATTTCATCAAGATCAGGGAAGCGGCGTCAAACGAGACCTATGCCGCTGTTGTGAGAGCGGCACATCGCCGTGGAATGATGGTCGTCGGCCACGCACCGTACGGGATGGATCCCGTGAAGGGCGCCTCCCTCGGCGTGGCCAGTTTCGAGCACGCTTCCTACCCCTATCCGCTCGACACGGTTCCCGCTCGACGGAAAGAAATCCTCGACGCCTTCGTATCCAATCACGTCGTCATCGTGCCGACCCTCGTGGCGTGGTGGACGCACCTCATGGACGAGGATTCCGTCCGTGTGCTCGTGGAGGACAGCACCGGTGCCAGGGATCCCAGGCGGCGGCTGATCTCGGGTTTCCTGGCGTATGAATGGCAGGTGGATGTCGACAAGGCGAAACGGAAGAACAACGCGACCATGCTCGGCTGGAGAGGGTTCTTCTTCACTCAGGCCCGCGATCTCCAGGCCATGCATGAGGCCGGTGTACCCATGCTTCCGGGCAGCGATCTCGCGGGGCCGCCACTGTTCCCCGGCTACTCCCTCCACGATGAGCTCGAGAACCTCGTGCGATACGTCGGCCTCACGCCGATGGAGGCCATCGAGAGCGCGACCCGGCAACCGGCCGACTTCTTCGGGATGGAGGACTCGCTGGGCACGGTCGAGCCCGGCAAGCTGGCGGACCTGGTGCTCCTGAGCGCCAATCCGCTGGAAGACATCGGGAACACCAGACGGATCGCCGGTGTGGTGCTGAATGGCCGCTACATCGACCGGGAAGAGATACGTGGGCTGCTGGAGGGGCTTACGCCGGAAACCACGGGGAACATCACGCTGGAGCAGGCGGTGGATTCAACCGGGCACTAGTCCGGCTCCTGTGGTCACGGGCGGGTCAGGCGTGACAGCACCCGGTCCAGCGCATCAGCAAACGCCTGCTTCGCCCTGGAATCGTAGGTTGGCGGGCCGCCGGTTACGATGCCGGCCATCCGGGCCTGCTCCATGAAGTCCCGCATGCTGAGCCGCTCACCGATCGTCTCAGCCGTATGTTCCTCGCCCCTCGGGTCCAGCACCGCGATGCCACGGGGCACCAGCTGGGCCGCCAGCGGAATGTCCTGGGTGACCACCAGGTCTCCCGCCTCGGCGTGGTCGGCGATGTGCTGGTCGGCCACGTCCGCGCCACCGTCCACCCACACCGTGCTCACGAAGGGATTGCCGGGCGGGGCCTGGAGGCGCAGGTTGGCCACGAGCAGGGTCTCCAGCTTGAGCCGTTTCGCGGCCCGGAAGACGAGTTCCTTGACGTCGCGGGGCGCGGCGTCGGCGTCGATCCAGATCTTCACGACCCCACCACGTTCAGCCTGTGCAGGAATGCCTCGCCGGCCTGGAGAATGACGATCTCCCGGGTACCGGATACCCGTCGGAGGTGGCGCAGCGCGAGCATGTGGTCGAGCAGGGCCGCGCCCAGGGCGCCGGCCAGGTGCATCCGGCGTTCGCTCCAGTCGAGGCAGGGCCGGCAGAGCTTCCGCCGGGAAGACCGCAGGGTGGCCAGGTCAATGCCGAAGTTCCCACACCACCTCTCGCCACGGGGGGTGAGCGCCAGCGATCCGTCCTCCTGTTCGACCAGTCCCTTCTTTTCCAGCTGGTCCAGCAACCGGACCGCCACTTCGCCAGCGAGGTGGTCGTAGCAGACCCGGATCCGCCTCATCTGCTCACTCCGCGGGCCCGGGCGCCTGGTGCGGGATGGCCCCGGCGGAGCGATACACATCAATCCCTCGATGGCGCCGGCCACTTCGGGGCTCGCGATCCGGAAATACCGGTGGCGGCCCTGGCGGGTAATGCTCACGAGGCCGGCGGACGTCAGCCGGGTCAGGTGGCTGCTGGCCGTGGAGGCCGATACGCCACCCTCCAGCGACAACTCGGTGGCGGTCAGGGCCCGTCCCTCCATCAGGGCGGAGAGCATCCGCACGCGGGTAGGGTCTCCCAGCAGGGTCGCGACCCGGGCAATATCAGGGGTGTCGGGCATATTTCGATGTTAGTCAAAGCATAGCAGACGCGCAATCGGTAGCTTCCCGGACGTTTCGTCAGGTCATCGAACCGCTACCGGGGAGGATGCTGGAATGGCAGGTCGCACGCACGAACACGAAGCGCTGGTCACCTGGACCGGAAACACCGGTTCCGGCACCGCTACCTATGCCGGGTACGGCCGGTCCTGGCGTACAGCCGTCCCGGGAAAACCGGACCTGGATGGCTCGGCCGAACCGCTTTTTCGGGGTGACCCGGCGCGATACAACCCCGAAGATCTCCTGCTCATCTCGGTTTCCTCCTGCCATATGCTGAGCTACCTCGCGCTCTGCGCCCGCCACGGGGTGACAGTCCTGTCCTACGAGGATGATGCGAAGGGCAGGATGTCGTTCGGTGGGGACGGCGGGGGGCGGTTCGAGGAGGTCGTGCTTCACCCGAAGGTGACCCTCGACAGTGGGGCCGATGCCGCGCTCGCCGCCAGGCTGCACGAGCGGGCGCACGAACTGTGCTTCATCGCCAACTCGTGCCGGATGCCGATCCGGGTGGAGGCGACCATCCGGGCTGCGGCGACGGAGGCCGCATGAAGGACCTGTCGATCCGGCTCGAACATCGGCCGGGGGCCCTGGCGGAGATGGGCGAAGCCCTGGGGCAGGCCGGGGTGAGTGTGGAAGGCGGGGGCGCCTTTGCCACCGATGGGCATGGGATGGCGCATTTCCTCGTCGAGGACGAGGTGGCGGCGCGACGTGCGCTGGGAGAGGCGGGCATCGTGGTGCAGGCGGTGAGGGAGGTCGTGCAGCTCCGGCTGGACCAGGGTACGCCCGGCCAGTTAGGCCTGATCTCGCGCCGGATGGCCGAGGCGGGGGTGAGTATCGAGGCGCTGTACACCGACCACGCGCAGCGCCTGACGCTGGTGGTGGATGATCTCGGTGCTGCCCGGAGGGTGGCCGGTCAGTGGAAGCAGTAAGGAGTGCTTCCGCTCATCGCTCCGGCCGTGCCGCGGCCGGCGCGTCACTCAATCGTCGATGGTCCACGATCCCGATACGGTGACGCTCACGGAAATACTCGGCTCAATGACTTCCGAGCCCTGGGTTGGGGCTGCTGTCAGGATGGAGCCGTAGGGATACGGACGAGATTCCCCGGTAACGAGGCTCCGCACCTGTCCCAGGCGGTGACCGCTCGCCTCCGCGATGATCCCCGCTTCCGATTGTGCGCGTCGCGTGGCTTCCCGAAGCAGTTCTTCCCGGATTTTGTCGGTCTGCGTGGCCTGGTAGCGGAGATTGAACTCGAGGATACCCTGCACCAGCAGTGAGTCGATCGCGGAGCCTACCCTGCTCATGTCGTGAATCCGGATATCCATGGCATCGTGGTAGCGGTAGGTCGTATCCTGGAAGCACCGCTGCCCGCTCGGGACTTCCGTCGTGCGCTCGCACCGGTTCGCGGGAATCGGCACGACCTTTCCGCGCCACCACCAGTTCCACTGGCTGCTTCGTCCGGTGGGCATGGAGTCCCGTGCAATTCCCAGTGAGCCCATGGCCGTGCGGAGCCTGGCGGCGATGGCGGCCGCGTTGGAGCCGGCCTCGAGCGGGCTGTCGCCAGTGGCGGAAAACTGGAGCGTGATGATCGCGAGGTCGGGCCGGATGGAGCGGCTGGCGGTGGCGCTGGTCCGAATGAGCGGCTGCTGGCCGGCTTCATTGTCTTGGCCATACGCCACCGTAGTCGTGCCCAGTACGGCGGTCACGACGAGCACTCCTGCTCCCGGCATTCGCATTCGGTCTCCGATTCGTCGACGGTAGACCGTTGCAGGATTAGGTCAGGGTAGGAGTGTGCCTGCGGGGGGAAATTCCGCAAGGGGAGAGTCGAGGAGCCATGCCCGGTCATATCTGTGATTACCTCTAACGGCGCTGCACGGCGCCGCGTCGACCGGGTTCCTGATGCCTCCTCTCCGATCAGTCTGGTCCCTGTGGGACGATCACGCTCTCTCGGCTGCGTGCCAGTCCTCATCGGAGCCCCATCCAAAAGCTCTTCTCGCCCTGCGCTCAAACCACCTGGTCGCAGATCTAAAGCGTTGAGGCGAAGCGATTTTATCAATCTCCCATACCACTAACCGCGCTTGGCGGCTCTGGTATATGGCTAGTTTCTTAATCCGAAGATTCTCAGGAGCTCCCGGAATGCCTCCCAGGCGAGAGAGCAGGTAGTAGCCCAGAAGCTGGTTGAACTGCTCACGCGGCACCCTACCGTGCTTTGAAGTCTTGATTTCGACTAACATGTCGTCCACCAGCAGGTCGGCATCAGCGCCGACTACAAGTGGACTAGCAACAAAAAGCGGATTTACCAACCCATAGTTTGTAGGGGCGAATTCCGTGAGCGGCACGAGGTCGATCAGCTGCCGCAATTCACTCACGTACCTCGCAGGCATGGGCTTCAGTACGTATTCGGCTCCGATTCCTGCCCGAAACAGCGGATCAATCTGCGCCATCTCTACGGCAGATCGGCAGATTCCCACTGATACCCTGCCAGTTGCGCAAAAGCGTGCGAGACGTCGCCGTGCGACTGCGATTCGCTTGGCAATCGTACGGGCCAGCCGTGAATGCGGCTTGCGAAGTAGATCCGGAACGGCCTCAGCGACCCACCTTTCTCTCTCAACGTATAGTGGATACTTCGCAAGCAACGTCCAGCGTAGCAAGTAGTCGAATCCTGTCCCGATCCATGAAGGGATAGGAACAGATAGAGGAACAATGGTCGGAGCAGAACGAATGATGTTTGGGCGAACAAAGTGTTCCTTGAGGTATGCCCGCACGTCAGGGAGTGATACGAAACTAGTCAGACTCACGGTGCACCTCACCCTATGCCAGAGGTTACGCCACTTCCTGGTAGGGAGCGGACTTTTCGCTGCCCTACCCGACTCCGGTCCTTGAACACTGATGGGTGAGTGTGTGTAGAAACTCTCGCGGTGCAAGAGGCGACGGGCAGACTAGCGAAATCCGGAGCCGGAGCCTATCCGCTCGTCGCGTACCTCAGCACGGCGGTGAAGTGGCAAACGCTGCCCGCCAGCACCATCACATGCCACCAGGCGTGCCGGTAGGGCAGGTAATCCCGCTGATAGAAGATCACGCCTGCCGTATAGAACAGCCCGCCCGCCACCAGCCAGGCCAGTCCGCCCGGAGGCAGGATCCGCATGAGCGGTCCGGCCCCGATCACGGCGAGCCAGCCCATCCCGAGGTACATCACCGTGGAAAGCCGCGGGAAGCGGAAACCGAGGATCGTCTTGTGGAGAATGCCGAGGACGGCGAGCCCCCAGATGATCCCGAAGAGGGTCCAGCCCCAGGTTCCGTTCAGGACGCCGAGGGTGAGGGGGGTGTAGCTCCCTGCAATCAGCAGGTAGATCGCGATGTGGTCCACAATCCGCATGACGTGCTTGGCACGGGTCCGCGAAGCCGGGATGGCATGGTAGACAGTGGAAGAGGTATAGAGGAACACCAGGGTGACAGCGAAGACGCTGCAGGCCACAACCTGCCGGGTGCTCCCGTGCGCCCCGACCACCCAGAGCAGCAGCGGCAGCCCGACCAGGCTGGCGGCGAGGCCGGAGCCATGGATCAGGGCGTTCGCGAGTTCCTCGCGGCGGGTCTGGGGGCGGTGGACGGTCATGAGTGGAAGGTAATTCGACGGGCGGACGGGCGGACAGGGCGGACAGGCGGACAGGGCGGACAGGGCGGACAGGACGGACAGGACGGACAGGGCGGACAGGACGGACAGCGGGTCAGGGCCTTTCCCGTTCCTCTTCCATGCTCAACATCATGTTAATGGTGAACTTATTGAATCCCTTCTCACCGAGTTCGTTCGCAATCGTCCGGTTGCGTTCGTAGAACTCCTGTTCGAGGCGCCGGGCCTCCACAGGATCATCGCTTGTCAGGTGACTCGTGCTGAGAGCGGGCAGATCTTCACACTCTCCGGTCGCGTACAGGCGGAGGTGGCTGTCACCTGCCATGCGGTGCGTTGCGTAGTAGTCCAGGTAGTCCCCCTGCTCGTTTCTCCCGAACGCATACTGAATGAGCCAGCCTTCGGCCTGGAAGAAACCGGGACGCCGGTCTAGCAGTGCCCGCGCCGGTAATTCCAGCTTCCAGGTGCGGAACCTCTTTCTGAACTCCCCGGCAATTCTCTCCACAGCGGATACTCCACGTCCATAGGGCCGGTTTGAAAGCTGTACTTCGGTTTCAATATCCGTCAGGGGTGTGACAAAAAGGCGGCTGACCCCCGGGACCAGTCGCCCACTCAGCAAGGACTCAAAATCAACGACTAACGACTTACGATTCAACGGCGGCTAACGCATCCCCCACAATCCGCTTCTGCTCCGCCTGGTGCGCGGCGGGATATCCCTCCGCCGGACTCGCCCGCTCCGGCCGCCCGGCGTACCGGAGCGGCAGGCCCTCGGGCATGACAGAGAGCAACTTGTCCTCGATGTAGGTCCAGGCCCCCATGTTCCGGGGCTCCTCCTGACACCAGACGATTTCCTTCGCGTCGCCGTACCGCCCCAGCGCCGCACGCAGCTCGGGCGCAGGGAAGGTGTAGAGCTGCTCCACCCGTACGATGGCCGGGCGCCCGCCTTCCATCTTTTCGGCTTCGGCCAGCAGGTCGTAATAGACCTTGCCGGAGCAGACGACCACGCGCTCGACGCCAGCCGGCTTGAGCGTGTCGTCGATGACCAGCTGGAAGGTGCCCGTGGTGAGTTCCTCGAAACTCGACGCGGCCTGCGGGAGGCGCAGCAGGCTCTTGGGGGTCATCACGATGAGGGGGCGTTGCTTCGTGGCCACGGCCTGGCGGCGGAGCAGGTGGAAGTACTGGGCCGGCGTGGTGCAGTTGGCCACCCGGATGTTGCCTTCGGCGGCAAGCTGGAGGAACCGCTCCAGGCGCGCGCTCGAGTGCTCCGGGCCCTGGCCCTCATAGCCGTGCGGCAGCAGCAGGGTGAGGCGGGTCGTCTGGCCCCACTTGGAGAGGCCCGACGCGATGAACTGGTCCACGATGACCTGGGCCCCATTGATGAAGTCACCGAACTGGCCTTCCCAGAGCACCAGCGCCTCGGGCGCCGCGACGCTGTAGCCGTATTCGAAGCCGAGGGTCGCCAGCTCGGAGAGCGGGCTGTTGTGCAACTCGATCGGAGCCGTGGCGCCCGGCAGGTGCCGGATGGGGCCCCACGAGTCGCCGTTCTCCGCATCGTGCAGGACGAGGTGGCGCTGGCTGAAGGTGCCGCGCTCGGTATCCTGTCCGGTCATCCGAAGGGGGACGCCGTCCACCAGGAGGCTCGCGAGTGCCAGTTCCTCGGCGTGTGCCCAGTCGAGCTTCCCATCGCCCTCGATGGCCTGGCGCCGGCGCTCGAGCTGGCGCGCCAGCTTGGCGTTCGGGGTGAAGCCCTCGGGCCAGGTGAGGAGCTGGTCATTCAGTGACCGCAACAGTTCGGCATTGACGGCGGTGTCCACGTCCACGCTGCCGCCCCGGTGCTGCTTCGGTTCCTGCGGATGGCTGACCTGGCCGGACTTGAACCCCTGCTGAACCTCGACGAGCTGCTGGTAGGTCTTCTCCCAGAGCTGGTCGACTTCCTCCTGGCTCATGACGCCGTCGCCCACAAGCACCTTCGCATAACGCTCGCGCACGGTGGGGAGTTCGCGGATAGCCGCGTACATCATGGGCTGGGTATACGCGGGCTCGTCCCCCTCGTTGTGGCCGTGCCGGCGGTAGCCGACCAGGTCGATCACCACGTCTTCGTGGAACTTCTCGCGGTACGCCATCGCCAGCCGCACGGCGGTAAGGCAGGCCTCCGGGTCGTCGGCGTTGACGTGAACGATCGGGATGTCGAAGCCCTTGGCCAGGTCGCTCGCGTAGCGCGTGGACCGGGCGTCGTTCATGTCGGTGGTGAAGCCGATCTGGTTGTTGGTGATCAGGTGGAGCGTGCCACCGGTGCGGTACCCGTTGAGGGCGCCGAGGTTGAATGTCTCCGCGACGACACCCTGTCCCGCGAAAGCGGCGTCGCCGTGGATCACGATCGGCAGCGCGATGCTGGTGTCCAGCGTGGCTTCCCGGCCGCGGCGCTGGGTCTGGTCGGCCCTTGCACGCCCGACCACCACCGGCCCCACGAACTCGAGGTGGCTCGGGTTCGGCGTCAGGTTCACGGTCACCGCGTGTCCGGCCTTCGTGGGGAATGCGCCCTCGGCGCCCAGGTGGTACTTGACGTCGCCGGTGCCGTCGTCTTCCCCGCCGATCGAGGCGGCCTTCGATCCCTCGAACTCGGCGATGATCATCTGGTACGGCCGGCCCACGGTATGGACCAGGACGTTGAGCCGCCCGCGGTGCGCCATGCCGACATTGATCTCGCGGGCGCCCGCCTGCGCGGCCTGCTCGATCGTGCTGTCCAGCATCGGGACAAGCATGTCCACGCCCTCGATGGAGAACCGCTTCTGGCCGAGGTAGGCCTTGTGCAGGAACGACTCGAAGGCCGACACCTGCGTCAGCCGCTCGAGCAGGGCCTTCTTCTCTTCCGCGGGCAGCTCGACGCAGAACTCGCCGGACTCGATCTTCTCGCGGAGCCACACGCGCTGCTCGTGGCTGGCGATGTGCTCCACTTCGTACGCGATCGTCCCGGTGTAGGTCTTGATGAGATGGGGCAGGGCGTCCGCCAGCGTCTCGCCCTCCACCGCGACGCGAAGGACCCTGGCGGGGATGGTGCCCATGATCTCGGGCGTAAGGCCGAGCGTATCCGGGTCGAGCGCCGGGTCGCCGATGGGCTCGCTGCCGAGTGGATCGAGGTGGGCGGCGAGATGCCCATGGGTCCGGAAGGCCTTGACCAGCCCCATCGCGGCCGCGACGTGCCCCAGCTGGGCCTGAGACGCGGGAATGGCTGGTTCGGCAGAGGGAGCGGCGGCAGCGCCCGGCTTCCGCGGCGCGATGCCGAGGGCGGGGAGTTTCGCCGGGGTGCCGAGGCTCAGACTCTCGAAGACCTGGTCGTAGAATCCTTCGTCGCCCTGGAGCAGTCCATCCATGGTCCGGAGGAACTCGCCCGACTCCGCACCCTGGATGACGCGATGGTCGTACGTGCTGCTCATCGTCATGATCTTGGCGATGCCGAGTTCCCGGATCAGCTCGGCACCGGTGGTGCTGAACTCGGGCGGGTAGGCGATACTGCCCACGGCGATGATGCTGCCCTGTCCCGCCATGAGCCGCGGCATGGACATCGTGGTGCCGAGGCCACCGGGGTTGGTGAGCGACATCGAGGCGCCCATGAAGGCGTCCGGCATGAGCCTGTTGCTCCGGGCCTTCTCCACCAGCTCTTCGTACGCCGCCAGGAACTCGGCGAAGTTCTTCTTCTCCGCGTCACGAATGACCGGGACAACCAGGCCGCGGCTGCCGTCCTTGCGTTCGACATCCACCGCGAGCCCCAGGTTCACCGTGCCGGGATCCACCCGGTGCGGCGCGTCGTCCACTTCGAGGAAGCTGTTGGTCATGACCGGGTGTTTCCCGGCGGCCAGCGCCAGGGCGTACCCGATCAGGTGGGTGAAGGAGATTTTCTGGTCCCGACCGGCGGCCTTGAGCGCCTGGTTCAGTTCTTTCCGGCGCGCTTCGAGGACGGCGACCGGCACCTGGCGGTACGTGGTAGCCGTGGGCACGCCCAGGCTCTCGTTCATGTTGGCCGCGAGGCGGCCGGCCGGGCCCTTCATGGGCGTGGCGCCCGCGGGCAGGCCCTCGGGCACGGGCTCCGGTGCCTTCCTGCTGTCCACCGGGGGCTTGCCGTTCCCGGTCACGACCGGCTTCTCCCCGACGACGCCGCTCTCGAAGAGGTGGCGCCATTCCGGCGTCACCGCCGAGGGGTCGCGGAGGTACTCCTCATATATGGCCTGGGCGAAACCGGCATTGGCGGTTTCGAAGGGATTCGGGTCCACGGACTGCTCCACTCTGCGTCAGAAGGCGTACTTTGGCCCAGAGCGGAAAGATAACGGGGAGGGAAGAGGGACAGGCGCTGGGGGATGCTACTCCATGGCCAGGATGCTGATGGCCGATCCCCGATCCCCCCTACTTCTTCGGCAACTGCAGCCTTCCGACCTTCATCCTTCCCGCCGCATAGACGCCACCGCCCCAGTTCACGAAGACACTGTCGTTCGCGTCCCGGTACGCGACCGACCCTTCAGGAAAGGTGCGCAGCGGCTTTCCGGTCGAGTCAATGATGGCCCAACGCGGCTCAGCATTGACTTCCCAGGTCGTCAGGGCGTATCCGCTCACGAGCTGGTATTTCGCGTCGGAGAAGGTGAACGTGCTGGCGCCGGGCGGGACATCCGGTGCCGGCTTGGGCTGTACCGGCAGGGCGGGGATGCGAGCTGGTGCCCGTCGGGCTGGCGAGGAATCATGGGGGGTAACTGCGACCCGTCCGGCGGCCGGAGCCACCGGAGTGGCCACCGCAGGTGTCGCCGTTGCCGGCCGGGCCTGCTTCGGTTTCGGGCTGGGTGGCGGCGGGGGTGGAGCGTTGGTCCCAGCGGTCTGGCCGCTGGCGCCTGACTTCGCGGTGGCTTCGGCGAGCGTAGTCTTGCCCTTCGTGATGGGGCGGAACTCCTTGTAGGCGCTGGACAGGGCCTCGAGACCTGTTTCGTTGGTGTGTCCGACCCCATTGCAGGCCGCGCTGGTCACGAGTGGGTCGTCATTGCAGATGAGGCGACTGTTCACCCTACCGCCAATCGTCTTGCCATCCCACGAGAAGCCACCGAGGATCCTGAAATCCTCCCGCAACTCCTTCGTTTTCTTGTCCCATCGAACCACCGCCTCCGCAGGGAAGCGGTGCACCAGGTGGGTGTTGTCACCCACCATCAGCAGGTCGCAGGTCCCGTTGAAGAGATAGGTATGACGGGAGTTCTTCGGGACGCCGGAGGCTTCCTGAAGTTTCAGGCCCGTGCAATTGGTCGCGGGTCCCATGAATTCCTGGGCCCGAAGGCTGCCGGCGGGGATACCCGCAAGCAGGGTGAGCAGCACGGCAATGGGGCGGGCGGACATATTCCCTCCAGGGCGATCCGGTCGGAGTTGCTGTCTCTGCTACCGGAACGGACTGGGGGGAACGACGGGGCCACCTTGTCACTGCCCACTGCCCACTGCCCACTGTCTACTGCCTACTCCCTACTCCCTACTCCCTACTCCCTACTCCCTACTCCCCCTGGCACCCCCCGCACCAGTACGTCGAGCGGTTCAATGTCCCCTGCCGGGTCATCTCGATGGTGGTGCCGCAGACCAGGCAGGGCTCCCCACTTCGGCCGTAAACCCAGGCCTTGCCGCCTTTTCCGCCGAAACGGGTGCGCCGGGTGCCGCCTTCCAGATTCCGTCGCATGAGGGCACGGGCCTCCTCCAGGAGGCCGGTGAGGGCCGTGTCTTCCAGGTCCCGGACGGGCGTGAACGGCGAGATCCGCCGGATGAACAGCACCTCGGACTTGTAGACATTCCCGATGCCGCTTGCGATGGCCTGCTGCAGGAGGGCCTCGGCGATGGTGAGGTCCTGATGATTCCGGAATCGGGGAATCGCCTCGACGGGGTCGAAGCTCTCCGCCAGGATGTCGGGGCCGAGCCGGTTGAGCCACTGGTGGCGGCGGAGGGCGCCGGCGGTGAGGACCTCCAGTTCCTTCGGCGTGAAGCAGACCGCGACCGCGCGATCGGTATGCAGGACGAGATGCGCGTTCCGCTCTGACTTCCTCCACGCTTCGCCGGGACGGTAGAGGTGCCAGGAACCGGTCATGCCCAGGTGGGAGTGGATCACCCGGCCGTCGTCGAGATGAATCAGGAGATGCTTACCGCGGGCCTCGACGTCGGTGATCGTGCGGCCGGTGAGCAGGGTCGAGGATGGGTCGCCGATGGTTTTCGCGACCGAGGTCGCGCCTCGGCTGTCTGTCGCTGAAGCGACGACGCCTGGAGCGGTATGCGGTCCGCCCGTGGCGCTTCGGATGGTGTGTCCCACGAGGACCGGCCGCAGGGTCATGGCGGTCCGGAGGATCGTATCGCCTTCAGGCATCCTGGTGCGCCGGGTCCCTCGTCTCCGCGGTGGTCACCCGCCGGATGTAGCCATGGCGGCTGGGGATGAACCCCGATTCCCGGAGCAGGGGGGCGAGCGGGGATTCGTCCACGGGCACCCCGTCCACGCTGGCGATGAGTACGGGGCGGCGCGACGTGGCGATCCGCACCAGGGCGTCCACCAGTGCGGGCAGGATATCCTGCCCTTCCCGGGGGAACGCGATGAGGTTGCGGCCGGAACGGCTGAGCCAGCCGAGTAGTCGCCCTTCCTGGACGATCACCCGGGCGCCGCCGGCCCGCTGGGGCCGGGCGGGGAGGTCGTCCCGCTCCGGCCAGCGCAGCGACGCCCCCCAGGGGTTCGCGGGGTCGGTGGCGGCCAGGACGATGGCCTGGGCAGGGGCTTCTGACTCGCGCTCGCGCAGGCGGTCCAGCGCCCCCGGTGCCGCGAACTGGGCGGCGCCCTGCCCGGCCACGAAGTAGCCCCGCCGGATCTTCCCGGATTCCTCCATCGCCTTGAAAACGGGATAGAGGCCGCTGAATCCGCCGGCGATCCCTTCGGCGCCGACCATCTCGCGGGTGACCACTCCATAGCGCTCCAGCAGCTGGGCCGCGATGGCGGCCTGCCGCGCAGTGGGAGTGTGATGCTGATGCCCCCGGGCAAAGAGGGACCAGCGTCCTTCCGAGCCTGCGAGGATACCGGAACGGCGGGATCGGAAGGCCCGCCGACCCCGCTCCCTCCGCGCCGCGGCCCGTCCGCGTCGTTGCCGCCGCAACGCCCGCACCGGCGCCAGGGTGTCGTTGGTTGCGTGGCCGGACCAGACCAGCTGCCAGAGCGCGTCGAGCGCGTCGTTCCGGAATCCGCCGACCGCGCCGGCGATTTCGTCGAAGAAGAGCGCGCCGCGCTCCTGGAGGAGGTCCCGGACGCGCGCGGCCAGTTCCTCCTCGACCGGCGCCGGCACCGGCGCCAGCCGGGCCGCATGGTCGGTGAGGTACAGCGCAATCCGTCCATCGAAACTGCCCAGGCTTTCGATGCCCTGCCAGACGATCTCGCCCGCAGCGCACAGCTCGTCGAGGTCGTTGGGCTGGTACTGCTCGAGCCGTGCGGGAAGGATGGAGCGCTCGAGGTCGGCGGCGGGCAGCGGGGTGCCCTGGATCTGCTCCACCACGTCGAGCAGCCCGTCGAGGCCACGGCGCGGCCGGTCCACACCCTGCCACTGCACCAGGAACCGTCCCAGCCTCTCGGGGTCTACGGGCTCGACTTCCCGCCGGAGCCGGGCCAGGGACCGGCGCTTGAGCTGCCGCAGGACGTCCGCGTCCACCCACTCCCGTCCCCGCCCGCCCGGCAGGAACTCTCCCTCCAGCACGCGATCCCTGGCGGCGAGACGGTGGAGCGCTGCCTGCACTGGTGCCGGGCCCAGCCCGAACCGTGTGGCAGCGTCGGTGACATGGAACGGGACGTGGGTGCGCGCATAGCGGCTGACGACATCGGCCAGGGCGTCCGCCACCGGCTCCAGAAACGCATCAGGAAGTCCATGCGGGATGACCACGCCCAGCGCGTCCCGGTAGCGCGCGGCCTCCTCGGCGGCGATGTAGCGGGTCTCGCCCGCAATCCCGACCGGCACGATCCGGCGCCGGGCCGTGAGTTCCCGCAGCCAGTCGTCCAGGTGGGGCAGGCGTTCCCCGGCGTCCGGTCCCAGCCGGGCGGCGATCTCGTCGCGGGTGAGGTCGCCCAGCTGGAGCAGGAGGTCGTGCACGCCGTCCGGGTCACGCACGGGCCAGTCACCGGCGAGGCGCTGAAGGTCCAGGGCCAGCTGGTCCACCACGTCGGCGTCGAGCAGGTCGCGGAGCTCGGCGTCTCCGAGCAGTTCGCGCAGCTGGGCGTGGTCCAGCGCGAGCGTAGCGGCGCGGCGCTCGGCGAGGGGAGCATCGCCCTCGTAGAGGAAATTCGCCGTGTAGTTGAAGAGCAGCGAGGCCGCAAACGGCGACGGTGCCGGCGTCTGCGCCACGCGTATCCGGATCGCGCGGCGCTCGACATCCGCGAGGATCTTCTTCAGGCCCGTGATGTCGAAGACATCGCGCAGGCATTCGCGGTAGGTCTCGAGCAGGATCGGGAACCGTTCATACTGCGCGGCCACCGACAGCAGGTCCGCCGAGCGGCGTCGCTGGATCCAGAGCGGCGTACGCCTCCCAGGCTGGCGCCTCGGCAGGAGCAGGGCGCGGGCCGCGTTCTCCCGGAAGTGTGCGGCGAAGAGGGCGGTTGAACCCAGCTCGCGCACCACGATGTCTTCCACCTCGTCCGACCGGGGCAGGAACGCCTCGGCCGGCGGTGGCGCGTCCGACTCGGGCAGTCGGAAGACCATGCCGTCGTCGGTGTACATCATGTCCACTTCGCCTGCAGCCTCGTTCCGGAGGCGGGCGGTCACGGCCGTGGCCCAGGGGGCGTGCACCCGCGCGCCGAACGGGGTCATTACGGTCACGCGCCAGTCGCCTACTTCGTCCAGGAACGACTCGATCACGATGGTCCGGTCGCTGGGGGCTTCCTCCGTCGCCTCGACCTGCTCGCGCAGATACTGGAGGAGCAGGTCGGCCGCGCGTCCGTCGAGAGCGTGGCGTCCCGTGAGCCGTTCGCGTGCCTCAACCGGATCCATCCGGGTCAGTTCCCGCGTGAGCTGGCCGATGGCGCGGCCGAACTCGAGTGGGCGTCCCGGCCCGTCGCCCTTCCAGAATGGCATTCGCGCCGGCTCGCCGGGCGCGGGGGCCACCATGACGCGGTCGTGGGTGATGTCCAGCACCCGCCACGAGGACGCGCCGAGGCGGAAGACATCCCCCACGTGGGTCTCGAAGACCATCTCCTCGTCCAGCTCGCCCACCCGGCTCCCCCCGCCGCTCCCGTCGGCGAGGAACACGCCGTAGAGCCCGCGGTCTGGAATGGTGCCGCCATTCGCGATCGCCACCCGCTGGGTTCCGCTCCTGGGGGAGATGGTACCGTCGAGGCGATCCCAGGTGAGGCGCGGGCGGAGCCCGGCGAATTCGTCCGAGGGATAGCGGCCCGAGAGCAGGTCCAGCACTCCCTCGAACGCCGACCGGGGCAGGTCGAAGAACGGTGCGGCACTCCTGGCCAGCGCGTACGCGTCGTCCACCTTCATCCCTTCGAGCGCCACCATCGCGACCAGCTGCTGGGCCAGCACGTCGAGCGGATTGCGGGGATAGAACGTCTCCTCTACCTCGCCCTGGAGCATCCGCTCGATCACGGCGCTGCAGGCCAGCAGGTCGCCGCGGTACTTGGGGATGATCACGCCGCGGGAGGGCACGCCCACCTGGTGCCCGGCGCGCCCGATCCGCTGGATGCCGCTGGCGATGGACGGCGGAGCCGCCACCTGGATGACGAGATCCACCGCGCCCATGTCGATCCCGAGTTCCATGGACGACGTGGCGACGATGGCCGGGAGCTGCCCCCGCTTCAACCGGTCCTCGATCAGGAGCCGCGTGTCCTTCGCGATGGACCCGTGGTGCGCGGCGGCCAGTTCCTCCCCGGCGAGCTCATTGATGGCCGACGCCAGCCGCTCGGCGAGGCGGCGGCTGTTCACGAAGATCATGGTGGACGTGTGGGCGCGGACCAGTTCGACCAGCCGCGGATGAATGGACGGCCAGATGGACGGTGCCTTCTGCGGTCCCGCCGCCGGGCCACTGGTGAATTCCGGGTCGGTGTCGGGCTCCTCCGGCATTTCAACGGTGAGTTCGAGGGTCTTCCGCCGGCCGGCTTCGATGATCTCGACCGGGCGCGGGCGGACAGGGGCCTCGGCGTCGGCGGTCGCCTCCCCTCCCCCCAGGAGGCGGGCAACCTCCTCCAGCGGACGCTGCGTCGCGGAGAGCCCGATGCGCTGCATGGGCGCCGCCTCAGGGTCGGCCTGCCGGCGCAGCCATTCCAGGCGCTCCAGCGAGAGGAACAGGTGTGACCCCCGCTTGGTCCCCACCATCGAATGGATCTCGTCCACGATCACCGTGTTCACCGTGCGCAGCGTATCCCGCGCGCGGGAGGTGAGCATGAGGTAGAGCGATTCGGGTGTGGTGATCAGGATGTCGGGCGGCTCGCGGACCATCCGTTGCCGGTCGGCGGACGGCGTATCGCCGGAGCGGATCCCGACCGTGGGTTCGTGATGGGGCACGCCCTCGCGGTTCGCGACCGCGCGCACCCCCGCGATCGGTGAGCGCAGGTTCCGCTGGACGTCCACGCCCAGTGCCTTCAGGGGGGAGATGTAGAGAATCCGGACGCCGGGCCGCAGGTCCGTGCGAGGTTGGCGGGGGAACATGATCCGGTCGATCGCGATCAGGAACGCCGCCAGGGTCTTACCCGAGCCGGTGGGGGCGAGGAGCAGGGTATTCCGCCCCTCGGCGATGGCCGGCCAGGCCCCCGTCTGCGCGTCCGTGGGTGCGGGGAATGCCTCGGCGAACCAGCGGGCGACGACGGGGTGGAGATGGTCCAGGCCTGCGGGGGCCGTACGGGGGGTGGCCATGCGGGAATATAGGAGGTGACCGCGTGGATCCGGGTGATGCCGATATCGGTTGAGTGGTTGAGTCGTTAAGTCGTGCAGCAGCTGGCGAAGGACTGAATCACTCAACCAGCCTGCGATTCAACGACTCAACGACTCAACTGCTGTTCCTCACTCCTTCACAATCGACATCCCCAGAATGCCCGTGCTGTCGGGCGGCGGCCCGTTGATGAGCATGATGTCGTACACGTCACCGGCGCTGAGCGTGAGGGTGCCACTGTTAAGCAGCACCGTCTTGGTACCGCGGGTGGTGAATCGCACCTGCCACTGGCCAGGGTCCCGCTCGATGTAGCCGGGGAACACTTCGCTCAGGCCGACGCCGAAATCGAACGGCGTGATGACCGGCGATTCCAGGCTCAGGTCGGCATTGACCGCCGTCAGGTAGGGATCGACGTCAGGGCCCGCGGGAGCCGTGTGCACCAGCCGGAATTTCACCTTCCCGGCAGCGGGGATGCGCCCGGTGTCCGAGGCGAGCCACAACCCGGGCGAGGCGATACCGCCGACGTACAGCGTGTAGTCCTGGTCCGCATGGAGATTGAAACTGGTGCTGGCAAGCGCGGTCGAGGAGCCCGCCGCGGCCACGGCGATCGTCTGCTGCCCCGCCGGCACATCGATGTAGGTGGACGCGACGGTGTTCGAGACGTTGCTGATCACGGCCTGGTTGTCGATCCTGAGATCCATGGCCGGCGTGGTCGGGGAGCCGTTCACCAGCCGGAGCCGCGCGGTGCCGGTCGGGGTGGTGCCACCGGAATCGCCGCCGCAGGCGGCCACGAGGGCGCCGAATGCCAGGGCGGCCATCAAGCTGCCGAACCTCATATTTCCTCCGCTACTGCAGTTGGGGGATGAATCCTGCCACCGGAATGACCCCAGGAAACCGCCGGGGCGTCACTCCGCAGCCAGTCAGTTACCACGACGGAAGCCGGATATCCAGGTTTCCGCGCGGGGCATCGGCGGGGTGGGGACGCCCCGCGTGTGGGCCCAGCGGAGGAGCCACGAGGTTCCGTTCGTGCCGACATACCCTTCAGGTGACGCATAAGCCGGGTCCTGCAACACGGTCGCGAGCGGGACGAAGCGGTACCCCCGGCCCTCCAGGCGGTCGAGGATGCGGTGGAAATGGTCCCGGTTGAGCGGGCTGACATGCACCAGCAGCACCTGAGCCACCGGACGACGGAAGAGATCGTCCGCCACCTGCTCGAAGTACCCGAAGGTGCTGTCCATGTACTCGACATACCCGTCGGCGACCCGTGCCATGCCGGCCGCGTCGTCGTGGTCGAATGCGCGCGAGTAGGCCGCTGCATAGACCCATTCGTCATTGTCGAACGTGACCGGGGCGTTCCGCCAGCCGCGCCGGTCCAGCCCCGCCTGGACGGCCTGTTTCTTCTCCGGGGTGTTCCCCAGATGCAGGAAGGGGTACCGGAACCAGACCAGGCTGTCTCCCCGGGCCCGGAGGAACCGCGTGAGGGGCACTGCGCCCCGGTCGGCATCGGCGAGCCATGAGGTGGCGTCATGACCGTTCAGGTCGAAGTGGGACCAGGTGTGGTTGCCAATCTCCATGCCCGCGTCCGCCCAGACCCGCAGCACGGTGTCGAGTTGCGTCCTCATCGACGGGCCACAGGCGTTGCCGGCAGTTACGAGGGCGGTCGCGGGAATGTGCCGTGAAACGAGCATGCGCACGAGGTCGCGATTCAGTCCAGCGACGTCCACTGAGCCATCGCAGCGGACGGTGCCACCCTGGCGGGGCACGTCATCGAAGGTGATGGCCACCAGGCGCGCCGGGGAGTGGGTCGGGAGCAGGAGGCTGAGCAGGAACAGCAGGGGCAGGGCGAAGGTCGCCATCATCCCGTCACCGGCTGGGCGGGCAGGTGCGCTTCCACCATCCGTGCGTAGCGGGCCGCGGCGCCGAGCGTCGTGCGGTCTCCCCACCCGAACTCATCCCGCATGAGCCCGGCGACCGCCGCGGCGCATTGCACTCCGTGGTCCGGGGTCTCATAGTAGAGATGCAGCCGGCGCATGAGCACGTCCTCGACGGTGCAGGCCAGCTCGCGGCGGGTTACGTGTACGACCTCGGCCGCGATGGCCGGGTGGTCGGGGTGGATCGGCTCCATCATGGCCCGATCGTCGCGACAGAGCTTGAAGATGGCGGCTGCCTCGGTGCCGAACAGCTCGACGATGTGCGCCACGGTCCGGTCCGGGAGCCCCATGGACTGTCCGATCTCGTGCAGCGGGGCGAAGTCGTGGGCTTCCCCGCCGGGAAGCGGCTCCTCGTCGGTGCGCGCCCGCACGGTGATGGTTCGGCCGAAGTCCTTGCGGAGCTCCTCGACGACCGCGTCCACCAGTTCCGCGGCCATCGAGCGGTAGGTCGTCAGCTTGCCGCCGGCGACCGTCCACATGCCCGCGGGACCCTGCTCGATGCGATGCTCTCGTGACACGGCGCTCGCGTCGCGTGCCTTCTCGTCGATCAGCAGGGGTCGCAGGCCGGCCCAGGTCGCCAGCACGTCCACCTCGGTCAGGCGGGCGTTGGGGAAGTACGCATTCGCCGAGCGGAGCAGATAGACGACGTCCTCGGCGGTGGCGCGCACATCTTCGGGCGAGACTGCGGTGTCGGTATCGGTCGTGCCAATGATGGTGAGTTCGCCCCAGGGCAGGATGAACATCACCCGGTTGTCTATCGGGCTGGTGATGGTGAGGGCTCCGTGGTTGCCGACCCGGGAGCGGGGCACGACCACATGGGCGCCCTTCGTCGGGCGGAGGATCGGTGGCGCATGGGGGTATTCCATCCGCCGGATTGCGTCCGTCCAGGGGCCGGTGGCATTGACCACCGTGGTGGCCTGGATCAGGCCGCGGGCGCCCGTCAGGCGATCCCGGACCCGGGCGCCCCGGGCCCGGTTGTCCACCAGTTCCAGCCGTTCCACCCGCATGTAGCTGCTGACCAGGGCGCCGTGCAGTATGGCCGAGCGGGCGGTGGCCAGCGTGAGTCGGGCGTCATCGCACTGCGCGTCGTAGTAGATTGCTCCGCCCACGAGGTCCTTGTCCCGGAGCAGGGGCTCACGTTCCAGCATCCCGCGCTTGCCGATGGTGCGGTGTCGCTTCACATTCCGGAACAGTGCCAGTATGTCGTAGAGCCAGAGTCCGGCGGCCAGCTTCCAGAGCGGCACGGTTGCCTGCCGGTAGACCGGAAACGCGAACGGCGCCGGCCGGACGAGGTGTGGGGCGAGGCCGATCAGGGTCCGCCGCTCCCGGCTGGCCTCGAAGACCAGCCGGAGGTTGCCCTGTTCGAGGTAGCGCAGGCCGCCGTGGATGAGCCGGCTGGAGCGGCTGCTGGTGCCCCACGCGAGGTCGTGCTGTTCCACCAGGACAGTCCGGAGGCCCCGCATGGCGGCGTCCCGGGCAATCCCGGCGCCCGTGATGCCGCCGCCGATGACGAGCACATCGGCGGGTTCCGCGGTAACTTCTTCCAGTGACGCCCGACGGGAGGTCAGCATCCGTGTCCCCAGGATCCAAGGGTCAGCTTCCAAATCCCAGCACGTGGTTCCGGTGGCACGAGGATCTCATCGGCCGCGGGTCACGCGTGCTCGATCTGGCCTGCGGTGACGGCCGGCATGCCATCGCCGCGGCCCAGCTGGGTGCGGAGGTTGTGGCGATCGACAATGATCCCGCGCAGCTCGAGATCGGCCGGGAAGCGGCGCAGGAGGCGCACGTCACGGTCGAGTGGCGCGAGGCCGACCTGGAGAAAACGTGGCCCGAACTGGGCGTTTTTGATGCGGTCCTGGCCTTTCATTACCTTGACCGGGCCCGCATGCCGCAGTTCATCGAGCGTGTGGCTCCGGGTGGTGTGCTCATGATGGAAACCTTCCTGGTGGCCCAGCGGGAGCTGGGCTGGGGGCCCCAGCGCGAGGAGCACCTGCTTCAGCCGGGGGAACTCAAGACCCTGGTGGCGCCACTGGAGCCGGTGCACGGACGGGAAGTCTTCGAGCCCGTGGACGCCGAACGGTGGCGGGCCGTGAGCGGAATCGTGGCGCAGCGGCGTTCCTGAGGCCGCCGCCCATTCGCGCGCCCGGCCCGCCCGAAAGAACATAATACATGACCGATACCCATCCGTCCCGCCGGGTCGTCATCGTCGACGGCGTGCGGACGCCCTTCGCCCGGAGCGGCACGGTGTTCCGCGATGTGTCGGCGGTGGACCTTGCCCGGCATGTTGCACGGGCGTTGCTGGTCCGCACCGGGATCGACGGCGCCGAGATTGATGAAGTCATCTGGGGCCAGGTGATTCCCTCCGTGCTCACGCCCAACGTGGCGCGCGAGGTGAGCCTGCTGCCCCAGCTCCCGAAGTCGGTCCCCGCCTACACGCTGAATCGGGCCTGCGCCTCCGGCGCCATGGCCGTCAGCAACGCATTCGACCAGATCACCCTCGGCTACTCCGACGTTATCCTGGCGGGAGGCGTCGAGTCTCTCTCAGATGTGCCCATCCTGCATTCCCGCCGTTTCAGCCAGATCCTCGTGGAGGCCAGCAAGGCGAAATCGTTTGGACAGCGGATCGGGGCGTTCGCCAAGCTCCGGCCGCGGGACTTCATCCCGGTGAGCCCCGCGATCGCGGAGCCCTCCACCGGCGAGTCGATGGGGCAGTCCGCCGAGAAGATGGCCAAGGAGAACGGCATCTCGCGCGAGGCGCAGGACGAGGTGGCGCTCATGAGCCACCACCGTGCCGCCGCCGGGACCGAAGACGGCCGGCTCACCGCCGAGATCACCCCGTGGTTCGGGGGGAAGGACATGACCGAGGTGATCACCTCGGACAACGGCATCCGGCCGGACACTTCCATGGAGAAGCTCGCCAGACTGAAACCCGTGTTCGACCGGCGCTACGGCACGGTGACGGCAGGCAATTCCTCCCCCCTGACCGACGGGGCGAGCGCGGTGCTGCTGATGGCGGAGGAGAAGGCCCTGGCGCTCGGTTATGCGCCCCTCGCGCGTATCCGCAGCTATGCCATCGCCGCGGTGGACCCGGGCTGGCAACTCCTGCAGGGTCCGGTGTTCGCCGTGCCGAAGGCGCTTGACCGCGCCGGGATCACGTGGAGCGACCTCGGCATGGTGGAGATCCACGAGGCTTTTGCCGCGCAGGTCCTGAGCAACGTCCAGGCGTGGGCCTCGATGGAATGGGCACGGAAGCTGGGGCGGGACCGGCCGGTCGGCGAGGTGGACTGGGATCGTACCAACGTGATGGGAGGCTCCATCGCCATCGGGCACCCATTCGGGGCCACCGGTGGCCGTATCATCACGACCCTGGCCAATGAAATGCGCCGGCGGGACGTCCAGTTCGGCCTCGTGTCCATCTGCGCCCAGGGCGGAATGGGCTTCGCCATGGTGCTGGAGCGCGTATGACCACCTTCACGGTTTCCCATGACGACGGGATTGCGGTGGTCACGCTCGACACGCCCGGCGCCCCGGTCAATACGATCGGTTCCGCGATCCTGGCTGAATTCGAGCAGGTGCTCGACCAGGTGCGCGACGATGGTGCGGTCCGCGCCGTGGTGCTCATCTCCGGGAAGCCGGACAACTTCATCGCCGGGGCCAATATCGAGGAGTTCACGAAGCTCGAGACCCAGGCGGAGGCGGAGGCCCTGAGCCGTGAGGGCCAGCGGGTGCTGGACCGGGTGGATCACTTCCCGAAGCCCCTCGTGGCGGCAATTCACGGCGCCTGCCTGGGCGGCGGGACCGAACTTGCCCTCGCGTGCGACTATCGCGTCGCGACCGACCACCGGAAGACCCTGATCGGCCTGCCCGAGGTGCAGCTCGGCCTCCTGCCGGGTGCCGGAGGCTGCCAGCGGCTCCCGCGGCTCATCGGCCTGCGCGCGGCGCTCGACATCATCCTGCAGGGGAAGAGTGAGCAGCCGAAGAAGGCGCTCAGGCTCGGCCTGATCGATGAGATGGTGCCGCAGAGCATCCTGCGGCAGACCGCCCTGGCTGCAGCGCGGCGCCTGGCGGAGAAGGGGCTCCCGAAGCGGTCCCTGCCCGGGGGGGCGATGGGCTTCCTGCTGGACGGCAACCCGATCGGCCGCCGGATCGTCTACTGGCAGGCCGGCAAGACGGTCCGGAAGAAGACCGGCGGCCATTATCCCGCGCCGCTCGCCGCGCTCGACGTGGTCCGGACCGGCCTGGAGCAGGGCATCCGGAAGGGCTTCATCGCGGAGCACCAGCAGTTCGGCATGCTTGCCATGACCGATGTGTCGCGGAAGCTGATCCAGCTGTTCTTTGCCACGAACGCGCTCAAGAAGGATCCCGGCGTCCCGGCAGGGACTGCGAGTCCGCATCCCGTGGGCTACGTCGGCGTGGTCGGAGCGGGATTCATGGGCGCGGGGATCGCGGGAACGGCGGTGCTCCAGGCACGCGTGCCGGTCGGGCTCAAGGACACCGACCTTCCACGCGTCGGGCGGGGGCTCAAGGCCGCCACGGACATTCTTACCGCACGGCTCAAGCGCCGGCGCCTCGACCGGTACGAGTATGCCCGGCTCACCGCTCTGCTCACGGGCTCGGCGGACTGGACGGCCATCCGGCTGGCGGACCTGGTCATCGAGGCAGTTTTCGAAGACATCGACCTGAAACACCAGGTGCTGCAGGAAACGGAGTCGCAGACCAGGGCCGGCACCGTCTTCGCCACCAACACCTCGACCATTCCGATCACCCGTATCGCGGAAGCGTCGTCGCGTCCGGGCGAGATGCTGGGGATGCACTTCTTCTCCCCCGTGGAGAAGATGCCGCTCCTCGAAGTGATTCCCACCGGGCAGACCACCCCCGGCACCATTGCCACCGCGGTGGCCTTCGGGAAGAAGCTCGGGAAGACGGTGATTGTCGTGAAGGACCACCCGGGCTTCTGGGTGAACCGGATTCTCACGCCGTACATGAACGAGGCGGGCCAGCTCCTGCTGGAGGGCACGCCCATCGCCCTGCTCGACCAGACCATGACGCAGTGGGGCTTCCCCGTCGGGCCCATCGCACTGCTGGATGAGGTCGGATTCGACGTGGCCGTGAAGGCCGGGAAGGTGATGCACGAGGCCTTCGGGGACCGGCTCAAGCCCGTCGACCTGATTCCCCGGATGATCGCCGACGAGCGGCTGGGACGGAAGAACGGCCGCGGATTCTACACCTACCGCAAGGGTCACAAGGCCGGGGTGGACGAGTCGGTCTACGAACTCCTCGGCATCCGGCCCAATGAGATGCACTCGCCGATCACCATCGAGCAGCGGCTGGTCTACGCGATGCTGAACGAGGCCGCCATGGCGGCGGGGGAGGGCGTGGTCCGGACCCCGCGCGATGGTGACATCGGCGCGATCTTCGGCATCGGGTTCCCGCCGTTTCGCGGCGGTCCACTGCAGGTAATCGACGACCTGGGCCCCAAGCAGGTGGTGCGCACGCTGCGCGAGCTGGTGGCGGCCTACGGTGAGCGGTTCACCCCGGCGCCGGTGCTGGTCGAGATGGCGGAGGAAGGCCGGCGGTTTTATCCGGGACGTGCGCCGGGAGTCTGAACCGAAAGGGCCATGAGGTCATCGAGCGGGTCGCCGGGCGCCAGGTCGCGCGGCGGCCCGTTCCGCGTGAGGAGGCGGGCGGCGTGCGGGCCGACGAGGTGCATTGCGGTGCCCTCGACGCGGAGCATCGTCCCCTCACGAAGCCCGATGACGGTCGCGTCCGGGTTGGCGTGCAGGAATTCGCGCAGCCGGTCCGCCCGGGTCTCCCCCTGGTGCCTCGGCAGGACGGCGTCGGTGTAGTGCGCGTTGATCTGGAATGGGACGAGCCCGAGGGCGTCCAGGGTCCGGGGCTCGACAATCGGCATGTCGTTTGTGGTGCGGATGGTGGGACAGGCGAGGTTGGACCCCGCGCTCCAGCCGATGTAGGGCAGCCCTGAACGAACCCGTTCGCGCAGCACCTCCAGCAGGCCGGTCTCCTGCATCTCCCTGAGCAGGTTGAAGGTGTTTCCCCCGCCCACTGCCACCGCCCGGGCCTCCGCCAGGGCACCCTTCGGGTCGGCCGCCCCGTGCACGGATACGACCCGGATCCCGGCCGGCGCCAGCGCTTCCCCGACCCTGGCCGTGTAGTCGTCCCACGGGATCGTCACGCCGGCGAACGGGATGAAAGCCACCGTGTCCACCGGGCCGAGGAATTGTCCGATTTCCTCGCGCGCGTGTGACAGGTAGGGTTTGCCGAAGTTGGTGGAGTTGCTGAGCAGGAGGAGCCGCGGCGGGGTCATGCCTCAGTCGGCGCCGACGGCCTTGGCCAGCTCTGCATTGGACTCCGCCCGCTTCATGAGCCGGACCAGGGTGGACATCGCCTCCACCGGGCTCTCGCCCGCCAGCATGCCCCGCAGGTTCCGGGACATCTCGAGGGCTTCCGGGTCGAGCAGGAGCTCTTCCCGGCGGGTCCCGCTGGCGTTGAGGTCGATGGCGGGGAAGATGCGGCGCTCCGCCAGCTCCCGGCTCAGGACCAGTTCGCTGTTGCCGGTGCCCTTGAACTCCTCGAAGATCACCTGGTCCATCCTGGAGCCGGTGTCGATCAGCGACGTCCCGATGATCGTCAGTGACCCGCCGCCCTTCGAGGGGTCCACGTTGCGGGCGCTGCCCAGGAACTTCTTCGGCTTCTCGAGGGAGTTGGCGTCCAGGCCGCCGGAGAGCGTGCGGCCGCTGCCCCGCTCGATCGTGTTGTAGGCCCGGGCCAGGCGGGTGATGGAATCGAGGATCAGGACGACGTCCTCTCCCATTTCCACACGGCGGCGGGCACGCTCCAGGGTCATCTCCGCAATCGCCACATGCCGGTCGGCGGGGAAGTCGAAGCTCGACGCGATCACCTCGCCGAAACCGCAGAGTTCCATCTCGGTCACTTCCTCGGGGCGCTCATCCACCAGGAGGATGTAGAGCGCGCACTCGGGATAGTTCCTCCCGAGGCCCTCGGCGATGGCCTGCAGCACCATTGTCTTGCCGGCTTTCGCGGGAGCAACGATGAGCGCGCGCTGGCCCTTTCCGAGGGGGCAGATGAGGTCGATGATGCGGTTGGTCATGTCCTTCTGCCCGCCGCGCACCATGCCGCAGTCCAGCATGAGCTGCTGGTCCGGGTGGGTGGCCGGAAGCCGGCTGAAGTCGGGCCGGCGCCGCAGTTCTTCCGGCGGCCGCCCGTTGACCGAAACGATCGTGTTGAGCGTGGGATTCCGACCCCGGCCGCGGCCCTGCTGGCGGCCGACCTCGCCGGTGATCTCGTCACCGGTGCGAAGCTCGTATTGCTTGATGAGGCGGGGGTTGACGTGGATGTCGCCGGAACCGGCGAGATAACCGTGTTCGCGGCGGCGGAGGAAGCCCGCACCGCGGTCGGTGATGTCGAGGACGCCGAGCGTCTGGGAATCACTCATGAAATTTTCGGGATCACTCTCGAGTCGGGAACGGTCGCTGGCGCGGTCCGTCGCCCCGCGGGCGATGCGGACATGACCGGGATGCGTACTGTAGGGGGGCTCCCTTCCTGCCGGCGGGCAGACCCGCCGGACAGGGGAAAGGTGGCCCGGCAACCGCCGCACCGCAAGGTGATGGCGATTTCCGGTGACCGCACGGGCCGGCCCGGGGCCGGCCGGCGTTACGGTGTGTGGGTCGCGAAGACCGTGGTCTTGCCGTCCCGGTCAAACGTGAGCACCTGGTACGCCTGCGGCTTTCCACCCTCCATGCCGGGCGATCCGGCCGGCATGCCGGGAACCGCGAGGCCCAGGACCTTCGGTTTTTCCTTCAGGAACCGGGCGAGGTCGGCAGCCGGCACATGGCCCTCGACGACGTAGCCGGCGACCACCGCGGTATGGCACGAGGTCATCGCGCGAGGCACTCCGAGCATGATCTTTGTCTCGGAGAGGTCGTCCTGGTCATGGACCTTGACGGTGAAGCCGTTGGCCCTGAGGTGGTCGACCCACGCGCTGCAGCAGCCGCAGGACGGCGACTTGTAGACCGTGACCTCGGGTGCGGGCGTGGAGGACGTGACAGCGGCGGCGGCCAGGACGCCCACGAGGGCGAGCGGCGCGAGAAGCCGGAGCAATCGGAAACGCATGGTAGAAAATCCGGTCATGAAGGAGAATGGTACGGCGCATCGCGCGCCGACCTGATCGGACAGTAACGCCGCCGGCGGAGAAGACAAGACGCCGGGCGGCTATTCTGTCGCGAAGATCGTGGCCGAATCCCGGAAAGCCTTGAATTCCAGCGCGTTACCCGACGGGTCCAGCAGGAACATGGTGGCCTGTTCGCCGGGCTTCCCGCGGAAGCGGATGCCGGGCTCGATGATGAACTTTACGCCGGCCTCCCGCAGCCGGGCGGCCAGCCGCTCCCACTCTTCCCACCCAAGGATGACCCCGAAGTGGCGTACGGGCACGTCATGGCCATCCACGCGGTTGGTCGGCCCGCCGGCCGCCGCCGGCGCCAGGTGAGCGACGATCTGGTGCCCATAAAAGTCAAAGTCCACCCACTCGCTGCTGCTCCGGCCCTCGGCGCAGCCAAGGAGCTCCCCATAGAACCCCCGGGTGACGGACAGGTCCTGTACGGGGAAGGCAAGGTGGAAGGGAGGCAGGTTGGCCATGGGGTCGACCAGTATGAGGGCGGACAGGACGGACAAGACGGTCCAAAAGGAGATACAGTCAACAACTACCTTCCCGATTCCCGATTCCCGATTCCCGACACCCGACCGCCGACTGCCGACTAACGCTTCCTCGTATCCACCCCGCCCTTTTCGGAGTCGGCTGTGACGGTGAACGGCCCCCGCCCCCTCACGAGCCACCGGACGGTGACGGTGCCCATGCCCGGAATGTTGTCGACGTCGATCCGGGCCGGGTGCAGCTTCTGTTCCCGTGCGAGGTTCTGGCGCGGATCCTCGACCACGAACCCTGCCACCACCTCGCCCCCGGCCAGCGCGATCCGGTCCGGACGCGTAATGTGATGCTCCAGGTCCTGCTGGGTATGCGTGGCCACGAGTCGAGTGTTGGCGACCACGGCCGTGACTTCCGTGAGGCCGCCGCCCATGTCCCGGGTGATGATGGAATCAACATGCACCAGCGGCATCTGGCTGGCCTGGTACAGCGTGAAAGCCATGTTCCGGTGCGCCTCGGCCGGCAGGAGGAAGCCGGGAATGGCGCGCGTGTACTGCTTCTTGACGCCGCCCACCTCGATGGCGCCATACTGGGGATGCTGGACCGGCGTCCAGGGGACCACGGCCTCCTGGAAGAGGAGCAGCCGGTCGAACCGGTAGTCGACGTCATCGTATTCCTCGCGGGATTCGGGCTTCGAGAAATAGTTGAACGCCGTCCACAGCTCGTTGCTGAACGTCACCACGCCCAGGGCGCCATAGAACCAGTCGAGCTCGCCACCCCACACCGTGTACAGGTCCTTCCACACGACCATGTATTTGTAGCCGGGCAGGATCTCCTCGCCCCGGTGCCCGATGACGTCGTAGGTCCGGACGTCCTGCGGCCGGTACTCATCCCCCTGCTCGCCTGGACCCCGGAGGATCATGCCGCCGTTGTTGTGGTAGGTCTGTGCGCCCGCGATGTTCGGATGTGCGTAGCCGAATGCCATGACGGCCCGAGTCTCGGGCAGGGACGTCGGGTAGTAGTCGGCTCCGCCCTGGACGTACTGCGGCTGCCAGTTCCAGGGCCAGTTCCGGTTCGGGTCATAGTAGCCCGGCCCGTCCTCGTTTACCCGGCCGTCACCGTCGTTGTCCACGCCTTCATAGCCGAGCAGGTCCCATTCGCCGGCCTCGTCCGGGCGGGCACGGATCATCAGCCGCGGGTCCACCGGCGAAGTCTTCCAACGGCCGCGCGGATCCCGGCGGCGCATCATGGTGATGAAGCCGTCGCCGTTCAGGTCGTCGTAGCCGTCCTCGTCCACCGCTCCGTCGCCGTCATCGTCCCGGGGCGCGAGGCCACTGCGGGGCGAGTGGGGGTTGTCGGCTTCCTTCAGGAAGTGCTCCCGACCGTCCGGATTGATGGTGGGAATGATGTAGAACACCCGTTCGTTGAGCAGGCTGTCCACCCACGGCACCCGGTCGGCCATCTCGCAGAGGTACCACGCCGTATATAGCGCGATCTCCGTGCCCTGGATCTCGTTCGAGTGGATGTTGCCGTCGATGTACATCGCCGGCTTCCGGTCCGGGTCGCCCACCTTGAAATTGGTGACTGTCAGGAGCCAGAGCTCACGGCCCTCCACGCTCTTCCCGATCGAGCCGAGCCGGCAGCGGTCGGGCCAGGCGGCCTGGAGCTTCCGGCCGATCTCGCCGATGGCCGCGTGATCGTAGTAGCGGTCCCAGTGGGCGGGGACCTTCGGGTCTGGTGGCGCACCCAGCGCGGCCAGGGCGCCGGCCTGGGCGGAAGCGCCGGCGAGAGGGAACGCGAGCAGCGCGGCCAGCAACAGGAGTGGGCGGTTCATCGGTTCCCCCGGTCGGCGCGGAGGGTGAGCGGATAGCTGGCCATGCCGGCCACGGGACTGCTGGCGCGCAGCGTCACGCGCGAGCCCGGGTCGCCCACGACGACCCAGGTGAGTTCATGCGACCTGCCGCTGCCGGGAATGGGGTCCAGCAGCTGCGTGGTGCGTCCGCCGGTCAGGGACTGGTTGGCGCCGGTGACCAGCTCGACCCGGATCCGGCGGGGCCAGCGGACCATGCCGCCCAGTTCCGACTGGGTCGGCAGGTATCCCGCATTCGAGATCTCGGCGGTGATGCGGAAGACCCGGCTGCCCAGCGCCTCGACGCGCACGTTGCGTACCTCGGCACGTGGCAGCGCCTCGAGCATCGAGCGCACGAACGCCACCTGGCCCGGCGCGATCGAATCGAGCATGGCCGCCGGCGGGTTGGTCCGGGCAAACGGGCGGAACCCGCCGACCTCCACCCGGCGATTGGGAAAGTCGGGGTGCGGGATCTCCGTCCAGGCGATGATGCCGTCGGGGCGGTTCGCCCTCAACCAGGCGAGCGCCTGGCGGTCCTCCGCGAGCGGGTCGTCTTTTTTCTCCCCGCCTCCGCCGGCTCGCGCCATCTTCGGTCTCGCCTCCCCGCTGTCGGCGCTCTCCTTCGCCGCCGGCGGCCACCAGGCCGGCGCGCCGAAGGCCCAGCGGCCCATGTGGTAGTAGGAGAAGGAAAGCGGGTCTCCCTCGAGCGCGGCCGATGCGGGCCCCTTCTCGCGCCCGGTCGCTTCGCGGTAGCGGCGCGCCATCTCGGCGAACCACGGTGCGTCATCGTCCGTCACTGAAGTGAGCGGACGGCGCGAGCGCCCTCCGCCCTCGCTGCTCCCCCCGGCCGCTTTCTTGTGCTCCCATGCCTTGAGCAGGTTGTCCTGCGGGCCGAGGACATACACCTCGGTGACATTGGGATGGTCCACGAAGAACTGCGCGATGGCGCGGGCCTCGGGCGCGTCGAACGGGTAGCGGCCCGCCGCCTCGCCGAAGAACGAATAGCCGTAACTGAAATTCCGGTTGATGTCGATGCCGCCCGGCGGGTCCTCGTTCCACTGCTCATCCCCGTCGGTGTCGGTCCCCTCGACCATCAGGCGGTACCGGCCTGATTCCCCCTTCGCCGGGTCGGCCTTCCGCATCAGCACGGGGTCGGCGGAGTCGGCAATCCACTCACCCGCCGGGTCCTCCACCCGCATCATCGTGATCAGGCCGTCGCCGTTCAGGTCCTCGGGCCCGTCCTCGTCCACCGCCTGGTCCCGGTCATCGTCCATGGCGGCCCCGTTGCGGATCCGTTCCATGAGCGGTTTGCCGAACATCGCTTCGGCGGCGTCAGGGTTCGCGCGGGGGATCACGTAGAGCGTGGTCCGCCCGAGCAGCCCCTTGAGTGCCGTGTCGCCGGCCGCGCCTTCCGCGAGGCGCGTGGCCACCGCGAGCGCGACCTCGCTGCCCGCGACATGAGTGCCTTCCGCATTGGCGATGACCAGCAGGGCCGGTCGCTCGTCCACGTCATCCCCGCGGCCGAGCCGTACTGCATAGACCGGGCGGCCGCCGGGTGAGCGCGCCAGCTCGGTGACCCGGACCAGGCCGCCCTGCGCGCCGGCCAGGCGATCGAATGCGGTGCGGAGTGCCGCGGCATCATGGTAGGCGGCTTGTGCCGCGAGGGGCCGGCCGGCGACCGTGACGGCCAGCAGGAGGGCCAGGCCGAGGGCCGCCGGGACTGGGGTTCTGTGGGGAAGCAGAGCCATGATCCGTTCTTGTTGGAAGGGGTGGTGGAAGCTGGCCCGAAAGCAGCCGGATGACAAGTTCAGATGCCGCGCGGGCGCACCGACCGTTCCACGGCCGCCAGCGTCCCGTCGACGGCGAGGGCCAGCAGCGCGGCCGGGATGGCGCCGGAGAGGATCATGCGCGGATCCGAGAGTGCCAGGCCGGCCACGATCGGGTCACCGAGACCGCCCGCCCCGATGAACGCGGCGAGCGTGGCCGTGCCGACATTGATGACCGCGGCGGTGCGGATGCCGGCCATGATGACCGGCGCAGCCAGCGGGAGCCGCACATGACGGAGTACCTGGAAAGGCGTCATGCCCAGGGCGGTCGCGGGACCGGCGACGCTGCTCCCCGCCTGGCGCAGGCCGCTGTACGTGTTCCGGAGGATCGGGTACAGCGAATAGAGAAACAGCGCCACCAGTGCCGGTACCACGCCGATGCCGAGCAGCGGGATCATGAACGCGAGCAGGGCGATGCCCGGAATTGTCTGCAGCAGCCCGACACCGCGAACAGCGGTCTCCGCCATCGCCGGAAGCCGCGTGAGAGCCAGGCCCAGCGGCACGGCGACGAGGATCGCCGCGACGAGGGACAGCGCAACGAGGAGCAGGTGGCGGCCGGTGAGCGAGAGCAGGTGGGCACGCCCGGATACGAGATACGCAAGGAAGCCCGGACGTTCCGGCGCCGTGGAGACGGCCCCGGTCGAGTCCGCCATGCCGATCTCCCGGAGGGCATCCGCCGCCACCCGGCCCACCGGCTCGTTGTCCACTTCCACGCGCCGGTTCCATCGGCGCACCATCGCCAGGTTCATTCGCCCGGAGAGGCGCGCCAGCGCCGCGATGGCAGCCGGCTGCTCCTCCGCCAGCCGCCGGCCGGCCACTGCCGCTGCTTCATAGGGCGGGAAGAACCGCCGGTCGTCCTCCAGGACGGTGAGGTCGTAACGCGCAATCAATCCATCGGTCGAGTAGCCGTCGATCACGTCGACCCGGCCGGCGGCGAGAGCCTGGTACTTGACCGCCTGCAGGAGGGACCGGACGTCCTTCAGGTGGAGGTCGTAGGCGCCGGCAAGGCCGGGCAGCCCGTCGGGCCGGCCGATGAAATCCGGCGTGAAGCCCCCGATGAGGTGGGGAGACTCCCGCGCAAGGTCACTCAGTGTCCGCAATCCCAGCGAATCCGCCATCGGGGTGCGGACGGCGATGGCGTAGGTGTTCTCGAACCCGAGCGGCGGCAGCCACTGGATGCCCCAGCGGCGATGGAACTCGGTCGCGACGCGGGTGAAGGCTGAGTGCGGGTTGGTGGCCGGCGATTCGTGGAGAATGGCCGTGAGGCCCGTGCCCGTGTATTCGGGGTATACGTCGATCCCGCCGTTCCGGAGGGCCTGAAACGCGATCTCGGTGGCGCCGAGTCCGGGACGGCGGCTGACCCGGAATCCTGCCTGCTCCAGGGTCTGCGCAAACATCTCTGCCAGCAGGTAGGACTCCGCGAACGGCTTTGAGGCCACGATGACTGGATCCTGCGCCCGCGCGGTGGCTGGGGAAAGCAGTGCGAGCGCCAGGCACCAGGGCCTACGCATCGAACCGCTCGAGGTGCGCGCGGTCCAGGAGCTGCCGGACGTACGGAGTCGCCGGACGGTTGACCAGGTCCCGCGGCCCGGCCACCTGCTCGATTGCGCCGCGGTAGAGGACCACGATGCGGTCGGCGAGGAGCAGCGCCTCGCGCAGGTCGTGCGTCACCAGGAGCGTCGTCACCCCGACTTCCCGGCGGAGTGCGGCGAAGGCGTCCTGCAGCTCGCCTCGGGTGATTGCGTCAAGCGCCCCGAACGGTTCGTCCAGGAGCAGGACACCGGGGTGGCAGGCCAGGGCCCGCGCAATGGCAACGCGCTGGCGCTGCCCGCCCGACAGGTCGCGTGGCCAGCGCGTGCCGAATTTGTCCACCGGCAGCCCGACCATTGCCAGTGCCGCAGTGGCGAGAGCAGCGCGGTCGTCGCGCCTGGTGAGCCAGGGCACCAGCTCGACGTTCCGGCGGACGGTCCAGTGCGGAAGCAGGCCGCCCTCCTGCGGCACGTACCCGATGCGGCGGCGGAGCGGGACCGGGTCGACCTTCGCGACATCGACGCCACCGACCGTGACCTCCCCGCCGTCGGGCACGACCATGCGGTTGAAACAGCGGAGCAGCGTGGTTTTGCCCGAGCCACTCTCTCCCACCAGCGCCACGCACTCCCCCGGTCCGACGGTGAGCGAGACACCGGCGAGGGCCTCGACGGTCCCATAGGTCTTCCGGACCCCGTTCGCCATGAGGGCCGTGCCCGCCGGGCCGGTCACGCGGGTCGCTCAGGACCTGAGGGCATAGCGGTCCAGCTTCATGAGGGCGCTCTGGAGTCCCTCGGCGAATGTCGGGTGCACCATTTCCGAGTCCACCACCGCCCGGGCAGTGGCTCCCGCCTTCATGAGGGCGACGAACACGTGGATCAACTCTCCCGCCTCCACGCCGACGATCGATGCACCGAGGATATGCTCGTTCTCCGGGTCCACCAGCACCTTGACCAGGCCCGCCGTCTGGTCGGTTTCCTGTGCCCGGGCGATGGCCTTCCATGGCAGGGTCGCGAGCTCGAACGGGATCCCCTGCTGGCGGGCCCTCCGCTCCGACAGGCCCACCGTCGCCACCTGGGGATCGGTGAAGACCGTGGTGGGCACGATCCGGTCGGCACGGGTGCGGAGGCCCGTGCCGGTCAGCAGGTCGAAGAGGATCCGGTGGTCGTCCCAGGAGGCATGGGTGAACTGGGGGCCACCGGTGATATCGCCTACGGCGTACACCCCTTCCGCCGAGGTGCAGTAGTGCTCGTCCACCTGGATGAAGCCGCGCTCGTCCAGGGCTATGCCGGCCGGCTCACAGCCCAGGTCGTCAGTATTGGGCCTGCGTCCGGCGGCCACCAGAAGGTGGCTTCCCCGCACCTTGCGCCGGTTGGCGAGGGTCACGACCAGGCCTTTTTCATCCTGTCCCACGCTCCGGACGGAGGAACCGAGACGGAGGGTGATGCCCTCTTCGCTGAAGACACCCTCGAGGGCTTCTGAGACATCCTGGTCCTCGCGGCTCAGGAGATGGTCATTGTGGTCGACCAGGGTCACCCGGGAGCCGAACCGGCGGAACATCTGGCCTAATTCGCAGCCGATGTACCCACCACCGATGATCACGAGGTGCTTCGGCAGTTCGCGGAGGTCCATGATGCGACCATTGTCGTACCAGGATACCGAGTCGAGGCCCTCGAGCTGTGGAACCGCCGGACGGCATCCGGCATTGATGATGACATGGTCGGCCGTATGGGATTCGTCGCCGGCGGAAAGCGTCCGCGGGCCGGTAAAGCATGCGGCCTCGCGCACCAGGCTGAGCCGGTCTCCGGCTTTCTCCAGCCGCTGGCGCACGCTGCTCCGCCACTGCTGGACGATGCCGTCCTTCCGGTCCACGACCGTCGGCAGGTCTACCTTGACCCGTCCCGTGCGCACGCCCAGGCGGCCGGCTCCACGAGCCACGTGGGCTGCCCGGGCGCTCGCGATCATGGTCTTGGTTGGCGTGCACCCGGTGTTGACGCAGGTTCCACCGAGGTGACCCCGCTCGGCCAGGAGCACCCGGCGGCCCGATTCGGCCAGCCGTGCTGCCAGGGGGACGCCGGCCTGACCCGCGCCGACGACAATGATGTCGTAGTGCATATCGTTCCCATGCTGGAGGATGCGCCGGAACGGGGCCCGCTGGAACCGGGGGCCCCCCGATGGGGTTTATACTCCAATATATCCACCGCCCGAGCCCGGCCTCCCGAGGCACGGTGCCACACCGGAGGCCTCCCCCGCATGACAACCTTCCCGACCATCACGGCCGCGGGACTCGACCGTACACAGGTCGTTGAACTCCTGACGGAAGCCCGCGCGAGGACACTTCTCCTCGTGGGTCCGCTCGACGAGGAGGATCTCCGCCGCCAGCACGACACCCTGATGAGCCCGATCCTGTGGGACCTGGGGCATATCGCGCATTTCGAGGAAGTCTGGCTCGCCCACAACATCCTTTCCGGCGGCTCCGGGACGGAGGGGCTGTCCGGGATCTTTGACCCGTTCACCAATCCGCGTGCGGTACGCGGCGGTCTCCCGCTTCCGGGAATGAAGGACACCCTCCTCGACCTCGCCGGCATCCGCCAGCGCGTCCTGCGGCGCCTGGAAGACCTGGACTTCGACGCGGCCTCGCCGCTGCTCCGGGACGGCTACGTGTTCCGGATGGTTCTTCAGCACGAATACCAGCACAACGAGACCATCCTGCAGACCCTGCAGCTGAAGACCGGCACGCCGTATCGCGCTCCGCGGGCGATGCAGCCGGTCGCGCGGCCGATTGCCGGGCCGGCAGGGCTCGTGGACGGGATGGTCCGGTTCCCGGGCGGGACGGTGGAAATCGGCACGGATGACCGGAGCGCGGCATACGACAACGAACGGAGCCGGCATGCCGTCACCCTTCCGCCCTTCCGGATCGACCGGGTGCCGGTAACGAATGCGATGTACCGGGACTTCGTGGAGGATGGTGGTTACCGCCGGCCCGAACTCTGGTCCGAAGCAGGGCGGGCGTGGCTCGAGGAATCGAGGAGCGAGGCGCCGAAGTTCTGGAGCAGCGAAGGCGGGGCATGGTTCGAGCGGCATATGGACCTGACGGCGCCGCTCGACCCTGACCGGCCAGTCTGCCATGTCTGCTGGTACGAGGCGGACGCGTTCGCCCGCTGGGCGGGCAAACGGCTTCCCACGGAACAGGAGTGGGAGGCAGCCGCCTCGTGGGATCCGCTTACCGGACAGAAGCGCCCCTACCCCTGGGGAGACGAGCCGCCCACCGCGCTCCATGCCGGGCTTGACCAGCTCGCTTTCGCGCCGGCCCCGGTCGGCGCGTTCCCGCTCAATGTCTCGCCGATCGGGTGCTACGGCATGATCGGCGACGTCTGGGAATGGACGGCCAGCGACTTCACGGCGTACCCCGGGTTCGAGAGTTTCCCCTATCGCGAGTATTCGGAGGTGTTCTTCGGCGCCGAGTACAAGGTGCTGCGCGGCGGCAGCTGGGCGACCCGTCCCGGCGCCATCCGGAACACCTTCCGGAACTGGGACTACCCCATCCGGCGCCAGATTTTCGCCGGGCTCCGGTGCGCGCGCGATGACTGACGCCCTGCCGCGGGAAACCCGGGCCTCCGACATGCTGGCGGAGGTCCAGGAGGGACTGAGCCGGCCCCTCAAGGAACTCTCGCCCAAGTATTTCTACGATTTCGAAGGCTCCCGGCTGTTCGAGGAGATTACCAGGTTGCCGGAGTACTACCCGACCCGCACAGAGCGCGCGCTGCTGGAGCAGTGGATGCCGGCCTGGATCGGGCGCATCCGGCCCGGGACGCTGGTGGAGCTGGGCGCGGGGAGCGCGGCCAAGACCCGCATCATCCTCGATGCGATGACTGCCGTGGGGGCCGCCGCATACGTGCCCGTGGATGTGAGCGCGGAGTTCCTGGAGGCGACGGCGACCGGGTTGCGGACGGAGTACCCCGGACTGGACGTCCAGCCGCTGGTGGCCGACATCACCCGCCCGCTGGACCTGCCATCCGACACGCCGCGACCACGCCTTGTGGCCTTTCTCGGCAGTACGATCGGCAACCTTCCCTGGGACGCCTCGATCGCCCTTCTCGGGAATGTGGCCGGGGAAATGACTCCCGACGACCGGTTCCTGCTTGGCGTAGACCTCGTGAAGGACCGGTCCATCCTCGAGGCGGCCTACAACGACGCGCAGGGAGTAACGGCGGCGTTCAATCTGAACATCCTGCGGGTCCTGAACCGTGAGCTGGGCGCGGATTTCGATCCGGAGGCGTTCCGGCACCACGCGTTCTATGACGTGGAGCACCATCGCATCGAGATGCATCTCGTGTCGCTGGCCGACCAGTCCGTGCAGGTGCCGGGCGCCGGTACGTTCACGTTCCGGTCCGGAGAGTCAATGCGAACCGAGATCAGCCGCAAGTACGATCACGCGCGCACGGCTGCCCTGTTTGAGGGAGCCGGCCTGCGGCTCGAGACATGGCAACCCGATGCACGGGGCCGGTTCGCCCTGGCCCTCGGATCGGTGCCGTGACCACCGTGCGCGCCGTGCGGGCCAGGGACGTCCTCCGCCAGCTGCTGCGCGAGGAGGTGTTCCGCCTGCACGATCCGCCCACCGGGCCGCCGCACGTTGGACTCGAGGTGGAATTCCTCGTGCTGGAGAAGGACACCGGCGCCGTTCCCCGGCTCGACGAGATCCTCGGTGCCCTGCGCCGGGCGGGCGGCACGTCACCATGGGAAGAAGCGCGCAGTACCCGCGACACTCCCGTCTTCGGCCTTCCGGGCCATGGCCGGCTCTCCTTCGAGCCCGGAGGCCAGCTGGAGGTCAGTACGCCGGCGCTCCGCTCCGCCAGCGACGTTCTTGCCTGGACCGGGGGCATCCTGTCGGTCCTCGATGAAGCCCTGGCCCGGGCGGGCCTGGAGCTGCTCGGGCTCGGGATCGATCCGTACAATCCCGTCGAGCGGGTGCCGCTCCAGCTCGACGCGCCGCGATACCGTCGCATGGCGTCCTGGCTGGGGCGGCGCGGCACCTACGGGGCCCGGATGATGCGGCAGAGCGCCTCCGTGCAGGTCAACATGGACTACGGGGAGAGCCCCCTCCGCGCCTGGCGGCTCATGAATGCCGCCGCCCCGTCGCTGACGGCGATCTTCGCCAACTCCCCCCGTTATGCCGGAGGCGCGACCGGCCACCAGAGCTACCGCTCGTTCGTCTGGCGGGAACTCGATCCCGAGCGAACGGGGCTGTTCTCCTGCCTGGATCCGGTTGAGGAGTACCTGGATTTTGCGCTCGAGGCGGCCGCGATCCTCCTGGGCCCTGAAGGCGCCCCGGCGGAGCCCTTCCGCGTATGGTGGAACCGCCTCGCGGCCACGCTGGATGACTGGCGCGCGCACCTGACGACCCTCTTCCCCGATGTCCGCCCGCGCGGCTATCTGGAGGTCCGCTGCATCGATGCCCTCCCGCGCGAGTGGATCGGGGTGCCGCCAGTACTCCTGACCGGCCTCCTCTACTCGCCCGATGCGATGGCCGAGGCCGAGCGGCTGCTGGGCCCGCCCGATCCGGACCTGGCCTGGCTCGCGGGTGAGGTCGGGTTGCGGGCTCCCCGGCTCGGCGCCCTCTCACGGGAACTCTTCAGCATCGGACTGGAAGGCGCCAGGTCCCTGTCCGGCATGGTCACCGAGTCCGACCTGGCTACGGCGCGCCTGTTCTACGAGACCTTCACGAAGGACCGCCGCTCGCCGGCCGACCTCGCCGAGGCACCCACGCTGCCCTGACGCGTCTCACTTCTCCGGCTTCATGGGACCCGCTACCTTCGGGGGCACGTCCGCCTCCGACAGGATTCCGATCTCATGATGCGACAGTCACTTCTGTGGCTATCCGAGCAGCAGGGCATATTCCGGTTCATCAAGCGCAACGGCCTGGCGCGGAAGTTCGCGTCCCGCTTCGTTGCCGGGGAGACCGTGGACACCGCCATAGAGGCGGTGCGCCTGGTCAATGCCCAGGACATCTCCGCATCGCTCGATCTCCTCGGCGAGAGCGTGTCCAACGAGGCCGAGGCCTCGGCGGCCGCCGACCAGTACCTGGGCATGCTCGATGCGATTGCCGCTACCCGGGTCAATTCGAACGTCTCGCTCAAGCTGACGCAGATGGGCCTCGACATCAGCGAGGACGTCTGCTACGACAACGTCGCCCGGATCCTCCGGAAGGCGAAGGTCCTCGACACGTTTGTCCGCCTGGACATGGAGAGCAGCGAGTACACCCAGCGGACGCTCGATTTCTTCTACAATCGCCTCCATGACGAGTTCGCGGACGTCACCGGCGTGGTGATCCAGTCATGCCTGCGTCGTTCCGAAGCAGACATCGAGGACCTGATCGCCCGCCGCGCGCGCGTCCGACTGTGCAAGGGTGCCTACCTGGAGCCGCCCGGCGTCGCCTTTCCCGACAAGGCCGACGTGGACCGCAATTACGTCCGCCTGATGGAGCGGCTGCTCACCGCCGGCAACTATCCCGCCATCGCCACGCACGACGAGGCCATGCTCTCGGCCACCCGGCAGTTCGCGGCGAAGGAAAACATCGACCCGGAGCGGTTCGAGTTCCAGATGCTGTACGGTGTCCGTCGGGACCTCCAGGCCGACCTTCGCGAGTCCGGGTACAATATGAGGGTCTACATTCCCTTCGGGACCCAGTGGTATCCCTACCTCATGCGACGGCTGGCGGAGCGACCGGCCAACATCGCCTTCATGCTCGGGAATGTCGTGAAGGAGACCGTGTCGGGCCGGTGAGCGAGCTGACGCTCGGCGGCTACGTCGCGAAGCACGAGCGCCCCCCCGCGTTCGGGGGCAGCGATGGGCAGCCCTATTCGGTGGGTATCCTGGTCGATGACGAACCCGACGACCGTGGACGATTCGCCGCCTCGCTGCTCTTCATCCGCTGGTCCCCGGCTGGCGACCGCCCGGTGGGCCACCTCGAGACACCCGACCTCGCCTGGGGGCAGACCCCGGAGGAAGCGAGGGAACGGCTCGGGAACCTGTCCCTCTTCGACGTGAAGGCCGCGCTGGACGAGGCCATCGCGCGGGCGCCGGAATCATGGTAGCGCTCCCGGGCGTCGTGCTCGGACGGGAAGGCGCGGAGTACCGTGTCTCCACGGCGGACGGCGAGGTACGGGCGGTGCTGCGCGGCAAGACCAAGCGAGGGATGCCAAAGGTGGTGGCGGGGGACCGTGTGCTGCTGGACGAGGTCGAGGGCGGCATGCTCGGTATCGCGAGCGTGGAGCCCCGGCGCAATGCACTCGAGCGCCGGACGCCGCAGGGGCGGGGAACCCGGCCGATCGCCGCCAACCTCGACCAGGTTCTGGTGATCACCGCGTCCACGCATCCCGACCCCGTTCCCCAGTTGCTCGACCGCCTGCTTGTAATTGCCGCGGCCAACGAAATTTCCGCCGCCATCCTGATCAACAAGACCGACCTTGCGCCCCCTGAGCACCTGGTCGACCGGTTCCAGCGGGCCGGGTATAAGGTCCTGGCCGCCAGTGCGAAGACGGGCGCGGGACTTCAGGGGGTGCGCGACCTCCTGCACGACCGGGTCACGGTGGTGACCGGGCCGTCCGGGGCGGGGAAGTCCAGTCTGGCCAACGCACTGGAGCCCGGCCTCGGCCTCCGCGTTTCGGAACTGAGCCGGAAGGTGGAGCGCGGCCGCCAGACGACGGTGAGCGCGGTGATGGTTCCCATGTCGGAAGGTGGATACCTGGTGGACACGCCCGGGTTCAGCGAGGTGGGCCTCTGGGGCATCGTGCCGCGGGAGCTCGCACGCTGCTTTCCGGAGATGTTGCCGTGGCTCGACGACTGTCGCTTTTCCGACTGTACGCACCGTACCGAACCCGGCTGCGCGGTTCGGGCCGCCGTGGACCGGGGCGATGTCGCCCCGGACCGATACGCCAGCTACCTGACGCTGCATGAGGAACTGGAATCGGCGCCGGAGGAATGGGAGTAGGACAGCAGTGAGCGGTGACTAGTGATTAGTGACTGGTGACTAGTGCATTAATGCCGGTTTCGCGCATGTATCCCCACCACCATTGCACCAGTCACCAGTCACCAGTCACTAGTCACCAGTCACTAGTCACCAGTCACTTTCCTCGTCCACCTCCCCCCATCCCTCCGCTCCACCTTCTCCATCATGCGGTCGAATGCATCCTGCAGGTCGATCCCCTCGCGGTTGGCCATGCAGATCAGGACAAACATGATGTCCGCCATTTCCATGGCCATGTCGCCCTCGGGCTCGTCCGGTTTCCGGGTTTTCTGGCCGAAGTGGTGGTTCACGTCCCGCGCCAGCTCGCCGACCTCCTCGGTCAGCCGGGCCAGGTTGGTGAGCGGATGGAAGTAGCCTTCCTCGAACTGGGAGATCCAGCGGTCGACGCGCGCCTGGGCCTCTGCAAGCGTGGTCGTCATCCGCCGAGGGCCTTGATGAGTGCGGGGAGAAACCGGGGCAGGTCCGCCGGTGTCCGGGAGGAGATGAGGTTGCCGTCCACCACGACCGGGCTGTCCTCCCACTCGAGCCCTGCGTTGACCAGGTCATCGCGGATGGCGCCGACGCTCGTCCCGCGCCGGCCCTTCACGATACCCGCCGAGATGGGGACCCAGCCCGCATGGCAGATAAAGGCCACCGGCTTGCCCGCCTTGAAGATCCGGCTGGTAATCTCCAGCAGCTTCCGGTTCCGGCGCATGATGTCGGGTGCGTAGCCGCCGGGAATGACCAGGCCGTCGAACTGGTCGGAGTTCACGTCGTCCACATGCGTGTCCACCGTGACCGGATATCCCTTCTTCCCGTGGTAGGTGCGCTCGTCGGTGCACCCGGCGACCACAGTCGTGGCGCCTTCCTCCTCCAGCCGGATCTTCGGATACCATAGCTCGAGGTCTTCATACTGCGGCGCGGCAAAGAACAGTATGCGCTTGCCCTGCAATGACATCGACTCCCCCTGGCGATACGGCCGCGCTCCGACCAGGAGCCCGGCGTGACTGGCGATGGTGATGCTCTGGCCGTCCTGCCCCTATTAAGCTACAGTCCTACCCGGCGTCGGCGGCACCTCGGCCCTGGCCGGCCCATCCCGAACTTCCCAAACGAGACGTCCCATGCGCACGCGTGACCGCATCCTGGCCAACCTGGAGGCCACCTATCGCGAATCCTATGACAAGGCATCCTCGGAGGAGGCGATCAAGCGGATGCAGGAACTCGACTGGGCCTTCCAGCGCGACCAGCTCATGATGGAAGTCCTGCTCGATATCCGGGACATGCTGGCCCAGGCGCCGGCCGGGCCCGGGACGCTGGAGAAGCTGGACGCGCTGCGCAGAATGACAAAACTGAGGTAGGACTTTCAACTCATCCCCGGAGTTGCTTCGTAATGCGCTTTCCTTTCTGTGTTCTCCTCCTGGGCCTCCTGGCGTGCGGCCAGTCGGGCCCCGCGGATCTCATAATCACTGGCCAGGTCTGGACGGGCGACCGCGAGCAGGACCGGGCGGAGGCGGTGGCCATCGCGGGCGACTCCATCCTGGCGGTGGGTGACAGCGCCACCATTCTCGCAAGCTACCTGGGCCCCCACACCCGGCGCCTGGACAACGGCTCCGGCACCGTCCTGCCGGGACTGATGGACGCACACACACACTTCATCGACGGCGGCTACCAACTCGCCGGGGTAGACCTCCGCGATGCCGCCACCCCCGCGGTGTTCATCAGGCGCATCCGTGAGTACGCCGCCACGCTGCAGCCCGGCGAGTGGATTATCGGCGGGGACTGGGACCACGAACGCTGGCCGGGCACGCCGCTACCCCGGGCTGACTGGATCGACTCGATCTCGGGAGACCACCCCGTCTTCGTCAGCCGGCTCGACGGCCACATGGGAGTGGCGAACTCGTTAGCGCTCCGTCTGGCCGGCATCACGGCCGCGACGCGGAACCCGCCCGGCGGTACCATCGTGCGCGACCGCCGCACCGGGCGTCCGACCGGCGTGCTCAAGGACGCTGCCTCGGAGCCTGTCTGGGACGTGGTCCCGGCCCCCAGTGCCACCCAGCAGGACTCGGCCCTCGCGCGCGCCATGCGGCATGCCGCCGAGCACGGGGTCACGCTTGTCTCGCACGTCAGCGCGAGCTGGTCGGACCTTGCGGCCTGGAAGCGGGCCCGCGACCAGGGACGGCTCCTCACGCGTGCCGTGCTCTACCTGCCGCTGTCCCGCTGGCAGGCGGTCGCCGATACCATCACTCGCGGTGGCCCCGGCGACGGCCAGGTCCGGATTGGCGGGATGAAGGGATTCGTCGACGGTTCCCTCGGTTCGACCACCGCCTGGTTCTTCCAGCCTTACCTGGACGCTCCCGGAGAGACCGGCCTCATCCAGACGCCCGAGCCGGAGTTACGCGCCCTGGTGGGGGCGGCCGATGCCGCGGGACTGCAAGTGGCCATTCACGCCATCGGCGACCGCGCCAACGCCACGCTGCTTGACATCTACGACAGCGTCGCCAAAGCCCATGGCAAGCGCGACCGCCGCTTCCGGATCGAGCACGCGCAGCACCTGCGTCCAGAGGACATCCCCCGCTTCGCCCGGCTGGGCGTCGTTGCATCGGTCCAGCCGTATCATGCCATCGACGACGGACGCTGGGCCGAGAAGCGTATCGGGCCCGACCGGATCCGGACGACCTATCCCTTCCGGAGCCTGCTCGATTCGGGCGCGCATGTGGCCTTCGGTTCCGACTGGACGGTAGCGCCGCTCGACCCGCTCCAGGGGATCTACGCGGCGGTGACCCGGCGGACACTGGACGGAAAGAACCCGGATGGATGGATACCGGAACAGAAGGTTACGCTCCAGGAAGCCCTGCATGCGTATACCTACGAAAACGCGTATGCCGTCTTCCGCGAGGCCGACCTGGGCATGTTGCGTGAGGGCTACAAGGCAGATGTCGTCCTGCTGGACCGGGACCTGTTCAGCACTGCTCCCGAGGTGCTCGATTCAGTGCGGACCCGTGCCACGGTGATGGGGGGACGAGTCGTCTACCAGCAGCCCTGACTCGTCCCGGGGGCAGGGACGCAGACTGCGCGGCGCCCCTGCATCAGCCTCACGACCCTGACGATTCCCGGTACAGCAGGTGATGTAGCGCCAGGCCTCGTGCGACGGCCCCGCTGATCACGCCGGCCATGTACTCCGGCATGTGGCCGAGGTCTGCGCGCTTCACGGCCTGGAGGGCGGTGGCGGGGTCGTCGCCGTACTGCATGCCCTCGTACTGCTTCATGAGGCCCGCACGGATGGCTTGCAGGACCCAGGGCTTCGTCTCGACGGTGGCCTTGGTGACGATCGCCCGTTCCACTTTTCCCTCAGGACTGAACGTCAGGCCGACCTCCACCGGGCCGTGGGTGGTGTTTTCGACCGAGAAGAGGACGACCCCGGTGACCTCGCCCGATCCGGATTTGCCGAGGTAGAAGCGTACGTCCGGATCCTCGGGCGTGAAGTGCGCTTCCTGCTTGATGCGCTGGACGTCCTGACTTCCCAGCTTGACCGTCCGGACGAACAGTTCGTCCGCGCCCAAGGTCTTCTGCAGGACCGTCGCCTGCTTCACCAGCACCACCACCGGGGTGGGGTGCGCGGCCAGCGCCATAAGGGGAAGGACCGCCAGCAGGAGCGGGGCCCGGAAACGTCCTGCGCGAGGTGATCGTGTCATGATGTTGCTCCATCGGGAACGCGGGCGGTAACTGCCCGCAGGGTGCCAAGAAGGACGATCAGGTAGACGAGCGACATGGTCCACCCCGAAGCGATGGTGAGCCACGCAAATCCCCCGATCCCGAATTGCATAAGCCATTGGCCGGCGAAGTCGAGCGCGCCGGCGCCAAAGGCCGCCACAATGACGCCGTTACGCCACCACGCCGGCCAGCCGAGACCCAGGATGATCAGTGATTCCAGGGCAGCCACGATCGCGTAGATCATGATATGGATGTGGCTGTCCTGGATGAGCAGCGACCGGTCAACCGTGTGATGCTCCTCTGCGAGGGCATTCAGGTCGACGTGGGTCGTGGTAGTAACGGACTGTGCGCCGAGGCCCCCGGTGTCGAGGCCCGGCTCGGGCACGTACGTCGCCTGCACCTCCGACGGCGTGAGCCCCGCCCACGTCTTCACCATGAGAAAGGCGAAGATGTAGGAATAGCCCAGGACCAGGAGGAACAGCACCGCGGCCAGCTTGACCGAGCGGTCGGCGGTGCGGAGGCTGTAGAGCGACATGGGGCCCTCTCTCAGAAGGTGGCGACGAGCTGGAGGGTACCGGTGACGCCCCATTCAGACATCCCGGTCTTCGTGTCGAAGAACGGCTCGCTCGAGTGGTCCACCCGGACCTCGCCCCGGATCTGGAACTGCGGGATCCGGAAGGTCGTGTGTTCCACATTCGCGAAGATCCCGCTCCGCCCCACGCCGAAGAGGTACATCGGCGAGAAGCTGAACGAGCTCAACGTCTGGGGCTGGCCGGTGCGCATGCCGTCCGGGTCGTCGAAAACCTCCGCGCGCGCGGCCAGGCCGATGTGCCGGCTGTGGTGGTGGAAGATGATCAGCGTGGCGCCGCTCCACGTCGCGTCCCCCCCGCCCGGGAGCACCTTCCGGTCACCCGCGTAGTTCGCCTCGCCCCCGATGACCCAGCGCGCCGAGGGCTGGTACGAGTAGTCGAAGGACAGGAGATAGCGGTTGTTTGTGGCGTCGACTTCACCCTCGCTGCCATAGAGTGCGCTCAGGCCGAGCTGGGTGCCCTCGGAAGGGTAGAGCCCGATGCGCGCCCCGCCGGTCTTGCCGTGGTTGGAGTCGATCTCGCTGTCCCAGCCGTTGGCCACCAGGCCCAGGACCTCGAGGTGGGGTGAGGCGGACCACCGGCCGAACGCGCCCACCAGTTTGGCCGGGCGGGCCAGTTCAAAATTGAAGGATGTCGTGGGGAGGAAGTTGAGGACCTCGTCATCCCGTTCGAAACCGATGGGCGCGTCTGCCTTCCCCAGCGTGAACGACAGGCCCGATCCGAGTGACGGGGTCACCGTGAACAGGAGATTGTCAATCTCGGTCTCCGTCACCGGCTCGCCCGTGGCCTCGTCTTCCTCGAGCAGCGTGGTGAGCTGGCCGTAGACGTACGCGTGGTCGCTGATCTCGCGGAACAGGCCCACGGCCACCTTGCTGGCGGCGAAGGTGTTGTCGTCGGTTTTCGCATTGTAGCTGTAGTTTCCGACCCCGAATCCCGTGATGGTCAGCGGCGCCGTGTCCCCGGTCTCCACCAGCCCGTCACCGCCGCCCAGCGGCTGGTCCTCCTGCGCCTGGAGCGGCGCGGTTGCCGCGCCAGCCAGCAGAATCAGGATCACACCCCACTGCTTCGTTCCCTGCATGCCACCTCCTCGCGGCAGTTGCCGCGCTGGAATGAACACCGCGACGCTGGCCGCGATTGCGGCCGCGCATTTCCGGCCCTGGGGGCCGGGTCTCGGGTTCAGGAGGTTCGTGGAGGGGGTGTGTCCGCCGCCGCCGGGCGGGAGTCGGGAGCGGCGATGAAGTCGTCCGTGACCAGGACCTCTGCCATGAAGGCAAGGTCGAGTCCGGAGACGGTGGCAGGTGCCGTGAAGGTCGCGGGCGCCACCGGGGTGGGAGTGCTGAGGCCGCTGCCACCGGTGTGGCACGGAGCATCATGCATCGCGGCCATGTCGTGGCCCGGCCGGCTGAGGCATTGGAGCCGGCACCAGACGGCCTGCTGGCTTGCCAGGAACAGCACGAGCAGCAGTACGCCGGTCCACCGGTTTCGGCAACGATGCAGCGAGGGCACGAACAGGGCTGTCTCCGTAGGGGTCTCAGGTGCTGCAAAATCCCCGCGAGGCCCCTTGGATGTCAACCGCTGTCGTCGGCAGAGCCGCCTGAGGGGGAGGAGTGCCCCGAGGTTACCACACGGACACGGCTTCCGTCGCCGGCACGGGCGGATTCTCCAGGGAGAGCGCCGCGCGGCCGCCAGCCTACCGCCCGGTGTCCTCCCCGCCCTATCTTTCCCCCATGGCTACCAAGACAAAATCCCGTTCGCAGGGCCGTTCCCGGCCGGCGTCCCGCCTCGACAAGCAGGAACTCCTCGATCTCTACCGCGTGATGCTCCTGTCACGCCGGATTGACGACAAGGAAATCCAGCTCAAGCGCCAGAATAAGATCTTCTTCCAGATCTCCGGGGCCGGGCACGAGGCTGTCCAGGCGGCGGCGGCGAAGGTTCTCCGTCCTGGCTACGACTGGTTCTACACCTACTACCGGGACCGGGCACTCTGCATCGGCCTGGGGATGACGGCCACGGAGCAGCTCCTCTCGGCCGTGGGTGCGGCGGACGACCCGAACTCGGGTGGGCGGCAGATGCCATCGCACTGGGGGCACAAGGACCTCAACATCGTGTCCGCCTCGAGCCCCACGGGTACCCAGTTCCTGCAGGCGGTGGGCGCGGCCGAGGCGTGGCTTCGGTACACGCGGATCGAGGGGATCGAGGATCGCGACGAGATGATCCGGGGCGACGAGGTCGTCCTGTGCACCACCGGTGACGGCACCACGAGCGAGGGCGAATTCTGGGAGTCGCTCAACTCGGCCTGCAACCTGAAGCTGCCGGTCGTCTACCTGGTGGAGGACAATGGGTACGCTATCTCGGTGCCGGTGGAGGTGAACACGGCGGGCGGGTCCATCTCGAAGCTGGTCGCCTCGTTCCCCGGGCTGCTGGTAGAGGAAGTCGACGGCTGCGACCCGGTCGCCTCGTACGAGGTCATGGCGCGGGCGGTCGAGTACGCCCGGCAGCGGAAGGGCCCGGCCCTGGTGCACGCTCATGTCATCCGTCCGTACAGCCACAGCCTTTCGGACGATGAAGTCCAGTACCGGCCGCCCTCGGAGCGGGACCTGGACGCGAAGCGCGACCCGATCGTGACCTTCCCGGCGAGGCTGGTGGAGGAGGGTGTTGCCACCCAGGCGGAGATCGACGCAATCGTCGCCCAGGTGGAGGAAGAAGTGCAGGTGGCGACCGATACCGCCCTGGCCGCGCCCCAGCCCGGCACTGACACGATCTACCAGTATGTCTATTCCCCGGATGTGGATCCTACATCCGAGCAGTTCGATACGGAGGACGATCCGAAATTCACCGGCGACCCCACCACCATGGTGGACCTGCTCAACCTGTGTCTCCGGGAGGAGATGGCCCGGGATCCCCACATCGTGATGTTCGGCGAGGACGTGGCCGATGCGAGTCGCACGGCCTGCCTCAGCGAGGTGAAGGGGAAGGGCGGTGTCTTCAAGGTGACCTGGGGGCTGCAGCGGCAGTTCGGCGAGGAGCGGGTGTACAACTCACCCCTGGCCGAGGCCAATATCGTGGGCCGGGCGATCGGCCTCGCCACGCGTGGCCTCAAGCCGGTGGTCGAGATCCAGTTCTTCGACTACATCTGGCCCGCGTACATGCAGCTCCGGAACGAACTCGCGCTCATGCGCTGGCGCAGCAACAACGCCTTCAGCGCGCCGGTCGTCGTCCGGACGACCTACGGCGGATACCTGAAGGGCGGGTCGGTTTACCACAGCCAGACCGGTGCGGCGGTCTTCACCGGCGTCCCGGGCCTCCGGGTCGTATGCCCGGCCACGGCGCTGGATGCGAACGGCCTGCTCCGGACCGCCATCCGCTGCGAGGACCCGGTGCTCTTCCTGGAGCACAAGCACCTGTACCGGCAGACCTACAACAAGGCGCCGAACCCCGGTCCCAACTTCATGGTCCCCTTCGGCAAGGCACGCGTGGCTCGCGAGGGTACCGACGTGACCGTGGTGACGTATGGCGCTACGGTGCAGCGCTCCGTGGTGGCGGCGAAGGAGATGGAGGAGGCCGGAGGAGCCAGCGTCGAGGTCATCGACCTCCGGTCGCTTTCGCCGGTCGACTGGGAGACCATCGGCGCGTCGATCCGCAAGACGAACAAGGTGGTCGTCGTGTACGAGGACTCGCTGTCATGGGGGTATGGGGCGGAAATCGCGGCGAAGATCGCCGACGAGTGGTTCGCCTGGCTGGATGCGCCGGTCCGGCGCGTGGCGGCGACGGACACCTTCGTGGCCTACGCGCCGGAGCTGGAGGACGTGATCCTGCCGCAGGTGGGGAGCATCCGGGCCGCGCTGGAGGAGATCGCGGCCTTCTAGCTACTGCATCGCCTCCCGGACTTCGCTGGCTGCCTCGATGGCGTAGCCGACCTCCCGGCTCAGCGCGCGGGCCTGCTGGGTGGCGTTGGCAAGGTCGCCCATTGCGCTGTCGGTCTCGGACGACCGCAGGCGGACCATGTCCCAGCGGACGTTCTGCATCGCCATGAGGCACGAATCGAGGTGTCGCATCACCTGGTCCCGCTGTTCCTGCAGCTGGGCCAGTTTGGTTTTCCGGGATTCCAGCAGGCGCAGCCGACGCTCCCGCTCCTCGTCGTCCGGCTCCCGCCGGATCGCCGCAATCCGGGCGTCCATCGCATCGACCCCCTCGGGATCGAGGTTCGAGTCGATGATGTGCAGCGTGCGGGCGAGCTCCGTGGCGCGCTGCAGCAGCGCGTCCACCGTCCTGACCACGTCGTCGGGCAGCAGCGCCTTCTCCGTGGGTGACATGCGCTCCATCAGCTTCAGGATGTTCGTCCGGTCGATCTGGGCCTGGCGGATGGCCGCGAGGTGCGTGCCGAACTCCCCCGTGGTCGGGGCGGGGAGCTGCCGCGGCAGTTGGCCGCCGCCCGAGAGCGTCTTCTCGATGGAATCCTGCGCCGGCGGCCTGTTCAGCACGTCCCGCCAGCTGTAGCCCTGCTGCCAGAGCCGGGCGTAGTTCCGGAGCAGCCCGATCGCCATCCCGCCGGCGGGAAAGAGGAACCACGGCGTGTCGAGCCCGGTCGCGATGTTCAGCATGAACAGGCCACCCGAAATCGCGGCCCAGCGCGCGAACTGGTTCCGCACCACCTGGACGATCTTGGGTTCGCCCGTGTCCGGGACCGGATGTTCGTCGGTGTCCTTGTGCCTGAGCGAGCGGCGCTGGCTGCGGTCGCGATAGCGGTCCAGCCCCCCACCGCGCGCGCCCCGGGCGGAGGGGCGGGCGCTTCCCCGGTCCGTGAGCCGGTCGGGGCGCCCGAGCCGGTCGGGGCGGCCGGGACGGTCAGAGCCGGCACGGTCACGGGAAGTGCGTGATGTCCCGGCCGTACGGGAGGTGCGTGAACGGCTGGTCGCGCGGCTCGCGCCAGTGGGGCGGTAGCCGGTGACGGTGCGATTCTCCAGGGCACGCCGGAGCGCATCCGCCGTGGGCCACCGGTTCTCCGGGTCTTTCTCCAGGCAACGGCTGATCGCGAGTGTCAGGTCCTCGGGGAGGTCGCGCCGGAGGTCGCTCGCCGGCGGGGCGACCTCCGTGATCTGCTTCATCAGGATGCCCGCCACCGTCGGCGCGCTGAACGGCACCTCTCCCGTGGCCATCTGGTATGACACGATCCCAAGGCTGTACAGGTCCGACCGCCCGTCGATCTCCCGCTCTCCTGCTGCCTGCTCCGGGCTCATGTAGGCCGGCGTGCCGAGGGCCATCCCGGCGCTGGTCAGGGTCGCGCCGCTGACGGACGAGAGGGCCTTGGCGATCCCGAAGTCAGTGACCATGACCCGGCCGCGGGTGCCCTCGAGCAGGATATTGTCCGGCTTGATGTCCCGGTGCACGATGCTGAGCGAATGGGCGGCTCCCAGCGCGTCCGCGGTTTCTTTCATGATCCGGCGGACTTCCTCGGGGGGCAGCTGCTCGCGGCGTTTGAGCCTGGCGGAGAGCGACTCACCCTCGACGAGCCCCATGACGAAATAGACGAGGGCGTTGCCCTCGCCGACGTTGTAGATCGGCACGACGTGTGGGTGGGAAATCCGCGCCGCAGTCTGGGCCTCGCGGGTGAACCGCTCGCGAATATCCGCCTGGAAGGCCAGTTCCGGCGGCAGGACTTTTATGGCAACGCGACGCTTCAGCCGTTCGTCACGGGCGCGGTACACCACGCCCATGCCGCCACGGCCAATTTCGCCTTCGATTGTGAAGGCGTCGCCCAACGCGTCGGCCAGACGTGCGGCCAACGGTCGGTCAGCGTACTCCGTCATGGGATATCCGCGTCACGGGTATAGATTTAGCAACCTGCTGCCGGGACGGCAACCGGACAAGGGGTGAGCAGGGCGGACAGGACGGATAGGACGGACAGGGCGGACAGGGCGGACAGGGCGGACAGAGGTACGGGGCCGAGGGGACGGAGCGGACTCTCGGCCCGTCACGACTCAACCACTCAACCACCCAACCACCCCGATACCCGACCCCCGACATCGGACTGCCCACCGACCGCTCCCTGTTCCCTGCCTTAATGGCACAACCTGCCGTACCCGCAGACGGTGCATATGCCACGGGACGTGAGTCAGGACACGGCTCCGGATGACCCAAAGCCCCAACTATTTATCTCGTAGTGTTTTAGGAGTTTCGGCCTCCATGGCATGCCTCCTGCTGGTTCAGTACTGAACGGCTTTCGTATCCTCAACGGGATTGGACGCATAAATGACTGAACGACTGACGCTGCCCGTGCTGCCTCTCCGCGAGGTGGTGCTCTTCCCCGGGGTGACCGCGCCCATCGGCGCCGGGCGTCCCGGCACCCTGCGCGCCATCGAGGCCGCGCTCGCCACACCCGAAAAACTGATCTTTGCCGTCTCCCAGCGGGAGAACAACGAGCAGGTCACCCCGGAAGTGCTGTACACGATCGGGACCGTGGCCCGCATCGGCCAGCTCCAGCGGGGCCTCGCCGGAATGCAGCTGCTGATCCATGGCGAGAAGCGCGGCATTGCGATGCACTATAGTGACAAGGAGGGGTACCTCCAGGCCATCGTCCGCGAGGCCGAGGAGATGCTTCCACTCAACGACCAGGACCCCGCCTTCGTGGCGCTCCACCGCGAGGTGCGGAGCCGCGCGGGCGAGCTGGGCCAGAAGTCGGGCCTGCCCGAGGAGGTAGTCCAGCAGGTCCTCGCGGGCGTGAATGACCCCGGTCGCTTCGCCGACCTCATCGCGGGTTACATCGACATCACCCCGGCTCAGCGGCAGATGCTGCTCGAGACGTTGTCGGTGGAGGAACGGCTCCGCCGGGTACTGGTGCACGTGCAGCGCCAGATCAGTGTCCTGGATGCCCAGGAGGACATCAAGTCCCGGGTCCAGGAGGAGCTGGGCGAGCGCCAGCGCGAGATGTTCCTTCGTGAGCAGCTCAAGACCATCCGCCGGGAACTCGGCGAGGACGACGACCGGGACGACCTCGAGGAACTGCGCGAGAAGATCGCGATGCTCGGCCTCCCCGAGGCGGCTCGGAAAGAGGTGGACCGCGAACTGGGACGGCTTGGCCGGATCGGCCGCGAGTCCATGGAATCCCAGGTCATCCGCACCTATCTCGAGAACATCGCGGAGCTGCCCTGGAACATCCGCAGCAACGACCACCTCGACATTCCCCGGGCCCAGGAAATCCTGGACGAGGATCACTACGGCCTGAACGACGTGAAGGACCGGGTGCTGGAGTACCTCGCGGTGCGCCAGCTCCGCAACTCCCTGGCCGGCCGCGAGAATGGCCCGGAGGCCGTCCCGCCCGCTCCCGCCGATGATACGGAGGAGAAGGCGTCGGAGCCCGGGGAGAAGCCGGCGGCCCAGCCCGCGGGGCCTACGGCGGAAACGCCGATCCCGGGCAACGAGGACGACAAGATCGCCAAGGGACCCATCCTGCTGTTCGTCGGGCCTCCGGGCGTCGGCAAGACGTCCATCGCCAAGAGCATCGCGCGGGCCATGGGGCGTGAGTACGTCCGGATTTCCCTGGGCGGCGCGCGCGACGAGGCGGACATCCGCGGCCACCGGCGCACCTACGTGGGCGCGATGCCCGGCCGGATCATCCAGGGGATGAAGCAGGCCGGTACCAAGAACCCCGTCTTCCTGCTCGACGAGGTGGACAAGCTCAGCGTGTCATTCCAGGGCGACCCGGCCAGCGCGCTCCTCGAGGTGCTGGATCCGGCCCAGAACGACAGCTTCACCGATCACTACCTCGGGGTGCCGTTCGACCTCAGCGAGGTGCTGTTCATCTGCACCGCGAATTTCATCCAGAACATCCCGTCGCCGCTCCTGGACCGGATGGAAGTAGTGGACTTCCTGGGCTACACCGAGCGGGAGAAGCTCGCCATTGCGCGGAGCTACCTGCTGCCGCGGCAGCTCCTCGAGAACGGCCTGACCACCGAGCAGCTCGAGATCAACGACGAGGCCATCGGACAGGTCATCACCCGGTACACCCGTGAGTCGGGCGTCCGGCAGCTCGAGCGCGAGCTCGGCAAGCTGGCCCGCAAGGTGGCGCGCCGTATCGCCTCGAACGACATCGAACGGTTGTCGGTGGACGCGGAGCTGGTGGACGACCTGCTCGGCCGCCCGCGGGTGCATCCCGAGGAGGCAGCCGGCGAGGACCAGGTGGGCGTCGCCACGGGCATGTATTACACGCCGACCGGCGGCGACATCATGTTCGTCGAGGCCAGCACCATGCGTGGCAAGGGTGACCTCGTCCTGACCGGGCAGCTCGGTGACGTCATGAAGGAATCGGCGCGCGCGGCGTGGACCTATGCCCGCTCGCACGCGGGCGGACTCCACATCAAGGAGGACATGTTCGATCGCGACGTGCACATCCACGTGCCCGCAGGAGCCGTCCCGAAGGAAGGGCCTTCTGCCGGCGTCGCCATGGCCACCGCCCTGGTCTCGGCGCTGTCCGGCCGACCGGTGCGGCACGACGTGGCCATGACGGGGGAAATCACCCTGCGGGGACGGGTGCTGCCCATCGGTGGCGTGAAGGAGAAGGTGCTCGGCGCACTTCGCGCCGGCATCACCACGGTCCTGCTGCCGAAGAAGAACGAAGCGGACCTGGAGGACCTCTCTGACGAGATCCGGTCCCGGCTCTCACTGCACCTGGTGGAGGAACTGGGCGAGGTCCTGGCCCTGACCCTCCGGGGCGCATCATTCCGCGAGGGCCGCCTGCTCTTCGGCGACGAGAATCCGCGCGATGTCGAGCCTCTCGCGATGAGTTTCCCGCACTAGAGGGTCGAAGGTCGAAGGTCGAAGTAAGAGAGGTCGGGAGTCCGTGAGGATTCCCGACCTCTTACTTTCCCGCCTCCCGCCTCCCGCCTCCCGCCTTCCTGTTACCCGTTCCCCGTTCCCTCTTCCCGCTCTTCCTCATCATACTCCGATCGATCCCTCCCCAGGCTCTTTGCCCGGTAGAGCCCCCGGTCCGCCGCACCAACCAGCATCGCCGCGTTCCAGCCATCCTCCGGATAACTCGCCACGCCGATGCTTACCGAAAGCGGGAGAGTCTCGCCGGTGGCCGTGACGGCGGGCTGCGTCGCGATGGTCTGTCGCAGCTTCTCGGCCAGGATCCAGGCCCCCACCCGGTCGCTCCGCTGCAGGATGAGCCCGAATTCCTCACCCCCGTAACGGCCGATCAGGTCGCTGGCGCGCACCGTGTCGCGCAGCACCCGCGCGAGGTGCACCAGCACCTGGTCGCCGGCCATGTGGCCATGCTGGTCGTTCACCCGCTTGAAATGGTCCACGTCGATCATGAGGAACCCGAACGGCTCGGAATGCCGGTGCCCGTACTCGACCGCATGCTGCAGCTCCGCCCGGAGCGTTGCGTGGTTGAGCAGGCCGGTGAGCCCGTCCCGGTGCACCATTTCCCGGATCCGCCGGCTCCGCTCCGCGCGGCTCAGCACGAGTTGCAGCACAAGCGTGCCGTCGAGGGGACGGGGAACGTAGTCGTCCGCCCCGGCCCGAATGGCCTCGACCTCATCCGCCACGTCGCTGGCATTGGCGAGGTAGATGATCGGGAGAAGGGGAAAGCGCGGGTCCTGCCGGATCAGGCGTGCCACGGTGAGGCCGGTCGAGCCAGGCAGGTCGGTGTCGAGGATCAGCAGGTCAGGCATCCGTTCCTGCACGACGTCCCGCGCCCGGAGCGGGTCAGCCACCTGGGTCACCTCGACGTTCGCCTCGAACAGCCACTCCCGGATCTGCCGGCTCTCGGGGGATTCCCGCTGGACCAGGACGACACGCGCGGGCGGCGCGCCGATCCGGCTCAGGGTCTTGGCAAAGGGAGGGAGGTGCAGCTCCGCATCGGCGCGGTCGAGCACGACGTCGATCCCCGACGAGACGGCCCGCATCCGGTCCACCGTATTCACGTCATCGATCAGGACAATCCCGCGGGGCCGCATACCGCGCCGGGTGAACCAGGCGGCAGCGGTCGCGTACGGGTCCGCACCGGGATCCCCGCCAAGCAGGACCACCAGATCCGGCGTGCCGGTGAGGGGAATTTCCTCCGGGGCGTCGCTGCCGGTCCGACTGGTCACCTCATAGCCGCACTCCATCAGTATCGCCGAAAGCGCATCGCGTTCGCGGCCCTCCAGGCCGAGGAGGCGAGCGCGCCATGTGAACGCTGGGGGATGCAGGGGCTGGGTATCGGCCGGCAGGTCGGCGCCGGCCACGTCGAAGGCCTGCGTGAGTTCCTCGATGGCTCCGGCCACCAGGTCGGCATCCGGGGGGCTTTCGTCCTTCCCCCTGAGCAGCCGCTCCATTCCGCGGGCGATGGCGCTCACCTCGGGGAACCCGTAGGAGCCGCCCGAGCCCGCCAGCCGGTGGAACCTGCCGGCCAGCGATTCGGCCGCGCCCGCCTCGCCGGCGCGGAACGCGCGGAGGTCCTTCTGGAGTTCGGTGATTCGCGCGGGAGCATCGGCCAGGTACTCCCGGCGCAGCGTCTGGAGCACCGCCTCCAGGGTGTCGTTCACGATTCCTGCACCAGGCGCTCGAAGGCCAGGCGCGCGCCCGCCACGAACGCGGGCATCGAGCTCCAGTGGCCGGTGACTTCGTCGCCGTGCCGGTCAGCCAGGAGGGCCACGCGGTCATCCACGATCGAGATGAGAGGGCTTCCTGGCCACCGGGTTTCGACGCTGATCCGGGCCACCGTGGCGAACGAGAGGGAAGCTTCGTCAGGCGAGGCGAGTTGAACCTCCAGGCCGGCAGACACCGCCCGGCGCAGGATCGGGCCGAGAATGGGGTAGGCATCCTTCGGCGCAACGAGCCGGACCGATGTTTCCGCCCGTCCGAGATCATGCGATATGACGCGAAGTGCGCCGCGTCCAGTATCTATCGCGATCAGCGTGGGGCTTGGGGGAAGGGAAATCTCCAGGAGGGTATCCCGGAGCGCGTCCAGGGCACGGCTCTGGTCCAGCGACAGCCGCGCCACCAGCGCGTCCGGCGGCTCGGGCCAGAACTGCTTCGGCCGTCCGTCCTCCATCCGCGCTGCACCCTTGGCCACCAGGCCCTCGAGCGCGCTGTAGACATTCGCCCGCGCGAGTCCTGCGGACTGCGCCAGGGCATAGCCTGTGCCCGGGCCGTGCGTGATGAGCACCTCATACAGGCGACTCTCCGTCGGCGTGAAACCGAACGGCGTCAGGTCTACGGATGACATGGTAGTAGTTTGTGCTACTGATAGCGGGCGGTCAAGACGGGGCGGGCAGGGCGGACAGGGCGGACAGGCGGACAGGCGGACAGGCGGACAGGCGGACAGGCGGACAGGCGGACAGGGCGGACAGGGCGGACAAGGCGGACAAGGCGGACAAGGCGGAACCTCTCCCTACTCCCCACTCCCTACTCCCTACTCCCTACTCCCTACTCCCTACTCACTACTGGCTGGAACCACCAGCTCCGTCCTCCCCGGTCCCAGCTCGTACTCCAGCGACCAGCCCAGCAGCTTCGCGATCAGGGCCAGCCTGAAGGTCACGTCCACCTCCCGGCACTCGAGGGTCTTGCGGTCCGGCTCAATGGGGAAGTAGTGGTAGGCGGCACGGTTCCCGATCTTCGGCTGCGAGCGCAGGTTCTTGGGGCACCAGATGCCGTGCTCGTCGCAGTCCTTGAGCAGATGCACGAGAACCCTCGTTGCGACGGGGGCGGTATGCAGTGCCCCGATGCGGGCGAGCAACTCGATGTAGTGCAGGGCGAGCGGGATGTCCTTGGGCTTCCCGCTTCGGTCCGCCTCGATCGGGTCGCCGAGGAGGAAGTGTACCGGCTTGATCGCCTTGCGGCCGATCTTCACCACGAAGCTCTTCTTCGGGGCGGGCTGGGCGAGGTAGTGCCCGAGCCGGTCCGTGAACCCGGCGCGCTCGCGCTGGAGGTTGGGCATTGCCGCGATCATTGCGACCGAGTACCAGGTCGGCGGATGCGCCTCGGGGTCCAGCACGGTCTGCTTGCCCATCTTGATGAAGGGCTTCTCCGCCAGCGGGCTCCGGAGGAACTGCGAAACCCCGTTGGCGATCTTGTGCGCCGATCCCCGTACCCGGGGGTCCCCGTTGTGGCCCGCCTCGGCGAGGGCCGCGGTGGCTCCCTCGCGCAGGAAGCCGCGTGCCCACTCCTCGCTGGCCGGCTCGCGCTTCACCATCTTTCCGTACTCGAACAGCAGGCTCAAGTCCGGATCGCGGCTCAGGACCCGGAACAGCAGGCGGTCGCCGAGTTTGAACGGGCGCCCCGTGCTGGGGTAACCAAGCTGGACCAGGCGGCGGTACTGCGGAATGGTGCCGATGTCACGGATTCCCTGCGCGGCGGCGGGGGCCAGGCCGAGCATGTTGCCGGACCAGACCCCGCTGTCCTTCTGTTTCTTGACTATCGCGGTGGCAAGGGGGGATGCCTCGACGGCCTCATGGGTCCGGGCCAGATCCTCAGCGCGAACCGTCCCTTCCGGGGCAAGATCTGCCAGCGTCCGATACCGGATCGGCGCACCACCGACCTCCATCAGCCAGTACAGCGGGATCCGGTGCGAATTCGGCAGTTCCAGAATGGTCTCCCGGATGGGTTTGCGACGTGCAAACGGCCGAAAACTTACCACCCCGAACCGGAACTGGCCAGTAGCGAAGGGGAGGGGTTTCCGTGGGGTGTCTAAGAAGATAACACCGCCGCGGCGCGCCCGGCCGGGGATTCCGATACGGGTGTTGCTTGCGGGAAGTCCCTACGCCACTTAGCCTAAGGCTTGAACTCCCCAGAATACAGCCAGCCCCGCATCCTGATGCCCAGCATCATCCGACGCATGGCTTCTACTACTACCAGGGTGGGTTCCTGTGCTTGATGTGGGTGCCACCCTCGCCGCGGCTCTCGAAGACCGCTATACGATCGAGCAGGAGCTCGGGCGTGGCGGGATGGCGTTCGTCTACCTGGCCCACGACGTGAAGCACGGCCGGCCCGTCGCGATCAAGGTACTCCGACCGGAGATCGCCACCTCGATCGGGGCGGAACGGTTTCTCCGCGAGATCGAAACGGTCGCCAGCCTCACCCATCCTTATATCCTGCCATTGCACGACTCGGGTCAAGCCGGCGGGCTTCTCTACTACGTCATGCCCTACGTGGCGGGTGAGACGCTGCGGGCCCGGCTGCAGCGCGAGGGGCAACTCGGCGTCGAGGACGCCCTTTCCATTGCGCGGCAGGTGGGTGCCGCCCTCGCCCACGCCCATGCTGTCGGCATCGTGCACCGGGACATCAAGCCGGAAAACATCCTCTTCGAGGGCGGCGTGGCGATCGTCGCCGACTTCGGCATCTCCCGCGCCATATCCTCCGCGGGTTCCGATCGCCTGACCGAGCCAGGCATCACCATCGGGACCCTGGCCTACGTGAGTCCGGAACAGGCGGCGGGCGACGACCGGGTGGACGGACGGAGCGACCAGTATGCACTCGCTTGCGTCCTGTACGAAATGCTGGCGGGAGAGCCGCCGTTCACCGGCGCTACGCCGCAGTCGGTCATCGCGAAGCACCTGCAGGAGCCAGCTCCTTCGGTGCGGGTCCTCCGCTCCACGGTACCCCAGCAGGTGGCGGACGCGATCCGGACGGCATTGCAGAAGACACCGGCCGATCGCTTCCGGGGAATGCGCGAGTTCACGGACGCACTGGGCCAGATGATCACCGGACCCTACCCCAGGGGTACGCGTCCGGCGACCCCCCGGCGCTGGGTCTATGCCATTCCGCTGCTTGCGGTGGTGATTCTCCTGGCGGCGCTCATGCCGCGCTGGCTCTCGCACGGCGCCTTGTCGCAGCGGCAGTATCTCCTCGGCACGGTCGGGGCCGAAGACGTCTCGGACGCGCCTCGCACGACGCGCTGGGAACTGGCGCTGCAGTCTGCGCTCGTCCAGCTCCCGGACGTGGAGCTCACCGAACCGTACCGGGTCAACGATCACCTGCTGCGCGCGGGAGGCCCTCCCGGCGAGATCGGCGGCTGGTTCGATGTCGCGAAGGATCTGAAGGCAGGCCGGTTGCTGGTCTCGCGGTGGCTCGATTCATCATCGGTGGTTCTCGAACTCTACGACGTCCGCCGCCGCACCACCGTCAGTCAGACCCGGGCTGACGTCTCGCAGGGACTGGATGCCGCGGCCGTGCGGGCCGTGGAGCGGCTCTACCAGCTCCGGCCCGGACTGCTCGCAATAGGCCCGGGAACCAACGAACCCGCCCGGCGGGCCTTCGTGTCAGGCCACGAGGCGCTCAAGTCCTGGAATCTGCGCGGAGCAAAGGAGTCATTCGAGGAAGCCGTGGCGCTCGATCCTTCCGACGCCGAGTCGCATTTCTGGCTTGCCACGGTCAAGCTGTGGGCCGGTGATCCGGCGGCGGAGTGGGCGGCGAGTGCCCGTCGAGCGGGCGTGGCGGTGAAGGAGCTCCGTGACGACCACGAACGCGAGGAGGCGCTCGCACTCCGCGCTATCGCGGAGGGCCGGTTCCTGGAGGCCTGCCGGCGATACGGCTCGCTCGTGGCGGCGGATTCGCAGAGCTTCAGCGCCTGGCTGGGCCTCGCGGAGTGCACCGCGCGGGACGATGGGGTCGTGCCTGATTCCGCCAGCCCCTCGGGCTTCAGTTTCCGCGCCAGCCGGAGCGCGGCAGTCGCCGCCTACGAGCATGCCCTCGAGCAAGTGCCTTCGTTCTCATTCCAGTTCGGCCCGTTCGAGCGACTCAATTCCGTGCTCGTGGTGGAGCCGGGGCGCCTCAGGCGGGGGACCCTGGTCGGCCCCGAATCCATGCTGTTTGCGGCCTACCCGTCGCTGCTGGGTGACACGGTGGCCTACATCCCGTGGCCCTTGGCGCAGATCCTCGCCGGTGAGACCCCGTCCCCTGAGGGCCAGGACCGTGCGATCGCGATCAACCGGGGTCGCCTGCTGCGTATTGTGCGGAAGTGGGTGCAGGCGTTTCCCGATTCCTCCCGGGCGCATCTTGCCCTGGCCCGCTCGCTGGAGTTGCAGGGCTGGCTGGATGGAGGGCAGGGAACCGGGCGCTCGGCGCTGGCCGCCGCCGCGACGGCGCGGGCGCTCGCGCGCAATCGTGCCGACAGCATCGCGACGGCGCAGGTCGAGGCGCGGGTCCTGCTCAAGCTCCAGCGCTTCTCCGAGGCCCGGAAGCTTGCCCTCGGGCTGCTGCGGCACTTCCCGCAACCCTCGCCCGCGGAAGCGAACGAACTCGGTGGCCTCGCCGCCCTGGTCGGGAAACCCTCGCTTGCCGCCTCTCTCGGTGCCATTTCCGCCCGGGTGTACGCCGACAACGACCGCGGTCGTTATGAGCGCGTTGCATTGCCCGTGCTCGAGGGCTGGCAACGGTTCATGGCCTGGGGCGCATTCGGCATGCCGGCGGACAGCATCTTGGTCGCCTCGGCGAGACTCGACACGCTGCTCCAGGTGTATGAAGCCCCGGAGCGCGTGAAGCGCCTGGCGTGCGACGTCGTCTGGTATCCGCGCAGCCTGGCGTTCGCAGATCTCCGTGAAACCACGCCTCGCGGACCCTGCTGGGGCGGGAACACACTCCTCGACGTGCAGTGGCGATTCGCGCATGGGGATACCGCCGGCACGCGTCAGGCACTGCAGCAGCTGCACGGCCTGCGGACCGGTACGGCGCCGGGAGAGGTCGCGCTGCAGAATGTCTATCAGGAGGCCTGGCTGCTCCTGCAGATCGGTGACTCGACGGCGGCGGCGGAATATCTCGACCGGAGCCTGGCGGCCCTGCAGGCGCTCCGGACCAGCGTGGTCACCGAGGTCCCGCAGGCCGCGAGCCTGGTCCGCGCCATGGCCCTCCGTGCCGAACTCGCCGACCGCACCGGCCAGGATGCCGTGGCCCGGGAGTGGGCGACCCGCGTCGTGGAGCTATGGGAGGATGGAGATGAATTTGTACGACCCCTGGTTGATCGCATGCGGGGGATCGCCGCACGGGGGTAGGGACTGCCCGCAGGACAAAGGAGGAAGGATGCGTGGACACGGATGGATGACCGTGGTGGCCGTCGCGCTGTTCGTCGCGGGGTCGCCGGTCGCCGCGCAGGTACCCGGGCCGCCGGCCGGGGTGAAGAGCTGTACCGAGACCGGCTCGACCCAGCCACGCCAGGCGCTGCTCGGTTTCGCCAACAGTCTCAAGGTCCGCGACACCACCCACGAGGGCGGTGCGCACCACGCTAACCTGACGCTCAGCAATCCCCGCCGGATTGGTCCCGAGGCTATCGTCTGGCCGGTGGAGAATATCAACCAGCTGCAGCACCTCTCGGAGGGTCGGGCAGGCACCGTCGTGGCCAAGGTGTGGATCGATCCCGCGTTCACGGATCCCGAGACCGGCCGGAAGGGCTACGAGCCCCTGAGCCTCCCACCGGGCGTGAGCTACATCATGATGTGCGAGAATGGCTCGACCTACTCCGCGCTGATCATCCCGGAGGACGCCAGCGAGCCGCTGCGGACCAAGTCGGTGAGTTTCTACAAGGTGTCCGAGCAGTACCCCGTCGCCCTCGCGCGGTTCAAGGCGGCGCACAGCGAGACGATCTGTCTCTCCTGCAAGCTGTACGGCTGGTGCGAAATCGACGACTGATCGCATGACCTGAAACCGTGTGGAAGGGGCCGTGGAGCGATCCGCGGCCCTGTGCTTCTCTGGCCTCCTGCCTCACAGCCGTCTAAATGCCTGTGAAAACTGGACATACGGGCATCGTCCAGGGGCATTCCACGAATCCTGGACATTCCAAAGTGAAACCTCCAGCCAGTTACGCGCGTCCCGACTCATGTCGAAACATCCCCAACGCGGCGTCCCCCGACAGGAGTTCCAGATGAGACGTTCCCTCGCCACCGCGGCTTTGTGCTCGGCTGCCGCGCTCGCCTGTGGCCGGGGCAGCGCTAGTGAAAAGGGAGACGCGCTTCCCTACCGGACCGGCCTCGTCGAGCGGGGAGACGTCCGGGTCTTCGTGGAGGAAACCGGCGTCGTGGAGCCGGAACGTCAGATCGTCGTCAAGTCGCCCATCTCCGGAGTGGTTCAGCGACTGGTGGTCCGCGAGGGCGACCGGGTCAGGCCGGGCCAGCTGCTCGCGCGTATCGTTCCCGACATCGCCCAGGCCAACACATTTGCCCGCCTCCGCTCTGAAATTGCCGGGGGCCGCATCGCGCGGGAGAACGCCCGTATCGAATACGAGCGGGCCAAGGCCCTGATGGAGACCCATGGCATCACCCAGGCCGAACTCGACCAGAAGCAAACCGCCTTCGAGCAGGCCGCAAATACCCTGAGCGCCGCCGAGGACCAGTTGCGGCTCGTACAGCAGAGCGGAGTCATCGCGGGAGACTCCGCGCAGTGGGCCCGGATCACGTCTCCTGCCGCCGGCGTGATCATCCTCCGTGGTGTGGAGGAGGGGGAGACGGTGGTCGGCGGGACCAGCGCCTTTGGCGGAGGAACGGAGCTGTTTACCATCGCCGATCTTTCGGCGCTCCGCGTCAAGGCGGCCATTAACGAGGTTGACATCGCCAAAGTTGCGAAGGGCGACAGCGTTTCCATCACAGTTGATGCCTTCGCGGGCGACACCGTGCTGGGACTGGTCCGGCTGGTGCCCCCGGCAGCCCGGCTCAATGACCGGGTCCGCGTGTTCGACGTGGAAATCGGCGTGGGTGACGGTGCGGGCGTACTGCGTCCCGGCATGACGGCGAATGTACGGATCTCCGGCCCCACCCGGACTGACGTCGTCCGTGTACCGGTGGAGGCCGTCTTCCTCTCCGAGGGCAACCCGGTCGTCTACAGGGTGAGCGGTGGCCAGCACCAGAGCACGCCGGTGCAACTCGGGCTGGGTGACCTCTCCTGGGTGGAGATTCTGGGTGGGGTGAGCCCGGGTGATACCGTGGCCCTCGAGGACCCGGTCGCGGCCATCGAGCGGGCGAACCGTCCCGGCGCCCGGTAATGGCACCGCTGATCTCGGCCCGGGGCCTCACCAGGACCTACCGGCTTGGGAAGGTGGACGTGCACGCCCTCCGCGGGGTCGATCTCGACGTGGATGCCGGGGAGTTCGTGGCGATCGTCGGGCCTTCCGGTTCGGGCAAGAGTACCCTAATGCACATCCTCGGCTGTCTCGACACACCCACCGGAGGGACGTATCGTCTCGACGACGAGGAAGTCGGTACGCTCCGGGGAAAGCGGCTGGCGCGGATCCGGAACGAGAAGGTCGGCTTTGTCTTCCAGACCTTCAACCTGATGCCCCGTCTTTCGGTCGAGGAAAACGTCGCGCTCCCGCTCAAGTATCGTGGCGGGCTCTCCCGGGCCGAGCGGCGCCGTCGCGCGCTCGCGCGGCTGGAACGGCTCGGCCTCTCTCACCGGATCGGACACCGCCCGGATGAACTCTCCGGCGGCGAGCGCCAGCGCGTGGCCATCGCCCGCGCGCTGGTCGGGGAACCGGCCATCCTCATGGCGGACGAGCCCACCGGGAACCTCGATTCCCGTTCCGGGGGCGAGGTGCTGGAGACCTTCAGGGAACTGCATGCCGACGGACACACGATCATTCTGGTGACCCACGATCCGAATGTGGCCGCGCAGGCTGAACGGACCGTGAACGTGGCCGACGGGCAGCTGGCATGAACGCCTTCGAGTCGATGCTGACGGGCCTGGACGAGGCCCGTCGCCACTGGGGCCAGACCACCCTGGCGCTCCTCGGCATCGTGCTCGGGACCTGCAGCATCGTCACGGTGCTGGCCCTCTTCGGCGGGCAGGCAGCGTTGACCCAGCAGTACCTCGACGAGGTCGGGGGGGCCGGTACCCTGATTCTCTCGAACCGGGATATGGCCCTTCAGCCCAGCGCGCGGGCGCTTGCCTCCGAGCGGCTGACCTACCGCGACGCGGAATTTCTCAAGGACCGGGCGACTGCCCTCGCCGCCGTCAGTCCCGGCTGGTCCTCCGAGCTCTTGTACTCGGCGGATGACAGGAGCTTCTCCGGCGACGTGATCGGGACCGTGCCGGACTACGCCGTTATCAATGACATCCGACCGCTCGTCGGCCGCTACCTGACGGACATGGACGTGGAGTACCGGGCGCGTGTGGTGGTGATGGGCTGGAAGTTTGCCGACTCCCTTTTCGGGAAGGCCCCGGCCGCGCTTGGCCGGATTGTCGCGCTGAATGGGACGCGATACACGGTGGTGGGGGTAATGGAACGGGAGGAGTTCAGGTTTGCCTCATGGGAAGGCAACGCGCTCGAATATCGCAATGAGCGGGCGTACATCCCGATCAGTACCGCCGTGGCAGGTCACACGGGCGATGACCGCCTGAGCTTCCTCACGCTCCAGGCGCGGCCGGATGTCTCCGTCCGGACGGCGGAGAACCAGGTGCGGAGCCTGCTCTATGCGCGGCACGGCGTGGAGGACTTCGACATCCGGCCGAGCGGAGCAGGGGCGGGGGAGAGCAGCGGGCAGTTCCTGCTGCTCTTCAATTTCATCTTCCTCGTCGTGGGCGTGGTGTCCCTGTTCACCGGCGGCATCGTGATCGCGAACATCCTGCTGGCCTCGGTCGTGGAGCGGGTGCGGGAGTTCGGCACGCGCATGGCGCTCGGCGCCACGACCGGCGGGATCTTCGCGCACGTCCTGTCCGAGGCGATGGTGGTGACGGTGATGGGGGGCTTCCTGGGCCTTGGCCTCGGGGCTGCCCTGACAGGCCTGGTGGGACATCTCATGAAGATGCCTGCGGTCGTGAGCCCGTCGATCGCCATGCTCTCGGTTGGTACCTCGGTCGTCGTCGGCCTCGTGGCGGGCGCCTATCCGGCCGTCCGGGCCTCCCGTCTCTCCCCGGTGGAGGCCCTGCGATATGGCTGACCTCCGGTCCGGCCTGACCGAGGCCTGGGAGCTCGTGACGGATGCCTTCCTCGAGATTCGCACGCACAAGCTCCGCTCGCTGCTGACCCTGTCCGGGATCATCTTCGGAGCGGCTTCCCTGGTATCCATGACGTCCCTGGCCCGGGCCATGAAGGACATGGCCTACCGGGACCTCGAGTCGATTGCGTTCCCGAATTCCTTCACCGCATCGGACCGCGGACCACGGTCTGATGCGCGACGCGCCATCGACCTGCAGCACCCGGGCCTCCGCCTGGCCGATGCCGGGGCCCTGTGGGATATACCAGGCGTCGTCAGTGTGCATCCGCGTAACTACGGCGGGGAATACATCGTCTCCAGCCCCGCGGGACAGCGCAGCCTGCGGGTGGACGGGGTGGACGCGGGCTACATGGAGATGCGGAACTACCGGATTCTGGCTGGCCGGAGCCTGCGGGCGCTCGATGTCATGAACGCAGCGCCCGTCGCCGTGGTCGGGGAGGAGCTGGTCCATGACATGTTCGGGGCCGTGCCCCCCGTCGGTCGCACGATTACCATCGACGGCCGGCGGTTCTTCGTCGTCGGGGTGGTCGCGCCCCAGATCTTCGAGATGGCCCCGATCAACTTCAGCTTCGTGGGCCGCCGGATCTACGTCCCGTACAGCTACTTCTCCAGATACTATCAGGAGCAGGGACGGGTGGACGAGTTGCTGGTGACCGCTGCCGGGAGCTCCGACTTCGGCCTCGTGCTCCGACGGGGAGAAATACTGCTCCGGCAGCGACACCGTGGGGTCACGGACTTCGAGATCGACAATGAGGCAGCCGACCTGCTGAGCGACCTGGCGATGGCGGACAGCATCCTCGGGGGCTGGAACGGGGTCATGTTCGCCATCGCGGGGATCACCCTCGTCGTGGGCGGGATCGGCCTGTTCAGCGTCCTGCTGATCTCGGTCCGCGAGCGGGTGCGGGAGATCGGCATCCGGAAGGCGCTGGGGGCGGACGATGGGGACATCCGGCGGCTCTTCCTCGCCGAATCCCTGACCCTGTCGGCCATGGGCGCGCTGGTGGGGGTTGCCGCCGGGGCTGGGCTCATTCTCGTCACGGAGGCCATCGGACGGGCGTTCGGCAAGAACTTCGTTATCGACATCTACCTGCCGGGCGCGCTGATGGCCATCGGGTTTTCGATCGTGGTGGGACTGGTATTCGGCTGGTACCCGGCGCGAAGGGCCGCCAGGCTCGATCCGATCCAGGCGATCGGCGGGGCCTGAGGACCGTCCGGCCGGCGGGCCAGGCGTGATACCAGTCACACATGCGGCGCGTCACAGACAGGGGAGGGCGGGGTCCGGAGATTGGTCATGATGATTCCATGTACCCGACCCCTGACTCCGAGGTGACCATGCGCACTCTTCCGATGTTCGCCGCAGGACTTCTCTGCGGCACTGTTCTCCTCACCGCCGGCTGCGACAAGAGCGACAGCGGCACTGTCACCACCAGGACAGACCGCGGCAGCAATACGGCGATGAACGCCGGGATGGCCGAGGAACGCAACCTGGCCATGGTCCGGGTGGTGAACGCCATGCCGGGCCGTGCTGTCGATATCTACGCCAACGACTCGTCTGCCTTCAGCAACGTCGGCTTCCGCACCGTGACCGACTGGAAGCAGATGCCTGACAATACGTTCGATTTCAAGGTCGCCATGCCGGGTGGTTCCCCCGAGGCGGCCATGGGCGACAACCACGAGAAACTGGGCCAGGGCGAGCACTACACCATCATCGCCATGGCCGATGAAGGTGGTCCCGACCGCGCCAATCTCCGCGTGCTGCAGGATGACCTGCACCCCGTCGCGGCCGACAAGGCCCGGATACGGGTCATCCACGCCGTTGCCGGCGCGCCCGAGGTGGATGTTTTCATCAAGGGACAGAAGGACGCGATCTTCTCCGGCATCAATTTCCGGAACGAGGCGGGCTGGAAGGATGTTGACCCGGCCGGTGGGACTCTCGAGATCCGGCCGGAAGGCAAGGCCACGGTCCTGGCCAGCATTCCGGGCGTGAACCTGCAGGCCGGCCGGAGCTACACCTACGTGGTGACCGGCACCCCGGCGAAAATGCAGGTGATCCCGTTCGTGGACGTGGTGGAAGCGACGCCTGATTCAGCGATGTGAGGGACAGTGAGCAGGGAGTAGGGAGTAGTGTGTGAAGGGTGGCACCGGTCTCCGAATGCCACCCCCAGCACTACCACCCCCTGCTCCCTGCTTCCTACCGCCCGCTCCCCACCCTCTTCTCCCCCGCTTCCTCGAACTCCGATCCCTTCTTCCACGTGGGTTGCCGCTCGGCGCCGGCAGTGGCAGCGGCCGCCCGGACGATCACGCGGAGCTGCTGGACTGCTCCGTCCATGGTGAACCAGAGCAGGATCTCGTCCGCCGGCTGGTGATAGCGGTCGGCGGTGTACGCGTTGGACTGCTCCCGGCCCCAGCCCTTCGGCCGGCCCACGAAGGTCGTGCCGCTCTCCAGTGAGATTGCGGGGACGCCGGCCTTGGCGAAGGGGAAGTGGTCGGAACGGAAGAAGCTCCCCTGGAGCAGGGCATCCTCGTTGGTCACCACTTCGAGCCCCTCGGCTTTCGCCGCCACCCGGAACGCGTCGCCCAGGGTGCTCTGGTCCAGGCCAAGCGCCGAGATATCCGTGGTCCGGCCGTACAGGTTCATCACGTCCATGTTGAACACGGCCGCAAGATTGCGAAGCGGCAGCGTGGGCTTGGCGGCAAACGCCTCGGAGCCCAGGAGCCCGGATTCCTCCGCGCCGAATGCCATGAACAGGATAGACCGCGGAAAGGATGCACCGCTCCGCACGAAAGCTTCGGCAGCGGTGAGTACCGCCGCTGTGCCGGAGGCGTTGTCCTCCGCGCCGTTGTAGATCGAGTCCCCGTTGACCGGTGCGCGCACCCCGAGGTGGTCATAGTGCCCGCCGAGCAGGACCGCCTGGTCTGCGAGCGGCCCGGAACCGGGAAGGCGACCCACCACGTTGACCGTGCGGGAGCGGACGACGTCGCTCCGGACGGTGGCATCGACCGATACCCCGAGCGGCATCGGCTTGAATCCCCTGCGGCCTGCCCGGCGGGAAAGGGCGTCCAGGTCGCCACCGCCCTGCTTCACGAGGGAGCCCGCGACGTCGTGCGTCAGCCAGCCGGCGACGACGAGCGAGGTGGCCGGGGATTCCAGGCGGACCTGCGCCCCGGTCCAGGAGGATGCGACGGTGCTCCACGGATAAGTGGCGCTTTCGGTGGTATGGACCATGAGGATCCCCGCGGCGCCCTGCCGGGCGGCCTCCTCGATCTTGTAGGTCCAGCGGCCGTAATAGGTGAGGATCTTCCCCCGGAAGATGGTGCTGTCCCTGAGGCCGGGGTCGTTGACCAGTACCAGGACGACCTTGCCCTTCACGTCGACGCCGGCGTAGTCGTTCCAGCCGTATTCCGGTGCCACGATGCCGTACCCGGCGAAGACGACGGGCGCACTCACCCGCACCTGGGGCTCGTTCTGCATCGACCAGAGCACGTAGTCGCTCCGGTAGGCAAGGCTGTCGCCCCCGATGTGCATGGAGGGATGGGGGGTCAGCGAGATGACGGGAACGATGTGGTAGTAGCCACTGTCTCCCGCCGGCTCGAGGCCGAGTCGCTCGAACTGGGTGGCGATGTAGAGCGCGGCGAGCTCGCCGCCACGGGTGGCCGGCGCCCGTCCCTCCAGTGCATCGTCGGCGAGGAAGTCGAGATGTGCCTTGAGCACCTGGCCGCTCACGGCGTCTGCGACGGCCGGGCCGGGTGACTGGGCAGGAAGCGTAACGGGAATGAGGAACAGGGCGGACAGGGTGAGAAACCGTCTCAGTGACATCGGAACCGCGCCTCCGCGCTTGGGGTGTGCCGGAAAGATATCGCTGCCCTGTCTCCCCGCGGCCCCCGGAGGTGCCGGAGGGCCTCCCTGGCCTCCGAGATCGCGAAGGTGGGCACCATCGCAAATGTGATGGGCGACCGTCAGCCGTACGTGACGCCGGGATAGACCAGGTTCACGGCAAAGATGAAAATGGGTTGCCAGACCACGTCGAACAGCTGCCACGCGACCAGGATTCCCAGCCAGCCGAGTGCGGGATTGCCCCAGAGGAACTGCTGGTAGCGCACCGTCTGGCTCTCGTTGAGGAACAGCGGTATCGCCCCGCTCCCGTCGAGCGGCGGGAGCGGCAGCAGGTTCAGGATCAGCAGGACCAGGTTCAGCGAGAACACCACGCTCAGGAAGAACGCAACGCCGGACCAGATTCCGCCGCCGGTGGCGACCGTGATACTGTCGAACCCGACTGAGTCCGGGTGCTGGAAGGCACCGCTTGCGGCGCCGATCCTGATGGACACGACGGCGACGATGATGAGCAGCAGGTTGGCCGCGGGCCCGGCAAGCGCCATCCAGGCCGCCCGCTTCGGATGCCGCGCCGCCCAGCGAATGTCGAATGGTGCGCTGGCGTACCCGAAGGGCCAGCCGGAGACGGCCACCGTGAGCAGCGGCAGGATCAGCATGCCGAACGGCTCGCGCCGGATATGGGGAACCGGGCTCAGGGACACCTGGCCGCCGTGATAGGCGGTCAGGTCACCGCCCAGCATGGCCGCCCATGCGTGCCCCGCCTCGTGCAGGGTGGTGGACAGCAGGAATACCAGATAGTACATGAGGGCGCTGGCGATGTCGGTCACGGAACCTCAGGGGGACAGGGCGGACAGGACGGACAGGGCGGACAGGCGGACAGTTTCCAGCCGACCGCCGACTGCCTGCTCCCGACTCAACCACTCAACCACTAACAACCCACGACCCACAACCGCCGATCACCGGCACTCTACGATAAGCACCGTCCCCCCTCCGCCCAGCAACCCCCGCTCGCTCGTCAGGACCAGGCGATGTTCGTCCAGCCATGCGATGCCCTCGCCCTGTTTTTCCGCTCCCCATACCCGGCATGGTGGCCGGGACATGTCCGGCAGGAGCCGGTCGCCCTCCCAGGTGAGGAAGTAGAGCGTGGCATAGGTCCGGACCACAACATGCCGGCCATCGGGTGACATGGCTGCGTCGGTCACCAGTTCCCGCACTCCATCCGTGGGAGGAATGGGCAGGGTCTGGACCAGGGCTGCGGTGGCCGTGCCCTCCTGGCGCCATGCTTCGGGATCGAGCCGGTATACCCGCACGCCGCCTGACCTCCCCTTGGTGATGATCCAGGCCGCCGTATCCGGCGTCACGATAAGGGCCTCCGCGTCGTGCGCCCCGTCCGGATACCGGAAACCAAGCGCCCGCGTCCGTTTCACGGCCTCCTCCGAGGGGGCCGGCTCCGGGAGCCGGTAGATTACGACCGTTCCCCGCCTTTCCGCGTTGTCACCCGTGTCTCCGATATACAGGCACGCGCCGCCCGGGCAGGGCCCTGGGGCCAGGGCCTCCCAGTCCACGTTGCGGGCGTCCACCGGGATGCGGCCAAGGGCGCGGCCCAGGGTATCGGTCGCGAAGAGGTCCGGCGCATTGCCGGAGTCATTGAGGGTCCAGAGAACGCCCGGGTAGGCACGGCTCACGACGACGGCGGAACTCTCCGTGATGTATGGGTCCGCGAAGCGACCCCGGAGCCAGGCGTGTTCCGGCGGCCTCGCCGGCCCGGAAGGCCACTGGGCCTGGAGCGGTGCGGCGAGGCCGGCATACAGGATGAGCGCGGGCAGCAGCCATACTTCGGTGGACATTCTCATCCTTGCTCGCCCTGTCGGGTCCGGGCATCTTTCCACAGCACCGAGCCTCCCGGGAGTTTCATGGTAGACAGCCTCAAGAATCGCGCGACCCCCCGCCTTCCGGATCACGTGGAGTTTACCGGCCGCGTTCTCTTCCTGACAGAGGACCCGTCGCTCATCCGGCGCCAGCTCGCCGGTGAAGACCTCGAATGGACCGGACAGAAGCTGCGTGATGACATCTCGACCGACGAGATCACGCCGGCATACATCTGCTACTACTACGATGAAACCCTCGGTGAATTCCCCTACCTTGGCCTGAAGGCAGGGGAGGAGTTTCCCATCACCCGAGGCTCCGTGAAGGGAGGAGGCTTCGTCGCGGCGGTCAGCGGCAAGCGCCGGGGCAAGGGCTCCAGCCGGGAGCAGTCACCCTATGCGGAGATGATGGCCGGGATTCGCCTGGTCATCGCCGAGAACATCGAGCGCATCTACGGGGAGAACTGCCAGAACCTCGGCATCTTCACCAGCACTGACTTCGGGCTCATCGAGCGGATCCGTCGCGGGGAATCCGTCCCCCTGGCCGAGTTCACGCGGGACCAGGGGGAAATCACCCGGGGCATCATCGAGTTCGGCGGGCTCTTCCAGTACAACGTCGCCCGGCTCCAGGGCACCGTCCGGGTGCCGCCGCCGGATACCCCCGCCCGCCCGATGACGCTTGCCGAGAAGATCATTGCACGCCACTGGGTCACCAGCCTGGCGGAGAATGCCGTCGGCATCGAGGCGGTCAAGCCGGGCGATGAGGGGTTTATCCGCACTGACATCCGGTTCAGCCATGAGTACGTCACGCCGATGGCCGCCATCTTCTGGCGTGACTACGTCGGCGAGCGGGAGCGCGTGGTGGACCCGGAGTCGATCTTCTTCTTCCGCGACCACCTGACCTTCCTCGAACTGGCGATGACGGATGAGCGGAAGGCCGAGGGCCTCCTTGACGTCGCGCTGGAACTCAAGAGGAAGCAGGAAGAGTTCGCCGAGGACCAGGGCATCCACCTCTACGGCGAACTCCCCCGGCTCGGCCGGAACATGCTGGCCCAGGGCTCCGAGGCCATCTGCCATTCCAAGATGCTGGAACAGCACGCCCTCCCGGGCCAGGTGATCATCGGCAGCGACAGCCACACGCCCCACAGCGGCGCCATGGGGTGCCTGGCCTTCGGTGTGGGCACGACGGCGATCTTCAACTCCTGGCTCACGCGCGACGTGCGGATCAAGGTGCCGCCCTCGGTGCTCGTGCGCGTCAGCGGGACCAAGCCCGCGAACGTCACGGCGAAGGATTTCATGCTGCAGATCCTGCGGCAGCCCTACGTCAGGGACGGGCAGGCGATCGGCAAGATCGTCGAATACGGCGGCGACGCCGTCCATGCCCTGTCCATCGACGAGCGGGCCACCATGACCAACATGGCCGCGGAGGTCGGGGCTTTCACCGGCCTCATCCAGCCGGATGAGACCAATGTCGCCTACCTCGTGAGCGAGCGCGGGATGGATGAAGCCGCCGCGCGAGCCCTGCTCGAGGGCATGGTGTCCGACCCCGATGCAGAGTACGAGGAGGTCATCGAGATCGACGCGGCGGAACTCCGCCCGATGATCGCGCTTCCCGGCGATCCCGGCAACGGCCTGTTCATCTCGGAGCTGGGCCGGCAGGTGAAGGTGGACATTGCCTACGCGGGGAGCTGCACGGCGGGCAAGAAGGAGGACATGGACATGTACGCCCGGGTGCTCCGCGAGGCGGCGGAGCAGGGTCGCCGGATTCATCCCGATGTGCGGTTCTACATCCAGTTCGGCAGCCAGGACGTCAAGCGCCACGCCGAGCGGTCAGGGTATGTGGAGATCTTCCAGGCGGTGGGTGCGGAAATCATCGAGCCGTCGTGCGGTGCCTGCATCAATGCAGGCCCGGGCGTGTCCTATGACCGGGAAACGGTCACGGTCAGCGCCATCAACCGGAACTTTCCCGGCCGTTCTGGCCCCGGCCAGCTCTACCTCGCCAGCCCATACACTACGGCAGCCTCGGCGCTGGCCGGCTTTATCACGGCGTGGGAGCCGGAGGGGGCGCTGGTCTGACGGAGCTGGGTCCGGGTTCCCGCACCCGCGTTGAGTCGTTGAGTTGCTGGGTCGTTGAGTCGCCACCAGTGCTGCGCTCGACCTGCGAGGGCCGACTGCCGACCCCTGACGGCCCGCTTTTCAGGCTGTCCCGCGTCACCGTATCCCGCTCCACCCTCGCCTGCAGCATTGCCGCCGCGGGCAACGTTCCATCCTTCGAACGGAAAATCGCCGGGTCGTAGCGTCCAGCGGCATTCCACAGCACCCACGAGTGGATTCCCACGTCGCTCGCGGCGCGGATCTGTTCCCGGACATGCCAGGGCGTGTAGCGTGGCTTGCCCAGGGTGAAGGCCTGCAGATAGGGCCGGATCCGGGCCCGCGCGCTGTCCGTCTGCCGCGCGAGGCCGTCCTCGAGGGCGAGACGGACGACGCGATAAGGCTCGCTGTTGGGCCGGCCTATGCCGTGGAAGGTGTTGTAGTAGTGGCTCGGGTAGACCATTGGCAGGAGTACGTCGGCGGTCTGCGAAAGATCTTCCCACACCTGCCCGATGCCCAGGTCCGCCGTCGCGCTGGTCGTCATGCCGAACACGTCGAGGGTGAAGGGCACGCCCAGCGGCTTCACCCGGTCCCGCAGCAGCCGCAGGTTCCGCCGTACCCCGTCCCGAGTGGTTTCCCCCTCGCGGCGCCCTGGAAAGATGGCAGAGGCCATCCGGCTCCGCGGCTCGTCAGGAAAGCGCACGTAGTCGAACTGGAGCTCGGCGAAGCCCATCCGCACGGCTTCCGCGCCCAGGTCCGCCGCATAGACCCAGATCGAGTCGTTGAACGCGTCCACCCAGGCAAAGTTGAGCCGGTCCCGCCAGAGTCCGCCGGCCGTGCTCTGCACCGACCACTCGGGCTTCCGTGCCGCCAGCAGCGGGTCCTTCGCGACGACGATCCTCGCAATGGGGAAGATCCCCTTGCGGTGCAGGAGGTCGAGTCGCTCCCGTGTGTCACGCGCGCGACGCTCGCCGTTGGCCCCGATGGCGATGGCGGTCGGCACATCCGAGTGATAGGTCAGGTAGCCGGTGTCATCCTTCACGTCGATGACGAACGCGTTGATCTCGGTCGTGTCCGCCAGGCGTACCAGGTCGTAGAACCGCTTCGACCCGAAGGTCCAGGCGTTCAGGTAGATCGCGCGGATTTCCGTCGGCGGCGTCCGGAGCGGTGGAACCGGCAGGGAAGGGATGGGTGCCTGCACAGAATCCGGCACCGGCCGGGCAATCCGGATCGGTTCGGGAAGCTCGTCCCCCCACCGGGCGCTGTCCTGCAGCGTCGGGTGCTGGGCGGAGGCGGTCTGAAGTGCGAGCGGAACCAGGACAGCGAGAACCAGGGGAATGCGCATATCACCAACTGGCCGCAAGCCCCATGCCGATGACCGACAGGGGCTCGCCGGCCTGGATTCAGGGTTCCGGATTGACGACGTGGATCTCGACCCGCCGGTTGATGCGACGGGCTTCGTCAGAGTCGCCTTCGGCGATAAGGTGTTGCGCTCCATATCCTTTGATCGTCAGCTGGGTTCCCCGAACGCCGCGCTGCAGGAGGTAGAGCCGGACGCTCTGGGCCCGTTCGGTGGAGAGCCGGAGATTCTCTTCCGGTCCAAGCCGGTCATGGGCGTATCCTGCGATTTCGACCTTCACGCCGGGATTTGCAAGCAGGACCGTCGCGACCGAATCGAGGACGGGCTTCCCGAGGTCGCCCAGGTCGGTCCCGCGGAACTCGAAGGCCCCTCCCGGAACGGTCCAGGGGCCGAAGGCCCGGGCCATGGCGGGCGTCTCCAGCGCGACCAGGCCGGTATCGGCCGGTTCCGCGGCGCATCCGGTCGCGTCGATTCTGGCGCCGGCCGCCGTCGCCGGGCAGAGGTCGGCGGCATCGGGGATGCCGTCGCCGTCCGAGTCGAGGGTGGGTGAACAACCGAAGGCGTTGACCGAGGTGCCCGCCGGCGTGTCGGGGCACTGATCGATCCCGTCCAGCACCTGGTCGTTGTCCTGGTCGCCCGGGCAGCCGAGGCCGTCCACCGCGGCTCCCGGTGGGGTATCGGGGCATCGGTCGAGGCCGTCCACGACTCCATCCTGGTCGGCGTCGCTCGGACACCCCTGTGCGTTGACACTCGCGCCGGCCGGAGTATCCGGGCACTGGTCAATGCCGTCCAGAACCCCGTCGCTGTCGCCATCGGCCGGACACCCGACGCTGTCCACTGCCGCGCCGGGGGTGGTGGAGGGGCACCGGTCCAGCCCGTCGGGCACGCCATCGGCGTCGTGGTCAGTCGGGCAGCCCTGCTTGTCGACCAGGGCACCTAGGCGGGTGTCAGGACAGTGGTCGTACCGGTCGTACACGCCGTCGCCGTCGGTGTCGTCGAGCGGCTTGCTGCCGATCATGAAGCTCAGGCCGAGGCTGCCGCTGTAATTCGAGAAGGAGAACGCCGAGCTCCGGATGATCAGGCCCTCGGTACGAACCATGACTGTGGGGCTGAGTGCAAGCCGAAGGCCGAGCCCGCCCAGCAGGGCGCCGGTCGAGCCGCACGGGCCGGTGCCGGGTGTGGAAATGGCGGGGCAGCTTCCCCCGTAGGTGACCGATGCGTATCCGCCGCGCAGGAACGTCGAGCTGTAGGTCCCGATCGGGATGTTATAGAGCAGGCTCGCGGCGATCGACTTCACGTTGACCGCGAAATCTGCCGACTGGGTCTTGGGCTGTGCGTAGGAGCCTTCCACCTCCAGGCCCAGATGCCAGGGGAGCCAGTAGCCGAGGCGGGCCTGCCCGCCGGGCGCGGCGGCCAGGTCGGTGGACTGGTCATAGGACTGGTACATCCCGGCCGCGCTGGCCTCCAGCCGATACAGCCGCTGGGCGCTGGCGGGGCCGGCGAACAGTGGCGATGCCAGGAGTGCGAGGAGTATCGGGAGCCGTCGTACCTGAACAGAACGCATGAGGACCCGGTCTGGAGAAGTGAATGGCGTCGGGCGCCGGCGGCCCGGCCTCCCCGCGTAAGATGGACGGGCCCGGCGGCCGGGGGCAAGAATGCCGGGGTGCGACTTGGCATCCATCCCGCGGAGGACTACGATTCGGAGACCCTGAATTTCCTACTCAACCGCGGGCAGGCATATGCAAGTTACGATCCAGTACTGCGTCGTTTGAAACTACGAACCACGGGCCGCCAGGCTGGCGGCCGAGTTGAAGGAAGCATGGCCCGACGCCGAAATCCGGCTCATCGAGTCCTCGGGTGGCGTGTTCGAGGTCACGGTCGACGGCGACCTGGTATTCTCGAAGAAGGCCCTGCGCCGTCATGCGGATCCTGGCGAGGTGGTCGACCTCATCCGCCAGCGTGCCTGACACCGATCGACACATGCGCGTAGCCATCAGCACCGGCGGCGGCGACGCCCCCGGCCTCAACGCGGTGATCCGGGCCATCGTCCTGTCCGCCTGTCACCGCGGCTGGCAGTGCTACGGCATCCGCCGGGGGTTTGACGGCCTGCTGGGGCACGAGGGCATCATGAAGCTCGGGCCCCAGGAAGTCCGCGGCATCACCCACCTTGGCGGCACGATTCTCGGGACGACCAACCGGGGGAATCCCTTCCGGTGGGTCGTGCCGGACGCCGAGGGAAATCCGCAGGAGGTGGATCGCTCGGGCGAACTGGTCGACGCCTTCCACGCCAGTGGGTTCGATGCCCTCATCTCCATCGGCGGGGACGGCAGCCTTGCCATTGCGCATGAGCTGCACGGGATGGGACTCCCCGTGGTCGGTGTCCCGAAAACCATCGACAACGATGTCAGTGGAACCCTCACGACGTTCGGGTTCGACACCGCCGTGAGTACGGCCACCGACGCGATTGACAAGCTCCACTCGACGGCCGAGAGCCACGAGCGGGTGATGGTGGTGGAACTGATGGGACGGTACGCCGGCTGGATTGCGCTCAACAGCGGTATCTCCGCCACGGCTGACGCGATCCTGATCCCCGAGATCCCCTTCGACCTCGACAAGGTGGCTGAGAAGATCGCGCGCCGTGAAGCGTCCGGCCGTCACTTCAGCATCATCGTGGTGGCGGAGGGCGCGACTCCCGTCGGTGGCGGGGTGGTCCTGGTCGAACGCCGCCAGGAGGGCAGCGTGGACCGGCTCGGCGGTATCGGCAGCCAGGTCGCGCGCGCCATCCAGGAGCGTACCGGCAAGGAGACCCGGTCGCTCGTGCTCGGACACCTGCAGCGCGGCGGGTCACCGACCACATTTGATCGACTGCTGGGGCTCCGCTTCGGTGCGGCGGCCATCCGGGCCGTCGCGGATGGCGCGTTCGGGGTCATGGTCGCGCACACCCCCCCCACGATCTCGCGTGTTCCGCTGGCTGACGTCGTTGGCAAGCCCAAGAACGTTCCCCTCGACTGCGACACGATCCTCACCGCCCGCGACCTCGGCATCTGCCTGGGCGACTGATGTCGCCCGGGCGCCCTGACTACCCCGCTTCCCCGGCCCGGCCCGTCACCGACACGCTGCATGGACGGGAGATCGTCGATCCCTGGCGCTGGCTCGAGGACAGCGACGCCAATGAGGTGCGGGAGTGGACGGCAGCCCAGAACGCCCTCACCCGTGACTGGCTTGACCAGGTGCCGGAGCGGGACGCCATCCGCCGCCGGCTCGAGGAACTCCTCGCCATCGGCGGGGTGAGCACGCCGTCCCCACTTCGCGGGAAGTATCTCTACGAACAGCGCGAAGGAAAGCAGAACCAGCCGGTCCTGTACCTGCGTGACGGCCGGGACGGTCCGGCCCGCGTCCTGCTCGACCCCAACTCGCTCTCCGCGGACGGGACGACCGCGCTCGACTGGTACCACCCCAGCGAGGATGGACGTCGACTGGCGTATGGCCTGTCGGAGGACGGCAGCGAGGAAAGCGTCCTGGCCATCATGGACCTCGATACTGGCGAGGTGCTGCCCGACCGGATCGACCGCACCCGTGCTGCCGACGTGGCATGGCTGCCGGATCACGACGGGTTCTACTACACGCGATACCCTGAGCCCGGAAGCGTGCCGGAGGGCGAGGAGGGATATCATCGCGCGATCTGGTTCCATCGCGTTGGCGATGATCCGGAGAAGGACGATCTCGTGTTCCGGCCGGAGGAGAAAGAACACTGGCCGGCGGTCGGCCTCTCGCCTGACGGCCGGTGGCTCACCGTAGTCGTAGCCCGGACGTTCGACCAGACCGACCTCTACCTGAAGGACCTGCACGGCGCCGACGAATGGATCACGGTCGCAAAAGACCTCCCGGCGAGCTTCGAGGGCCGGATCGTGCGTGGTCGCCTGTATCTCCGCACCAATCTCGACGCGCCGTCCTACAGGCTGTTCACCGTGGACCCCCTCGACCCCCGCAGGGAATCATGGCGGGAGATCGTCCCGGAACGCACCGACGCCGTGCTCGACGGCGCCCTGGTGCTGCGCGACCGGATCGCACTGCACTATGTCGAGCGGGCCTCATCCCGCCTCCTGCTGACAGGGCTCGACGGCGGGAACCCGGTGCCGGTGAATCTCCCCGCCATCGGCAGCGTGTTCGGGCTGGGTGGTGAGTGGGACGGGACCGAACTCTTCGTCGGTTTCTCCTCATATACCTGGCCGCCCACCGTGTTCCGGCTCGACCTGCTGAGCGGGGAGCGATCGATCTGGCACCAGGTGGACGCCGGGATGGACCCGGAGCGGTTCACGGTCCAGCAGGTCTCCTGCCCCGGGCGGGACGGGACGAACATCTCGATGTTCCTGGTGCACGAGGGCCGGCTGTCCGACGACCGGCCCCGCCGGACGTACCTCACGGGATACGGCGGATTCAACATCAGCATGACCCCGGCCTTCTCCCGCTCCATGATGCTCTGGCTCGAGCGCGGTGGCCTGCTCGTCGTACCCAATCTCCGCGGTGGGGGAGAGTATGGCGAGGCGTGGCACCAGGGAGGCATGCTCGCCAGCAAGCAGAACACGTTCGATGATTTCATCGCCACAGCCGAATTCCTGATCCGGCAGGGCTGGACCGACCGGGACCATCTCGTGATTGCGGGTGGCTCGAACGGTGGCCTCCTGACTGGCGCCGTGCTCACGCAACGGCCCGACCTCTTCCGCGGGGTAATCATCCAGGTGCCCTTGCTCGACATGTTGCGCTACCACCGGTTCTTGATTGCCAGGCTGTGGATCCCCGAGTATGGCTCCCCCGACGATCCCGAGCAGTTCGAGTGGCTGGCAGCCTACAGCCCATATCATCATGTGCGGGACGGACTGCGGTACCCAGCGGTCTTTCTGGCCACGGCGGAGAGCGACACCCGGGTCCACCCGATGCATGCGAGGAAGATGGCCGCCAGGCTGCAGCAGGCGACCTCGAGTGATGCGCCGGTCCTGCTCCGCCTGGAGACGCGGGCCGGCCACGGGGCGGGGAAGCCGGTGGCCAAGCTGGTCGAGGAGCTGACGGATATGTGGTCGTTTGTGATGGGGGTACTGCCGGACGATGACGATGTGAAGAACGGTGAAAAGTGAAAGGTGAAAGGTGAAGGGGAAGAAGGCGGAGTTGCGCAGCCTGGTGCTGTCGCGGCGGGAGATCGAGCCGGATCGCGAGGCTCGCAGCGCACGGATTCTCCAGCGGCTGGTAGAGCGACCCGAGTATCAGGAGGCGCGGACCGTGATGTGCTACGTCGGGGTGGGAACCGAGGTGGCCACCACGCCCCTCATCGAGGCGATGTTCGAGTCGGGCCGGCGCGTGGTGGTGCCGTGGTGCGAGCCGGAGGACCTGCGCCTCTTCGAGCTTCGGTCACTCGGGGAACTGGAGCCCGCCGCATTCGGCCTGCTGGAACCGCCGTCATCGCTTCGGGAAGATGCGGACCGGCTGCCCGGTCTCGAGGTCGTGGACCTCATCGTCGTGCCGGGCGTCGCGTTCGACCGGCGCGGCGGGCGGCTTGGCCACGGGAAGGGATACTACGACCGCCTGCTGGCCCGCCGGAGCCCCGGTACGTCCGCCATCGCGCTCGCTTTCCAGTGCCAGATAGTGGACGCCGTTCCCATGACCGACAGGGACGTTCCTGTGGACCTCGTACTAACAGAATCTGGTGCCTATCACGGGCTCGCATCGGGATGAACCATGGAAGGCGCGGAAGCCTCCTTGAGGCCGCTTCTGTTCCTCCGTGATTTCCGTGTTTCAAAACAGTCCCGACTGCCGATTGCCGACGCCCTACTCCCTACCCTGTCATTCCCAGAAAATTCCTGACCAGATCGTGTCCGTAATCGGTGAGCACCGATTCGGGATGGAACTGCACGCCCACCACTGGACGCTCCCGGTGTGCCAGACCCATCACTTCGCCATCGTCCGTCCAGGCAGTGACGACGAGGTCGTCCGGGAGGCCCTCGGCCCGGACGGACAGCGAGTGGTAGCGGGTCGCGCGGAAGGGCGAGGGGATCCCCCGGAAGACACCAGTGCCATCATGATGGACGAGGCTGGTCTTCCCATGCATCGGTGCGCGGGAGGGGACGATCGCCGCGCCGGCCGCGGCCCCGATGCACTGGTGGCCCAGGCACACGCCGAGGACGGGAATGTCTCCGGCCGCGCGGATGACCTCGATCGAGCATCCGGCTTCTGCCGGTGTGCACGGCCCTGGCGAGATGATGATGTGCCCCGGGGGCTCCTTCAGCATGCGTGGCACGTCGAGCGCGTCGTGGCGAACGACCCGCGCCTCCCGCCCCAGTTCCCGAACGTACCGCGCCAGGTTCCAGACGAACGAGTCGTAGTTGTCGATCAGCAGGACCGGGCCGGCGCTCATGCTTCCCGATCCGCGAGAGCCGCCGCCATCGCCCGGATCTTGTCCACCGTCTCGTCGAATTCCGCTGCCGGGTCCGAGTCGGCCACGATCCCGCCACCGCCGTGGAGGTGCACCAGCCCGTGCCGGATCATGGCCGTCCGGATGGCGATGCTCGTATCCATGGCGCCGGTCAGACTCCACCAGCCGATGGCGCCGGTGTAGACCTCCCGGGCCACCGGCTCCAGTGCCGCGATGATCTCCATGGCGCGGATCTTCGGAGCACCGGTGATGGACCCGCCGGGGAAGCATGCCTTGAGGAGGTGGCCGGCGTCATGCGGTTGCTCGAGCGTGCCGGTGACCGTGGAGACGAGGTGGTGCACCGTGGGATGGGGTTCGAGTACCAGCAGTTCCGGTACCCCCACCGTGCCCGGCAGGCACACCTTCGAAAGGTCATTCCGCAGGAGGTCCACGATCATCACGTTTTCGGCGCGGTCCTTCTCGCTCGCAAGCAGTGCTTCGCCGAGCGCCCGGTCCGCGTCTGCCGTGCGGCCACGCGGGCGAGTCCCCTTGATGGGCCGGGTCTCTACCCTGCGGTTGGTCGGATCGTACTGGAGAAAGCGTTCGGGAGAGGCGCTGGCAACCTGGAAGGCGCCGTAGTCGAGCCAGGCCGCGAACGGTGCCGGCGTCGCCTCGCGCAGGCGCCGGTAGTACTGGAACGCCGTCCCGGCGATCGAGGCGGACAGCCGGCGCGAGAGGTTCACCTGGAAAATGTCGCCGGCCAGGATCAGCCGGATGGCTTCCCGAACGGCGGTCTCGTACGCTGCCCGGTCGAGGCTGACGCTCCATTCCCCGCCGCCGATCTTCTCCCGGGCACCCGCGGGCACTTCATCGCGGAGTTCCGCGAAGTGCTCTTTGGGCGGGGTGGCGACGAGCATCCCCTGCACCAGTTCCGCCCGCTGTCTCGCGCGTCGGGCCCGGGCCTCGCCAACATCAGGGAGCCCGGTCGAGATGATCCAGCATCCGCCAGTGGCGTGGTCCCAGGCGAGCACCCAGTCATACACACCGAGGATGACGTCCGGCAGCTGGACATCGCGGTTCCGGGGAGGGGGGATGGTCTCGAGGAGCGCGCCGTAGTGGTAGCCGACGTATCCCGCCGCACCGCCCTGGAACGGGGGCAGTCCCGGAAGGGGCTCGTGCCGGAAGGGAGCGAGCAGTTCGCGGACGGCATCGATGGGATCGGTGGGCAGGGGCCGCCGCTCCCCGCGCTCGGGCGTTTCGCGGAACGTCCGGCCGCCGTCGGATCGGATCAGGTCGAAGGGATCGGCAGTGAGGTAGCTGTAGCGGCCACGAGCATTATCGCGCGCGGCGCTCTCCAGCAGGACCAGGGCCGGGAGGCCGGAGAGCGTTGCCGCGGCCACGAGGGGCTCGGGAGGGGAGGGGACCTCGAGGACGAACGGGAGCATCGCGTGGCGCGTGGCGCCGGGTTCTCAGTCGGTCTTGAGCAGCGGGTCGGGTGGTGCGTCGAGGACGTCCTCGCGGCTCGGGGTCCATCCGACCACCTCCTCGATCCGGCGCGCCATGGCGAGATCCTTCGCGGTGATTCCCCCGGCGCTGTGGGTGGAGAGCCGGACGACGACCTCACCGTAGTGCACCTCGAGGTCGGGATGATGGAACCCCGTCTCACAGGCCCAGCCGATGGCGTTCACCACCATCAGTGTGGTGCGCCAGCCGCCGGTGCGGTAGCTGCGCTCGAGCGCGCCGTCGGCCAGCGCCCAGCCCGGCAGGTCATTCAGGGCGTCGCGTATGGTGCCAGGCCCCAGTCGTTCCATTCCCATCAGGTTTCCTCCATCTCGAGCACATAGAACGCCGACTGCCCGATGCTCTCCTCCACCTCGATCTCCATGGAGGTCAGGTTGGTCACGCCCCGTTCCCGCAGCCGGTCCCGGACCTGGTGGGCCAGGTACTCGCCGAGCATTTCCGCGGTCGTGTTGGAGATGGGGAGCATCGCGCAGTCGGACTTCGGGAAGATGAACCGCCGCTTCTCGAAATAGTCCACCTGGAGTGCGTCACCCTGTTCGTGGTAGGCAAGCTTCGGGTTGTCGATCGGCAGGAGGACGCGGTGGTCCATCGTGCCGACCAGGTCCCGCACGATTCCCTTGAGGATCGCGAAGTCCACCACAAAGGCGCACTCCGGATCCACCGCGCCCGAAACCGTCACCCCGACCCGATAGTTGTGGCCGTGCAGGGACTCGCACTGGTGCCCCGAGAACGTAATGAAATGGGCCGCCGAGAAGCCCAGATAGTCCTTGTAGACGGAAACCTTGAATTCGCTCATCGCACCGGTGCCGGTATGCCGTTCGGGGTGGAAAAGAGGTCCGGAATATAGTCCCCGACCCATTCTCCGGGCGCGACTCCCGCCTTGCGTCACGCATCATCGAATCGGAACATGCCGGGGTTTCCGGCCGGCGGGTGTGCTCGCGGCGGAACAGGCCGGCGGGAATCTGTCCGGGTTCGAGGACGGCGACAGGGGCGGCAGGAGAAGCATAGAGTGTTATATGACAATGACTTGGCTCAATGGCACAGAGGTCGCTCTCAGGACGGGCGTACAGAATCCCCTACTGGAGGTGCCCTGTGAGAGCCACCCTGTTTGCTGCGGGCCTGGTCCTTGCCACAAGTCTGATCGTCCAGCCCGCTGAGGCCCAGCGGGTGAGTGCGGACATCATCGTGGGCAGCGGCCCGGTCTCCGGCCGAGTCATCCTTGGCCGCCCCGCGGTTCGCCATTATCCCCGTCGCGCCGTCGTCGTCGATCGATATGTACCGCGCCGCTACGTCGTCCAGCGCCACGTCGTACGCCGTTCCCGGGGACGTGGCCATGCATGGGGCCACTTCAAGGGGCTTCGCCAGGAGCGGGGTTACCGGGCGGTGCGGGTGTACTGGGATGACCGACACGACAGCTATTACGACCGTCCGGCTCACGGCCTGCGGGAGATCACGATCTACGAGCGCGACGGCCGGTACTACCGGGACTGGGATGGGGATAGAGACCGGTGGGATGATTGAAGACGGAAACAGCGACAAACGTTGAGTGGTTGAGTGGTTGAGTCGTACGCGTAGCTGCTGACTTCCAGGATTGGGGGAGCTCCGCGCTTCCATGAAATGAACCGGCCGGTTCCTCTCGCGGCCAAAGCAGTACCCGGTCGGTTCACCAGACCCGAGGCTCCCCGCCACGGGTCGAAAGAGGCCCCGCTTCGGCGGGGTTTTCTTTTTCCTCCCCGATCTCCGACGCCCATCCGCCCTTATCTTCCCTCCCATGCACCCTGCCCGCGACCATGCGCTTCCCCCGGATCCTGACGAATACCGTCGAGCGACGCATCCACGGGGTCGGGTGATCGTGATCGCGCCCACCCGGGCCGCGTGCGAAACGATCGAGCTGGCGATGGGGCTGCACCTGGACACGCTCCTCGAACGCGAGCACGGCGACGAACTCCGGGCGTGGGCCGCAGCCGGGAAACCATTCGGGATCGTGGCCGGCACGGGTACGGGCAAGACGCTCGGGATCAGGCCTGTCGCCGAGTCCATCCTCGAGACCCCGCTCAAGGTCGGGGTGGTGAACCGCGAGCGCGAGGCCACGCCCGAGACGCCCTCGTGGAACGTGGTCATCGTCACCACCGGCATTGCGCGCCGCTGGTTCCAGGATGACCTGATCACCCCGCGCGATACGCTGGTGGTGGACGAGATCCACCAGACTTCCGCCGAGCTGGAGCTCTGCCTCGCACTCGGCAAGCGGGTGGGCTGCCGCTTCATCTGGCTCTCCGCCACCGTGGATCCCGCCTTCTACCGCCACTACCTGGAGAGTGCGGAGGTCCTGGAGACCTACGCGTTCGACCCGGCGCTGAAGGCCCAGGTCAGGGTGATTGCCCAGAAGCCACAGCAGTTCCTGAACGATCGCTTTCTCCGGCACGTCATCAAGGAGAAGCGGGGGGTCGCGGTATTCGTGCCGACCCGGGCCGAGGTCGAGCAGCTCGCAGTGGAACTGGGCGAGCGCTGGCCCAGGCTCAATGCAGCGTTCTATCACGGCGGCGAGCCGATCCGGGTCATCCGTCCGTTCCTGGAAGGCGAGGCCGAGCACCCGTTCCTCCTGGCGATGACTGCAGCGGGGCAGTCCGCCCTGAACGTGCGCGGGCTGGACACCGTGGTCATCTACGACGCGCGGTACGCGAACGTGGTTGACCGCGGCCGGAACGTGCTCCACCGCCTGCACCTCGGCGCTAATGAAATCCTCCAGATGGCGGGGCGGGTGCACGGCCGCGTCCCGAACGGCGAAGTCATCATCCTGAGTGACCGGAAGCTCGTTTTCAGCGAGTTGAAGCCGACACCCCCGGAGTTCCAGCTCGCGGGCGACGCCGAGCGGGTGGCACTCACCTGCGCTGCCATCGGCGTGGACGCGCGGGACCTTGAACTCCCGGTACCGCTCGACCGGAGTGCCTATCGCCGGGCGGTTGACCGGCTGGTTGCGCGAGGCCTGATCGAGAACGGCAAGCTCACGAGGTACGGGCAGGAAGTGGAGGCGCTGCCGACCGACCGGCCCTGGGCAGAACTCCTGGTGCATGGTTCCGATGAACTGGTACCCATCCTCTCGGTGGGTGCCAGCCTCGACTCGCTCCACCGCATGACTCGCGAAGAGCGCGATCTCTACGGCGTGGTGGTGAACGGCAGCGACCATCTCACCATGTACAACGTCTACGCCGAGGCAGTGGAGCAGCACGGGAACCTGGGACGGGTATACGGGCTGCCGCGCCACCAGTTCGACGACGGCCTGGAGCAGTGGGCCGAGCGGCGGGGTGTCCTGGTGAAGGCCATCGAGGATGCCGCGCTTGGCGTCGCGTCCATCTACCGCGCGCTCGACCTCGAGCTGCCGGCGCGCTTTCCCCGCGCCTCGAAAGACGTGCAGCGCGACTTCCGGGACCTGCTCGCCCGGATCATGCCGTTTGACCTGGTGATCGACGAGCACACCGCCGACGGCCAGGAGGCGCGCGTAAGCCGGAGCTCCGTGGCAGGCAGCTGGGGCGCGGTGGCCGGCAACCTCCGCTTCTTCGCCGACCGGATGGGAATTCCACGCGCCGGCATCGAGGGCACCACGCTGCCGTATGACCTGGTGCGCCAGCACGCGAGCTGGGGCCCGGCGACGATCGAGCTGTCACAGGGCAGGCGCCGGACCCAGCACCTTGTCATGCGGCGGCGGATCACGTACTTCGGCTTCGAACTGGAGAGCGTGGTGGAGGATCTCGAGGGGCCGATCCCCGATGACCTCCTCGTTCCCGCGCGCGAGACGATGGTGGCGGGCCTCATGGCCGGGGAAACCATGCATCCGGACCAGGGCCGGGTGCGGCGCGCGCTCGAGGAGCTGGGCGAGCTCTGGCGCCGATCCGGCGGAACCCTTTTGCGGATCGACTCAGCGGCACTCCGTGGCGACCTGCTGGCGCAGGTCGACGGGGTGAACAGCTGGGAGGGTTTTCTCGAAACGCCGTTCTCGCTCGACCCGGTTCAGCTGGTCCAGGAAGACGTACGCGAGGCGCTGTCACAGCTGCCGTCGTCCCTTCATCTCCTCGGTGATGCAATCCCGCTCGACTACGATGTGGACCAGGAGGGCCGTGGGATCGTGCGGCTCCGACTTCGTGAGGGCCAGGCGCGCCGGATCCAGGAGAAGGACCTGCCACCTCTCGACCGGCCGATCCGCTTCACCGTCGTGCGCGGCAGCGGCAGTTCGCTCAGGGCGGATACGCTCGAAGAAATGAAGCGGCTGCTGGATGCGATGCCGCGGGAGAGATCGAAGGTCGAAGGTCGAAGGTCGAAGGACAGGAAGGGTGGGAAGCGGCACAAGGGACAACGGCATCAGGGCAAAGGCGGGAAGGGGAAGGGTGGCCGGGGCCGGGGCGGGCGGCGCTGACCGTTCACTCAGTCGGCGGGGGTCCCATCCACCTTCCGTCTCTGGAACCCCGGGATCCCGAGCGATCCCATGCCCCGGGTCGCGAGCTCGCGCTCGATACCGCGCGAGGCGCCGGTGACCAGGGCTGTCCGGCCGCGGAGTTCCATCAGCCGAGAAGTCCGAGCCAGAAGCGGTCGAACCCGTCGCGAAGTGCGGCGGCATCCGTCCCGCGGAGAAGGGCGACCTGGAAGCCGTCCAGAACGGACGGGATCAGTCCCGGCACTGGTGGCGTCTCGAGTGCGAGGGCCCGCGCGGCGGACCGGGCCAGCGGGTCATCCCGATCCTGCCGGAGAATTGCCTGAAGTCCGGGCTGGTCCAGGGCAAGGAAGGCGAGCCAGGTGCGGAAGGCGCCGGAGCGGACCTCGTCGACCAGCACGGACCACAGCGCATCCAACGCCGCGGTGCCTTCCCGTTCGAGGGCCTCTCCCCGGCGCCGCAGCCGCTCGTCCCGGAGTGCTCCCGCCACCTCCGCCAGCAGGGCTGACTTCGTCCTGAAGTGGTAGTGCACCAACCCCTTGGCGCATCCGGCCTCTCCGGCCACCTGGGCCATGGTCCAGCCGGTGATATCTCCCCGGAGAAGCACCGTTTGCGCGGCCCGCAGGATCGTCTCTCGCATCCGGTCTCCTCGCTGTCCACGTCGTGGCGGCTGGGACGTCATTCTAACAGGGGCAGGCGGTCTGGAGCTTCGGGATTATGCCGGTTTCACCTTCCCGGGCCAGGCCATTGATTATTCACGGGATATCAGCCTTTTTCCCCCGCGGTGTCGCACAGTGAAACCCCGCGGTCGCACTCAACGTAAGATGGCCTATGTCGGAAACGAATGGTATGAAGGGTAATACGCTGCCGTCAGTCTTTTCCCCCCTCGCCAAGGCCCTGCTCGATGGCTTCGGTGAAGGCGTGGTGGTGTTCGACAAGGACGGCAAGCTGCTCTACATGAATACCCCGGCCCGCGATGCGCTCGAAGGCACCGTGGATCTGGATGACTCCGATGACCTGCAGCCCCGGCTCGCCGCCATGGGCGGCCGGCTGCGTCCGCTCAAGGTGGGCGCCCTCGAGCTCGGTGAAGCGATGTTCATACCCGGGGTCGCCGGCCCGAGCACGCTGGCGGAGCGGGAGAAGGAACTGATCGTCACCACGCTGGACGCCAACAACTGGCGCCTGGCCGAGACGGCGAAGCATCTGGGGATCAGCCGGACGACCCTCTGGCGGCGCCTGCGCGCCTACGGCCTCCATCGCGATGGTCGCAGTCGATGGGCGCACTCCAGCTAGCGCTCCTTCTCGCGCTGGGCCCGGGGCAACCCGATTCATTACCTGTGTACGCGGACGCTCCAACCCGCGCGCTCGTCGCGCGCGCGATGGAGCGTCATCGCTACCAGGATACCCTCGTCAACGACTACCGCGCGCACATCGACTACCGGATGTCGTTCGCACTGGGCAAGCGGCGGTGGGCCCGGCTGCCGCCCGTCGCGGTGGAGGAACAGACGGGCAGCGTCGCCTGGCAGCGGCCCAATGACCTCCGGGTGAACATCGAGGGCGCCCGCTCCCGTGCCCGGTGGGCGGACGTCGACATCTCCAGCGCCTTTGACCGGCCCTGGTTCGTTCCCCGGGCCCTGGGAGACTCCGTCCGCATCTTCGGGCAGGATTTTCCCGACCGCGCCGCGCTCCATCCCCTCGCCGCGGACGGGCCGGACTGGTACAGCTATGCCCTGACCGACAGTGTCCGGGTCACGACCCAGGACGGCCGCCGCATCACGCTGTACACCGTGCGCGTGGTGCCACGACGCAACGGACCCTCACTCATCGCCGGACGCATGGTCCTGGACGGGGAGACTGCCGAAGTAGTGCGGCTGGCTTTCCGCTATGTCGGGACAGCGCTCTGGTCGAGTCCCGAGTCGGACACGCCTGAGGACAGCGCGTCGGCCCGTCGCGAGAACAAACTCGTCAGCCGGATCCTGCGGGTGGACGCCGAGCTGGAGTACTCGCTGCAGGACCGGCGCTACTGGATGCCTTACCGCCAGGTGATCGCCGGCGAAGTGAAGATCCCGGTCATCGGCGATATCGTCATTCCGTTCGAGCTCAGCACGACGTTCACCGACTACGAGATCAATACCGGGCAACCGATCCCGTTCCAGGTGGCGATCCCTGACTCAGAGGATTTTGTCCGGATCGGGCGACGGCGCGATTCGACCTCCGCGGTGGAGTACGCCAGCGACCGGGACGGCAGCCACTTCGAGATCCGTACGGCACCCCGGGCCGAACTGAGCCGGTACGCGTGGCCCGACTCACTCGAACTGGACCAGTCACCCGAGGATGCCCAGCGAACATTCGACATGATGCAGGACCTGGCCCACATCGCCGAGGACCTGCCGGACGAATTGACCGGACGACGGCGCTACGGAATCGAGTACGAGCGGGTCGCGGACGTGTTCCGCTACAACCGGGTACAGGGGTTGTCCGCCGGCCTGGGTTACCAGGTGGACGTGCCGGGTGTCGCCTTCACCCGCGCGCGGGGGACGGTGCGGTTCGGCCTCAGCGACTCGCGTGTCATGGGGCAGGTCGGCCTGGTTCGGGAAGCGCCTGAAGGCCGGCTCTCCCTCACCGGGTACCGGCGCCTGGCCGAGGTGGACGTCATCCAGCCCGTGGGAGACATCGGTAACTCGCTGAACGGGCTGTTTGCCGGGCACGACAACGCCGACTACTACCTGGCGGAGGGCGTGTCGCTGGGCTACGAGACGTCGCTCGGTGTGGGACTCGACCTGGCCGCGGAGGTGCGGGCCGAGCACCAGAGCAGCACCCCGGCCGAGGCCCACTCGGCGATCAATGACTTCTTCGGTGGCACCGGTGACTTCCCCGGCAATCCGCCGGTGCTGGCGGGGAACTTCCTGGGCACCACGCTCAAGCTGAGCGGTCAGGGCGGCATGGGCAGCTGGACAGTGGCCGGAGATTTTCTTGGCGGTGAGGGTGAGGTAGCGGCGCGCGTCTCCGGCGAATGGGGACGGTCCTTTGGCCGGGCGAACGGACTCACCCTCCGTGCCCGGGGCGGTATGGGCACCGCGCCGGCACTCCCCCAGACGCTCTTCCGGGTCGGTGGCCTCGGCACGGTGCGCGGGTTCGACTACGGCTCACGCATCGGGCAGGCCTTCTGGGCCGTCCAGGCCGACTATGCGGTTGCCGGTGGGCTCGGCCTCCGGCCGGTGGTGTTCATGGATGCCGGCCAGGCAGGGCCGCTGGACGGGCTGGCCGGTCAGGACCTGCTGGTGGGCGGCGGTGTCGGCGTGTCCATCCTCCGCGGGCTCATCCGGTTCGACCTGAGCCATCCCATCACGCACGACGACACCGGCTTGCGGTTCGACATCGTCTTCGCCGCGCCCCGGTAGAATCCTCCTCGATCCAGAACAGCCTCACCGCGAAGGACACGAAGACCACAAAGAGGTACTTTTCGCGTACATTCCCACGCGCGATCGATTGCCTTTGTGTTCTTTGCGTACTCTGTGATAAGGCTGTTCGACTACCGAAGCCGGAGCCCCGATGCCTGCACCGTTCGTCATGGAGGAGTATGTCCGCTGGTCGGACGTGGATGCCGCGGGGATCATCTTCTACGGCTCCTATGTCCGGCTGTTCGAGCTGGCGGAAATGGAACTCTTCCGCGCGGCGGGCATGCCGTTCAGTACCGTCTTCGAGACGTACGACATCTATCTGCCGCGGGTGCAGGTGCATACGGAGTTCTACTATCCCGTGCGGCTCGACGACCGGCTCCGGCTCGCGGCCTATATAAGCCGTATCGGCACCAAGTCCATCACCATGAGTTTCGACGTGATCCATGAGGGCACCGGCCGGCTGGGGGCTCACGGGCACCTCGTCCTGGTGTGTACCGGCCGGGGCGACCTGGTCTCGCGCCCGCTGCCTCCCGACCTGGTCGAGCGCCTCCAGCCCTTCGCCCTCTCGGTCGCGGAAGCCCGGAATCAACTGGGGCTCGAAGCGTGATGCCGGTGCGCGGCTCCATCTTCCTGGCCGTCATGCTCTGTGCGGCGTGCGGGGCCGAGCCCGCGCTCGAGGTCGCGGGCGGCGCCGGGACGTTCACCGTGGACTGGATGGGCCAGGACACGGGCAGCTTCGAGGCACCGGCCAGGGCCGAGTGGTGCGAGGAGGGGAGAATGCTGGAAATCGTCTCCCTCCTGGGCGACACCGGCGTGGCGATCGCGTTGTATCCCCGCGACTCGCTCATGGCCGACTCGCTCCCGGTCTATGATCCCTCTCTGGGCCCGCCGGGGCGGCCGGCGGCCGGGGTGGCCCTCCGGGTGTTCGGCCAGGTGAGCATCTACGCGGGGCAGAGCCGGAGCGGCTGGCTGGTGCTGGAGCAGGCCGGGCACGACCGGGTGAGTGGCCGGTTCGCGGCGGAGCTGCGGGGGGTCCGGGATCCGGTGGACGCGGCGGTACGGGGGAGCTTCCGGAACGTGCCGGTCACTCCGGCCACCACCCCGTGCACCCCCGACAGCACAGGCATTTCGAGCGATACCGCGTTACGTTAAGACCATGACAGAGACGTACTTCCGGAAGGGCTTCGGCCTCAAGAGCCAGATCGAGGACCGCCTCGTCGCCGACTACAGCAGCGGCGTGGTGGAGGCGCTCAAGGGGGCCGACTATGCGCTGCAGGTGGGGCCGCTCGCCATCCGGCTCGCCCGTGAATTCGGGTTCTGCTATGGAGTGGACCGGGCGGTGGACTACGCCTACGAAGCGCGCACCAAGTTTCCCGACCGCCGGCTGTTCCTGGTCGGCGAGATCATCCACAACCCGCATGTGAACCGGAAGCTGGAGGAGATGAACGTCCATTTCCTCTGGCGCGACGATAACGGGGCCTTCGGCTTCAGCGAGGTCCGGCCCGCGGATGTCGTCATCATGCCGGCCTTCGGCGTGACCGTGCAGGATTTCGACCGGCTGCGCGGGATCGGGTGCGTCATGGTGGACACGACCTGCGGGTCGGTGCTGAACGTCTGGAAGCGGGTGGAACGCTATGCGAAGGACGGCTTCACCGCCATCATCCACGGGAAGCACTACCACGAGGAAACCAAGGCGACGGCCAGCCAGGTCACCAAGTACCCCGATGGGCGCTACCTCGTGGTCCGGAACATGGAGGAAGCGCGGCTGGTGTGCGATTTCATCGAGCAGGGCGGCGACCCCGCTCCCCTGGCCGACCGCTTTGCGAAGGCCGTGTCCGGGGAATTTGACTTTCGGCAGCACCTGGTCCGGGTCGGGCTTGCGAACCAGACCACGATGCTCTCCGGCGAGTCACTCGCCATCGCCGACGAGTTCCGCAAGAGCATGGAGAAACGCTACGGTGCGGAGCATGTGGGAGATCACTTCCGGAATTTCGACACGATCTGTTCCGCCACGCAGGAACGCCAGGACGCGGTGAAGGACCTGTTGAAGCTTCCGCCCGACGTCATGATCGTGGTGGGCGGCTACAACTCCAGCAACACCTGCCACCTCGCATCGCTTTGCGTATCGGAGGGGGTGCGGACGTATCACATCGAGGACTCAGCCTGTATCGATCCCTCGGAGGGCACGATCCGCCACCAGCCGGTTGGCGCGACCAGAGAGACAAAAGACCACGACTGGATGCGGGGCGTGCAAAGCCTGGGGCTCACCGCCGGTGCCTCGACCCCGAACAACAAGATCGGACAGACCGTCGCGCGTATCTGTGAGACGGCCGGACTTGCGCCTGACCTCGACGCGGCGGTCTCTCCGGCCTGAACCGCGACGCAACCATTTTCCGTTTCAATGCATCCCTCTCCAGAGGCCCTCATTCTTCCTCCTGGAGTTTCCCATGCGCCGTGCCCTTCTCGTGGCCGCGCTCGGCTGGGCGGCTGCGTCGTGCGGTGACGCCTCCGCCCGGCATCTCGCCGAGCCCACCGTCGACACCCTGGCGAACGGCGCGCTGGCTGTCATGAATGACGCCCCGGCCCTCTGGGCTGATACCAACGGCTGGAAGCTGGTGGAGCGCTACCGGGTCCGGGGCAGTATCGGCGATTCGATCGTGCTCAACAACCCGCAGTCCGTGGCGCTGGACGACGCTGGCCGGGTGTACGTCATGGACCAGGACCCCGCCATCATCAAGCAGTTCGGCACCGACGGCAGTCTGATTCGGAGCATCGGCCGGGACGGCGGTGGTCCGGGCGAATTCAGGGTGGGGTTCGTGACCGTCACCGGGTCGAACCTCGTCGTCCATGACCCGCGGCAATCCCGCACGTCTGTCTTCGACACGTCGGGGACATTCCTCCGCAGCTGGGCTTCGCTGTGCTGTTACTGGACCAGTATCAACTCGGACCCCGGCGGGCACGTGCTGATCCCCGGAATCAGCCCACCCGATTCGGGTAACCTCTACGTCCGGTACGCTGTGGAGGACGGCAGCGCCGATACCCTGTACCTGGCCCCCACGCCCCGGGACGAGGAGAAAACCTGGACGTTCAAGAACGGGAACCGTTCCACCATGTCGATGAGCGTCCCCTTCTCTCCGCAGACCGTCCAGCGGACCAGTTCGGATGGTGGGTTCCTTCTGGGCTACTCCGGGGGCTACAGTATCGTAAAGAGCCGGGGGGGCCGTGATACTCAGATGGTCTTCGGACGAAAGTGGACGCCGGTCGCCATCAGCAGTGAGCGGAAGGATGCCATCATCGACTCCACCGTCCGGAACGTGACCAGCATGGTGAAGGAGGACGAGGCGCGGCGCATCATGAAGGCTGGAGACATTCCGGGGACGGCGCCCGCGTTCACAGGCTTCGGGGCCGATGGCGCCGGCAACGTCTGGGTGCAGGTGGATCCGGGAGATGACGGCGACCATACCCTTTTCGACGTGTTCGACTCGACCGGCACGTGGCTGGGCCAGGTGGCCGCACCGGCGGGCATCATCAACTATCGGATGGCCTGGCACAACGGTCAGCTGGCCACCTGGCTGGAAGACGACGACGGCCTGCCGATGGTGGTGGTGTACGACGTGAAGAAGGGGGAGAACTAGCCGGCCCGTGCCAGCCGGCGGGCGATGGCCGTGATGGTGAGCGGCGCCGAGCCCTCCGCCCGGTTGTTCACGATCACCCAGGCAGGAATGCGCATCTCGAGCGCGCGGTCGATCAGGCGGACCAGGTCATGCCTGAGTTCCGGATTCCGCTCGCGGATCCGGTCGTACGGGGCGAACCGCTCGACCGCCTGCTGGTAGGCACGCCCCGGCCGGAGCAGCGCCCGGCAGACGATGAAGGGCGCCGTGACCGACTCGGGCAGGTCAAGCTGATCGCCGATGGAGGGCATCCTGGTCCAGGAATTGAAGACGTGCCCCACGCCGTGCAGGCGCAGGACCGCGAAGTACGGCGGCGTGAGGAAGTCCGGATTCCGGACCTCGACCGCATACGGAACGTCGGACGGGAGCTTCGTGAAGAAGTCGTCCAGCCGGTCGGCGAAGTGCTGCGCGGTGAACGTGCGGCGACGGATGGCCTGGAACTCGAAGACGAACGGCCCCATGTGGTCTGCGAAATATTCGCGGTAGGGGTCGAGTACCTCGCGCTGGAACAGCTCCGCATTCAGGAAGTCAGGATTCTCCTCGCCCGCCAGCGCCGGCTGGCGCGCTTTCGCGTGGGTGTGCACCGTGACCTGGTCCCAGACCTTGCTCACACAGGGGAAGCCGGCCGGCAGGGCTTCGGCATAGGCGCGGAGCGTCTTCGGCTCCGGCGGAGCGTAGAAGCTCGAGTCGATGCCGACAGTTCGGAAGAGCGGGAACCTGGCGTACTCCTCCAGCATCCGCGCGCTCGCGCCGCTCTTCGGGTACTTCCGCTGGTAGACCAGGCCCTGCCAGCCGGGGTAGGTCCAGGTAGAGGTCCCGAGGCGGATCAGGGCAGGAAGGGCTGACGCGAGATGCTCGAGTTCCCCCGGGTCAGGCGTCTCGTCTTCCCGGCGTGCCTCTTCCTCGCTCACGGCGCGCCCGCGACCCGGTATACCGCGCCGCTGCTCACCAGGATGTACATCTCGCCTGCCGCATCCTCGCCGAAGCTCGTGATGGCACCGCCCGGCGTGAGCTCGGGCCAGGCACGCCGGTCGGTTGCCTGCCCCCCGGCCATGGTGAAGCTCCGGACCCAGCCGCTGCAGTAGTCGGCGTAGAAATACCGGCCGACCAGGTCCGGCGCCGCGGATCCGCGGTAGACATAGCCACCGGTCACCGAACAACCCTCGTCATGTCCATAGTCCAGCACCGGGAGGGTCAGGCCGGCCTGGTTGCAGGTACCCCCGAAGCAGGTGGTGCCCTCCATGATACTCCAGCCGTAGTTGGCACCGCCTCCGGTTCCGGCAGCCGCGAAATCCACCTCTTCCCGGGCGTCCTGGCCCACGTCGGCGATATAGAGGTCTCCCGTCGAACGGTCGAACGAGAAGCGCCACGGGTTCCGGAGGCCGTAGTTCCAGATCTCCGCGCGGAGTCCGGTGCTGTCCGCGAACGGGTTGTCGGCTGGTATCGCGTACGGCGGCCCCCCGTTCACGTCGAGGCGGAGCAGCTTTCCGAGCAGGACGGTCCGATTCTGCCCGTTGTCTGCCGGATCGCCGGCGGAGCCACCGTCGCCCAGGCCGATGTACAGATAGCCATCCGGCCCGAACTGGAGGCCGCCGCCGTTGTGATTGGAGTACGGCTGCGCCACGGTGAGGAGCGTGTCCGCGCTGGCCGGGTCGGCCCGGTCCGGGTCAGAGGAGACCCGGAATGCGACGATGCGCGTGGTGCCGTTTCCGTCGGTGAAGTTCACCACGAACCGTCCATTCGCGGCGTAGTCCGGATCGAAGGCCAGGCCGAGCAGGCCCTGCTCCTGGCCCCGACTGACCTGTCCGGAAACATCGAGGAAGGGAGCGGAAACCACGCTCCCGTTTCGGACGATGCGGATGGTGCCGGTCTTCTCCACTACGAAGATCCTGCCGGTGTCCCCCGGCGGCGCGGCCAGGTCCACTGGAAAGGACAACCCCGTGGCGACCGTGATGAGGCGTGGGCCCGGGGGGCCGTCCGGCGCACCCGAGTTGCCACAGGCCGTGAGCACGGCCACGACCGACATTACCCGAAGGGCGGCGCTCATCGGTGCTCCACGTGCTCTGGCGTTATGTCCTCGCCGAAATGCCGGCCCAGGGCGGTCAGCATGCGGTCAACGGTGCGATGTTCCCCCATTACTCGTGTCATCACGCGGAAGGCGGGGTTTCCCACCCAGCCGTCTTCCGTGACAGTCACCCTCGTCCCGTTCGGGGTGGCAGCCAGCGTGTAGGTCCAGTCTCCGCCAAAATGCGCATCCGGCGTTTCCACGATATGGGTAACGAGCTCGGCGGGAGGATGGGACGACACGATCTCGAACGGCATCTCGAAGCCTCCAGTCCAGTACATCCATCGCTCGCCGGTATCCGCCGGCATCCGGCGCACCGAGTCCACGTCGGTCCAGTACGTGGCCACGGCCTCCGGGTTCCGGATCAGCGTCCAGATGGTGTCCGGCTGCTGGTGGAGCAGGATCGTGCTGGTGGCACGATGCGTTCGCGGGAGCAGGGAGCCGCCCAGGAACACGATGACGGCCAGAGCCAGCAGGACGAGAACGGTGCCGATGAGGAAGCGCTTCATGGGGGGCCCGGGTAGGTAGTGGATGAAGGTTAGGAGGGGAGGGGCAAGTGGCAAGTGGCAAGTGGCAAGTGGCAAGTAGGTATTGGGCAACGAGCCGTCGCGAAGATACTCACCGCCCATGCACTACTCACTACTCGCTATTCGCTCCTCGCTCCTCTTCCCATCCTCTCCAGCCGTTCCAGATGGGTCACCGTCACCGTCACGGCGCCGAATTCCTCTTCCACCTTCCCCCGGAAGACGAACGGGCCCTGGTCGAACAACACGTGGGCCCGGCGACGATAGGTGTCCGGAAAGAGCACGGCCTCGATCAGGCCATGGCCGTCATCGAAGGTGACGAACTCCATCGGCTCGTCCTTCTTCGTGTGCACCGGCTTGGCGGTGGTGAGCATGCCGGCCAGCAGGACACTCTTGCCCACGTGATCGTGGAGGGCGGTGCTGGGACACAACCGGAAGCGGCGGAGGTGATTCCGGTAGAGCGTCATCGGGTGGACATCGGTACTGAAGCCCAGTGCCGCGTACTCCTCCTGCCGCCGCCGCTCGGCGGTGTACTCGCGGAGGTGGGGTGGGCGGACCGGCGGGACCTCGAGTACTGCCGCCTGGGTCCCGCCATCGCGGCGGGTGGTCCGGTCGTCCGCCTCCCACAGCATCATCGGGCGGGTCCGGTCAACGGCAACACTGTCGAGGGCGCCCACCTTGATCAGGGTGCGGAGGTCGTCAGGCGCCAGGCCGGTGCGGCGGCGCAGGTCGGCGGTGCTGGTAAAGGGCCGGCTGCCCGGCGCGGGCTCCTCCGGCCGGTCGGGACGCGGTGACGGGCCTCGCGCATCGAGGATGCGCTCGGCGGCTTCGTGGGAAAGCCCCTTGATGAACTGCAGGCCGATCCGGAGCGTGCCGCCGTGGCCGGCGCAGCGGAATTCGCTGGCATTGACGTCCGGCGGCCGGACGGTGAGGCCCGCGCGCTGCGCCTCCGCCACGTAGGTGAACGGGTGATAGAACCCGCCACCGTTGGCGAGCACGGCGGCAAAGAACTCCGCCGGGTAATGGGCCCGGAGCCAGCAGCTCCGCTGCGCCACCTGGATGTAGGAACAGGAGTGGCCCTTGCAGAAGCTGTAGCCCGCGAACGACATGACCATCGCCCACACGCGCTTGATCACTTCGGGGTCCCGCCCCAGCGCCAGGGCACCGTGGAAAAATTCCTCCGCGTAGGCCGCGAGCTGCTTGTACGGACGCTTCTTGGAGAGGGCCTTGCGGAGGCCGTCACCGGTGGCGAGCGGCATCCCGGCGAAGGTGGCGCACACGTTCACCACGTCCTCCTGGTAGACCATGATGCCGAAGGTTTCGCTCAGGGTGTCCCGCAGTACCGGGTCGAGCGGTTCCCAGGGCGCACCGTGCAGCCGCTCGAGGTACACCCGGATGTACTCGTTGGATGCCGGCCGGATGATGCTCGTGTTGAGCACCAGTAGCTCGTAGGACTCGGCGCGGCTCTTCTGGCAGAGCAGGCGCGAAGCGGGTGACTCGGTATAGAAGACCCCCATCGTGCGCCCGGTCCGGAAGTGCTCACGGGTGAGTTCGTCCTGGCCAGCCTCGTCCGAGGTGTAGTCGATCCGCCGGCCCGTGTGCACCCGCACCGCCTCGATCGCATCGCGAATGACCGCGAGCGACCGGTTGCCCAGCAGGTCGATCTTGACCAGCCCCGCATCCTCGGCGCCGTCTTTCTCGAACTGGATGACCGGCACGGTGACGTCGGGCGCGTCGTCCAGCACCTTCACGGCGGGCTGGGTGGGCACGTACCGGGTCAGCGCGTCCGGTACGATCACGACGCCACCCGGATGGAGCGAGAGATGACGGGGAATGCCCACCAGCGGCTCCGCCAGCCGGGCGTATTGCTGCCAGACGTCCGGCAGTTGGAGTGCCTGGAAGTTGGGATGTGTCGCGAACAGGTTGACGAAAGAGTCATTCCCGTCGTACCAGGGGATCCGCCGGGTGACCTCGCGGATCTCGCCAGCCGGCCGGCCGTGCACCTTGGCGACCTCCCGCATGGCGCCCCGGAGCCGGAAGCAGTTGTGGTTGGCGACCATCGCCGAGCGCGGATGCGGATAGCGGCGGAAAACGTAGGCGAGGATCCGGTCGCGCTCGTCCCAGGGGAAGTCGAGGTCGATGTCGGGTGGGTCGCGACGCTCGGGATTGAGGAACCGCTCGAAGAGCAGCCCGGCACCCAGCGGCTCGACATGCGTAATGCCGAGGCAGTAGCTCACCACCGAGTTGGCAACGGAGCCACGGCCACAATGGGTCGGGCCGTGCTGGACGATGTCGTGCACCACCAGGAAATAGTCGGCGAAGCCCTTGAGGTCGATTACCGCCAGCTCATGCTCGATCCGCTCCCGCGTGATCGGCGCGACTGTGCCGTAGCGACGTTCGGCGCCGGTGTAGGCCAGGGCGCGGAGCCGGTGCATGGCGTCGTCATGGGTGGTGATGCGCGGGGGCACGATCCGTCCAATCGGGATCCGGTAGCGGCAGCGGTCGGCGATTTCTTCCGTCCGCGTGATGGCCTCCGGGCAGTCGGGGAAGTGGCGCGCGATGTCGGGCGCCGGGCGCAGCCATGCCTCCCGCGCGGCGAGCATGTCCGGCCGGACGGCGGAGATGGCCATGTTTCCCGCGATCGCCACCAGCAGGCGGTGGCGCGCCCAGTCCTCCGGGTGCGCGGCGACGACGTTGTTGGTCGCTACGGACGGAATGCACAGCCGGCGCGCCCGGGCCAGGACCTCGTGCCGGGCACGCCCCGGAATCAGCTCGGCGTAGAGATCGTCCGGCCCGCTCAGGCGGAGGACCCGCTCCAGGAAGTCGATGTCTGATGAAACGAGAATGAGCCCCCGCCGGTCGGTCGCGAGCTGCGCTGACAGCACCAGGTCCGGGTTCCAGTGAATGGCGGTGATCGCGCGGCAGAGGGAGGCCCAGCCGTCATCGTTCGTGGCGAGGGCGAGGGTCTGCTGGCCGTTCGCCACCAGGTGTGCCCCGTGGATCGGCCGCACCCCCGCCGCCTCCGCTGCCTGCTGGAACTCCACCGCGCCATACACCCCGTTTGTGTCGGTGCAGGCCAGCGCCCCGAACCCGCGCTCCCCCGCCGCCTGCACCAGGGCCTCGGGGCTCGAGGCTCCGTACCCGAAGGAAAAGTGGGAGTGGGTGTGGAGGTGGATCATGAGGGTGATAGTGACTAGTGACTGGTGACTAGTGGGTAGTGAGTAGTGAGTAGTGAGCAGTGCTTGGGTGGAAGATTCCGCCCGGGAACTTCACTGGCCTGGACGTCGGCAGTACTGAAGCACTAATCACTACTCACTATTCACTGTTCTTCGGTCTTTCTTCGGTATTCTATGGCCATTTCTCCGGTCAGGCAAGCCTTGTTGACGCTTTCCGGTGCAGGCCATATGGTTCATCTATGAACAAAAACGTTCCGCCCGCCCGTCCCACCGTTCTGGCACTGCTGCATCTGGCGGGTCGGATCGAGGAGCGGGTGGAGAGGGCGTTGGAGGGGGAGGGGTTGTCCATGGCGCGGCTCAAGGTGCTGAACGACCTGGCCGAGTCGGGGCCGCTGCCCCTGAGTGAACTGGCGAACCGGCAGAACTGCGTCCGCTCCAACATCACCCAGCTGGTGGACAAGCTCGAGGCGGACGGGCTGGTCCAGCGTGTGGCCGACTCCGCCGACCGGCGGAGCGTGCGCGCTCAGCTGACGGAGAAGGGTCGGGAGCGCCAGGCCCGAGGCCGGGTACGGCTCGAAGCCACGGAGGAAGAGATCATGGGGAGCTTCTCCGAGGTGGAGCGCTCCGCACTCGGCCACCTGTTCCAGGCGCTGGGCTGATCTGCCCGCCCCGCTACATTCCGTTCACTGTTTCACTACTCGCCACTTGCCACTTGCCACTTGCCACTCGCCACTCGTCACTCGCCACTTGCCGCCCACACTTCACCGGTCCCATCCATGCCCACCCGTCTTTCCGTCCTGTCCATCGCTTCACTTGCCTTCCTCGCGGTTCCACTCGCGGCTCAGGTCTCCTACGACGTGTCGTTCCCGAACGCAGTACATCACGAGGCCGCGATCACCGTAACGGCGACGGGGCTCAAGGGCCCCGCCGAGTTCCGGATGAGCCGGTCGTCACCGGGGCGGTATGCCGTTCACGAGTTCGCCAAGAACGTGTATGCCGTGAAGGCAGTAGACGGGAAGGGAAAGGCGCTCGCCGTCACCCGGCCGGACCCGTACCAGTGGAACGTGACCGGGCATGACGGGACGGTGTCCCTGACCTACACGCTCTTTGCCGACCGGGCCGGCGGAACCTACTCCCAGGTGGACCCGACCCACGCGCACCTCAACATGCCGGCCACGTTCATGTGGGTCCGTGGGATGGATGACGCGAACATCAGGATCGCCTTCCACCCCGCGGCAGGCTCGAAGTGGGCGGCTGCCACCCAACTGGTGCCGGCCGGCGCGCCGATGACCTTCACCGCCCCTGGCCTGCAGTACTTCATGGACAGCCCTACCGAGCTTTCCAACCACGCCGTCCGGCAGTGGACGGTACACAGCGCCGGTCGGACCGACACCATCCGGCTTGCCGTGCACCATGACGGGACGGACTCGGCGGTTACCGCATACGCCGAGATGGCAAAGAAGGTGGTTGCCCAGGAGGTTGCGATCTACGGAGAGACCGCGCGGTATGATCACGGCCTCTACACCTTCATCGCGGACTACCTCCCGTGGGCTTCGGGCGACGGCATGGAACACCGGAACTCCACCATCATCTCCAGCTCGAGCTCGCTGGAGAAGAACGCCATGGGCCTCCTGGGGACCCTGGCGCACGAGTTCTTCCATTCATGGAACATCGAGCGGATCCGGCCGAAGGGCATCGAGCCCTTCGACTTCACCCGCGCCAACATGTCGGACGCGCTCTGGTTCGGCGAGGGCTTCACCAGCTATTTCGGTCCGCTGGCCATTCGCCGGGCCGGGCTCCAGCCGGTGGAGAGCTACGCCCACGGACTGTCGGGCAGCGTCAGCTTCGTGATCAACTCCCCGGCGCGCGCCCTCTTCACCCCGATGGAGATGAGCATGCAGGCGCCGTTCGTGGATGCCGCCACCTCCATTGATCCCACGAACTTCGGCAACACCTTCATCAGCTATTACACCTGGGGGTCGGTCATTGGCCTCGGGCTCGATCTCACCCTGCGCGAGAAGTTCCACAAGCCGCTCGACGGCTTCATGCGGCTCATGTGGCAGAAGTACGGCGTGACCGAGAAGCCATACACCGTGGACGATCTTCAGGCCACGCTCGCGGAGTACACAGGGGATGCCGCCTTTGCGAAGGACTTCTTCGCGAAATACGTACGGGGACACGACGTGGTGGACTACAAGGCCCTTCTCGCCAACGCCGGTTTCCTCCTTCGCCCGTCGAACCCCGGCAAGGCGTTCCTCGGCCTCGTCCAGCTCGACTTCGCCGATTCCTCCGCGACGATCGAGTCCTACACCCAGAAGGGATCACCCCTGTACGATGCCGGACTGGACAAGGGCGACCGGGTCCTGAGTGTCGGCGGGCATGCGCTCGCCTCCGACGGTGACTGGCAGGCGATCAAGACCGCCGGCAGCCCCGGTGCGACTGCAGACGTGACCTACATCCAGCGCGGCGCGCGCAAGACCGGGAAGCTCACCTTTGCGGACGACCCGCGGGTCGAGATCGTGACCTATGAGGAGGCGGGAATGCCGATGACGGACAAGATGAAGGCGTTCAGGAAGGCGTGGATCGGAGACGTGGCAAGTGGTGAGTAGCAAGTGGCAAGTAGCGAGTGACGAGTGACGAGTAGCGAGTGGGTCGTACAGCAATCCACTTGCCACTCGCCACTTGCCCCTGCCCCTGCCCTTTTTCCCCATTCCCTGTTCCCTTCCCCATGAGAGCAGCTACCTACTCGGACGGACACATTCTCTTCCAGGACCGGCCGGCCCCGGACCTCGATCGGGAACAGGTCTTCGTTCGCGTGCATGCGGCCGGCCTCAACCGCGCGGACCTGATCCAGCGACAGGGACATTATCCGGCACCGCCGGGGTGGCCGCCCGATATTCCAGGGCTCGAGTACGCGGGCATCGTCGAGCGGACCGGCCCGGGCGTGACCCGCTGGAAGCCAGGCGACCGGGTGATGGGGCTGGTGGGTGGGGGGGCGCACGCAGAGTACGTCGCCGTCCACCAGGACGAGGCGATGCAGATACCGGAAGGCCTGACCTTCGAGCTCGCTGCCGCGATCGCCGAGGCATACCTGACTGCGTGGGATGCGCTGGTCGCGCGCGGTCGCCTGGTTCGCGGTGAGCGGGTGTTGGTCCATGCGGTGACCGGAGGAGTCGGTGTCGCGGCGGTGCAGATCGCGCATCACCTCGGTGCGACGGTCCTCGGTACCTCGCGAAGCGCCGAGCGGCTCGCCAGGCTCACCCCGCTTGGCCTGGATCAGGGCATCGTCGTCACCCGGGATCATGGCTTCCGTGAGCAGGTAGAGCCGGTGGACGTCATTATCGACGCCCTTGGCGGCCCGGCGTTCGCCGACAACCTCGCCATCCTCAATCCGCTGGGCCGCCTGGTTCTCCTCGGCTTTCTGCAGGGACCCGAGGGTCACGGCCCATCTGGACCTGAGTCCGATCCTCCGCGAAACGCCTCACCGTCGTCGGCACCGTCATGCGCTCGCGCACGCTGGCGGAACGTGTGCCGCTCGTTCGTGCGTTCCGTGAGGAGATCCTGCCGTTGTTCGAGGGAACTGATCCCGTCCTTCGGCCGGTGATCGACCGGGTGTTTCCGCTTGAGGATCTGGAATCCGCCCACCGGTGGATGGAGAAGGGAGGAGCGGTGGGGAAGGTGGTGGTTCGAGATATTGCGTGAACGGTGAACGGAGAGCGAAGTCGATATCATCCCGAGCGGAGCGAGGGATCTTGCCGGCCAGTGATCGAACCCTCCAGGCCGCTCGTCGGGAGCCATCGCTTCTCCGACCGCTCCTCACTGCAACAAGTTGTTCCTGTTCACCGCCACGCGGCTGAGGCCGCTGCTCGGCTCTCGTCGCCCGAGGGCGACGCTGCATTGATGGGGCGCTGTTTCAGGTAGATTGGCCAATGACCCGATACACGGCCGTTCCGATCGTTTTCCTGGCCCTGCTCCTGGGGTTTGCAGGCTTCGTCCTGCTGGCCCAGCGGAGCATCCTGTTCCCCCGCCCGGTCCAGTTCACCCGCCCATCCCGCGGCCCCGCCGAGGTGGTCCCTCTGTCCGAGGGCGGAGGGTTGTTTCTCGATCCTGGGACGTCAGGGCGCGGGCGGGCGCCTCTCCTGATCTTCCTGCATGGCAACGGGGAAACAGCCGATCTGTGGGTTGATGATTTCGCGCTCCCGCGAAAGCGTGGATGGGCAGTGCTGTTGGTGGAGTACCCAGGGTATGGCGGAACGCCAGGCTCGCCTTCGGAGCGGTCCATCGTCACGACTTCTCTGGCAGCGTATGACTGGGCGATCCATGATTCCCGAATCGACTCCTCGCGTATGGTGATCTACGGTCGCTCGCTGGGAGGTGGGGCCGCAACCCAGCTGGCGATCCGACGGCCGGTTGCAGCCCTTGTACTTGAGTCAGCATTCACGAGTGTCCGTCCGCTGGCGGCACGATTTCTCGTTCCCGGCTTCCTGGTGCGTGACCCCTTTGATAATCTCAAGGCCCTTCGGGACTTTCGCGGTCCGCTCCTGGTCATGCATGGACTCAGGGACGACATCGTGCCGCCAGATCAGGGCCGGGCGCTCGCAAAGGCGGTTCCCGGCTCAACATTCCTGCCTCTGCCCTGTGGTCATAACGACTGTACACGCCCATGGCCAGAGATTTTTGACTGGCTGGATCAAGCAGGAGTTTCCGCCGGCGAGTAGACTGCCGTAGTCGTTCCTTCACGCATCCTCCAGGGCTCGTATCTGATCCGCTGCCTTCTGCAGCGCCTCCGCTCGCTTCCGACTGCCGACTGCCGACTGCCGATTGCCGGCCTGCCACTTGCCACTTGCCTCTGGCCTCTCCTCCCATAGTTCCAGCTGCACCCCCACCTCCACGAACCGGTCTACCGTGACCGCGAGTGCGCGGATGGCGACCGGCCGCTGGTTGGCGTGGGTGAACGCCCGTCGCGCGGCGTCCCAGAGTTCGACATCCAGCATGGCCGGTTTCAGGGCGATGCTTCTTCGGGCGCGCTGGTAATCGGTGTAGGCCAGGTCCACCGTCAGACGCTGCGCGCCCAGGGCGCGCTCACGCAGGCGCCGTCCGAGCCGCTCGGACTGGGCGCGGAGCAGCTGATGCAGGCGGCCCAGATCGTTCGTGTCTCCCGCCAGGGTATGGACGGCGCGGAACTCGGCTTTGACTTCCGGGGGCAGCACGGGACGGGGGTCGATCCCGCGCGCGCTGGCGTGGAGCCGGCGGCCCGGTGTACCCAGCACGCTCATGAGCTGCGGCTCCGAGAGCTGGGCCACTTCGCCGATCAGCTCGAGCTGGTATTCGTCGAGCCGGGTGCGCACCGGGTCGGGCACACCCGGCAGGACGCGCACCAGGTGGGGCGCCAGGAATCCGGGTTCTTCCCCGCCCGGCACGTAGAGCGGGCCGGGTCCGCCGCCTTCGGCCACGCGGGGGCCGGCCTGGTCCTTCGCGACCGTGGTGGCGGCCTCGCTCACCAGCTTGCTGGTGGCGGCGCCGACCGCGAGCGGCAGGTTCATCCGCTCCCGCGCTTCGCGCTGGATACGGTCAGCCACGTCCACCGGTGGGCCGAAGAGCCGGCCGGTGCCGGTGATGTCCAGATATGCGTGCCCGTAGCCCCGCGGCTCGATCACCGGGGCGTAGTGGGCCATCACTTCATGCAGCGCCTTCGACGCGCGGGCGTAGAGCCGCGGGTTGGGCGGGAGGATTACCAGGTCGGGACAGAGCTTTCTGGCGCGCTGCACCGGCATCCCCCGGGTGATCCCCGCGAGCTTCGCCTCCAGCGACAGCGCCAGCACCGTGGCGCGGTCGGCCCCCGGCGGCGCGATCACGATCGGCCGGGACCGGAGCGCCGGCGCCACCAGCTCCTCGACGGTGGAGCAGAAGGCGGGCGGGTCGATGAAGAGGATGGAACGGCGCATTGGTAGTGACTGGTGATTAGTGACTGGTGACTAGTGCCTGCTCCCTACTCCCTACTCCCTACTCCCTATTGCCGATTTCCAGCCCGCCATACCGAACATATTCCGAAGTCAAGCCGGCAGCAACCTTGTTATTTCCGGCTCCAGGGCTAAGTTCAGAAAAATTGTTCAACAATTCAACAAAGTGGAGCCATGGCGACGGAACTGCAGCGAACCAGCACAGTGGGGCAACTGACCGACGCGCTTCAGGCGGAAATCCTGTCGGGAACCCTGGTCCCGGGGTCACGATTGCGGGAAGCCGAGGTGGCTGCGCGGTTCGGGGTTTCGAGGAACACGCTGCGGGAGGCCTTCCTCGAACTGGGACGGGGGGGTCTGGTGGAGCACCACCCCCATCGGGGAGCGACGGTAGCCCGGCCGTCGATTGCGGAGGTGCGCGAGGTATTCCGGGTTCGGCGGGCGCTCGAGCCGGCCGCCCTCCGGAGAATCGACCTGCCACGTCTGCGCCGGCTCGGGGAACTGGCAGGGTCACTCGAGGAAGCGGCAGCGCGGGAGGACTGGTCCACCCTGGCGGATCTCGATGTCCGCTTTCACGCGGAGGTGGTCGGGGCGATGTCTTCCGCCCGGGTCGATGAATTCTTTCTCTCCCTCCTCCATACCCTCCGCCTGGCCTTCATGGCGGCCGACCGCCTGAGTGCGGGAACGGCCCCGCCTGCGCATGTCGGCGAGCACCGTCGAGTCGTCGAGATCATGGGAAGTGGCCGGCTGGACGAAGCCGTGTCCATCCTCATGGTCCATCTCGACCTGTCGGAGCAACTGGTGCTGGACGGCCTGGCGGCGGAGGGCCCATGAATCGGCGAGACACCGCAGGCCCGCTGCTGTTCGTTGCCTGGCTCAGTTTCGCCGTCAGTACCGCGGGATGCGCATCGGTCGCTGCGAACCAGTCATCGCCCTGGCTCAGGGTGGGTTCCGAAGGGCGTTCGCTGGAGATCTTCCCGGGGACGGTGGAGATTGCCGGGACGGGCGCCCTGGAGTTTGCCGATGGCCGCCGCATCATCCTGGTGCCCGCCGGCTTCGCGGTAAGAGCCGATGGAGGTTCCGTCTCCGCTGGGTCCGTGGCAGGCGCCGATGCCGTGCGCCTGACCGATGCCGACGGCAGCGTCCGCTGGACGATCCGGCGAGTGCCGGAAATGCCTGCCGGAGAAGGCTCGCGGATACGCGACCAGGGACGAGGCTCCGCCCGGGTCGATGCCGCCACCCCGATGCGTTTCTTCCTCTCTGTCGACGGTGCGGGCCGGACCGAGTTCTTTCATCCGGACCGCCCCCCACCGGGCCAGGGGCGCGATTCCCCCGTCTCCCGCGTGCGGCGGATGCTGGAGCGCTATCAGGGGTACGGCGCCACCGGCCTGGTCGCGTTCAGCCGTGACGGCGGCACGATCCAGGTGGCCGGTGCCGGTTCGCGCGACAGTGCCGGCAGGGATCCGCTCGAGCGAAATACGATCTTCGAACTCGGCTCGCTCACCAAGCAGCTGACCGCCGCCGCGGTCCTGCGGCTGTGGGAACGCGGCCTCCTGGCTCCGTCCGATTCGCTTGGACGGTTCATCGACGGCCTTCCTGAAGACGTCGCGACCATCACCCTGCACCAGATGATGACGCACACGTCCGGGTTACCGGAGGACGTAGATGTGCCCCGCGACGATATCGAGGCCGTCCGGAGCGAGCTGCGTCGAGTGAAGCTCGACTTCGCACCCGGGAAGGAATGGAGCTACTCGAACTTCGGATTCGTGGTCCTCGCGGCGCTGGTCGAGCAGGTCTCGGGCGAGCCCTATCGGCGGTTCGTGGAGCATGAACTGCTCCGGCCCTCCGGTGCCGGGGACATCGGCTTCCCGTCACTCCACGGCTGGCCCGCTTCCCGTTTCGCCGTCGGTGCGAGCGGGCCGCTCGGCACGGCACGGGTCACGCGCTACTGGCCTGTGCAGGAGCGTGGCTGGAACGCCCGGCTGGGCGCCAGCGGTGCCGTGGCGTCCATGCCCGCGCTGCACGACTGGTTCCGCGCCCTCGTGAGTGGCCGCGTCTTATCGGACTCGGCCACGGCGCGGATGTTCGAGGAGCACGACCCGGAGATCGCCTACGGCTGGTTCTACATGCGGAGCGGCACTGCCACGGCCATCGCGCACGGCGGAGATACGGAGGGCACCCAGACCTTCCTGCGCTACCGGCCCGACCTGGATCTCGTCATCGCGCTGGGCGTCAACGACCGGCGTGGCTGGCGCGGACCGCTGCTGCGTGACGTGATCACCATCCTGGAACAGGACTCCATGCCGGATCTTCCCCCGGCGGTGACGCCAGTATCACCGGATTCTCTCGACCGACTCGCGGGCATCTACCTCATGCACCGCGACACGCTCACGCTCACGCGTGAGGGCAATGGCCTGCGCGCGGCAGCGCGCGGGCCTCACGCCGTGGCGATGATCGCGGGGGCCGACTCCGCCCGCGAAGCCGAGATGTGCGACCGCTCGACTGAAGCACGGGCGTTTCTCGGCGCGCTGCTCGCGGGAGATTCGGCGACTGTCTCCTCGGAACTCGCTGAGGAGAATCGGCAGGATTCCTTCTGGCGGGTATGGAACGCGCTGGGAGAAGGGCACGCCCGCAAGCCAACCGGATTCGAGATTCTCGGGACTATTCCTGATCGTGCCGGCCGCATCGTCACGTTTGCAAAGATCGAGTTTGCCACCGGCAGCGAGACCCTTCGCCTCGTCTGGCGCCCGCACCTGGCTGGGTGGGGAACCGGAGGCGACACACCATCCCGCGTCTTCCGTCCGGTCGGCTCGAATCGCCTGGTTTCCTACGACCCGACGCTCGGCGAGGCGGTGACCCTGACGGTACGGCAGGGCGCTGGCGGAGTGGTGGTGCGGGATGCGTATGGGAGGGTAGCGAGTAGCGAGTAGCGAGTAGTG
>CAWGSK010000016.1:0-11192 GCA_963825055.1 uncultured Gemmatimonadales bacterium
TTGCGTGTGTGTTGGCAAGTGGCAAGTGGCAAGTGGCAAGTGGCAAGTGGCAAGTGGCAAGTGGCAAGTGGAGGGCAGTCGGCAAGTCGGCAGTCGGGATCGCTACATTCTGGTCCGCCCGTCCGCCCGTCCGCCCGTCCGCCCGTCCGCCCGTCCGCCCGTCCGCCCGTCCTATCTTTCTCCCATGTCGCTCCCCCGGCCCATCCCAGCGGTCCTGTTCCTCATCGCGATCGGACCCGGCGTCGTGCTGGCGCAGGTGCCCGGACGGGACAGTATCCTCATCTCCGGGCGGCATCCCTGGGCACGGTGGACGGACATTTCCAGGCGGGTGGATGACGTACGGTCCCTGTATGCCGAGAGCGCCGGCACGCTATGGCTACGCGATGGCACGCTTGCCGGCGCGGGCCGGCAGGCGCTCCAGCTGCTCCGCGACGCGCCGAGTCATGGCCTCGATCCCGCTGACTACGATGTGACCCGGCTCGACAGCCTGTTCCGCACTTCCCTGAACGACCCTGACGACCAGGCCCGTGCGGACCTGCTCCTGACCATCGATCTGCTGCGCTACCTCTCGGACCTCCACGATGGCCGGCTGCATCCGCGCCGGATCGCGCCGGCCGGTTACGGGACCCTCCCCTGGGACCTGCCGGCGACCGTCCGGCAGGCCATCGCCGGAGACTCGGTGGGCCGGCTCGATCGCGTGGCGGCGCCCGGGTTTGCCCAGTATCGCCTGCTCCGGGACGCCCTCGCCCGTTATCGGCAACTGGCACGTGACAGTCTCGTCCCGCTCCTCCCGCTCACCGCCACGCTCCGGCCCGGCGACGCCTACGGTCACGACGCGATCCTGCGCTACATCCTGTACGTCCTGGGCGATCTCGGCCCCTGGGCCGTGACCCCAGCCGGCCGATACGACCAGGACCTCGCCGCGGCCGTCATGCAGTTCCAGGGCCGGCACGGTCTCGAACCTGACGGAGTGCTCGGCCCGGCGACGCAACGCGAGTTGCGCGTGCCGATGGATCACCGGGTTCGCCAGATCGAGTATTCCATGGAGCGGCTGCGCTGGCTGCCGCCGCTGCATGGACAGCGGCTCCTCGTGGTGGACATCCCGGCATTCCGGCTCTTCGCCTTCGATTCGACTGGTGGAAGCGGGAGGCCATCGCTGGAAATGCGGGTCATCGTGGGGAAGGCGCTCGACACGCGGACGCCGATGATGTTCGAGAACCTGCGCTATGTGGAGTTCCGGCCGTACTGGAATGTGCCGCGGAGCATCCTGACGAAGGAGATCCTCCCGGCGCTCCGGCGCCGGCCCGACTACCTCCAGGCCAATGATATGGAGATCGTCGGGCCGCGTGACCAGGTCCTGGGCGACGCACCCGCCACGGAGTTGATGGGGGGATTGGCCGCCGGCACCTACCGCGTGCGCCAGCGCCCCGGCCCCGCGAATGCCCTCGGCCTGGTCAAGTTCGTCTTCCCGAACGCCGAGAGCGTGTACCTGCACGGCACGCCCTTCAATTCGCTCTTCAGCCAGGCCCGTCGCGACCTGAGCCACGGGTGCATCCGGCTGGAGGATCCCGCACTGCTGGCGGGATGGGTGCTTCGGGATACGCCAGGCTGGCCGCGCGAGCGGATCTTGTCGGCCATCGGCGATATTGCCACGAGCCGCGCCATGCTGGCGCGTCCCATGCCGGTCATCATTTTCTACACCACGGTCGTCGCGCATCCCGATGGCCCCGTATTCTTCTACCCCGACATTTACGGCCACGACGAGGAGATGGCGGAGGCCACGCGGGCCGGCCCGACCCTGCCCTGACCGCCCGTCCGTCTGCCTGACCGTCTATCGCTTCAGCCTCAGCGCCGTCACCTGTCGTGTGACTGGATCCACGACACGCTCGACCTTCCCCATCTTCTCCAGTTGCAGCGCCGTGTGCCGCATCAGGAACCGCGTAACCGGCCACGCGCGGGGTATCTCCGCCAGCGGCGCCTCTCCGGCGTCTTCCAGCCAGGTCTCGATGTTCCGGCGGGCCACCGCCAGCAGGTCAGGCTGGCGGGGCCCGTCCCTGCCCGCGAGCGGGGACGCCTCGATCGTATAGTGAAATCCGCCGGACGCACGGGGGGAAACAGATGCCGACATTTGAATGTCTCCTTCAGGTCAGATCAGTGGGGTGACAAGCGCGGTGACGATCAGCGCGCCGGCCCAGACCAGGTCGATGTTGAACCACATGGTGCGTAGTATCCGCAGCCCGAGTTTGCGGTATACCACAGCCGCCACCGCACCGAGCACCAGCAGGTACCCCGCCGTATGAAGTCCCGTCGCGAGGAGGCCAGTCGCGCGGGTCGGGTCCAGTCCCGCCAGCATTACGTGGCCGCCATGTCCCCCGTGGCTAGCGTGGGGGGCCGGTGACTGCAATCCAAGAACGAAGGGCAGGGCCATGAGTCCCGCCCCATGGGCTGTCGCCATCAGGAACGACCAGACCGCGAGGTTCCAGGAACTCACCTGCATGCCGCCGTAGCGCGGATGACGATGGCGTACCAGGTGCAGCACGCCGAGCGTCAGGAGAAGCGCCGCCACGATCCACTTGAGCCATGAGGGCGGCGTGACGAGGCCGACGAGGGCCGCCACCGCCACCACGGCGCCGACAGCCGCGGCGTGACCCAGCGCGAGGGGCAGCAGCGCCCGCCAGACAGCTCGGGCCCGCTGCTCCTGCAGACCGAGGGCGACCGCGAACAGCCACCCCATGCCCGGGTTCACGCCATGGACCGCCCCGAGCAGGAACAGGGCGGCCCAGGGCCAGAGCGTCATGTCGCTCATGAGTAGCAGAAGGAGTCGGACGAGGCATCCCCACCCTGGAGCCGCACCTGGTGGCTTCGCATGCCCGCGTCGAACTCGACGAAGAAGTTCTTGTCAAAGGCGACCCCGCCGCCCGGCTGCACATCGAGCTTCACCATCCAGCTCTTGATCCCGTCGGGATAGAACTGGTCATCCCAGGGCGAGTAGAGCGAGTTGGTGAAGTAGACCCGCTTAGCGTCCCGGCTGATCTCGACCATCTGCGGACCGCCGTTGAGCGGCTGATCGGGCCGGGCGGGATGTGCGGCACGGCCCACCACGCCGCCGATCCGCACCGAACCCGTCTGGACGGGGTTGAAGGGATCGGAGACATCGTACTGCAGGAGTTCGCCGGTCCCCCAGCAGGAGACGTACAGAAACCGGTCGTCCAGCGACAGGTTGAGGTCCGAGACCAGCGGCGGCACGGCCTTGAAGCCCTGCAGCATCGGCGGCAGGTCGGCCGGGTCCGCCGGCTCGGCGGGAATGTCGATGACTTTCTTGATCTTCCACTTCCCGTTGCCGTTTTTCCCCTCGAGATACCAGAGCCAGATGGAAGCCGAGAGGTCCTCCAGCGACGTTACCACGCCCACGAATCCATACGCCCGGTTCGGGCTGTGGGCCGGCCGGAGTTCCAGGGGCATCTGGTACTGGGGACCCAGGTCCAGCACTTCCTTGTGCTTGCGGGTCTTCAGGTCCCACACATGCAGGGCGTGGCCGTATTTGCCGCCCAGCAGCAGCTCGGGGTTGAGGCCCTCCGTCACCATGTTCGGCGTGCCCCACTCGCTGGTGATCATCGTGTCCTGGCCGAGATGCCACCAGAAGTCGTAGGAGAGATACTGGGGACCGCGGTCCGCCTCCCACCGACCCTTCACCTCGAAGGTCTGGTGGTCGAGCATGAAGATCCCGCCGGGGCCCTCGCCGTCCGGTGCGCCCAGGGCGTTGACGTAGATGCCGTCGGGACCGCAGTGGGTGGTGTGCGGGGCGGAGTAGCCGGTCTTCCTGGCGATGGTCTCGCCCTCGATGACCTTCACGATCTCGGGCTGCCGGGGATTCTTCTTGGTGTCCAGGATGTGGATTCTGGAGGAGTGGATCCCGGGCACCACGAGGTACCGCCGCTCGGCGTGCGCGTGCGGCGCATAGGGGCAGAGATGGGAGCTGCACGCGTTCCAGCCGAAGTGATGCAGCTCATCGCCCACGTTGGGCATGTCCACCTGGCCCACCAGCTGGCCGTAGGTGGGCGACCCCGGCTTCACGTCCACGACGCCCATGGCGTCGGGCCGTTCCTTGGCGGGGTTGAGCAGGGCCACGTAGGCCAGGTCCTCCGCCGGCGCTTCCATCGCGTGCCGCGGGGAGGGGTAGAACGTCGGGTCCGGCCGCCACTTTGCCATGGTCTGTCTCTCCAGCTTGGGTACCTGTTGTCCGCCGGGGGAGCCCCGGGGTGGGGCCTCCTGCCCCATCCACCTGAGAGAGGCGCAGGAAGTCGTGGAATCGGCTCATCGGCATGCTGGTGGCCCGGCTCGGCGGCGGGTGATATAGGATCAACCCGTTGCCCCGGCAGGACTTCCCCATGGACCCGGACATCACCACCGCGCTCGAGCAACTGAGCAAGGGCGACCAGGCCGCGATGACACACCTGCTCCCACAGGTGTATGCGCAGCTCCGGGCCATAGCACGACGCGAGATGGCCCGGGAGCGGCCCGACCACACCCTGACCCCGACCGCCCTGGTGCACGAGGCCTACCTGAAGCTGGTTCAGCTGGACCGGAGCGACTTGGCGGGGCCGGGCCCATTTCTTCGGGGGCCTGCGCCCAGTCCACGCGCCCGGCTGCTGATCAGCCACGCCCGCCGCCGGAATGCCGGGAAGCGGCGCGGGGCCGCCCGGGACATCACAATCGACAACGCCGTGGTGGCGATGGAACCCGGCCCGCCGAACTGATCGCGCTCGACGAAGCGCTGACGCGACTCGAGGCGCTGAGTGAGTGCCAGGCGCGCATCGTGGAGTGCCGGTTTTTTGTGGGGATGGGGATCGAGGAAACTGCAGAAGCGCTTGGCATTTCCCCCGCGACGGTCAAGCGGGAGTGGACCTCGGCGCGGGCCTGGCTCAACCGGGAGCTGCGGACATGAGCGAAACCTCGCCGGAGGCGAGACGCTGGGCGCGTGCGCAGGAGCTGTTCCATGCGGCGCTTCGCACGGCTGGAAACCGCGTCCCGGGCTTCACCCGAGAGGGGCATCTCCGCGGGAACGGATTTCTAAGGCACCCACCAGAAGCCTGCCATCGCCTGGACGATCGACTGGTGTTCGACCGCCACATTACGGACCGGGCCGTACATCGCCGACACCGTCAGGCCGGTGCCGTGGCCCCGTGCGTCGCGCGACATGCCATAGGAGAAGAACACGCCGCCCGCGTAGAACGAGGGATCGATGCTGATCGATGCCGCCGATCCCTGGGCCATCCGGGCGACCAGGCCGAGGTCCATCACGTTGCCATTCGGGCGATTCCAGCGGAGGACACTCACCCGTGGCTCCACGAAGAACAGGAGCAGGCTTTCCCTGGTGCGGAAATGCCTTCCCGCGCCAAGGCAGAGGCTGAATCTGCGTCCGTCACTGAACAGCAGGCACGCGTCCACCAGCGCACCCGCCTCCGGGGAATCGGGGGTTGACCCGATCCCATAGCCACCGTGGTAGCCGACATCGAATGCGAGCCCGACTCCAATCTTCGGTGTGCGGGCCCGGTCGTGCTTCCGGTCGGTTTCAAGCGAATCGGCATACAGCCGGACGCGGGTGCGGACGCCGGAGCCGCCAGTCAGGGTCACGCGATACGTCCCATCCCGATAAAGCGCAATTTCGTAGAGACCGGTGGCGCCCCCGCCGTTGAGTTCGATGAGGTCGGGCACTGGAATCCCTGCCTCCGTGGGCTGGAGGGAAGGCGTCGCGGCGGATCCCGAGACCACGATGCGGTAGATATTCCCCCTGGACAGCTGGACGGCAGGCAACACGTCCTGGCCGGCGACCACGACGGTATCCATGAGGACAATGTCCCCATCGACCTGGCCACGGAGGGGTGAGGCAAGGATCACGAGCAGGGTCGTACACAGGAGAGTGCGCATTCAGTTCCCCGGGAGACAAGAGGGCTGACGGACGGGCCAGGGGGGAGTGTACCGGGGAAGGCCACGGCCGCAAGGTCATGGTGCGGCGAGGCTGCGAGTTTGGGAGAGGTACAACGTCCTGAACTGCGGCTGATCAGCGGAGTCGGCCCGCGCGATGTCTATTCTGCCGGCTTGACGACCACTTCATGCGTCGTGCCGTCGTCCACCAGCGGAATTCCATCCTCGCCGGTTTCCGCTCCGTCCAGGAGCACCCGACCTCCGGCGCCTGCGCGAGCACCCTGGCGCACGCTGATCACGTAGAGACTCCCACCGTGGCGGTAGTGGATCGAATATCCGGGCCACGTTTCGGGTACGCAGGGCTCCAGGAAGAGGCGATTGCCGCGCTTCCGGAACCCCAGGATCCCTTCGAGCCCCACCCGGTACATCCAGCTGGCTGACCCGGTATACCAGGTCCAGCCGCCGCGGCCGAGGAGCCCCGGGGCCGCGTAGACGTCGGCGGCCACGACGTAGGGTTCCACCTTGTAGGTCTGCGCAGCCTCGGGGGTGGTGGCATGCGTGAGCGGGTTCAGCATCTGGAACAGCTCGAACGCGCGATCGCCCCGGCCCTGCAGCGTCGTGGCGAGCACGGCCCATAACGCAGCGTGCGTGTACTGGGCTCCGTTTTCGCGCACGCCCGGCAGGTAGCCCCTGATGTAGCCGGGATCATGGGTGGTCTTGTCGAACGGTGGCGTCAGGAGGGGCAGCAGCCGGGCATCCTCACGGACGAGATACCGCTCCAGGCTGCGCATGGCCTGCTCCTGGCGCGCCGGGCTGCCTGCGCCCGAGATCACGCTCCAGGTCTGGGCGATCGAGTCAATGATGCATTCATCGCTCGTGCGTGATCCGAGGGGGGTGCCGTCATCAAACCAGGCGCGCCGGTACCACTCGCCGTCCCAGCCGTGGGCCTCGATCGCCGCCAGGTAATCGTCCGCGCGTCGCCGGAAGAGCGCTGCCGTCGTGGTGTCGTGTCGTTCGTCTGCCTGCTCCGCGAAGGATCGCAGGGTCCCGACGAGGAACCAGCCCAGCCAGACGCTTTCGCCCCGGCCCTCCACGCCGACGCGGTTCATCCCGTCGTTCCAGTCCCCGGTGCCGATCAGGGGTAGCCCATGAGCGCCATCCGTGCAGGCCCGGCGCAGCGCCCGGAGACAGTGCTCGTAGACCGAGCCTTCCTGACGGCTTACTTCCGGCAGATCATATACCTCGTGCTCGTCGGGCCGGAGCTCGCGCATGCGCAGAAAGGGGACGTTCTCGTCGAGCACACCACGATCGCCGGTGATCCGGACATAGTGGTCCACGACGTGGGGCAGCCAGACGAGGTCGTCGGAGAATCTGGTGCGCACTCCGCGGCCGCTCTGGGGATGCCACCAGTGCTGGACATCGCCTTCGACGAACTGGCGGCCCGCGGCCCGGAGGATGTGCGCACGCGCGAGGCCGGGCTCGGCGTAGACGAACGCCGCGACATCCTGCAACTGGTCGCGGAAACCGTAGGCCCCGCCGCTCTGGTAGAGGGCGGAACGCCCCCACATGCGACAGGAGAGGGCCTGGTACAGGAGCCAGCGGTTCGACATGACGTCGAACGCGGGTTCCGGCGTGTGCACGGTAATGATGGAGAGCCGGTCCTCCCATGCCGAGACGGCTGCCGTCAGTGCGTCCAGGGCCTGCCCCGCCGTCTGGTAGCGCGCCCGAAGTGCCTGGGCCGCGGTCCCGCTGGGCGCCGCCCCGAGCAGGATGGCGATGTCCCGGGTTTCCCCGGGCTCGAGCTCGAGCGTGCACCGGAGGGCCGCGCACGGATCGATGCCTGCCCCGCTGGCACCGTCGAGGCTTCCGCTGAACAGGGCGGCGGGGGCGGCGGCCGTGCCATTGCGCCCGAGGAAGGCCTGTCGGCTTGCGGTGAACCCCTGCACCGGTTCCGAGATGGCGTGGAACGCCATCCACTCGGCGAACTGCGGGTCGAAGGTATTCTGTGCGAAGATGGCCCCGCGGCCGCGGTCAAACTCCGTCCGCACCTGGTGCTGGGAATGTTCCCGCAACACGCCCAGGTTCCATTCCACGAAGGTGGTCAGGATGAGGCGACGGGGACGGCTCCCCGTGTTCGTGACGCGGAGGTGGGAGAGCTTGACGGAACCCTCTTCCGGCATGCCCACGGTGAGCACGGTCTCGATGCCTGCGTGGGTATGCTGGAAGGTGGACCGACCCGGCCCGTGCTGGATGACGAAGGAACCATCCGAGGACACAGGTCCCGGGGTCGGACACCAGAGATCATCCGATTCGTCATCCTCCAAGTAGATCACGTCGCTCACCGGGTCACTGACGGGATCGTTGTGCCACGGAGTGAGCCGGTAGAAAAAGCTGTTCTCCGCCCAGGTGAACCCACCTCCCCGTTCTGTGATGACAAAGCCGCCATTGGGGTTGGCGATCACATTGGCCCAGGGCGCGGGCGGCAGTGTGCCCTCCTCCACCACCACGCGGTAATCACCGTTGTCGGTGAGTTCGCCGAAGCCGTTCCCCGGCCGCGACGGGACACCCCCGCGCGGATCGGGAGGTTCGGCCCTCCCGTGTCGCGCCATGGGAGTGGTCAGCAGGGTGCCGAGCGCCCGGATAACGCGCCCGACCCGGGAGGCGCCCCGCTCCCGCTGGACCGGCGCGGGCCGCCCCTCCTCTCCGCTGGCAGCCAGGTCGTTCTCTTCCGGCGAAGGAGTCGTCTCCATGATCCGGCCAAGCTCGTGCCCATCGCAGCGGAGATGGAGTCGTGCGGTCGCCTGCACCATGAGCAGGTTCTGCGGCGTGAGCAGGTCGCGATGCCGCAGGAAGACACCGCCGGGTCGGTCGAAGGCGTCGGGGTCGGCAATGGCATATACCGCCGCGCGGACCCGGTCGACCAGGTCCTGGAGGTAGTCTGGGGGGTGCGCGACGAGGATGATCAGATCCACGGTCAAGCCGCGTCGCTGCCAGTAGCGGTGGGCCACCAGGAGCTGCCGCAGGGTGGGCAGCCCCTCCGCGTCCTGGATGGTGGCGAGCACGATCGGCCAGTTACCCGACGGGCCGACTTCCCAGAGCATCGCCTGCGACCCCCGGTTGCGTCGCAATTCCCCCTGGGGTGCCCGCAGGCGCGGCTCACCGTAGATCAGTACCCCCGCGAGTTCCTGGAAGACGGCCACGTCGGCGGGGGTGAGGTCGAGATCACGGAGCTCGACCTGACTCGAGGTCGAGGCAAGGTCGAGCGCGCGCAGCGCGGCGTGGGGGTCGTGATACCGGTCGGCCAGTTCGAATGCGCGCTCGCGGGTGTCGGCGACGAGCGTGGTGAACGCGACCGAAGTGGACTGGCCTGGCTCCAGCCGCACCCGGGTGCGCAGCGCGAACACCGGGTCCAGAACCGCCCCGGTGGTTCCGGAGAGTGCGCCGTCCTCCATCATCGCCTGGGGATGGCGCGTCGAACGCCCGCGACCGACGAACCTGGCGCGGTCGGTTTCGCAGGTAACCTCGCCGACCTTGTCCTTCCCCGTGTCCACGACATGGACGCACCAGAGCGTTGCCTCGTCCGCCGCCCGGGGACGGCGCGTGGCGGTGATGGCACTGCACCACGAGTGCCACGCTGTCTCCACGAACAGGTTGCTGAACGCCGGATGGGCCCGGTCCGCCGCCGGAGGAGCCATGACGACCTCGCTGTAACTCGTCAACTCGATCTCGCGCGCTTCATTCCCCCCGTTGGTCAGCGTGACCCGGCGAACCTCGGCATGGTCCTCGGGAACCACCACGATCTCCGTCCGGGTTTCAACATCGCCGTCCACCCGCTCGAAGACGACCCGGTCCGAGGCCAGGGTGGCGAGGTACCGGTCCGCCGGCGCGCAGACCGGCTGGTGCCCTGCGGACCAGAGCCGGCCCGTCGAGAGGTCCCGGATGTAGCAGAACTGCCCGGTGGCGTCGCGCGTGGCATCCGACCGCCAGCGGGTCACGGCAAGCGCGCCATAGTGGCTGTACCCCGAACCGCAATGGCTGATCATGACGGTGTACGGGAGCTGACCCAGCAGGGCGACATGTGGCCGGACCGTGTCCGGCTGGCCGAACTCGCGGACGGTCGGGCGCGCGGGCTCCACGTCCGGGAACGAGTCGTCGGGCCGGCGCTGCGGGGTTTGGAACACCAGTCGGCGCGGAATCCGTTCCTGCAGCAGCAGCTCCGCCGACCGGACCAGCGGGTCAGCGTGGAAGCGGCGCGGCCAGATTCTGCCCCGCAGGATGTTGGCGAGGGCCACCAGGCCCATCCCCTGGTGATGTGCCATGTAGGCCCCGACCAGGGCGTACTCTTCGTCCGGTTCAGGTCGGGTAAAGTCGAGCGCGTCACGGAAGCCATAGGGGCCCAGGCTCCCGAGTTTTTCCAGGCGCGCGAGGTTCTGGAGGGCGGGCCCGGGCCGGACCAGGGCGGCAAGCAGCGTGGCATACGGTGCTACCACCAGATCCCGCTCCAGCCCGCGTTTCAGGGCGAGGTCGGGCACGCCGAAGGCACGATACTGATAGGTCTGGTGGCGGTCTCGCACGTTGTAGGCGCTTTCGCTGATGCCCCACGGCACGCCCCGCTCTCCCGCATACGCCATCTGCCGGTCAACTGCCCCCCGGTCGCTCTGGGCGAGCAGCGTGAACGGGTAGGACCGCATTACCAGCAGCGGCATGAGATACTCGAACATGCTGCCGCTCCACGACACGAGCGCCGGGGATCCGGCCGCGAACGTCAGGGTACGCCCGAGCCGGAACCAGTGTTCGACCGGGACGTCGTTCTTGGCGATCGCGATGAAGCTGGCGAGGCGGGCCTCGGAGGCCAGCAGGTCATACGACGATGTGTCCAGCGCATGCGCGCGCTGCTGGAAGCCGGTAGCGAAGAGCCGGCGCTCACGATCGAACAGCACCCGGAAATTCATGCTCATTGCATACCGGTGCGCCTGATCGGCCAGGGCCAGGAGGCTCGCGGTCACCCGGGCCGCGTCGGGTGAGCGGGCGGCGAGGTCGCGCAGGGTGTCCCCCGGGCCGTCGCCCAGCCGGGTGACCCACGCGGTCTGCGCCGAGAGCAGGCCCAGGCACCAGGCGAGCCATTCCCCGGCCGTGCCTGGGTGCTTCGAGCCGGCCATCGCCCGCTCCGCCGCGCGCAGGGCCGTCGCAACCTCGGTCAGGACCGCCCCGGTCGGGGTTTCCCGGCGGAGTGAGCTGATCAACACCTGGGCCCGACGGACGCTGAT
>CAWGSK010000017.1:0-87235 GCA_963825055.1 uncultured Gemmatimonadales bacterium
ATCCCACACCTTCCTCCCTGCGGATGACCTGCGTCGGATCTACGAGAAAGAGCAGAAGCTCACGTCCGGCGACGACATCGTTGCCTATTGCCGCATCGGCGAACGCTCCTCGCACACCTGGTTCACGCTCACATACCTCCTGGGTTACCCGGGTGTCCGGAACTACGATGGATCGTGGACCGAGTGGGGGAATGCGGTGGGGCTGCCGATCGAGAGGCCGTGAATGGCAGTGATTAGTGGTTAGTGATTAGTGCTTTAGTGCAGGAGATGGTGGCACAGGCAGCACACGGCTCGCCTTGAAGCACTACTCACTACTCACTACTCACTACTCACTACCTTTCATCGCTGCCGCCATCCGCCTGATCCGGCGCGTGACGGCCGACAGTCCCTGGGTGCGCGTCATGCCGAGCGCTTCCGCCAGGCCCAGCTGCTCGAGGAGGTCCTCCGGCAGGCCAGCCGCGTCTTCGGGTGTCATGCTGCCAAGCGCCCGAGCCACGATCGAGACGTACCCGCGTACGGTGGGCGATTCGCGGGGTATGTCCGCCTGCAGGACCACCTTCCCGTCCTTCTCCTCCATCCAGAGAAAAACCGGCGTCTGGCACTCCGTAACCCGGTGCGCTTCGTGGTCCGCCGCTTCCCGGAGCGCTCCCGGGAGGTCCGGCAGCCTGTCGGCGTAGTCGAGCAGCGTTTCCAGGCGCATGTTGCGGTCCATGCGCTGGAAGCGGGCGATGGTAGTGGCGAGGGAAGCCATGGGGGGAAAGGTAAGGAGCGAAGGCGAAAAGCGAAAAGGACCCGGCAGGCGCAGGTGCGGATGGAGTGACGACGGTCACCCGCTTTTTCCAGGACAGGGGGCAACATTTGATCGGATCCCAGGCTCCCGATTACCGATTCCCGATTTCCGGCTTCTCATGCGCTCAGCTGCCACCTTCAAAAACCATCCGATCCACCCCGCACTCACGCATTTTCCCATCGCGTTCCTCTACGCGGCGTTCGTGCTCGACGCGGGCGCGTTGCTGGCCGATCATCCAGCCTGGGGGGAAGTCGGTTTCTGGCTTGGCGTTGCGGGAATCATCTGCGGGCTGCTTGCCGCCATTCCCGGCCTGGTGGACTACCTGCGTACGGTACCGCCCGGGAGTTCGGCGCGGAAGCGCGCCACGAAGCACATGCTGGTGAACCTGGGTGCGCTCGCCGCCTTCGGCGCGGCGCTGCTGATTCGCGGCTCGGCGGCCGTACCACCGGGCGTGGTCCCGGTGGGGTTCGAGCTCGCCGGGGCGGTGCTGGTGACCATGGGAGGCTGGATGGGCGCCACGCTCATGACACGCAACATGATCGGGATTGACCACCGGCATGCCGGGGCCGGCCGCTGGAACGAGGCCGATCTCGAGCCTTCGCCGGACGGTGTCCTGGCGGCCGCTGAAGCCGGCGAGCTCGAGGTCGGACAGATGAAGCTGCTGCGTGTCGGGGACCGGCGGATCGTCCTCGCCCGGAATGGAGACGGGTACGTGGCCTTCGACGACGCCTGCAGTCACCGTGGTGGCTCGCTTGCGGATGGCACCCTCATCTGCGGCACGGTCATGTGCCTCTGGCACGGTTCGCAGTTCGACACGAAGACGGGAGACGTCCAGGCCGGACCCGCCGAGAAGGGGATCCGGACCTACGAAGCGTGGTCGGGAGGTGGCACGGTCCGGGTGAGGCTGTAGCTCGCCGCGCGCGCTTCATGCCGTCCGGCGGCATCAGGGAGACCCAGTCGGCGGGCCACCTCCGCCAGCGCCCGCTGGGCTGGCGCGGCATAGACCAGCTCGAAAGGCGAGCGCTGCGCGATGGAGTGGAACCAGCCCCAGGCCTCGCGCGGGCGGTCGAGCGCGAGCAGGACGTTTCCACGCTGGAAACGTTCCCAGGCCTGTGACAGGAACGGCGACGTGACCGTGAGCTGAAACCAGACATCGGGTCGAACGCCCTCCAGTGCGTGGAGGGCGTTGTCGTAGTCGCCATCCAGCAGAGCCGCCGAGGCGCGGAGGCCCGCCTGCAGGTTCGTGCCCACCGCGGCCCGGTCGGGCGGAAGCGGAAGGCCGGACAGCTCTTCCTCGTATCGCCGGACATTTGCCTGGTCACCGCTTCGCGCCGCGAGCTGGCCCAGAAGCCATGCCCGGAAGTGATGGTGAAGCCCGTCATGGGAGGCCAGCGCCGGGTTGGCGCTGCTTCGCTGCGAGCCCGGATCCCAGGCCTCCAGCCGCTTCCGCAGGGAGGCGAGCCCGTCCTTCCCGGGTGAGGTGAACGGGAGGCAGGCGAAGAGCGCCGCGGTCTCGAGGCCCCACGCGGGGTCGAGCGGCACGGCGTGGTCCAGTTCCGCGAACGCGTCCTCCTCCCGACCCTGCGCCAGCTCGAGGTGGGCCAGCATGATGTGTGCGAGCGCGCGGAGGTCGCTGTCCCGGAGGGTATCCAGGACCGCCCGGCCCATCTGTTCCGCGCCCGCCAGGTCATCGGTGTAGAGCGCCAGGTCGGAAAAAGCGATGGCGATGGTCAGGGCGCGGGCTTCGTACAGCAGTGGCAGGAGGCGGGCCCGCTCGCCCGCATCCCGGCGAATGAAGGCGCGGAGCAGCCGCATGACGAGGGCCTGGTCACCTTCCGGGCTGACGGCGAGCAGGGCATCGATGCGGTCGGCCATCTCATCCCGATGCTGCTCCACCGCCGCGATTCGGACGAGGTGGACCTGGGCGCTCACGTGCCGTGGATCGAGTGCCAGGGCCCTTTCGAGCGCCGGTCTTGCCTCGGCGATCGACCGTCCACGCAGCGGGTTGGCGTGGAACCGGAGGTCACCGAGGAGGAACCAGGCATCGATGTCGTCGGGCCAGGTGTCGGTGATCGTGCCGTACGCCCGCTCGGCGCCGGCGATGTCGCCGTCGAGCCATGCCGACTGCGCCTCGACCAGGAGCCGGTCGCGACGGGCCAGCCGGTCGCGTCCGGCCATCGCCGTGGCGGCGGCTTCACGTGCGAGGCCGGGGAGCGCACTGGCGGCCAGCGCCGCCGCCAGGCGGTAGGAGGCCAGGGCGAAGCCGGTGTCATGCTGCAGCGCCCGCTGGAAGGCCTCGATGGCAAAGAAGTACCGCGCGAGCCGGAACTCGTGTTCACCCGCCAGCCATGCCTTGAGGGCCGGGAGCGACGTGGTGGTAATCGCCGCCAGCTGGCGCAACCGATCCCGGGGTTCCGCCCCCGGGCCCGCGAGCAGCTGGCGGGCGAGGTCATCCACCAGCTCGAACACGCCGGCTTCGGGCGCCCGGCCGGTTTCCACCGAGGCTTCCAGGGAACCGTCGTCGCGATACATGCTCCCGGAGACCTGCATCTCGCCGCCCACGGCCACGACGTGCCCCGTGAGGACCAGGCTGGCCCCAACCGCGGCGGCGATGGCTCCCGCCTCGACGGGCGACGGAGACCCACCGCCCGGCGGTGCCTGGCGAAGGGCTACGGCGGAATCGACCGTGCGGAGGTCTCCCGCGCCCTGGAGCTTCGTGCTGAGCAGGTCGACCAGGCCCTCAGAGAGGTAGGCCAGCCCGTCGTCCCCCCGCACGGTGAAGGGGAGAATCAGCAGGGTCCGTCCTGTCGGGACAGGATCTGCCGTGCGCGGGGCTGGTGGCGAAACGGGCCGTTTCCGGATTCGTGCCAGCATCGCCAGTGTGCCCTCGGAGGGGGCAATGCCGAACTCCTCGTCCAGGTGCGCGAGGAACCGCTCTCCAGCCTCCAGGGCTCCACCACGGTCTCCCGAGCGATCGAGCAGGTCCACCAGCATGTGCCCCGCGCGTTCATCGTGCGGCGCGAGGGTCGCCCAGCGGCGCGCCGTGGCCACGGCCTCCTCCAGGTGGCCGGCGGCGTCCAGTTCCTCGGTGAGAGTGCGCGCGGCGGAAACGGCACCGTCCCGGAGCCGGACGCGCTCCCCATCCAGCCAGCGTTCGAAACCGGGCGCCTCCGAGACGAACATGCCCTCCAGCAGGTCGCCGCGGTAAAGCTCCAGCGCCTCGCCCGCGGCGCCGCTCGCCAGCGCCTGCTCGAATGTGGCCATGTCCGACCAGACGGTACCCTCGGCGATGCCGACTTCGTCGTCGCCGCGGCCGACGATCACCCCGTCGCCCAGCGACTGGCGCAGGAAGTAGAGCGCCCGCCGCAACGCCGCGCGGGCGTGGCTCTCATCCCGTTCCGCCCAGAAGAGACCGATGAGGGAATCGCGGCGGTGAAACCGGTGGGCGGGTGTGGACGCGAGGTAGGCGAGCAGCGCGAGCCGCTTCGGCTGTCGCAGCACGGGGGTGACGGCCTCCCGGCCCCGCCGGAGATCGAGGGGCCCCAGCGTTCGCAACTCCAGCATCCGGCTCATGAATGCGTATGCCGTTCCAGGACGCTGGCGAGGGCCGTGTGTCCGGCAGCGCGGGCGAGGGAGGACGGAGTGGTGCCGTCGTCACTGGCGACCCCGGGATCGGCGCCGTGATCCAGGAGCATCCCCACCAGGTTCAGGTCGCCGTGGCGGGCGGCCTCGTGGAGGGGGGCCCACCCGCTCGCCTGGCGTCCGTTGGGATCGGAGCCATGCTCCAGCAGGAGGAGCGCGACTTCGGCGTGATGCCCGGCCATCGCGGCGTGAAGGGGGGTGTTGTTGAGCGGGTTGGTGCTCCGGATCATCGGGTCGGCGCCCCGGGCCAGGAGCAGCGCGACCAGGTCCAGATACCCGAAAAAACTGGCGAGGTGGAGGGGACTCCAGCCGTCCGCGCTGGTCGCGTGGCAGAGGCCGGGGTCGGCGTCCAGCAGGGCACCGAGGCGGTCGCCCCGGCCCGTGGCCGCCGCCTCGAACACGTCAACGTGGGGGCGGGTCTCGAGGAGCATATCGAGAATCTCGCGGTGCCCGTGGTAGCGGGTGAACAGGACGAGGGATACCCCGTCCTCATTCCGGGCCGCGGCCCCTTCCGGATCCTCCTGCAGGAGGCGGCGGACTTCCTCCAGGTCGCCCGACTCGGCGGCTTGAAACAGCTGCTGGACCTCCAATGCGCCCTCCCGTTTCCTGACTCCGGAAAGTGCACCCCGGGTTCGCCTCCCCACAAGGACCCGTTTCGCCCTGCCCTCCGGCCTTCTAGTTTCCTGCTTCCCGCAGCCCCCGGACCGTGGAGCCCCCCATGCTGGACCTGATTGCCTATGCGGACGTGCAGGAGTCCGACCTGGTCGCCCCTCCGGTGGCCCGCGCGGAAACCATCCCCTCGGCATGGTACACCGAGGAGCGCTTCCTCCGGCTCGACCGCGAGGCGCTGTTCCGCCGGACGTGGCAGGGGGTTGGCCACGTCGACCGGGTGCGCGAACCGGGCCAGCATTTCATCGAGGAGATCGCCGGGGATCCCGTAATCGTCGTGCGCGGGCAGGACGGGGAACTGCGCGCGTTCTACAATGTCTGCCGGCATCGGGGCGGCCCGCTGGCCATGGAGGACGGGTGCGCGAAGGCGCTCCGCTGCAAGTACCACGGCTGGACCTACCTGCTGGACGGGAGCCTGCGCGGTGTGCCCCGCATGGACCGGACGGAGCTGTTCGACCGGAAGGACTACGGCCTGGTGCCGCTCCACGTCGCCACCTGGCAGGGCCTGGTTTTCGTCCACCTGGGGGACGACCCCGAACCGCTCGAAACACAGATGGCGGGGATTGCCGAACGGATTGCGCCCGAGCGGCTCGATGGCAAGCGCTGGGCGCGGCGGGTGGACTATGAAGTGGCGTGCAACTGGAAAGTGTACGTGGATAACTACCTGGAGGGCTATCACGTCCCTTACGTGCATCCGGAACTGGTCAAGCTGTACGACTACACGCAGTACGTGACGGAGGTATTTCCGCACTATTCCCTGCAGTTCAGCCCGCTCTCCGGGGATGCGTCACTGTATGCCGCGGACGGTGGCGGCTCCGCGTGGTACTACTGCCTGTTCCCCAATTTCATGCTCAACATCCTGCCGGGCCGCCTCCAGACCAACTTCGTCCAGCCGCTCGGGCCGGACCGGTGCCGGGTGACATTCCAGTACTACTATGACGACGTGGATTCCGCCGGAGCCCGTGCCTTCATCGACGAGGACCATGACTACAGCGACAGGGTCCAGGCGGAGGACGCGGAGATCTGCGCGCATGTGCAGCGTGGTCTGGCATCGCACGCGTACGACCGGGGGCGGTTCTCGGTCGCGTTCGAGGAGGGGGTTTACCATTTCCAGTCCCTGCTGCGCGATGCCTATCGCAGGGGGCTGGGCCGCTGATCAGCCGGGGTGCCTGATCCGGTGACGGACCGACTCCGGGATGGTGGCCTTCCGGTTGGCGTTGTAGTCGTACGCGACGATGACTCCCTGACCCTCGGCGGCCACCGCGCCGTGGCGTTCTGACACGACGCGGTATTCCATCGTGAATCGGTCCTCCCCGACCTCGGTGACGCGGGCCCCGACATGGACAGTGTCCGGAAAGAGCACCGGGAGGCGGAATCGGCAGCTCGTGGAGTGCAGGATGGCACCCACGCCCTCCAGCTCCCGGGATTCGGTGAGGCCACACTGCTCGAGATACACGATCCGGGCCGACTCGAACCACCGGAAGAAGACGGTGTTGTTGACGTGGGAATAGGCGTCCATGTCGCCCCACTGCACCGGCAGGCTGATCCGGGTGGGGAACCCGTCGAGCAGGTCCCGGTCAGCCACGAGGGAAGTCGCGGGCGGTGCGAATCCGCTCGGCCTGCCACACGTGGCGTCGTTCGTGCCCGGCGACAAGTCCGAAGCACTGGCCGAGTGAGAGGCGGAGCGGCCGGAAAAGGGGATTCCGGATGCGGAGGGCGCCGAGGTCGAGGCCGTTGGCTTCCTCGATGAGCCGGAGGTATTCCTCCTGGAGCGAGAGGAAGGCCGGGGCGACCTGCGCTACGGTGTAGTGCTGCTCCGGCAGGAAGTAGCGGGGGGCCGGCAGCCGGATCCGGACCGGCGGCTCCATCAGTTTGACGAAGAGACCGCCCCAGAACCCGTGATGATGCGTCCCGCTGGTGAGCATGCGTCTTCGTCGCCCGTAGTCGACCAGCTCGCGGATGCTCTTGCGGTACTGCTTCCCGACGATGTTCAGGTGTGCGAGACACTGGGCGATCGACCACCGGCCGGGGGCGGCACGCCAGTTCACCTGGGCGTCGCTCAGGTCGGCCGTGAGGGCCGCCGCGGTCTTCCGGGCGCTGAGGAACTGTGCGCGGTAGCCGCAGAGTTCCGCATCGAGGGACGGGTGGGACTCTGCTGGCTCGTTCATGAAGGCGAGTGGATGGGAGAGCGTCATGGCCTCGGCGCCGGGTTTCTGGGTGCCGGAGACGGTATGCATAACGCGGGCCAAGAAGGCCCCCGACCGGCGGATTCACCGCCGCGGGGTTGAGCAATCGGGGCGACCGGGGCTGGTCGACCGGTTCAGACTAACAGGTTTTTCCGTGATGTCCATTCGGTATCCCAGACTGCGCCTCATTCTCGCGTCGATCCTGTTCTCGACCGGTGGGGCCGCGATCAAGAGCGTGGCCTTCACGGCCTGGCAGGTGGCGGGGTTCCGCTCTGCCATCGCGGCGCTCGCCATGTGGCTCATGGTTCCTGCCGCACGGCGGGGGTGGAACTGGCGGACCCTGGTGGTCGGGGCTGGATACGCGACCACGCTCATCCTGTACGTCACGGCCAACAAGCTGACCACCGCGGCGAACACCATCTTCCTCCAGAGCACCGCGCCGCTCTACATCCTGCTGCTTGGCCCGTGGCTGCTGCGGGAGCCGATCCGCCGCCGGGACCTGGCGTTCATGGCGGCGATCGCCCTCGGCCTTGCGGCATTCTTCGTCGGTCGCGAGGCGCCCGTGGCCACGGCGCCGGACCCGGTCCTCGGCAACATCCTGGCATTGCTGGCGGGGGTCTTCTGGGCCCTCACCGTCATGGGGCTCCGGTGGATCGGTTCACGGACGAGTGCGCCCGAGGGCGCGGCGGCCGCGTCGGTGGTGGTGGGAAATGTGCTTGCCTTCCTCGTGGCGATTCCCTTCGCGTTCCCGGCCGCGGGGCACGGCACGGCCGACTGGCTCATCGTCATCTACCTCGGCGTGTTCCAGATTGCGCTGGCGTACGTCTTCGTCACCGCGGCCCTCCGCGAGATCCCCGCATTCGAGGCATCGCTGATCATGCTGATCGAGCCGGCGCTCAATCCGCTCTGGGCATGGATGGTCCACGGCGAGACGCCGGGCCCCTGGGCCGTGGCAGGCGGTACCCTGATCCTGGCAGCCACGGTGTTCAAGACCTGGCGGGATGCGCGACCGAGGCTTGTCCCCATTGAGTGAGCCGATCACCCTGCTCGAGACCATCGGGGTGTGGCAGGGAAGGGCGCCACTGCTCCGGCTGCACCAGGAGCGGCTCGACGGAAGTTCGGTGGCCCTCGGGGTCCGGCCGGCGAGCCTCGACCCGCCACGCGACCGGGACGGCATCGTCTCCTGCCGGCTGACGGAGGGCGTGGTGAGCTACCGATGGCGACCCCGGCCCGAGCCGGGGCCGGTGCGCCTGGCCACAGCGCCGGAGCCGCTCCGGCCGTATCCTCATAAGACCAGTCAGCGCAGGCAGTTCGAGACGGCGGGGGCGTGGGCCCGGGGCCATGGAGCGGACGAGGCCCTGATTCTCGCTGACGGTGGCCTGGTGGCGGAGTCCGGGATCTGGGCCGTCTGCTGGTGGGAAGGCCAAACCGTTGCGGGACCGCCACTTACATTGGGGATTCTGCCCTCGGTTGCCCGCCGCTGGCTGCTCGAGCAGGGGGTCGAGCTGGTCGAACGGGAGCTTCCGAGGGCCGGTACCGGCGGAAAATCGCTCTTTCTGGCTAATGCCGCGCGGGGTGTCGTGGAGGTCGGGAGCCTGGATGGAGACCCGGTGTCCGCGCACCCCGGAACCGTGGCCCTGGCGGCATTCTTCCGGTCTTGACCGGCCCCTGCAGGGTGGGTAGTTTCTCCGGTCCCAAATGGAGCCTCCGGGCTCGCATGGTGGTTGTAGCTCAATCGGTTAGAGCGCCGGACTGTGGCTCCGGAGGTTGCGGGTTCGATCCCCGTCAGCCACCCTGGCTGGTTGGACCAACAGAGGGCCACCCCCGCGGGCCAGTCAGTACATGACGCGGAGGTCCGTAGCTCAATCGGTAGAGCACCGGTCTCCAAAACCGGGGGTTGCAGGTTCGAGTCCTGCCGGGCCTGTTTGCAGGACGAGGTGCTGAGGACATGAGGGCCGGAGGCCGGTTCCTGATGGAGAGCGTTCCGTTCCGGTTCCCTCAGTTTTGGCTTGGCCGCTTTTTCTGCGGGACCGGGATTTGGCGCTTCGCCGGAAAGATCTGTGTTTCCGGTTCTCAGCCTCGGCACTTCGATTGTGGCGCTATCGTCTAGGGGACTAGGACGGGGCCCTCTCAAGGCCCAAACACGGGTTCGAATCCCGTTAGCGCTATGAACGGAGTACAGACTGGCGTTGCGGACGGCGGCGCCGGGCAGACTCGGCCCCATCGTCTAACGGTCAGGACACCACTCTTTCAAGGTGGGAACAGGGGTTCGATTCCCCTTGGGGCTATACACGCGCCGCTAGCTCAACTGGCAGAGCAACTGACTCTTAATCAGTAGGTTGTAGGTTCGATTCCTACGCGGCGCATCATTCACCACATGATAGCGAACAGAATAGGGCGGCTCCAGTGGAGCCGCCCTATTGTTTTCGTGTGTCCCATGCCGTCAGGAGCAGCGCTGCGAGTCCCGGAAGCGACTACCGTGTCGCGAGGGACGGATTCTGGAGATAGGTCAGGATGAGCCTGGTCTGCTCGCCGCTCGGCCGACTGACGTTCATGCGCTCCATGTTGCGTTCCATACGCATGAATACGGTCAGCCAGTCCTGGGGCGAGTGAATCCGGGGGTCCGGAAGCGAGTGGCAACGGCTGCAGATCATCGCGAACTCCTGCCGCCCGGTGCCCGGGGGAAGGGAGGAGCCGCTGACCTGCAGGGCGTTCGAGGTCAGGTACTCCGCGATCTGCGCCCTGGCACCCTCATCAGGGACCTGGATGTGCATGGAGGGCGGCAGGCGATCCATGCGGAGCCACATCCGCCGCATGATGCTCGGCCAGTCTGTGGCGCTGTGCATGGTCGGTGATGGGAGATTATGGCACTGGGCGCAGTAGGTCGCGACAGCCTGGGCGCCTGGAGTGGTCGGTTCGGGAAGGTCGACGGCCGAGATTCCCGGTGGGGGAAGCGCAGTCTTCACCGTGGCGAGGAGCAACTGGTCGTTGGAATCGCCCTGGGCGGAGGCGGCTTCTGCCTGATCCGCGGGCGGTGTGGCGGGGTGGTCGCTCCTGCAACCGACACCCGCTGCGAGCACGGTCGCCACGAAGGCGAGCCGACTCATGCTGTTCATGGTCCCTCCTGGACGGTCTCACCCTATCGCCGTCCAGGTGAAGCCAGCATGAAGTCGGTATGAAGGACCGGACGCGGCCTCAAGCCGGCAACGCCCCTTGTGGGGCGCACTGGCGGGTGAACCCTGACTACGGTGTGTGGCCGCCCCGCCGGCGGGATCGCAGCATCAGACTCACTTCCGTTCCAGTGCCTTCCTGTCCCAACGGGCCAGATTCGCCGCCGCCTCGTACGTGCTCTGGAGGAATGCCATGAGGTCGGCATCCGGATCCGCGGCGCTCCGTACGGCCTCATAGGGCAGAATCCACTCGTGCATCTCCGGGTGGTAATACGCCGCGGCAGGCCGGACCTGCGCGACGGCACATCCGTCCGGCTCCGGGTAGGCGTAGGCATAGAATGCGGCGTCATCGACCGCTCCGCCACCGGGCCACCAGCCGGCGCTGATGCACGCGTGACTGTACGCCTCCCGGGTAACCCAGTCGGCGAGATTCGGGAACCCTCCGGGATGCTCGGGCGCCCGTTCTCCCGAGAATCGGGTACAGGCCAGGTCGAATGAGCCCCAGAAGAAATGGACGGGGCTGCACTTGCCGAGGAACTGCCCCCGGAAGCGGCGGAAGACGCGGTCGGCCTGGACCAGCACTTCCCAGCACCGCCGTGCGGCGTCGGCGTCGTAGTCCGCGTGGGTGGTGTCCTTCTCGAACGGGATCACCTCAGGGAGTTCGACCGGGCGAGTCCAGATGCGTACCTCCACGCCCAGTCCACGGAGCGCTTCCATGACCGCGCTGTAGAAGTCGGCCACGGTGCGCGGCTCGAGGCCCACCCGGGCGGCCCGGCCGTCGCTGGTCTCGATCCGAAGCGCCTGATCCACGAAGTCGAAGATCATCTCCACCGCCCGGCCTTCGTACGGCATCGGCGAGGTGGTAAGCCCCCGCGCCGAGACGTAGAGCGGGACCTGCCACCAGTGGTTCTCCATGGGCGCAAGCGCCAGCCGGATTTTTCCAACGACCTGGGTCCAGAGCTGGAGCGTATCCCGGGTGGCCTGCCACTCGCTGAACGGCAGTGCGGGCCAGGAGGTGGGGTGCGTCGTCGTCATGCTAGTACTCAACCATCATGTCGTCCGGGTAACAATACAGCCAGCGCTCCCCGGGCTCCGCCGACGCGATTACGGGGTGGCCGCTCGCGTGGGCGTGCTTGCTGGCGTGCCGGTTGGGGGAGCTGTCGCAGCACCGGGTGGTTCCACACTCCTGGCAGGTCCGCAGGTGCACCCAGCTGGCCCCGATCTTGACGCATTCCTCGCACTCGCGCCGTTCGGGGCCGCGGACGCTGGCGATGCTCTCGAGGTGGGAACAGACTCCGGGCATCGTCAGTCCGCCGCGAAGCTGGAGCCGTCCTGCCCGTGCGCCTCCACAAACCAGAGCCACTGATCCACCCCGCGGGAGATCTCCGTCAGGATATCCGCGGAATCAGCATCCTCCAGTTCATTCATCTCCTCGATCCCCACCCGTGCCGTGCGGCCGAAGGCGGCCAGCGCGTCGGCCAGCGCATTGACATGGTCGTGCCCCGCCGAAATCGTCAGGGGATAGTCGGCCAGCCCGGAGCGCTCGGCCACCACCCGCGCCGTCCCCTGCGCCGTCCCGCCGAGCTGGACGATGCGCTCCGCGATGAGGTCGATATAGTCCTGGACGGCCGCGTTGATCTCGTCGAACAGCTTGTGGAGCGCAATGAAACTGGGGCCCTTGACGTTCCAGTGGGCCTGCTTGCACTGCGTCTGGAGGTCAATGCAGTCCGCGAGGCGCTGGTTCAGCAGCTGGATGATCTCGACCCGGCTGGCTTCGGGGAGGTCGTTCCGGGTGGGGAACAGCTGGACTTCGTCAGGACGGGGCTCGCGTGAGCTGGAAACCTTCCCGGTTTGTCCGGCGCGGGTTGAAGTGGTCTGGGTCATCTCGTACCTCAGTAAGGCGATTCAAAGGGAACCTGGTGAACAGGACCGCGGTCACGGAGGCATGGGCTGCCAGGGGCCTGATCCATGCCGTTGTATATTGCTACCCGTCGATTTGCGCAAGCAGCGTGACTCCTGAAGCCTGTACGGGACCGGTCGGCCCCGGACCGGCCGGTGACACCCTCGACGGGAGGCCGCCCCTGACCACCTCCATCCTCCTCATCCGCGCCCTGAACGTCGGGGGCAATCGCCTCAAGATGGCCGATCTCCGCGACCTCTGCGAGGAGGCCGGCATGCGGGAGCCCCGGACCCACCTGCAGACGGGGAACGTCATCTTCGAACAGAAGAAGGCCGACCGCCGCCACCTGCCGGCCCGGGTGGAACAGCTGATCCACGAGCGGCACGGGTTCAAGGTGTGGACGGTCGTCCGGACGGTGGAGGACCTTCGGGATGTCGTCGCGAAGAACCCGCTCGCGACCGGGGACCGCACGCCGAACCGCCTGGTGGTCATGTTTCTCGCGGAGCCCCCGGCCCCCGGCGCGCTCCGGGAACTGCGGGCGGCCCACGACGGACCCGAGGAGATGGCGCTCCACGGCGCCGACCTCTACCTCTACTATCCGAATGGCCAGGGGCGTTCGACGCTTACGAACGCCCTGATCGAACGTCACCTCGGCGTGCGCGGCACGGCGCGGAACCTGAATACCGTGTCCGCCCTGGCGGCCATGTAGTTGCGGAGTCGAGGGGGCAGGAGTTGTGCGGACGGGTGGTCGGGGTGGCCTACCGGTGCCGCTCCTCGCCGGGCATTTTCCAGCCATGTCCGACCTTCGGGATAGGCTGGCCCGGCAGCTTGCCGGCCGCTACGAGCTCGGCGAGGAGCTCGGCCAGGGCGGCATGGCCCTGGTCTTCGACGCGCACGACCTGCGGCACGACCGCCCGGTGGCCGTCAAGGTCATGCGCCCCGAGATCACCGGATCCCGGGAACCCGAGCGCTTCCTCCGGGAAATCCGCACCCTGGCCCGGCTCACCCATCCCCACATCCTGCCGCTCCACGACAGCGGCGAGGGCGACGGCCTCCTCTACTACGTCATGCCCCGGGTGGGCGAGTCGCTGCGCCGGTGCATGGACCGGGAGAAGACACTCGCGGTACCGGTCGCGGTGGGCATCGTGCGGGAGGTCGCTGCCGCCCTCTCCTTCGCCCACGAGCAGGACATTCTCCATCGCGACATCAAGCCCGAGAACATCCTGCTGCAGGCCGGGCACGCGCTCGTGGCCGACTTCGGCATCGCCCGGATGATTTCGGAGTGCTGCGAGATCACCGACCGCGGGGTCGTGGTCGGTACGCCGGCCTACATGAGCCCCGAGCAGGCGAGCGGCGACACGAACCTGGACGGTCGGAGCGACATCTACAGCCTGGCCTGCGTGCTCTTCGAGGCCCTCGCCGGCGAGCCGCCGTTCAGCGGGCCCAACGCGCAGGCCGTGATGGCCCGGCACGCCACCGCGCCGCCGCCGCCGGTCAGGTCGCTCCGCCCCGATGTGCCCGAGGAGGTGGCCCGGGCCCTGGCGCGCGCGCTTGCCAAGGAGCCGGCCCAGCGGTTCCAGTCGCCCGGGAGCTTCGCTGACGCCCTCGCCACGACGCCCGGACGCCACACCATGGCCGCGCCCGGAGTCCATCTGCGCCGCCGCGTGGCCGTCCTGCCCTTCGTCAACACGGGGGGTGACCCCGACAGCGAGTACTTCAGTGACGGCATGACCGACGAGCTGATCACGGCGCTGGCCCAGGTCGAGGGCCTGGAGGTCGTGTCGCGGACGTCGGCCTTTGCTTTCAAGGGCGCCCGCGAGGACGTGCGCGCCATTGCGGCCCGGCTCGAGGCGGCGGCGGTGGTGGAAGGGACGGTCCGCCGCGCGGGCGAGCGCCTCCGCGTGACGGTCCAGCTGACCGACGGCATCACCGGACAGCTGCAGTGGTCGCAGCGCTATGACCGCACCATGGGCGATCTGTTCGACATGCAGGACACGATCGTCCGGTCCGTGGTGGGCGCGCTGCGCGCCGCCCTTGCCCCGGACATCGGCCCCGCGGTAGCGCACCGCTACACCGATAATGTCGAAGCGTATGGCCACTACCTGCGCGGGCGTTTCCACTGGAACCTCCGCACTGCCAGTGCCCTGGTTGAAGCAATCCAGTGTTTCGAGAGCGCGATCGCGGCGGATCCCTCGTTCGCGCTGGCCTATACCGGACTGGCCGATGCCTACGCCCTCCAGATTGACTACCGTGTCGTGCCTGTGGAGGAGGGGCTGGCCCGGGCCCGCGCCATGGCCGAGCATGCACTGGCGCTGGACGACAGCCTGGCGGAAGCCCACACATCGCTGGCCTGGGTGAAGTTCATCTACGACTGGGACTGGGAAGACGCCGAGCGGGAGTTTCGTCGCGCGATCGACCTGAATCCACGGTATGCGACGGCGCGGCAGTGGGCGGCGTGGCCGCTTCTGGTGCGGGGACGGCCCGACGAGGCGCTGGCCGAGGCGCAGATGGCCGCCGAACTCGATCCGGCGTCGGTCTCCATCCGGCGCTCCCTGGGATGGCTGTTGTACTACCTCCGTCGTTACGAGGAGGCGCTCGATCACCTTCGGCGGGCGCTGGACATGAACCCGACATCCGAGGAGACGCTCCGGATCATGGGCCTCATCCTGCTCCAGCTGGGGCGTTTTGACGAGAGCGAGACGGCCCTGCGGCAGGCGGTCGCACTCTCACCCTCTCCTGACTACGCGCTGGCCACGCTGGGGTACCTCAAGGGTCGCACCGGCGAACCAGAGCGCGCGCTCGAGATCCTCGAGTCGCTGGAGACGGAAGCCCGGAGCCGCTACGTGTCACCGGTTGGCCTGACAGTCTTGCGCCTGGGACTCGGCGATACGGACGGCGCCTTCGCCGCACTGGAGCAGGCCTTCGGGGAACGGCGTGGCTGGATGGCCTACCTCAGGGTCGAGCCGATGTTCGACCCGATCCGGGGCGATCCGCGCTTCGGGAACCTCGTGGGTCGGATGGGGCTGGGGTGAGGTCGAGGAATCGAAGGGTCAGGAGGTCGAGGTGGCCTGGGTGTGATGGAGGGCCCCGCGCGGGGGAGTGTGGTGCCGTAGGTTCGGGGGATAGCCGGTGGGTGGGGTGGGGGAGGCGCCCGTGCCGCCGATCCCGTTCTCTCGACTGGATTGATTCTCATGCCGAGCCGGGCCGTGACCACGTTGCTGAAGGCATGCCTGACCCTGCTCGTGGTGGCCGTGGTGGCGCTGCTGGCACTCAACCTCAAGGGCGGGGAGCACAAGATCCTTCACGAGATCCACACCGACTACGCGGTCGGCGATTCGCAGTTCACCCGTACCATGGGGTCACTGCTGGGACCTCCGCTTGCGGACGGCAACCGGATTGAGGCCCTGCAGAATGGCGATGAAATCTTCCCCGCCATGCTCGCGGCCATCCGCGGCGCGCGCTCGACGATCACCTTCGAGACCTACATCTACTGGTCCGGAACCGTGGGCCGGGAATTCGGCGATGCGCTCAGCGAACGCGCCCGGAGCGGCGTGGCCGTCCACGTCCTGCTCGACTGGGTGGGGGCGGGGAAGATGGACGACTCGATCCTGGAAGGGATGCGCCAGGCCGGCGTGGAGGTCGAGCAGTTCCATCCGCTCAAGTGGTACCACCTGGACCGCCTGAACCACCGGACGCACCGGAAGCTCCTGGTCGTGGATGGTCACGTCGGGTTCACCGGTGGCGTGGGAATCGCCGATCTCTGGCAGGGCCACGCCCAGGATCCTGACCACTGGCGGGACTCCCACTACCGCCTCGAGGGCCCCGCAGTGGCCCAGATGCAGGCGGCGTTCATGGACAACTGGACGAATACGACCGGGGCGGTGCTCCACGGGGCGCGGTACTTCCCGCCACTCGACTCCGCAGGCACCTCCCTGGCCCAGGTCTTCCACAGCTCCCCGACCAACGGCGGTGAGTCGGTGCGGCTGATGTACCTGCTGTCGATCGCGGCCGCGCGCCGCTACATCCGGATCGCGGCGTCCTACTTCGTTCCGGACTCCCTGACCGTGGCGGCCCTCGTGAACGCGCGCCGCCGCGGCGTCGAGGTCGAGGTCGTCGTGCCAGGCCCGCACATCGACACGGATGTCGTCCAGGCCGCCTCCCGCTCCCGCTGGGGGCCGCTGCTCGAGGCCGGGGTGCGGATCTTCGAATACCAGCCGACGATGTTCCACTGCAAGGTGATGGTCGTCGATGGGCTGTGGACGTCGGTGGGGAGCACGAACTTCGACAACCGGTCCTTCCAGCTCAACGCCGAGGCGAACCTCAACGTGCTGGACCGTGACTTCGCGGAAGCCCAGGCACGGGTGTTCGAGGAGGACCGGGCGGGGGCAAGGGAAGTGACGCTGGAGATGTGGCGGCACCGGCCGTGGAAGGAACGGGCCAGCGACTGGCTCGCCGGCCTGTTCCGCTCCCAACTGTAATCCTGGGCAGCGAGGAGGCAGGAACATGAAGGCAGGGTTCATCGGGCTGGGCCGCATGGGCAGCGGTATGGCGGCCAGCCTCATCGAAGCCGGGCACGATATCACCGTGTGGAACCGGTCCCCGGAGGCCGCCCTGGCCCTCGGGAAAAAGGGCGCCAGGGTGGCCGCCACCGCAGCAGATGCCGCGGCGCAGGGCGTCCTCCTCAGCATGCTGGCGGACGACCAGGCCCTGTCGAGCGTGCTGGATGCAGGCGCCCTGGCGGCGCTGCCGCACGGCGGCGTTCACGTGAACCTTGCGACTGTGTCACTGCCGCTGACCCGCAGGCTGGTGGAGTTGCACCGGCACCGGGGCGTGGAGTACGTGGCGGCGCCGGTTTTCGGGCGGCCGGACATGGCCGCCGCCGGCAAGCTGCAGATCGTGGCGGCCGGCAGTCCCGCCATGCTCGAGCGCGTCCATCCGCTGCTCGAGGCCATGGCGCAGAGGGTGTGGCCGATGGGGGAGGATCCGGTGCGGGCGGGCGTGGTGAAGATCGCCGGGAACTTCATGCTTGCCTCCGCGATCGAGAGCATGGCGGAAGCCTCGGTGCTGACCCGGGCGCACGGGGTCGAAGCCTCCGACTTCCTGGAGATCATGACCAGCACGCTGTTCGCGGCTCCCGTGTACCAGGGCTACGGCGGGATGATCGCGGAGGAGCGCTACCCGCCTGGAGGGTTCAGCCTGGCGCTCGGGTTCAAGGACGTGGGCCTCGCGCTCGAGGCCGGCGATGCAGCCCGGGTGCCGCTGCCGTTTGCCGGGGTGCTGCGGGAAGCAATGCTCGACGCGCTGGCGGCCGGTGACGGGGACATCGACTGGTCCGGCCTGGCGAAGGTGGCCGCCCGGCGCGCCCACCTGGACAGCGGCGCCGAGGGGCGTGACTAGAGCCGGAACAGATAGCTCAACTTCGCGAAGAAGCCGTCGGCCACACGGTGCAGCCCGTCCTGGTTGTACGGGTTGGGTTCCTGCAGCGTGTTGCCGTACCCCAGGTACGCGACCGTGCCCGGCAGCGGCTGGTAGGACAGCAGCACGTCCGCCCGGAAGGTCTTCGACGTGCTCACGCTGGTTCGCCCATAGGCACCGGTACCGGGATTCAACACGAGGATAGGCTCACCATTGCCGGACTCGTTTCGCAGGCTGTCGAGCTGCCGGAAATTGTATTCACCAACGAGGCGTACGAAGAACGCCCTGCTGACCTGGTACTCCAGCTTCAGCCGGGGCAGGTGCCGCACTTCCACTGCGCTCCCGTCGCTCCGCCGGCCGACCCGCTGGAAGATGTAGCTCCCGGTGAGCCGGATGCGCTCGGTGGGGCGGAAGAGCAGGTTGCCCTGCGCGAAGATGAGGTTGGCGCTCGCCCACTCGAAGAAGTTCTCGTCGTGGCCCCAGAGGTAGAAACCGCTGGCCTGGAAGCCCGCGACCTGCGGCGTGGAGAAGTTGAGCACCCAGTCGAGATTGGGAATCCGCTCCCGCCCCACGAAGGGGATGGTATCCACACCACCGGCCCCCGCCGGGACCTCCAGCGCGTACCTGGTGTAGAGGTCAGGATCGTACCCGAAATCCTCCACCAGCACCGAGGCGCCGGCCCGCCAGCCGCCACGAAGTGACGAGCTCAGGTTGACGTGCAGTTTCCGGTCCTGGATCCCGTTCCCGTCCACGAAGTTCTGGTACTTCCAGGTGCCGTCGAGCTGGAAGTCGGTGGTGAAGCTTTCCAGGAGCACTCCTGGCCGCCCGAACACCGTGTAATTCTGGTCGAGGTTCGCATTGACGATGCCGGGGCGGCTGATGAAGCCGCTGCGCGAACGGAAGTCCTCGTCGATTGCGTTGATGGTGTACCGCATCCGGAACGCCCGGCCGGTGCGGGTGAACCGTGCCATCCAGAGCGGGGCGGTGGTGGTGACCCCGCTTTCGCGGGTGCGGCTCGCCGCACCCTGGAACTGCAGGGCATAGATGCTGCCCAGGACCAGCCGCCCGTCGATGCCGGCGACACGATTGTAATCATCCCCCTCGAGCCGGTCGGTGTAGACCAGCCCCAGCCGTGACCCGCTGCCCAGGTCCCGCTGGATCCGGAGGATGTTGAACACGGGATGGTCGTCCGGGGTGCCCGACACGCCGGGGTCATCCACCGCCGAGAGGAAGCCGATGTCGCCGCCCAGCGCCTTGCCGGTCAGCTTCACGGCGGCCACCGGTTGAACGACCTGGCGCGTGTAGACGAGGGAGTTGGGCGTGTTGAACTGCTCGAGCCCGTCGAGGAAGAAGGGTCGCTTCTCGGAAAAAAAGAGCGCCTGCCGTGGGTCAAAATTGAACTGGCCCGCATCGGACTCGACCTGCGAGAAGTCAGGGTTCGCAGTTCCGTTCAAGGTCAGGTTGTTGCGGATGCCCCAGCGCACCGTGCCGCCGACTTCGGGACGGTCGGTGTCATAGCGCCAGCCATCGGCTCCGGGCCCGCCGGTCGCGCGGGCGGTGACTTCCGGCGTCACGTCCAGGACCAGGCCGCGCCTGAGGTCGGTGAGGCCGACCAGGTGGCCCGACTGGGCCAGGAACGACGCCCCGGAGCGCCGCGCGGGCGCCCACGTATCCTCGTAGCCGGAGTGCTGCACCTGCCGGACGATGTTGAGGCTCCACGTGGCGTTGTCCGCGCTCTGGTAGCGCAGGCTCTTGAAGGGGATCCGGATTTCCACCTCGTACCCATCCGGCACCAGCCGTCCCCGGGACTGGAAGACGTAATCCTGGCTCAGGTCCGTGGGCTCGCGCGCGGACTGGTTGCCGCCCGTAAAGCTCCCGCCGGACACCCGGCCGGTCTCGACGATGGCGCCGTCCGCCTGGACGCCGAGAGGATTCACCGCGAAGACGGTGGCCTGGCGTCCGTCGTTGAAGGTGCCGAGCAGGATCTGGATGTTGTCGTCGTTGAAAATCCGATCCCGGTCGGCCAGGGTCGCGCGGACCGCCCCGTGCGACTCAAAGGCCCGGATGCCGAAGTGGATAGCCGCAGGGGAATACCACACCAGTACCCGGGTGGAGTCCGCCGCGGGAACGCCGTCCACCGGTGCAAACTGGGTGAACCCCCGCAGGACTGCGGCCTGCCGCCACACTTCCTCGTCCAGTACCCCGTCCACGACGATCTCGGCCTCGATCCGCGGGGGCCGGACATCGGTGGTGGGAACCTGTGGCACCGGCACGCCCTGAGACGCGCCCTGGAGGGCAAGCAGAAGAACGGGCAGCATGAATGCGGATTCCTCGCGGGAGGTTGTCCTGAGCCTACGGGCCGGGGTACGGGAGGGTTTCACCCCGTCCGCCAAGCCTGAACCACGGAAGACACGGAAGTCACGGAACATTTATCGAAGCGGCCGTGTATTCCGTGGTTCAAAGTGTCACGGCGCGATATGCTGGCATGCGCCGGGAGCCCCACGCTTAGATTGTCAGAATCCTGTCAGAATCCTCTGGAGCCATCATGCCCTCTCGCTGTATCCTCCTCGCGGCGGCGCTGGTCTTCCTCCCGGCTGCTGCTGCGGCCCAGCAGGTGCCGCGCGGCACCGGTGACTGGAATCCCGATTCACTCGGGAATCACCGCGTCGTGCTCCGGGTGATGCGCGCCGCGCCGGCCGTCCGGGCGCACGTGGAATGGCGCCGGCGGGACTACCACCCCGAACTGAAGCGCCTCATCGTGACCGACTCGACGGGGCGGCGCGTCCTGAACGCGACCCCGATCCGGATCACGCGGGTCTCCGGCGACCTCGCCTTCGAACCGATCGCCGGCCCCGGACGGTACTTCGCGTACTACATGCCCTACGCCGGCTCCGTTCGCTCCAACTATCCGAAGATCACCTATCCGGCCCCCGACACGACGGCGGATGCCAACTGGCTCCGGCGATACCGGCTCGACCGTCCCGTGGCCGCCGGCTGGCGGCGGCTGCCGGAGGCTTCGGTGGTGGCCATCGAGGCGGTGGATTCGATGAGCCGGATGGACCCGATGGAGGTGATTGCCACACCGGAGGAAACGGCGGCACTCCGGCAGCGGCACCGCGGCCAGCCGTTCGTACTCTTTCCCGAAGACCGCACCCGCGCGATCCGGATGACGCACGACCTGCCACAACGGTGGATCGCCTCCGGTGGCAACGGTCCCGTGACGGGGACGGCCCTGCGGGGCGAGTTCTATGCCTTCCAGGTGGGCGTGTGGGCCCTCCGGGCGCTCGACAGCGTGCGCATCACGTTCGGTCCCCTCGCCGGTCCGGCCGGCACCACGATCCCCGCTGCCGCGTTCAGTGGTTTCACGACGGATGGAATGGACTGGCAGGGGCGCCCGTTCAAGCGGCGGGTGCAGGTGGACTCGGGTGACGTACACGCGCTCTGGAACGGGGTCATGATCCCGGTGAATGCGACCCCGGGCACCTGGCGTGGAACCCTGAGCGTTGCCGCCGCCGGGACCGAGCCGGTCACGATCCAGGTCCGGCTGGATGTGGCGCCCGACAGCATCGCCCATCACGGTGACGACCAGCCCTGGCGGCTGTCCCGGCTCCGGTGGCTCGACTCGCGGCTGGATCTCGACTCCACGCTCGTGCCGCCCTACACCCCGGTCGAGCGCCATGGCGAGACACTGGCTGTCCTCGGCCGGCAGGTCAGGTTGTCGGCCACCGGCTTCCCGGCCCAGGTGACGAGCTACTTCAGCCGCGAGATGACTTCACTGGATTCAACGCCGAGGCCCATGCTGGCCGGCCCGGTGTCGTTTGAAGTGGAGGACGCTGCGGGAGGGACGAGCACGCTCAGCGGGAGCGGTGTCGCCTTCACGCGGGAACTGCCCGGCGCCGTGGTCTGGACCTCCACGAGCTCAGCCGGAGGAGCCCGCTTCGCCACCAGGGGCGCGCTGGAGTTCGACGGGAACATCGAGTACACGGTTGCCGTGACGGCCGACCAGCCCATACAGGTGCGCGACATCCGGCTCCAGATCCCGTTGCGCCGCGAGGTCGCGCGCTACCTGGTGGGCATGAATTACAAGGGCGGCCCGGCGCCGGACAGCTATGACTGGGCCTGGGACGTGAAGCGAAACCAGGACGCCGCCTGGGTGGGAGACGTGAACGCGGGCGTGCAGTTCACGCTGAGGGACGACCACTACATCCGGCCGCTCAATACCAACTTCTACCAGCTGCGCCCGCTCGTGATGCCCACCTCGTGGGAGAACGGCGGGAACGGAGGGTGCCGGTTCCGGGCGGAGGACGAGACGTACCGGATCACCTGTTTCAGCGGTGCGAGGCGCCTCGTTCCCGGGGACACCCTGTATTACAACCTCCGGCTGCTGCTGACCCCGTTTCATCCCATCGACACCCGGACACATTTTGCGACGCGGTACTTCCACCGGTACGCCCCCATCGACTCGATTCGTTCCACCGGGGCGAATATCGTGAACGTGCACCACGCGACACCGGTCAACCCGTGGATCAACTACCCCTTTCTCCGCCCCGACGCCATGAAGGCCTACGCCGACTCGGCGCACGCGGCGGGGATGCGGATGAAGATCTACTATACCGTCCGGGAGCTCACCAACCGGGCGCCCGAGTTCTGGGCACTCCGGAGTTTCGGGGACGAGGTTCTGGCCTCGGGGCCGGGGGGCGGCCATTCCTGGCTCCAGGAGCATGTCGGTGGCGACTACATCACCGGCTGGGTGGTGCCCGAGCTTCGGGACATCGCCCTGGTGACGAGCGGTATCTCCCGGTGGCACAACTTCTTCGTGGAAGGCCTCCAGTGGCTGGTCGACAACGTCGGCATCGATGGCCTCTACCTGGACGACGTCGCCTTCGACCGTGTCTCGATGCAGCGGATCCGCCGCGTGCTGGCACCCGGTGCCCCCGGCGAACGGATCGACCTGCACTCGGCGAACCAGTACAACCCGAATGACGGGTTCGCGAGCAGCGCGAATCTCTATCTCGAGCATTTCCCCTACATCGACCGGCTCTGGTTCGGCGAGTACTTCGACTATGACTCGCCGCCCGCCTACTGGCTGACGGAGATGTCCGGCATTCCCTTCGGGCTTATGGGGGAGATGCTGCAGGATGGCGGCAATCCCTGGCGGGGGATGGTGTTCGGCATGACGGCCCGGCTTCCCTGGGCGGGCGATCCGACCGCTTTATGGAAGGCATGGGACGATTTCGGGATCGTGGACAGCCGCATGATCGGGTGGTGGGCCGATCCTCCGGTGCGGACCGGCCGGGATGACGTCCTGGCCACGTCCTATGTCCGGGAGGGGCGCACCATGGTGGCGCTGGCCAGCTGGGCTTCGGACACGGTTCCGGTGCGTCTGGCGGTGGACTGGACCCGGCTGGGTCTCGCCCGGGACCGGGCCGGGGCGCGGATGCCGGCGATCCGGGACTTCCAGGAAGGTGGGGCGGTGGACTTGTCGCGTCCGATCATGATTGCACCGGGGAAGGGTGCGATCGTCGTGATCAGCGAGTAGACGCCCGACGCCGCCCGGTCAGGTGTCCATGACCGGCAACCCGCGGCTGGTGGGGCGGGGGCGTGGCGCCTCCGCGGGCGGGCGGATCGTATGCCAGATGTTCCAGATGAACATCCAGGCGGCCGCCGTTTCCAGGACGCCGCCGGCCGCCAGGAGGGGCGACCCCAGCCGCAGGTGCGGCCGGAGGAAGAACCCGGCCGTCATTGCGGCAAGGCCCAGGTTGGCGGCCCACCAGTTGAGAGCGGCGAGCCGGGGGCTGTGGAGGGGGTTGGCTGCGAAGCGGGGCATGACGTGATATGCCACGCCGAATATCATCATCATGACGAAGCCCACCAGATTCAGGTGCACGTGGGCGGGGCGGTAGATCACCCAGGCCGGCCGCATCGCCATCGCGAGGCCGAGGGCCGTTCCGAGCCCGAGCCACGCGAGGCTGGCTCGGATGAAGCGGCGGACAAAGGGGTCCATCACGCGGCTCCAGTGACCGTCCGGAGTTGCTCCAGCAGAACCTCGATCGTCAGGCCGTGCGCCTGGGCCGCTTTCCCGATGGGAAGGCCGCCGCCGCAGCAGGTGTCGATCCCGGCCCGGGCGAGAATGGGGAGGACCTCCGGGTAGCGCTGGACGACCGAGTTCACGGTCTCGTCAGGCTGGATATTGACTGGCTGTGTCATGAGGGTGTCCGGCAGAGGATGGGCGGCGCCCGGTGCGGACGCCGCGGTCATGGGTCAGTGGCTGGCGACGGCCGCGGGATTCCCCACCTTGATGAGTCCCACCGCGCCCTTACTCGCATCAGCGAAGGCGTGCGTTACGAAGGCGTAAGTTCCTTCGCCGCTCTCGCCCTTCGCAAATGTGGTTTCGAACACCGCACCACCGCCGGCGGGGATTTCCCACGTCTGCAGTCCGTGCAGGGCCCGGTCCACCTGGCCGTCCGGATAGACGGCGTCGAGGATGGTGCCGACGATATGAAACGCGCTGGAGCGGTTCGGCCCGGCATTGACCACAAAGAAGCGGACCCGGTCGCCCTCGTTCACCGTCAGGGGCGCGGTCCGGTACTGGTCGGCCCGGCCGTTGAACACCACATAGGAGGCGTGGTTCTCGAGCATGGCATTCCAGTCGCCCTGTCGGACGGCGCTGTCGGCGGCAGGCGCAGGATAGAACTCGCTCTGCACGAGCACGAACTCCCGGTCCGCCTTCGTGGGCCAGCCGCCCTGGGGGTCCACGATGACGGGCAGATACATCCCCTGGGCAATATGCATGAGTACGGGTGGCGTTCCGCAGTGCACCAGGAAGGCGCCCGGGGTCGTGGCGGTAAACTCGAAGGTCAGGGACTGGCCCGGGGCGATGGTCGCCATTGCATGATCCATCGGGATCCGCGCGGCGTGGAAGTCGATCGAATGCGGCATGTCCTTCGCCTCGTTCACCAGGACGATCCGGACCCGGTCGCCCTGGCGCACCCGGATGGCCGGCCCCGGCACCGTCCCGCCGAAGGTCCACCCGGCGTAGCGAACCCCCGGGGCGATCTCGACCGTATCGTGGGTGATGGGGATCCGGAATTCCTTCAGGTGCGCGCCGCCCGCGGGGGCAAGCCGGGCATCGAAGGCGGGGCTGGTGGCGGTCCGGGTCTGGCCGAAGTCCACCCGCGCCACTTCCGCATCGTGGCTGGTTGCGGACGTGAAGATCGCCGCGAGGCTGATGACGGTGGCGGCCGAAAGGACGATAGTTGTGCTGCGCATGGTGCCTGCCTGCTGGAGCGTGACGATGCCGGGCCCCTGTGGCGCCGGTACGCAGGCAGGATATCATGAAGAGTCGGAACGTTGCACAAAGGTGAGATGAAGAAAGCTTCAGGCTCCCATGCCGCCCCCCGCCGTCGGGGGAACCGGCTTCACGAAACATTTTGAAGGGAGGCACTCGTGCCCAACCGTCTCCTCCTGCTCCTCGGCCTCCTGTTGCCGATCGGCCTGGACTACGCGGGTACGGCTCCGATGGTCCCCGCCGCCCCGACCGTCCAGGAGTGGACCGTGCCCTGGCCGGACACCCGGCCGAGGGATCCCCATGTGGATACGGAGGGGCACGTCTGGTTCGTCGGCCAGACCGGCGACTATATCGGAGTGCTCGATCCTGCCTCCGGAACGTTCCGCCGCTTCGAGCTGGACCCGGGGACCGGCCCGCACAACCTGATCGTGGGTCCGGACGGGATGGTCTGGTACAGCGGAAACCGGGCGGCCCACATCGGCCGGCTGGACCCCGCCAGCGGCAACATCCGCAAGTACCCGATGCCGGACGCCGCCGCGAGGGATCCGCACACTCTCCTCTTCGACAGCCACGGCATCATGTGGTTCACCGTGCAGGGCGGCAATTACGCCGGGCGGTTCCGGCCAGCCACGGGCAAGGTGGATCTCGTCAAGGTGCCGACGGCTGGGGCCCGGCCGTACGGGATCGTCATCGACCGTGACGACCGGCCCTGGATTGCGGAGTTCGGATCGTACAAGCTGGCGACCATTGACCGCAACAACATGGCGCTGCGCGAGGTGCCGCTGCCCCGCGAGGGGGCACGGCCCCGTCGCCTGGCCCTCACCGGTGGCCGGTTCGTCTGGTACGGGGACTACGTCGGTGGGATGCTGGGGCGCTACGACCCGGCCTCGGGTGAGTTCCGGGAATGGCCGCTGCCGGCCGGACGGCGGTCCCTGCCGTACGGCATGGCGACGGGGCGCGACGGGAGCGTGTGGATCGCGGAAACCGGGCCGCAACCAAACCGGCTGGTCCGGTTCGATCCCGAGACGCAGCGGTTTACGGACACGCTGGAGGTGCCGAGTGGCGGAGGTACGATCCGGCACATGATGACCGCCCCCAACGGGGACATCTGGTTCGGGTCCGATGCCAATACGATCGGGAGAATCCGGCCCGGAGGCTGATCCGGATTCGAATCCGGAAAGTAGAATGCCCGCCGGTGCTGAGCACCGGCGGGCATTCTCGTGCAGGGAAACAGGGTTTACTGGTCGCAGTGCGCCGGACCCTGGTTGCCGTTGTTGAAGCTGTCCAGCAGGTCATGCCACGCCAGGAGCTGGGCGTTCGAGTAGCTGGAGCCGGTGAAGTAACTGGTGCCACCGGTAATGGCGGCCTGGACGGCGCTGCTGGCTGTGGCTCCGTTGGCGACGTTCATCACGGCGGTCATCCACTGGTGCGCCAGCTTGACGTACACGTCCCCGCCCTTCGGGGCCGTGTTGTACATCTGGAGCCAGGTCTTGCCGCTCGTGAAGAACGGATTGCCCGGGGCATACCCCGACGGCCAGCGGCTCAGCGTGTTCTTATAGCCGCCCTGGGTGTAGGTGCAGCCCGCCTGGGCGGGGACGTTGTAGAACTCGGCGCGTGATCCCTCCTCCAGCGACACCGGGCCCGTGACCGTGTTCGTGCTCCAGAGCGTCTGGGTGGTCACCGTCGGCGGCGTGTCCAGTCGCGGGCCGATGTAGGTGGTGAACACGATCCGGTCCAGCGTGTAGGCGGACGACGTATGTTCCGTGACCGTCACCTCGTCCCGCGGGAACGCAGCGTGGGTGTGCACGACCTGGCAGTCTCCGTCGCCGAGCGTGACCTCGGTGGCGGTTCCGCCATTGATACTCACGTCGAACACGGCCCTGCTCCCGTATTTGCACAACTCGAACACCTGCCGGCCCAGATTGCCGGCCACGAAGCTCGGGGCGAGCGGGGAGCCGCCACTCCCGCCGTCCGTACAGCCGAGGACCGTGAGGAGCGCAACTGCGGGAGTGAGACGTGCAAGCGACTGGAACCATACCTTGCGCATGGAACCTCCTGGGGGCTGCAGGCCTTCTGCTGATGGAGAGGGCGGGGATCCCCGCCGGGATGTTCTCGGCCGGGCTGCTGGCCGATAGGGGTACTGCAAGAATCTGCATTATCCGGGCCGGTGCCGCATGCGGATGTAAGTCAATAATTCTCAGTATCTTGTGTCCGATACCCACCGCTTCCTGTCTAAGGCTGGCGTGCCACATGTGGCGAGGACTCTCCAGCAAGGGCAGAAAAAAGCCCGCCGGCGCGATGCGCCGGCGGGCTTTTTCAGGTCCTGAACCGGAGGTTCAATCGTCGCAGTGCGCCGGACCCTGGTTGCCGTTGTTGAAACTGTCGAGCAGGTCGTGCCAGGCGAGCAACTGGCTCTTCGACGGGCTGGTCGAGCCACTGAAATACGATTCCGCACCTGCGATGGCGGCCTGCACCGATGCATGTTGCGGTGGCGCCGTTCACGATGTTCATCTTGGCGGCCATGTACTGGTGCGCCAGCTTGACGTACACATCCCCGCCCTTCGGGGGCGTGTTGAACATCTCGAGCCACGTCTTGCCGCTTCCGTAGAAGGCCGCGTTCGGGTCGTAGCCGGCCGGCCAGCGGCTCAGGGTGTTCTTGTAGCCGCCCTGGGTGTAGGTGCAGCCCCCGGTCGTTGGCACCCGCACGTTGTAGAACGCGATCGAAGCTCCGGTTTCAAGACCGACCTGCCCCGTCGCGCTCGGTCCAGCCGGGTTGGTGACGGTAACCGTCGGATTCAGGTCGGTGTTGCGGACATACTGGTACTGGGTCAGCACGATGTGGTCCAGGGCGTAACCCGCGTCGGCGGAGACCTCGGTCACCGCGACGTCGATGGGGGTTGCTGCGGTCCCGGCCGCACTGTTGGTGTAGATGGTCTGGCACTCGCCATCGGTCAGGGCGAACCCCGTCTGGGCCGTTCCGTTGACGGTCCAGCTGAATGAGGCGCCGGAGCCGTACTTGCAGACCTCGACGTGTGTCCGGGCGTTTGAACCGCTGAGAACGAACTCCGGTCCGGCAGGCGAAGTGACGTCGCCGGCCTGGCAACCGAGAGCGGCGAGAGCGCCGAGCGCGGCAAGGGGGATGGTGCGCATAATGGTACGAGACATGGCGATCTCCTGAAGTGTGACCGAGTTGCCCGTGACGGGCGGACGACCCACATTCAGGCAGCCGGGCGGTCTCGGGATGAGATCCCTGGCTTTGCGAACCGGTCTCGCGACCGGGTTGCCCTTGTCAGAAGTGGAGACTGAGCGCTATGAAGCACATCCCGCGCCACCAGCCTCACGTTCAGAAAGCATTGTATGCCAACGACTTACTAGTCGTACAGGCTTGCTCGACACCGCAGCACTGTTCACCGGCGCCCCACCGCAATGTTGCGCGATTCCAACAGCGAGTCCTTCGGGTGGAGCTGAATGTCGCGACGGGCCTTCGCCTGCATCTCACGGTTCCCGTGACAGAACTCACGGCATGAGGCCGCCCTCCTGGCGTAGGTAGGAGAGGACCATCTGCTCTGGTCCCATCCCGTCCGGAGGCACCATGCAGCTCCAGGAAATCATGACGGCCGGCATCCATGCCGTCGATCGCAGGTCTCAGGTGCACGACGCCGCTTCAAGCATGCGTGAGCATCACGTGGGAATGGTCGCGGTCTGCGACGATGGCGTCGTGGTCGGCGTCATCACGGACCGCGACATCGCGCTTCGCGTCACGGCGGAGTCCCGTGGGTCTTCCACACCGGTCGGCGACGTGATGACGGGCGACGTCACCTGCGTGTATGCCGACACTCCGATCGAGGATGCTGCCCGCCTGATGGAGGAACGCCAGATCCGTCGGCTGCTCGTGATGGACCGCGAACAGCGCATTCGGGGGATGGTCAGCCTCGGCGACGTCGCGGGCCGCGCCCACCATCCTGACCTCGCGGGTCGGGTCATTGAGCATCTGTACGAGCGTCCGGAGCCGATGGTCCAGCACTCGTGAGCCCGGGATCGTTCCGCACGGCACGCCCCCACGGACAGCCGGAACGGTCGCAGCCCCCCGGCGAACGAGCGGGCGGCGTGCCGATCGACAAGGGAACCCGAGCCCTCTACGCCACGGACGGTTCCAACTACCGCCAGGCGCCGCTGGGCGTGGTCCTTCCGCGTACGGTCGAGGACGTCATCGCGACGGTTCATGCGGCCCGCGAACACGGGGCGCCTGTCTGCCGCGGAGCGCGGCACCAGCCGGCGGGACAATACTGCAATACCGCCGTCGTCATGGACATGTCACGGTATCTCCACCATGTGCGGGAGATCGATCCCGCCCGTCACCTGGCGCGGGTCGAACCCGGCACGATCCTGGACGACCTGCGCCGGCAGGCCCGGGCCCACGGTCTCACCTTCGGACCCGACCCGGCCACGCATACGCACTGTACGCTGGGCGGGATGATCGGCAACAACTCCTGTGGTATCCATTCCGTGATGGCCGGCCGGACCGTGGACAACGTGGAGCGGCTGGACGTGCTCACGTGGCGGGGACTCCGCCTGGATGTCGGGCCGACAGGAGAGGAGGAGCTGAAGGCCATCATCGAGCAGGGTGGGGAGCGGGGGGAGATCTACCGCCGCCTGCGCGACCTGCGCGACCGGTACGCCGGCCTCATCCGTGAGCGCTACCCGTCGATCCCGCGCCGGGTCTCGGGCTACAATCTGGACCAGCTGCTGCCGGAGAACGGGTTCCAGGTTGCCAGGGCACTCGTCGGCACGGAGGCGACCTGCGTCACGGTTCTCGAGGCCACGGTACGCCTGGTCCGGAACCCCGGCGCGCGCTCGCTGGTGGTCCTGGGCTACCCCGACGTGTATCAGGCCGGCGATGCGGTGCCGTTCATCATGGAACACCAGCCGATCGGCCTGGAGGGGATTGATGACCGCCTGGTTGGCTACATGCGCTCCAAGGGCCTGCACCCCGATAATGTCGACCTCCTCCCCGACGGGCGGGGCTGGCTGCTGGTCGAGTTCGGTGGCGACGACAAGGAGGAGAGCGACGGTTTCGCCCGCCGCCTCATGCAGGCCCTCGAGGGGCGGGGAGATGCTCCCAGCATGAAGCTCTTCGACGATGAGCAGGCCGAGGCGAAGCTCTGGGAGGTCCGGGAATCGGGACTTGGCGCCACCGCCGTCGTGCCGGGCGAGGCACGGACCTGGCCGGGCTGGGAAGACGCGGCCGTGCCGCCCGAATCCGTTGGCGACTATCTGCGCGACTTCCGCGCCCTGCTGGACCGCTATGGCTATGAGTGCGCGCTCTACGGCCACTTCGGACAGGGCTGCATACACGTGCGGATCGATTTTGACCTCCGCACCCGGCCGGGCATCGACACCTACCTCGCGTTCATCGATGAGGCCGCCGATCTGGTCGTGTCGTATGGCGGGTCCCTCTCGGGAGAACACGGGGACGGGCAGTCACGCGGCGCACTCCTGCCGAAAATGTTCGGCGAGGAACTCGTCGGAGCGTTCCGCGAATTCAAGGCGATCTGGGATCCCGATGGAATGATGAACCCCGGCAAGGTGGTGGATCCCGCCGCCCCTGACGAACATCTCCGGCTGGGTACGGACTATGATCCCCACCCCGGTGACACCGCATTTGCCTGGCCGCACGACAACGGAAGCTTCGCGCATGCGACCCTGCGATGCGTCGGGGTCGGGAAATGCCGCCGCCTGGAGAGTGACGGCACCATGTGCCCGAGCTACATGGTGACCCGGGAGGAGCAGCACTCCACCCGCGGCCGGGCGCGCCTGCTCTTCGAGATGCTGCAGGGCGACGTGATCACGGACAAGTGGAAGGACCGGTCCGTGCATGAAGCGCTCGACCTCTGCCTGGCGTGCAAGGGCTGCCTGCACGACTGTCCGGTGAACGTGGACATGGCGACCTACAAGGCCGAGTTCTACAGCCACTATTACCGGCACCATCTGCGGCCACGGGACGCCTGGGCGTTCGGACTCATCCCCTACTGGGCCCGCCTGGCGGCGCCCATCGCCGGCTTCGCCAACGCCATCACGCGTACCCCCGGCCTCTCGGCGGTCGCGCACTGGCTGGCCAACGTGGCGCCGGAGCGGAATATTCCCGCCTTCGCGAAGGAGCCCTTCACGAAATGGTTTCACCGCAGGGCGCGAAGAGAGGAGGGCGGCGACCCCGTCTTCCTCTATGCGGACACCTTCAACAACTATTTCCATCCCGACACGGCCCGGGCGGCCGTGCAGGTGCTCGAGACCGCCGGCTGCGAGGTGCATGTGCCCAGCCGGTGGCTCTGCTGCGGGCGTCCGCTCTACGAGTACGGCATGGTGGACCGCGCCCGAGGGCTGCTGCGCCGGACCCTGGACGGGCTGCGCGACCCGATCCGGGCGGGCATGCCTGTCGTCGTGCTGGAGCCAAGTTGCCTGACGACATTTCATGACGAGCTGCCCAATCTGTTCCCCAACGACGAAGACGCCCGCCGCCTCAGCCACCAGGCGGTCAGCCTCGGCGATTTCCTGGCCCAACGGGACTGGACGCCGCCGGCGCTGGACCGTGAGGCGCTGTTCCACGGCCACTGCCACCAGAAGGCGGTGCTGGGATACGAGGGAGAGCGGACGGTGCTGGACCGGATGGGAGTCGCGTGCACCGAGCCGGAGACCGGATGCTGCGGCATGGCGGGCGCGTTCGGGTTCACCCGGGGGAAGTACGGGGTGTCCGTCGCCGTCGGAGAGCGGCACCTGCTTCCGGCCATCCGGGAGGCACCCGGGAACCGGCTGGTTCTCGCCGACGGTTTCAGCTGCCGTGCGCAAATCAGCCAGTGTACGGGGCGGAAGGCGCTCCATTTCGCCGAAGTGATCGGGATGGGGCTGGAGGCGGCGAGTAGCAAGTAGCAAGTGGTAAGTGGTAGGTGGTAAGTGGTGAGTGATGAATAGTGAGAGGAGTGGCGAGGTGCAGACACGCGTACTGCAGGACAAGCCCGGGGAACGAGTGTTCCTCCTGGCGTTCGACAAGGGCGACAACCCGCCCGAGCTCCTGACCTCATTCGTCGGGGAACGGAACATCCGGGCCGGACGCCTGACGGCGATAGGGGCGTTCAGCGAGGCGACCCTCGGCTATTTCGACCGTGAGAAGAAGGATTACGTGAAGATTCCCATCCGGGAGCAGGTGGAGGTCCTCGCGCTGACGGGCAACGTGGCGTGGCACGACGGACAGCCGAAGGTGCATGCCCACGTGGTCGTGGGGAAGCGTGACGGCACCGCCCACGGGGGGCATCTGCTGGAGGCCAGGGTCTGGCCCACACTGGAAGTCTCGCTGGTAGAGGCGCAGGGAGAATGAGGCGGACCAGGGAAGAGGGGACAGGGTGCCGTTGCGGCAGGGGTAGGAAGGGGGAATGGGGAGTAGGCCGTAGGGAGTAGGGAGTAGGCAGGAGCCTGAGAGGAAATTACTTTCCCGATGATTCCCGTTCGCCTTATCCCTCTTCCCTTTTGCCTCTTCCCTGTTCCCTTTCCTGTCATGCACATTTTCCCCGGCATCTCCGGCTATGCCTATAAGGAGTGGAAGGGCTCGTTCTACCCCGCTGACCTAAAGGCAGACGGGATGCTCGGCTTCTACGCCACCCGCTTTCCCACCGTCGAGATCAACAACACATTCTACCGGATGCCCAGGGAGTCCGTGGTCCTCAACTGGGCCGGACAGGTTCCCGACGGGTTCCGCTTTGTCCTGAAGGCCTCCCGGCGGATCACGCACTTCGGGCGGCTCAAGAACGTCGAGAGCGAACTGGAGTATTTCCTGCGCGTCGCCTCCGCCCTCGGCCCGAAACGTGGCCCGACTCTCTTCCAGCTCCCTCCCAACCTGCCGGCGGACCTGCCGCGGCTCGAGGCTTTCCTGCGGCTCCTTCCGCCGCGCTGGGCGGCTGCCTTCGAGTTCCGGCACTCTTCCTGGGAAACGGCCGAGGTGGAGCAAGTGCTGGCTGACGCGGGGGCAGCCCTGGTGCATTCGGACGGCGAAGGGTTCTCGGATGCGCTCTCCTCCACGACGGACTGGGGCTATCTGCGGCTCCGCCAGCCCACGTACACGGACGAAGAACTCCGGGGCCTCGCGGCCGCGGTCCGCCGGCAGCCCTGGCGCGAAGCGTTCGTGTTCGTGAAGCATGAAGGGGAGGGGCCGGGGCTGGCGGTCCGGGTGCAGGAGGCGATGAGGGCCGCGGACAGTGACTAGTGACTCGTGACTAGTGACCAGTGCCTGGAGTGACTCATCGCTGCCGACTGCCGACTGCCGACTGCCTATTCCCTGCTCCTGGCTCCCTCACTTCCAGACCACATCGCAATCACATCCGCCAGCTCGTCAAGTACCTCCGCGTCGGTACGGCCGGAGCGCTTGAGGACGTGGAACGAGTGGTCCGCTCCCTCCACCATGTGCAATGTTGCGCCAGCGAGCGGGGCCGTGACCAACCGGATCAGGCCCGGATCGGCGAGCGCATCGCGGGTTCCCTGCAGGAACAACATCGGGACCTCCACCCGTGCGAGGTGGCCGGCGCGATCTGTCGACGGCCGGCCTGAGGCGTGGAGCGGGAACCCCAGGAAGGCCAGGCCCCGGACGCCGGGCAGCAGGCCTTCGGCAGCCGCCTGTGACGTCATCCGGCCGCCAAATGACTTGCCGCCTGCCACGAGAGGCGTTGCGGGCAGCGCTTCGGCGGCCGCCTGGCAGGCCGCTCTTACTGCGGCATGCGCCACCGCAGGGCGGTCGGGCCTGCGGGAACCAGCCTGCATGTAGGGAAACTGGTACCGCAGTGTTCCGATCCGCCGGGAGGCGAGACGCTCACTCATCGCACCCAGGAACCCGTGATGCATGCCGGCCCCCGCCCCGTGCGCGCAGATGTACAGTGCGACCGGCTGGGCGGGGACCTGCCAGATGCATCCCACGCTCCCAACCCCATCGATGTCAATCCGACCTTCCCGCAGTCCGGGCATCCAGTCCTCCACTGTGATCTATCGCATGGCGCGCGCGGTCCGTCGCTCCTAACTTGGGAAGGATCACGCGCGAAAGCCGCACCAGCCTCAGGGAGCGCCAAATGGCTTCGACACCCCGCAAGCGCAGCACCCGTAAGCGTACGAAGAAAAAGGGAGCGGCACGCAAGGGGAAGAAGGCGACGCGCCGGTCAACGAAAAAGAGCGCTGTCCGGGGGACGAAGAAAAAGGGCACGTCCCCCCGGAGGAAAAGAAAGACCAGTCCGCGTTCCCGGAAGAAGGCTTCCACCACCCGTCGGAAGCGGACCACCCGTAAATCCGTGAATGAGACGAACACACCGGCCAGCCGGACCAGCCGTGCCCGCGAGGCTGTTGCCCGCGGGGCCAGGGAGGTCGGCTCGCTTGTCCAACAGGCAAACATTGGAGGGAAGATGGCAGCACGCGCAACGAAGGTGCAAAAGGCCGTGTCCCGGGCGGCCAAGGACGCCCGTAAGGCCGCGACGAAGGCCGGGAAGCAGGCCAGGAAGACCGCGACCAAGGCCTCACGGCAGGCCTCCAGCGCGGCGAAGAAGGCCGGCAAGGCCGTCGCGCGCACGCGCAAGACCGTCGAGAAGCGAGTGAAGCGGGAGATGGCCAAGCGGAAGGTGAAGAAGGCTCTCAAGCGGACCGGCCAGGTCATGAAGACTGCCGGCAAGGCTGCGGCTGCGGCCGGGGTGGCGGCCGCTGCCGCCGAGATCGTGCGAGGCCGGAAGAGCTGAGCCGGCCGTACCGGACGATGGAGGGCGGGGCGCACCAAGAATGGTGCGCCCGCCCGCGTCCGGCCTACTGGCGCGAACTGTCTACGATCGCTACCCGTTCCTCCTGCTGGTCCGGGTGAACCATCCACGTTTCCACCACATAGTGCCGGTCGTCCAGCACCCGGAGCCGGACGAGGTGCGCGGGTTCCCCCTCGGTCACGCCCCGCGGGTCCACGCTCCGCAACGTCAGGGTACCGGTGCTGTCGTCCCACGTCCCCTCGGCGCCCACCGCGAGATTCCCCTCCTCATCCACGCTGTACGTGACATATACGCCCCGGCCTTCATCCCAGCCAAGGTAGACCAGGCTCTCACCGGGCTCGTCGAGGTCCAGCCCACGAAACGCCATCTGGAGAAATCGGCCGTCGAGAATGAGGCGATTCTCGGCTGAGGCTTCTCCTTCGGGAGGGACCCCGGCGGGGGCCAGCTCGAGGGTGTAGTGCTGCACCCATTTGCCGGCCAGCCGCTTGAGCAGCGTGTGATGCGGCCCCGGAGGCGCGGACGCGAGGGCCTTCGGGACCGTGATAGCGTCCTGGGCGGCGATCGGGCCCGCCGCGATGGTGCCCGCCAGGATGGCGAGTGGAATCCAGTGCGGTATGTTCATTTCATCCCCTGATGGTGGCACCGCAATCCTCACCGGCGGCTCCCGTTGCTCGGTGACGGAAGTCACGGGGGTTAGATGGTATCGGGTATCGGGTATCGGGTATCGCGAAGGAGCTTTCCATCCAAGCACTAATCACTAATCACTAATCACTAGTCACTAGTCACAGCTCACCAGTCCCTATGGAGCCACCCGCATGTCACTTCGTCCGTGGGCCCCTGTCCGCCACTTCTTCCTCCCCCTGCTCGTGACCGCGGTGACACTTCCCTCCGCAGCACAGGTTGCGCCGTCCCCGGCCCTGGCCCATGCGAATGCCCTCCTCCAACAGGCCCCTGTCTTTGACGGGCACAACGACCTGGCCTGGGAGATCCGCATGCAGGAGGATCATCCGCTCGACGTTGCCGCATATGATCTCCGGACCCGGACGAAGGGACATACGGACCTGGCCCGTCTCAAGGCCGGTCACGTGGGGGCGCAGTTCTGGTCGGTGTATATCCCGGGCGAGGCAGCTGACAGCGGGTACGCCCGGATGCAGCTCGAGCAGATCGACATCGCCCTCCGCTTTATCGCCCGGTATCCGGAGCTGACGCTTGCGCTGACGGCGGACGACGTCGAGCGGGCCATGAAGGGCGGTCACATCGCCTCGCTGATCGGCATGGAGGGCGGCCATGCGATCGAGAATTCGCTCGGCGCCCTGCGGGCATACTACGACCTTGGCGCCCGCTACATGACCCTGACCCATAACGTGACTTTGGACTGGGCCGACGCGGCCATGGACACGGCGGCGCACGGCGGGCTGACCGACTTCGGACGTGACGTCGTCCGGGAGATGAACCGCCTCGGGATGCTGGTAGACCTGTCCCACACGTCCCCGGGCACCATGAGCGATGTGCTCGACGTGAGCCAGGCACCGGTGATCTTCTCGCACAGCTCGGCCCGGGCGCTGGTGGATGTTCCCCGGAACGTCCCGGACTCGATCCTGGCCCGGATGCCGAAGAATGGCGGGATCGTCATGGTCACCTTCGTGCCGGACTTCGTGTCCCGGGCGTTCCATGACTCGATCGAGGTGTGGAGGCCCCAGCTCGAGGCGCGGCTTCAGGGTGTGACGGATTCGGCGGAGCGGGGCGGGATCCGCCGGGAGTTCATGCGCACCCATGAGCTGCCCCGGGCCACCATTGCCGACGTGGCGGACCACGTGGAGCACGTGCGGGATGTCGCCGGCATCGACCACGTAGGCCTGGGCGGCGACTTCGACGGAACCGGGAGCCTCCCCGAGGGGCTCGAGGACGTATCCACGTACCCGAACCTCTTCGCCGAGCTCATCCGGAGGGGGTGGAAGGACGCGGACCTGAAGAAACTCGCCAACGGCAACATGCTCCGGGTCATGCATGAGGCGGAGGCGGTGGCGGGGCGGATGAAGGGAAGCCAAGAGTGACAAGTGAGTAGTGATTAGTGGTTAGTGCTTCAGGGCAAGCGATAGTCGCGGAAGCGACCCTGGCTCAACGGCCAAGCACTATTCACTACTCACTAATCACTTTTCCCAGTCGCCAACCCCAGCCTTACCGCCACAAACTCCGCCGCCGCATCCTCCGCCCACAGATGATGATGCCCTGGGGTCCCCTCCACGAATCCGACGTGGCCGCCTTCCTCCGGCATGAGCAGCGTGAGGCAGGGGTTCGCCGCGATTGCCTCCCGCGGGACGAGATCGCCCGGCGCCATCGGGTCATCTGCCGCGTGGATGAGCAGCGTCGGGACCCTGACCGCCGGCAGGTACGGACCGGCCGAGGAACGCGCGTAGTAGTCCGCGGCATCCCGGAATCCATGCAGAGGCGCCGTGAGGGCATCGTCGAAATCCCGGACGGTGCGGGCGGCCAGCACGCGCTCCATGTCCACGAGTTCCTCCAGCATGGCCCGCTTCGCCAGCACCTTCTGGCGAAGAGAGCGGAGGAAGAACCTGGCATAAATGCGTCCCGCCCCGCCATCGATCCGTGCGGCACTCTCGGCGAGGTCGTAGGGAACGCTGATGGCCGCCGCCGCGGCCAGACCGGAGTCGGTCGACCCATGCTCACCCAGGTACTTGAGCAGCACGTTCCCACCCAGTGAAAATCCCACCCCCGCGAGCGGGCCGCCGTGGCTCTGCCGCAGGTGCTCGATGACGAGCCCGAGATCCTCCGTCTCGCCACTGTGGTAAAAGCGCGCGGTCCGGTTGGGGGCCCCGCCACAACTCCGGAAGTTGAGCCCAACCGACCGCATGCCGTGGGCCGACAGGGCCCTGGCGAGTTCTGCCGTGTAATCCGAGTGCGCGCTCCCCTCGAGGCCGTGCAGCGTCAGCACCAGCGGCGCGGTCGCGTCCGGCGGGCGCTCCCCGACCGTGGTGTATTCCAGGACCAGCTCGTCGCCATCCGGCGTTTCCAGCCGTTCCGACCGGAAGGACACGTCCCCCGCGTGCCGCAGCAACCGACCGCCGATGGTCTGGGCGTGAGCTCCCGGCAGCCACCACGCCGGCGTGAAGCGGGTGGTCATGGAGCGTGGCCCGCCCCGAACAGGGAGCCGCGGAAGAAAATGATCCCCCCTCCCACCAGCGCGATCGTCGCGAAGGCAAACCACTGGATGGCGTAGCCCAGGTGCGGCCCGTCGTCGAGCGCCGCGGGCTCCTGCCGTCGCGGACGGTGTGGGAGGGCGCTGTCTGGCGTCTGGAGGATCACGACGTCGAGGAGAGGGTAGGGGACGGCCGAGCGCACCGACGCGAGGTCCAGGCGGCCCCACGAGAGCACGCCGTTGTTCACGTTACGTCCTGCTCCCCCAGGGTCCTCGGCGATCGGCTGCGCGATCCCCCGGACCTCGACCACGCCTGGTTCATCCAGGCCGGAGAGGTTCGGCGTGGCTGCATCCGCCGCGGCGACAAACCCGCGGTTGACCAGGACAGCCGTATCCCGCCCGGCGAGGCGCAGGGGCGTCACCAGCAGCACGCCAGGCGCCTCGCGGTACACCCGCCCGCGCAGGACAAACTCGTGGTCCCGGTCATACACCCCACGGGCGATGACCCGCCGGTGGGGGAGGGAGTCCCGGCTCGTGTCGAGCGATACCGGCGGGAGCCCCATGGCCGCGGCGATCGCCTGGTTGGCCGCCCGCCGCTGGCTCAGCCTGGCCAGCTGCCACACGCCGAGCCGGATACAGATGCCGGCGACGATGAAGGCGAGCAGCAGGAACAGCCAGGGCGATCGAGTGGACATCCGTTGTCTTTCCTCGGGGACATTCGGGACTGACCGGACGGCCCGGTCGACGGCGAACCGTAAGAATAGCTGGTAGTTAGCCTGCATGCCCGCCGCGGTCCGGTCGTTGCTTCCCGTCTTGATAATCAGTATTCAGCGCCAACCCGCACCCGAGGTTCCGGATGAACTCCCCGCTTCCGTTCCGCATCGGCCTGGCCGCGATATTCCTGCTGGCCGCCGCCCCCCTGGCCGCCCAGCGCCCCCACAGCCGTCTCCGCGAAGTGCACCCGACGAATCGGGACGGTTTCTGGATCGGGGCCGCGGTTGGGGCCGGCCAGAATGCCACCCAGTACCGGCCCGGTCCATCGTCATACGGTCCCGACATCAGCGGTGGCTCGCTCAACCTCAAGGTCGGCGGTTCGCCGTCCAGCCACGTCCTGCTCGGCGCCGATCTCTACGCCTGGATCCATGACCTCGGCGACGGGACGGACGAGTCGCTGAGCAGCGCCATGTTCATCGCCCAGGTTTATCCCTTCGACAATGCCGGTCTCTTCTTCAAGGGCGGCGCGGGACTCACCGCCTACAACGTGAGTGACCGCTTCCTGGACTTCAATGAAGGGGGGTACGGCGGCGTGGTGGGCGCCGGTTATGAGATCCAGGTCGGCCGCAACGTCTATCTGGTGCCGTCGCTCGATGCCTACTGGCACGCCTACGACGGCCGGCGGGAACGCATCGTGAACTTCGGGTTCGGGGTCACGTTCCACTAGGGCGGCTTTCGTGACCCGCGGGTCCGGGATACATTCCTAACCCCCCTGAGGTACGGTACCAGGAAGGCTGCGGCAGAGCGGCGGCGGTCCGAACATCCCCCCAAGGCACTATTGAAGAGTGCAGGGAGGCGGACCCCTACCCCCCGACTGCAGCGCTCCCGTGGCCGCCCCCCCGGGGTCTGTGTTTCCCCCGGAAGGAGCGTCCCCGGCCGGCCGGCCGGACGCACCGGGTCATGCGGGCAGGTGCTGTGAGTCGAATGCGTTTCCTGCGGTTCGGATTGCTGGTCCTGGCGGCCGTCACGACGGTCACCTGCGGCGGCGACAAGCTCACCCTTCCCAACGAGGGCAATCCCTCCTCGGCGCAGGTGGAGCAGGGGAACAACCAGACCGGCACCGTTGCCCAGCCGCTGCGCGACAGCCTCATCATCCGCCTCACCGATTCCAAGAGCCGGCCCGTGTCCGGCCAGCGTGTCGCGTTCGTCCTCACCGGCGGCGCGTCCGGCGCGGCCGTCGCGCCGGATACGGCCATCTCCGATGATGCCGGCCGGGTCCGCGCCCGCTGGATCCTCGGCACCGTCGCGGGCCCGCAGACGCTCGAGGCGCGCGTCATCGGGTTCTCCAGTCTTACGAAGACCTTCACCGCCCAGGCCGCGCCCGCCGCCGCCGACACGCTCCGCCTCATTCAGGGTGATGGCCAGAGCGGGACGGTGGGGGCGACCCTCACCGATTCGCTCGTGGTCCGGGTCACGGATCGGTTCGGCAACGGGGTCTCCGGGGTCAACGTATCCTGGACGGTCACCGGCGGTGGCTCCATCTCGCCGTCCAGCACGGCCACCGATGCCACGGGGCGTGCCGCCGTGGCGCGCACCCTCGGGTCGAGCGCGGGGGCCCAGACCACCCTGGCCACCGTGGCCGGCCTCAAGGGCTCGCCCGTCACGTTCACCCAGACCGCGGGCTCCGGCAGCGCCTCCAGCCTTACCATCGTTTCCGGGGACAATCAGTCAGGGCCGGCCAGCTTCCCGCTCGGCATGCCGGTGGTGGTCAAGCTGGCGGACGCCACCGGCAACGGCGTGCCCGGCGTGAACGTCACCTGGGTAATCGCGACCGGTGGCGGCAGCGTGTCCCCCACGACTGGCACGACGGACCAGAACGGCCTGGCGAGCTCCAACTGGACCCTGGGCCCGGTTGCCGGGGCCAACACCCTGAATGCCGTCAGCTCCGGTTTCACCGTGAACTTCTCCGCCACCGCGACCGCCGCCGCCCCGACGCAGATGGCGGCCAATTCGGTCACGAACCAGACCGGGACCGCCGGACTGGCGGTGGCGACGAGTCCGTCGGTCCGGGTCCGCGACGCAAACGGCAATGGGGTGGCGGGAGTCGGTGTCACCTTCGCCGTCGCGGGTGGCGGGGGTTCGGTCAGTGACACGACCGTCGGGACCGGCGCCTCCGGGATCGCCACCCTGCCGACCTGGACGCTGGGACAGGTCGCCGGGACGAATCAGCTCACCGCATCGGTCAGCGGGCTTACGGGAAGCCCGGTGACCTTCAACGCGACCGGCAACGCGGGCCCCGCGGCGCAGATGGTCATGCAGACGCAGCCGCCAGTGTTGATGACCAGTGGGGCCACCATCACCCCCACCCCCGCGGTACAGCTGCAGGACCAGTTCGGGAATACCGTGACCACCCAGAACGTCAGCGTCACGGTGAGCCTGAACGGAGCCGGCACGCTCGCGGGCACCAAGACCCGGACGAGCAACAGCAACGGGCAGGCATCCTTCCCGAGCCTGAGCCTCTCGGGGCCGCCGGGATCCTACAGCCTGTCCTTCACCGCCTCCGGGATCACCGGGGTGACCTCGACGCCGATCTCCCTCGGCGCAGGCAACGCGACGACGCTGGTCTTCACCACCCAGCCGAGCAATACGACAGCCGGGGTCGCAATGACGCCGGCGGTCGTGGTCCAGGCGCGAGACGCGTCCAACAACGTCGATCCGGCCTTTACGGGCAGCGTGAGCCTCAACCTCGGGGCCAATCCCGGCGGCGATCCCCTCGGCACGGTGAGCGCCACGGCGGTCAGCGGGGTCGCGACGTTCAGCGGAATCACCCTCCAGAAGGCCGCAGCCGGATACACCCTGGTCGCTTCGAGCAGTGGCCTGTCGTCCGCTACCAGCAACACCTTCACCGTTTCTCCCGCGGCGGCGGCGTCGCTGGCCTTCAGCCAGCAACCCACGAACGTCGTCGCGGGGGCCACGATCACGCCCTTCGTCCGGGTGACGGCGCTGGATGCCTTCGGGAATGCCGTGATGTCGCCTTCGATCCCGATTGCGATCGCGATCGGGACGAACCCGGCTTCCGGCGTGCTCAGCGGCACCAGCCCCCGTTCAACCTCCGGCGGGATTGCCACCTTCAACAACCTGAGTATCGACAAGGCCGGCACCGGTTACACCCTCGTTGCGTCGGGGGGCGGTTTCAACGTGACCAGCAACCCCTTCGATGTGACCGTGGGGAACGGGAGCAAGGTGGCCTTTGTCGCCCCGCAGCCCACGTCGGCGACGGCCGGGGCGGCCATTACCCCGGGATTCACCGTGGAGGTGCAGGACGCCGCCGGGAACAGGATCCCCGGGGCGAACAACCAGATCACGGTCTTCATCGGTACCAACCCCTCGCAGGGGTCGCTGAGCGGGACGACCCAGCGCAATGCCGTCAACGGGACGGTGACGTTCACCGGCCTCAGCATCGATTCGGCCGGCACCGGTTACACCCTGACGGCCTCCGCCAGCGGGCTGGTCAGCACGTCCAGTAGCAGCTTCGATATCGTACCGGGCTCACCAAGCGCCAGCCTGTCGACCGTGACCGCGTCGCCGGGCACGATCAGCGCCAGCAACGGCTCGTCGTCCAGCACGATCACGGTGACGGTCAAGGACCAGAAGGGGAACCTGGTTCCCGGCACCTCCGTGACCCTCGGGGTCACGGGTGGATCAGGCAACACCCTCAGCGCATCCGGCCCGACTAACAGCTCCGGGGTCTACACCGGAACGTTCTCGGCCACCGTCAGTGGCGCGACCCGGACCATCAGCGCCACTGCGGGCGCCGTATTGCTGAACCAGACTGCTTCCGTATTCGTCAACCCCGGTCTACCGAGCCAGCTCACGGTTTCCCAGCAGCCCGGCTCGGTGCAGGCCGGCCAGACGATCCTGCCCGCTCCCGCATTCACAATTCGCGATGCCCTGGGCAACCAGGTCACGAGCGCGACCAATACGGTGACGGTGGGCATCGGGACCAACGCGGGGTCCGGGACGCTGCTGGGCAACGTCACTGCGACCGCCTCCGGCGGTGTCGCGACGTTTACGAACCTCTCGATCGACAAGGTGGGGACGGGGTACACGCTGGTGGGTACGGCCTCCGGTCTGTCATCCGCGACGACGGGCACGTTCGACATCACCCCGGGGTCGCCGAGTGCGTCACAGTCGACGGTGTCGGCCCCGAGCCCCATCGTGGCGAGCGGCGGCAGCTCGACGAGCACGATCACCGTGGTGGTAGTCGACGGATCCGGAAACGCGGTGCCCGGCGCGACGGTGGTCCTGTCCGCCAGCGGAACCGGGAATACGCTGAGCGCCTCGGGGCCGACGGACGCACAGGGCACCTATACGGGCACCCTCTCGTCGACCGTCGCCGGGGTCAAGACGGTGTCCGCCACCGCCAACGGCGTGGGCATCACCCAGACGGCCGCCGTCACGGTGAACCCGGCCCCCGCGACGCAACTGACCGTCTCCCAGCAGCCGCCGGGGACACTCCCGGCCGGACAGGCGATCACGCCGGCACCGGCATTCACCATTCGTGATGGTTTCGGCAACCAGGTGACCAGCGCAACCAACATGGTCGCGATCGGGATCGGAACCAACCCCGGTGGCGGCACGCTTTCAGGTACGACCACCGTGAGCGCCAGCGGTGGCGTGGCCACATTCCCCGGGCTTTCCATCGACCAGGCCGGGACCGGCTATACGCTTCAGGCGGTCGCGGCCGGCTTGACGAGCGCTACCACGGCCACCTTTGACATCACGGCGGGCAGTGCCGTTGCGTCGCAGAGCACAGCCACGGTGCTTCCCGCCAGCGCTGCAGCCGGGACGGCGGTCAACATCACGGTGCAGGCACGGGATGCGCTGGGCAATCCCGTCACGAGCGGCGGTGCCACCGTTGCGGTTTCCGTGGCAGGGGCGAACCCCGGGTCCCTCACAGTCACTGACCCGAACGACGGGACCTACACTGCGAGCTACACCCCGACCGTGGCTGGTGGAGACAACCTGACCATCACCCTGAACGGCGGCGGGATCAGCGGGAGCCCGTATGCCCACACCGTCACGGCGGCGGCGCTGAGCCCGTCGAACTCCACCGCGTCGTTTAACCCCCCGAGCCCGACCGCGGGCCAGCAGGTGGACATTACCGTCCAGTCGCGTGACCAGTACGGCAACCTGGTGACTACGCCTGGCGCGACGGTGGTGATCAACGTGACCGGCGCCAACACGGCGACGCCGCCCGTGACCGACGTGGGCAATGGGACCTACACCGCGAGCTATACGCCGACCAGCAGCGGCACGGACAACATCGCCATCACGATGAACGGGACGCCGATCAGCGGGAGCCCCTTCGGCCAGCCCGTGGCCACGGGGCCGGCGAGCGGCGCGCAGTCCGTGGGGTCCGCCCCGGGCTTGGGCGCGGCGGGCAGCTCCGTCGCGATTCAGGTTCAGGCGCGTGACGCGTTCGGGAACCCGGTCACGGTGGGCGGGGCGACGGTCGCCGTCTCCGTCACGGGCGCCAATACGTCGTCCCCCGGCGTGACCGACAACAACGACGGGACATACGCCGCATCCTATGTGCCCGCCAGTACGGGGACTGACAACGCCGCCGTCACGCTGAACGGTGCCGCGGTGCAGGGAAGCCCATTCATGATCGCCATTGCTGCCGGCGGCCCGAGCCCGCCCAATACCGTTGCAACGGTGCCGCCCGGCACGGCGGGGGCACCGACCGCGATCACCGTGCAGGCGAGAGACGCCCAGAACAACGATCTCACCACGGGCGGCGCCACCATCCTTGTCACGGTCTCGGGGGCCAACTCCGCCTCCCCCTCCGTCACCGACCATAACGACGGCACATACACCGCTTCCTACACCCCGACCAGCGCCGGCAGCGACAACATCGCGATCACCCTGAGCGGGACCGCTATCGGGAGCAGTCCGTTCACAAGTTCCGTCTCGCCCGGGGCGCCCTCGGCCGCGCAGTCCCTTGCCACCGTTCCGCCGTCCGGGACCGCCGGCTCCGCCACCGCGATAAGCGTTCAGGCGCGTGACCAGTACGGAAACCCCGTCACGACGGGCGGCGCGGTGGTGGCCGTGTCGGTCACCGGTGCCAATACCGCAACTCCGCCCGTGACGGACCAGGGCAATGGGACCTATACGGCGAGCTACACGCCAGCGGCAACCGGAACCGACAACATCGCGATCACACTGGGCGGAAGTCCGGTCGGCGCGAGCCCCTACAGCTCGACCGTCGGCGCCGGCGCGCCGAGTGCCGCCCAGAGCACGGCCACCGTCCCCGGTGGCGTCGCCGGCGTGGCCACGACCGTCACCGTGCAGGCAAAGGACGCCGCGGGGAATGATCTGACGACCGGCGGAGCCGCCGTGGTGGTCACGGTGAGCGGCGCGAACGCAGCCGGCCCGACTGGAGCGACAGACCAGGGCGATGGGACGTATACGTTCCAGTACACGCCGACAGCTTCCGGGACCGACAACGTGGGGATCACGTTGAATGGCGGAACGGTCGGCGCGAGCCCCTATACCTCCACCGTCTCGCCCGGACCGCCCAGCGCGGGGAACTCGGTCGCGGTCGTCCCTGGCGCGGGTACCGCAGGTGCCGCCACGGTCATCAGCGTCCAGGCGCGTGACCAGTACGGCAACGACCTCTCGGCCGGCGGCGCCGCCGTGGTGGTCACGGTTACGGGCGCCAACAGCGCCACGCCCGCCGTGACCGACAACGGCGACGGCACCTACGCCACGAGCTATACCCCCACCGCCAGCGGGGCCGACGCTGTGGCGATCACCCTGAATGGGAGCGCCGTGGGGACGAGTCCCTACGCGACCTTGGTGGCGCCGGGTGCTGCCAGCGCCGCGCAAACCACTGCAGTGGTGCCCAGTGGTAATACAGGCCTGCCGACAAGCATCATGGTCCAGGCGCAGGACCAGTTCGGCAACCTGTTGACAGCCGGAGGCGATCTCGTCACCGTGGATGTGAGCGGGACCAATCCGGCGGGATCGCTGACCGTCACCGACAACGGGGACGGGACATATAGTGCGTCCTATACCCCCGGCACCGCAGGGAGCGACACGGTGGACATCGCCATCAACGGTACTGCCATCGCCGGGAGTCCGTATGCGAGCACCGTGAACTGAGTGTGACGCAGGTTCCCGACGCCACGGGGCGTCTGAGAGCATACTGGAAAAGTCGGTTACCCCTGACCGATCGACTCGCCACCGAAGGGCCAAGCTGCAGATGTCCCCACCCTCACTTCGGCATATGTTCGCAACCTGGCTGCCGTGCGCGGCGCTGGTGGCTCTGGCCGCCTGCGCGCAGGACAGCCTGGTGTTGCCGGATGAGGGGGAGCCGTCACAGGTCCTCGTGCTGAGCGGCAACGGCCAGTCGGGACAGGTCGGCGCGCCGCTGACCGATTCGCTCGTCGTGCGACTCACGGACAGCCATGCCCGTCCGGTGCAGGACTTCCCCGTGGTCTTCGCCATCACCAGCGGTGGACAGGTCATCCCGGACACGGCCCGGACCGACGCCGACGGCCGTGCCAGTTCCCGATGGATCCTCGGGCCCGCCGCCGGAGCCCAGACAGTCGAAGCCACGGTGCCGCTGTCCGGCAAGTCACCCCGGAAAGCGCTCTTTTCAGCCCAGGCGATGCCGGGGCCCGCGGACACCGTGGCCGCCACGGCTGGTGATGCCCAGACGGGACAGGCCGGTTCCACCCTGGCGGACTCTCTCGTCGTCGTCGTCCAGGACGCGTACGGCAACGGAATCGCCGACGTCCCGCTCACCTGGCAGGTTTCCGGCGGCGGGACCGTATCGCCCGCCGGCCCCGCCACGGATGCGGGGGGGCGCCAGGCCGCGACGTGGACGCTGGGGACCACCGCCGCTACACAGACCGTGACGGTCACGGGTGCTGGCGTCCCCGGCGCGATGTCCTTTACCGCCACCGCCACCACCGGGCCCCCTCCAGCCCTCGCCATCGTGACCCAGCCGTCTGCCACGGCGTCCAACGGCGTGCCCTTCAGCCAGCAGCCGGTGATCCAGCTCGAGGACGCGGGCGGCACTCCGATTGGCCAGGCCGGCGTGCTGGTGACCGCCGGAATCGCGACGGGCGGTGGTGTGCTGGGCGGGACCACGAGTATTACGACCAATTCATCGGGGCGGGCGGTGTTCACTGATCTCGCTATCTCGGGAACCCCCGGCAGCCGCACCATCGTATTCGGTGCCAGCGGCCATGTCTCGGTGACCAGCGCGGCCATCAATGTCACAGGCGGTCCGCCCGACCCCGGCCAGTCCACCCTTTCGGCCAGTCCGACGACCATCACCGCCAGCAGCGGCGCCGTGACTTCCACGCTGACCGTGACCGCACGTGATGCGCAGGGCAACCCGGTTCCCGGGGCCACGGTGCTGTTCACCGCGAGCGGTGGTGGCGTTCAACTCACGCAGCCGACCGGCCCGACCAACGTGAATGGCGTGGCGACGGGCCGGGCGAGTTCCGGCGCCGCCGGGGCCAAGACAATCCACGCGACCGTTGACGGAATCGGCCTCAACCAGGCCGTGACGCTGACGGTGGTTCCGTCCGGGGCCGCTGCCGCCCACAGCACGGCCACCGTGCCTTCCGGCACCACTGGGTCGACCACTTCCATCGCCATCCAGCTCAGGGATCAGTTCGACAATCCCCTGGGTTCCGGCGGGGACAACGTCGCCGTATCCGTTACCGGAGCGAATACGGCGAGCGCCACGGTGGCCGACAACCACGACGGCACCTACACGGCGACGTACACGCCGGCTGCTCCGGGAATTGACCATGTCGCCATCACGCTGAACGGCACGGGCATTTCCGGCAGCCCCTATACGAGCACGGTTTCGGGTGGGCCGAGCGCCAGCCGGTCGTCTGTAAGCGCCAGCCCTGGCAGCATCACGGCCAGCAACGGATCGAGCGTCTCCACGGTGGCCGTGACCGTGCGTGATGCGGCGGGGACGCCGCTGCAGGGCGTGGCCGTGACGATCTCGGTGTCAGGAAAGAACAACACGATCAACCAGCCGGCCGGTCCGACCAATGCGCAGGGCGTCGCGACGGCCACGTTCAGCTCGACGAAGGCCGAGACCAAAACCGTGACGGCCACGGCCGGAGGCCAGAACCTCTCCCAGGGCGCGACCGTGACCGTGACGCCCGCCCAGGCTTCCGCCCAGACCACCACCGTCGCCACGCCCGGGGGCAAGCCGTTCAACTTCATCCCGATCACCATCACCGCGAAGGATGCGTTCGGGAATGCCCACACGACGGGCGGGCTGGCCTCGCAGATCACGGTGAGCGTGACCGGGGCCAACAACGTGGGACGGCTCAATGTGGCGGATAACGGGGACGGGACGTATTCCGCGTCGTACCTTGCTCTCTTCAAGGGGAACGACGACGTGGTCGTCACCCTCTACGGGGTCGCGGTGGCGGGGAGCCCCTTCCAGAGCCACATCAAGTAACCGCAGGAAGCCGGAATGAAGGGCCGGGAGGCGGCTTGCCATGGCTGCCCCCGGCCCTTAATTTCCTGCCCCCTGCCCTGGTGGTGAAACTGGTAGACACGCTATCTTGAGGGGGTAGTGCCGAAAGGCGTCGCGGTTCGAATCCGCGCCAGGGCATGGCCGGCCACTGTAGCTCAGGGGTAGAGCTCTCGATTCGTAATCGAGCGGTCGTCGGTTCGAATCCGACCAGTGGCTCTCGGCACTCGGAGCATCGCATTGCAGGCGCGCCTACCCGGGCGCGTTTTGCGTTTCTACCAGCCGAGCCGGAACCCCGCAAACAGGTCGTAGAGCGTGCGACGGGTCGCCGGCTGCCCAAAATCCCCGAACACCCGACCCTCCGCATAGCTGTTCCGCATCAGACCAACCTCGAAGGCGGTGTTGGGGGCACCCGTGTACTCGACCCCGAGGGTTCCCACCAGGATGAACTGGTCGTCCTCCTGGTATCGCTCAATGACCGGGTCGTCGCCCGCCGGTCCGCCGGAGAAGACGTACTTCGCGGAGACGTAGGGGCTCCAGCGGCCGTAGTCACGGCTGTAGATCAGCGTGGCCGAGGCGGGGATGAAGAGGTAGACCGTCTGGCCGGCGACCGCCACGGCGTCCCGCCGGCCCTGCCAGAGGGCCACCTTGAGGTAGGTGAAGGGGAGCAGGGTGCGCCCGTAATCCCCCGGGCGGGGGTCGTTGCCGTGAAGTCCGTCCTCATGGTATACCGCGACCGGGATGCCGACCTCCACGCCGCGGAACCCGAACGACGGCCCCGTGAAGAGAAGGACATCCGCGCCCTGGGCCTCGTCATTGCGCGCCTGGTCCGCGAGGACGGCAGCCCCGCCCATCCAGTGGAAGCCTTCATGGATCCGGGCCGACTGGAGCGTCGAGAAGCACGCCCCGAGGCCCGGCAGGGCGACCAGGAGGAGGAACACGGCGGGACGGGTCATGGCACGCTCCGGCAAGGGACGTCCTACACTACCACGCCACCGTCCCCCCAGCGTGACCTCAGTTCTTCTTGTCCTTCATCTCCTTGTCCTTGTCCATCTTCATCATGTCCTTCATGCCATCCATGTGCCCCCGTGACGCGACGGGCATCATGATGTGGGCGTAGGGCGTCCCCTTCCACATGACATAGGGACCGCCGGATTCCGGGTCGGTGGAGAGGTTATCCGCCCGGGACATGTCGGGCAGCAGGATCATGATGTGGGGGCCGCTGTCGATCCATTCGTGCCCCTCGGCGGGCGCGGTGGCGAACGGATCGGAGTTACTCGCGTCCGAACCGCCTGAGAGCATGTAGGCGAGTCCCACGGACTGCACGCTGGGCTGGGCATGGTTCTGCCAGGCCTGGGCCCAGGCCTGCCACGTCGCATCCAGACACATGGGGTCGGTGCCGGGACTCGAGGGAACGTCGGGGAAGCAGACCCAGCCGTTGCTTCCCTCCTTGAGCGTGGTGCCGTCCCAGTCCTTGACGGCCGCATTCTCGGCGATGCTGGTGGGGGCTGCGGCCAGGGCCGCCTTGACCATGGCGGGCGTGTCAGGTTTCATCCCCGCTCCCTGGGCGGCCAGCGTGCCGGCTGCCGCGAATACGAGCAGGGTGGAGGCAAGGGTGGTGCGAGGGATCATGAGCATCCTCCCGGTGTGGTGCTACCGGGCCCGCGGTCGGCGGTCGCGGATGGTGCCGGAGGAGCAGGCGGCCAGGCCGTCCCGAAGGCACGGTAGCCGTTGCGACGTAGGGCGGACCGCGCGGGCACGCGGCGTCGCATCGCAGGAGCCGGAGCTCACCCGGGGGCGGTCCGGCTTCGGTTGCAGCATAGAAGGGGGGGAGGGAAGAGGGAAGGGGGAGGGAGTGGCGGTGCTGGTGACTGGTGACTAGTGACTGGTGACTAGTGACTGGTGACTGGTGACTAGTGTCTGGATGGGAAGTACCTTCCCGACTCCCGACTCCCGACTCCCGACTCCCGACTCCCGTCTTTCCGCTACCGGCTCCCCACCGCCTGCTCCCCCCAACTCCCATTCCCCCGATCCACATCAGGCAGTTCCCGATCCGGGTCGAGCGTTACCCCGATCACCCGGCGGTTCCCGGGGAACTGCAGCGTGTAGTGGTCGTCGGTGAACCAGATCTCGACCGGCAGTTCCCGGCGCTCGGCCGGGCCGGCGGCGAAGCGCAGTTCCACCGTGACGGGCATGACCAGCCCCTCCCGGTTCGAAATGAAGACCCGGGTCCCGCTGTCGGCTGCCACCACGGAGTCCACCGCCTGGTCCAGCACATCGCTGGACAGGAACCAGCCCCGCCAGAACCAGTCCAGGTTCTCCCCGCTCGATTCCTCCATGGCCCGGAAGAAGTCAGCTGGCTGCGGGTGGTGGAAGGCCCAGGCGCGGATGTAGGACTGGAACGCACGGTCGAACCGCTCGGGGCCGAGGATGGTCTCGCGCAGGAGTTTCAGCCCCTCGCCCGGCTTGGAGTACGCCAGGAAACCGAGCGCCTGCCTCCGGATCCGGTCGGGGTACGTCATGATCGGCTGGTCGGCAATGGGCGAGCGCATCTGCTTCGCGATGCTGTCAGGATCGGTGCGCGTGGCCCGGCCGGCGCTGTCGCCGAAGTAGGCGAGGTTGCTGTAATAGTTGATGAACGTATTGAACCCCTCGTCCATCCAGGCATAGCGCCGCTCATCGCTGCCCACGATCATCGGGAACCAGCTGTGGCCGAACTCGTGGTCCGTGACGCCGAAAAGCCCCTGTCCGCGGGCGTTCACCCCGCAGAACACGATCATCGGGTACTCCATGCCGCCGACGACGCCCGCGACGTTGATGGCCACGGGCCAGGGGTACGGGTACCACATCTTCGAGTAGTGGGAGATGGTGTGGCGGGCGTACTGGGTCGCGCGTTCCCACCCGGGTCGTGAGGCGTTCCCCAGGCCTTCCTCCGGGTAGGCCGACATGATGAGCGTGTTGCCGGCCCGGGCGGCGTCCCAGATGAAGGCGGCGCTCGCGGCCCAGGAGAAGTCGCGGACGTTCGTGGCCCGGAACCGCCAGGTGAGGGGGCCGGATCCCGCCGGGACCACGCCCCGGCCCCGCACCTCGTCGCGGCCGATGATCGTGACCGTCGAATCGCTCTTCCGCGCCCGCTCGAGCCGGGACCGCACCTCGGGCGTCAGGACGGTGGCGGGGTTCTGGAGCTCGCCGGTCGCGACCACGTTCACGCCTCGCGGGGCAGTAATCGAAACGTCGAAGTCACCGTATTCGAGATAGAACTCGCCCTGTCCCAGATACGGCATCGGGTTCCAGCCGTGCACGTCGTCATAGACATACATGCGGGGATACCACTGTGCGATCTCGTAGACCCACCCCCTGGCGCCATGGTAGCGGCCCATCCGGTCGGCCCCGTATTCCGGCACGACGAACGACCACTGGATGGTGAGTTCGATGCTCGCGCCGCCGGGAGCGAGCGGGCGGATCAGGTCCACCCGCATACGGGTCCCCTGGACCGACCAGCCGGCCGAATCCGCGACGCCCCCGCGCTTGACCTGCACGCCCTTGATGTGAAATCCTCCACCCTCGAACGCGCCACGCCACCGGTTGGAGGGATTGACGAGCGAGCCCCGACTCTCGGGTGCGAACAGGTTCTGGTCCAGTTGCAGCCACAGGACCGGCAGGCTGTCCGGCGAGTTGTTGGTATAGGTGATGGCTTCGACGCCGGTCAGCTGGTGCTGTGTCGTGTCGAGCGTTACCTCGATCCGGTAGTCGGCCCGCTGCTGCCACCACCCGGGCCCTGGGCGCCCCGCGGCCAGCCGCACCTCGTTCGCCTCTGGCAGCTGGAGCGGGGCGAAGGCGTCCTGGTTGGTGGGTGGGAGGGTGGAGGCGTCCTGCGCGACGGCGGGGAGGGCGGTGACGGCGAGCAGGAGCAGGGCGGCAGGAAGGCGGACAGCGGGGTGGTCCAGCATGGGCATCATCCTGTGAGGGAGGCTCGATGCTGGAATGTAAAAGGCCTCCCCGGTCGATGAGGAGGCCTTTCGTGTCGCGAGTCGCGCCGGCGCCTCAGGACAGGACGAGTTCCGGGACGGGCACGCCATGGGCCCGCAGGATATCGAGTGCCTCCGGGCCGTCCACGGTCTCCTGGTCGAGCAGGGCGGTGGCCAGCGCGTCGAGGGCGGGCCGATGTTCCCGGAGCAGCGTCACCACCCGGGCATACAGCGAATCGACGATGCCGCGCACGTCGCGATCCATCGCCGCGTGGGTCTCGGCGCTCACCGGGGCCTGCTCGGTGTCCCAGGTGACCAGGCCGGTGGCTGGCCCCATGCCCAGGTGATAGACCATCTCCCGGGCGATGCGCGTCGTGTGGGAGAGATCGCTCCGGGCACCGCTGGTGATCGCGTCGGCACCGAATACCGTCTCTTCCGCCGCGCGCCCGCCCAGTCCCTTCAGTATCTGCCCTTCGAGGTAACGCCGTGATTGCAGGTGCCGGTCATCGTCCGGGGAGAAGTAGGCAACACCCATCGCCTGCCCACGCGGCTGGATGGTGACCTTGTGAAGGCCGTCCTCGGGGCACCCGATAACGCCGGCGATGGCGTGGCCCGCTTCGTGGTAGGCCACGATCCGCCACTCGGCAGTGGAGGCCGCGAATCCCGAGCGCTCCTTGCCCAGCAGCATCCGGTCGCGCGCCACCTCGAAATGCCGCCAGTCGACCGTGGTGCCGTTCTCACGCCCGGCGGCGATGGCCGCCTCGTTCACCAGGTTGGCCAGCTCGGCGCCACTGGTCCGCGGCATGAGCCGCGCCAGGCGCTTCAGGTCCACCTCGCCCAGGGGCAGGTGCCGCTGGGCCACGTGCAGGCGCAGGATCGCCTCGCGCTCCAGGGCCGTCGGCAGGGTGACGGTGATGGACCGGTCGAACCGGCCGGGACGGAGCAGGGCCGGATCCAGGTCGTCGGTGCGGTTGGTCGCTGCAATCACGACCACGCCGTCACTCGCGTCGAACCCGTCCATCTCCACCAGCAGCTGGTTGAGCGTCCGGTCATCCTCGTTGTGGGACTGGTTGCGCCCGCGCTTCCCGCCGAGGGCGTCGATTTCATCGATGAAGATCACGCCCCCGCCTCGGCGGGCCTTCCGGAAGAGCGACTTGATGCGCATGACGCCGAGTCCGACCATGAACCCGGTGATCTCGGAGCCGGAGACGGCATAGAAGGGCACGCCGGCTTCGCCGGCGACCGCGCGGGCCATGAGGGTCTTCCCGGTGCCCGGCGCGCCGTACATCAGGATGCCCTTCGGGGTGCGGGCGCCGATCCGGGCGTACTGCTCCGGCGCGCCAAGGAACCCGGTGATCTCCCGGAGTTCCTGCACCACGCCCTCGTTCCCGGCCACGTCGGCGAATGTGGTCGAACTCTTTCCCCGGCGACCGATCCCGCGGTCACCGCCCGGCCCGCGGACATGGCGCACGACCACGTATCCGAGGGCCGAGATGAACAGCAGGTTGAGCAGCAGGTTCACCAGCTCCATGCCCGAGGGGCCGCGGGCCGGGCTCCGGAAGCTCACCCCGACCCCGGCATCGTCCGCACGTCGCACGATCGCATCCGTCTCCATTGTCGGGTAGACAATCCGCACCAGTCCGGTGGAGCGCCATGCCTCGATTTCGTGGCCGGGGATGATGACCAGCGAGTCCACCCGACCCTCGGACAGGTCGTTCACCAGGGCGCTGAAGGGGATACTCGGCGTCACCTTCGGGGCAGGCATGACCTGGTGGACCGTGAAGGCGAGCGCGGCAATCGCCAGGGCGACCGTGCCGACGAGCATGGCCTGCCAGACCCGGCGGCGGGGACGCCCCGGTGAGCTGGGATGGGTAACTGGATGAGTTTCCTGCGGTGCGGACATGTGCTGATCCGGTGTGCGTGCGCAAACAGGCGGCCGTGGCCGTGGTCGGGAAACGGAACTGCATGGCGGGGAGGACTGCCTGGGCCGCTGATGCGGGGGAGATCCTGCTGACGCCGTACTCGTTTCTTGCAATGGCTATGCCACCATGCAAAGTACAGCATCGAGCCGGGCTACGGGAACTCCCGTACCGCGCCGACGGGGGAAAGCATCGCCGGAAAATTTTTCCAAGTCATTGTGGTATTGGCACTTACGGGCGAGAGCCCCGAGGGCGAGGACGGGAGTGGTTCGCTTGAGACCGCGACGGACAAGGTCCATCCGGTTTCCGATCCATGCGCTCGAAAACGGACGGATCTCGCCTCCTGCAAAATCGGTTGGCTTTGTGCGTTTATGCCGCCGTGCTGTCAGCCTCCGCGAGAAACATGTCGTGGAAGTAGCCCGCCGGAATCGTCCCCTGCCGCATCAGCTTCTCATGAAACTCCTTGGCGGAGTACGCGCCGCCCCGGGCTGCCTGCCACTGGCCGCGAAGTTCGAGGATGGCATTCTTGCCCAGGTTGTAGGTGATCGCCTGGGTGGGCCACTTGCTGTAGCGGTACATCGCCCGGCTGGCGCTGTTGCAGACGGCGCGGGCCTCGGGGTCCTGGTCGGCCGCGGCGCATGCGCCGGGGTAGAAGTTGACGTGCTCGGTGAAGTAGTCCCGGGCTTCGTCGTAGGTCATGCGCCCCGTGTGCATGCCGACATCCACCCGGACCCGGACCGCGCGCAGCAGCTGCCCCTGCAGTTCGTACATGTGCTCCGCCGGCGTGTAGAACCCATGCGGCCGTCCCGCGACCGGCTCTGCCATGAGTTCCTCGGCATAGAGCCCCCAGCCCTCCGCCGCCATCGAGTCTTCCCACATGGACGAGGAATCCTCCACCGCCCCGGGCGTGAGCCACCGGATGTTGCTGATCTCGCGCGCGTGCTCCGTCATGAACTTGTAGTGCCAGTCGTGGCCCGGAAATCCCTCGTGTACCGCCGTATCCGCAACCGACGCGCGATTGTTGAGCTTGAGCGCCGCCGCGTCGTTGTCGGTGGGGGTCAGGTAGAACCGGCCGACGCCGCTCTTCTTGAAGGGCGGGGCAGGGTAATAGGCCGCATCGATGGTGCTCCGGAGCACTGGTGGCGTGGGGACGACGTCCAGCCGGTAGTCCGCCGGAATCGTGAACATGTCGTGCTCGCGCCCGTAGGCGACGGCGCGTTCCCCGGACTCGCGATACCAGCGGAACAGCTCGTCATCATTCCGCGGGGAATCCTGGCCCAGGAACGTCATGACGGCGCGGACGGACGTCCGCCGCTCGGTGTCCGTGCCGAACGGCAGGCGCAGGCCCGACTGTCGCGCCACCTCGGCGGCGACGTCGAACAGCTTTGTCTCGTACATCGCGACCTGCTCGGCACCGTACTCGAAAAGGTCGGCCGGGCTCCGTGTCACCTGCAGGCAGTGCTGGAGACGCCAGGCGTATTCCTCCTCCCCGGCGGCGAAGCGGTCTGTGGCCGGGTTGGTGCCGAAGGTCTGCTCCAGGAACCCGGCGAAGCCCGTGTAGGCGTCCGCGGCGGCGGTGCCGGCCGGGTCAAGCCGGCCCATCACCGAGCCTGTGAAGGGCCGGCCGCCGAGCAGGTCGGTGGCCGTGGCCTTGAGAGCCGTCCGGAAATACTCCGCATTGGCGCGACTGCCGTCGATGCCGTCGAACTGGACCATGCGCCAGTCAGGAAGGTTGCCGGCGGTCCGGCCTGCCAGGAGGTTGGTCCGGGCGGTGGCGAGATACTCCGGAATCGCCTGCAGCCGCTGGATGACCAGGTCCCACTCGTCGAGCGACCCGAGCCGGTTGCCCTCGAATGCCGTCATCTGCTGGATCTGCCAGTCGATCCCGCGGAAAGGCTCCGCCACGTACGTGTCGACCGACCGCTGGTAATAGCGGCGGTCCTGCTGGTGCAGGAGGAAGGCGATCTGTGCCTGCAGGACCTGCAGGTCCACCCGGTTGACGTCGGAAAGGGTCGCAGGATCGATCGTCGCGGCCTGGGACTCGATGTCTCCGTAGAACTTTGCCTCCCGGGCCAGCGCCCCGCTGTCATAGTTGCGCAGGCGCCGGTTGATGTCCGCCAGGCTCGGGTCGTATCCGTCGCCGCCGAGGTATGTGGCGGTGACGGGGTTGAACTCGAGGGTGCGGAGGAAGTACCGGTCACGCAGGGCGACGAACGTGGCATCGGCGCCGGTGGCGGCGCCCTCGGCGGCCGGGCGGCAGGCCCCGAGGTAGCGGAGAATCCCGAAGGCCGAGGCGGCCTGGGCGGAGTTGGTAACGAAGCGACGTCGATCCATACAGCCACCTGGAGAAGAAGCGTGGGAGTTGCGGACGGCGACCCGGCCGGGGTATGGATAATATCCCATGAGCCATCCTGCGGCAGTCCTCGACCTCGACCTGGAAACCATGCGGCGCCTCGGGGCCCGCGTGGTGGATATCGTTGCCCGTCACCACGCGACGCTTCGCGAACAGCGGGTGCACGCGCCGGAATCGCGCCGGGCGGTCGCCGGGATCATCCGCGGCACGGCTCCCGAGCAACCCGGCGACCCTGAGGCGCTGCTCTCCTGGCTTACCGACGCGGTGCTGCGGCGGAGTTCCCGGGAACCGCATCCGGGCTTCCTGGCGTACGTTCCGAGCTGCCCGACGTTCCCGGCGATCGCGGGTGACTGGCTCGCGACCGGGTTCAATCCGTTCGCGGGCGTCTGGCCGGTGGCGCCGGGCCCCAACCAGCTCGAGTTGCTCGTCATGGACTGGTTTCGCACCTGGCTTGGCATGCCCGAGGGCACCTCCGGCCTCTTCACGTCCGGAGGATCCTCGGCCACCATGACGGCGGTCGTGGCGGCGCGGCATGCCGCGCTCCAGGGGGACGACGCCGCCATCAGCCGCCTCGTCCTGTACACGTCCGACCAGGCGCATTCGTCCGTCGCGCGGGCCGCATGGATCGCGGGAATTCCGCGCGACAACGTGCGGTCGATCGGGACCGACGATGGCTACCGCCTCCGGCCCGACCTGCTGCTGCAGGCTGTTGCCCGGGACCGCGCCGCCGGACTGCGGCCGTTCATTGTGGTGGCGAACGCCGGCACCACGAACACCGGCGCGGTGGATCCGCTCCACGAGGTGGGTGAGTTCTGCCGGGGGGAGGATCTGTGGTATCACGTGGACGCCGCGTACGGCGGTTTCGCCACGCTGGTGCCGGGGGGAGGCGACCTCATGCGCGGCCTCGCGCTGGCGGACACGGTAACCCTCGACCCGCACAAGTGGCTGTTCGTTCCGTTCGAGTGCGGCTGCCTGCTGGCCCGCGACCCGGCGCGGCTGGCCGATGCGTTCCGGATCTACCCCGAATATCTCAAGGATGTCGAGTCGGACGGCGACGAGGTGAACTTCGCCGACTGGGGGGCGCAGCTCACCCGTTACGCCCGGGTGTTCAAGGTCTGGCTCGGCGTCAGCTACTTCGGCATGTCCGCCATCCGCGCCGGCATCCAGCACGGGATCGACCTGGCCCGCCGGGTGGAACAGCGGGTGCTGGCGGCTGCGGACCTGGAGCTCCTCTCGCCGGCGCAACTCGGTATCGCCTGCTTCCGGGTGCACCCTCCCGGCCTGGACGATCCGGCCGCCCTTGACCAGCTCAACGAGCGCGTGAACGCCGCAATCAACACCGGCGGACGGTTCTTCATCTCCTCTACCCGACTTCGCGATGCCTTCGCCCTCAGGATCTGTGCGCTCGGATTCCGGACGACGGTGGAGGATGTGGATGAGCTGGTGGAGGCAGTGAGGGAGGCGGGATGTGGTTAGGGACTAGTGACTGGTGATTAGTGACTAGTGACTAGTGATTAGTGATTAGTGCTTCAGGGTGAGTATCTTCGCGGAACCCGACACCCGACACCCGACACCCGACACCCGACACCCGACACCCGACACCCGACACCCGACACCCGACACCCCCGATGCGCCGAGCCCTTCTCCTCCTTTCGACCCTCCTCCTCCCCGCCTGCGGGGAGAGCACGCCGGATCCCGGCATCTCCGGTGACAGTGCCTCGGGAATCCGGAGCAGCACGGTCGCGGCCGACGACACGTTCGATCTCAACATGGGGGCGCGGGTGAAGGCGGGCGACGGTCTGGAACTGGCCCTGACCGGGGTGCTGGAGGACTCGCGCTGCCCCGAGGGAGCTCAGTGCATCCAGGCCGGCCGTGCGCGGCTCTCGCTCGAGGTGGGCGATTCCAGTGGACTTACGAGGGTGATCATCCTGGCCACGACGCCGGACAGCGCGACCCGGGATACCGCGTTTGGTCGCGTGGTCCGGCTGATTACCCTGGCGCCTGCCCCGGCCATAGGTGTCCCGGTGGTACAGGGCGATTACACGGCTCGACTGGTCCTGGGTCCCGGAGGGCCGTGAACAGGGCGCTGCTTCTGGTTCTGGTGGCAGGACTACTGGCCGCCTGTGGAGACCGTCCGGACCCGATGCCGGACGAGCCGCCGGTTACTGCCGCCTTGCCGGATACGGGAGCCGTGCGCGCCCTCATGCGGCACGTGGACTACCTCGTGGCGCCCGGCATCGTGATGCGGATCGAGCGGCTCCGCGGCGCCCTTCGGCCGGTGGGGAATGCCCCCGTTTCGTTCGATGACCCCCGGTCCTTCGTGCTGCACACGGACGCGGCGGCGATGAGCCTGCGGTGGGATGACTTGAGCCGGCTGCTCAATGACTTCGTCTTCAACTACCAGGGTTCGTCCCTCAGCGGCCTGGAGGTCAGGCCGGAGAACGGGAAGCTCCGGCAGAGCGGCACTCTCCACAAGATTCTCCCCATCCCCTTCAGCATCCTGGCCGAGGTTTCCCTCAGCGATTCCGGGCTGATTCGCCTGCACCCGGTGTCCATCCGTATCGTGGGCATACCGGCCGGGGGGCTGCTCGAGTTCCTCGGTGTTGAACTCGACGGCCTGGTCAGGAACAACCGGGCTCACGGAGTTCGCGTCGTGGATAACGACCTTCTTCTGGATCCTGCGGGATTGCTACCGCCACCCCGGATCGAGGGACGGCTGACCGGCCTGACTATCGGCGGCGACGCCCTGTTCCAGATCTTTGGCCCGCCGGATACCGTCCCCGTTCACGCACCGGTCGGCACCCCCGACAGCATCGGGAACTACCTGTTCTTTCGGGAGGGAGCGCTCAGTTTCGGCAAGCTCATCATGCGGCCGGCGGACATGCTGATCGTGGACCAGGACCAGTCAACCCCGTTTGTATTCTACCTGAACCGCTATCGCGACCAGCTGGTACGCGGTTATCACCGCACCCTGCCGGACGACGGGTTGGTGGTGTATATGCCGGACTATGAGGGGAAGCGGGAGTAGGGAGTAGGGAGTAGGGAGCAGGCAGTGGGCAGTAGGAAGTAGGGAGTAGGGAGTAGGGAGTAGGCAGTAGGCAGTGGGCAGTAGGGAGTGGGGAGAGGAGGGAGACTGCTTCCGCCGATACCAACTACCCGATTCCGGACACTCGCTTCCAGGGCAATCGAGCTTGCGCGGACGATTGCCGACTGCCGATTCCCCATTGCCTGGCTCTACTGCCTACTGCCTACTCCCTACTCCCTGTTCCAGCACCACATACCTCCCCACATAACTCTCCTGCGGGATGATCTGGTCGAAGCTCGAGCGGTCGGGCAGGAGGCGGGTGCGCTGGATGATCCAGTTGTCGACGGTGGCGGCGTCGTGGAGGGCAGGCGGTATGCGGGAGGTCACCAGGCGGGTCGTGTCCGCGTTCCCGGTGACGACGGTCAGCCCGGTCTTGACCTCGCCTTCCCAGACGCAGAGCACGAAGGCCAGGACGGGGCAGCGCTGGTCGTCGAAGACGGAATCGAGGCGGAACCGAAGGCCGGCCCCGGTAATGGCGGCGGTTTCGCCGACACGGAGCTCGAACGTGTCGCCGATCGCGGCAACCACCGCTGCGTCGCCGTTGTTGCCATCCGGCCCCGTGACGGGGGACTCGTGATGGCAGGCGAGCAGAGGCATGAGGAGGGCAAGGATACGGATATGTCGCACGGTCAACTCCCGTTCAGGTCAGAAAAGGATGTCCTGATCCACTGACCCCGGGAAGGCGGGGGTGGTCACGGGGGGCCGGGTATGGGGGATGGGATATGGGGGATGGGGGATGGGGGATCAGGGATCGTTGAGTCGTTGAGTGGTTGAGTCGTTAGTGGTTTCGCCGGTCGGTCTCGATCCCCCGCGACGGGACTGAAGTCCCTGCTCGGCACGTCGTCGCCCGCCGGCGATATTCGGACCGCCTGACCGCCTGACCGCCTGACCGCCTGACCGCCTGACCGCCTGACCGCCTGACCGCCTGACCGCCTGACCGCCTGACCGCCTGACCGCCTGACCGCCTGACCGCCTGACCGCTCAGCATCCCACCCGGGCGGTACTCACCACGAAATTGTCGAACGTCCGGGACTGCGCGACCGGCGAGCCAGCGTTCCAGTAGTTCTCCAGGAACACGGCGTTGATGCCGTACTGGTTGTAACTCCCGAGCCAGTTCAACGCGGTGCGGCTCGCCTCGAGGTTCCCGTCCAGCCAGAACTCGAACACGCCGTTGGAGGCGCCGGCATCGTTCAGGCGGACATGCACCTCCACGCAGCGCCACTGGCCGGTTGAGGCGGTGGCGAAGAGCGGCGTGGCACCCCGGGCCGAGCCCAGCCAGCGCATATTGGGAAAGTCGTTGTAGGTGGTGGTCAGCACGGCCCCCTGCGTGTCGGTGCCGCTGGCTGGATCCAGGACCAGGTAGTCGCGCGTATTCACGTTCCCACCGCTCCACACATGGGCGAACATGGACTGGGCCCAGCTGGACGCGCTGACGAAGCTCGTGGCGCGTGTCAGCTTGTCACCGCCACCCCCGGTCCACCCCGCCTGGTTCTTCAGGTAGAAGCGCCACCAGAGCTCCCGGTAATTGGCGGTGCCGGCATCCACCGCGCGGAAATACGGCTGCGGTGTCCTGCCGAAGGCCAGGTGCAGGGCGCCCGCCGCCTTCTGCCCCTGGGCCCAGGTCGCGACCATGCCCCAGGAGCTGTCCGCTCCGGCGGCAGCCGTGCGGAGGAAGGAGTTGTTGTCGGTGGCGTACTCGAAGTAGCTGCCGAGCCGGTCCTGGTCGAAGTCGTCACACCAGATCCAGGCGGCGTCCGGCTGGGCGCACTCATTGGCCAGCCCCTGCGGTCCCGGAGGTGGCGGTGGTGGGGGAGGGGGAGGGGGGGTGCCCGTATCGACAACCGCGACGACCGCCGTATCGATCATCCCGGTCGAGAGGCTCCGGGCGATCACCTGGTAGCTGCCGCCCTGTCCCCCCGCCGTGAAGCTCCCCATGCTCGAGATGGAACCCCCGGTGGCGCTCCAGCTGACCGGCACCGTGGCGCTGTCGCCGTTGTTCCGATGCTCCCAGGCGGTGAATCCCAGCATCTCCCCGGGCATGAGGTCCGCAGTGCCGGGGAGCACGGAGAGCTCCGTTGCCACCGGCGTTCCGGACCCATCGGGGCCGGTGGAAGAAGGAGCCATGCATGCCGGCAGGCAGAGCACGAACAGCGGGAGCATCATGGACGAACACCGCGCGAAGCGCGCGGCTCGGGGCGAGGAAACCATGTGGGCACCATCAGAACTGAACGAGATGATGACACAGGGGGAGTGAAGTGCAAGATGGTGATGGAGGAAGAGTTACGCAATTGGCAGGTATGAGACGGTGTATGGAAACACGACAGTAGTGAGTAGTGAGTAGTGAGTAGTGATTGGTGATTAGTGATTAGTGATTAGTGCTTCAGGGCCGGGATCCATGCTCTGAAGCACTACTCACTACTCACTACTCACTGCCTCTCAGCATCACCCTGACCGAGTCGAGGCTCCCGTCGTTTCTGGCCGGGGTGAGGCCCAGGACATGGGCCATCAGGTCATACAGATGAATGTTCGCCACCGGCGGGGTCTTCACACCGGTGCGGAAATCGGGTCCGGCGGCGATAAGGATGCCGTGCATGCTCGCGAGGGCCGGGTCGAAGCCGTGGTTCCCGCCGTTGAATCGCTCGGGGGACGCCGTCGCGCGCTGGCGCGTGGTGATGCTCCAGCCCTCGTCGGCCAGGCCGATGATCGGGGCCACGCGCGGGTTGTCCCGGTAGTGAAATCGTTCCGGCAACTCCGCCTTGCGCCAGACCTGCATGTGGCCCGCCCGGCTGAGTCCACGGTACACGCTGTCCTCCATGCCGGGGTGGGGCCGGATGGCGAGCACCGGCGACCAGTCGATGATATCTGCCGTGCGCAGGTCGATGTAGTCGTCCAGGATGACGAGCCGGTTCGCGCTGGTGGCCGCCATGCCGTGATCGGAGACGATGACGATGTCGGTGCGGTCGAGCACGCCCCGCGTCCTGAGGCCGTCAACCAGCTGTCCCACGGCCGCATCCACCCGTGCAATGGCCGAGTCTACCTGGGGCGATTCCGGGCCGGAATCGTGGCCGGCGCCATCCACGTCGCTCATGTAGAGCGTGAGGAACGTGGGGTGCTGCGGGGCGGGGAGGTCCACCCAGTCGAGGACCTGCTTCACCCGGGCGCTGTTCGACACCCGGCCGTCATACTTGCGGGTGAAGGACGGGCGGACACCCTCGATGGTCGCTTCGGAACCGGGCCAGAACATGGTTCCGGCATGCTGGCCCTGCTTCTCGGCGGTGATCCAGAGCGGCTCGCCACCCCACCAGCGCCCATCGGTGACTGCCGCAGCATCGCTCATCCGGAACCATGCGTCGAAGCCGGGGTCGTAGATCGTATTGGCAACTATGCCGTGGTCACCCGGGTAGAGCCCGGTGACGATGGTGTAATGGTTGGGGAAAGTCTTGCTGGGAAACGACGGGATCAGCGCCTGTGCCTGAACCCCGCGGGCGGCCAGCTCGCGCAGGTGCACCGCCGCGGGCCGGTCCAGGTAGTCCCAGCGAAAGCCGTCGAGTGAGACCAGGATGAGGGCATACGGTGGTTCCGACGGAACTGGTGGCGCGGCCGGACGGCCCCCGCACGCGGGCAGGAGCAGGAGGACGACGAGAAGGAGCGATAGGAGGCGGCGCATGGGGTTCCCGGGTCAGGGCAGAGCGGGAAAGATAGACGGGGATCGGGGATCGGGAATCGGGCCCGCCTGACCGTGCTGATCACGCGGCTGAAGCCGCCTAGCGTTCGCTCGCGGCCGAGGAGCGGCGCCGCCGCTCCTGTGGGCCACATCGCTCACGTCCTGGTATTTCCTCCGGTCACTGCTCGGCTCGCCGTCGCCTGCGGGCGACGGTTATTTGTCGACCGCCCTGACCGCCCTGACCGCCCTGTCCGCCCTGTCCGCCTGCCCGCCCTCACATCGGATACGCGTATCGCTCCAGCCACTGCAGGCCGTCGGCATCGGTCCGGGCGAGGTATACGCTTGTCCTGCCGAACGCCACGAGGCGCCGGTCGGCCGGCAGGATGACCCGTCGCAGGAGCACGCCGTTCCTGCCGAAGACATCGTACGTGAGCGGCTCGCCCGCCGGACCGTAGCGCTCGACCCAGCCCTCGCCAGCGGGGCTCACCGACACGCCGCCGGCGCGGAAGGCCGGCTTGCTGTCGGGCCATTCGTAGCCGCTCAGGTCTTCGTCCCGCGGACGGCCACCGCGTCCGAGCGCGATGCTCCGGTTGCCGTTGTTGACTTCCACGGACACACTGAGCCCCGTCGAGGCGAGCTGGTCGACCCAGGCCTGCTTGTCCTTCTCACGGATCGGGACCGGCTTCCAGGCGACAGGCGTCCCACGCACCGTGCGCCCGTCTCGCAGGAGCCATTCGACGTGATAGTCGGCCGCGCGCACCAGGAAGACCGCGCCATCGTCGCCGACCGCCCAGCCATCGGATGGGCTGTACGGTACCGCACGGAACTGCTGGCCCCGATTGTTCGGACCGCCGGTGGTGGTGACCTTTGTTGCGGGAAGGCCGACGCGGGCCACGGAATCGAACGAGGTCGCGCCGGGCGTCCACCGGACGACGGCCGCGCTGTCGCCGGTGGACGGTCCGCCGGGCCGGAAGTAGACACGGCCATTGCGGTCCGTGGCCTGCGGGAGGACGATGGTGAGCCCGCCCGGCCCGGCGCCGTCCATGGTGAGGCGGGTCGTGCGTCCCACGGCGCCGGCAGGGCCGAGGATGGACAACCGGGCATTCCCGAGGTCGACCAGCAGCGTCGAGTCACCGGGCCAGGCGAACAGCAGGTCGGGCAGCCGGTACTCGCCAGGCCCGCGGCCCTTCCGCCCGATCGGGCGTCATGCTGCCCTTGCCGAGGTCCACCACCGAGACCTGCTCGGCGATGCCGTCGCTCACCAGCACCCGGCCGCTGGGGAGTTCACGAATCCCGGAAATGGCGTCGAAGGATTTGTTCACACTGGCGGTCGGCGCGGTGAGCCGCACGGTCTTCGGGGCCGCCTGGGCGGCGAGGGCAGCGGGCACGGCGGCGAACAGCAGTACCACGATCGGACGATAGGACGGCATCCGGTCTCCGGGGTGGGGGTCTGGGCTTTTGGATGCGTGAGGGGAGGGGAGGGTTGCAGGGGTGTCGAGGAGTCGAGGAGTCGAGGAGTCGAGGAGTCGAGGAGTCGCGGGGGCGATCCAGAGTGTTGTCATCCTGAGGGCCGTCAAGGCCCGAAGGATCTCGTCGGCCGCCCATCGAACTGCACCGGGCTTGCAAAGGCGTTCGATCCCGGGTTGGAAGATCCCTCGCTGGACGCTCGGGATGACACCGCTTCCTGACGCTACGCCGACCGCCCTGTTCTCGACCGCCCTGTTCCCGACCGCCCTGTTCCCGTCCGCCTGTCCGCCTGCCCGCCTGCCCGCCTGCCCGCCTGCCTACTGCCCCTCCCTCACCGCCCTGATAATCTGAAACGGCGCGGGGTATTCGTGCAGCGGGCACCATGCCAGCGGTTCCGTTCCCTGTTCGAACGGTGCCAGGCTCACTTCGTCCTCGGGGCAATCCGGGCGGGCGAGGTATCCGGTCGACCGGTCGATCCGGACCCATGTAATGCCGGAGGGCTGGTCCCAGTCGGGGGCGTCGCGGTCCGCGTATTCCTGCTGCATGATTGCGGTCCAGACCGGGGCCGCGAGCCGGCCGCCCTGGGCGCCGGGGAAAATCGTCTCCCGGCGATCCATGCCGATCCAGACGCCGGTGACCAGGTCACGCGTGAAGCCGACGAACCAGACGTCCGCGTAGTCGTCGGATGTGCCGGTCTTCCCGCCGGCCGGCTGCCGGAAGCCCTGGCCGGTCACCGCGGAGTACGCGGTACCACGACGCACGACGTCGCGCAGGGCCTGTGTCATGAGCCAGGCCTGGGCCTGATCCATGACTTCATGGCGGCGGGTGGCCGGTTCCCAGATGATGTTCCCGTCCCGGTCCTCCACCCGGAGAATGGCGCGTGGCTCCGAGCGCCAGCCATTGGCGGCGAACGCTGTATACGAGGCCACCAGCTCGATGGGCAGGACCTCCGCGGTGCCCAGCGCGATGGACGGCACCGCCGGGATGGGGGTGGTGATGCCGAAGCGGCGCGCCTCCGCCACCATGGCGCGCGGCCCGACGTCCATGCCCACCCGCGCGGTGACCACGTTGAGGGAGAGGTAGAGGCCCTCCCGGAGGCTGGCGGATTCCCGCTCGACCCTGTCGAAATTGCGGGGGCGCCACTCGGGTTCGTCCGCCCGCACGTCGGTCACGACAAACCCGGAGTCGCTCACCACCCGCGAGAGTGGCGCACCCTGCCGGAGCGCCGCCGAATAGACGAAGGGCTTGAAGGTGCTGCCCGGCTGCCGCAGCGCCTGGGTGGCGCGGTTGAACCGGTTGTCCGTGAAGTCGCGGCCGCCCACCATGGCCCGGATCGATCCGTCATTGGCGTCCAGGGTCAGCACCATGCCCTGGAGGTAGGGAGACGAACTCGAGCCTCCTGCGGTCCGGCCGGCGCGCAGGTAGTCGGCGTACGAGGGCCGACGGTAGTGGCCGTACCGTCCCCCCTCGATGCGCGTGAGTTGCCGCTCCAGCGCCGCCTCCGCTTCGTGCTGCCGGCGCAGGTCCAGGGTCGTGTAGATCCGGAGGCCATCGGTGTAGATGCGGTCGCCAAAACGCGCCTCTACGATCCGGCGGACATGTTCCACGAACCACGGCGCCTCCGTCCGCCCCCCGACTTCCGGCGCCAGCCGGACCGGCCGGGCCTTCCAGCGGTCGGCGGCCTCCCGGTCGAGGTACCCGCTCCGGGCCATGAGGTCGATGACCAGGTTGCGGCGCTGGAGCGCGCGCGCCGGATACCGCCGCGGGTTGTAGTAGGTCGGTGCCTTGGGCAGGGCGGCGATCAGCGCAGCCTCACCGACATCGAGGTCGGCCGCATGCTTGCCGAACAGGTCCCGCGCCGCGGCCTCCACGCCGAAGACCTCGCCGCCGAGCGGTATCTGGTTCAGGTAGAGTTCGAGGATGCGGGACTTGGTGAGGTGGTGTTCCAGGCCCCACGCGACCTGCATCTCCCGGATCTTGCGCGCGAGCGACCGTTCCCGGCCTCCCAGCCGGTCGGGCCAGAGGTTTCGGGCCAGCTGCATGGTGATGGTGGAGAAGCCCTCGGCGTAGCGGAAGTGGACAACATTGGCCCACAGCGCGCCGAAGATGCGTGGATAGTCCACGCCGTGGTGGCGGTAGAATCGCCGGTCCTCGGTGGCGACGATGGCGGCCTGCATGGCCGGGCTGATCCCGTCCAGCGGCACGACGGTACGCTGCACGCCGAGGCGCGAGAGCACCTGTCCGTCGGCGGCGAGGATTTCGCTGCGCTCGTGCAATGAGAGCCGCGCGAGGACGCTCGACGTGGCGTCGCAACGGCCATGGGCGCAGGCCGCGATCCACGCGCCCAGGATGATCGCGAAGACCAGGGCCACGGAGCCCGTGGCGGCGGCGAGGGCACGCTGACGCCGGACCGGATCCGCCGTCCACCGCACCACCGCCCTCCGGCCCAGCCGCCAGCGCGCCCCCCATCGCATGTTCTGCATACCATACTATGGGGGGCGCGCTGTTTCCGGGCGATGATGCGGCTCACCTGCCGGGAGGGGGCTGGGTCACGGCGGGCCGGCGTCCTCCACCAGCAGCCACCCGGCGATCCAGTCGACCACGGGGGGGTCGCCTTCCCGGACGTTGAGGTCGGTGATCCGGAGTTCGGCGGTCACCCCGGCGCTGGATCGTCTCACCCGCAGGTCGGTCCGGCTCGTGTCCGGCCGGGGAAATCCCGACGCCCGGAGGTCGGTCACGATGGAGTCCACCGGGAGGCGAAGGACGAGCGCGCCGTCCCGGAGCAGGTGGTAGCTGGAGGTCGCGCTGTCCCAGGCGGCAACCATTCCGGGGGCCACCCGCGCGGTATCCCGCCGTGCCCGCTCCAGGGGGGTGAGCCAGGTGAAACCGGCCAGGTCCACCGGCCCCCGCGGTGCGGCCACGTTCCAGCTGAGCCGCCCCTCGCCCGGCATCTCATAGCGCTGCACGTAGTCGAGCCCGAGTGCCGCCATGATGGCCTGCGCGTGATAGTCGCCGGTGCGCCGTACGGGGAGGGAGTCGGTGACGCGGAGGGTGTCGTTGAACAGCGGCTGGACCGCGTCGAGCCCATGGGTTCCGGTCAGGTAGCGGAGAGTGGCGGCAATCTCCCGGCGGTCCTCGAAGGACACGGGAGCTGCCGGCTTGCGTACCGTGCCGTCTTCCAGCATGGCATTCCGCTCGAGGATCGTCACAAGACGGTGGCGCTGGCTTCGCTCGGAGACGCGGTAGGCTCCCCAGGGGCCCGCAAACGTGATCAGCGCCAGCCCCAGCAGGGACGCCGGGATGAGCCTGATGTCCTGGCTGCGGCGAATCCCGTAATAGAGGGCAATGCCCGTGAGCCAGAGCGAGAGCACGGCGAGGAAGTACCGCTGCTCGGTCACGCCGTACTGGCCGATCCGCTTGCCGATGGCGAGCCAGAGCATCCCGAGGGACGGCAGCAGTGCCAGGTAGAACCCCCGGGCGAACGTGCTGATCCAGCGGTTTTCCTTGCGGGTGGCGATCGGGTACACCAGCAACAGGGCCAGGATCCCGACCACGGCCACGCAGGAGACCAGCCACCCGATCCAGCCGCTGGGCCAGACGCGGGTGACGATGATCTTGATCATGTAGGTCGTGAGGATGGCGATGTACACCACCACGATCGGAATCAGCACGTACTGGGCGAACGGCTTGAGTCCCGGCGGGTAGGCGGATTCCCCCTCCAGCGCGTCGAGCCGCTCCGGTACCCCCGCCAGGAAAAACCACGTATTGAAGAGGATGCCCACCGTCAGGACCAGCCGGACGTAGGTATCGCCGCTGACGTCCACGCCCAGCAGCTTGTCGATGGCCCCGAGGGCAAGCGCGAGCCCGAGAACGAGGACGAACGAATAGAGCGCCGCGGTCAGGAACCGGGTGAACAGGGCCAGGTTGAATTGCCAGAATCCGTTGAGCTGCCGGTCCCCCAGCCAGGGGAGCACCGCGACCATGAGATGGAAAGCGACGGCGAGCTGCACCGAGCGGCTGGCCCGCACGGGGTCGGTCCAGTCCGGCCAGGCCAGGAAATAGGAGGCCAGCACGCCGGCACCCGCTGCCACGACCAGGATCCTGACGGCCGTCGTGCTGCGGCGCCGTTCCGAGGTGAACGCGAGCGCCGTGAAGAGCGGGATGCCCAGCAGGGCCATGAGCAGGAGGCGGAGTCCATGCTGGCCGTCGGTACCGACGAGCCGGTATCCGGCGATGGTCGCGACGAGGGCCGAAACGAGTGTTGCGGGGAATCGCTGCAGGGTACGTGCGGCGCTGGTGAGCAGCACCTCAACGGAAGGCAGTCGCATTGGCGGCACGCCCGTCTCTATGAAGGATGTGGGCTAACGTGCGGCCGGGACCACGGCTGGTCAAGGGTCCGGTGGTATCGGCTCCCCGTCGTCCGTGGCGAGTTCCATCAGGAGGGCGAAGCGGATCAGGCCCCCATCCGACTCGATTCCCAGTGTCCGGCGGATGTTCCGCCGGTGGAAATGTACGGTATGCACGCTGACGCCGAGTTCGTCCGCGATCTCCTCGGACGAGCGGCCCGCGGCGATCGACCGCATGATGGCCTGCTGGCGCGGCGTGAGACGATGCCAGGCCCGGGACGTGGGGCTGGTCGGGCCCGCCCCCGAATGCGGGTGAATGCGGGGCGAGAGGTAGGTTTCCCCCCGGATGACCCGTTCGATGGCCTCGGCGAGTTCGTCCACCCCGCAGTCCTTCGGCATGAAGCCAAGCGCGCCGAGCGAGAACGCCGCCTTCGCGAGCACGTAGTCCGTGTGCATGGTGACCACCAGGATCGCGGTTCCTGGGGCCTCGCGACGCACCTCGGGGATCAGGTCGAGGCCGTTCCGCCCCGGGAGGGAGAGGTCGAGCACCAGCACGTCGGGACGGTGCTCGCGGACGGCCGCCGGGACGGCCGTGCCATCCCGGACCGGCCCCGTCACCTCGTACATGGTCGCGAGCAGGGCCCGGAGCCCCTGTCCGACCATCTCATGGTCTTCCGCGAGCAGGAGGTGCTTTCGTGATGTCATGCGCGCTCCCTGAGCGGGAATGAGGCGACGATGCTGGTGCCCTCACCGGGAATGGATTCAACGCCCGTCGTGCCGCCGAGCTGGCGGACCCGCTCCTGCATCGTGAGCAGGCCCAGACCGGTCGCGTCCATGCCCTCGGTCGAACGGGCCCCCACCTCGAAGCCCCGCCCCCGGTCGCTGACGGTCAGGTCGACACGGTCCTTCAGTTGGACGACCCTCACGGCCGCCTCCTGCACTCCGGAGTGGAGGGCCACGTTCCGGATGGCTTCCTGGGTAACGCGATACAGGGCCAGGGCCACCGGGCCGGGAACATCGCCCTCCAGGGCGACGTCGAGGGTGACGTGAAGGCCATGCAGTTCAAGCGCCTCGCCGGCGAGCTGCTCCAGGCTGACCCGCAGTCCACCGTGGTCCAGCGTGGCGGGATGGAGCCGGTGGGCGAGCTGGCGGAGCGCCACGCTCAGGTCCACGATCTCCTCCTCGAGCCCCCGCATTCGCCGTCGCTGGGCTTCCGGCAGATCGGGCGCCGCACTCAGGCAAAGCGAAACCTCATGGCGCAGCACCGCAAGCCGCTGAACCGCGTCATCGTGCACCTCGCGCGCCACCCATGCGCGTTCCTCCTCCTGGACGTCCAGGAGGCGCTGCCCATAGGTGCGATGCAGCCCCCTGAACCGGCGCTGGGCAATGACCAGCGCGGTGCCGAGGGCCGCAAGCATGACCGTCAGGCCGATGGCAAAGACGACGAAGAACGTTTCGAGCGGCGTGGTGTCCACGGGCGGGACATCCCCCAGGCGATCGTGAGATAGGAAAACATGAACAGGATCGACCGGAGACTGAAGATCAGCACGAGCGCCGCGCGATCGTCGCCGGCGAGGAGTGCGGCCGGTTCATAGGCAGCCAGTGCGATCGCGTAGCCCGCGAGGCCGATACACGTCCAGAACCAGTCGGTGGTCTGGTGCGCCCGGGTGGCCGGCCCGAACGACCGCCGCAGGAGGGTCCAGAGCGCCACAGTCAGCAGGACCACCGCGTCGAGCGGTGAGGCGAACCGGCTGAAGTTAGTGAGGTCTTCCAGGCGGAGGGCAACAAACAACCGGACCGCGAGATAGAACGGGATCGTGACGCGGATGGTGATCCGTTCCGGAGCCGTGAGTTGCCACTGCGAGAGGCCCACGAGCACGCAGGCCCCGGTCAGCGGGGAGGCGAAGTAGTCGATCCAGAGGTTGTTGGTCCGATGGATTGCCAGCCAGACCCCGAGGAGGTCGGCCAGGAAGTTGATCAGGAACCCGGCCCCGATCCAGAGTCGCGCGCGGGTCCGCTGGCGCTGGAGCGCCACGGCCAGCGGCACGAGGCCGCCGGCCGTGATGCTCACCAGGAACAGGACGATGATCGGAGTGATCACGGCCCAGGAGGCTCAGGCCGCCGTGGCGACATGGTCATGGACACCGTCCTGAGTCAGGGCACTCGAAGGCGAACAGAACGGCGGACAGGGCCACCCCTCCTGAAGCAGTGCGCCGGCGGTCTGGTCCTCACCGTGAGCATTCACCCCCACCAGCACGAGATGCAGGGCGCCGGCGCTGTCGTGCCCGGGATAGATCCGAACCGCGGCGCAGCCGGCCTGGTCCAGCATGGCCGCCACCGGCGCCCGGTGGAACAGTCCCCCTCCTCCGCCACCCCCTTCCGGGCGGACAGGGCGGACAGGCGGACAGGGCGGACAGGCGGACAGGCGGACAGGCGGACAGGCGGACAGGCGGACAGGCCGACGTTCGAACTGTTGCGCGAGTGCCCTATCAAGACTGGCAGCTTGTAAGCCTCTGTCTCACCCATAAATACTAAAGCCGTTCGGTATTCGAGCTACCCCGACCGGTCCCAGTCATGAGCCTGCGCTTTCACATACAGTTCATTCGTCGTCACGCCTCGGAGGGCGGGCAACCGGAAATTACCCACATCGGCGGACGGCACCCGGACGGCGGAAGGTGGACGCTGACCCGGGAGGAGGCCATCCGCGCCATCGAGGGCGGCGCGTGGCAGTTCTATGTCAGTCGGGGCTCCAAGTCTGCCGACGTCATCGTGGTGGAACGGGATGGCCGGAAGGTACTCGAGACCAATGCCGGTGGAACTGCCGCGCACGACCTGAGCCTCGCCCGGTTCGACACCGGAGACTGACCCGGAGGGGCCGCCCCCGGGAAGCGGGAACGTTCCGCTACATTTCCTGCACACATCCTGCGTCCAGAGTCCGGGCGGACCGCATTCCAATGCGCCGCCCGGCGCACTGGCGCTACGCGCCCGGGAGGACATGACAGCGGGACGAAAGGAGGCGACTGCCGATGGATTCCGTGCCGCAAACACGGAACGCAGTGCCGTTGCTCTTCGGGTTGGCGTTCATCCTGTGTGCCACTCAGGCTGCCGCCCAGGCCGCTGACCCGGACGATGTCGAGGCGCTGGATGGATCCTTCCTTCTCCGGACCGGCGAGGTCGTTACCGGCGGGTACATGGTCGAAGGGGGCGCCTTCTGGGTCTACATGGACACCGGGGGGCTGGAACGCGGCGGGCTGTTCGACCGTGCCGGTGATACCCTGGTCTCGCGTATACCGCCCGGCGGGGCCGTGCGGATCGTGTTCCATCGGGGACCGAACGGCCAGTACGACCAGCTCACCTGGACCGAAAACGGCCACGACATCAGCGGCCAGCGCGTCTACCCGCACGACTCCCGCCCGGTCCACTACACATCCAGTGATGGCACGGAGCTGCACGGGCGTCTGCTGACGCCACGCTGCCCCGGACCGCATCCTGCGGTGGTCATGGTGCACGGCTCCGGGCCGGCCAACCGCTATGGCGGCACATTTCACATGTTCCTGCTGAAGCGTGGCATGGCGGTGCTCGCCTACGACAAGCGCGGCTACACGTCGGACCCGGCAGCATGGCACGAGCCCGACCTTGCCGAGATGTCGGCCGATGCGGCCGCGGGCGTCGAGTTCCTGGCCCGTCTGCCGGAGATCGATGCCCAACGGGTCGGCCTGTGGGGCAGCAGCCAGGGCGGCTGGACGGTGCCGCCGGCGGCGCTCGCCGCGCCGCATGCGGCCTACATGATCCTCCGTGCCGGCGCGGCCCTCACCGAGGCCGAGACGAACCTGCACGAGATCCGTCAGGAGCTGCCGGCGGAGGGGCTCCACGGGCTCGACCTCGACAACGCGATCGCCCTGCGCCGTGAGATCTACCGACTGGCGATGGGGGGCGCTCCGATCTCGGCCGCGGACTCACTCGTCGCTCCCTACCTGAACGAGCCGTGGTATCGTGCGGCGTTCGGCGACGGACCAATCAGCGCGATCTGGTCGGAGCGCTGGTGGGGCTGGATGCAGCGGAACATGGCCGTGGAGTCGGCCTCGGCCGTGGCACGGTTCGATGGCCCGATCCTCTGGTTTCTTGGCGAGCGGGACGAGGCGGTGCCGTTCGTCGCCACACGTGCCGCCGTGGAGCGCGCCTTCGCACGTGCCCCTGGTGACGACCATGAGCTCGTGACGGTGCCGGGGGCCCCACACTCGTTTCTCGTCCAGCAGGAAGACGGGTCGCTGCGATACGCCGAGGGCGTCTTCGACCGGATGGAGGAATGGCTGGCGGCACGCGGCTTCACCGACGAATCGTGCTGGTAGGCCGGGCGCCCTCCGATGCATCTCCTGCTCGTCCACGGCCTCGGCCGGACCCCGCTCTCCATGCGCAGCCTGGGGCGCAGGCTCGCGCGGACCGGCCACGCGCCGGAGTACTTCGGGTACTACCCCTGGCGTGAGTCGTGGAACCAGATTGTCGCGCGGCTGACGGTCCGCGTGGTGGAGATCGAGGCCCGGGGCGAGCCGTGGGCGGCCGTCGGCCATTCGCTGGGAGGACTGCTGCTCCGCGAGGTATCGGTCCGCAGTCCCTGTACGAACCTGACCCACCTCGTCATGCTGGGCACTCCCAACCGTCCGCCCCGCCTCGCTCGCCGGACTTTGCCGATTCTCCCGCTCCGCTGGTTCCTTGGCGAATGCCTTTTCCGTCTGGCGGACGCGGAATTCGTGCAACAGGTTCCAACGCCTCGGGTGCCATACACGGTCATCGCGGGAACCCGCGGCGTGTATGGTCCCGCCAGTCCGTTCGGTCGCGAACTCAATGACGGCGTGATAGCGCTTGGCGAAGCGAGGCTGGGGTACAACGACGCGCTCTACACTTTCCCGGTGTCCCACACGTTCATGATGAACAGGCGGGAGGTGCAGGAGGTGGTCGTTGAGTTGTTGAGTCGAGGAGTCACGGAGTCGCGGGGTCGAGAAGTCCCGGGGTCGCGGGGTCGTTGAGTGGTTGAGTCGTTGAGTCGCATTTTCGGGCTGCCCGACTGCCCGACTGCCCGACTGCCCGACTGCCCGCCCGACCGCCCGACCGCCTGTCCGCCCGTCCGCCTGCAAGGGAACTTTAGTTCCTTCTTTTTCACACCCGGTGGCGTAGGGTGGTGTACAGGTTCACCCGGCATGCGGAGGCCACGAGCCGCCGCCACCCTTCAGATGGAGTTACCCATGTCAGTCCTGCGCGCGGCACGTGCCCTCATCCTGGCCTCGGCCGCCCTGGCGGCGGCCTCACCCCTGGCTGCCCAGGCCCACGAACACGTCCAGGGAATGACCCATTCGGACAACGCGATGGCGGATGCTCCCGTCTCACCGGGCCAGGCCGCCTACGGAGCCATCGCCGAGGTCGTGGCGCGGCTCGACGCCGATCCGTCCACCGACTGGTCTAAGGTCAACATCGAGACCTTGCGGCAGCACCTGATCGACATGGACAACGTGACGATGCGCAGCCGGGTCGTCTCCCGGGACGTGCCGGGTGGCTTCACCGCCGAGGTGACGGGTGACGGGCCGGTGGTGGATGCGATCCGCCGCATGACCACCGCGCACGCGAAGCAGCTGGCGAAGGACGGAACGATGAAGGCGGAGGTCACGGAGATTCCAGGTGGCGTCCGGATGACGGTCCTGAACGCCGATCCGGGGGATGCCCGGTCCGTTGCCCGGCTCCGCGGGCTCGGCTTTGCCGGCGTGATGACGCTGGGGAACCATCATGGCCCGCACCACGAGATGCTGGCGCGGGGAGTGAATGTGCACGGGAAGTAACGGGTCGGGAAGGGACACCGGAAGGACCATCTTGCGCGCGGGCCGGGGGATGCCATACTGATCCCTCATGCCCCGCCTTCCCATCGACCATCGCCAGTTCTTCAAGGATCTCGTCTTGATTCTCGGACTGCCCGCCGCTGTGCTGGGCGGCCTCCTGGTGTGGTGGGCGCCGTGGGACGTGGCTGCCCCCCAACCCTGGAACGCGCCCCTGTCAACAAACGTGTTCGAGACGTTGCGGGGGAGTTGGGGCTGGACCGGAGACTCGCCCTCGACCTGCGCCCTGGATCCGCACCAGATCAGCTTCTCGGCGGACTACACGACCATGAGCATCGCCTCGCGCGAACCGTGGACCGACAGCGGTGGTGTCGAGCACGCGGCCGCCATCTACGACATCCTGGAAGTGGAGTCCAATCGCATCCGCGGGGTCATCCAGGGCGAATTCCGCCGGACGGCGGCGGGTGAGCCGGTGGTCTGGGACCTTGTCCTGATGGACTCCAATACCTACCGGTGGCATCGGACCGACTGGCGCGTGGGATCGTACACCGACCCGGTAGAGCGGTGTCGAGGGCCGCTCGAGGTACTGGACGACGCGGCCAGCGTCCGGGTGGAGCCAGGCGCGTTCTCCACGGCCTCCATGCCCGTACACCGGACGCCGACGAGGGCGGCCTGCCCGCCCGGGGCCAGGGCGGAAGCGATCCTCGACGAAGCCATCGTCTATCCGACGATCGGCACGGACACTGTCTATCCGAAGGATTCCCTGCGGGTTCAGCCTTACTGGAGCGGGTCGGTTTCCTACATTCCGGCCGAACGGCCTGAGGGCACCCCGCGGCCGGGGACCGCCGTCGTCCGGTTTGTGGTCAATCCGGAGGGCCTGGTCCCGTCATGTCTCGTCACGGTCGTCGAGGCGAGCAACGAGTATGACGCCGAGGACGCGCGGACCCTGCTGTCACTCGCGCGATACGTGCCGGCTCAGCGCGACGGCAGGGCCGTCTGGGTACGGATCCAGGACACGGTGCGTTCCCGGTAGCCGTGCCCGCCCTGACCGTCCTGTCCGTCCTGTCCGCCTGTCCGCCACTGACCGCCCCGACCGCCCTGTTCACGACCGCCCTGTCCCCGACCGCCCTGTCCCCGACCCCCTGACCGCCTTGACCGCCCGTCCGCCCGTCCGCCCGTCCGCCTGCCCACCTGTTTTATACTCCGGTGTCTTCTCTCCGGGGACTGCCGTGTTCGTCGGTCATTATGGTGTGAGTTTCGCCGCCCGCCGCGTGTGGCCGCGGGTGCCGCTCTGGGTCTGGTTCATCGCGGTTCAGTTGCTGGACATCCTGTGGGCGCCGTTCATCCTTCTCGGCGTTGAGCGCGTACGGATTGTTCCGGGTATCACCGCCTCCAACCCGCTCGATCTCTACTACATGCCCTGGACCCACAGCCTCGTGGCCGCGCTCGGGTGGTCGGTGGCGGCGATGCTGGCGTGGCGCGCGGTCCGGAACCGGGAAGGCTGGACGCCGGCCACGTTCGGGATCGGGCTCGCGGTCTTTTCACACTGGGTGCTCGACTTCGTGGTCCATCGTCCGGACCTTCCCCTGTACGGCAACACCGCCAAGGTCGGGCTGGGACTGTGGAATCACCCTGCGCTCGCCTTTTCCCTGGAGGCAGGGCTCCTCGTGGCAGGCGCGTTGTGGTACCTCGGCGCGCGGACAGTCCGGCCCGTTCCGGTCCTCATCTTTGCGGTGGTCATGCTGGCGGTACAGGGGGTGGTGTTCTTCGGCGCCCCGCCGGCGACCCCCGCCATGGCCGCGATGATGGCGTTCGGGTCATACGCGCTGTTCGCGTTCCTGGCGTACTTGCTGGAGCACCGATACAGACAGCCAGCGGTGGCAGCGTCCGCCTGACCGCCCTGTCCGCCCTGTCCGTCCTGTCCGCCCATCCGCCTGTCCGCCCTGACCGCCTGACCGTCTGACCGCCTGACTGTCCTGACCGCCCTGTCCGCCTGACCGCCCTGTCCGCCTGACCGCCCTGACCGCCTGACCGCCCTGACCGCCCTGACCGCCCTGTCCGCCTGACCGCCCTGACCGCCTCTGTACCGCTCGCTGTCGCGACTCCGTGACCGCCTGACCGCCTGACCGCCTGTCACGCCTGACCGCCTGACCGCCCTGTCCGCCTGACCGCCTGACCGCCCTGTCCGCCCCTTTCGCGACTGAGAGTCGCGACTCGGCCGATCTGTCACTCAAGTGACGTTGGCAGGCCAGTCTCCAGATGGCTCTATTGGTGACCGCCCTGACCGCCCTGACCGCCCTGTCCGCCCTGTCCGTCCTGTCCGTCCTGTCCGTCCTGTCATCGTCCGCCTGTCCGCCCGACCGCCTGTCCGCCTTTCATCACCCAGCTCACCCGCTCCGTCGCCGTGATGTCCGCGAGCGGGCTTGCCGGCAGTGCGACCAGGTCTGCCCAGGCGCCTTCACTGAGCGCGCCGAGCCTCCCTTCCTGGCCCAGCAGCTTCGCGGCGACCGTCGTGCCGGCGCGGAGTGACTGGAGCGGTGTCATGCCTGCCTTCACCATGTAGTTGAATTCCTCGGCCTGATTCGGGCCTCCCACCCAGGCGAAGCCGCCGGCATCGGTCCCGAGCGCGATCGCGACGCCCTTCCGTGCCGCCTGGCCGACGGCGCCATTCACCGTGCTGACCATCCTGATCCAGTTTCCGCCGCGGCCGGGGGCCACGTAGTTGATCACCGTCAGGGTCGGGCACCAGTACGCGCCCTGCTTGATCATGCGGTCCATCAGGTCCGGCGTCATCCCGACCCCGTGCTCGATCGTGTTCACCCCATGGCGGAGCGCCGCGTCGATTCCCTCCCAGCCCATCGCATGGGCCGCGACGTTCACGCCGAGGCGGTGGGCCTCGTCCACCAGGGCTGCCATCTCCTCGTCCGTGAAGTTGACCCACGAGTGGAGTTCGCCCTTGTCGTTGTAGTAGTAGCGGCGGTCGGCGTAGAATTTGATCCAGTCGGCGCCGTGGGCCACCTGGTCGCGCACCGCCTGGCGGATGTTGTCCGGCCCGTCCACCAGCTGCACCCCGGTGGGCCAGTCGCGCTGCCAGTCGTAGTTCTGCACCGGATACATCCCCGTCGGGGCCATGGCGCGGGTGGAGACGAACATCCGCGGGCCCGGGATGATCCCGCGGGCGATGGCGCGCTTCACGTCCACGTCCGCGAAGTAGGCGCCCTCGGTCTCCACGTCCCGCATGGTGGTGAACCCATGCTCCAGCGCGACCTTCGCCGCCACCGTCGCGCGGATCGTCCGGTAGGGGATGCTCTCCTTCAGGATCTGCTCGTCGTACTCCTCGGACGTGATGTCGCCCTGGAGCAGCACGTGGGTGTGCGCGTCGATGAAGCCCGGCATGAGCCACTGATTGCCGAGGTCGATGACCTCGGCGCCGGCGGCCTGGCGGCGGATCGCGTCGGGCGCGCCGACCGCGGCGATCTTCCCGTCCGGATCAGGACCGCGGTCGGGCCGAGTGGTCTGTCCTGGGCAGGGTCGATGGCGTGGGCGGCGATGACGACGGTGGTGCGGGTGGTGTCCTGGGCGTGGACGGTCGGGGCAGCGAGGCTGGCTGCGGCGAGGCAGAGCAGGGTACGCATGGCTGATCCGGGAAGGGGACGTGCTAATGTGTCCCGGTCCGGGGCAGGTGGGAAGCCCGTGGATGAGTGCCGCCGATGTCTGGCGAACCAGGTTACAGCAGCACTCCTCGCTGCCGACCGTTCAGGCCGGACCGACGCACGGGCGCTGCGCCGAACAGCAGTACACACCCGGGGTGCTGCAGAGGTCGCCGTAACAGCCGTCCCCTTCTTCGGTGCAGACCAGCAGCATGTAGCAGCGCGAGCCCGACTGCTCGGCCCTCACCCGGGTGGTCAGCGACGCCGTTGCCGCAACGAGCACCAGCGCCAGCCCCAGCAATGGTCGGGTAAGCCTTCGGTGAATCAACCGCATTGTTCCTCCTGGAGGGTGAGATTCATGGAGTCAGCAGGCCTGCCCGTGCCTGCCGGGCCAGGCGATACTCCACATACCTGCCGCTGGAATCAGCGAAAGCGACCCAGAGATCGTGTGGAGGCCATGGGGCGTTCCATGCAGACCGTGGAATTGCCATGACCGGGACGTCCGCCAGCCCTTCGCGGCGGAGGTGATAACAGACAGCCGCCGTGTCCGGAGTCAGGGTTGCGATGGCGATCTGGTGCCCGTTGCCTCCGCCCCGGACTTCGCGGATTGCCCGGCCGATGTTGACACAACTGAAACACGATTCCGCAGAAAGGATGATCGTCACGACGGGGCTCGGGTTCCGGACTCCGCAGGCGAGGGCGTATTCCGGGAGTCTGCCGGCCAGCAGGCCCAGGTTTTCCTCGGTGGGAGTGGGCCCCCGCCGACTGCATCCCAGCCACAGCAGGACGACGACGGTCAGCGGAAGATTTGTGCGAAGCGGCATGGCTACCTCGCGGCATACACGACAAGATGCACCGGCAGGCTGTCGCCGTTCGTGGATCCCAGGAGCAGGCCTCCTCCCGCGCCGATGATCGGCGGCGCGCCCGTCAGCGCGTTCCAGCCGCCATTGGGGGTCTGCATCATCAGCACGCCGGGGGCTCCGTCGTAGTACACGCCGCGCGAGAAGCCGACAAGCAGCGCGTCCCCCGTGTGAAGGACCGTGTGCGGCAGCAGCCAGGTGCGCCACCATCCCGCGGCTTCCTCGCGGGTCTGCGGAGGCGTGGCGGGAACGGCAGGAACCACGTAATCAGGCGCCGGAACCGCGACCGCCGAGACGGCACCCGTGGCGAGAGTGATGACCCAGGCTGAATCGAGCATCGGTCGTGTGACCCAGGCCTGGCCCTCGTGTGCGATGACATTGACTCGGCTCAGGGTGGCCCAGAGAGGCGACTCGACCGCCCCGGCGGGGCGGTCCGGCAGGGGCACCGGGATGGACCGGACCACCGCGCCTTCCTGATCGAGGTGGAGCACTCCCCGCTGGAGCCCTTCCCCCAATAACGTCCCGGAGATCACATAGCCGCCGCCTTCGAGGAGGTCATAGTCGAAGGGGGTGGCCATCCGGTCGGCCAGTCCGATCACGCGCAGCACCGAGTCACGCTGGAAGACCTGGATGCGCCGGAGGGAGGGATCCAGCACGTGGAGTCTGCCCTCGTGATCGAACCGTGGTTCGGAGGGTCTGGCGAACTCGCCCGGCCCGTTTCCGCTCCGGCCGACTACGTAGCGGACGTCTCCCGAGGGGAGGCCGAACACCACGACGTGTGCCTCTGACGGGTCGGCGACGGCCACGAGGGAGTCCCCGAGAAACCCCGCGCCTCCCAGCCGGATAACGGAACCCGTACCCTCCTGCGGTGCGTCGAATTCCGCCGTGGTGGCGAAGGTTGTGGCAAAATCCATTGCCGGCGGGGCTGATGCGGTTCCGTCACCATCGCCACGGCACCCTGTGAGTGAGGCGCCGAGGAGGAATACGATCATGCTTCGCAGGTGCAATGGCGTCACGAAGCCACTCCGTGGAGGATGAAGGATCCAGAATCGGAACGTACCCGGCGGCTGTCAATCGCGTGTCGGGAAGGGCACGCCGAGACCAAATCGAATTGTGGCTGGGGATCATCAACTCAGCATCAACCTGTCGGCAGACTTTGCGGCGCGGTTCCTCTATGGAGCGGCGACTGATTTGACCGGAATGGGGCGAGCCCCGACGACCAACCTCCGCAGACCCGAATGCGAAAAGAGCGAGCCCTCTGGCTCGCTCTTTTCAAGTCGGGACGGCGGGATTTGAACCCGCGACCCCCTGAACCCCATTCAGGTGCGCTACCGGGCTGCGCTACGTCCCGTCAACTGCTATCAAAAGTCGAAGGTCGAAGGTCGAAATCTCCTTCGCCGGTTGCCCTCCGTGACCTCCTGCGTTCTTCCATGTCGCGGCAGCGACAGCCAGTCGAGGGCCGGGGGCGGCCGGGCGGGAATACTAGCCCCCGGCCCCACGGATGGAAAGCCCTCTGGCCCCGGCACGGCGGGGATCCCGTTCCCTGAATGAGCAGGCCGGTGATCCGATCAGGTTGCCGGCCCACTCGCCCGGCGCACTTCGCCGGGCGCCCAGGCCTCCTCAGGGGACCCCGATGCGCATCCGACCCGCTCCCTTCATCCTGGCTGCGACTCTGGCGGCCGCGCCTGCCATTTCCCTGACGGCTGGCGGGGTGCTTGCCGCCCAGTCGGCTCCCGTCGTGCTGGAGGGAGAAACCCTGCTCGGGGGTGCCCGTTCGACTGACGCTGCCCCCGTACGCCAGCGGATGACCGGCTTCGGCAGTGCCTGGTCAGGGGACGCTCAGCTGTTCTGGGCGCCGCAGAAACCCGGGGCCCGGCTGGCGCTCCAGGTCAGCGTGCCGAGCCAGGGGGTGTACGACATGGCCGGCGCCTTCACCCGCGCGCCGGACTACGGCCAGTTCGAGATCTACGTGAACGGCAAGCAGGTCGGGGGCCGGCAGGACGGCTACGCCCGCAAGGTGGTGCACAGCGGCCGTCTCGACCTGGGCCGCGCGACCATGAACGCCGGGGCCAATACCGTCGAGATCGTGGTGCCCGCGCGCGCGACCGCCTCGACCGGGCTGCTGGTCGGCATTGACCGGCTGGAGTTCCGCCGGCTGCCCTCGCTCCAGCGGCCCGCGCGGGCCACGGCGGCCCGGGTAAACGTGGCCGCGGTCCGGTATCAGCCCGTCAAGCCCTACGCGGCGAACGTCAAGCCGATCGATCCCGGGATGTTTGCACTCAAGCTGGTGGATCTGCGTCCGGCTTCGACGATGAAGGGTCTCCCGATCCGGAACCAGGGGGCACGCGGGACGTGCTCGGTGTTCGCCCTCACGTTCCTGCTCGAGTGGAACTACACGGCGGGCGGGAAAGCCTCGGCAGGCAACCTGTCGGAGGAGTACCTGAATGCCACCGGTGACATGGTGGCGGGCGCCCACCAGGACGGCGGGATGTTTGCCGACCTGAACAATGCCTACCAGCAGTATGGCATCGTTCTCGAAGCGACGCTTCCCTACCAGAATACGTACAATCCGAGCCTGAGCCTGCCTGCGGCGCTGCTCAAGTCGGGGAAGGCCTGGCCGCGGCAGAAAGCGGTATTCATCCGGACATGGGACAATACGAGCGGGGCCACCACAGCCGAGCTCGAGCACGCCATCACCTACCTCGACAAGGGCCTCCCGGTCGCCGCGGGCATGTGGTGGCCGAAGAAGGGGTACTTCGCCACCCAGTCCATCATGGGGGTGGACGTGATGTTCGTGCCGTCATCCAGCCAGAAGACGAGCATGCTGACCGACGGCCATTCCGTGGCGCTGGTCGGCTACGCCAGGAGTCCGATGTTCCCGGGTGGCGGCTTCTTCGTCTTCCGCAACAGCTGGGGGACGTCGTTCGGCGACCAGGGATACGGCTACGTCCCGTTCGCCTATGTCACGCGATTTGCGAACGACCTGCTGGCGTACGAGCCATGAACTGAAGGTGTCCGGGAGTGACGCCGCGGAGAGCCGCCCGGATGGGCCGCCCTCGGCAGCGTTCGCTCCGTTCACCATACACCACCCCGCGGCGCACTTGATCCAGAGCTTTTCGGGGTCCTTCCCCGGGCCCAGCACACGGAGACTGGAAGCTGCAGTCCCGAGTTGACGCGGTGTGATAAGTGGTTATGCGGGCGGCAGCAGCGCTTCGGGAATCCGGACTCGTACCAGGGTACCGTTGTCAAAAGAGAGGAGAAACAGAAGCCCCCTGGAAGAATCCACGGCAAAGGAGGTGATCCCCGTTGCGCCACGCAGCGTGATTCGCTGGTGGATGTCCCCACTCGAGTCGACAACGAGAATGACCGCAGGCGAGTCGGGCCAGCGGAGGAGCGTCCACAATTCGTCCCCAATCGATACGCTCTCCGAAAAGTACCTCAGTGTGTGAAGATGGCGTGGATTGGGGTCCTTGTTATTCAGATCGAAGAATCTCGCACGAATGCTGTCAAGCACCTCATCGTGAACGGACAGGCGCCACAACAGCGAATCAGATGCTGAGTAGCGTTCGACGACTCCGTTGCCCAGCCCAACGAGCCACGCAGAGCCATCTTCGGAGAGCACTGGCATTGTGAGATTGGCCAGGGCCGCGGGAACTCTTCCTTCCCGTATCTCAGTCTTGAGGGCCACGAAGTCCCAGGATTCTGCGACCGTTGCGGATGGTCGACCCAGGCCGCTGATCGATGAACCGTCCGATCCGTACCGACGCGCGAGAAAGGAACTCCCTCCGGTCAGTCCCACCAGCAGCCGGCCATCCTGCGTCTGGCTCACAAGACCGGACATTCCACCGGGAGGAAGAGGGCGGCTGCTGATGTATCCGCCCGTGTCATCCAGGACCTGCAGTCTTCCGTTGCGGGTGTCGATGACGTGTATTCTGCCGGCACGGGCGAGAAGACCGGTGGGATAGTTGAACTCCCCGGGTCCTGCTCCCATTTGCCCGACGCGGTGCAACAGGTTGCCCGAGGTGTCAAGTATCGCCAGGCGGGAATTATCACCGTCGGACAGATAGAGCCTCCCGCGCTCATCCAGGCTGACCTCCTCAGGCTGCGCGAGGATGGAATCATCGAGGGTGAAAATCGTATCGGAGATCGCGAGATAAGTATTGACGTCATTCCCGCCCGCCTCCCCAGGCGAGCACCCAATCGCGAGCACGAGCCAGGCCAGGCGGCGATGAAGAAGCATGTGTCCTCCCGGAGTCGCTCTGAGGGGGCAAGCCCCATCCTTCCTCAGGAGCTGGCGCGTCGGCGTGGTATCCCTGGGTCCAGGCGAATGAGATCCTCAGGCGTCCTGGGGCGGCGAGGCCGTCCCGGCTCGCGAGCCGGGACGGTGGATCAGCCCTTGTTTGTACGCTGTCTTCCTAGTTCGCCGGGCAGCACCCCTCGCCACAACGCACCCAGAGCTTCTCGTCCTCCTTCACCCACCGCCAGCGGGCCGTGCCCGGAATGTGGCGACCGAGGCCAGAGTGGTCATGCCGGTCGATGCAACCGTACCGCCGATCTCCCTGAATGGGGGTGATCCGCCAGAACCACATATAGCCATCCGGCTGGGTCCCCGCCGAGCAGTCCTGGCTCTCCGGAACGGAGCAGTCTCTATTTGACATGCCGCGGCAGACCTCGAACGTGGCCATCTTCATCGCCGGGCTGCCATGCGGCGGCTGCCCCTGACTCAGTCCGTACTTCGCCTGGTAGACATGCGAGGCCGATGTGAGTGAGATCCGCGCGGCGGGCACCCACTTTTTGGTAAACCACGCCACCGACATCGTATCCAGCGCGGCAGACGGTACAATGGTTCCCATGAACGGAGCGGGCACAAGCGGCCCGTTCGGATTGCCCGCCGGTCGGATCGCGAGCGGCTGCTCATCGTACCAGCCCTTGATGGCGAACACGGCGCGATCCCGCTTGGGCGCACTGCTGCCGAGCCCGTAGCGCGGCGACGAGACGTAGTGCTTCGTCCGGGTGACCTCGCACCAGTCGTCTCCGCAGGCGAGCCCCATGTACTGCTCACCCGAGACGGGATCGCGGTCCCAGCGACCCACGGGCGGCACATGCCCCCGGCCCAGTCCCCCGTTTCCGTGATTGTGCACCCAGAGGGTGTCGCCTTGGAGCGTACTGTCCTGGCTGCCCACGCAATCCCGGGGATCGCGGACCGGCGCGACCACCGCGCTGTAGCCTGACTGGGAGAAGGCCGGAAAGAGGACCAGGCAGTTCCAGCCCTGCGCGATGCCGAGCGCGGAGTACGGGCCGTTCCATGCATAGAGCAGGGCGAAGGTCAGCCCGGTACCGATCGGGGCCGGCGGCGGTGGCTCCTTCTGCTGCGCCGGGTCCCGCAATCCGGGCATCGTGTCATTCGGATGTTCGTCCATCCACTTCTGCCGCAGCGTCGCGGGGGACAGGCTGGGATTCAGGGTTCTCAATTCCTCGGGCAGCGAATCCAGAACCTCGGATACCCAGATGCCGGCCAGCACGCTGTAACTTGCGGTGTCCCCGGGGTCCACCAGCCGCTGGCAGTCGTGGAACTCGGCGACGGTGGTGATGGCTCCGGCAATTGGCAGCGCGGCGGTATCTCCTCCCGGCAACCCGGCCCTGTGATTCGGGCACTCGAGCGAGTCCACCGACATCGCGGCGGAAAAGTCGCGCGGTGTGTTGCCGCGGTTCTGGCAGCCCATCGCGGCGGCGATGGCAGCAACGACAAGGACCAGCGGCCCGGTCAATCGTACGGGATGCATGTGCCCTCCTGGTTAAGGTCAGCGACTGATGCGTTCTCCAGGTTCGACGACACCCTCGGTGATCCGCCGCATCCGGTCCGTCACGGGTTGCAGGGCGGGATCAGCGTCGCTCCAGAGCCTCACGACGGCGCCGGCCCAGCGGATGGCTGTGGGCAGATCGTTGTCCTTCTGCGCCAGCTCGGCACGCAGGACCATCGCCTGCACCAGTGTGGCAGCCTTGAGGGGGTCACTCAGCGCGTCGAGTGACCCGAGGGGAATGGCGCGCAGCGCGGCATTCAGGTACTCAACGGCCGCCGAGGTGTCGCCGGCCTGGGCCAGGAGCCACGCCTCGGGGTAGAGATAGTCCATCGAGACACGTTCGGGGGGAATCCGCGAATCGGCGCGCATCCGCCGCACCCGGCGGAGGATCTGCAGGGTGCCTGCGGTGTCCCCCCTGAGCCAGGCCTGTTCGGCCGCGAGCAGCGGATCATGCAGATCGGGCAGGCCTGAAAGGGCCTTCGCCTGATAGTGGGGAAAGGCAGCGGCGAGGGGGCGTGCCAGCCACTCCCGGAGCAGTTCCGGGCGCTCGTCCATGGGCTGGGCCAGGCTGATGACGCTGCGGACCTCCCGCTCGAGCCGCACGATGCTGTCCTCCGGGGCGCCCAGCCCCGCGAAGACCAGCAGGGCTGGGCCCGGCTGGCGCAACGGGCGCAGGACATCCCACGCCCCCCTCACCGCGGCTTGGCGATACAGGCGGGCCGCGGTATTCCCGCGCCCGGTCAGGGCCGCAAGCCCTGCAAGGGTGGCGGCTCCCGCGACGGCCGAGGTATCCTCCTGGCGCAACAGGGAATCGACGAGCGCAGTGCCGTGGCGAACGAGTGCGGTGTCGTCCGGCAGCCCGAACTTGAGCAGGAGCCGCGCATGGGTGATCGCCACGCGCTCATCCATGGGGCGGCCCGCCGCCAGTCGCCGGGCGGAGGCGATCGTGTCCAGCGCTCCGTGGTCACTCCTGAGTTCCAGGGCGATGGCGAGAGCCTCCCGCGCGTAGGGATCGTCCGGCGCCGCGGAAACCCACGTCCTCGCGATGTCGGCGAACTGGTCCTGGAGATGCCGCAGGGCCTCGTCCCGCCCCTCCCAGTCTTCCTCTGACCGCTGGATCATCGCCACCGGCCACGGAACGAACACGACACTGTCGCCCTTCCACGCTGGCCGGGCATAGAAAGTGACGCTGTCCGGGGTGGTGGCGTACCCCGTAGAGAGCTGGTTGCGGTCGATGCGGAGGAGGTTGCGGATCGGTGCGTAGGAATCGCTCCGGGAACTCGAGAGGACCGCAGGGAAGAGCTGGAAGGCCTTCTCGAAACTCTCCAGCGCGGCATCGTAACTGGAACGGAAGCGATAGCCCGACGGGCTTCGGGGATCCGGGACCACCAGCTTGTCCGCGGCCCGGCACTGGGCGGCGCCGTACCAGCCGACGAACTGCTCGGGGGCGCGCTGTGCGACGGAGTCCCACCGGGCACACGCCTCCCCGAAGTCAGCGCGAGCCTGGGCGACGATGGCCCTGGCCATCAGGCTGTCCCGCCCCCGCAGGGCTTCCTGGCGTGCAGCAGCCTGCTCGGCGGCATAGCTCCATGTCGCGGGATCCTTCCCGTTCCACGCCCGGACCAGGGCAAGCCACAGGTGCGCCTGCGCGTAGTCCGGATCGCGCCGTGCGGCCTCGGCAAAGGCGGAATCGGCCTGGTCGAGATCCCAGGTCTGCAGGGCACGCTGCCCCCGCGCCTGGGCCTGGCGGGCGGGAAGGGATCGGGTGCCGGGGAACTCACCCGGGTCGCCGCTACGGACCAGCAGCGCGTCGGTCATGGCCTGGAACGTCGTGTCAATGGCCCCAAAGTCGGAAGGCACGCGCCTGACTGCGGACCCGATTCGCTCGTTGGAGGCAGCGTCATAGAGGTCGAGACCGATGCGGGTCTCGCTACCCGCCGGCGTCACCTGGAGGCGGAAATACCGCCCCGCTCTCATCTTCCTGGCGATCTCGGCGGCGTCCGCCAGGTCAAGCTGCGCCCCGCCATGGCGCTCGATCGCCTCGTTCACCTGGAACTGGTCCTGCACCGTGATACC
>CAWGSK010000018.1:0-68333 GCA_963825055.1 uncultured Gemmatimonadales bacterium
GAGCACATCGACTACTGCGGCCTGCCGGTGTTCCCCATGGCGATCTCGAGGGCAGTGTGGCTGCGGGCCCGCGCGCGGCCGGATGCCGGGGTCCGTGTCGTCAATGACGACCGCTCCCTCGGCAGCCGGGAGTTCGAGGTCGCCGCGAAAATCCCGCCCTACGGGATGGGCGACTGGGGAAACTATCTCAAGGCCGCGGCCCAGGCACTGCACTGGCAGTATGGTCCCCTGCGGGGGATGGACGCTGCCCTCTGTTCCACGCTTCCGATGGCCAGCGGGCTCAGTTCGTCATCGGCGCTGTTGATCGCGGCGCTGCTGGGCCTGCTTCAGGCCAATGGCCTCGAGGTCCCGGCTGACCTGGCGTCTATTGCGATGCGCGCCGAGCGATACGTAGGTACCCAGAGCGGCGGGATGGACCAGGCCATTATCCTGGGTGCCCGGGCCGGCCATGCGGCACTCGTGGAGTTCGACCCGCTCACGCTGCACCAGCATCGGGTCCCGGACAGCTGGCGCTTCATCGCGGCGTTCAGTACGGTACCCGCCCCGAAATCGGGCTCGGCCAAGGGCGGCTACAACAATCTCACCGAGAGGGCGCGGGAGGCGCTCATCCCTGTGCTCAGGCACCTCGACTTACCCGCAACCACGTCCTGGGCCACGCTCACGGGCATGATGCCTTCCCGGGAACTCGTGGCCCGCGGGGCCGAGGCCCTGCCGGCCGCCCTCCTGCCCAACTTCCGGCATATCGTCACCGAGGTCGCGCGAGTGCACGCCGCGGTGAAGGCCATGAAATCAGGGGACCTGGCCGGATTCGGGGCGCTGATGAATGCGTCGCACCAGAGTCTCCGGGACGACCTTGGCGTCAGCACTCCGGACCTGGACCAGGCCGTAGCCATCTGCCGGGAGGCCGGCGCCACCGGCGCCCGTCTCACCGGCGCCGGGTTCGGAGGGAGCATTGTTGCCCTGTGTGAAGCGGGGGCAGAGGAGAGGGTCCGGACCGAGCTGCGCCGGCGATACTACGAACCCCGGGATGCGGCCCGGTCCAGTGATGATCATTGCTTCGTGGCTGCACCTTCCGCCGGCGCGGGGCTCGCGTAGTCATGCCCCATGTCCTTCATGCCCGTTCCACCGAGGACATCCAGCGGTGCTGGCCGGTGCTGCGTGATCTCCGGCCCGACCTGAGCGCGGACGGTCTCGTCGAGGCCGTGCGGCGCATGACGCCCCACGGGTTTCACCTGGTGATGCTGGAGGACGAAGACGGAGAGGTACGGGCCGTGGCCGGATACCGGGTCACGGAGATGCTCCGTACGGGCCGCATGCTCGAAGTTGATGATCTCGTGACCGATCCACTGGCCCGCTCGCGCGGACACGGACGGCACCTCTTCGAATGGCTGGTGGCGGAAGCCGGACGCCAGGGGTGCTCCGTGCTGGAGCTGGACTCAGCCGTCCATCGACACGAGGCTCACCGCTTCTATTTTCGGCAGCGCATGCGGATCCTCGGGTATCACTTCTCCCTCCCGTGCGCCTCGGCCTGAGGCTGCGGCCTGGCCCTTCGCCCGCGCCTTCGCGGGCCGGCTATCGCACGCCGCCGAGACGGGGGAGCATCCGGAACAGGCCGATGGCGCTGCCCGTCGCGACCGCAAGGTAGGCCAGTCCCGCCCCGAGGTGACCATACAGCAGTGAGCCCGTCGCGAACAGGGCGGCGTACACGGCGGCAACCCCCAGGAACCACGCCAGGAACGAGGCGCTCAGGCTGCCGTCACCGGTGGCGCGGGAGGTATCCACCGCGCGTGCCCACCCCGGCCCCTGCGGGTGGATCCTGTCGTAGAACGACTGCAGCACGGCGCGATCGGTGGGAGGGGTGAGGAGGGTGACCGTCACCCAGCCCGCTGTCGTGATCAGCACACCGGTGACCAGCTGCACCGGCCCGGAGAGTGGGGGCAGCCCGGCCTTCACGTGGAAGAACTGGAACCATATCGCCACGAGGAATGAGATCACCATCCCGGAGATCTCGCTCCAGGCGTTGATCCGCCACCAGTACCACCGCAGCAGGTAGATGAGCCCGGTCCCCGCGCCGATCTGCAGCAGGATCTGGAATGCCTGGTAGGCATTCTGGAGCCAGAGCGAGACTGCCGCGCCCAGGATGACCAGGATCACGGTGGATACCCGGGCGGCTGCCACATAGTGCCGCTCGTCCCGGTCATGGACCACGAATCGGCGGTAGACGTCGTCCACGAGGTAGGAGGAGCCCCAGTTGAGGTGGGTGCTTATGGTGGACATGTACGCCGCCGCGAGGGACGCAACCATCATCCCCAGCAACCCGTGCGGGAGGAAAATGAGCATCGCCGGGTAGGCGAGGTCGTTCCGGAGGATGGACGGGTCCACATGGGGAAACCGGGCATGGATGGCCGCGAGATCCGGGTAGACAATGAGCGAAGCCAGCGCAACAATGATCCACGGCCAGGGACGGAGGCCGTAATGGAGGACGTTGAACAGCAGGGTCGAGAGCATCGACTCTTTTTCGTTCCGTGCCGCGAGCATCCGCTGCGCCACGTATCCTCCGCCACCGGGTTCCGCGCCCGGATACCAGGTGCTCCACCATTGCACCGCGATCGGTATGATGAACACCATCAGGGCCGTATCGAGCCGGCTGAAGTCCGGCAGGAGGCTCATTTTCGGTATGACCGCGGGATGGGAGATCAGGCCTGAGAGCCCGCCGACCTCCGGCAGGGAGAGTGCGTACCACGCCGCCGCTACCGCGCCGATCATCGCCAGGCCGAACTGCACCAGGTCCGTGAGGACGACACCCCGGAGCCCTGAACTGGCCGCGTAAAGCACGGTGACGGCGCTGCAGACCAGGACCGTGGTCTGCTTGTCGAATCCCAGCAGGACCCCTGAGATCTTGATCGCCGCCAGGTTCACCGAGGCCATGATCATGACGTTGAAGAACAGGCCCAGATAGATGGCACGGAAGCCGCGGAGGAATGCGGCCGGACGGCCTGAGTAGCGGAGCTCGTAGAAGCCGATGTCGGTCATCGCCTCCGACCGCCGCCACAGCCTGGCGTAGAAGAAGACGGTGCACATGCCGGTGATGAGGAACGCCCACCAGACCCAGTTCTGGCTGACGCCGCCGGTCCGCACGAGATCGGTCACCAGGTTCGGCGTGTCGGTGGAGAAGGTCGTCGCGACCAGCGAAATGCCGAGGAGCCACCACGGAAGGCTGCGGCCGGAGAGGAAGAACTCCTGGGTTCCCGACCCGGCCCGCCGGACCACGGCGAGTCCGATCGCAACCGTGAGCAGGCCATACAGCGCGATGACGGCCCAGTCGAGTGCGGTCAGTGCCATCAACGATCCTTTCGCTGGGCGGAAGCGCCCGGATGAGGGCCCGGAATGGCCGCGAGGCGACGGGCGACGTCGTCCCGGTCACCCGGGAAGGTCATGCCCATCCACCTCTGTCCGACGGGAAGAATCCGCACGGCGAGGTCGCCGGAGGCGATCAGTTCGCCCACGGCATCGCTCAGCAGGAACTCACGGGACGGATCAGTGGAGTGTCGCCGGAGGAATTCCCGGAAGCGGTCCTCGAGCGCCGGGAGGACGGACGCCGGGAAGCCCCACAGGTTCATGGAGACCGGCGTGCCGGGTGGGATGACGTGCTCACTGCCCTCGACGTCGCTTCCGGTCACACCGTCCGGGCCCATGGCAAGGCCGTGCAGTTCCCGGATGCCGCGGAGCGTTCCATCGTCGTCGCTGACCAGGGCCGCCCGGGAGACGCCCCCGCTCATCGAGAGCGTGTTCTCGACCGGATATCCGACCACGGCGGCGTCCCGCGACGTCACGAGATGGCGTGCCAGTGCCAGCCAGGCCTCCGGTCCGTAGTAGTCATCGGCGTTGCACACCCCGAACGGGCCATGAACCAGTGCCCGCGCGGACAGGACGGCGTGGCCCGTGCCCCACGGCTTCTCCCGTGAAGGACCGGCGGCGGCCGCGAGATCATCCCGGTGCTGCTCGGCGAACCGGGCCAGGCCGGCGTCACCGTGGACCCGCTCGAGGTGGGCAGCCACGTCGGGCTGCATCCCGGGGCGGATGACCAGGAAAATATCCCCGAACCCTGCCGCCCGCGCATCCTGTATCGCGTAGTCGAGCAGGGCACCGCCTCCCGGGCCGACCGGGTCGAGCTGCTTGGTCCGGCCATAGCGCCGGGCGAGACCGGCTGCCAGCACCACGAGCGCCGGCCGCGATGAGGACGTGGACATGAGCTCCGACAGTGTCGTGTCGATGTGTGACGGGACGGTCGCGCAAATCGGCGACCCGATGCATAATACTCAGGTCGGCGGCTCCCGGCCTGCCGGCGTTCCAGTACTCATTCCCGGCCCCCGGGCCCGCCCCGGCCGCCGCTCCAGCGGAGCGCTCGTGATGCAGCGCCGAACAATGGTCCAGTTGATGGGTGCTGCCGCCGTCGGAACCCTCGCCCCCGGCCTGGCGCGGTTCCGCCGGCGGGCGACGCTGCCACCCCCCGGCATCCAGCTCTACTCGGTGCGGGATGCGATGAAAACGGATACGACCGGGACGCTGGGGCGACTGGCCGGGCTGGGCTATCAGGAGGTGGAATTCGCCGGCTATTTCGGGCATGACCCCGCGCGCCTCCGCGCAGCGCTCGACCGTTTCGGACTGGCGGCCCCGTCGGTCCACGTGTCACTGGAAAGCCTGGAGGGGGATTTCGAGTCCGTCGCCGGCCCGGCTGGCGTGCTGGGTCACTCCTGGCTCGTGGTGCCCTGGCTCGACGCCGCGCTGAGAGACCCGGCCGGCTGGGGTGACCTTGGCGTGCGTTTCAACCGGCTCGGCCGGCGGGCACGTGACGCCGGGTTCCGCTTCGGGTACCACAATCACGACTTCGAGTTCACCCCGGCTGCCAACGGCCGGGCCCTGTTCGACGTCCTGCTCCAGGAGACGGACCCCGCGCTGGTGGCATTCGAGCTGGACGTCTACTGGGCGGTGAAGGGCGGCCGCGACCCGGTTGCGATGGTCGCCGCGCATCCCGGACGTTTCCCGATGCTGCACATCAAGGATTCGGCCGGACCTCCCGACCATCGCATGGTGGATGTCGGCTCGGGGACGATCGACTTCGCCGCGGTCCTCGACGCCGCTCGCGGAGGCATCAGCCACGCCTTTCTCGAGCACGACGAGCCCGCGGACCCATGGGCGTTCGCCCGTCAGGGCATGACGTGGTATCACTCTCAGAGGAGCCCCACATGAAACGCCTCATCCTGGCGGGAGCAATGCTCCTGGCCACCAGTCCAGCCGCAGCCCAGCAACAGCCGATGCCGGAGTCCTACCGGCAGGTACAGGGCGACATGCTCGCCTTGCAGCGCAAGCTCCTGATCGCCATGGTGGATTCGATGCCGGAATCGCTGTATCAGGACAAGGTGACCGAGCCCCAGCGGGATTTCGCGGGGCAGGTGGCCCATGCCGCCTGGGCCGTGCCCTTTGTCGCGTACATGACCGCCGGCAAAGACATGCCCGCCCTGCCCGACAGCGCGGCCTCCATGACGACGCGCGCCGGGCTCCGCAAATACGTCAACGCCAGCTTCGACGTAGCCGGGCAGCTCTTCAAGTCGCAGAGCGCGGCGGATCGCAATGCCATGGTGAACTTCTTCGGCATCAAGCAGATGCCGGTCTGGCAGACGTGGGACGAGATTCACCAGCACACCTTCTGGACGGCCGGGCAGATCGTCGCCAACTTCCGCAAGCACGGGATGGCCCCGCCGGGATTCGGCTTCTTCTAGCCGATCGCCTTCTACCGCACACTCCTCAGTGACAGGTGCCATGACGCAGCAGCAACGGAAGACCTGGGATGTCTGTATCGTCGGGTCAGGCGCGGGCGGCGGCATGGCCGCCTGGGCCCTCACGAAAGCCGGCGCGGATGTCGTCCTCCTCGAGGCCGGCGTTCCATGGGACAACACGACCGACGGCGCGATGCTCAAGTGGAACTACGATTCGCCCCGGCGTGGCGCCGGGACGAAGGAACGGCCCTTCGGGGAGTTCGATGCCTGCATCGGCGGCTGGGACATCGAAGGCGAGCCCTACACCCGGGCCGCCGGGTCGCGCTTCGACTGGTGGCGGGCCCGGATGGTGGGCGGACGGACCAACCACTGGGGGCGTATCTCGCTCCGGTTCGGCCCCGACGACTTCCGCCGCAAATCGCTGGACGGGCTGGGTGACGACTGGCCCATCGGGTACGACGATCTCCAGCCCTACTATGACCGGGTCGACCGGCTGGTGGGCCTCTTCGGCAGCGTCGAGAACATCCCCAACCAGCCGGACGGCATCTTCATGGCGCCGCCGGAGCCCCGGTGCTACGAGCTGCTGGTGAAGCAGGCCTGTGACAAGCTCAACGTCACGTGCATTCCCGCCCGCCTGTCGATCATCACCGAGCCCCTGAACGGGCGGGCGCCATGCCACTACTGCGGGCAGTGCAACCGGGGCTGCGGGGTCAACGCCAACTTTTCGTCCACCAACGTGCTGCTCCCGCCCGCGAAGGCGACAGGCCGCCTCACCCTTCGGACCGGGGCCATGGCGCGTGAAATCACTGTCGGGAGCGACGGGCGTGCCACCGGTGTCTCCTACATCGACAAGGAGACCGGCCTGGACGAACACGTCCAGGCGCATGTGATCGTCCTCGCGGCGAGCGCGTGCGAGTCGGCGCGCATCCTGCTCAACTCGCGATCCACCGCCTTCCCACAGGGACTGGCCAACTCGAGCGGGGTCGTCGGGCGATACCTGACCGACACGACCGGAACGGACGTGGCCGGGTTCATCCCCGCACTCGTCGATGGGCTCCCGCACAACGAGGACGGTGTCGGGGGCGGCCATGTGTACAGCCCGTGGTGGCTCGACAATCGGAAGCTGGGTTTTCCCCGGGGATATCACATCGAGGTCTGGGGTGGCCGGGGAATGCCGGGCTACGGTTTCATGGGCGGCATTCAGGGCTACCCCGGTGCCGGCGGGTACGGCGCCAGCCTGAAGAACGATTACCGACGCCTCTGGGGTTCCACGGTCGGGTTTTCAGGACGGGGCGAGATGATCCCGAACGACCGGAGCTACTGCGAACTCGACCCTTCGGTCGTGGACCAGTGGGGCATTCCGGTGCTGCGCTTCCACTGGGAGTGGAGCGACTACGAGTACCTGCAGGTGAAGCATATGCAGGAAACCTTCCGGGCCATCATTGACGCGATGGGCGGGCAGGTGTTCTCCCCCATGCCGACGAAGGAGCAGGGCTATGGGATTGCCCCGGGTGGGCGCATCATCCACGAGCTCGGCGTGACCCGGATGGGCAGTGACCCGTCGCGCTCGGTGGTCAACGGCCACTCCCAGGCGCATGACGTCCCGAACCTGTTCATCGCCGACGGCGGCCCCTTCGTCTCCCAGGCCGACAAGAACCCGACCTGGACCATCATGGCCCTCGCCTGGCGCGCGTCGGACTACATCATGGAACAACGGAAGCAGGGGGCGATCTGATGACCGACCTGAGCCGCCGCGATGCAATTTCGGCCCTCGGGGCCGCGGCACTCGCCGCCTCGGGCCTCGCGGCCTGCCGCCCTGGCGACGTGGACCGGGCCCGGCGCCACGCCGAGGCGAACCCAGGCAGCGACTTCACGCCGCAGTACCTGACCCCCCGCGAGGTAGCGACCGTTGTGCTCCTTGGCGACATGATCATCCCCGCTGATGATCGCTCCGGGTCGGCCTCCGATGCCGGAGTCCCGGCGTTCATCGATTTCGTCCTGGCTGAAGAGATGACCGACCAGACCCGGATCCGCGGCGGCCTGGCCTGGCTCGATCGAGAAAGCACCGAGCGCTACCGGGCCCGCTTCGTGGACGCCAACCAGGCCCAGCGCGAGGCCATCCTGAACGACATCGCCTGGCCGGAGAAGGCAAAGTCCGGGCACAGCCAGGGCGTCGCATTCTTCAACGCCTTCCGCGACCTCGTGGCATCCGGCTTCTGGTCCAGCAGGATGGGCGTGGAGGACATCGGGTACATGGGCAACCATCCCGTGCAGCAGTGGAACGGCTGCCCTCCGGAGCAGCTGCGGAAGATCGGGGTGCAGAATGCGTAAGACGCTGGGTATCGGTATCATCGGGAGCGGCTTCAACGCCCGCTTCCACCTTCAGGCCTTCGTGGGCGTGCGGGACGCCGATATCCGCGGACTGTGGAGCCCCACCCGAAAGCACGCCGAGTCCGCTGCGGCCCACGCGCGGGAACTCGACGTGGGGCCCGACGCAAAAGCCTACAGGTCGATCACCGAGATGGTGGCCGATCCCGCCGTCGACGCCATCTGGCTCTGCGGCCCGAATCAGGCGCGGATCGAGAACGTGGAAGAAATCACCGACACCATCATCCGTGGGAAGGGCGAGCTGCGCGGGCTGGCCTGCGAGAAGCCGCTCGCCCGGAACGTCAGGGAAGCTGCGGAGGTCGTGCGCATGGTCAAGCAGGCCCATCTGCGCCATGGCTACCTCGAGAACCAGGTGTTCGCGCCGCAGGTGAGCCGCGGACGCGAGTTGCTGTGGGCGCGCGGTGCATCCGCCACCGGCCGGCCGTACCTGGCCCGCGCCGCCGAGGAGCACGCCGGGCCGCACATGCCGTGGTTCTGGCGGGGTGACCTGCAGGGCGGTGGTGTCCTGAACGACATGATGTGCCATTCCGCGCTGGTGGTCTGGCATCTCCTGACCCGGCCCGGCGAGGCCCTTACGACGGTGAAACCGAAGCGGGTGACCGGTCACATCGCCAGCCTCAAGTGGACCCGGCCGGAGTATGCGAAGCAGCTGAAGCAGCAGATGGGGGTGGACTACCGGAAACGGCCGTCCGAGGACTTCGCGAGCCTCATGATCGAATTCGAGACTGCCGAGGGGTATACCGTCATCGGCGAGGCCTCGACCTCGTGGAGCTTTGTCGGTGCTGGCCTCCGACTTTCCTCCGAGCTTCTCGGCCCGGAGTACTCGATGTCCTGGAACACGCTGGAGACCGGCCTCAACCTCTTCTTCAGCCGGGCCGTGTCTGGTCGTGAGGGAGAAGACCTGGTCGAGAAGCAGAATGCCGAGATGGGCCTGATGCCGGTGGTCGCCAACGAGGCGGTTGCCTACGGCTACGAGGCAGAAAATCGTCACTTCACCCGGGTCTTTCTCGGCAAGGAGAAGCCCATCCTGACGTTCGACCATGGGCTGGCCGTGGTGAAGCTGCTGATGACCGCCTACCGGAGCGCGGAGACCGGCCGGACTGTCCGGTATCCGGCGCCGGGCCTCGACAAGTTCGTCCCGAAGGTAGCCAGGGGGACCTGGCGGCCGTGATCGCGGCCGCCCTGGTCGCCCTGGCTGCCGTGGCCCCGGTGGATACGGCCCCCGTGGCGATCATACCGGCGCCGTCCCACCTCGAGCGACGGGACGGCGCATTTGTCGTGGACGCGGGATTGCACGTCGTGCTCGCCGACCTCGGTGGGGAAGAGGCGCACCGCCTCCGCGAGATGGCCGACAGTATCCTGCGCAATTCGCTGGGCCGGCCGCTCGGGTCCGGCGGATCGGCGAAGGACGCCCTGATTCTCGACCTTGATCGGGGGGCGGAGGGTCTGGGCACCGAGGGCTACCGCCTCGAGGTTTCGCCTGACGGGATCCGGATCACGGCCGCCGCCGGGGCGGGCCTGTTCTACGGACTCCAGACCCTGCGGCAACTGTTCCCTCCGCCCGGTTCGGAACCCGGCGGCTGGGCCATTCCTGCCCTGGCCATCGAGGACGTGCCGCGCTTCCCCTGGCGCGGGCTGCACCTCGATGTTGGCCGCCACTTTTTCCCACCCGAGTTCATCAAGCGGTACATCGACCTGATGGCCCAGTGGAAGCTCAACACCTTCCACTGGCACCTGACGGAGGACCAGGGCTGGCGTCTCCAGATCAGGAAGTATCCGCGGTTGACCTCCGTCGGGTCGCGCCGCCGGGAGACGGTGCTGGGCCGGAACCTGAATCCGTACGTGGGCGACAGTACGCCCTACGGTGGCTTCTACACCCAGGACCAGGTACGCGAGATCGTCGACTACGCGGCGGACCGCTACGTGACCATCGTTCCCGAGATCGAAATGCCGGGGCACTCACTGGCTGCCCTGGCCGCCTACCCCAGGCTGGCCTGCACCCCGGGCCCCTTCGAGGTCGGCACCACGTGGGGCGTCTTCGAGGATATCTACTGCCCCTCCGAGGCCACGTTCACATTTCTCGAGAACGTGCTCACGGAGGTCATGGAGCTCTTCCCGTCCACCTTCATCCACATCGGAGGCGATGAGGCGCCGAAGGCCCGCTGGAAAAGGAGCCCTCTGGCGCAGCGGATTATCCGGCGGGAAGGCCTCAAGGATGAGCACGAACTGCAGAGCTGGTTCATCCACCGGATCGACCGGTTCCTGACGGCGCATGGGCGCCGGCTGGTGGGCTGGGACGAGATCCTCGAAGGCGGGCTGGCTCCGGGCGCCACCGTCATGAGCTGGAGAGGTGTAGCCGGGGGCATCGCCGCGGCGCGCGAGGGGCATGACGTGGTCATGACGCCCACGAGCCATCTCTACTTTGACTACTACCAGTCGACTCCCGACAGCGAGCCGCTGGCGAATGGCGGGGTCCTGCCCCTGGAGAAGACGTACGGGTTCGAGCCCGTACCGGACAGCCTCACGGCCGAGGAGGCCGGTCACGTCCTGGGCGCGCAGGGCAACGTGTGGACCGAGTACATCCCCACGCCCGCGCAGGCCGAGTACATGGCCTGGCCCCGCGCCCTCGCGCTGGCTGAGGTCGTCTGGTCGCCAAAGGAAAGGCGCGACTGGAACGATTTCCGGTCGCGCCTGCCGGTGAGTCTCCGGCTGCTGGAAGCGCAGGGGGTGAATTACAGAAGGAGAGTGACTGGTGACTAGTGACTGGTGACTAGTGCTCAGGGGTTCTTATCAGCATGTGACCAGGTCCGGGTCTTGAAACACCAATCGCCAATCACTAGTCACTAGTCACCAGTCACTAGTCACTACAACGTCCATCCCGTCCTGAACTCCGGCTTCATGTACCAGGCCGGGATCCCGGTGGTCTTCACCTCGCCCGTGGCCGGGTCCAGGTCGATCGTACGGCCCTCACGCACGGCGAGGCAGCCCAGGAGCACCATCTCCGTGAGTGGCCCGGCGTGGCCGTCGAAGGTGGACAGCGCCGGCGGCCCACCCTTGCAGGCATCCAGCCACTCCTGGTACACGCCTTTCGAGCGGGGGTACTTCTCCGCTGGCGGGTTGGCCTTGAGTTCCGCATCGCGCTTCGGGTCCAGCAGGCGCGGGTCCTGGCCATAGATGTCGGCGACCAGGGCACCGTCGTCTCCCACCCACATCTGGCCGCCGATCTCGGCAGGTGGCCAGTCCGCGTCAGCCGGCAGGGAATCGGGTCGCGGCGGCCAGAGGCCCCCGTCCCGCCAGACCACCTTGATCGGCCCCCGTCCGCCCTTCGCGGGGAAGTCAAAGGTGATCCGGGAGGACTTGGGCGCGGTCTCGTCGTACCGCTTCGTGGTTTCAGGCGTCACCCGGGTCGGGTAGCCCAGGCCGAGCGCCCAGAAGGCGGCGTCCATGCCATGGCACGCCATGTCGCCCAGGGCGCCGGTGCCGAAGTCCCACCATCCCCGCCACCGGAACGGCGCGTAGGCCGGGGCGTAGGGGCGCTCGGGTGACGGGCCGAGCCACAGGTCCCATCGCATCCATGGTGGAACGTTGAACGCCTCCAGCGGCCGCTCGATTCCCTGGGGCCAGATGGGGCGGTTGGTCCAGTAGTGCACCTCCCGCACCGTCCCGATGGCGCCAGCCTCGGTCCACTCGCGGATCTGCCTCGTGCCCTCCATCGTATGGCCCTGATTGCCCATCTGCGTCATCTGTTTCGGGCGGTTCCGGGCCTCCGCGCGGACGGTGCGCACCTCATGGAGCGTGCGCGCCAATGGCTTCTGGCAGTACACGTGCTTCCCGGCCTTGAGCGCCGCCATCGTGGCGGCAGCGTGGCAGTGGTCCGGGGTGGAGACGGTGACCGCGTCGATATTGGCGGCTTCCTTCGCAAGCAGCTCCCGGAAATCCCGGTACTGCCTTGCCTTGGGATAGGTGCGGAACGCATCCTCCGCCGAGTGCAGGTCGACGTCGCAGAGGGCGTAGATGTTCTCGCCTTCCACCCCACGCACGTCATTCCGGCCCATGCCGCCCACGCCGATGCACGCCATGTTCAGCATGTCGCTCGGGGCGCGGTAGCCGCGTCCGAGCACATGGCGCGGCACGATGTGGAAGGATGCGACGCCGGCGGCCACAGTCCCCGCGAAATCGCGTCTGCTGATTCCCTTGCTCATCAGGTCCTCCGGGAAGGGTTCAGGCGGTAACCCGCCGGGCAGGGCGGAAGATGAAGGCGAAAACGATCATGATGGCGAACGCCCCGAGCGCCGGCACGAGCCAGATCCCATGCCAGTCATGGGAGCCGTCGGGGCGGATATTGGCGTCCACGACGATGCCCGACACAAAAGCGCCGATGAAGTATCCGAGGCCATTCGTGACGAAGTTCAGGAGCCCCTGCGCCGCCGCCCGGATCCTCGGCCCTGCGATTTCATCCGTGTAGATCTGTCCACTCACGAAGAAGAAGTCGTAGCAGACCCCATGCAGCAGGATGCCGGCGTAGATCAGCCACATTCCCGGCCCGGCATTGCCCGCTCCGAACGCCAGGTAGCGCAGCCCCCAGGCGGCCATCCCCACCAGCATGATCACCTTGATGCCGTAGCGCCGGAGCAGGAACGGAAGGAACAGCATAAAGGCGATTTCCGACATCTGGCCGAACGTCTGGATGAAGGCCGGTTCGGGCACCCCGATCTCATTGAGGAACGGGTTGGCGAATGTGTAGTAGAACTGGAGCGGAATGCAGAGCAGGAACGAACCGATCACGAACACGAGGAATGAGCGGTTGCGGAGCAGCGCCAGCGCGTCGAGCCCCAGGGCGTCACGCACGTTGAACGCGGTGCCCGCCGCCCTGGGTGGCGTATGCGGGAGGGCGAGACTGTAGAGGCCCAGGACGATGGACGCGCCCGCCGCCACCCGCATCGGCAGCGCGAGCGCATCCGCATGGAGGACCTTTCCGATCACGATCCCCGCCACGATCCAGCCGATGGTGCCCAGCACCCGGATCAGCGGGAATTCCTTCGCGGGGTCCTTCACGTGATGGAAGGAGATCGAGTTCGTCAGGGACAGCGTTGGCATGTACGCCAGCGCATACAGGATCAGGACCGGGTAGAACGTCCCGAACGTGGTGAGGGTGGAGGCGTACCAGAGAACCGCGCCACCGAAGAGATGCAGGGCAGCCAGCAGCTTCTCGGTGGCCATGTAGCGGTCGGCCACGATGCCGATGAAGAATGGCGAGACCAGGGCCGCGATGGCCGTCGCGCCGTAGGCCAGGCCCACCTGGGCGCCGGTGAAGCCGAGTGTCTGGCTCAGGTAGGTGCCCATGGTGACAAACCACGCGCCCCACACGAAGTACTGCAGGAACATCATGGCGGAGAGCCGGAAGCGTGCGCCGCCCTCGGGCTCGGGCATCGCGGCGGCGCTCACGGCAGGACCTTGATACGGATGTCCCGGTAGGCCACCCGGTCACCGTGGTCCTGGAGGGCGATATGCCCCGAGGCGGCCCGGCCGTACCCCTTCCACTGGTCGAACTTGCTCTGCTTCACCTTTCCTTCCCACTCGGGGCTGCCCAGTTCGTACTCGGCGATCTTCTGCCCGTTGAGCCAGTGCTCCACGTGGTTTCCCTGTACCACGATGCGGGCGTCATTCCATTCGCCGGCAGGCTTGACCACGCCCTCGGGGGCGGGATACAGGCCGTACACGGATCCGGCGCTGGTCAGCCGGGAGGCTCCGTCCGGGTGCCCGGCATCGTCCAGGACCTGCATCTCCGGGCCGGTGCGGTAGGTCGCGCTGTCCGCCTCGGTCACCCGGTACATGATGCCGCTGTTTCCCTTCGGCGAGATCATCCATTCCAGACGGAGGTCGAAGTTGGCGAACTCGTCCTTCGTGATGATATCCGCCCCCGGGCCGACCCGGGTAAGCGCACCGTCCACCGCCTGCCAGCCTGAGGGCAGCGAGTCCATCTGGAATCCGCGCCACTGGCTAATGTCCGCGCCGTTGAAGAGCAGGCGCCAGCCGTCGGCACGCTGGTCGGCAGTGAGCGTGTTGGGTGGTGGGGGGGATGTTTCCGGCATGCCATTGTCCCCGTTGGAGTTCGCGCCGCCGCCGCAGGCGGCAAGCAGGCAGGCAAGGAACACGCTCGAGCGGAAGATGGATTGGGCCATGGCTGGACCTGGCGTATGTGGGGGGAGCAGGCCCGGACGAGCCGGGCCGGATGGGTGCAGCAAGTTTACGCGATTTTTCCCGGGGATGCTACTCGGTCCCGCCAGCGGCGCAGGCCGGCAGGTGTAAGGAGGGCTTCACGGGGTGAGGCCTCCCGCGAGATCCTTCACCAGCCGGTAGAGGAACTCCCGCCCATCGTGGAATGCCTCCACGCCCATCCGCTCGTCACGGCCGTGGATCCTGACATCATCGACGTCCTCGAAGAGCCCGGAGACCCCGTAGGTCGGGATGCCGGCGTTCCGGAAATAGAGACCATCAGTCGCCCCGGTCACCATCACGGGCACAACCGGTACCCCCGGCCAGGCACGACGGGTTTCACCCTCCACGGCGCCCAGGAGCTCCGGCGTGAGCGGCGACGGTTCGCTTGACTTGAACTCCCCGAGTGGCGTAACGGCGATGCCGGTGTCGGCCACCACGCCGATCAGGGTCCGGCGGACTTCAGCCTCGGCCTCCCCAGGAATGACCCGGCAGTTCACGGTCGCCCTGGCCATCTGCGGGAGGGCATTCTCGGCGTGGCCGCCCTGCAGCATGGTGGCAACGCAGGTCGTGCGAAGCTGCGCGTTGAAGTATGGATCCCTGCTGAGCGTAGCGGCCGCAGACCGGCTGGAGGGATCCCGCGCTATCGCACGCATTGCCGCCGCCACCGTGTCATCCCCGAGCGCGGCCATCTTCGCAAAGAACGCCCGGGTGGTCTCGGTCAGGTGGACCGGGAAGGTATGTCCCGCGATGCGCGTCAGGGCCGCCGCGAGACGGTTAATCGCGTTATCCGGCCGCGGGATGGAGCTGTGGCCGCCCGCATTGTGGATCTCGAGCGCGTAGGTCTGGTAGACCTTCTCGCTGGTCTGTATCTCGTTCAGGATGCGCCGGCCATCCCGCATCTGGCCCCCGCCGCCTTCGTTGAGGACGAAGGCCGCCTCAACCAGGTCGCGGTGCTCCCGCAGCAGCCAGTCCACCCCGTTGTAGTCCCCGCCTTCCTCGTCCGCGGTCAGAGCCACGATGATGTCGCGGTCGGGGAGGAACCCCTCGCGCCGGTACCGGATGAGGTTGGCGATCCAGATCGCGGCCATGGCCTTGTCGTCGGATGTGCCCCGTCCGTAGTACCACCCGTCCCGCTCGAGGAAGGCGAAGGGTGGCACCGACCAGTCGGACGGGTTGGCTTCCACCACGTCGATGTGGGCCAGCAGCAGGATCGGCGGACGCTGCCCCGTTCCGCGGTAGCGGGCGACCAGGTTCCCCTTTCGCTCATGCGGCACGAGGACCCGGACGTCGGAGTCGGGAAAGCCCGCCGCCCTGAGCCGGGCCGCCATCGCCTCCGCCGCCCGGGTGTTGTCCCCTTCGGAGTTCGTCGTGTTGATCTCCACCAGCTCGCGGTAGATCTCCCGTGCGGCGCTGCTGTCGGCCGCGGATGCGGAGGACTGGGCCATGGCGACGGCCGGCAGGGAGACCATGAGGCTGGCGAACAGGAAAGAAGCCCGGCGGTGCATGCAGGTATCCGTGATTGCGGAAATGGCGGGTTCGAAGCCCTCAAGGCTACCCTGCGCCGCGGGGACGCGCAACGTGTCCCGTGGCCCATGTAGGTTTGTCCCCATGATCGAGCGCCAATCATGCAGGTGGTGATCTGCGGAGGTGGCATCGCCGGCCTGACGCTGGCCTGGTGGCTCAACCGGGCCGGCTGTGAGGTCACGATCGTGGAGCAGGCCGCCGGCCCCCGCGATGCCAGCTATATGATCGACTTCTTCGGGCCGGGGTGGGAGGTTGCCAGCCGCATGGGACTTGTCCCCTCGCTGGAGAGGGCCAGGTATGTGATTCCCCGGATTACATACGTGAATGGCAGCGGCAGGCGGACATCCGGTATCAACTACGAGCGCCTCCGTCATCTCCTCGCAGGTCGGCTGGTCAACCTGATGCGGGGGGAACTCGAGCGGATCCTGCTCGACCACCTTCCGGAATCGGTCGCGATCACCTACGGGGCCACGGTGCGTGCCTTCACCGCCACGCCGGCGCGGGTCGAGGTCAATATCAGTGACGGGCGGACCCTGGCCGCGGACCTTCTGGTCGGCGCCGACGGGATTCATTCCCGCGTACGGAAACTCGCCTTCGGCGCGGAGAGCCGCTACCTCCGCCCGCTGGGTTACCATACCGCCGCCTACCTCTTCCGGGACGACGCCCTCCGTGACCGCCTCGGCGGGGATTTCGTCAACCTCTCGGTCCCAAACCGTACCGCCGGCTTCTATCCGGTTCGAGAGCAGCGGATCGCATCGTTCTTCGTCCATGCCGCCGACGGCCCGCCCCCCGGCGACCCGTGTGCCAGGCTCCGCGAGATGTACGGTGACCTGGGCTGGCTTGTGGACGGGGCCCTCGAGCGCTGTCCGGTGGACGGGGTGTACTGCGATGCCGTAGCCCAGGTCGAGATGCCGCGGTGGAGCCGGGGCAGGGTCACGCTCGTTGGCGACGCCTGCGGCGCGGCTTCGCTTCTCGCAGGGCAGGGGGCTTCACTGGCCATGGCCGGGGCCTGGGCACTCGCTCTGGAACTCACCGCCCCGGATGGAGTCGACGCGGCGCTGGCGCGCTACGAAGCCAGGGTGCGACCGGTCGTGGAACGTGCCCAGGATTCCGGGCGCAGGAACGCCCGGTGGGTCGTACCTTCCGGTCGAGTGCGGATTCTGGCCCGCGACGCCGTCCTGAAACTCTCAGGGCTCCCGGGCCTGGCCGGACTGCTGAAGCCCATCGTGTCCCGTGGCGGAGAAGACCTCTTCGCGGATTCGGACTGACCCTGGTGCCGACTGCCGATTGCCTACTGCCGATTGCCGATTGCCGACTGCCGATTGCCTACTGCCGATTGCCTATTGCCTACTCCCTTCTCCCAAGTCCACCAGGCGCCCTCCCCTCGCACTGATTCAGCCCCCATGCGCGTAAATCGTTACCCAACAGGGTGTTGATCAAGATTTTACCTCCCCATGCGAACGTCGTTTCAGCCAGCTGGCATCTGGAACTCATTTCGTCTCTCGCAGGGGATCACAATGCGACTCACCATTCTTGCGCTGGCGGTTGCCGGCGCGCTGCTGGCTGCCTGCACGGACTCCACGTCCCCGCCGGCGAACGCCGGCGAAGCCCGGCCAGGGTCAATGGCCGGCCATCACGCCTCGTTCGTAAGCGTTCGTGGCCTGGCCGTACCTTCCGCGGCTGCGCACCAGGTACAGCGCCGCGTCGTCAAGGCTCTTGCAACCGCCCTCGGCGCTGCCGCCCTGCGTCAGGGCATTCATGCCAGGCTCGGGGCTTCCACCATGCCCGAGCACAAGCTGCACTTCCGGGACCTTCTTCAGGACGGGACGCTTGGGCTCGGCCCGGCCTTGGCCCGCGCCTTCCATGGGACGCCGGCGCAACTGCTGGCCGCCCTGGACAGCCTGGTCGACTTCGAGCTCTATCTCCCCGTGCCGGCCCATCGCCAGCAGTGGACGGGCGATGCGTCGCTGATCATCGCGAGCATGCTCCACGAGGATGAGGACCCGATAGCCTACAACCTCGACGGACAGCGCCTGAAGGACCTCTCGCGCACAGCCCCACCAGGAACGCCGGTCCTGATTCTGGCTCCCGTCGAGCAGTCGTTCAGAGTCCCCGCCGCTGGTCCTTCCCTTGCGACCTGCGGCGACGATTGCCAACCTCCCTGTCAGGGAGAAAGTTGTGGCGGGACCTCTGACGGGGGGGACGGTGACGTGGGCGGCGTTCCCGGCGGGATTCTCCGGCTCGAGGGAATCAAGATCGACGATGACCACGAGCCCTGGACATCGGGCAGCCCGGAATTCGCGGTCTGGGTGTGGGCGGCCGCACCGGATGGCAGCCCGCTCCTGGAGCAGATCCAGCATCCCGATGTCGACTTCTACTCCCTGGTCGACGTGGCGGTTGCGGCGGACTGTATCGGACAGTATTACCCGAAGTCCTCCGAGAAGTACTGGGATCTGAACAATGAGAGTTGGTGGACGGCGCCCTACCCTCAGCCGGTCATCTTCCGTAACGACGATCCCGCGAAGAACGCGCAGTACCGCTGGGACCTGGTGGTGGTGGAGAATGACGATCCGGGCCGGTGCCCGGAGGCCTTGCCGACCATCGGTAATCCCAATCCACTGGATAACGATGACGACCTGGTCGGACGGATGACCCTGCCGGGAGGCCTCGGCCCGCTTGATGTATCAAACATGGGCGATGTGGGCCGGATCGTCCTGCGCTACGGCAACTGACCACTCTTGAGGGTGGAGGGACGGATGACCCGAACCATGATTTGCGGAATGCTCGCCCTGGCGCTCGCCGCCATCCCGAACACGGCCGCGGCCCAGTCAACCATGCCCGAAGGGCCCTGGCAGGCGGAACTGTCCGCCTCCCTGGGCTCGGTTGCCGATGGTTGTGAGGGTTGTCCCCCCTTCCGACTGGGCCCCTTCGACGGCCTGGCACTGCGGGCCGGATTGAGTCGCGCGGCGACGTCCCGGGTCCGCCTGGGAGTGGAGGGGATGTGGTGGGAGGGAGAAGAACAGGGGGTGAGCCGAAGGCTCACCCTGGCCGGCGCCTCCGTGGCATGGTTCCCGTTCGCGCGGGGATTCCGCCTCGATGGCGGCATTTCGTGGTTCCATTATCGCGAGAGCGATTTGCGGGCGAACGGTGTGACGTTCCAGGCCGGGGTGTCCTGGGAACTTGCGCTGACCCGCGCGCTCCATGCCGGGCCATTCGTCCGCTACTTCCGGAGTGCCGGGGGGGGCGCATCGGTCGACGGCAAGGAGATCGACCTGACGTTCAGCCCCCGGATGCTGGATGCGGGGGTCCGGATTGCGGTCGGGTTCTGAAAGGCCTCCTACCGCCGCCGCAGCCAGTCCTGCCAGAGGTCCTTGAGGGACATGATGTCCGGCGGACGCACGCCCGCGGCGGCGAGGGCCGGTTCGGGATTCATGCCCGGTCGCAGTGTCCGGAGCAACTCCGGGGTTACCCGGTGCCCGGCGTGCTCTGACAGGAAGTCCAGCACGGCGGAGGCCTCCATCTGGAGGAGGACCGGGCGGGCCAGCCGGCCACGATCACGAGGTGGCCCCCCCCTTGCCCCGACCGGCCTTTCCCCGGGTGTCCACGCGGGAAAGGCGGTGGGTGGGGCATAGAACAGCGAATCGAGGGGCAGCAACTCGTCCTTCCTGTCGCGCAGGCGGGAGGGGCCTGCCCCACTGAACGCGGCGGATGAAACCGTTCCTGAAATTCCCGCCATCAGCCACGGCGGGATGGAGTCGGCCAGTTCGCCCAGCCACGTGCTCACCAGCCCGGGCGGCAGCGCACCGCGGGGCGCGAACATGCCCCGACGGCGGCCACGATCTTCCGTCCGGAAGACCAGCAGAACAGGCCGGGCCGACGTGTCCGCGAACGCGACGGAAGGAAGACTGTCGGGCCCGCTCCCTATGACGAGCGTAACCGGGCGGGGAAGAAGCCCGGTCTCGTACTCGAACAGCTGGAGGGCTCGCTCCAGGTCCTCCTTGACGTCGGCTAGGCGCATCCGATCACGGGCAATCGCAGTATAGGCGGCCGTGCGTTCCACCCACGCGGTGTCCGTGCCGGCGATTTGACGTTCCCCCACGTCCGGCGGGATCGGGGCGAAGATGTCTTCGTGACTGCCGAAATGGGAGCAGCCCAGGGCTGCAGGGATGAGGGCCGGGAGCAGGAGGCGGAGGTTCCAGCGGGGCGTCATCGGTGGCCTTTCTCGGGATACGGGCATCAGGGGGTGTTTTACCGGGGGACGAAAACGCGCGGCTGCCTCGCACCGCGGGCTACGCCGGGCCTTCCGTCCTGCCTCGGGCCAGCAGCCGCTCCGTGAAGTCGACCCGCTCCTGCAACTCCACCAGTTCCGTGCGCAGGTCCTGCACCTCACGTGACATCGCGTCCAGCTCCGCCGCGACGTCGCCGTCGATGCCTCCCGCCCGGAGCCTGGCCTCCTCCAACCGTGCCTTCTGGAGTTTCAGCAGGCCGGCGAAGATCACGCCCGCCACGGGAATGGACAGGGCAAGGATCGGGATGAGCAGGGCAAGCGAGTGACTATCCATGGCACCGATCGTTTTCTGGGGACCAGCGAATACTAAGTGGTCGAAGGTCGAAGGTCGAAGGTCGAAGTGAAATCTTTCGACCTTTGCCCTTCGACGTTCGACCTTTATCCTTTCACTGCAGCATCCAGCCATCCCACACCGGAGGCCGGCGTGACCCATGACGCGCCGAACCCGTCATCCTTTCCCAGAACGCGGGTGTCGATCGTCGAGCAACTGCAGAGTCCGGATCCGGACGCCCGGCGCGAGGCGTTCGGTCGGCTGGTCACGGCCTACTGGAAGCCTGTCTACAAGTACGTCCGGCTTCGCTGGCACCGTTATCCGCAGGACGCCGAAGACCTGACCCAGGGGTTCCTCCTGGCGTCGTTCGAAAAGGACTATCTCGCCCGCTTCGACCCGGAGCGGGCCCGGTTCCGGACCTTTCTCCGCGTCTGCCTCGACCGCTACATCATGAATGCGGACAAGGGTGCCCGCGCCCGGAAGAGGGGTGGGGGGCGCATCGTCGTCAGCCTGGATTTCACCGGTGCGGAGGGTGAGATGCACGGCCACGAGCCGGCCGACCCCGGCGATACCGAGGCCTGCTTCCGCCAGGAGTTCCTTCGCGACCTGTTCAGCCGGACGGTCCGCGACGTACGCGACGAGGCCCTGGCGGCGGGTCGCGACCGGCAATGGGCGGTGTTCGAGCGGTACGACCTGGGCCCCGCCGAGCGACGTACGTATGCCGATGTAGCCGCGGAGCTGGGCCTTACAGTGAGCCAGGTGACGAATGACCTGGCTGCCCTCCGCCGGAGCTTCCGGGCCCGCCTGCTCACCCACCTCCGCGACGCCTGTGGCAGCGAGGAGGAGTTCCGTGCGGAGGCCCGCGAACTGCTCGGCCTCGACGTCGCATGAACTTCCTTCCCGACGAGACCGTCTCGCGCCTGCGGGCCGTGGCCGGCCGTACCACCCTGGATGCCGGCCGCTATGCCCTCGTCGAGGAGGTGGGCCGGGGCGGGATGGGCACCGTGTACCGCGCCACGGACGAGCGGCTGGGGCGCGACGTCGCCATCAAGATCGCGCACCATACGCTGGCGTCGGCCGGCCTCGAACGCCGGATGCGGACCGAGGCAAGAGTGCTCGCCGCCCTCGAACATCCCGGAATCGTCCCGGTCCACGACGTGGGCACGCTGGATGACGGCCGGATGTACTACGTCATGAAGCTGGTGGATGGGGCTGCCCTGGATGCCCTGCTCGGCGGGATGGAATCCCGCGATGAGCGGCTCCGGCTCTTCGAACGCATCTGCGAGCCGGTGGCCTTCGCCCACGCCCGCGGCGTGGTCCACCGGGACTTGAAGCCCGCCAACATCATGGTCGGAGCGTTCGGGGAAGTCCTCGTCATGGACTGGGGGGTCGCCCGGATCCTCACGGAGTCCGATATCCCGGCCGAGGCCGCTGCGGGGGCACCGGGCACCACCGCCCCCGGCACTGTGATGGGCACCGCCGGGTACATGTCTCCGGAGCAGGCGGCAGGCGGGGCCGCCCACGCCGACCAGCGGGCGGACGTGTACGCCCTCGGCGCTGTCCTGGCCCGGATGGTGTCCGGCAGGGAGCCATCGGGAGCCGCCCCCCCGGACTTACCGAAGCTGCCGCGGCGCCTCCGGGCCATCATCGAACGGGCAATCGCGCCTCTCCCCGAAGACCGTTATCCGGACGCGGGCCGGCTCGCGGAGGACATCGCGCGATTCCGGGCGGGGCATCCGGTGGAGGCGTGGCCGGAGGGCCCCATGGAGAGGGCCGGACGCCTGGTGGTGCGGTACCGGGCGCCCATCCTCCTGGTCCTGGCCTATCTCGCGATGCGCATCATCGTTGCCCTGGCCTCCAGATAAAGGCAGCCCGCCGACCGCGTAATGGATGGTCGGGTACCTTCTTCCACTACCAGGAGGCAGTCATGAATAAGCCGGTGCTGGGACTCCTGCTCGGCGGTGTGCTGGGCATCTTCGACGGGCTGTCGGCCCTCATCTCCGCTCCCGAAACGGCGCCCCAGATCACGGGGATCGTCATCGGATCGACCTTCAAGGGCCTCCTGGCGGGTGTGCTGATTGGCTGGTTCGCCAGGAAGGTGCACTCGGTCCCCGCCGGCATCCTCTTCGGCCTGGTGGTCGGCGCCGCCTTCGCGTTCATGGTTGCCGCCATGCCGAGCCCGGACGGCACACACTACTACTGGGAGATCATCCTCCCGGGGAGTGTCCTCGGCATCATCGTCGGGTACGCCACCCAGCGGTTCGGCCGACAACCTGCCCGGGCCTGAACCCCCGCCCGGGAGGCGTGTGAAACAATCCGGGCCCGATTCTCGTTACGATATGAAACGGCAGGTCTTGCACATCGAGGATCGAGGGACATATGAACCGCTACTGGCTGCGCATCACTCTCGGTGCCCTGGGCATTTTCGTCGTGGGCATGCTCGTGATCGGATTCACTCGTCGGGGGGTCGAGAAGGTCAAGGAACTCGCCGCCCAGGACCATTTCTCCATTCCAATGGCATTCCTCCCCTTCCAGCTGGACGGCCACCGGCTTGGCCGGCTGGAAAGGGTGGGGGTGACCCGGTCCACCGATGGCCAGCTGCAGGGCTTCCGGTTCGTTGCCCGGCTGGACAGCGGGGAGGCCGCTCCTTCCCTCAGCCAGTGTCTCGTGGGGATGCCGGATGTGGGCGACCTCGGCGGCGGAGCAAAGTTCGTCTGCCTGGAGGCCTCGGACAGCGCATCCGGGTCGTATGTTCCCTTCGGGACCGTGACGTTCAAGCCCGACGGACTTGACCGGACCCTGTATGTGCCGGCGGACATGACCCACGGGATTCAGGCCAATGTGGTTGCTCCCGTGGCACCCGCGCCCCCCGCAGCGAAGACCGCTTCGACGGTGAACATCAACGTCCCCGATCCCTCGGTCCATATCCGGGCGGACGAGCAGGGCGCACACATGGACATCCAGGGCAAGGGTGCCGGCCTGTTCCACCTCCGGGCCGATTCCAATGGCGCCCGGCTGGTCATCCGGGACTCCGCGGGTCGAATCATTATGAACCTGAAGGCGGATTCGACCGGCGCGGCCTTTGACGTAGAGTAAGGGAAGAGGGAAGAGGCAACAGGGAAAAGGGAATGGAAGCGAAAGGCCCGCCGGGGACTGCCGGCGGGCCTTTCGTCTGTTCGGAGATACTGCTCCCTATTCCCTATTCCCTACTCCCTGTTCTCCGTCCTATTGCTTGCACTGCCCCTTCGGATCAGGCTTCGGCTTGTCCACTACCACGCGGTGGTCGAGGTTCGCCACCTGTGCGGCCATGTCGTGCACGAAGCGCCCGATCCGCGCCATCTTGTCGTAGTTGATGTATTGCGGCTCGTCCGTCACCTGGTGGTAGTCCCGGTGGGTGCCCGTAGTGAAGAAGACGATGGGGATGCCGTAGCGCGCGTACATGTAATGATCGCTGCGGCAGTAGTAGTTGGACGGGTGGCCGTCAGCGTCGTACTGGTAGTCGAAGCTGAACCCGAACGATCCGCTCGTGTTCACCTCTTCCACCATGTCACCCAGTTCGGTGCTCAGCCGTCGCGAGCCGATGAGCTGGACGTAACCCGGCCCGCCGTTGGGCACGTCCTCCGGGTTGCCCCGGCCCACCATGTCCATGTTGAGCTGCGCGACGATCGAATCCCGCGGGACGGTGGGGTGGTCGGTATAGTACGCCGATCCCCAGAGGCCCTTTTCTTCTCCCGTATGCCAGACGAAGAGCAGTGACCGCTTCGGACGGTCTTTTGCCCCGGAGAAAGCCTGGGCAATCTCCAGCACCGTGACGGTCCCGGAACCGTCGTCGTCGGCCCCGTTGTAGATCGAGTCCAGGCGCGGGCCGCGGAGGGCGCGGAGGCTGTCCAGCGACTTCTGGATCTTCGCCGCCTGTTCAGCGTCGGGCTGCTTCGGCTGGTCCTCGGCGCCGCCCGGCTGCATGATGCCCAGATACGCGCGCATGGAGTCGTGGTCGACTGGCTTGCCCATGCCGATGTGGTCGTTATGCGCCCCAATCGCGACGTATTCCCCCTTGAGCGCCGGGTCGCTGCCCGGCAGGATCGCGACAACGTTCCTGGCGGCGGCCTCCGGCGGTCCGTCAACGAAGCCGATGGAACCGCCCATCGCCGTGCCGGCCGTCCCCGGCGCCAGTCCCTCAAGCGGCCCGCCCATGATGGCTTCTGCCACCGATGGGGTCACGAAGATGAGGAGTGGGCCGGTCGGTCCCTGCTCCGCGTCATCTCCCTTGAGGCTCGTGCGCGGGGTCTGCAGGAAGCCGCGGAAATTGGGAGGCATGACATCGAGGTTCGCCATGATCACGGCCGACGCTCCCGCGAGGGCCTGCATTGTGCCCCGGCTCACCGAGAAGCGGCGTTCACCGTTAGGGGCATGCTGCGCCGCGAGCACCACGACCTTGCCGTTCGCATCAGCGGGGCTGATCAGGTTTGCCGTGTCCGCGACCTGGCCGCCATAAACCACCGGGACTCCCGCGATCGTCCCGGTCCTGCCAATGGGGAGGCCGAAGCCGGGGGCGAGCGGGAAATATTCTTCCCACAGAGTGAAGGTGCGGCCGCCGGCGCTCAGTGAAGTGCCCGGCGCGATATCCACTTTCGTGAGCGGGACTTCCTGGAAGTATGTGCCGTTCTCACCGGCCGGCGTGAGGCCCATGCGGCGGACCTGGTCCGCGATATATGTGGTGGCCATGTAGTTGCCGGTCGTCCCGGCCTCACGGCCCATCATGGAGTCGGCCGCGTAGGCGAACAGCCGCTGGCGCAGATCCTGGGCAGTGATGGCTGTGGACGTGCCACCCGACGGCGCCGGGCCGGCCGCCGTGCCCTGGCTTCCACCACAGCCTAGCGACGGCAGGGTGGCCAGCATTGCGCAGAAAGCGATACGATGAGCAGGTCTCACGAGCGTTCCCCTGGATGAAGTTGGCGGAGGGCCGGAACCTTCCGGCCCGAGCAACGTACGGGGGGCCGGCGCGCGGGGTTTCTCCCCGAGCCGGACGGAATGTAGCACAGGGAGGTCCCATGGGCCGATACGCGGTCGCGGATGTGTGCGTGGTGGGACTGGGGGCCATGGGAGCGGCCACCACATGGGCGCTGGCCCGTCGCGGCGTGACCGTGGTCGGGGTTGATCGCCTGGATCCTCCCCATGCCCTCGGTTCGACCCACGGCCGGACCCGGATCATCCGGCAGGCGTATTTCGAGGATCCGCTGTACGTGCCGTTTCTCCGCCGGGCGGCGGAACTCTGGGCTGAGCTGGAGCGGGTATCCGGCGAACGGCTTTTCCTTCCTACCGGCGGGCTGATGATCGGCCCTCCGGACGGAACCCTGCTGGCTGGGGCCGCCGAGAGCGCCCGGCTGCACGGGATCCCCCACGAAATGCTCGACGCCACCGCAGTGCACGAGCGCTTCCCGGCGTACCGGCCTGCGGGACACCATCTCGCCCTGTTCGATCCTGGAGCGGGAGTGCTCATGCCCGAGCGGATCGTGTCTACCATGCTTGATCTTGCCCGCCAGGCCGGAGCCACCCTGATGACCGGCGCGACGATGACCGGATGGGAACAGCATGACGGCCATGTCACGGTGCATGTCGATGATCGCGTGGTGGAGGCCGGCAGCATGGTACTGGCGGCCGGTCCATGGATGCCCGGTCTCCTTGCCCGCCTGGCGCTGCCGCTTTCGGTTGAGCGTCAGCTGGCCCACTGGTTCGCGCCGGTGGCACGGCCGGAGATCCACGGTCCTGACTGCTGTCCCATCGCCCTGGCGGAGGAGGATGGCGGAAGGCTCTTTGCCACTTTCCCCGACCTGGGCGATGGCGTGAAGATGGGCATTCATCATGAGGGCGACCTCACTACCCCGGCGGCTGTGGTGCGCGAGGTGAGCGAGGGTGAGACCATCGAGCGGCGCGAAACCCTCCGGCGGCTCATGCCGGATGCCGCCGGCGACCTCCGTGACGCGGTGGTCTGCCTCTACACCAACACCCCTGATCGCCGCTTTGTGATCGATCGCCATCCCGGGATGGACCGGGTCGTGATCGCCAGTGCGTGTTCGGGACACGGCTTCAAGTTCGCCAGCGTGATCGGTGAGGTCCTGGCCGATCTGGCGACCAACACGCCTCCGGCGCTGAGTATCGCGCCGTTCGCGCTCGAGCGTTTCAGGGCGAGCTGACTGTGCGGATGTCAACCGCCCCGGCGTCTCCCCGTCCACAGCCCTTCAATCCCTCGCCGAGGTGCCGATCATGCTGCGGCCGAATCGCCTGTTCGTGCTTCTGCTCGTGCTTCTGGTCCCCGCCGTGCTTCCCGCGCAGGGCGTCACGATCGACTCTGCCCGAGCCCTCATCGGGGCCGAGCGCTGGAGTGACGCGGCCACCGCGTGGGAGTCTATCATTCGCCGGGACAGCACGCAGGGGGAGGCCTGGTATCGACTGGGTATGGCCCGACAGGCCCTCAAGGACTACCCGGCAGCGGTCAGGGCGTTCCGCCGCGCGCAGGAACTCGGGTTCCAGCCCGGCGGCGCGGACTACCGCCTGGCCCGGGTCTACGCCGTCACCGGCCGGGACGACTCGGCCTTTGCGCACCTCCAGAAACTGGCGGACGGTGGGTTCGGCCAGACAGCGCTGGTAGCCGACGAGCAGGACTTCACCCACCTGCGTGACCAGTCCCGGCTGGCCCGGCTCGTCGAGCAGATCCGCGGGAACCAGTATCCCTGCCAGTCTCGTGAGGAGGCGAAGCAGTTCGATTTCTGGATCGGGAGGTGGAATGTGACGGTCGGCGGACGGCAGGCCGGCGTGAACGAGGTCTACCCCATCCTCGAGCATTGCGTCATCTACGAAAACTGGTCCGGGGCGCAGGGCGGGAACGGCAAGAGCTTCAACTTCTGGGACGCGCAGCGAAATCACTGGCGGCAGGTCTGGGTGGCGGACGGCGGAAATGTCCTGGAGTACACCGGCGAGTACCGTGACGGCGCCATGCGCTTTCGTGGGTTCACCCTCACCGCGTCCGGCGACACGGTCCTGCAGAAGCTCACGTTCTTCAACGTGGCGCCCGACACCGTACGCCAGCTCTTCGAGGCCAGCCAGGACGGTGGTCGGACGTGGCAGGCGACGTTTGACGGGTTGTACGTGAAAAGCAGTGAGTAGTGAGTAGTGGGTAGAGAGTAGTGAGTAGTGAGTAGTGCTTCACTGCGGAGATCTCACCCTGAAGCACTAATCACTAATCACTAATCTCTACTCGCCGCTTTCTCATTCCCCACGCAAACCACGCCACGCTCAGCAGCCACGCCGCATAGAGGGCCACACGGATCGGGTGCCACGCGATGGTCTCGATCACCTGCGCGGGGGCGCCGAGCCCGCCCAGCAGCGTCCGGCTCAACTGCTCGACCGTAAACCACCCCCAGAGCAACGCAGCCCAGACCAGGGCCACGCGCGTGCCGGCGCCCGGCCGGAGTGCTGGTGGGAGGCGCCGCACGTTCAGGCAGCCCACGACCAGGGCGAACAGGTACATGCTGGCGATGGTAAACGGCCCCGCGATCAGAACGAGAAAGTCGGGCTGGAGGCCCTCCAGCGCCCTGCCGCCCACCCATGAGGCAATGATGATCGCCGCCGAGGCGAGGACGAACACCGTGAGCACGGTGAGGAACGTCCGCTTCAGCGTCCAGGTGGCCGTGTGCCGGCCATACCGCTCATGAAAGATGCTGCCGACGATCCGTGTCACCGTGTCCACAATGCCCAGTTGCGTGCTGAAGAGGACGAAGGCCCCGCCCAGCAGGAAGGCCACCTCGAGCCACCGCCCGCCGATGCGCGCGAGGACGGCGCCCTGCTGCGCCACCATCTCGCCCAGGTTGCCGGCCAGGCCGGTGTTGCCGGTCCCCAGTGTCGCTGTCACCACGAGAGACGTGATCACCACGCTGACCAGGATCAGCACGACGAACGTGACCAGGAGCTCGGTGCGGGATACGCGAAGCCATGCCCGGAAGCGGGCCAGGGGCACTGGTGCCGAGCTGTCGAACACGTACCCTGTCTCGCTTACGTGTTCATTGGTTCCCCGAATGCCGGCGATCCGCCCCTGGTAGGCCGCCATCCCGAAGCCCTTGTCGCGAAGCCAGAGCGACTGGGCCAGCAGCAGCGTGCCGCCACTGCCGGCGTACGCGACCGCGATGAGCAGGGTGGGGAACTGGGAACCGCGGAGCAGGTCGTCGGGGGCGTGGCCGATGGACCCGGCACCCTTGAGCAGGGCGAGGACATCCGACGGCAGCACGCCCACCAGGATCAGGACCAGGGCGAGCAGCGGGAAGAACCCCAGCACGAGGCCGATTTCAAATCGCTCGAGCGCGTTATACACGATCCGGCTGCCCGCAAGGCCGATATAGATCACGGCCAGCATGAGCAGCGCGATCGGCTGCCAGGCGATGTCTGTTCCGGTCAGGAGTGAGACGATCCGGCCGGTGAACTCGGCGGACTGCGATGCCCAGCCCGGCCAGAAAAAACTGACCAGCGTGGCCACCAGGAAGAACCAGGGCCAGAACGCGAAGCGGTCAAGGCGCGCCATGCCGCCGAAGACCGATTCACCGGTGGCAATGGTCCAGCGCTCGATCTCCAGGATGACGAAGAACTGGGTGACCACGCCCACCCAGAAGAGCCACCAGATGCCATACCCGTTCACGGTGATGAGATTCGGCCAGAGGAGGAACTCGCCCGCGCCCAGGCCCATGCCCAGCGCGATGACGGAAGGGCCGATCAGGTGCCGGAGGCGCGGGACCCGGGGGATGTCGTCGAGTTGCCGGAAGGGCGGGCCGTGCCCGGGATCAGGGAAGGGCTCCCCGGCCGGCGCCTCAGCCAGGGTGTCTTCCTCCAGTGGCTGGAAGACACCGTCACGATACCGGCGCCCTTCTTCGTCGGTGCATCGGATCTCGTCGGGCTGCGGCATGCGTCCTCGCGAAGGAAGCGGGCCTGTCGGGGGTTCTCAGGGCGTCGACCGCATCTGGTCCAGCACCTCGCCGAGCCGGCTGATCTCCTCTCCGTAGCGGGCCCAGTCCCCCTCGCGCTGGGCCTGGATGGCCGCGTCGTAGTGCCGCCGCGCCTGGTCGACCAGACCCTGGAGCGGGGCCGGGGTGGTCGGCACGGGCGCACCCGCCACCTCGGCAGGAGGCGCCGCGCCGCGGGCGCCCGCGGCCGAGCCGCCGAACAGTTCGGTGAGCGCGCCGTCCAGGGTCTCCCGCATCACGACCTGGTTCTGGTAGGCCACCACCACGCGCTTCAGCTCCGGGATGCGCCCGCCCTCGGCGCGCAGGTAGAGCGGCTGCACGTACATCAGCGATTCCTCGATCGGGATCACGAGGAGGTCGCCACGGATGACCTGCGAGCCGCGCTGGTCCCACAGCGAGACCTGGCGGGAAATTTCGGTGTTCTGGTTGATGCGGTTCTCGATCTGCTTCGGTCCGAACACCAGGCTCTGCCGGGGGAAACGATAGACCCGGAGCTTGCCGTAGTCGTCACCGTCGTTTCGCGCCACCATCCAGGCGGCAAGATTGTCCTTCCCCCGGGGGGTGAAGGGGACCATGTAGATGAACTCGGCGGCCGGCTCTTCCGGCAGGCGCATCACGATGTGGCGCATGAACGGCACGGCCGCATCCGCTTCGTTCACCGCCGGAATCTGCCACTGATCTTCCCGGTGGTAGAACGTCTCGGGTTCGTCCATGTGGTAGGTGGTGTACAGGGCCGTCTGGACCCGGTAGAGGTCGTCCGGATAGCGGATGTGCGCGCGCAGGTCGGCGGGCATGCTGTCCATCGGCACGAGGATGCCGGGGAAGACCTGGTCCCAGGTGCGGATGAGGGGATCGGAAGGCGCGGCCACGTAGGCGGTGACGGTCCCGTCGTACGCGTCGATCACCACCTTCACGCTGTTCCGCATGTAGTTGGTGCCGTCGCGCAGCGGCTGTGCATAGGGAAACGCGTCGGTGGTCGTGTAGGCATCGAGTATCCATTTGAGGGTACCGGAGGCCGTCACGACCATGTAGGGGTCGCGGTCAAAACGGAGGAACGGCAGGGCTTTGCGCCCCCGGTCCATGATGTCGCGGATGAACAGAATACGGCTCTCGGAGGTGAGGTCCTGGGAGAGCAGGATCTTGCTCGAGCCGAAGCGGAGCGCGAGCATCGCGCGCCGGAAGAGTCCGCCCGAGGGCACGCCGGCCTTGCCCTCGTAGCTGGCGAAGACGTTGTCCTCGCCGGCCGGGTGGTCGAACTCGCGCTGCCGCGTGCGCACGATGACGAAATCGTTCGTCAGCTCGCCGAAGTAGATCTGGGGGCGGGTAACCCGAAGGTCGCCGACCGCGGACGGAGGCAGGTCCTTCACGAAGAGGACCGGCAGGCCCTCGGTCGTCACCTGGTTCACGGGGCTGAGGGTGAGGCCCATGCCGTGGGTGAAGGTCAGGTGCTCGTTGATGAACGTCCGGGTTGGCAGCGAGGCGGCGTTCAGCTCACGGGGCGAGAGCAGGACCTGCCGGTATTTGCCGTCGATCCAGTACCGGTCGTCATCCACCGACACGAAGTCGTAGTACGTTCGAATTTCCTGGAGCTGGCCGAAGGTCTGCAGGAGCGGCTCCCGGTCCCACAGGCGCACGTTCTCGATCGTCGCGGAATTGGCGCGGATGTCGTCCAGCGTGAGCGGTGCTTCGCCCTTGATGTCGCGCACCTCCACGCTGTCCAGCCCCCAGGCCTGCCGGGTGGCCGTGATGTGGTATTGGAGATAGGGCGCTTCGCGGGTGAGTTCGGTCGGCGCCACCACGAGCTTCTGAATGGCAGCGGGATAGATCCCCCGGCCAATTACGGCGACGGCCACGTAGCAGCCCACCGCCCAGAGCCCGTACCAGGCCACCCGGTGCCGGAGGCCACCCACCAGCACGGCGACCGCAGCCAGGAGCGCCGCAACTGCCGAGATCCGGATGGCCGGCAGGGTGGCGTGCATGTCGGTGTAGCTGGCACCTGCCAGCGGTCCGGTGGTGGAAAACAGCAGGCCCGGCGCATCCACGAACCAGAGCCGGAGCGCCGTCAGCACAAAGAACACCGCGAGCAGGACCGCGAGGTGCATGCCCGCCGTGGGCTCGACACGGAGCTGCTTCGGGCGCAGGATGATGTCGCCGCGGAGCCAGTAGAGCACCACAACGAGCAACAGGGTCAACAGGGTCAGCCCGAGGAGAACCCCGAGCAGCGCCGTGATGGCGGGAAGGGTGAAGACGTAGTACCCCACGTCCCGACCGAAAATGGGGTCGGTCACGCCGAAGGGCGTGCGGTGAATGAACAGCAGCACCAGGCGCCAGGCCTGGGCGCCACCGATGGCGGCCACGAACCCGAAGAACAGCGCTGCCGGCAGGCTGACCCGCCGCAGGGCGGCCGTGACGTTGAGCCTCGGCGCCGACGGCGCCAGCCGGAACACCACCGGGTCCGGCACGAGGCCCCGCTGGGCGAAGTGCAGGTTGCCGAAGAGGTACCCGAAGGTCACCAGCCCGGCGCCCAGGAAAAGCAGTACCTGGGTCGAGAGTTGCCGGGTGAGGACAACCTGGTACCCGATCTCCTGGTACCACCACCAGTCGGTGAGGAGCCCGACGGCCGTGGGCAGGAAGATGAAGAGCAGGGCGAAGGCGGCGATCGCCACCAGAAGGGCGAGTCGGCGTCGATTCACGGCGGTGTCCTGTTGAGGCGGTACAGAGGAAGGGTCGCGGCCACGCCGCGCCCCCCTGCAGCATCGTCACCTGGGGCGGGGAAGTCCAGTCCGGGGCCCACCTGAGGCCGCCGCCGATACCCGGCCGGCGGGATCCGGGGTGGTGTGAAACCCCGGCTTCGGCCTCACCTGGCCGATCTGTTCAAGACGCCACGCGGCCGGACTGCTAGCCTGTACGGGTGAAGGTACGTCCCTCTGCGGAGGGGTGAGCTTTCCGGGCTCCCCGAGCTGGGCTCCCCCCTGAAGCGAGAGTCGGTGGAGACCACCGTACGCGAAGCGGCCCGCCGTCCGGGAGCGGGGCAAACAGTCACATTCTGCGATTCAACTGGACATCGACAGACACGGAGGATACGGATGGGAAGTGCAGCCGTGGTGGACACGGGCGGGGCGACACGGACGTTCCGGATTTCGGCGACACGTCGCATTGCGGCCCCGCCCCCCGCCGTCTACAGGGTCTTCGCCGACTACCGGGTGGCCCACCCGGGCATCCTCCCGCCGCGTTTCTTCACCGGCCTGACCGTGGAGGCCGGCGGGTATGGCGCGGGCACCGTAGTGGTGGTGAAGACCCGCGCCGGCGGTCGCATCACCTCAATGCGTGGCTTCGTCACGGAACCCGAACCGGGACGGCTTCTTGTGGAGTCCTATCCGGAGCACGGCACGGTCACCTCCTTCTCCGTTCTTCCGGATTCGGGAGGTGCCGCCAGCGTGGTGACGATCGCCACGGATTTCCCCCGGCGGCGAGGACCGGCCGGCTGGCTGACGGAGCGCCTGGTGCGGCGGCTGATGGCCGGGGTGTATGAAGAGGAGCTGGACCTGGTTGCCGCGTCCTTCTGACCCTCAGACGCAGCGAGAAAACAGCAGCGGGACGGTCACGTCGTGGGGGCCGGCCAGGAGTTGCCCCGGAGTGGTGTGTGCCAGGGCCCTGAACTCGCGAGTCATGTGCGCCTGGTCGGCGTAACCACTTTCCGCAGCCAGACGACTCAACGTTGCCTGCCCGCGGCGGTGGTGTGCCAGGAAGAGCACTCTCTGGAAGCGCAGAATTCGCTGCATCGCCTTGGGGCCGAAGCCCAGGGCGCGGGAGAACCTTCGAAAGACCTCCCGGGAGGACCATCCGAGCCGGGCGCCGAGGGCGTCCACGGTGGCCGACGGGTGACGGGCGAGCCAGGCGGCTCCATACGCCACCCCGTCGTCGGGCCGTGCCGAATCGACGAGAGGGCCCAGCGCGCCGATCAACGGACGAAAGCCCTCACAGGCCAGCCCCAGGTGCCGTGAGCCCCGCAGGTTCCGGGGCACGCCGGGCAGGTCGCTGAGCAGCCCCTGATGATTGGGCAGCTCGCCGGCCGCCGATCCGAAGAGGCGCGCCCCCACCCCGGGCCGCAGCCGCACGCCCGCGATCTCGGTGCCGCCGGGAATGACGTGGTCGGCTCGGACGGTCTCCGGGCCCATCAGCCAGGCCGGGGCTCCGTCGAGCGACAGGATGTCAATGCAACCGTCGGGGAGTGTCGGCTGCACCACGGCATCCACGTCGGGCGGAAAGCGACGTCGCCAGAGGTAAAGCACGAATTCGTCCAGGCCGGGCGGCGGCCGGTAGAAGGTGTCTTCACCGTATCCGGGCGAACCGCCGAGGTGGGGCAGGAACTCGTGCGTGGGGGCCATCACCAGAATATCTACCGGCCCTCCGGGTGCCTCAAGGCCCCGGCGAATGGCGCCCCACGAGGTCAGGCTTCGCTCGCTATCCTCATGCGCTCCAGCACGTAAACCCGCAGACGCTTCCTTGCCTCCCGACGTACAAACCCCGGTGCCAGGAGCGCGAGGAGCCGATAGGCCCCCTTGAAACGGAGGCTGCCCGTAACGCGCAGCCGGGTCCCGGCGCCATCGCCGGCTTCGATGAACTCGTTCCTGAAGACGCCATCGAAATGCGCCTTTCCTTCTTCGACTACGACCTCCCCGCCGCCCACGCACAACCGATTGCAGACCAGCCCCTCCTGCCTGTGGTCCACCTGGATGAGCCGCCACCCACCCCTCTCTTCGAGGATGTGTGCGGAACGAATGGTTGGGGCGAACGTGCGACCCCACCGCTCCACGTCCAGATAGATCTCCATCACCTGATCGCGCGGCGCCCGGATGTCGATGGCCGCCTCCACTCGGAGCCACCTTCCGCCTCCCCGCGCAAGGAATGCCGGCCCTTCCACGCTGCGGTTTCCTCCTCTCCGTCCTTGAAGCCCGACCCGGCTTGCCGCTCCTGTTGAAGGTGCGGAGCGGCGCTTCGCCGGTCTTGAAGGATTCGGCCAGGCCTGCCTCGGCCATGGATCACATGGACGGTGCCATGAGCGGCCGGTCTGTTCAAGACGTGTGGACCTCAAGCCTCCACTGTACCGAAGTGGCTGACCCGGGGGGCGCGGCGAACGCGGCGCGAGCCTGGCTGCTGGGGCTGGCTATCGTGCTGATGCTCCTCCAGCTCCGCTGGTGAAGGATCGGCGTGCGGCTTACACCCAGGCATCTGTCTCTGCCGTCAGCGGCCCTCCGGCCGTGCCCGTATTGACCACGTCCCGTGGCTCGATGAGAAGCATGTGACATTCCCGGGCTGCGACGGGTCGATGTTCCACGCCGCGCGGGACGACAAACATCTCCCCCGCGCCGAGGGTCACCTGCCCATCCCGCAGCTCGATGGTCACCTCACCGGCAAGGACGACAAACGCCTCGTCGGTGTCTTCGTGCAGGTGCCACACGAACTCCCCCAGGGTCTTCACGAGCTTGAGGTCGTAGTCGTTCAGTCGAGCGATGATCCGGGGTGTCCAGCAGTCGGAGAAGTGGGTCAGCTTCTCGGCGAAATTGATGGGGCGATACGCCATGAGGGCTCCCAAGGTCTGGCGGCGAGGATGGTGGACTCCCCGCCCTCCCGACATCACGCGGTGGCGGTGCCACGATGCCATCGTAGTCCGTCCGATGCTTCGGGGTCTTGAAGAAATCGGCCAGCAGGCCACGCGGTCGCGGGGCTCGCCCGCGGCGGAGAAATGCAGCCCGGGCCTGGTCAGCCGCCCGAGGCCAGGGTCCGGTACCGGCCCGGGGGAATTCCGGTGTGGCGCCGGAAGGCGTTGGAGAAGTGGCTCTGGTCGGAGTATCCGGATGCGAGGGCAACCTCTGCGATGGGTCGGTCCGTGGCGACCAGCAGGCGGCTGGCTTCCTCGAGGCGGAGGCGCCGCAGGTACTGGCCGACCGAGCACCCAAAGGCCCGGCGAAAGGCCCGCGCCAGTGTGACCGGATGCACGTCCACCGCGCCGGCGATGGCCGTGAGCGTGTGCCGCTCGGCGGGCGCGTCGTGGAGGATGTCGCGGGCTCGCGCGAGCCATGGTCGCGGCTCCCCCGAATCGCGCGCCTGCGAGCGCTGCGCTTCCGCGATCAACTCGAGAAGCAGGCCTTCCAGGGCCAGTGAGGCAGCCCCGTCGGTCTCCATCAACTCGGATCGGATCCGCCGGGCCAGCGCGACGAGCTGCCCGCCAGAGGCCTGGAAGGGCTCGTCCAGCACCTCGGCATGGGGTCGCAGGGCAGCGAGGCGCCCGGAGCCAACCTCGATCATCAGCCCGCGCGCATCACCGCTGTCGAACTCGTTGGCATGCGGCTCACCGGCTGGGGTGACCTTGAGGGTCCCGGTGGTACAGCGCAGGGTCCGCCTGCCGCTCCGCTCGGCAAACGCGCCGCCCAGGACATAGCAGATGGTCGGGCCATCATGATGGTGCCAGGGCAGACGGCTCCCATCTGGATGGAAGGCTTCCGTGACCTGGAATCCCTCGACCTCCGCGTGGTGCAGGGGCCGCGAGACCGCTGTCTGGCCAAATGGCTCGCGCATGGTCCTCCCGGTTGATGCTAAGGGTGCGCAACTCGCATCGGGGGTACAAGACCCACCGCACCTCCTCCATCAATGTGTAACCCGTTCATGGCCCAGCCGGTTCCACCCTCCGGGGAGCGACCGTCCATTCATGACGCGGTCGTGCCGACGGGCGCTCTTGATCCCATTTGGAGGCATGATGCCACATCCCAGGAACCTTCTGGCCGCCTGTGCCTTCCTGGTCGCTGCATGCGGCGGTGGGGACGGAGGGGGCGGCGGCGGACCCAGCCCGTCGACTGTTACGGTCGGCAGGGGGCCGGCGAGCGGGAATAACCAGTCAGGCACCGTCGGACAGCCCCTGTCCCAGCCGATTCAGGTCATCGTGCGCCGGGATGGCGGTGCCGAAGCGGGAACTCAGGTGACCTGGGCGACGCAGGCGACCGCGGGGACGCTCAATCCGGTCTCCAGCACCACGGATGCGGCGGGCCTGGCCTCCTCCAGCTGGACGCTCGGGACCACGGCAGGGGCGCAGACCGCGACCGCCACCGTGTCGGGCGCCACCGGGTCCCCGGTCAGTTTCATGGCCACCGCCGCGACGGCCGCGGCCAGCAGCCTCGCCATGGCCTCGGGCAACAATCAGTCGGGGCAGACCGGTGACGCGCTGGCCAGCCCGCTGGTGGTCCGGGTGATCGACCCGTTCGGCAATGGGGTGACGGGGACTCCGGTCACCTGGGCGGTGACCGGGGGAACGGCCACCGTGAACCCCACCTCCTCCACCACTGGCCTGACCGGCACTGCCAGCACCCAGGTGACCCTCGGAATGACCGCCGGCACCATCGCCATCCAGGCGACTTCGGGGACTCTGGGCGGGTCGCCCGTCACCTTTACCGCGCAGGCCACGGCTCCGGCGCCCAATGCCGTGCAGGTCATCAACAACCAGTTCGTGCCGGCCACCATCACAGTCGCGGCAAATACCACCGTGACATGGACGTGGGCGCCGACGGCGCTGCAGCACAACATCACCCCGGACAACTCCGCTGGAGTGCCGAGCGTCGCGACCATCACCGACGGACCGTTCACGTACATGCACACCTTCACCGCGCCCGGGACCTACGACTACTACTGCGTCGTTCATGGCGCTCCGCAGAGCGGGATGCACGGCACGGTCATCGTCCAGTGAGATGGGCAATCGGGGCTATCCTCGGCATCCTTCTCGTGCCGGTTCGCGCGGAGGCCCAGGGAGACTGCTTCCCTCCCGATGATTCGCACGAGGCCCGCGCTATGGCCATTGCGCTGGTCCCGGTGGCCTACGGACCCGGCGGGGCTCCATCGGCGCCGGTGCCGGGCCGGGTAACGGTGGCCCTGGAGGGGGCGTGGCTGCCCAGCATCGACAGTGCCACCTCCACCCCAACCATCTGCCGGCCGGGCAAGGGGCCGGAGAACACCAACGTGCTCTTCGGCATCGTACGGCCCCGGATCGAGGTCGGACTCCCGTGGAGGATCCTCGCGAGCGTCAGCTGGGTTCCCCCGGTCCGGGTGGACGGCGTTCGTGCGCACCTCGGCGCATTGTCGCTTGCCCGGGTATCCCGGCTCGGCTCGCACACGCTCCTCGCTGTCCGCGGCCACATGAGCTTCGGGAAGATCCTGGCGCCCATCACCTGCGATGAGGAGGCACTCCAGGATCCCGCCAGCGAATGCTTCGGCGGCACCTTGAGCGACGACGAGCTTCATCCCAATGTCTTCGGGGTCGATGCGTCGGTGGGCTGGGCGATGGCCGGTGGGCGCCTGCAGCCCTACGCCGGGGCCGGCTGGTCTCACCTGGCTCCGCGATTCCGGGTAGACTTCACGAACAGTGCGGGACAGCGGGACCGGCGCCGCGTGGAGGTGGACCTCGAGCGCGCCGTCGTCTTCGGAGGTGTCTCATGGGTGCCCACACCCCGTGCATCAATCAGCAGCGAGTTCTACGCCACTCCCTCAGACGCCTTCACCGTGCGGCTGTTGCTCCGGCTGGTACCATGGAGCTGATCGCCCGCATCCTGCCTGCCGGGCTGTACGCGCTGCTCGTCCTCACGGCGCCGGCCCTGGCACAGGAGGGCGTACCTGACGGGCGCCTGGAACGGGGCACCCTCAGCTTCGATGCTCGGGCCACGCTCGGGGATTTTACCGGCACGACCGACTCGGTCCGGGGCGCCTTGCGCGGTGCCCCCGCTCTGGGGCAGGTGCGTGGTTGGGTCGAGGCGCCGTCCGCCTCACTGGGGACGGGGAACGACCGGCGTGACCGGGATCTCCGGAAATCGATGGAGACCGACAAGTATCCGCTCATGCGCTTCGCGCTGGACTCGGTCATCCCGGGCCGGCGGGTGTCGGACAGCATGGAGGTGGTGCTCGAGGGAGATCTCACCCTGCACGGAGAGAAACGCCGGGCGCGCATCCCGGGCATCCTGACCTTTGCCGGCGGCACGGCGCGCTTCAGGGGCGGGGTACGTATCAACGTGAAGGACTACGGGGTGGGGGGGCTCAGCAGGTTCCTCGGCATGTTCAGCATGAACAAGGAAATCGATGTCCACATCGACGTGACCTTCGCGCTCGCAGAAGCCCCGGGGCCGTGACCCGCTCCTAGGATGGCGGTTGCGGCAGCACGGCCTCCAGTACGATCCGCCAGGTGCCGGCAGGATCTCGCCGCCAGATGCGGGAATAACTGACCGTCCGCAGTCCCCCCTCCATGCCGTCCCGCGTCATCCGGCCAGTCCCGTACGTGTAGCCCAGGTCGCCGGACACCGCGACTCCCCCGCCCACCGGATTCCATTCCATGCTCTCATGCCGGGCGGCCTGGTCCGAGTCGGCTGCCGAGCGGCCAGGCAATGGCAGCTGTCCGTACCGGTAGGCACGGAGCCGCTCGGCGGCAAACTTTTCGAGCGCGGCGCTGCGTCCATGCTCCCGGTACGCCACCTGGTAGGCACGATCGTGCGCGAGGAGGTCCCCGGCCGAGGCTCCGCGTGCGAGGCGGGCCGACCCGATCCGGACGCCGGCGCGCTCCACCTCCCCCACGGGGGGCGGCTCGCCGTGGGGGCCTCCCATGTCCAGCAGCACTTTCCAGCCACCGCCGGGAGGGCGCCCCCACACACTGTGGTAGTGCCCCCAGGCGACCGATCCGTCTGGACGGGTCGCGTGATAGGGCCCGCTGGTGTAGCCCATGTCCCCGGCAGCGCTCACCTCCGCGATCTCCGGCTCCCATTCGAGCGGCCCGAAGTCCGGTCCGGACCGCAGTGACGCGGTACCCTTCTGTGGCTCCGGGTTGAAGGTCACCACGCTGTCGCTGAAGTACTGGAGAAATGCTGAGCGCGGGCCATCGGTCACCGACGTGGCCGCGAACTCGCGCTCCGTGGCGATCAGCGAATCGAGGACAGCAGGCTCCGCGGGAGGCCGGGGGCTGCCCGGGCCGCAGGCGGCGAGGATACACAGGCCGGCGAGGGCCAACAGGAGAGGACGCATTGGACGAGCCCCGGGTTATGCTTCGACGAACAGACGGCGCGGGTCAGTAGCCAACATGCTGCTTTCACTCGCCGGCGCAAGGCGAGAGGAGACGCGCGATGCAGATCGGGATGATTGGGCTGGGGAGGATGGGACTCAACATGACTACCCGCCTTGTGCGGGGGGGCCACCAGGTAGTGGCATGGGACCGCGATCCCGCGGCCGTGGCACGGGCCGTGGAGGCCGGCGCGGCGGGGGTGGGGTCCCTGGAGGAGTTGACCGGTGCGCTCAAGACCCCCCGGGCCGTGTGGGTCATGGTCCCGAGCGGCGACCCGACTGAAGCGACCGTGTCGGCCCTGGCCGGGGCCCTCGGCCGCGGCGACACCGTCGTGGACGGCGGCAACAGCAATTACAAGGACAGCATGCGCCGCTCGACGACCCTCGCAGAGTCCGGCATCCATCTCGTGGATGCCGGCACCAGCGGCGGGATCTGGGGGTTGGCGGAAGGATACAGCCTCATGGTTGGCGGCGATGCCGCTGCCGTGGAGCGCCTGCGGCCGGTATTCGAGACCCTGGCGCCCGCGGCGGATCGCGGATGGGGTCACGTCGGTCCCTCCGGCGCGGGGCACTTCGTGAAGATGGTGCACAATGGCATCGAGTACGGAATGATGCAGGCGTACGCCGAGGGGTTCGCCATCCTCGAGCACAAGAAGGAACTCGAACTCGACCTCGCGCAGGTGGCGGACATCTGGCGCTACGGCAGCGTCGTGCGTTCCTGGCTGCTGGACCTCACCAGCCGCGCGCTGCATGAGGACGCCACGCTGGCAGAGATCGCGCCCTGGGTGTCGGACTCCGGCGAGGGGCGCTGGACGGTGGCGGAAGCGATCGACCTCGACGTCCCGGCGCCCGTGATCAGCCTGGCCCTCATCGCGAGGCTCAGGTCCCGCGACAGCACCGCCTGGGCCGACCGACTGCTGGCGGCCATGCGCAACCAGTTCGGGGGCCACGCCATCCGGAAGGAAACGTGATCCTGCGGGTCGCGGCCGACCCCGCGGCCCTGGCGCGTGAGGTCGCCCTGGCCATGGCGGACCTCATCCGTCGCGCCGCGGCGACTTACGGTTCGAGCCGGGTCGTCCTCGCCGGCGGCAGCACACCGGCGGGCGCCTACCGCCGTCTCGCCGCGCTCGACCTGCCCTGGGAGCGCTCCACCTGGTTCTTCGGCGACGAGCGTGCCGTGCCGCCGGATGACCCGGACAGCAATGCCCGGATGGCGCGGGAGTCGCTGTTCAACCGCGTCCCGGTTCCGGCCGGGGCAATCCACATGATCGACGGCGCGGCCGGGTCGCGTGTCGCCGCGGAACGCTACGAGTCCCTCCTGCGCAACCTGCCGCCCCGGCCCGGGGGTTTCCTCTTCGATCTCGCTCTTCTCGGCCTCGGCGAGGATGGGCACACCGCCTCGCTCTTTCCCGATGATCCCGTCCTCGCGGAAACCTCGCGCCGGGCCTGCGCCGTGCTCGGGCCTGCAGGACGCCCGCCCCGCGAGCGCATCACACTGACGCCGGCCTGCCTTGCCCTGGCCGCCGAGCGCTGGTTCCTGGTGAGTGGAGAGGCCAAGCGGGAGATCCTTGCCCGCATGCGAGACTCGGGGCCGACGCCATCACTTCCGGCCACGCTCCTGGCAGCTGGCGCCACCTGGTTCGTGGACGCGGCTGCCGCGGGCCCCTGACGTCGCGCACACCATCCGCTGACACACACCCGACAGTTCCTGCGTAGTGACGGCCGGTGGTACTCGTGCGACTGGTCGGGCTTGAGGCGTCTCTCAGGTCAGAACGGGCAGGTCAGGCTGCAACGTCCCGGAACACAAGCCGGGGAATGCCGTGTGCATGCCATGACCGGACCGAGGGAGGGACCTGGTGAACCGCATCCTGATCATCGACAACGATCCCACGCTGGCGGAGACGCTGCGCCACAACCTCGAGCTCGACGGCCACGAGGTCGAGGTAGAGCAGGAGGGGGCGTACGGGCTGGCGCAGGCGCGTGAGTTCCAGCCCGACCTGGTCATCGCAAACCTGCTGATCCTCGAGTCGGACGAGTACATCCTGCTGCAGCAGCTCCGCGCGGAACATCCCTCCCTTCCCGTGCTGATCCTGGCCTCGCGCACGGAAGAGGCCGCCCGGTTGCCCGGCTTCCGGCTGGGTACGGACGACTTCCTGCTCCGGCCCGCGAGCGTGCTCGAGGTACATGGCCGCATCGACGCACTGCTCCGCCGGACCGACACGAACGGTACGCACCATCCAGAACCAGTGATGGACACGGTCATCCGGTTCGGCTCGATCGAGGTGCACCCCCCGACGCGGACGGTGCAGCGGGACGGTGAGGCGATATCGCTGCGGCCGAAGGAATTTGACCTGCTGATCGCACTGCTCAACCACAACGGACGCATCGTGTCCCGCCTCGAGCTGCTGCGCGAGGTCTGGGGATATCGCAGTTCGATCGTGTCGCGCACCGTGGATTCACACGTCGCGGAATTGCGGCGCAAGCTGGAACGCAACCCCTCCGAGCCCGACTTCATCCTCACCGTACGCAAGGCGGGATACCGGCTGCAGCGCTGATCCGGTCGTTCTTCCCGTCTGACAGAACCCGAACAACTCCGTCAACAACCGCCCACGTCCTTGTTCGTCATCAGGGGTAATCGGCGCGACTGCCTGGAGGAGTCACCCGCGGCCCGCCCACTTCGGTGGGGGCCAAAGGGCCCGGGCCTCCACTCTCCGCCGACCCGGCTGGTCATGCCGGCCGTCCCCGCTTCGCGCCAAAGGCGTCATGCCGGCAGCGCCGAGCACCTGATGCACTATACCCGGAGGACGTATGCGACCACATGCTGTGTCCGTGTTCTTGCGAGGATGGCGCCACGTTGCGCTGGCCGTGGCCGGATTCTGCCTCGCGGCGGGGACCGTCGCGGCGCAGGGCACCGGCAAGGTCGAGGGTCATGTTCGCGACCAGGGCGGCGAGCCCATCCAGAACGCACAGGTGCGAATCGTGAACACCACCTTCGCCACCGCGACGAACGGTCAAGGCTACTACTTCTTCAACAACGTTCCCCCGGGCGAGGTCTCCATTCAGGCGGCATTCGTCGGGTACCAGAAGACCGAGGTTCGCAGTGTCCGCGTGCTGGGTGGCCAGACGCTGACCCAGGACTTCGCCCTCGAGCAGCAGACCATCACGATCGACTCGTTGGTGGTCATGGCCCGGCGGAACGATCTGGTCCCGCGTGACGCCGTGACCACGAAACAGATCATTGACGGGCAGTACTCCGCGGCGCTTCCGGTGGACAACATCAACAGCCTGATCGCCATCCAGCCGGGCGTAAACGCGACGCCCGCCGGGGCAATCTCGATCCGTGGCGGCAGGGTGGACGAGGCCGCCGTCTATGTCGACGGCGTTCCCACAAGCCCCGGTTACCGGGGAAATGCCTTTGTCGGGTCCGGCGGGACTGCCCTCACGGTGCCGGAAAACGGCTTCATCGAGGCCTCGGTCACGACGGGTTCCTCCTCCGCGGAGGTGGGCAATGCCCAGGCGGGGATCATCAATATCGAGACCCGGTCGGGCAGCGCCGCGTTCCGCGGCAACTTCGGGTATGAAACCGATGAGCCATTCGGGGTCAACCACAGCCAGGGCCTGAATCGCCTGCAGGGCAGCTTCAGTGGTCCCCTGCGTGAAAACCTGACGTTCTTCATGTCGGGCGTGCTGCAGGGCACCCAGTCGCCGGTGCCCGGCTTCGGTCAGGCGGATTACCCGATCTTCGTTCAGGCGGGGATCGACACCACGGTCGCCGTACCAAACGCGACCACCACCAACGCCGATACGTCGTTCGTGGGCGTGTCCCAGTTCGCGATTTATACCGGCAACTGTGATGCCTTCAGCGGCAGCGCCAACAGCCGGATCGCGGCTAACTATGGCGCCGGATGCCAGGGCGCCCGCCTGCCCTCGGCCGCGGCCACCCAATACCAGCTGGCCGGCAAGCTGAACTACACCTTCGGTGCCGGGAACCGGCTGTTCCTGAGCTCCCAGCGGAGCCAGAACCAGGGCCGCAACTTCAACTACCTCGGCCTGTACAACCCCCAGGCACTGACCGGCTTCCGCGCGGTCAACAACAACCTCACGCTGGGCTGGACCCAGAACCTGGCACGGTCCGCGGAGCGGGCGCTGGCGCTTGATGTGGCGCTCTCGTACCAGACGGACCAGACCATTGCCAGCCCGCTGACCCGGCAGAGCGAGATTGATACCCGCAATCCGTTCGGAGGGTTCATCCTGGGCGGCCTCGATTTCCAGTGGGACTTCGACAATTTCCCGGTCAATGACGAGCTGATCAACAATTTCCGGCTCAACACCCCGGGGTCCCGTCGTTCCCCGCTCGATCTCGAGAACCGGGACCAGTACGGCGTCATCGACAGCTACCGCAACAACGCGTATGGCGTCACCGGTTTCACCGAGGGCGGTTTCGCCAGTTCGAGCGGTCCTGGCGCTCGCCGGCTCTCGCTCTACAAGGAAAAGCGCTACATCGGCAAGGCCAACCTGGACTGGCAGCTCGACCGGTACAACCGGATCAAGCTCGGCGGGCGCTTCACCCAGTACGACCTGCTCAGTTACTCACACAACCTCGTGAGCCAGGCGTTCTCGGACGCGTTCCACGAGAAGCCGGTCGCCTATGACCTCTTCGTCGAGGATCGTCTGGACCTCGGTGACGTGGTCCTGGTGGGCGGCCTGCGCTACGACTCCTATGACTCGCGGGCCAGCCGTCCGGCCGACTTCCCGCGGATCTCGTCAGCGCCCGACTTCGATCCCGCCGACCCGACCGCCGGCTGGGTACGGGACCAGAGCCACAGCTACCTGAGCCCGCACATCCAGGTCTCCTTCCCGGTGACGGAGCGCACGAATTTCCGGCTGTCTTACTCTCATGCCGTCCAGGCACCGGACTTTGGCGTGGTCCTGACGGGTATCAACACCGACCTGGCCATCACCAACACGAACCACGTGTATGGCTCGGACCTGGACTTCGGGAAGTCCATCACCTTCGAGTTCGGCATCCGTCACGCGTTCAGCGACGACATGGTCCTGGACATCTCCGCGTACAACAAGGACAACCTGTCCAACGCGGCCGGCCGGCTCATCTCGAAGTTCGATCCGCTCTTCGGCCGCAACCAGGACATCCGCGTGATGACCACGGCCGACTTCGGCAACACGCGCGGAGTCGACGTCCGGCTCGACCGCCGGATCGGCCGGTTCTTCAACGGTGTCGTGGCCTATACGTACCAGGATGCCAAGAACACCGGCTCGAATCCATTCACGTACATCAACTTCGGCTCCCGGATCGTGAACCAGGTCTCGGGTGGCAACCAGCCGCCGCCGCAGTCGATCTTCCCGACCGCGACGAGCCGTCCCCATAGCCTCACCGGATCCTTCGCCCTGACCCTTCCGGAAGACTTCAGGGAAGGAACCACCCTGGGTTCGATCCTGGGGAACGTCGGTATCACGGCGCTCTTCCGGTACGCGAGCGGCACGGCGTATACGCGCTGCCCGCAGGAGTCGGGGAACCAGGGTGTCCTGTCCGGGCAGGTATGCGCCCGGCAGTTCGAGGGAGACTTCTTCGGCGCCCGGACCCCGTCCACCAAGCAGCTCGACATGCGCTTCACGAAGGGCTTCGCGCTGGGCGGCCTCGACCTGACCGCGTACCTCGATGCCCGCAATATCCTCAATTTCAGGAACGTACTGGCCGTCTTCACGACGACCAACGACGTCGTGGATCGGGAGGAACAGATTCAGAACTGGGGGACCGACAGCACGTCCTTCAGCAATGAAGCGGCCGCCAACAGCCTCTATCAGGGCGATGGCGCCATCGACCTTCGCTTTGGCGGGGCGGGCACCGCGGGATGCGGAATGTGGGTCACGGCCCAGGGCAGCCCGGGCGCCCCCAACTGCGTCTACCTCATTCGTGCGGAAGAGCGGTATGGGGACGGCGACCACGTCTTCAACCTGGCGGAACAGCGCCGGGCGTCCGATGCCGCCTACTTCGCCGGTGGGAGCCCCAGTGCCCCGGCCCGCGGGATCAACAACCTGACGGGTACGCCACGGCTCATGCGGCTGGGCTTCGAAGTGAACTTCTGATACACGGGATACGCCGGTCGGGGCCTCGCGCTCCGGCCGGCGACCCTTTCCTGTGACCAAGCGAGGAAGCGATGCATGCCATCATAGATCGAACGTCCCGGACCGGGTGGGTACCCCTGCTCCTGGCCATTCTGCTCCTGGTACCCCGGCCGGCACTGGCAGGACCGGAGCCGGGCGCCAAAAACACCCGCGGGTTCCGGCTGTTTGCCCGTGCCCTCGGGGCGCTCACGATCAACCGTGTCTACTGCGGGCTGCAGTCGACCGGAAACGTGTGTGTGGACTCGAACGGTTCTTCCACGATCGGTGGCGGCTTCTGGCCGAAGGGTACGGCCGACCAGTACGTCTTCAACTCCGGCCTGCAGGTGGCCGGCATCATCGGCCCTGACGGCGGCCCCTGGGCCGACGATACGACCGGCGCGTTCTTCTTTGATCCAAAGGGCACCACGGCCCACGGTGATGAAGTGGCGCCGATCTACAACACGACCAACCTGGCCGATGCGGCCTTCATCGCTGACGCGGCCACGAGCGACCCGGTGGCCCTGGCGGCCCGGGTGCCGAGCGGCGACGCGACGGCCGACATCTTCAATCCGCTCCTGCAGGGCCGGACCTCGGCCTCGCAGGGCGACGTCTGGTGGCTCACGTGGGACGGCAACCCGGGCCTGATCGCCGGCCGGCCGCACCCGCTGGGTGTCATGGTGGAACAGCGCGGCATGGGCTGGAACTACCCGGCGGGCAATGAAGACATCGTCTACTTCGTCTACACGTTCTACAACGTCACCTCGACCGACCCGTCGGTGTATGCCGCGGTCCGGCCGGGGATGCGGGACATCCTGATCCAGAAGGCCCAGGAGTTCCAGCAGCGGAACAACAGCACCTTCGGCGTGACCCTGCCGAGCGGGGGCTACACCATCACGGACCTGTACGCCAACTTCTCGGCGGACATGGACGTGGGCAGCGCCGGCAACAACTACGCGTCGGTCAATGTCCCGTTCGGGCTGGGCTACACCTACGAGAACACCTTCAGCCGCGTGGATGGCTGGTCCTTCGACCCGGCCATCTTCTCCAAGCCCTTCTTCTCCGGCGCCGGCTTCGTCGGCGTGAAATACCTGAAGAGCCCGGAGATCAACGGCCAGGAAGTGGGCCTGACGCTGTTCAGCAACACCACGAACGGCGGCGGCTTCTCCGATCCGCAGAACACGACACAGCTGTGGCGCTACGTCTCCGGCAACATCAACACGGCCGCCGGCGACAACGCCTGTAACTTCGACCCGGTCAATACGAAGATCTGCTTCATTCGCGGCAGCGGTCCGTTCGACATGCGCTTCTTCCAGTCGTCCGGCCCGCTGACCCTGGGCCCGGGCGAGTTCGGCTCGGTAGTGGTGGCGTACATCTTCGCCGCCCCGGTCCAGACCGGCACCTGCCCCGGCCCCAGCTGCGACATCGCACCGGGCAACCCGACGATCATCGCGGGCCTGACCAATCCGGCCATCGTGGCGAATGGGGTCAACCCGATCGACTCGCTGACCGGCTTCCTGAGCGCCACGGACACCAGTGGTAACGGGACCCTGGAGCAGGGCGAGTTTGACGTGGTCCCGGGCTCCCTGCTCGGCAAGGCGCGGGTGGCGCAGGCCGTGTTCGACGGTGGCTTCCTGCTCCCGTTCGCTCCGGAACCGCCGGAGTTCTTCCTGGTGCCGGGCGACAACCAGGTGACGGTGCTGTGGCGCCCCTCGGTCTCCGAGACCACGGGCGACCCGTACTACCAGCTGGCCTCGGATCCGACGAATTCCCTGTATGACCCGAACTACCGCCAGTTCGACGTCGAAGGCTACCGGGTCTACCGGGGCCGGGTGGACGCGCCGAACTCGCTGACCCTGCTCGCGCAGTTCGACTACGGCGGCACGGTCATTTCGGACTACGCCGGCCAGATCAACCCGAGCCCGCTCTGCGCGCCGGAACTGGCCATCACGACCGACTGCCCCACGACGTACGATCCCATCACCCCGGGCGTGCCCCGGACGGCGCACAATGACGTGCCGCTGGTGGGACAGATCGTCCAGGTGAAGCTGGGCGAGCGGACGGCACTGGCCGACGGGACGGCGATCGTCCTGATCGCGGACACGGCGGTGACGGGCAACAACACCGTATATCCGCAGCTGTCGGATAACGGCGTGCCGTTTGTGTACGTGGACCAGACGCCACGGAACAACTTCCGGTACTTCTACTCCGTGACGGCGTTCGACATCAACTCGTTCCAGTCCGGCCCGTCGAATCTCGAGTCGCCGCGCAACACCAAGCCGGTGACCCCGCGGCGGCCAGCCGGGAACTACGTGAGTAGCGGGACGATCACCAGCGCCAACATCGAAGGCCGTGGCGTGGTGCTCGACCCGACCCAGCCGCTCCCGACCATCGACCCAGCCACGGGGCAGTTCTCCGGGCCGTTCCCGGCGGCGAACGCCTGGACCATCGGGTTCGGTGACTTCGTGGCCAGCGTGCTGAGCACCTCCGGCAGCTTCTCCGCCACGCTCGACAGTATTCAGATCGGCTCGCCGTACGGCGGCACCCCGCACGTGTACTGGTGGACGGCGGCGGCCGGTCCCGATACCTCCATCTTCTCGATCCCGATTCTACAGCAGCAGGAATCCGGGGTGGTCTCCGGGTCGACCCAGTTCGGGACCGTGGCCGTGGACCCCTCCCTCGCGGCGCGGTACGGCGGCGGGCAGGGCTACCGGCTCCAGGGCAAGGTCAGCATGCAGTTGCCCAGTGTGGAGACCGAAACCCTGTATGGCCGCGGCTGTGTCAACAGCCAGACCACGGCCGGCCGGCCGGGTTTCACCCGCGAGGCCACGGCGTCAGGGGCCTCCAAATGTGCCTATAACGGCTCCCGGTGGTTTGACGGCCCCTCACCCGCCAATAACGAGACGAAGGTGGATCCGAACGGGGGCAACGTCGAGAACTTCAGCGGCGATCCCTATACGGACTACAACAATGCCGGCGAGCTCTCCGGCGTGGACACCATCCACATCACCCAGGCCTACCAGTCGGTGGGCGGCGGCGAGTACCGGCCGGTCGAGGGGGCGATGGGAGGTGTGCATCGAGCAGCAGACTACAACGTCTACTGGGGGAATGGCGGCACCGTGGACTCGGTGATCGACGTGACCCACAACGTGGTCGTGCCGTTCAGCCCCGATCTGGGGGGAACCTGGGGGATCCTGAACCCGGGAGACGCCCTGCCGGCGGCGGGGTCTTTCGATGGACGGGCGGAACTGACATCCACCGACATGGGGTGTGTCGAGCCCCTCCGCAGCCTGGGAACGAGCATCTCCTGCGGCGCCAGTGGACCGACGTATCAGTTGAGCCAGACGGCCGTGCCGGGCCCGATCGCGTTCTTCAGCACCGGGTTGGCGGCAGCGACGTCGGCGCCGGCGTCGAACGAATCGGGTTTCGTCTTCTACCTGGCCGGCGACTGGTTCACGATGGCCCTGAACAGCTCCGTGCCCGCAGCCGGGACGGTCTGGTCACTCCGGCAGTACATCGGGGCGATCAACTTCGGGAACGGTTCGGCCGGCAACTACGGGCCGTACGAGTTCCAGAACGTGGAGGACGTCCTTCCCATGACGGCGGTGGGAGCGACGTTGCGGGTGAGTTATGACGTGACGAACCAGATCAACGCGCCGACGGACGCGGACCTGAGCCAGGTCCACACGGTGCCGGATCCGTACTACGTGACGAACGAGTTCGAGCAGACGACGGACACGAAGATCATCAAGTTCGTGAACCTGCCGGACAATGCGATCATCCGGATCTACTCCTCGAGCGGGGTGCTGGTGCGGCTGCTGGAGCACCACGCCGCGGCCTTCGGGGGGGCGGAGACCTGGGACGTGCGGAACCGCAACAACCAGGTGGTCGCCAGCGGGGTGTACTTCTACCACATCGAGAGTGGCAACGCCCGGCGGGTGGGCCGCTTTACGATCGTCAACTTCGCTCAGTAGGCCAGGGACCAAGGGGGGCGGGGCGGCCACGGTGGTGGCCCCGTCCTCCCCATCCAGGAGAGGTGAGATTCAATGCGTGACTTTTCCCTGAAGCGGTGGTTGGTGGTAGGCGCCCTGCTGAGCGGGCTGCCGGCCGTGGGGCTGGCGCAGGACGTCAACCAGGACAACACGCCCTATGGCACGACGGCGGCGGAGTTTCTGCTGCTGGGAGCCGGGGCGCGGGGCACGGCGCTGGGCGGAGCCTATTCGGCGATCGCCAGCGACGTGAGTGCCCTGTACTACAATCCCGCCGGCGCGGCGCTGATGGCGCGGCCGGGGGCGATGCTGGGGACGTATGACTACGTGGCCGGGACCCGGTACACGTGGGGCGGGATTGCGTTCCCGTTCGGCAACGGGGCCCGGACGTTCGGGCTCCAGCTGGGGACGTTCGGGTTCAATGACCAGCCGGTGTACACGGTGGACCAGCCGGAAGGCACGGGGTCGGTGTACTCGGTGAATGAGACGTTCGCGGGCCTGACGTACGCGGAGAACTTCTCGGACCGCTTCAGTGCGGGCATCACGGCGAAGTTCGTCTCGGACAACCTGGGCGATGCGAACGGGTCGGCGTTTGCGGTGGACTTCGGGACGAACTTCCACGCGATGCTGAACAACCATCCGGTGAAGTTCTCGTTCGTGCTGGCGAACCTGGGCACGGACCTGAGCTACAGCGGGGACGCGCTGAACACGGGCTCGGCGCGGGATCCGCTGCCGGGCGAGGACCCGGTGCCGAGCCTGGACCAGCCGGCGCGGCTGCGGACGAAGGGCTTCCCGCTGCCGACGACGTTCCGGGTGGGGCTGGCGTACGACCTCCTGACGGGGGCGTCGAACCGGCTGACGGTGCTGAGTGACTTCAACCAGCCGAACAACAACTCGGCGGGCTTCTCGGCCGGGGCGGAGTGGATGCTGGACCAGCTGGGGGGCAGCGCCTTCGGGGTCGCCCTGCGGGGGAGCTACTCGTACAACCCGGCGAACAACCTGGAGCCGGCCAGCCTGTCGTCGACGGCGCTGCTGGACGAGGAAAACCTCCAGGGCCTGGCGTTCGGCGGCGGGCTGAACTACCAGACGGGCAACTTCCGCCTGGGCGTGGACTACGCCTGGAAGTACATGGGCGTGCTCGGCTCGACCAACTTCTTCAGCTTCAACATCGGCTGGTAACCCTGCATACGGCGCCCCGGCGGGCATCCCGCCGGGGCGCAAGGGATGGATCACATGGGAGTAATCACGCTGCTGGCCGCCGTCGGTGCCCTGACGGGTCCCGTACGACATGCACCGTTGGTCCCCGGCGGGAACGGGGACGAACTCATCGTGCACGCCGTGCGCTTCTACCGGGGCGTGGGCGATTCCGAGACCCGGACGGCGGTGAAGGCCTTTGTGCAGGTACCCTACCTGCACCTTCGCCCCGCCGGAGACATGGCAACCTTCACTGTCTCCGTCGTCGTTCGGGACTCGGCCGGAACCGCGCTCACGCAGGATGCGTGGCCGGCCCAGCACGTCCGGGCAGAGTTGTGCCAGCCGGGCGCCTACAGCGTGAACATGATGGAATTCCAGGTGCTGCCCGGATCGTATGACCTGGAAGTGGTGGTGACCGACTCGGTCTCGGGCACGGTCATGACCGCGTCCGCGCCGATTACCGGGTTTGCGCGCCCGCCCCGGGTCTCGGACCTGCTGCTGTCTCCCAGCATCAGGCCCACCGGGGGCGATTCCACCCCGTCCGGAGGCGAGTGGCGCAGTGGGAACGTCATGGTGGCCTCCGCCGCGCAGCTGCACCTGACGCCACTTCGGGCCAATCTCTTCTACCTGCTGGAGGTATACACCGACTCCCTCACGGCAGGCACGATCTCGCTCGACGTGGTGGACAGTACGGGACGTGTCCTCCTGAACCGGCCGCCCCGCCCGATGCAGCTGGCGGCGGGCGGCGGGGTGCTGATGGGCCAGGTGGACCTCGAGGGCCTCCCCGAGGGGACGTACACGCTCAAGACGCATCTTTCCCTCCCGTCGGGCACCGCCGAGCAGGCAGCGACCTTTACCATGGCCGGCCTGCAGGAGACGGTCGCGCGCGCGGCGGAGATGCGTGAGGCCAGCCGTTCCTCGGACGCCGGCTACTTTGCGGGCCGGACGGATGAGGAATTGAAGGCCCTTGCCGAGCCGCTGGAGTACATCGCGGGGAGTGGCGAGATGAAGCCGTTCGACGGGCTGTCAGTGCAGGCCAGGCGCGATTTCCTCGCCGCGTTCTGGGCCCGGCGGAATCCGGACACGTCCGGGAGAACCAACCCTGCGCGCGACGGATTCTATTCGGCCATCGACTACGCGAACGCGGCCTTCCGCGAGCCGGGGCGTAATTCACGCCCCGGATGGAAGACTGAGCGCGGCGAGGTATGGGCACGATACGGCAAGCCGGACGAGGAACTGGAACGGGTGCGCTCCGGGATCGCCCCCACCTACGAGGTGTGGCGTTATACGAACGGTCGCGCGCGGTACTTCGTCTTCGCCGATCGCACGGGGCTTGGGCACTACTCCCTGCTGACCTCGAACGACCTGCAGTTCCGCGGGGTGATGGACTGGCGCGACCGCCTGGGGGAGGATGCCGTCCGCGACATCGGCCAGTTCCTGAGCGTCGACTTCTACCAATCCGCGCGGCCCGACTTCTAGAGGGACCGGATGGACGGGGGACGAGATTGGCGGCGGGGCGGGTCGGTGACCCGCCCCTCCTGCTGTACGGCGATTCTCCTATCTTTGCCGGGACTCCTTCACGAGCCTCGATGGAATATCACGAGATCACGGTACCCAGAACCGCGCGCTTTGCCCTCTCGGCTGATCCGGGCGATGCCACGACCGAAATCTGGTTCGCCTGTCACGGGTACGCCCAGCTCGCGGGCAGCTTCCTGGAATCCATCATGCCTGCCGCTGCTCCCGGGCGCGTGCTGGTGGCGCCTGAGGGCCTCTCCCGTTTCTATCCCGACAGTGGGACCGGGCGGGTGGGGGCATCGTGGATGACGAAGGAGGGAAGGGAATCCGAAATCCGGGACTACGTGGCATTACTGGATGCCGTACGTGACGAAGTGACCCGCGGCCTTCCCTCGCCCCCCGCATCACGATCCTCGGCTTCTCCCAGGGGGCGGCTACGGCGTTCCGATGGGCGGTGCGCGGGAGGACACCCCCGAACCGCCTTATCCTCTGGGGAGGCGGCGTTCCCGGCGATCACGACCCGGTAGCCACCCGACAGGTCCTCGGCGACACTCCGATGACCCTGGTAACCGGTACCCGCGACCGCTATACCAGCCCTTCGGTCATGGAACGTGACGCAGCCAGACTCCGGGAGACGGGCATGGCGGTGGATGTCGTGATTTTTGACGGAGGACACCGGCTGGATGATGCGACGCTGCTCGAACTGGCGGACAGGACGGACTGACGACTGACGCTCCCCGATTCCCGACCCGTCTACTCACCCCTCAGCTTCCTCAAGTCCCGTCGATCTTTCTTGGACGGCTTGCCCTTCACCTGCCGGAGCGGGCCGTCCAGCCGGCTGGCCTGGAGCGCCCGGAGTTCGCGCTCCTTCCGGCTTTCCGGCAGTTCATCGTACAGCAGGGCGGCTTCCCTTGCCGGGCCCCTTCGGAGCGAAAGCTCACGCACGATGACCCGATACTCGTAGATACCCTGACGAATTCGTATCTCTTCCCCGGGGCGGATGGTTCGTGCCCGCTTGACCCGGCTGCCGTCCATCTGGACTTTCCCTCCGTCAATCGCGGCGGCGGCCATTGCCCGCGTCTTGTAGAAACGAGCGGCCCAGAGCCACTTGTCAAGCCGCTCGTCGCCGGGCGATTCAGGCATTGTAGATCTCTCCGCCACCTTCCTTATACAGCTCGAGAACTGCCTTTCCCTCTTCTTGTCGTATCCCCCTCCGCACCTCGACCCCCCGCCGGCCGAGATACTCCCAGGAGGAGGTGTAAACCGGTCCCTCGTCGAAGGATAGCTGCTCGGCATCCTCCCGGCGTGCTGCCGCCACCAGCCGACCGATCCCGCTCCAGAGGACCGCGCCGAGACACATGGCGCAGGGGTCGCACGAGGTGCCGAGTGTCATCGGCTGGCTTCCTGCGCGGGCGAGAGAGTGGTTACCCACTCGCGCGTGCGCGAGCATCAGGGCAACCACCTCGGCGTGGAGGACAGAGTTCTGCCTCGGTACGACGAGGTTGACCCCGGCTGCGATGATTCCGCCGCTTCCGTCGACGACCACCGCCCCGAAGGGTCCCCCGGTACCGCGCTCGACGTTCTCGCGCGCCAGGGCAATCGCCAGCCCGGCGATCGCCTCATCCGTGGCCAGGGCGCCCGTACGGGTCACGAGCGGGACCACCCACCCGGGAAGCGACAGCGTGATCGAAGGCTGAAGGTTCACCTGCTGCTCCCCCGCGACCGTGCCCTGGCACTGTCTGACTGTGAATTGCATCACATCTTCCGGGGGCCGGAACCGGTAATTTCAAGCCCGGGAAAACATGAGGAGGGAGAGGTCCCCTCCAGTCTCCATTGAAGGAGTAGATAACTAATGAATGTAACAAAGACTTTCGGACGCCTGGCAGGTGTGGCCGCACTGCTCATGGCGACCGGTGCGGCTCATAGCATGACCGCGCAGGTGAAGGATTCCACGGAAATGAAGGACGCTGCCCATGCGGCGGTGACGGTCGATACGAAGACCAATGTCGTGCTCAGCGACAGTGCCGTGATCGCCATGCTTCAGGTGGCCAACACGCAGCAGGTGGCGGCGGCCGATCTCGCGATCAGCAACAGCAACTCCGAAGAGGTCAAGGAGTTTGCCCGGACGCTCAAGTCCGACCATCAGGCCGCCCTCGACCAGCTGGACGCGCTCTCCCGGCAGCTCGCTGGCAACCCCTCGCCTGACAGCGGGATGGCCGCCGGCATGCCCGCCGACTCGGCCCGGCCGATGACGAAGGATGACCAGCCAGGGGATATGACCCCGCCGGACGCCGACGCCAACGTGCACGCTGACGCCGGCGCGGGCTTCATGTCGTCCCTCGAAGCCCTCAAGGGTCACGAGTTCGACCACGGTTTCGTGCGGCTCGAGATCAACGAGCACAAGAAAGAGATCGAGCACCTCCAGAATGAAGTGCTCCCCAAGATCGAGAACCCGGAACTGAAGCAGGCGATCGAGGCTTCCATCCCGAAGCTCCAGGACCACCTGCGGCAGGCCGTGGAACTCGAGAAGATGCTGGGCAAGACCAGCGGCTGAATGAGCGAAGCGCAAGAGCAGAAAGAGAAGCGCAGGGGGTTCCTCCCCCTGCGCTTTTCCTTTCAGCGCCTCTCTGCGGAGGGATACCCCAGTGCCCGGTTGAGCCAGCGTACCATGGGCAGCATCATCCTGAAATCGCGCTCGAGCCGATCTGGAAGCGAGCGGTCATGTACTTCGTCGCCCAGCGGGCGGGATACCGTGAACGACCGGTACCGCAGCCAGGCGGCCGCAGGGTGGTCCTGGGCATAGCCGCGGGGCATGCGTTTCAGCATCGCCTCCTCGCTCAGGCTCCCGAAGCGTTTACGGAATCCCCGCACCCGCAGGGTGGCCGCAAATCCCTCCGGATCCTCCGCCAGGCTCTCCCGGATCAGTCGGAGTCCCGCAGGGGGCGGCATCCAGATCCCACCCGCCACCAGGGATGCCCCCGGCTCGAGGTGGAAGTAGAACCCCGCTCCGCCCGTGTCCCCCGGACCGACGATCCGGCCGGCATCGCGGTGGTAGAACCAGCAGGCCGCGTGGGTCTTGAACGGTGACTTGTCGCGGGAAAAGCGGATGTCCCGGTAGAGCCGGAAGACGGATCGCTTCGGATCTCCAACCAGCTCCGGGGCCACCAGGCCGAGACGCGCGTCCATCTCTTCGATCAGCGCCTCCAGCGGCCTCCGGACCTCCTGGTCATGCACCAGCCTGGTCGTGGCGAACCAGTCCCGGTCATTGTGGCGGGCGAGGCTCCTGAAGAATCCCAGTGCTGCCGGGCTGAACCCGTGGAAGTCGTTCAGGGGGTTTGGGTTAGCCTGGATCAGGCGACGCTTGGCCCCGGTCGGTAACTGCTTGATCGCATGCTCGCGGCGCAGCGCGGCGCCCCGATCGGCTGCCGGCTCGAGCCACACCAGGGTTACCGGCCGCCGCGATCGGGTGTAGGCGCCGCCCCGGCCTGCATTGTGGGCCGTGATACGGGCGGCCGGATCGGGCGAGACACCGGTATAGAGCGACCCGTCGGCACAGCGGGCGAGGTAGACGAACCAGGACATGGGAGTCGGGTATGGGGTATCGGGTATCGGGTGAGCTTGAAGGTACATTCGGGTGGATCGGCTGACACCAGCCCGCACGGCTATGGAATCATTTCCTTCCCGATCCCCGATCCCCGATCCCCGATAAAGAGGACTCCCGACAATCGCGTCCCTCTTCTTGCTCTTTGCCTCTCGCGAATTGCCATCCCTCGCTTTTTGCCTGTTGTCTTTGCGAATCGGGCGCTATCTTAATCGGTGACCCATCACCATACCCCCAGAGGGGACATGAACCAACGCCAGATGTACCGGCGCACGCTGCCGAGTCAGCGGACGCTGCTGGGCTGGCTGTTTTCCATCCGGGTGCTCCTGGCGATTGCGGGTGTTCTGGGCGCCTCGGTCACGTGGGTGGAGGCGCCGGATGTCGCCTTCATCATCACGGTCGCCGTTCTGCTCGCCTTCACGGTCACGGCCTACGGCTACTGGTTCGTCTGGATCAAGGGGCGGGTACCGGGGAACGTTTTCCTCTTCCTGCAGGGCGCGGTCGACCTGGGTCTGGTCACCACGATCGTGCACTTTACCGGCGGCAGCCTCAGCGGCTTCTCGGCGCTGTACGTCCTTGTCATTGCCTCCTATACCACGCTGATGAGCTTCCGCGCCGGGCTTGCCTTCGCGACGGTTGCGGCGCTGTCCTATTTCCTCGACGCCATCGTCAACCCCGGCGCGCTGGGCATCGCGTTCTGGGGACAGATTGCCGTCTTCGCCGCCGTATTCGGTGTCGTCGCCGGCATGATCTCGCGCCTGCGCGAAGTGAGCGAGGAGCAGGAGTCGCTCCAGACGGAGCTCATGCGGGTCCGCCTCGAGGCAGACGATATCCTGCGGAACATCCGTTCTGGTGTCCTCACCGTGGACGGCCAGGGCCGGCTCGCGTACATCAACCCGACCGCCGAGCGCCTGCTGCAGTTGAATGGGGAGACGCTGACCGGCTACCCGGTGCTGGACCAGCTCAAGCTGCGGTCGGCCGAACTCTGGGCGGCGATCGTTTCCGCCATCCGGACCGGGCGCAAGACCAATCGCGGGGAGGGCATGGTGCAGCTCGAGGACGGCCGGCTGTTCCCGATCGGGCTCAGCACCACGACCTTCGAGGAAGACTCGGACCAGGCTCCCTCGGTGACGGCCATCTTTACCGACATCTCGGACTCCAAGCGCCTCCAGGAGCTGCACCTCCGTGCCGAGCGCCTCGAGGCGGTCGCCTCGCTGAGCGCTGCGCTGGCGCACGAGATCCGCAATCCCCTGGCATCGATCCGGAGTGCGGTGGAACAGCTTGCCCGCTCCGCCAAGGCCGATGACGACGAGCGGTTCCTGGCGCAACTCATCGTGCGCGAGAGCGACCGCCTGAGCCGGCTGCTGAGCGAGTTCCTGGACTTCTCCCGCGTCCGTGCGACCCATTTCGACCCCGTGGACCTCCATGAAGTCGCGGTCGCGGCCTCCCGGCTCGTGCGTGAACACCCTCATGCGGGCGGTGATGCCGTGATCGAAGTGGAGGGAGGGCGCACGACGGTCGAGGGAGACGAAGACCTCCTGCACCGTGTTCTTGTCAACCTGCTGTTGAATGCCGTTCAGGCAGCCTCCGGCACCGTCAGGATCAAGGTGAACGTCGGCCCGGCGCTGGTCAGCGATCTGCCTCCCGGCTGTGGCATCAGCAACCCGGTCCGGCTTTCCGTCAGCGACGACGGGCCCGGGATCCCGGAGGAATTGCGTGAGCGGCTCTTCGAGCCCTTCGTCACCGGCCGGCCTGGGGGGAGCGGCCTCGGACTGGCCATCGTCCAACGCGCGGTGGAAGCGCACCGCGGGCTCGTGCTCATGGAAACATCCAGCGGGTCCGGTACCACCTTCACGATCTTTTTCCCGGCCAAGTGGTCGGCGGAGGACTTGGCATGAGCCAGAAACCATCCGTACTGGTCATCGACGACGAATCCGGCATCCTGGATACGCTGCGGATCCTCCTCAAGAAGGAAGGATTCGAGGTGACCACGGCACAGGGCGGAAAGGCCGGACTGGAGGCAATCACGTCCGGCACGCACGACATCATCCTGACCGACGTGCGGATGCCGCAGGTCACCGGACTGGATATCCTGCAGGCCGCCCGGGACCAGGATCCGATGACCCCCGTCATTCTCATGACGGCACAGGCCTCACTCCAGACCGCCATCGGGGCCGTCAACGCCGGCGCGTTCTATTACATCCAGAAGCCGTTCGCCAATGACGAGCTCGTCGCCATCCTCCGGCGGGCCGGCGACTATCGGGCCGTCAAGGTTGAAAACAAGCACCTGAAGACCGAGATCCGCCGCCGGGAGGGTGACGAGTTCACGCGTCCCATCGGCAAGTCCAGGCGCTTCATGGAAATGCTCAGGCTTGCGGAGCAGGTCGCGCCGACAGACTCGACGGTGCTGATTCAGGGTGAAAGCGGCACGGGAAAGGAAGTCATCGCCAAGCACATCCACAGCCTCTCGAATCGGGCCGACGGGCCGTTCCTCTCCATCAACTGCGGCGCCCTGCCGGAAAACCTCCTTGAGAGCGAGCTCTTCGGACACGTGAAGGGGAGCTTCACCGGCGCGGTCCGGGACAAGCAGGGACTGTTCGCCGCCGCGCGCAGCGGCAGCTTTTTCCTTGACGAAGTCGGCGAGATGACGCCGGGTCTCCAGACCAAGCTCCTCAGGGTACTGCAGGAGCGGGAAGCGATCCCGGTCGGCGCGACCGAGGCGATTCCCGTGGATGTCCGGATCATCGCCGCCACTAACCGCGACCTCGAGGAGGAGATGCGGCGGGGGACCTTCCGATCCGACCTCTTCTACCGCCTGAACGTCATCGCCATCGACCTTCCACCGCTCCGGGACCGGCGGGAGGACATCCTGTCGCTCATGGAGAACTTCCTCCTCCGTCTGGCGGATGGCGGGGAGCCAAAGGTGTTGAGTTCCGAGGCGCTCGATGCGGTGATGGTCTATGACTGGCCGGGCAACGTGCGGGAACTGGAGAATGCGCTCGAGCACGCCGAGGTCCTGACCCGCGGCAACACCATTGAGCCATCGGCCCTCCCGGAGCGGATTACCAAGCGGCGAAAGGAGCCGCTGGTCTCGGAGCGGTCCTATGAGAACCCCACCCTCGAAATCATCGAGCGGGCCTACATCATGTGGGTGCTGCAGGCGGAGGGGGGGAACAAGACCCGGGCGGCGGAGGTCCTGGGGATCGATCCGTCGACGTTGTACCGGAAGCTGAGCCGGTACGAGGAGTCCGGCGCGAAGGCGGAGTAGCCGGGATCGAGAGGTCGAGGAGTCGAAAGGTCGAGGGGGTGACGGGGAACGTTGCCCCTGTGCGGTTTCTTGCGCAGATCCGCGCGTACCGGGTTAGAACCCAAATCCCTTCCCGCCGTAATCTTTTATCAGGATCAGGCACCCAGATTTGCCATCTCCCAGTCGGGCGACCGCCCCCGACGGGTTGCCCCGGCGCCCCCGACCCCTCGACTTTTCGATCTTCTGGCGGTTTTCTCTCGCAAAATCCCCCGGACCGCACCGGCAGGAGGGCGCAACAAGGCGCAGTCATCAACTGGTAACTTGTTAATCGGCAATGGTTTATGCCTGACAGCCTGGACATGGCATACGTGTTGCTTTCACTGAGCCCGGAAGTCGGAGCGTGCAGTATCGCCGGACAATGCCGGTCGTTCACTCAACTCGAAGGAGCAGCACAATGAACCGCAAGGGTTTCACCCTCATCGAACTTCTGATCGTTGTGGTGATCATCGGCATCCTGGCCGCGATCGCGATTCCGAAGTTCAGCAATACCAAGCAGAAGGCCGTTCTCGCGTCGATGAAGTCCGACCTGCGCAATTTCGTGACCGCGCAGGAAGCCTTCTTCAGCGACAACAATGACTACGCCGGCAACATCGGCCCCGCGCAGATCAACGGCGTCGGTGGCGCGGGTACCGTCGCCTTCACGCCGACCATCGGCAACGCCTTCGTGCCTACGTGGATCAGCGCCGCCGGCTTCAGCGCGGTTGTGACGAACCCGGCCGTGACGGGCGTTCCGTCGAGCTGCGGTGTCTACATCGGTGTCCCGGCCAACGCGCCGAACGCCGCTGTGGTGCAGGAAGGTGCCCCGGGCTGCTGGTAAGCCCGGGCAGTTGATCCAAGGCAGTCCGGGCGGGCGGCGGAGAGACTCTTCCGCCGCCCGTTCCCTTGCCTCCGCACATCGCACTACCCCGGTCCCCCCTGACCGGTCAGCCAGGAAAGGCAGATCCGTGCGCTTGCTGGTCCTCAGTGCCGACCAGGCACTCATCGAGCTGCTCCGTGGGACTTTCGGCCAGGCCGATACCCGCGTGCTCGACCCCACCGAAGCCGATCTCGCGCGACGCGCGGCCGGCATGAAGGATGTGGACGCCGTCGTGGCCGACCTGGCCGGCGGGGCGGCCGCATTCCTCGGGGAATGGCATGCAGCGGGTGGACGGGCCGCCATCCTGGTGGTCCAGCAGGCCGGCGACCGTCCCGGGCCCGACTCGGCCGACATTCCTCTCGATTATCTCCCGCGGCCCGTTTCGGCGGAGCTGCTGGCCTTCCGCCTGCGGCGCCTGCAGGACGCCGCCCGGGCACGCCGGGACGTCCGGGATCTGCGCTCGCGGCTCGCGGCACAGGAGCAGAGCGGACGCTTTATCGCGGAATCGCCCGTAACCAGGCAGTCGCTTGACCGGGCGCGGATTCTCGCCGGTACGGAGGGTGACGTGCTGATCGTTGCCGAATCCGGGGCCGGCAAGCATGCCCTGGCCGCCCAGATTCATGCCCTGGGCCCGGAGCGCGAAGGGCCCATGCTCTCCCTGCCGAACGGGGGCGAACCCGAACTGATCGAGTCGCTGCTCTTCGGTAACGGCAAGGGCGCCGAGGCGGGCCTGACCCGCCAGGTTGCAGGGGGATCCCTGCTGCTGGAGGAACTCTCGGCCATTCCCGGCGAGCTGCTGGCGCGGCTGGCGCAGGATCGTGACCGCAACGGCCACGCCTTCCGCCTCATCGCCCTCACAGACCGTGAACCTGCCCCGGAGCACTTTGGCCAGCCCGCCGCCCGACGGCTGGTGGACGAACTGCTCCGTCGCGAAGTCCAGCTTCCGCCCGTCCGGCAGCGTCGCGAAGACATCCCGGCCCTTCTGGCCTGGTTTGCCCAGCAGGCGGCCCAGCGGCACGGCCGGGCGGTCAGCATCTCACCGGATGCGCTGGCGCTCCTGACGGTCTATCCATGGCCCGGCAATGTGCGCGAACTGCGGCAGGCCGTTGAGCGTGCAGCGGGCGTCGCCATCGGCCGGCCGCTCGAGTACGCCGACTTCGGGTTGATCGCGACCCACGAGGCCGCCGGGGTCAGCCTCAAGGCCCAGGTGGAAGCGTTCGAGCGCCAGGTCATCGCCCAGGTACTGGAGACGGCCAGCGGCAGCCGGCGTGAGACGGCTCGCATGCTTGGTATCAGCCTGCGTACGCTGTTTTACAAGATTCGGCGGTACAGTCTGGACGGGAAATAGGTCGAGAGGTCGAGAGGTCGAGAGGTCGAGGGGTCGCGGGGTCGCGGAGTGAGTCGAACCTGAGCAACGATTCAACGATTCAACGACTCAACCACTCAACGCTTTTCACCCCCTCTTCGCACGATTCCGGTCCCACACGGATCCCGGTCCGTTCCTATCCTCGGTGAGAACATTCACCGGGGATTTTTCATGGGTTCCTCCCGCGGGTTTTCGCTGGTCGAGATCATCGTCGCCCTGAGCATTCTCAGCCTGGCCCTCGTGCCGCTGATGAGCGGGACGCGGGGCGAGGTGGCCATGAACGGGGCCGGGCTGCTCAGCGGCCGCATGGCGCTGAGCGCCGCTTCCGCCCTGGACCGCGCGCGGCTGGCGAGGAGCGGCCCGGCCTGTCTCACGGTCGTCGGGGGCACCGTGAACCGGAATCGTGTCCTGCTCCATACGAGCGCCATGCCCACCGCCGGGAGGATCGATCTCGCAGTCTCCCTCTCGGCTGTTCTCCCCGGGCAGACCCTCACCGATTCGCTGACGGTCCGGCTCAGGTGCAACTGATGACGGGATGGCGCGGGTTCTCCCTGATTGAACTCCTGGTCGCAATGGTCGTTGCCGGAATCGTCGCCTTGGCGGGATGGCGGGTCATGATCCGGGCAACCACCGGTGCCTCCGCGCGCCATGCCGGAATCGCGCGGGAGGCCACGCTCCGAACCAGTGCCCTCTTTCTCGCCCATGAACTGCGCGGACTCGGCTCGCGGAATGACACCGCGGACCTGCTGGCCTTCGCGCCGGAGTCGCTGACGTATCGCGCCACGCGAGGCGCCGGCGTCGTATGCGGAAGCTCGGTCGGGGGCATCCTGGTAGAGCGGGACCGGTTCTTCGGGTTCCGGATCCCTCAGGCGGGGCGTGACAGCGTGGCACTGTTCGAGCCGGCCACCGGTAGCTGGCGGGCGGGCCCGATTACCTCGGTGGCGCCGGGGAATTGCGGTGGACGGCCGGCGCTCCTCCTGGGCGGGCCGCTGGACAGCGCCTCAACCGGTACACCGGTCATCACCTGGGAAATCATGCAGGTCCGGCTGTATCGCAGCACGGACTGGCAGCTTGGTGCCCGTTCATTGAGCGCGGGAGAAACGACCCAGCCCGTGGCCGGGCCACTCTCGCCGGGAGGGCTGGTGCTCACCGGACGGGACTCCGGCGGCGGCCTGGCAACCTTCCACGAGTCGATCGCCGGTATTGGCGTGGTTCTCCGGGCTCCTCTCGCGCGTCCCGAACGCTCAGCGGCGGGGGAGGGACTTCGGTCGGTAACGGACGACAGCCTCGAGACGTTCGTCACCTTCCGCAACCGCGCAGGTGGATGGCCGTGAACAGCCATGATGACCGTCGGGGTTTCGCGCTCCTCCTGACCCTCCTGGTACTGGCCGTGCTCTCCGTACTACTGGCAGGCGGCTTCTTCCTGGCCAGGCTCGAGCTGGCGGCCGGCCGGGGGCTGGCAGCGTCCACCCGGGCCCTGAGCAGGGCGGAGCAGGGCCTCGACGCGGTGCTGTCCCCGTGGGATCCAAGCTTCGACAGCCTGCCGGCGCTGGTGGACACGATACTGACCAGCGGGAACGCCGGTCCCCGGCTTCTCGAGCGCCGCACGCTCACCCGTCTCATGGAACGAGTGTTTCTCCTGCGCAGCGAGGCGATCGTGACGGGCCCCTCGGGAGATACGCTCGCGCGGCGGGAGGTCGCGGCCTTCGTGCACGCTCCCCCACTTCTCCCCGATATCAGGGCGGCCTTGAGCGCGGTGGACTCCGTCACGCTCTCCTCGACGGCGCGCCTGTCCGGGATCGACACCGTGCCGGCATGGCCCGGCTGCGGCCCGCCCGACTCTGCCGTGGCAGCCCTTCTCCTCCGTGACACGACCCTCGCCGGTGGAACCTCGTGTCCCACCTGCCTGACGGGCTCTCCCCGGATCAGGGAAGACACCATGTTTTCCCCTGGCGCCCTGGACCGGTTGGGGCTTATGCGTGCGAGCCTGCTGGCCCGCCAGGCCGACCTCCTCGCATCGGGGGCAGTGACGCCTCTCCCGGTGGCGAGCGCCTCCGTCTGCGCCGCCTCCGCCCCGGGCAATTGGGGTGATCCGGGTGGTGGTCCGTGCGGCGGATGGTACCCGGTCATCCATGCGCCGGGAGACATCGTAATCGTCGGGGGAACAGGGCAGGGAGTGCTCATTGTCGATGGTGACCTCACCCTGGGCGGTGGGGCCGTGTTCGCCGGCCTGGTCGTGGTGCGCGGGCGGGTATCCGCTGGGGCTGGCGGAGGTCTGGTCCTTGGGGCCATCCGGGCCGGCGCGGCGGATCTCCAGACGCCATCCGGCATCCTGAAAATCGCCTATTCCACATGCGTTTTGCGCCGAGTCCTGGCGGCGGCGGCCCGTCCGATACCCCTTCCCGGGCACTGGTGGATCGAGGTGCCCTGAGCTTCCCGCAGGGATTGGTGGCTCCGTACGCCGATTATGCCGGCTTCCCGGGACCGAATGTATTGCGAAACGCTGGAGTTCGGGCACCCTGCCACCTATTTCGGCAGGGTTTTGCATAGTGATGGGAGGTTGGTGAAAGGTCTGGCACGGAGTTCGATGGTTCGGCACCGGGTTTGCCCAACTTGCGGTTCCCCGGGACTGGCCGCATGCGGACCATGGGTAGTCACAAGCGGTTGTCTTCGAGTGACCGTAAGAGCGTCCTGGGAAGCCCGGTGAACAGGTTCCAGACGCGGGCATTTCCGGCAAAATCCCGAAACGTCTTCGTAACTAAGTTTATCTGGAGTTCATAAGTATAACTTGCAGCATGGTTTGGTTGGTGTCACCTCAAGCTTATTCCAAGCTTGACAAACATTTTCGGTGGTGGTAGCGTAGCCCTACCCCACGCCCATTTCAGCCCTGTGGACACTATGGCGCTTTTCGGTCGGAAACGGACCACGGTCGGTCTGGACATCGGGAGCGGGCTCATCAAGCTGGTGGCCGTCACGCACGGCGCCACGGGGCCGGTGCTCACGAAAGTCGCGTACACCGGTGTGGTGGACGACGCGATCGTGGAAGGTGAGGTCATGGACACCGGCCTGGTGGCCGACGCCATCCGCGGGCTGATGACTTCCGCGGGCATCAAGTCGAAAAACGTCGTCATCGCCGTCGGTGGTCGCGACGTGATCATCAAGAAGGTTTCGATGGAGCGGGTGAAGGAAGCCGAGGCGCGCCAGCTGATCCGCTGGGAGGCGGAGCAGCACGTGCCGTTCGACATGGAGAACGTCGAGCTCGACTTCCAGATCCTGGATCCCGATGGCGACGGCCTGCAGATGAGCGTCCTGCTCGTCGCGGCCAAGCGCGAGCTGGTCGAGAACAAGATGGCGCTGCTGGCGCAGGCGGGCCTGCAGGCGAGCGTCATTGACGTCGACGTGTTCGCGCTCCACAACGCCTTTGAACTCAATTACCCGGATGCCATGAACGGCGTGGCTGGCCTGATCAACATCGGGCACGAGGTCACGAATGTCAGCATCCTGGAGGACGGCATTCCGGTCCTGACGCGGGACCTGCCGATCGGTGCGCGGCGCTTCCGCGAGGACATGCAGCGCGAGCGCGGCATTTCCGCGGAGGAAGCGGACCAGATCCTGACGGGGTTCGAGCGGAATGAGGCGCTCGACCCGTTCCTCGAGACGCGCGGCGAGGAACTCGCCGTGGGCATCGAGCGGGCTGCGGCCTTCCTGCAGAGCGCCAGCCGCTCCGCCGGCGGGCTGTCCCGGGTCTACACCACCGGCGGGGGGTCCCGTGTCCCCGGCCTGAACCGAGTGCTGGCGGACCGGCTGCGGTTGCCGGTGCAGCAGGCGAACCCGATGGAGCGGCTGCAGGTGGAGGACGGGGTGCTCGACACCCTGAATCCCGATGAGGTTGGGCCGCTGCTGATGCTGCCCATCGGCCTTGCCCTGCGCTCTGCCGCCTGATCTCCAGCCCGAGGCCTGTGACGTATGATTGAAATCAACCTGCTTCCCGGACAGAAGCGCCAGACGTCCGGTTCCTCACGGGACCGGGTCATGGCGTCGATGCGGGAACTCGGATCCCGGGTGAAGGACCCGATGATGCTCGTGGCCGCCGCGGTCGTGGTGCTCGTGCTTCTCGGTGTCGCCTGGGGCTACATGAACACCGCCCGCGAGGGCAGCCAGCTCTCGTCCGAATTGGACCAGGTGCGCGTCGAGCACCGCCGGTTCCGGACCCTGCTGGCCGACAAGCGCCGCACCGAGGGGATCCGCGACTCGCTCGTGGCACAGATCGATGTGATCCGCACGGTGGACGGGGATCGCTATGTCTGGCCCCATATCCTGGACGAAGTCACCCGCGCCCTGCCGGCGTACACCTGGCTGACCGAGATGAACGTGCTTGGTGCGGCGCCCGTCCAGCAGGACACGGTGGATACCGGTCCCCAGCCGACGCAGTTCCAGATCGTCGGCCGGACGGTCGACATCCAGGCCTACACGCGATTCCTGCGGCAGCTCGAGGCCTCGCCCTGGATCCGGGACGTGCTCCCGATCCAGGCCCAGACCGTGATCGAGCAGGAGCGTGCCGTTACGGCGTTCACGATCCGCGGCACGTTCACGGCGGCGGATTCCGCATACATGCGGACCGTCCCCCTCAGCCGCTCGGTGAGGTAAACCATGGCAGCCTTCGGTATTGAGAACCCGGCCCCGGTCGCCGCCATCGCCCTTGCGGCGCTGATCGGTTACATGGCCTATACCGGCGACGTGATCGGCTCCGCCGGCGTGGACGGCATCAAGCAGCGCAAGGAGCACGTGCAGTCCATGCGCGACTCCCTGGCCGTCATGAACGCACAGATCGACAGCGCGAAGCAGCAGCTCGCGCAGGGGACCACGGAGGACCTCCGTCGCCGGCTGGAGGGCTACCGCTCGAGCCTGGAGCTCATGCGGCGCCTGGTGCCCGAGCGCAGCGAGGTCCCCAACCTGCTTGACGACATCTCGACCCGTGCCCGGATCCGCGGTGTAGCGCTGGCGCAGGTCACGCCGCTGCCGGTGGAAGAGGGCCCGGCGCCCTTCGATACGCACAAGTACCAGCTGGCCGTGCTCGGACATTACGACCAGATAGGGGAGTTCCTTGCGGACATCGCCAGCCTGCCCCGGATCATGGTGCCGATCGACATGACCATGAGGTCCGCGCCGCTGGCGTCGGCCAAGGCCCTGGGAGACAGTTCCGGAGCGATGCTCGAGGCGAAGTTCCAGCTCCGCACCTACGTCAAACCGTCGACTCCGGAGGGGCAGTCCAGTGGCACATAGACACTTGTGGGCCGGACTCCTGCTCGGCCTGACCCTGGCCGGTTGCGGCAGTGGTGGGGAGCAGGACGCTGCCCCGCCGCCGGACGTCGCCGCCAATCGGGCGCGCCGGGACAGCATCGTGCAGGCCCGGGTCCGCGAGGATTCGCTCGCGAGCATCCGGTACACCGCCTGCGCCGATTCGATGAAAGCCGTACTGGCGAGGTCCGCCGCGGGACGGAAGGCCCTCGCGGCCGCCGCCCCGGATTCGGCTGCCGCCCCGGCCATCGTGACGGCCTGCGGCGCCCGGCCGGGCACCGCCGGGCTGGGGGCGGACAGCGCCGCCGGGCGGCCGGGCGCGGACAGCATCGCGCAGCAGCAGTCCATCGCGGACAAGGAAACTCAACGCGAGACCTTCAGTTACGGCGGGGGCACCCGGGACCCGTTCGTGTCGCTGATCAATACCGCCAAGGCGGGGCCGGAATTTACGGACCTGCAGCTGGTGGGCATCTACCAGGACCTGCGGTACGGCCGGAACAGCGTGGCCGTCGTGCGGGACAGAGCCGCGAACAAGCGATATAATGTGCGTGTCGGCGACCGGATCGGCCGCATGCGCGTGGCGCAGATCCGTCAGCGGGATGTAGTGTTCACCGTCGAAGACCTTGGCTTCGAGCGGCAGGAGACTCTGTCGCTACCGAAGCGGGAGGAACTGAACCAATGAACCGTCTCCGTAGTTTCCTAATGGCCATGGCCACCCTGCTGGTGGTCGCGGCGCCGGCACGAGCCAGGACCAGCGACCCCAGCGGGGTCGTCACGGGAGTCAGCGTGGTCTCCTCACCCGGGCGCGCGGACATCGTGGTCAGGATCCGCGGGGCGGTGAGCGTGGAGGACTTCGTCCTGCACTCTCCGGAACGCCTGGTGATCGACGTCAAGGGTGCCCGGCTCGAGCAGACCGCCGGTCTCTATGACGGCGTCAACCGCGCCGGTATCCTGAACGTCCGGATCGCCCAGTTCTCGCCGACAGTCGTGCGCATCGTGCTCGACATGGCGGAACTCAAGGACTACACGCTCGATCGTGACGACGAGGCCATCCGCGTCAGCTTCGGCGCCGACCGGACCTTCCTGGTCTGGTCGAGCACCGTGCCTTCCCAGGAGCCCGCACGGCCCCTGGCGGCCGCGCGGACGACGCAGCCCGAGGTGGTCATGCCGCCGGCGTCCGTCGCCCGCAGCGATCAGGGCGAGCCCCGGATCACCGTGACCTGGGACAACGCCGAGATCGCCGATGTCGTCGCCGGCTTCGCCGCCTTCAGCGGCCGGACGATCATCCTGGGCAAGGACGTGAAGGGCAAGGTCACGGCCGAGGTGAAGAACCAGCCCTGGCCACAGGCCTTCAAGGCGATCCTCGTCTCGCAGGGGCTCTCGGCCACCGAGATGGAGGGTGGAATCATCCGGGTCGATTCGCCCCAGGTGCTGGCAGCGCTCGACAGCCTCGAGCCGCTCACCACCACCGTGATGCGGGTCAATTATTCCCGCGCCGACGCGCTCGCCAAGAGCCTCGCCGGGAT
>CAWGSK010000019.1:0-24638 GCA_963825055.1 uncultured Gemmatimonadales bacterium
TGCCAGCGCTCCGCTCCGCGGCCCCGGCCGCGCAGGCGGCATCGACCATTACATACGACGCCCTCATCACGCCCCAGGCGGCACAGGATTCCGTCCCGGCGCCACCGGGGCAGGTGGCGGCGGGCGACAGCGCCATGGTGGACAGTCTCGTGCCGCTGTACAACGCGAGTGGCGCTCCCGGGCGTTATACCACGGTGTTGTCGGGCGCCCCGAATCGATGTTCCGATCCCCAGGGCATGTCCCGGATGGTGACGGTGCTGCCCGGCGACACGGCCATTGCGGGGTATGCGGTGCGTTGTGTCGAACGGCTGCACGTGGCGACTGCCACGAGCGGGCCGGGCACCGATCCGGACGGCTATGGCGTCATCATCCTGCACCAGGATGGCACGTCGGACACCATCCCGGTCGGCACGAACGACACCGCGCACATCGCCGGTGTCGTTCCGGGCCAGCACACCCTGCAATTGACCGGCGTCGAGACGAGTTGCCAGGCGCCGGCTCCGCAGGCCGTCACGGTGAGCGCAGACGACTCCACACTGGTCCGGCTGACCGTGTCCTGTCCGGCCCCGCCGCCGCCAACCGGCCTCCAGGCGACCCAGGTGACGACAACCGGGATCAGCCTCGCCTGGAATGCGGCGGGTCCCGACAGCGTCATCGCCGGCTACCGCATCTACCGCAACGGCACGCTGCATGATTCCACCGCTGGTACGACCTACAGTGACACCGGCCTTCCGCCGTTCACGACATTCTCGTACGCAGTGTCGTCGGTGAACCAGTCGGGGCTCGAGGGAACCCGGAGCGCCACGCTTGCTGTCCGGACCCTGGACGCCACGCCGCCGACGGCTCCCCAGAACCTGACTGCCACCGCGAATGGGGGCTTCGAGGTCGATCTTGCCTGGAGCGCGGCGAGCGATCCCGAGACCGGGGTAGCCCGTTACCTGCTGTACCGCGACGGCGCGCTGTTCGACAGTACGACGGCTCGCGCGTATGCGGACACGACCCTCTCGCCGGGCGTGACCCATACCTACGCCGTGTCCGCCGTGAATGGCGCCGGAGTGGAGGGGGCGCTGAGCTCGCCCGCGACGGCCACGACGCCGGTCATCACGACCACCGGCGAGCTGCGTGTCACGGTTACGACCTCCGGCGTCGTTCCGGTGGGCCCGTTCGAGGTGCTGCTGGAAGGAGCGGCGCAACTGACCTCGCCAGTTGATCCGAACGGAACGGCCCTGTTCACCGGGCTGGCTCCGGGGACCTATACCGTCATCCTGAGGAACGAACCCACGTCCTGTACGGTGACGGCCCCCAATCCGCGTTCGGTCGACGTCATGGCCGGCCAGCAGGCGAGGACCACGTTTACGGCGGCGTGCCAGTGACGCGCCGCGCGATCTGGCTCGTATCGGCCCTGGTGGTCGTCGCGGCGTGCCTGTCGGAATCCACCGGGCCGAGTGCCGGTCCACCCTCGCCGGGGCAGTCGGAGGTGCGGGTGTCCGTCCCGATACTCCAGGCGGGCGAAACCGCGATCTTCACGGTCGTAACCAACGATGCCGACGGACGACGGGTACCGGGCGGTGGGCATACCGTCGTGTTCGGCACCAACGGTGGAACCAGCCAGGGTGTGTTGGGCGCGGTACAGGATGCGGGAGACGGCACGTACAGTGCCAGCTTTGCCGCGGTCGTGGCGGGGACACCCGCCACGGTCACGGCAAGCATCGACGGGGGCCCGGTTACGACACCCCTTCCGACCGTCCAGGTCGTGGCCGGAGCCCTGTCCCTGGCCGGCTCGATCGTCGACGTTACCCCGCGCACCGTGACGCCGGGCGGACAGGCTACCCTCACGCTGGAAACGCGGGACGCAGCCGGCAACCGGCTGGGCGAGGGGGGCCACCTGGTTGCGTTCCTCCCGTCCGGAGGCACCGCAACCGGATCCATGGGGCCGGTAACCGACCACGGGGACGGCCGCTACACGACGTCGTTCACCGGCACGGCCGTGGGAACGCCGCTTACCATTGGCGGTTCAATCGACGGTATGGCGATCACGAGCGTGCTGCCCACCCTGTCGGTATCGCAGGGCGTCTCGGCCGACTCGTCCACGCTGACGGTGTCGTCAGACACGGTCTCGATCGACCGCTCCGTTACCCTGGTGCTTCAGGTCCGGGATTCCGGCGGCGTTGCGCGGACCTCAGGCGGCGAAACCGTCGTATTTGCCGTCCAGGCCGGCACGGGCGGCGGTGGCGGAATCATCGACAGCACGACCGACCAGGACAACGGGACCTACACCGCGACCTTCACCGCGACGCAGCCCGGACCCGTCGTGATCGGCGCCACACTCAACGGCCAGACCATCACCGGGTCCCTCCCCACAGTGACGGTCCTCGCGGCCACGCCGGCCGTTCCCCAGAAATCGAGCGTCACCGTCTCGACCGACACCGTCGCCGCCGGCGCCACCGCGCTCCTCACGCTTACGATCCGGGATCTCGACAGCAACCAGACGTCCGCCGGGGCGGGGCTGGCCGTGACGTTCACCGCGGGCGCGGGTAATACCAGCCAGGGTACCATCGGAGCCGTGACCGACCACGGCGACGGCACCTACAGCGCCCTCTTCACCGGCACCACGACGGGGCCGGCGGCCACCATCGGGGCAATGCTCGAGGACGGCAGCCAGGTCGAGATGCTGGATTCCCTGGGCGTGTCCCACCTGCCCACGATCACGGTTGTCCCCGGCCCGGTGGTGCCGGACTCGTCACTGTTCACGGCGGCCCCGGCCCGGGTGGATGTCGGGGACTCCGCGCTGGTGCGCCTCGAGACGCGCGACGGCTACGGCAATCGCCTGGAGGCCGGCGGCCTGGTGGTGATGTTTCAGCGCGCCGGTGGCCCGGGCGTGAGCGTGGGACACCTCAGGCCGGTGACGGATGCCGGCGACGGGAGCTACCTGGCCGCGTACATCGCGGACACGGCCGGAGTGCCGGATACGATCGTGGCGACGATAGGGACTACAGCGGTCACCGCGGCGATGCCGGTGATTCAGGTGACGTGTACGCCGGGCGCGGCATCAACCCAGCAGTCCACCCTCACCGTCAACGACACGACCGCGGCCAAGGCGCCGACGAATGCGGTCGGTCTTCCCTCCGGAGTGAGTACGACGACCACGCTCACGGTGCGGGACAGCAAGGGCTGTCCCGTCACGTCATCCCACGTGGTGGTGTTCACCGTGGCCGGAGGCACCGGGACCGGGACGCTCGGGCCCACCGTGGACCAGGGTGACGGATCGTACACTGCCACCTTCACCGGCGTCCTGGCCGGCACGGCACTGGCGGTGCAGGCCACGATCGACGGCGCGCCGGTCACCTCGCCGTCGCCTGCCATTACCGTGATCCCCGGCGATATCTCCGCGCAGACGTCGCTCATCGGCATCGTCCCGCAGGCCATCGACTCCGGGGCACACAGCATCGCGACCCTGCAGGCGCACGACGCGGCGGGCAACGCCCTCACCACGGGTGGCCGGGGCGTGACCTTCAGTTTCGCGGGACCCGGCTCGCACGGCACGCTTGGCCCGACGACCGATCTCGGGAATGGCACGTACACCTCGGTCTACACCGCAACGACGGTGGCCCCGGGTGTACCGGATGCGGTGACGGCGACGATCGAAGGAACCCCGGTCCAGACCCCGCCGGGGCAGGTGGAGGTGGTGGCGGGAACGATTTCGCCCGATCAGTCAGACATAACGGTGGGCGGTTCCGCGGTGGCCGCCGGGGATTCCGTGCTGGTGACCCTCACGGGGCGGGATGCCTCCGGGCGCCTCCTGGTCACGGGTGATCGTCCGACCGCGCTCGTCTTCACCCAGGCGGGCTCCGGCACGGGTGTGTTCGGGCCGGTGGCAAACCATGATGATGGCACGTACTCCGCGTGGTTCCAGGGCCGGACCGCGGGCGCCGCGACCATCGGCGCACTGATCGGCGGACAGCCGGTCACCACGCCGCTGCCCTCCGTCACGATATCGGCAGGACCGGCGTCCACGGCAACATCCACGGTGAGCGCGGCGGCGACGAGCGTGCCGGTCGGCGGGACGACCACGGTCGAACTGCAGGTGTTCGATGCCTATGGGAATCCGGTCAACGATCCCGGGCTGTCCATCGTCTTCAGCGCCGCGCCCGGCTCTGTGGGAAGCATTGGGGCAGCGGCATACGTCAGTACCAACCGCTGGTCGGCAACGTTCACGGGCGTTGGCTCGGGATCGGCCGCCGTCACGGCCTCGATCGGCGGGCTCCCGCTGGCCACGCCGCCCGTGGTCATTGGAGTGCCATAGCTACCCGGTGCCGGCCGTCAGCCGTCTTCGCGTTTCACTGTCAGCTCGACGACCGGCATCCCTTCCTTCCCATCCCGACTGAACCTGCCCACTTCGTGCCAGACCCCTTCCGGTGTCATTTCCATCGTGTATCGGACGCTGCCCCCGGCGATGTCGAATCCCCAGGTAAATCCGTTCTCCGTCAGGGTCAGCACAAACTCTCCCTGGGTGCCGGCGAGGGTCCAGCTCCGCATGACATAGCCCTTGTCCGGCTGCCAGTCGACAACAGCGACCGCATTGAAGGCTGTGTCCGCCGGCTCGCCATCTACGAGCCTCCGGCCAAGGCCCTCGATGAGCAGGACCTGGCCGCCGAGCTTGTAGCGGACATTCTCCGACTGGAGCATCTCCAGGCGCTGTCCACCGCGGATCGCGGCCCAGGCCGGGCCTGTCCAGCGGCCGACCAGGAACCCGAGCTTCTCCATGTGTTGGCGGCGCGCGGCCGTATCGGGCATGGCCGGCCCCTGTGCCGCGAGGGGTGTGGCGAGGGTCAGGATTAGAAAGGTCGACAGCGCTGCGCGGACAACGATCTGCATGCCGGTCTCCTGGTCTTGGCGGGTCCCAACAAGATGCACAAGACGGGCGTCGCCTGCTTGAACAAACGCGACATCATGGTCGCACCGCCTCGTGGGTGATCGCAGCCACGTATGCGGCGATGTCGCCAGCGGAGGCGCCAGCCAGCCGGCGGAACTCCCGAGCCAGATGGGCCTGGTCGGCGTATCCAAACTCGGCGGCCACGGTGCTCCAGCTTCTGGCAGAAGGTTCGAGCAGGTGCATCAGTGCGCCGCGCAGGCGGCGGATCCGGGCGTAGGTCTTGAGGGTGAGGCCGGTCGCCCGGAGGAATCGACGCTGCAGCTGGCGGATGCCGATACCGGCCTGCGCCCCGAGCGAGGTGACGGGCGCCGCGCCGCAGGAGGCGTTGATCGCGATGACCGCCAGACGCACGGCGGGATCGGGCGCGGAGGCTTCCGAGACGCGGGGGCGCATGACCTGGTCACAGGCCGAGCGGGATGCTTCCGGCCCTGAGGTCCGCGTGAGGCTCGCGAGCACGGCATTCGCATCTTCCCCAAGAACCCGCGCCGCCGGCACGACCGTTCCCGCGAGGCCGTGCGGATCACAGTGCAGGACGAGGCGAGCCGTGTCGGGCCAGAACCGAATGCCCCAGTAGCGGCTTCCGGGTTGGACGGGAATCATCTGGGGTGTGTCGTGCGGGCCCTGAAGGGCGAGATGACGGGCGGATCCGGCCTCGACGGCAATCAGGGCCATGCAGCCGTCGGGAAGGACCCGATGCAGGTGCCCCGCGGGAACATCATCATCAACCACCAGATGCCAATAACGGGCGATGTGTCCGGCCAGCCTCGGCGCCGGGTCCATTTCGGTAAACGTGATACCGGGCACGGTGACTTCAGCTGGCTGGCCGGGCCCGCTCCCGGGCCCAGCTGCGCAGCCCCTCCACCATCTCCCGCCGCGTCACCGCCAGCGGCTGGGTGCGGCTGATCTCCTCCAGCAGCAACTCGGTCGACAACCGGGGCTCTCCTTCGAGCACTGCATACAACCCTGAGACGATCGCCTGCTCCAACTCGGCGCCGGTCCAGCCTCCGGTCGCGCCGGTAAGCCGCTCGAGGTCAAAGGCGGTGGGGTCCTGGCTCCGCTTGGTGAGCTGCAGCGCCAGGATGGCGCGCCGTTCCTCCGCGGTCGGCAGGTCGATGAAGAAGATCTCGTCGAAGCGGCCCTTCCGGAGCAGTTCGGCCGGGAGGCGCTGGATATCGTTCGCGGTCGCGACCACGAAGACCGGCGGCTGGCGCTCCTGGAGCCAGGACAGGAACGAGCCGAGCAGCCGGAGCGAGAGTCCGCCATCGTTGCTATTCCCGTCGGTGGCGAAGGCCTTTTCGATTTCGTCGATCCAGAGCACGACGGGTGCCGCCTGCTCGGCGGCGCGGATGGCGCGGTGCAGGTTACGCTCGGTCTCGCCCACGTACTTGTTGTAGAGGCGCGCGCTGTCCAGCCGGACGAGCGGCAGGCCCCATGCCCGCGCGATTGCCTTGGCCGAGAGGCTCTTGCCGCAGCCCGGGACGCCGAGAAGCAGCAGGCCCCGGGGGAAGGGGAGGCCAAGGGAGCGGGCGCGCTCTGGTTCCCGGATCAGGGCCTCGCGTCTCTGGAGCCAGTCCTTGAGACGTTCCAGGCCGGCGACATCGTCCAGGGTTTCGTCCACCGTGTAGTACTCGAGGAGGCTCTCCTGGACGATGCTCTCGCGCTTGGCCCGGGCCACGCGGGCGATGTCATCGGCGTGCAGCCGGCCGTCTTCGAGCATGACCCGGGTGAGGATGCGGCGTGCCTCGGTCGTGGTCAGCCCCCGGAGATTCTGGAGCAGCTGGTTTGTTTCCTCTGGCGCCAGTTCCATCTTTGGCTGGAGGTCACTCGCCAGGCGTGCGAGGAGTGCCCGGTACTCCTCGAGGGTCGGATCCGGAAGCGCCAGCGTGGCGGCATCCCGCGACAGTCCTGACGGGAGCCGGACCGCATCGCCCTGAAGGAGGACCGCGCCACGGCGCTGTCCCAGGACCTGGGCGCATTCGCGGAGAGCCGAGGCAACCCCAGGCTCCTCCAGCCAGGGTTCGGTCACGGGGAAGATGAACAGACCTTCCACCGCCATCGAGGCAACGGCCCGGAGTGCGCCGAGCGGAACGTCGGTGCCCTCGCGCGGCGCCTCGCTCGCACCGAGCTGTTCGAGGCCGGCATGGCGGGTCCAGCGCCACATCCGGAGCGAAAGCCGTGAGGCCGCCTGCCGCACGAGGGCATCCGCGCGGGCCTCGTCCGCCGTGTCGAGCACGATGATGCCGTAGCGCGAACGAATGAGGATGTCGAGCTCGGACTGGGGGTCGGTGGCGGGGGGCATGGAGATAGTTTAGCGGACAGGCGGACAGGCGGACAGGCGGACAGGCGGACAGGCGGACAGGCGGACAGGCGGACAGGCGGACAGGCGGACAAGGCGGACAAGGCGGACAGGCGGACAGGCGGACAGGCGGACAGGCGGACAGGCGGACAGGCGGACAAGGCGGACAAGGCGGACAAGGCGGACCGGAATATGAACCGTCGCCGGCAGGCGACGATGTGCCGAGCAGCGGCTTCAGCCGCGTGGACAAGACGGACGGGCGGACAGGCGGACAGGCGGACGGTAACGACTCAACGACTTAACGACTCAACGACACCCGATACCCGATACCCGATACCCATGTCCCATTCCACCATCCGACTCGATTCACCCGCCGGCCGCTGGACCATCGCTGCCAGTGTGCTGGGGTCGGGTGCTGCGTTTCTCGAGACGACGGTCGTCAACGTCGCCCTTCCCTCGATTGCGCGGGACTTCGGAACCGGGATCGAGGGACTCCAGTGGGTGCTCGATGGCTACCTGCTCGCCCTCGGTGCCCTCATGCTGTTCGGCGGGTCCCTGGGCGACGTCTTTTCCCGTCGGCGCGTGTTTGCGGCAGGGCTGGTGGGCTTTGCCCTGACCTCGCTCCTCTGTGCCTTCGCGCCATGGCTCTGGTTGCTGGTGACACTCCGCCTGCTGCAGGGCGCTGCGGGGGCCATGCTGGTGCCGAACAGCCTGGCCCTGCTGGAGGAGTTGTTCGTGGAGGAGGACCGCGGTACCGCAATCGGTCGATGGGCCGGATGGTCCGCGGTGTCCACGGCGCTGGGGCCGCTCGCGGGCGGATGGCTGGTGGACGCGCTGGGATGGCGGTGGGTGTTCGGCGTGATTGCGCCCTTTGCCCTGGCGGCCGCCTGGGTAGTCCTGGCAAGAATCCCCGAATCCGCCGTGAGCCGGCCTGCATCCGGAACCTCCTGGTACGCAGCGCTGGATATGCGGGGGGCTGTGCTGGGAACCCTTGGCCTGGCGGGGGTGGTGGCAGCATTGATCGAGGGGCCGGGCCTTGGATTCGGTGATCCGCTGATCCTGGCCATCGGCCTGGGCGGGCTGGCCTTTCTGGCGTTCTTCGTGCTCGCGGAACAGCGGACCCATCGTCCACTGCTCCCCCTCGGCATTTTCCGCTCCCGGCAGTTTTCCGGGGCCAACCTGGTCACGCTCTGCCTCTACGCGGCGCTGGGGGGCGTTTTCTTTCTGCTGATGGTCGAGCTGCAGAGTGTGCTGGGCTATGGCGCCCTGAAGGCCGGTGCGTCGCTGCTGCCCATCAATGGCCTCATGCTGCTGCTCTCTCCCGCCGCCGGCCGGTTCGGCGAGCGCCATGGCCCGCGGCTACCCATGACTGCCGGAGCACTGGTTGCCGGAGCCGGCGCGCTCCTGCTCACGAGGATCCATCCCGGGGCGTCCTACCTGGGCGCCGTGCTGCCGGCTGTGCTGGTCTTCGGACTGGGCCTGTCGTTCTTCGTGGCGCCGCTCACTTCGGCGGTGCTCGGTGCGGTTGATTCACGACAGGCCGGGATCGCCTCGGCGATCAACAACGCCGCGGCGCGCGTGGCCGGACTGGTGGCCACGGCACTGCTCCCCGCGCTGGCCGGCCTTGGCGGTGTCCTGGACCTGGGCGGCGACCGGTTCGACGCCGGATTTCCTGTGGCAATGATGATCTGTTCAGGACTCTGCCTGGCCGCCGCCCTGGTTGCGTGGTGGACTGTGGAGCGGGCCTCCCCGGCTAGCGACTAACGACCAACGGCCTTCTCCACCATATCCTTTACCACGCCCATCTCATCGGCGTTGATCGTATGGCCCATGCCACGATAGATCCTCGTGGTGACCGGGGCTCCCATGCCGGCGAGCACGCGATCCGTTTCGTGGACCCGGTCCTCCGGGATGTGTGGGTCGTGGTCGCTGCAACCCAGGAAGACAGGCGTACCGGCGAGGGATCCGTCGTAGTCACGAGGGGTCTCCGGCGGACCGATGAGGCCACCGCTCAACCCGGCAACGCCCCCATAGCGGCGGGGGCGCCGGGCGGCGAACTCCAGTGAGAGGCATGCGCCCTGACTGAATCCGAGCAGCACGACATGAGCGGGCGGGATACCGTCCCCGGCCAGCCCCTCGATGACCGAGTCCAGCAGCGCGATCCCGGACGTGATCCCGGGCTCGTTGTCGGCGATGGGAGCGAGGAAGCTCGAGGGATACCAGGTGTGATTGCGGGCCTGGGGGGCAAGCCATGCGACGTCGGGCACGCTGAGGAGCCGCGCCAGGTCGAACATGCCGGCGGCGTCGGCCCCGCGACCGTGCACCAGGACCAGTGCGGCACGAGCCTGCTTCGCGGGTGCGCCGCCCGTCAGGACCGGCTGCCCGGTATGGGAAAGTGAGTCTGGCACGGTTAACCGTTCTCGTCAGCCGTGAGTCGACGGTGCCCACCCGCCCTGTTCATCACCCCTTCACCAGCTTCACCAGCTGCTTACGAAGCGGCTCGATGGACCGCTCCGGGGCCGGGGTGCCCAGACGGGCCAGGGCGGCCCGGTCGGTTCCGTAGACATCGGGGCGGAAGTGCACCTTCCCGCCTTCGGTGTAGGCCGTGAGGTAGAGCAGGTACACCGGAAGCCCATGTTCCAGCTTCACCACCTTCGTGACCGTGTCGTTCATCGCGTCGCGGATCCTGTCCTCGTTCCAGCCGCCCAGGGGCCCGAGGACGTACTTCGCAAAGGCGACGGGATCCTCCAGCCGCACGCACCCGTGGCTCGCGGCCCGGTTGATGCGCTTGAACGTAGCCTGCGTCGGCGTGTCGTGCATATAGATCGCGAAGCGATTCGGGAACAGGAACTTCACCTTGCCCAGCGCATTGCCATCGCCCCCCGGCTGCCGGATGCGATAACGGAAGTCCGCGGTGTCGGCTTTCCAGTCCACGTCCTCCGGGTTCACGACGCGATCGGGGTGATCCGGATCCACCACCTCATAGCCGCGCTGCTGGAGGTAGCCCGGTGACTCGCGCACCTCGGGAATGATCTCCTGGGTGGTGATGTCACGGGGGATGTTCCAGTCCGGATGAAAAACCACCTCGCTCATCGTGTCGGCAAAGACCGGGGTGGCATTCTCGTAGTCCTTGCCCACCACCACCTTCATGGTGAGCCGTTCCTTCCCCCCGTCGAACGCATGCAGTTCGTACTCGGGGATGTTCACCAGGACGTATCGCGGCCCGAAGTCGTTAGGGACCCAGCGGAGCCGGTCGAGGTTGAGCTCGATCTGCCGGATGCGATGTTCAACCGGGACGTTGAGCTCGGCGAGCGTCTGGCGATCCACCCCCGGGTCCGTTGCCAGTCCGTGGCGGGCCCGGAAGCGGTTCACGGCCTCCTGCAGACCATCATCCAGGCTGGCGGGACCATCCACGTCCGAGGAATCGAGGTCACCGGAAGCGGCGAGGCGTTGACGGAGCCGCAGGAGCCGATCGCCGGTGGCGCCGGGCTTCAGGGCACCCGAACCAACCTCCGGCCAGCCCCCCGCGTCCGCCGTCGCCCGGTAGCGCTTGAGCGCCGCACGGAGCGACTGGTACTGCTCCTGGCGCGGTCTCAGATTGTCCATCATGCCACTGAAGTCGTCATCATCGAGCGCGGCAAGGAGGGCGCTGTCCGCGGCCTGCCGGCGGGTCGTCACATACCAGCCCCGGTTCACGACGTTGGGATCCAGCCGGCCCGCCATCATGTCGTGCCCGTACTGGAGATACAGGGTGGTGAAACGGATCTCCAGTCGTGCCAGCGCTGCGGGAGTCCTGCCGCTGTCCGCGTCGATCGCGCTCAGGGCGGACTGAAGGCCGCCCAGGTCATACTCACTCAGGCGGAAGCCTTCCTGTTCCGCCGTGGCGACAGCCTCGACCAGGTCACGCGCCCGACCGTTCGGTGAATCCCCCTTGAGCCAGATCGGATCATTGTCCCGGGCCGCGTAAAGATCCTGCACCGTCTTCCAGCGGACGTCACGCACGTAATCCGGCGGGTTCTTTGCCCCGGTCAGGGCAGCGAGAGACTGATGAATCTCCTTATCGGGAACCCCGCCACAGGCCGCGAGCATGACGAGAAGGACATAGGCAAGCCGACGAATCAGGGACATGCGCACTCCGGGCAGAATGGCGACGGCGCCCCCCGCGCAGGGGGACGCCGTTCGAGTGATTCCTGTTCTGCCAAGGTACGGGACGCCGCGCGCAGACGACGTGCCGCGGGTCACAACGTCAGGGGTTGCCCCCGGAGGTGTCACAGTCCGCGGGCTGGCCCGCCGCGTAGCCGCGCCGGAACCACTCGGCGCGCTGGGCGGCAGTGCCGTGGGTAAACCCGTCGGGATTCACCCGCTGGCCCGACATGCGCTGGATGCGGTCATCTCCCACGGCGGCGGCGGCGCGAATGCCCTCCTCGAGGTCGCCCTGCTCAAGGATCCCGCGTTCCCCGGCCCAGTGGCCCCAGACGCCGGCATAGCAGTCGGCCTGAAGCTCAAACGCCACCGACAGCTGGTTGGCCTGGCCGGGCCGCTGGCGCTGGGCGCTCCGCATGGCCTGCTCCTCGCCCAGCTCGTCCTGCACGTGGTGCCCGATCTCGTGGGCCAGGACGTAGGCCTGCGCGAAGTCACCGGGGGCGCCGAACCGCTCCCGGAGTTCGTCATAGAAGCCCAGGTCGATGTAGACCTTCTCATCGCCCGGGCAGTAAAACGGGCCTGCCGCCGTCTGGGCGGTGCCGCAGGAGCTGGGCCAGGCGTCGGTGTAGAGGACGAGGGTGGCGTGGGAGTATGATCGTCCCAACTGCTGGAAGATCCGTTCCCAGGTGGACTGGATGTCGTCCAGGGTGAACGACATGAACTGGGAGGCTTCGTCCCCGGCCTGGGGGCTGACCTGGTTCGTCGTGACGGGTGACCCCGTGCCGGCATCGCCGAGCAGCGAAAAGAAGTCGCGCTTGAACACGACGCTCAGGATGAGGAGGATGACCATGCCGCCCAGCCCCAGGCGCATGCCGCCGCCGAACCGGCTGCCTCGACGGTCTTCGAGGTCACTGCTCTGCCTGCCGGGTGTCCAGCGCATCGTTCGGTCTCCTGCGGAGGGGGTCGCCGGCACGATACCGCCTGCCGTCTCTGGCGGGAAGGACGTGCGTCACCTCTCTCCGGCCCAGAGGGCGCGCGGGTAGCCGTGTGTGAGGGCGCGGTCCACCGCCTCGACATACAGCTTCCAGGCGTGCGCGCCCTGGCGGAGCCGGGCCCGGCCCGCCGGGGTGAGCTGATAGAAGCGGGCCCGGCGGTTGGCTTCACTGCGTCCCCACTCGGACTCGATGAGGCCTCGGCGTTCCAGCCGGTGGAGCGCGGGATAGAGCGAGCCCTCCTCCAGCGGGAAGGCATTCACCGTGACCAGCCTGATCCATTCACCCACGCCGGCCCCGTGCGTGGGTTCCCAGCTAAGTGCCTTGAGGATAAGAAGATCGAGCGTTCCAGGGAGCAGTTCCATGTGCCAAGAATAGCACGTTTTCCCTAGCAGCTCTAGGGGTGCGGCTGGACGGCGCAGGGCGTGGTCCGTACTGTGCGGCCTTCAGGGTCGAAGGTCGAACGACTCAACGACTCGACGGTTCATCGAACCGATACCCGATACCCGAGAGCCCCATGACCGCCACATTCGTCCGCAACGGCCACCACACCACCCGTCACGACGCTCCCGCTGCCGCGGCGCGGATTGACGACATCTACGGGGCCGACGTGTTCTCGCGACGCCTCATGAGCCAGCGGCTGCCGAAGGAGGTCTACAAGAGCCTCCTGCGGACCATCGACCACGGCGATCCGCTCGATCCCCAGGTCGCCGACGTCGTCGCCGCAACCATGAAAGACTGGGCGATCGAGAACGGCGCGACGCACTTCACGCACTGGTTCCAGCCGCTGACCGGCCTTACCGCCGAGAAGCATGACTCGCTGGTGAGCCCCGACGGGTCCGGCGGGGTCACATTCAACTTCTCCGGCTCCGAGCTGGTGCAGGGCGAGCCGGACGCGTCGAGCTTCCCGTCGGGCGGCCTCAGGGCCACGTTCGAGGCCCGGGGCTACACCGCGTGGGACCCGACCAGCCCCGCGTTTCTCATGCGCGGCGACAACAATGTCACGCTCTGCATCCCGACCGCCTTCGTCTCGTGGACTGGCGAGGCGCTGGACACCAAGCTCCCGCTGCTTCGCTCGATGGAAGCGCTCAGCAAGCAGGCGCTCCGCATCCTCGGTCTTTTCGGCACCGATCTCGGCGTCACCCGCGTATTCACCACGATCGGAGCCGAGCAGGAGTACTTCCTGGTGGACCGGGAGCTGTACTTCGAGCGACAGGATCTGCTTACCTGCGAGCGCACGCTGTTCGGTGCCCGTCCCCCGAAGGGCCAGCAGCTGGAAGATCACTACTTCGGGACCATCCCGCCCCGTGTCCTGGCGTACATGGCCGAAGTCGAGAGCGAGCTGTACCGCCTGGGTGTACCGGTCAAGACGCGGCATAATGAAGTGGCCCCGGGGCAGTACGAGATCGCTCCGCTCTATGAAGTGAGTCACATCGCCAGCGACCACCAGATGCTGATCATGGAGACGCTGAAGCGGGTGGCGCCGCGCTACGGACTCATCGCGCTGCTGCACGAGAAGCCGTTTGCCGGGGTGAACGGCTCCGGCAAGCACAACAACTGGTCCATGGCGACCGACACCGGGGTCAACCTGCTCGACCCCCAGGACGAGACCCACACGAACCTGCAATTCCTGGTCTTCCTGATGGCGACGATCCGCGCGGTCGATCTCCATGCTGACCTGCTTCGCGCATCCGTCGCCTCCGCGGGCAACGACCACCGCCTGGGCGCCAACGAGGCGCCGCCGGCGATCATTTCCATCTTTCTGGGCAGCATGTTGTCCGACATCCTGGAGCAGGTGGAAGAAGGTGGTCCCAAGCGCACGATCCAGGGCGGGACCCTGGACCTCGGCGCCAAGACACTGCCCCAGCTCCCGCGCCACTCGGGAGACCGGAACCGGACCTCGCCGTTCGCCTTCACCGGCAACAAGTTCGAGTTCCGTGCGGTCGGTTCGAGTGCCAGCATTGCCTGGTCCAACACTGTGCTCAACACCATCGTGGCCGAATCGCTTGACCACATGGCCACCGAGCTCGAGAAAGCCGCGGGTGCCAAGCCTACGCCCGCCAAGGTGGAATCCGCAGCGCTCGTCCTGCTCAAGAAGCTGATCAAGGAGCACAAGCGGGTGATCTTCGATGGCGACAACTACTCCAGCGAGTGGCATGACGAAGCGCAGAAGCGTGGCCTCCCGGTGATGCCGGATTCGGTGGACGCCTTCGGCGCCCTCAATGCGAAGAAGAACGCGGACCTGTTCAAGAAGTACGGCGTGCTGAACAAGGCGGAGATGGAGTCACGGACACATATCACGATCGAGAAGTACGTGAAGCAGCTCGTGATCGAAGCCGAGACGATGGTGGCGATGGCGCGGACACAGATCCTGCCGGCCGCCCTTGAGCACCAGCAGCACGTGGCGGAGAGCGTCACCGCGACGGAGGCCGCCGGCGTCACGACCGCCGTTATCAAGAAGGGGCTCAAGGCCTTCGCCGGGCTGGTGGAGGAGTTCAGTGAGGCAATCGACGCGCTGGATGACGTGGCCAGCCAGCACGACGAGGATCCCATGGCGCACGCCAGGCACATCAAGGATCAGGTGCGGCCCGCGATGGCTGAACTCCGGCGGCTGGGTGACGCGATCCAGCTGCAGGTGGCCGGCGACCTGTGGCCGATGCCGACCTACCCGGAGCTGCTGTTCCTGAAGTAGGGCGGACGGGCGGGCAGAGCTGAGCGGTTGAGTCGTTGAGTCGTTGGTCGCGCTGCGTTCTGCGATTCAACGATTCAACGTCTTCGGGCTAGATTCCTCGTCGCACTTGTAACGGGAAGAGTGGACAGGGATGGGGCGACACGCACTGGCCCAGAAATGGAAAGTGCTCATTTGCGTGGTGTTCGGGATCTTCATGGCGATCCTGGACACCACGGCCGTGAACGTCGCCTTCCCGACCCTGCGCGCGGAGTACGGCGCGACCCTCGCCCATGCCCAGTGGATCGTCAGCGTCTACGTGCTGATCCTCGGCATGACGACCCCGGTCGCGGGATACCTCGCCGACCGCTTCGGCATCAAGCGCATGTACATGGCCGGACTCGGGGTGTTCGTCCTCGGCTCGGCACTGTCGGGCCTGGCCCCCTCACTCTGGCTTCTTATCCTCGCCCGCGGGCTGCAGGGCATGGGCGGTGGCATGGCCCTGCCGCTCGGCAGCGCCCAGCTCTTCAATGCCTTCCCGCCGGACGAACGGGGGAAGGCGTTTGGGATTTTCGGGGTGGCGCTCCTGGTGGCCCCGGCCCTCGGGCCCATCGTGGGCGGCGCGCTGGTGGTGCATGGCCTCTGGCGCTGGATCTTCTTCATCAATGTCCCGATCGGCATTCTCGGCGTGACCCTGGCCCGACGATGGCTCCGGCCGACGGAGTACGAGGGGATTCCCCACCTCGACCGACTGGGCCTGCTCGCGGCCGCGCTTGGGTTCGGGGGGATGCTTTTCGGAGCCAGCCTTGCCGATGCGCGCGGCTGGACCTCGCCTACGGTGCTCGCGGGATTCGCCGTCGGAGTGCTCGGACAGGTGGCCTTCATTTTCATCGAGCTTCGCGTGGCGCACGACCCGCTGCTCGACCTGCGCCTCTACCGGAACCGCACCTTCCTGGTGGCAACCCTGGTGGGGTATGCCACGGTCCTGTCGCTGTTCGGGGCGGAGTTCCTTCTGCCGATCTATCTCCAGTCCCTCCGCGGACTGACCGCGCTCGAGACGGGGATGCTTCTCCTGCCCCTGGCCGTGACCGCCGCGATCGTGACGCCAGTGGCCGGACGGATCTATGACCGAGTCGGGCCGCGAGCCCTGGTGGTGGTGGGCTTCGCCGTCCTGGTGGTCAATACCTGGCAACTCTCGCGGCTGGATGCCTCCACCACCGCCGCGTGGATCGTATTCCTGATGGTGCTTCGTGGGTTCGCGCTCGGCTGCACGGTCCAGACCACGTTCACGACCGCGCTGGGTGCCGTGCCGCGGGCCCGGATGGCGCGCGGCACCTCGCTGGTCCAGTCCACCCGGTACGTGGTACAGGCCATCGGCGTGGCCGTATTCGCCACCGTGGTGGCGAGCACCATATCGGCCGACGTCCGGCGCGCAGACGCGGCGCACCCGGCCGCGGCGGTAAGCGTGCGGGACAGCGCTGCGATCTGTGTGGCGGGTGACGGCAGCGCGCTGCCGGTGGGCCCCGGAGGCCGGCTGCGACCAGGGGCGGCGCGAGATGTCGAGCCGGAGGCCGTGCGGGGTTGCAGCGAACACCTGAAGGGATTCGAACTGGCCTACCTGATCACGTTCGGGATCGCCCTGGTGGCCCTGCTGATCGGTGCACTGCTGCCCGGGTGGCCGTTCGGGTGGTCAGGCCGGACGGCGCTGGAGCCGGGGATAGAGGCGGTGACGTAGGGTCGAATCGGGAGTCGGAGCGGTAACGGACAGGGAACCGGGAAGAGAGGAGAGGAATGCGGAAAGGTATTATCGCTGCGCTCGTCATCCTGCTGTCTTTTGCGGGGTGTTCCAAGGCGCGCACTGGCACCGATCAGGCCGATTCGGCACCGAGGGGCGAAACGGGGTTGGATGCTGCCAAAGCACGCGGGATACTGGAGGAATACTATTCCGCGATCAATGCGGGAGATTATCGACGTGCGTTCCTGCTCTGGGGAGACAGTGGCCGGTCGAGTCACCAGACATTCGAGGATTTCCGGTCGGGCTATGCCCACACGGTACACGTCGACTTGGAGGTAGGGCCGGCCGGCCGTATCGAGGGGGCCGCCGGTTCCCGTTTCGTGGAGATCCCGGTAGCCATAGTGGCTACCGCCGACAGTGGAATGACCCAGCGGTTCGAGGGCACGTACACGCTGAGACGGGTGGTGGTTGATGGTGCTTCCGAGGCCCAGCGACGCTGGCATCTCAACTCTGCCAGCCTGCACTCGGCCCCTCCCGTCAACTCGAACGCTACGCCATAACTTGCGCTGTCCGTGGGCCTGGTGTGGCAGCCCCGCATCGCTCCGAAATTTGTTGTGGCATCCGGGCTTCACCAGCCATCACGTTCCCGGCCGCAAGGGGGATCGGGATCACTGAATCCTCTTGCAGGGCATCATGCCAAGTCACGTATTCCGAATGAGTTGCTCGTGGTGCGCGACTCTGGCGCGCCGGTGTGCCCGGAAGATGCATGAGGGGAGGGGGTAATGCCGGCCGAACCGAGGTTCCGGCCGGGTCTCCTGATTCGAGAGGTGCTATATGTCGACCTATATGCGCATGCCGCTCCGCAGAGTGCATCCTTCGCTGCAACTCAGACTCCGGGTGCATGAGGCAGCTGGCTGGGAGGCGCTTGCGGAAGCCCACCGGTCCCAGGCATCAGAGTTTGCCAGGGTGCTGGGCACCGTGCTGTCGGCCGACGCCGCGCTGGCCAGTTATTTCCGCTTTGTGGCAGTGCCGGCGAAGATCCGGGACTGGGTGGAAACTGGCGCACTGCTCCGACTCGACCTCAATCAGGTTCCGTCCATTCCAGCACCGGAGGGCTGGCTTGCCGCGCTGCGCCATCGGGCCAGGATGCAGCAGGAAGCCGAGCGGATGGCACCGCTTGCGGCGGCACGAGCGGAACAGGCGCTGATCCGCGTGCATGTCGACAACGCCCTTGCCATCGAGGGATTCCTGCGCGAGGTCATGCCGTCGGCGGAGGCGATCGCCTGGTACCTCCGGACCTTCGCGCTCGCGGCCGGCACTGCCAGCGTGGTGTACCAGGATGCACTGGCCCGGGTCGCTGAGCGAGACCTGCCGGATCCGATGGCGGAAGCGGCATTCCAGATGGCGATGCTGCCCGCACCGGAACCGGAGGCAGAGGCTGATGAAGCGACCACGACGCCCGCCGTGCGGTTCCTGCGGCTCTGGTCCCGCCCCGAGGTGTCCCGGGCCAGCTAGTCACCGCCCTTGACTTCGGTGGTTGTGGCGGGAAGAATCCGGCAGCATTCCGGTTCTTCCCGTCCTCCAGCGGAGCCTCCCCCATGCATCGCCTGGCCGTCCTCTGCCTGCTGCTCGCCTCACCCCTGGTCACGGCGGTAGCGCAGCAGGCGAGCGTAGCCGACAGTTCGCCTTTCCGCCCGCTCCCGCTCCCGACGCCCAACCCGTATCGCGGGGCCGACGGCCGGCCAGGGCCCGCATACTGGCAACAGCGGGCCGACTATACCATCGTCGCCACGCTGGATCCTGACCGCAACACGGTCACCGGTCGCGAAACCATCCGGTACACCAACAACGCGCCGGTCGCCCTCCCCTACCTCTGGATGTTCCTGGAGCAGAACATTTGCGGTGCCGAGAGCGTGACCAACCAGCTCCACCAGCCGCCTCTCGTTTTCCAGGGTTCGGTATTTGACTTCTCCTGCCCCGGTTTCACGGGCGGGGTTACCCTCACGGCCCTCAGGAGCGGCGGGCACGATGTCGCCCACACGGTACACGGAACCACGATGCGCGTGGACCTGCCGGAACCGCTGGCCCCTGGCGCCACCATCGAGCTGCAGGTGGAGTGGCAGTTCCCGGTGCCGCCGTACGGGGCGGGCCGGATGGGGCACGACGGCGCGTTGTATGAGATCGCGCAGTGGTATCCGCGCATGGCAGTGTACGACGACGTGCACGGCTGGAACCATGAGCCGTACATCGGGGCGGGCGAGTTTTATCTCGAGTACGGCGCGTTCGATGTCTCGATCACGCTGCCGGCCTCGTTCGTCGTGGCCGCGACGGGGACTCTCCAGAATCCCGGAGAAGTGCTGACCGCCACGCAGCGCCAGCGTCTCGACCAGGCCCGGCACTCGGACTCGGCCGTGGCCATTATCACGCCGAAGGAGGCAGGGACTGCGGGAACCCGGCCGGTGAAGAGCGGGACCCTGACCTGGCGCTTCACTGCGGACAGTGTCCGGGACTTCGCGTTTGCGGCGGCCCCCAACTTCCGGTGGGACGCGGTCAACTGGGACGGTATCCTCATCCAGACTCTTTATCGCTCCACCGCGTCCCGCTGGCCGGAAGCCATCCACATGGCCCGGGCGGGGATCAAGCACTTCAGCGAGCAGTGGTTCCGGTATCCGTATCCCCACGCCACCACGATCGAAGGCCCGATCGAGGGCATGGAGTATCCCATGCTTACCTTCGTGCCGAACGGCAGCAGTCGGGAGGATATGCACTGGACCCTGCTACACGAGTTCGGGCATGAGTGGTTCCCGATGGTCGTCGGTTCGAACGAACGCCTGTACCCCTGGATGGATGAGGGATTCAACACCTTTATCGACATCTACGGCGTCGAGGACTATTTCAAGGGCACGGCGTACGGGGATACCGTGCACCTGACCCCGCTGCACCTCTATCCCACGCATGCCGTTCCAGGCGAGGAACAGCCGTTGATTGACCGGCCGGTCGAGTCCCGTGACCTGTTCTGGACCGCATATCGGAAGCCGGCGCTCATGCTGCGCCTCCTGCGGCACGAGGTGCTGGGGCCTGAAGTGTTCGACCGGGCCTTCCGCGACTACACCCGTACCTGGGCATACAGGCACCCAACGCCGGCCGACTTCTTCCGCCTGATGCGCGACGCCAGCGGGGTGGACCTCGACTGGTACTGGAGGGAATGGGTCTATACGACCGCGCGGCTGGACCAGGCCATCGATTCGGTGTCGCAGGACGGGGACAGCGTGCACGTTCACTTGTCGAATCACGGCGCCATGGTCATGCCGGCCGAACTCCGGCTGCGGTACGCGAACGGGAAGGAAGAAACCGTCCGGCTTCCCGTCGACATGTGGAATCTGGGGGATCGCTTCACCTACAGCGCACGCGTACCGGCGCGGGTGTCGTCGGTGGTGCTGGACCCACGAGGAGTGCTGCCGGATATCGACCGTACGAATAATGCGGAGTAGGCGGACCGGCGGCCGGTGTGATCCGGGCGAATAGCAAGCCGTGAGCAGTGAACAGGGACTCGTGCTCGCGTGGAACGTATCTTTGTGACAACCGACTCCCGATACCCGATACCCGATACCCGACTACGTGCCTTCTCTTACTAACCGGGACCTGCTCGCGCGGCTGGTCGCGTTCGACACGACCAGTCACCGCAGCAACCTCCCCCTCGCCGACTTCGTTGCCGACTACCTGGACCTGCCGGGCGTGGACGTCCGGCGTCAGGAATCCCCGGACGGGGCCAAGGCAAATCTTGTGATCCGGCTGGGTCCGGCCCGTCCCGGCCCCGATGGCCTCATCGTGTCAGGCCACATGGACACTGTGCCGGCAGAGGAACCCGACTGGAAAAGCGACCCGCATACGCTGACCGAGCGGGAGGGTCGGCTCTACGGCCGTGGGGCCAGCGACATGAAGGGATTCCTGGCCCTGGCGGTCAATCGCGCCCGGGCGCTGGCCGCCTCCCCGGCGTTGACCGCCCCGCTGGTGCTGGTCCTCACCTACGACGAGGAAGTCGGGACGCTGGGCGCCCGGCACTTCGTGGAGCACTGGCCCGATGTGGCCGGGCTGCCACGCCGGGCGCTGATCGGCGAACCGACGTCGCTGCGGGCGGTGCGGATGCACAAGGGTCACACGAAGCTCCGCTTCATCTTCACCGGCGAAAGCGCCCACAGCGGCTATCCGCACCTCGGTCGGAACGCGATCGAGCCCGCCGCACGCGCCGTGACGGCGCTCGCCGGATTGCGGGATGCGCTGTCGCTGGAGCGTCCGGCCCTGCACGAGCATTTCGGGAACGTCCCGTACGTAGCCCTGAACGTGGGGTGCATCCACGGCGGGTCGGCCGTCAACGTGGTCCCCGACCGGTGCGTGGTGGAGGTGGGCTTCCGGCCGCTCCCGCGGATGGATCACGCGACGGTGATCGACCGGGTGCGGGAGGCGGTCGCGTCAGCCGCCGGCGAGATGCCGTTCACGATGGAGTTGACCGGCGAAAGCCCTGCGATGATCGGCGAGGTGACGGAGCTGTACGACGGTCTCCGTGAGGCAGTGGAACAGCGGGAGGAGATCACCGTCTCCTACACCACCGACGGGGGCTGGTTCCAGCGGGCCGGAATGGAATGCGTGGTTTTCGGCCCCGGCTCGATCGAGGTTGCGCACCGTCCCAATGAATACCTGCCCATGGACGACTTCACCCGTGCCGAGCCGCTCCTGGACGCGGCCGTGCACACCGCATGCTTCACGACATGAGCATGCCACGCATTGTTCAGGCCGCCCTGACGTGGACCGGTGGGAAGTTCGAGCGGGACGTACAGGTGGAGATCACGCCCGACGGCCGGATCGGGGCAGTGGGCCGGCTCGGGCATGAAGGCGCGGAATGGTGGCCCGATCGCGCGCTGCTGCCTGGTATGGTGAGCGCCCACTCCCATGCATTCCAGCGGGCTCTCCGGGGCCATGGCGAGCGGTTTCCTGACGGAGCGGGAAGCTTCTGGACGTGGCGCGAGGCGATGTACGCCCTCGTCCCCACGCTCGATGCCGGATCGCTGCGCGCCTGGTGCCGTCGGACGTTCAGCGAGATGCGACGGGCAGGGATTACGACGGTGGGCGAATTTCACTACCTGCATCACGAGGGGGTGGGCGAGGACTACCTGCTTGACCCCGTAATCCTGGAAGCGGCACGCGATGCCGGAATCCGGATCGTCCTCCTGCCGGCCTGGTATCGCTGGGGCGGCATCGGGGAAAGCCTGTCGGCGGCGCAGGGGCGGTTTGCGACCACCGATCTCGATGCGTTCCGCGGCCACCTGGACGCGCTCGGCGCCGGCCTGGATTCCACTCGCGAGCATCTCGGCGTTGTGGCACACAGCGTGCGCGCCGCGGCCCCCGACGAGATTGCCGAACTCTACGCGTTTGCCCGGACGAACGGCCTCCCTTTCCATATGCACCTCGAGGAGCAGCGCCAGGAAGTCGATGCCGCGCAGTCGGCCTGGGGGAAGACGCCTTCGGCCATGATGCTGGAACGTCTCCCGTCGATGGAGGGACTGACCGCCGTCCATTGCACCCACACCGCACCGGAGGACCTCCGGCGACTGCTTGATCGTGGTGCCGGCGTCTGCGTCTGTCCCCTCACCGAGGCCAACCTGGGCGACGGCGTGGCCGACGTCCCTGCCCTGCTCCACCGCCCTGGAGCGATCTCCTTTGGCACGGACAGCAACGCGCGGATCTCAATGCTGGAGGAAATGCGCCTGATGGAGTACGGACAGCGTCTCTCTCTCGAGCGTCGCGGAGTGGTGCGGGATCCGGACGGACAGGTGGCGCGCACGCTCTTCCAGATTGCCACCACGGGTGGCGCCGCGGCACTCGGCCTCGATACCGGTGCCATCCGCACCGGCGCGCTCGCCGACTTCCTCCTGCTCGACCTCAGCGCACCGTCGCTGCAGGGCTGGAGCGAGGAGAGGTTGCTGGATGCCTGGGTGTTCGGGGGCGGGGATGAGACGGTGGTGGGGACGGTCGTGGGTGGAGGACCGGTCGTGAGTCGTTGAGTGGTTGAGTCGTAAACCCGGTCGGCCCGTCCGCCTACCTCGCCAGGTTCACGTTCACGAACTCCGCCTCGCCCGTCACTTCCCGCTCGACACAGGGTATGAGCCATTCCGGCAATGCCGGCCGCATCGCGGGATCGGATAATTCCACCTCGGCAAGTGTCAGGTCCCGGTCGACGAACTCGTCGATCTCCCAGGTGAGATCCCCGTCGGGGACCACGTACCTCCGCTTGCGCACGCGACGACCTGCAGTGAGCGGCCAGAGCGACTCGAAGAACGAGCCGCTGATTTCCTCCTCGATCTCCACCCGGGATACACCGGTGCCGAGCTTGACCGTCCGGTACCAGTGGGCATCGCGTCCCGCAACGACACCGCGGATGCGCTCGGTGATGCGCTCACCGGGGAGATAGCCCTGCGCGATCTCGAGCGGGGTGACACTCCCGGCTCGCTGGGGGAGGCAGCGCAGAAGGTACTTGCGCTCGATTTCCACGGGGAGCTGCTGGCGGTCGGACAGGGTCTGCACGACCACGGCCACCAGGCCCAGAAGCTCTTCCTGCCGCTTCGCGGGCCACGTCTCTTCCCAGGCCTGGAAGCGCCCAGCGATCCAGCCCCGCAGGATCTCCGCCAGCTCGAAGAGTCCCGGTGAAGGGTCCTGCTCCCGTTCCTGCTGCAACCGGTCCGGCTCGACGTGGTCAAGGTTCTGGAGGACGCCGGCAATGCGCTGGCCCTGCTCGGCGGTGGCCTCACCCGCGAGCCGGGTGATGGTCGCGACCAGCAGGCATCCATCCGTAATGTCGCCGAGGAGGCGCTGCAGGCCCCTGATCTGATCGGCCAGGTCCCGCGCGCCCGGGACGTGCGGGGCCACAGGCTCCAGCAGGTAGCGCAGGCGCTTGCCCGCGATACGGGCACGGTGCAGGGCCTCGTCGCAGGGCATCTCGATCTCCACCAGCCGTTCCCGCAGGACGGCGGCATGGTCGCGGAGGAGGCGGGCGGTGACTGTGGTCCAGCTTTCGCCCTGGGTGAAGTGCTCCCGGTCCACCGGCGCCCGGTACACGCCCAGCCGCTTGCGGAGCCGCTTCTCGAGCTTGTTGACCCGTCCGGGCAGCTTGTCGCGGAGCTTCGCGTCCGCGGCCAGCCTTTCCTCCTGCAGCCGGTTCCTGAGCCACCGGAGCCCGACCGCACCGGCGGGCGAGGGGTCGGCCAGGTGCCGGTCGAGCCAGGCAAGCTGGATATCGTGATCCCGGGCGGGGCTGGTGAGATCGGAAAGCGCGGCGAGTTGCTTCTCCGACTTTCCCCCCAGGCTGCCTTCGAGCTCCTCGTGGTACACGCGCACGAAGACGCGAAGGCGCCGGACCGCGGCACGAAAGTCGTGCAGCGTTTCCGGGTCACGTACCGCATGGAGCCGGTCGAACTCGGCCCGCACCTCGTCGAGCCGGTCCAGTGCCACGACCCGCGTGGTGTAACGGACGGGGAGGTCGAGCAGGGCTTCGGGGATGGCCCGCCGCTCAGCCACGGCGGATGCCCAGGCTCAGGATCCGCTGGAGCAACTCCGGGTAGGTGATGCCGACATGGAGCGCCGAGGAGGCGAACTCCTCCTCCCGGGCGATTTCCGGATTCGGGTTGGCCTCGAGGAAATAGAGTTCGTGGGTCGGCGCCAGCCGGAAGTCGATCCGGGCGTAGCCGTCGAGCTCGAGCGTGCGGTAGATGCGCTTGGCGCTCCGCTCGATTTCCGCCTGGAGCTCTGCCGGGAGGCCCGCGGCCGGGCCCTGGAAAATGCCGCGCTTCTCCTGATAGTCCGGGTCGTGCTTGACTCGC
>CAWGSK010000020.1:0-60972 GCA_963825055.1 uncultured Gemmatimonadales bacterium
AAGGCGACAGGGGGCGGCGGATCCAGGTCGACCGTCGCTGCCTGGAGGCTGACGGCGCCGAGGGGGACACAGGTGACCAGGTACCGGGTCGCCACGGTATCGCCGGACTGAATAACGAGCTGGCCGGTGGAGGGACGCGCGACGGCACAGTTGCGCCGGCCCGGCTCGAGGGTCGCGTCCAGCCGTCCGGTGCCACCTCGACGGGGGTTGACCGGGATGAAGTCTTCCAGGACGGTGTCGGGCGGCGCCATGCCGCCGGGAATGCTGACCGTATCAGGCGTATCCGCACGTCCGACACCCACGGTATCCTGCCGCAGGAGAATCAGACGGAAGCGAGCCGGTGGCTGTGGCCCCGTGATGTCCGTGCCGACGGACACATCGCCCAGCGGGATGCAGTTGACCCGGAACAGGGTGTCTGTCGCCGTTCCCCCGAGGGCAATGAACCCGTGAGAGCCGACCGAGACCGTATCCGGATTGGGCAGGCTGTCGTAGCAGTTGCCGGCAATGCCGGTGAGCGCCAGACGGTGAGGGTAGCCCGTGCCTGACCGGATGTTGTCAAGGGTGATCGTGTCGGTGGGCGCCATGCTGGTGTCGACGGTGCTGCCGCTCAGGTCGCGGATCCCGAAGAACGGAAGCTGGTCCACGAACGCCGGCCGGAGCTGGACCCCGAAGCTCGCAGGGATATCCTGGCCCGTCGTCGCCGTGCGGATCGTGAGCGGGCCATCACTGAACCCGCGCACCAGGTTCAGGGGCTTGAAGAGGGGGATGGAGAACCCCACTTCAAACAGGTCCTTCCGCCCCAGCACGCTGAGTTTGGCCCCCATGTTGAGGTTGAGCCCGATGTCGATTCCCGTCTCCCAGTCGAGCCCTGAGGGATTGCCCCCGGCGAAGCTGAGGACGGACGAAGCCTTCGCTTCTGCGTAGGGCTCCAGGTTGATGAACGGCCCCACCACGCCATAGATGAGCGCATTGAACTCCGGCACCACCGCGATCTTGACCGAGGCCGTGCCCTGGACGCCCTTGAACTGGGGCGCGGTCGCATCGTGGGACGACGACGCGCTGAAGACCGGCCGCCAGCCCCCCGGATCCGTCCAGGCGACGCCGGCCTCGATGCCGAGCGAACTGTGATAAGACCCCGTGAAGACCGCGCTGGCACTGACCGTGGGGGTGATTTCGAGGGAAAACTTCCTGGTGAAGATGACAATCACCGGCATGGGCCCGATGAACGTGGCGTACGGGCGCTGCTGGATGATGAAGTTCTGCTTTTCCTTGGCAAGCGGGATGCTCTTGTTCGGACTCCCGCTCAGCGTGACCTTCAGTTCGTACTCATCGATGTTGAGTCCGAGATCCCCACGGAGCACATGCTCGAACCGCCGCAACTGGAAGGCGCTGACCTTGGTCACCATGGCCACGCGCGGGGTGAAGTCGATGCTGCCCTGATTGATGGTGAAATCGACCGTACCGGACACGGGCGTACCGGCCGACGGCGCCAACTTGATGGCAAACGACAGGCCGTCCAGGGAACAGCACAGTCCGGCGCGGTTGAGGCTCACATCGGGAGACATGTAGGTCGTCTGCCACGGTCCCACCCACCCGCTCGCCGGCTGCGCACCGGCGCTGGCGGAATCGGTGAACGCCGTCGTGGAAAATCCCCCCTCCTGGACGGCCTCTTCAACGTACGCCTGGGTGGTCTCCACGGTGAGCACGTCGCCTGCCAGCGACGCGTGCTGCACCCTGCGGAGGTACCCCTGGCCCTGGGCGCCGACCAGGATGGCGCCGGAGTCCACGGCGGGAGGCGGGCCACGGACGATCCGGAAGACGTAGACCCCGGTCGTGTCATTGCGGGACAGGAGGGTGACGGCGGTCGAGTCAAAAATCCTGGTACACTCACAGAGAACCGAGATGCCGACCTCAAGGTCCGCGGTTCCCTGCTTGCCCCCCGCGCTCGCGGTGATCACCGCGTCACCCACGGAATCCGCCGTCACGAGGCCCTGGTCGTCCACCCTGGCCACTCCCGGGGCGCTGGACGTCCAGGTCACCGGCTCGGCGGGAAGAACCTTTCCTTCGGCATCCATCACCTGGGCCACCAGCCTCACCGTATCGCCGGGAGACAGGACGCGACGGGCAGCGGTGACCACGACAGCGGAGATCCCGGCGGGAGGGCCTGGTTCCAGCGGGGAGTCGGCAAGGCAGGCACCCGTCAAACCCGCAGCCAGCAGGAAGACGGTTCGGACAGCGAGACGGCGAAGAGGTCCTGCAGGGGCCACGGGGCCTCGCCAGCTGGGACAGAAGAGTCACGGCCAGCGGAATCCAGGGGTAGGATCCACTGGTGCGGGACATCTCCCGGCATGTGAGCGGTAAGTCCAACGTGCATACCGACCGGGCTCGGCGCAATAGCGTACTGGTGCGACAGTGTTGTGCGGGCTGGACAGACGAGGAGGCCGGTAATAAACCGAAGTGGCCGGGTCTGGGAGGACCGGCCACCGGATTGCGGCTTGAATGAATTGAATGGCCAGGGACGGAATCGAACCGCCGACACCGTGATTTTCAGTCACGTGCTCTACCAACTGAGCTACCTGGCCCGGCGGGCGGGGAATATAGGGGGAAGGGGAGACGGGGCCAAGCGACGGAGGCGTGTTGAGTGGTTGAGTCGCGACCAATCCCGGCCTCCACCAGGACGACTCAGCCACTCCACGATTCAACTGTTCAACGACCCCACGACTCCCTCTCCCTCCCCCTATCTCCACTCCCCTCCCATATTACGCCCCATGCCTTCCCCCGACCTCCCCAACCTCACCGTCATCCAGCACCCCCTCCTTCAGCACAAGCTGACCCTGCTGCGGGACCGGCAGACCAGCACCCGGGACTTCAAGCAGCTGGTCGGGGAGATTGCGGCGCTCATGGCCTACGAGGTGACCCGCGACCTCCCGGCGTCCCCGGTGGAGGTACAGACCCCGCTGGAGAAGATGCAGGGCGTCCAGGTGGAGGGATGGAAGGTGGCCCTGGTGCCGATCCTCCGGGCCGGCCTGGGGATGGTGGAAGGGCTCTCCGGACTCATGCCCAGCGCCCGGGTAGGCCACATCGGCCTCTACCGCGACGAGAACACCCTCCGCCCCCGCGACTACTACTTCAAGATCCCCGATGCCGGGACGGTCGAGTTCTTCTTCCTGCTTGACCCGATGCTCGCCACCGGCGGCTCGGCTGTCATGGCTACCGACGCCCTCAAGGCTGCCGGGGCCGGCAATATCCGGCTTCTCTGCCTCGTGGCTGCCCCCGAAGGGGTCCGCCGGATGCTGGAGCGCCACCCGGACGTGCCCATCTTCGCCGCCGCCCTCGACCGCCAGCTCAACGAGAACGGCTATATCATGCCGGGGCTGGGCGATGCGGGGGACCGGCTGTTCGGGACAGGATAACAATCCGGTGAACGGTGAGCGGTAAACGGGACCTGCCCCGCGAATCGAGATCGCAGCGCATGAGGCCGTTACCGTTCACCGTTCACCGTTCACGCCTTTTTAAGGGTAGAAATGGCCGGACTTCGACTCACTTTCTGGGGTGCCGCGGGTATGGTCACGGGCTCGATGCACCTGCTCGAGGCGGCCGGCGCGCGCGTCCTGCTCGACAGCGGCATGTTTCAGGGGCGCCGCGCGAAGGCGCGGGAACTCAACGCCGAGTTACAGTTCGACGCCCGCCGCATCGACCACGTCATCCTGAGTCACGCGCACATCGATCATTGCGGCCGGTTGCCCCTGATCGTGAATCGTGGCTTCCACGGCCCTATCTACGCGACGCCCGCCACCCGTGACCTCTGTGCCGTCATGCTCCCCGATGCGGCGCACATCCAGGAGATGGACTTCCTCCATCTCCAGAAGCACGGCAAGGCCGGCCCCGAAGCCGCCCCGCTCTACACCATGGGCGACGCCATGCGTGTGCAGGACCTGATCGTCGGCGTCCCCTATCGCCGGGTGCAGCACATCCGGAAGAGCCTGAGCTTCGAGTTCACCGACGCCGGCCACATCCTGGGCTCGGGCTCGGTGGACATCCGCATCACCGAGGGCAAGTCCCACCGCCTCGTCTTCTCTGGTGACATCGGCCGTCCCAACCTGCCCATCATCCGCGACCCGGACCCACCGACCGGACCAGTGGACACACTGATCATCGAGTCCACCTACGCCGCGCGAAAGCACGAGACCATCCGGGACTCAGGGGAAAAGCTGGGCGAGCTCGTGCGGCGGGCGGCCCAGCGCGGCGGCAAGCTGATCGTGCCCTCGTTCGCGCTCGGCCGCACCCAGGAACTGGTCTACGCCCTGCACGAGCTCTATCGCCACCAGCAGATCCCGGCAATTCCGATCTACATCGACAGCCCGATGGCGGTCGACGCCACGCAGGTCTTCCGGTTGCACCCGGAGGTATTCGACCGTCGCGAACGCATGATGGATCTTGCGCTGGAGCTGTTCGACTTCCCGCTGGTCCACTACGTGCGCGACAGCCAGGATTCCCGCAAGCTCAACTCGTTGAACGGCCCGGCGGTGATCATCGCGGCAAGCGGCATGGCCGAGGGCGGCAGGATCCTCCACCACCTTATCCACCACATCGGCGACCATCGCAACATCATCCTCTTCGTGGGCTACCAGGCCGAACACACGCTTGGCCGCCGCATCCAGTCCGGCGCCGAGGAGGTCCGCATCTTCGGCGACATGTTCACCCGCCGCGCCGAGATCGAGACCATCGGCGGCTATTCGGCCCACGCGGACCGGGACGAACTGCGCGAGTGGGTACGGGGCATGGGCGGGCCCGTGCGTCGCGCCTTCGTGGTACACGGCGAGCCGGAGGGGCTGGAGGCGATGGCGGGCCTGCTGAAGGAGGAAGGGGTGCAGGAAGTCCACATCCCGAAGCTGGGGCAGACCTTCGATCTCTGAGGCGGGGCCGGGTGGACCCCGCCCCCGCCGACCCGCTAGGTTTCCGCCGTGCCCCGCCCTCTCGGTCGCATCATTCGCGCCCTGCTCCTCGCCGTCCTCGTCGCCGCCCTGGCCTACGGCATCTCCTTCGTCATCGTATGGACCGTGAGCCGCCAGGACCAGCGGCGTCACGCGGACGCAATCGTCGTCCTGGGCGCCGCGCAGTACAACGGCCGCCCGTCACCCGTCCTGCGGGCCCGGCTGGATCACGCCTATGACCTGTACCGGGAGGGAATGGCGCTCCGCGTCGTCGTAACCGGCGGCCAGAGCCCCGGGGACGACGAGAGCGAGGCGACGGTGAGCCGGCGCTACCTGGAGTCCCGCGGGGTGCCCCGGAAGGCCATCACGGTCCGCCCCGAGGGCCGGAGCACCAGCGCCTCGATGGAATCGGTCGCGGACTGGGCGCGGGAGAAGAAGATCGAGAGTGTCCTCCTGGTCAGCGACCCGTTTCACATGGGACGCATCCGGCTGGAGGCTCGCCGCGTGCACCTGACGGCCTTCGGCTCGCCCACCCGGACCAGCCCGATTTCGGAGAATCCCCGCCGGGAGGCGGGGTACCTGGCCGCGGAGGCCCTGAAGCTTCCCGTCGCCTGGGTCCGGAGCTGGTAGTCCGGGAACTTCCTGGCACCGGGCCCGTACGGTCCGTGCCACACTTCGCCGCCGGATGCCGGCGGCTCTTCCTGTTCACCGCCCGAGGAAGCCCATGCTTCGACGTCTCGTCCTGACCCTGGCCCTGGCCGCCGGCACGGCGTCATCCGCCCGGGCCCAGGCCAGTCTCAGCGTTCCGGTCACCGTGGACACGTTGTCCAACGGGCTGACCCTCCTGGTCCACGAGGACCATTCCACTCCCATCGTCGCCGTGAACGTCTGGTATCACGTCGGCTCGGGTGATGAAAAGCCGGGCCGGACCGGCTTCGCCCACCTGTTCGAGCACCTGATGTTCATGGGCTCGGAGCACGCCGAGTATCCCGCGTTCGACCGGCTGCTGGAAGCGGCGGGGGCGAATAACAACGGCAGCACCACCAACGACAGGACGAACTACTACGAGATCGGGCCGTCGAGCTCGCTCGCGCTCATGCTCTGGCTCGAGGCGGACCGGATGGGCTGGTTCGTGCCGACCATGACGGACGAGAAAGTGGATCTCCAGCGCGACGTCGTGAAGAACGAGCGGCGGCAGAGCTACGAGAATCGCCCCTATGGCCTGGCCTGGGAAACTCTGTCGAAAGCCCTCTACCCGGCGGACCATCCCTACTCCTGGCCCGTCATCGGCTCAATGGCCGACCTGTCGGCAGCCTCGCTGGAAGACACGAAGGCATTCTTCCGCCGCTACTACGCCCCCAACAATGCAGTGGTCGCCGTGGCGGGTGACGTGAAGGCCGCCGATGTGAAGAGGGAAGTGCTGAAGTACTTCGGGGAGATTCCCCGCGGCCCGGCCATCACCCGGCCCGAGGCACCGGCGTTCACGCTGGCGAAGGACACGATGATCGTGCTGGAGGACAAGGTCCAGCTCCCCCGGCTCTACTACAACTGGCACACGACCAGGACCCTCACCTCCGACGACGCGGCGCTCGAACTGCTGGCCTATATCCTGACGGGAGCCCGGAACAGCCGTCTCACGGACGCCATGGTCTATCAGCAGCAGGTCGCTGCCGATGTCAGCGCCTTTCAGGACGGGAAACGCCTCGACGGCGACTTCGTCATCCTCGCCACGGCGCGCCCCGGGCATACGCTGCCCGAGCTGCAGGCTTCCATCGACGAGCAGATGAAGCGGATCATCGCCCAGGGCCCCGAGGCGAAGGAACTCGAGCAGGCAAAGAACAACACCGAGTCGAGTTTCCTGCGGGCACTCGAGCGCGTGCTGTCCAAGGCGAACCAGCTCAACAGTTACTACTACTTCGCGGGCCAGGCCGACTGGTTCAACCAGGACCTGGCACGCTACCGCGCCGTCACCTCAGCCGACGTCCAGCGCGTCGCGCGGCAATACCTGGGCGGGCACAAAGTGATCCTGAGCATCGTACCGGAAGGAAAGACCGACATGGCAGCGCGCTCCACGGAGGTGACCCCATGACCCCCCGCAATCCTCTCGCTGCCATGGCCCTGCTCGCCCTGGCCGCAACACCGCTCGCGGCCCAGCAGGGCGCGTTCGACCGGAGCACACCTCCCACGCTGGCGCCCCCGCCTTCGCTCACCCTCCCGAAGGTGGAAACCACGACCCTGCCCAACGGGCTCCGGCTCTATGTGATCCCGATGCACGAGGTCCCGGTGGTCCAGTTCGAGCTGTCGGTCGAGGGCGGCGGCAGGCTGGACGCGGACCGGCCCGGCCTGGCCTCCTTCACGGCCGACATGCTGAGCGAGGGAGCAGCCGGCAAGGACGCCGCCACGATCGCGGCCCAGGTCGCCTTCCTGGGGGCCCGCCTCTCCAATGGCGCCAACTGGGATGCCACCAGCGTTTCGCTCGAGACCCCGGTCAAGTCGATGGACCAGGCGCTCGATCTCATGGCCGACGTGGTCCTCCGGCCGACGTTTGCCGCCGAGGAGGTTGCCCGCCAACGCGACCTCCGCCTGGCGCAGATCCTCCAGCAGCAGGACCAGCCGACCGTCATGGCCTCGCTTGCCTTCAATGCGCTGGTCTATCCGAAGGACCACCCCTATCACCACAGCCTGGGCGGCGATTCGGCCTCAACCGCCGGACTCGACTCGGCCATGGTGCGCCGGTTCTACGAGCGGACGATGGACCCCGCCAGGGCCCGGCTCGTGGTGGCCGGGGATGTGACGATGGAACAGGTGCGTCAGGAGATCAGCAGGCGCTTCGGCTCCTGGAAGGGCAAGGCACCGTCGGCGCCCTCGGCGACAGGGTCGAAAGCCCCGGTCCCCGCCACGATGGTCTATCTGGTCGACAAACCCGGCGCCGCCCAGTCCGTTATCGCCATCGGAAGACCGGGAGTTGACCGTAGTAGTCCAGACTACTACGCGCTTGAAGTCATGAACACCCTGCTCGGAGGCTCCTTCAGCTCCCGGCTCAATTCGAATCTCCGGGAGACGAAGGGCTACACCTACGGCGCCGGCTCCGGCTTCGCCTACCGGCCCCTGCCGGGCCCGTTCCTGGCGCGTGCGTCGGTCCGGACCAATGTGACTGACAGTTCACTGGTCGAATTCTTCAGGGAATTCGAGCGTATCCGCGACGAGCCGGTGAGCCAGACCGAGCTGGACCGGGCCCGGAACTACATCGCCCTGGGCCTCCCGGGCGACTTCGAGACTACGGGCCAGATGGCGAACCAGATCGATGACCTGCTCACCTTCGGGCTGCCGTTCTCGTACTACAACGATTACGTGCGGAACATCATGGCGGTCACTGCTGCCGACGTGCAGCGGGTGGCCCGGAAATACGTAACCCCGGACGCCCTGAGCGTGGTGGTGGTGGGAGACCTCAAGGTCATCCGCCCCGGCATCGAGGCCCTCAAGCTCGGGCCGATCACGGTTCGCGACCTCTACGGCAACCCGGTGATGCCCTGACGGGCGGGCGGACAGGGCGGACAGGGCGGACCGGCCGTTTGTGTCGAAGGGGAGACCGGCCGGTCCCCCCTACTCCCTATTCCCTATTCCCTGCACCTCTGCCATGACTCTGCTCGACGCCACCCGCCTCTACACCGGCCGTGTCCTCAACCTGGACCGCGACACCGTCCGCTTTCCGGACGGAAGCACCGGTGAACTCGAGATGATCCGCCACTCCGGTGCCTCGGCGGTGATCCCGCTGCTCGATCCGCCGGAGAGCAAAGACCCCCGCGTGCTCCTCATCCGCCAGTTCCGCCACGCCGCGGACGGCTTCATTCTGGAAATCCCCGCCGGCAGGCTGGACCCGGGCGAGAAACCCGAGGCCTGTGCCCGCCGGGAACTGGAGGAGGAAGCCGGCCGGAGGGCCGGGGCGCTTCAGCACCTCACGACCTTCTACACGACCCCGGGATTCACCGACGAACGGATCCACCTCTTCCTGGCGACGGACCTGGTCGAGACCAGTCACGCCCGGGAAAAGGACGAATTCATGGAGGTCCAGGAGATGCGCTGGAACGAGGTGGGCCGGGCGCTCCGGGACGGGCGCATAGTGGACGGGAAGACCATGGTGGCCCTGATGTGGGTGCAGAACTTTGTAAGAGGCGGCGGGGCGGACAGGGCGGACAAGGCGGTCGAGGCGGACAGGTGATGCCTCCTGACCTCCCGACCTCTGACTTTCGACCTTCGACTCCCCGGTAGCCATCCCCTCTCTCTCCCCCTACAATTCCCTTCATGGCCGAGACCACGATCCAGGCACTCTCCAAGGCGATCGAGGCCGGTAAATTCGCTCCCGCGTACTACTTCCACGGCACCGAAGAGGGACTGAAGGACGAGGCGGTGGCGCGCCTGCTCGATGCCGTGCTGGACCCCGGTCTGCGCGACTTCAACCTGGAGCAGCGATCGCTGGCCCAGCTCGACCCCGAAGGACTCGACACGGCCCTCAACACACTGCCGATGATGGCCGACCGTCGGCTGGTGATCCTCCGCGACCTCGAACAGGTGAAGCGGAAGACGAAGCTGAAGAAGGCGCTGGAGCGCTACCTCGAGCGACCCGCCGAAGGCACGGTGCTCGTGCTGGTGGAAAATGCCGATCCGAAGGGCGAGGGTGAGTCGAAGCCCGACGCCGCCCTGGCGAAGCGCGCCACGGTAGTGCTCTTCGAGCCGATGGAGGTCGACGAGGCGGTCCGCTGGGTGTTGCGGGAAGTCTCGCGCAACAAGGTGACGCTAGCGGAAGACGCGGCCACGCACCTGGTGAACGTGACCGGGACTTCCACCCTGGCGCTGCGCTCGGAGCTGGAGAAGGTGTATGCCCTCGGGGAAGGCGCCAGGATCGACGCCGACCGGCTCGGCGAGCTGGTGGGCGTGCGCCGGGGAGAGACGCCGCTCGACTGGCGCGACGCCGTCCTGTCGGACCGGACCGCTGACGCCCTCGCGATGCTGGACACCGTGCTGTCCCAGTCGGGCGTGAGCGGCGTTCGCCTGGTCATGATGCTGGGACAGGGGCTGGTTGGCGCCGGAGTGGCGCAACCATTCACGAGGCGTGCCCGGGGCCCTAAAGCCGTCGTCGACGCCATCGTCAAGCAGGTGCTGTTGCGGCTCCGCCCCGCCGGGCTCGGCAAGTGGCGCGACGAGGCCGAGAGCTGGGCGGGCTGGGCCCCGAAATGGCCGGCCGAGCGGCTGCGGCGAGGACTGGAAGCCATGCTCGATGCCGACAAGGCCCTCAAGAGCACACGCATCTCGGATGAAACCGGCGTGATCACCGACCTGGTGCTTACGCTCCGTCACACGCGGCAGGAGGCTGCAGCATGAAGCGCGCGCTGGTTCTCGCAGGGCTCACCCTCGCGCTTGCCATCCCGGCATCCGCCCAGCAGGGCGACAGTGTGCTCACGATCGCCGTCCGGCTCGCGCAGGAGGGACGGGGCGACTCGGCGCGCGCGATGCTCACCAGCCGCCTGGGCGCAACGCCCGCGACCGACCCGATCTATCCCGGCATGCTGTATACCATGGGACAGATCTCGCCCAGCGCGCAGGCCATGACGCAGTACTTCCGGCGGGTGGCGCTGGAGTATGCCGGCTCGCCCTGGGCGGATGACGCGCTGCTCCGGCTCGCCCAGCTCGACTTTGCGGCCGGTGACATGCCGGGCTCCCTCCGAAGCATCGAGCGGCTACGCTCCGATTATCCCGCGAGCGACCTCCGCGCCCTGGCTGACTTCTGGGGTGCGCGTGCGTGGTTCGAGCAGAACCGGCCCGCGGAGGCCTGCGGGTTCCTGAACGAAGGGCTGGCGAGGGCGGGCGGGAATGTCGAAGTGAGAAACCAGCTCGAGTTCTATCAGGCGCGCTGTCAGGGCGTTACGGCCGTCGCCCCCGGCGCCGCAGCGGTGGAATCTCCCGCGCCGGCCGGGCCGGTTCCGATCCCGACGGCTCCCGCACCGGCCGAGCCCGCCCAGGCCGAGGCGACCCCTGCCGCTCCCCCACCGGCGGACAGCGCCACGCCGATCCAGAATCCCGATGCGGCCGCCACGGTGTTCAGTGTGCAGGTCGCGGCGGTCGGTACTCGCGCCGCCGCAGACAAGGTCGCGGCCGACATCCGTGCCGCCGGGCTGGACCCCGTCGTGGTGCTTGAGGGTGGGCTCTACAAGATCCGGTTCGGCCGGTTCGACGACAAGGACCAGGCACGGGCCGCCGCCACCCAGATCCGCGCCCGCGTGGGCGGCCAGCCTTTCGTCGTAGCGGTACCGTGACCGTTCGACCTGCCGACGCCGCCTCTACGCCGCTGATCCAGCAGTATCTCGAGATCAAGTCGCGGCACGAGGACGCCATCCTCTTTTTCCGGATGGGCGATTTCTACGAGATGTTCTTCGAGGACGCCCAGGTCGCGGCGAAACTGCTGGACATCACCCTGACGTCCAGGGGGGATGGCGTGCCGCTGGCCGGCGTGCCGGTCAAGGCTGCCCGGGACTATCTCCGCCAGCTCCTCGCTGCCGGCCGTCGGGTGGCGATCTGTGAGCAGGTGGAAGACCCGAAGCAGGCCAAGGGTATCGTCCGGCGTGAGGTGGTGGAAACGCTGACGCCTGGCGCGATTCTGGACGACGGCTTCCTGACCGGCAACCGCAACAACTTCCTGATGGCTGTGGCTCCCGCCGGCGAGCGGGTCGGAGTCGCGGCGGTGGACATGAGCACCGGCGAATTCTTCCTCGAGGTCACCACCCCCGGGCAGCTCGCCGAAGTCGAGGGACGGCTCTGTCCCGCCGAGATGATTCATCCGCAGGATACCGACCTTCCCCTTCCGGGTGACGGACTCCGCACCGCGCGGGAGCCGTGGGAGTTCGACCCTGAACTCGCCGGGCCGGAACTCGCGCGCCGTTTCCGGCTTGCCTCGCTGGACGGACTCGGCCTGGGCCCGGAGGACGCACCCGCCGTTGGTGCCGCGGGGGCCCTCCTTCGCTACATCCAGGAACTGCAGCCCTCCGGGCTTCCCCATCTCACCCGGCCGGTCGCACGGCGCCAGGACGGACACCTCTGGCTCGATGACATGACCCGGCGGAACCTGGAGCTGGTCGAGCCGCTCCGCGCAGGTACCCGGAACGCGACGCTGCTCGAGGCAGTCGACACGACGGTGACACCGATGGGCGCCCGCCTGCTCCGGCAATGGGTGCTTTCGCCGCTCTGCACCCGGGACGAAATCGAGCGCCGCCTCGACGCAGTCGAGGCAATGGTGCGCGACTCGGGAGGCCGGGACCGGCTCCGCGAAGCGCTCGATGGCGTCCGGGACCTGGAGCGCCTGGCAGGCCGTGCGGCCGCCGGTCGCGCCACTCCCCGTGAACTCGGCGCGCTCCGTGACTCCTTCATCCGGCTCCCCGAAGTGCTGGAGGCGCTCTCCGGCCTGAGTGATCTGGACCGGAGCGAGGCGCTGACCCGGATCGCATCGGAATTCGATCTCCTGGGCGACCTGGCACGGGACCTCTCCGCCGCCCTCGTGGATCGTCCTCCCGCGGTGCTGGCCGAGGGCGGCGCCATCCGCCCCGGGTTCGACGCCGGCCTGGACGAACTCCGCGAGCTCAGGGACGGCGGGAAGCAGTACATCGCAGCCCTGCAGCAGCGGGAGCGGGAACGGACGGGGATTCCGTCGCTCAAGGTCGGCTACAACAAGGTCTTCGGGTACTACCTGGAGATCACCCGGGCTCACAGTGGCAAGGTGCCCGCGGATTACGAGCGGCGTCAGACACTGACCAGCGCCGAGCGCTACGTCACACCGGAACTCAAGGAATACGAGGCGAAGGTGCTGGGCGCCGAGGAGCGGATCGGCGTGCGGGAGGGCGAGCTCTTCACGGAGCTCCGGGAGAGGGTCGGGGGAGAAACCACCCGGATCCAGCACTGCGCCCGGGCCCTGAGCCACCTCGATGCCTGGGCCGGGCTCGGTGACGTCGCGGTGCATCACCAGTACGTCCGACCCACCATCGCCGACGACACGACGCTGATCCTCGAGGCCAGCCGGCATGCCGTGATCGAGCGGCTCATGCCCCGCGAGTCGTTCATCCCGAACGACGTGCGCTTCGAACCGTCCGCGCGCGTGCTCCTGGTGACCGGCCCCAACATGGCCGGCAAGTCCACGATCCTGCGGCAGATCGGCCTCTGTGTGGTGCTGGCGCAAATGGGATCGTTCATCCCGGCCGGTGCCGGCCGGATCGGCCTGGTGGACCGCCTTTTCACCCGGGTCGGCGCCAGCGACAACCTGGCCCGCGGTCAGAGCACGTTCATGGTGGAGATGAGCGAGACCAGCGCCATCCTCCACAACGCGACCGGCCGGAGCCTGGTCCTCCTGGACGAGATCGGGCGCGGCACCTCGACGTACGACGGCGTGGCCATCGCGTGGGGTGTCACCGAGCACCTGCATGACCGGATCGGTTGCCGCACCATGTTCGCGACACATTACCACGAACTCATGCAGCTGCCCGAACGGCTCCAGCACGCGCGAAACCTGAACGTGGCCGTCCGGGAGTCGGGCGACCACGTGGTGTTCCTGCACCGGCTCGAGCCCGGTGGAACCGACCGCTCCTACGGCATCCACGTTGCCCAGCTGGCCGGGCTCCCGCGGGAAGTGGTGGAGCGCGCGAAGGAAATCCTGCTCACGCTGGAAGGCGACCACCGCGTCGTACCCGGCGAGCCGGAGATCACCGATCCCTCCCAGCTGCAACTCTTCGCCGGCGCTGACCATCCCATGATGGAGGAACTGCGTCATCTCGACGTGGACACCCTGACCCCGATCGAGGCACTCAACCGCCTCGCTGACCTGACCCGCCGCGCCAGGGAGCGCAAGTGAACCGGAAGACCCTGACCCTGCTGATTGTCATGGGGGCCGCCTCGGCCGCCGCCTGTGGTTCGTCCGACGGCAACATCGTGAATCTGCCGGACAAGCCGCCGGCCATCACCGGCAAGGACGGACCACCGGTGGCGACCGATCCCGAACCACCGGTGGACTACCCGCCCTCACTCTATGAAAGAGGCATCGAGGGCCGGGTCGTGCTCCAGCTCTACGTCACTGCCGCCGGGGCCGTCATGCCTGATTCAACAAAGATCTCCGAGTCGAGCGGATACCCCGCCTTCGACTCCTCGGCCATGGCCGGTTCGGCGCGGATGCATTTTTCACCCGCCATGCGGAACGGCCAGCCCATCGCCGCGACCACGCTCCAGCCCATCCTCTTCCGTCACCCGGAAAGCTCGGCCACACCATGACGCCCCCGCATCCGGACCCGTACCCGTCGGTTCTCGAGACCGTCGGCTGGACACCACTCATCCGTCTGGGTCGTATTGGCGCCGGGCTTCGCACGCCCATTCTTGGCAAGGCGGAATACGCGAATCCCGGCGGATCGGTGAAGGACCGGATCGGGCTCGCGATCATCGAGGACGCAGAGGCCAGCGGTGATCTCAAGCCCGGCGGGACCATCGTGGAGGGCACTTCGGGCAATACCGGCGTGGGGCTGGCCCTGGCGGCCGCCCTCAAGGGATACCACTGCATCTTTACCATGCCGGACAAGATGAGCAGCGAAAAAGTCAGGCTCCTGAAGGCGTACGGCGCCGAGGTGGTGGTCGTGCCGACTGCGGTACCACCGGACCATCCGGACAATTACGTCATGAAGGCGAAACAGATCGTGAAGGACACGCCTGGCGCCGTCCTCGCGAACCAGTTCTACAACCAGGTGAACCCGGCGGCGCATTACAAGACGACAGGCCCCGAGATCTGGGCCCAGACTGACGGGAAGGTCACGCATTTCGTGGCCGGCGCGGGAACGGGTGGGACGGTGAGCGGAGCCGGGAAGTATCTCAAGGAGCAGAACTCGAAGATCCGCGTGATCGCGGGCGACCCCGTGGGGTCTCTTTACACGGAATACAGCCGGTCGAAGACCATGGGCGAGGGCCATCCCTACAAGGTCGAAGGCATCGGAGGGGACAAGATCCCCTCCACCATCTGGTATGACACGGTGGACGAGTTCCGCCAGCTCTCCGACCGGGAATCCTTCGTCATGGCCCGACGGCTCGCCCGGGAGGAAGGCATCCTGGTGGGCGGGTCGGCCGGCCTCAACGTGGCGCTGGCGGTCCAGCTCGCCCGGGAACTCGACGACCCGGACGCGCTCATCGTCACCATCCTGTGCGATACCGGGGAGCGCTACCTCTCCAAGCTCTTCAACGACGAGTGGATGCAGGAGAACCAGCTGCTGGATACCCCGCGCGCCACAGTGGCCGACATCCTGGCGGCGCGGGACGACCGGGCCCCGATGCTCGTCTCGCTCACGCCGAGCGCGGCGGTCCGGCAGGCCTTGAACCTCATGAACAGCTATGACGTGAGCCAGATCCCGGTCCTGGATGGCGACCGCTGCGTGGGCGGGCTCAGCGAATCGGTCCTGATGACAAAGGCACTGGCCCAGCCGGCCCTCCTGGAACGGCCGGTACGGGAAGTCATGGACGAGCCATTCCCGGTCATAGAGGCCGACTACCCGGCCGACCACCTGGCGCCGATGCTCACGCGGGAAAGCCCGGCCGCACTGGTCCAGAAGGACGGGAAGCTGATTGGTATTATCAGTCGCTACGACGTTCTCCAGCAGCTGATCGGATCCCGGTGAGCCTCAGGGTAGTGGTGCTGACGGGGGGCACCTCCTCCGAGCGGGATGTGGCCATCGCCACGGCTGCCCAGGTGGTCCGGGCGCTCCGGAGCGTCGGCCATTCGGTCTCTGTGGTGGACACTGCCCGTGGATTCGTCCCCGGGAAACAGGAAGAAACACTTCTCCGTCCCGCGGTGGGGAAGGTGCCGCCATCCCCGGAGGAACTCGCCGAGCTCGAACGCGGGTTCCTGCTCTCGGGGCTGGCCGATCTCAAAGTGGTGCGGGATGCCGACCTGGTCTTCCTGGCCCTCCACGGGGGCCGGGGCGAGGACGGCACCATCCAGACGGTCCTGGATGTGCTCGGCGTTCCGTACACCGGCAGCGGGGCACTGGGGAACGCGCTGGCCATGGACAAGGACGTCGCCAAGCATCTGTTCCGCCAGGCCGGCGTCCCCACGGCCGACTGGCTCATGACGCCGGTCACAGCGGAGGAGGCCGGGGCCAGGCTAGGTTGGCCGTTGATCGTCAAGGCATCCAAGCAGGGTTCCACGGTGGGCCTGACCCTCGTGCGGAAGCCGGAGGAGTTTGATGCCGCCGTGGCATTCGCGGGACAGTTTGACGATGAGGTGATGGTCGAGCGCTTCATTGCCGGGAGGGAGATCACGGTGGGAATCCTCGATGGCGAGGCCCTGCCGCCCGGGGAAATCATTCCACGGCACGAGATTTTCGATTACGAGTGCAAGTACACGCCCGGCATGAGCGAGGAGATCTTTCCCGCAGATCTCCCGAAGGACGTGGCCACGAGGGCGGGGAAGCTGGCCCTGAAGGCCCATCGGGCGCTCAAGCTGGGCGGGTATTCGCGAGTGGATTTCCGGCTGGACGCCGACGGTGAATGCTGGTGCCTGGAGGCCAATACCCTCCCTGGCATGACCGCTACCAGCCTCTATCCGCAGGCCGCGCAGGCTGCGGGGATAGATTTCCCGGAGTTGTGTGACCGGATCTGCCGCACCGCCAGCCCGGCGGGGCGGGAACCGGAAGGAAGGCCGGGTAAGAGATGAACGGACAGACATTTCCGCGCCTGACGCCCTGGGTGGGGCGGCTGATCGCCATCAACGCCGTGGTGATGATTCTGCTCGCCACCGTGCTGACGGCGCCCGGCGTGCGCGACTTGCTCGTCTTCAACCCGGCCGTGGCGCTCGAGCGGCCCTGGACCTTCCTCTCCTACATGTTCGTCCACCAGGGGCTCTGGCACCTGGCGTTCAACATGCTGGGCCTGTACCTCTTCGGCACCGCCGTGGAACAGCGGATGGGCAGCCGCTCATTCCTCTTTTTCTATCTCTTCTGCGGGATCGGCGCCGCGGTCCTGTCACTTGGCCTCTCCGGGTTCCTCACGATCCACCCGTTCCTCGGTGCTTCCGGCGCCGTCCTGGGCGTGGCCCTGGCCTTTGCGATGCTCTGGCCCGACGCCGAGGTGCTGCTCTTCCCGATTCCGGTGCCGATCCGGGTCCGCTCGCTCGTCACCGTCGTAGCAGGCGGGTCGCTCTTTGCCGCCCTCATCTTCCGGGACAGTGGCGTCGCCCACATCGCGCATCTGGGCGGGATGCTCTTCGCCTATATGTTCTTCCGGGTCCAGGCCCTCTCGCATCCTGTGCCCGCCTCCGCTCCCAGGCCAGTCGAGCGCGTGGTGATGGTCCAGGCCCCCTCGCGCGACGTCGAGCCCGAGCCCGCGCCCCGGCCGCCATCGCGCCCCGAGCCCGATCCGGTTTCCGCCGAGATCGACCGCGTGCTCGACAAAATCAACGCGCAGGGCATGCACAGCCTGACGGCGGAAGAGAAGCGCTTCCTGAAGGAAGTGGCAGAGAAGAAGAAGGAAGACGGGGAGTAGACGCCGGCAAGTCGGCAAGTCGGCAAGTCGGCAATCCAAACATACTCCTCCGTCTGCCGATTCCCGATCGCCGATCATCAAAACCTGTTTCATCACCGCATCACTTGCGCCGCGCCCTTCGCTCCCGTATTCTGGCGCGTGCTTATCAATCTTCTCCCCGAATTCCTCGCCATACTCGATGCACCTGATCGCCGCCGCGCCTGGCAGCGATATCATGACGCCCACCGTCCCGTACTCGAAGCGTACTGGCGCAACTACGTCATGGATCCGGATACGGAGGCCGCCGAGGATCTCGTGAGCCATATGCTCGGCGCCGACCGTCGCGATCTCTGGCAGCTGATCGCGGCGGTGGACGTCGTGCAGATGGCCGAGGACACCCTGGCGCGCGCTGCGGACATCCTGGAAGCCGACCGACCGGTGGACTGCTACCTCATGGTGGGGATGGGCGCAGCCAACGCCGGCGAGCTGGTGGTGAACGGCCGCGGTGTCATCTTCATCTGCCTTGAGCATTTCACCGGCCGGCCCAATCCGGACACCTTCGGCCTGGGGCTCACACCGGACCTGATCCCCCTCTGGATCGCGCACGAGTACGGCCACCTGGTCCGCTACCTCTCGCCGGACAGCAAAAGCGATCTCCGTCGCTTCATCCGTGAGGCCGGCGGCAATTATGACGTCTGGACCGCCGGGAGCCGGGCCACGCTCCGGGAGCTTCTCGTCAACGAGGGGCTTGCCGTCCGCGCCGCCGAGGCCGTGGCCCCCGGCTTCCTGCCGCCGCAGTACTTCGGTTACACCAAGCGGCAACACAGCCGGCTCCGTGAGCTGGAATCCTTCCTCCGGAGCGCCGTCGAGCCGCATCTCGACCGCTCAGCCCTCGGGCTTCGCCTCCGCTATCTGGTTGGAGGCATGAGCGGCGAGGCGCGCACCGTCGACGGCAAGGTCCTGCCGGAGCGCTCCGGCTATTACCTGGGCCACCGCCTCACCGAAGCCCTCGCGGCAAAGCAGGGCATCGGCCCGGCGCTCCGTGCCTCGGTGGATGAGTTCAGGGACGCCGAGGACGCCGCCCGCCGCATTCACACCGCCTGATGTCAGATGAGGGGAAGGATCCGATCCGGATCACCGTCAAGCCGCTTGGCACGATCATCGTGCATGGTGAGGTGCGGGTGGAGGACCGGGAAGGGAACGAGATTCCGCTGCCGGTGGCGAAGAATCCGGGGATGGTGAAGTTCTGCGGGTGCGGGCGGAGTAGAACGAAGCCGTTTTGTGACGGGAGCCATAAGTGTGAGGTCTAAGGCCCTTCGACCTTCGACTAGGTAAGGCCCTCAGGCCGCCCCTACGGGTGCTACGGCCGGAAATTTACCGTGCACCCTTCACCGCATGCCCTGTTCACTTTCCGACACAGAATCCGCGGAAAATCTCTCCAGCACCTCCTCCACATCCACTCGGCCGATCAACTCGTCCAGCGCCTCCGTCGCTTCGCGCACATGATGGGAAGCCAGAACCGCTTCGCCGGCAGAGCCGAGCTGGGGCAGTGCCTGTTCCAGGGAGGTGAGGGCCCGCTCGAGTCCGACCCGGTGGCGCTCGTGAGTCAGCATCGGCCCCAGGTCAGCCAGGGAGACACCGTCGCCGAAAATGCGGGCCGCGACCTCTTCCCGCACCCGGTCCAGGCCCTCGCCGGTCACGACGGAGACAGGGATGCCTTCGCCTGATGGCGGCTGAAGGTCTGACTTGGTCCGGAGGAGGATCATGGGGAGGTCGGTGAGTTCCGGCGGCGGCGCGAGGTCCGTTTCCCCGGCCTCGACACACAAAAGCACGAGATCCGCCGCCTTGATGTAGCGCCGGCTCATCGCGACCCCCATCCGGTCCACTGTGCCGGTGAAGTCGAACAGCCCGGCCGTGTCGAGCAGCCGGACGGGCCAGCCGCCGAAGGACGTCGCGGCCTCCACGGCGTCACGCGTGGTCCCCGGGATTTCAGAGACGAGGACACGGTCCGTCCCCAGCAGCGCGTTGAAGAGTGAAGACTTGCCCGCGTTCGGCCGCCCCGCCAGCACGACGAGCGCTCCCTCCTGAAGACGCTGCCCCGCGGGCGCGGTGCGGAGCAGGGTACGGACGGCGTTGATGGCCTCCTTCATCGCGCCGGCCATGCGGTGTGCCGGGACCGGCCCGTCATCCTCTTCGGGAAAATCCACCTCGTAGCTCAGCAGTGCCTGAAGCTGGAGCAGCTGCTCGCGGAGCGCGCCCAGCCGCCGCGAGAGCGAGCCGTCCAGCTGCTCGAGCGCCACCCGGGCCTGCACGCCCGCCGTCGCGTCAATCAAGTCCCCCACGGCCTCGGCCTGGAGCAGGTCCATCTTCCCATTCATGACCGCACGCCGGGTGAACTCGCCCGGCTCGGCGGGACGGGCGCCGGTGGCGTGCAGTGCGGCGAGTATGGCCGCAGGTACGGCGAGACCGCCATGGCAGGTCAGCTCGACGGCATCCTCGCCGGTATAGGAATGGGGTTCCGGAAAGACCGCGTAGAGGCCGCGGTCGATCGCCGCGCCGTCAGGAGCGTGGAAGGGGGCGAGCCGGAGTTGTCGGGGTGGATCGATGGTGAATCCGGCGATCACCCGCCGGGCGACGTCAAACGCCCCCTTACCGGAGAGCCGGATGAGGGCGAGGGCGCTCCGCCCCGGCGCGGTAGCCAGGGCGGCAATCGGATCGGTCAGCATGTCCCACTATTTGCGCTGCTTGACGATGGGCTTGTTGGCCTTGGCACGGAGCCGTTCCTTGGCGAGGTACCATTGCTGGGGAATGCTCGCGGTGTTGCTCACCGTGTAGTACAGGTTCAGGCCGGACGCGAAGTTCACGAACAGCACCACCATGAACACCGGCATGACGTACAGCATGATCTTCATCTGGGGATTGGGCTCCATCCCCATCTGGCCCACCTTGTTGAGCACGTACATCGAGGCGCCCATCAGGAGCGGGATAACGTAGAGCGGGTCCGGCCGGGAAAGGTCCGGCAGCCAGAGGAAGCTCGCCCCGCGGAGCTCGATGGTGTACCCGAAGACGAAGAAGAGCGCGAACAGCACCGGCATTGGCAGCAGCACCGGCCAGCAGCCGCCCAGCGGATTCACGTGGTTTTCCTTGTAGATCTCGAAAACCTTCTTCTGCATGACCTGCGGGTTTTCCTTGTATTTCTCCTGGACCTCCTTCAACTGCGGCTGGATGGCCTGCATCGCCATGCTGGCCCGCATCGCCTTCTGGTTGAGGGGCCAGAGGATCACCCGCACCCCGATGCCGAAGAGGATCAGCACCCACCCGTAGGCCAGGTGGAAGTTCTCGTGCATCCAGACCAGCAGCCACCGCACCCCGATCGCCACCGGGCGGATGACGGTGCGGAACCCGGGCCATCCATACGGGTTCACGTCATCGAAATCCTGCCCGATGTGCGAGAGGCGCGAGTATTCCATCGGCCCCGCATACAGCATGTAGCTGAAGCGGCCGTCCGCGAGGAGCGGCATGGTCAGTTCGATGTCGGCGATGTTCGGGTCCTTCCCAGCCGTGGTCGGCGGGGTGGCGGACACAGCGGCGATCCTGGGCTGCGAGGTGTCGGAGGCGAAGACCGCCGTCACGAAATACTTGGACTTGAGCGCGACCCAGTCGAACGGGCCCGGCAGGGTCTCGGTGACCCCGGGATCGAGCTTCCGGAGCGGATGGCTGCTGGTACCGTTCTGCTCGGTCACGATCGCCATCTGGTGGTGATTGTCATTGGAGTCGGCTTCGGTGTTCCGGAGCCCCGGTCCCATGCCAATTGCCAGGGTACCGCCGTTGGGGCCGATGCCGGTGATCTCCCCCTGCACCCACACCTGGTAGTTGTCCGGCGCGAAGCTGTACTGGAGGGTGACGCCCACTCCGCCACGCTCGGCGCGGAGGACGACGGGCTCCCCCGGGCCCCCCGTCAGGGCGCCGGGCGTGAAATGCCAGTCGCGCAGGTCCAGGGTGTCGTTCCCCACCAGCAGCTTCAGAGCCAGCAGGTTACTCCGACGGAGCAGCAGTTCGACCGGCTGGTCTTTTTCCCCCGGCGCCTGCGACTTGTAGGTCGGCAAGGTCACGTCCACGATCCGGCCGCCCAGGGTGCTGATGCCGTACTGATAGAGGTCGGTGGAGGCCCGTACGGTGTCCGCCCCCGCAACCGTATCCTCCTCGGCGACGGCGGCCTCCGGCAGCGGGCCGATCGGCGCGCTCATCTGCGGGGGCTCGGTCGGGGCCGGTGTCGAGTCTACCATCGCGCCGGGCGCGTTCGGACTCCTCACCGCGCGGCTCGACGGCTTGAAGATGAAGCTGGGAACGATGGCGATCACGATCATCAGGATGATCGCCCACAGGAATCGTCGATCCATGGATCCGGTCGTCAGGGGCTAGGGAACGGGGTCATGGCCGCCGGGATGAAACGGGTGGCACTTCACCAGCCGGCGCATGCCAAGCCAGGTCCCCCGGATCACGCCGTAACGGGTCACGGCCTCGAGCGTGTACTGCGAACAGGACGGATGGAACCTGCAGCGCGGCGGGAAGGCGGGCGAGATCGCAACCTGGTAGCCCCGGATGAGCCGGGCCACCGCGCGGCGCGGCAGGAGCAACAGCCCCGGCACCGCTCACTCCGCAGGAAAAGTGCGCTCGCCGAAGGCGAGCATGTCACGCCGGAGGTCCCCGAAGGACGCTCCGTAGGCCTCCCGCCGCGCCCGGATGACCAGGTCCCAGGCCGGCTGCCCTGGCTTCAGGTCGCGACGCCAGATTTCCTTCAGGCGCCGCCGCAAACGATTGCGGGCCACCGCGGTAGACTGGAATCTGGGTACGATCAGTCCCATCCGTGGGTGGCCCGCTTCATTGTCCGTCCAGATCATGTCGAGATGTCCGGAGCGGCTGCGCCGGCCGCTCAACAGGCACCGACGGATGTCAGCGGCCGACGCGAGCCGGCTGGCTCGCGGAAGGCCCTGACCCTCCGTCAGCGGCTCCCGTGCTTGGACGGGATGGAAACGGTCAGCCGTTTCCGCCCCTTCTTGCGGCGACGGGACAGCACCGCACGCCCCCAGCGGGTGGCCATGCGGGCACGAAATCCATGCTTATTGACGCGGCGCCGGTTGCGCGGCCGATACGACGGTTTCATCGGGGCAATTCCTCCAGTAAGCCCGGGAAGCTACCTCCGCAACAGCATTTCCGTCAAGGTTGACTTTTCCACATCGGACCGGTAACATCGTCTGCCCTTGCAAGACCCCCACCCCTGTCGAGCACCCATGCAGCTGTCCGCGAAAGACGCCTGGAAACGCATTCTCAACGAGGCCCATCGCGAACTACCGGAGCATACCGTCCGGACCTGGCTGGAACCCGCCGAGGCGATCGCCATCGACGAAGACCGGCTGGTCCTCGGAGCTCCGGACCACTTTGCGGCTGAATGGAATGAGACGAAGCACGCCGACCTGCTGAGCCGCCTGGCCGAGCAGGTGGTAGGGCAACCTACCCGCGTGGTCTTCCAGGTCCAGGAGGACCGCCAGAAGCGGCCTCAGATGGACTTCTTCGTCGCCCCGCCTCCGGTCCAGGCCGGGGCGAACGGGGGCAAGGCAGGGACCCAGCCGCTCAACGAACGCTACACCTTCGATACTTTCGTCATCGGCAAGTCGAACGAGCTGGCCGCGGCCGCCGCCCACGCCGTGGCGGAGGCGCCGGGCAAGACCTACAACCCGCTCTTCATCTACGGGGCGACGGGGCTGGGCAAGACCCACCTCATGCAGGCGATTGCTCACACCGTCTGCGAGCGGAATCCGGGCACCCAGGTCCTCTACGTCGGCGCCGAGCAGTTCATCAACGAGGTGATCGAGAGCATCCACAGCCGGACCATGCAGGAATTCCGCCGGCGCTACCGGACCGACGTGGACCTCTTCCTGGTGGACGACGTGCATTTCCTGGAAGGCAAGGAGATGACCCAGGAGGAGTTCTTCCATACCTTTAATGCACTGTATGAGGGAAAGAAGCAGATCGTCCTGACCTCGGACCGGCCGCCGAAGGAGATGCCGGGCCTGGAGGCTCGGCTGGTGAGCCGGTTCGAGTGGGGCATGGTGGCCGACATCGGCCAGCCGGATCTCGAACACCGGATCGCCATCCTGCGGAAGAAGCAGGAACAGGACCATCTGGAGCTCACCATCCCGGACGATGTGCTGCGGTTCATTGCCGAGCATGTCCGGAGTAACGTGCGGGAGCTCGAGGGCTGCATCATCAAGCTGCTGCTCTTCGCCTCGCTCAAGCACCGCGAGGTGTCGATCGAACTGGCCCGGGAGGCCCTGAGCGACAAGATCAAGCCTGGCGAGGAGCAGGCGGGGACGTCTCCGCAGACCATGCCGTCCATCGCCAAGGTGCAGGAAGTCGTGGCCCGCCGCTGGGGCGTGACCCCGGAAGGCCTGCGCTCCAAGGCGCGGATCAAGACGCTCACCGTGCCGCGGCAGATTGCGATGTATCTCGCCCGCGACCTGCTCCAGATGCAGCTCGTGGAAATCGGGCAGGCGTTCGGCGGGCGCGATCACTCCACCGTGATTCATTCGGTGGACAAGGTACAGCGACAGCTGTCGCGGGACCGGACGCTGCGCGAGCGGATTGACCAGGCGCGCCAGGAGTTGTGCGCACAGTAATCGACATGCAGTGTGGGGAGTGTGGGGCGCGGGGGAAGCCTGGGGAGAAGCGGGCGAAGTTTCCAGAACGCCCACACGCTGTCGACAGGCAGCAGGACCCACAATGGTTGACGCACACGGCAGTTGGCTCAGTGGTCAACATTTCCAGACGCTCTACTACTACTACTGAGTATTTCAATAGAGTATCAGTAGTTCACAATAGCCTCCATCGGGGAGCAGCATGAAGTTCACGATCGCGCGGGAACACCTCCAGGGAGGACTGGTCGATGTCGCCGCCAGTGTACCGGCCAAGACGACACTGCCGGTCCTGTCCAATATCCTTGTCGAAGCCACGAAGGACGGTCTTCGCCTTTCAGGTACCGACCTGGACATCGGGGTGAGCACGACCGTGGCCGCCCAGGTGGACCAGGAAGGCGCGATCACGCTTCCGGCCAGGAAGCTGGTCGAGATCGTGCGTGAACTGCCGAATGCCGCCATCCGGGTCACGGCGTCAGGCGAGCAGCGTGCCACCATCGAGTGCGGCCGCACGAAATTCAAGCTGCTCGGTCTCCCGCGCGAGGAGTTCCCGGCGTTCCCCACCGTCAAGTTCGATGACGCCTGGAAGATCTCCGCCGGCGACGTGCAGAAACTGATTGGCCACGTGGCCTTCGCCGCCAGCACGGAGGAAAGCCGCCCGATCCTGAATGGTGTTCTCTGGGAGCTTCGCCCGGACCGGATGCGCATGGTCGCCACCAACGGCCACCGCCTGTCCCGCATGGAGATCCCAGTCAGGACCGGCGGCGGGAAGACCGAAGCAGACCTGATCATCCCGCCCAAGGCGCTGGAGCAGATCCGCCGGCTCTTCAACTCGGACGAGGAGATCGAGATCGCGAAGAGCGAAAACCACCTCGGCTTCCGTTCGGCCGGCACACAGGTCTATACCCGGCTCATCGAGGGGCCATACCCGAATTACGAGCAGGTGATCCCGCGGGAGAACGACAAGATCGCCACGGTGGACAAGAGCGCCCTGGCCAGCGCGCTCCGGCGCATGAGCATCGTTGCCAGCGACCAGACCCACCGGATCCGGCTTCAGTTCGGCAACGGGTCCTGCAAGCTCAGTGTCCAGACACCGGACCTGGGCGAGGCACAGGAAGAGGTCACGGTGAGCTACGAGGGCGATCCGCTTGAGATCGGCTTCAATGCGGCCTACGTGCTGGAAATCATGAAGTACATCCCGACCGACGAGGTCCGGATGACTTTCAAGGGCCCCGAACGCGCCGCAACCTGCGAGCCGGTGGGGTGGGATGATCCGAGCAGTTTCCTGACGCTGGTAATGCCGCTGAGATTGGTAGACTGAACTGCGGTAAACGGTGAACGGTAAGCGGTGAACGGGAAAAGCCCCGCACGGAGAGATGTCAAACGTGTGAGGCTCTCTCCGTTCACCGCTTACCGTTCACCGTTCATGCTGTCCGGCAAGGAGATTCCCGGCAGGACGGGAGGCGGAGGGGCCTCTGGGATGTCGTCCTGCCTGGGAATCTCGACTCGATAGTCTCCATGCAGCCTTCTGAGGATCAGGTTCTGCCGCCAGCGCATCCGGCCGGGGCGATGCCCCGGGTTGCTCGAGAGCGGGAAGGGCAGGGTCGCCGCCAGGGCAGCCGCCTCTGATTCATTGAGCGTCCGCGCCGGGTGGCCGAAGTACTTCCGGCTCGCCGCCTCGAAGCCCCAGACCCCGTCGCCCAGTTCCACCACGTTGAGATAGAGCTCCAGGATCCGGTCCTTGCCCAGCGCCGCTTCCAGGTGCCAGGCCGTGATGGCCTCCTTCACCTTCCGGAGCGGGTTCCTGCTGGGGGAGAGGTAGAGATTCTTGGCCAGCTGCTGGGTGATTGTGCTCGCGCCGCGGAGCTTGTCCCGGTCCCGCCAGGCGCGACGGAGCAGGGGCCACAGGGCGGCGCGGTCCCGCGCCGAGTGCAGGTCGAAGGTGTCCCGGCGGTAGCCCAGGGCGTTGAGCAGGGCCAGGTAGTCGATTCCGCCATGATTCCGGAAGCGCTCATCTTCTCCCGTCATGGCGGCCAGTCCGGCGACCTTCGCGATGGAGTCCATCGGCACGGGACGATACCGCTCGACGCGCGCGGTGTCTGACTGGCGCTGCCGGAGGGCCATGAACGCGGTCTCCCGGGGCCAGTGCGACCGGTACCAGAGTGGGGGTGGCCAGACGAAGAACAGCCAGGACATGAACAGCAGAAGCGCGCCGACCACGATGCGCAGGCTGATGCGCAGGAGTCGCCGGCGGGGTTGCGCAGGAGGGTTGCTCAGGGCAGGCGCTGGAGGGTGTAGTGGCCCTTTACCGTCATCGGCACCGTCTGACCGACCTCGGGCAGGGTGATCACCAGCCGGACAGAATCGGACACGCTGGCGGTGAGGAGCCGGCCGTCGACAGTGATCTCATGCGTTCCGCGGGCCAGGCCGCCTCCGCCGATATCCATGGCCTGACCGAACTGCTCTCCACTCCCCTGGACGGTGTAGCTCGCCAGGCTCGTGAGGGGAAGAACCTGCTCGCCCCGTTCCATCTGCCATCCGCCCGCGGCATAGCTGGCGTTCCGGTCTTCGGTCGCCTGTACGGCGGGAATGAGCTGCCAGGGTCGGCTGGTGGAGTCGGTCCACGCCTCCCCGCTCCGGACCCCGCCGCCCGGGAGCACCGGGAAAAGCCGGGCGAACACGGTTCGGAGCCGCTCACCGTAGGCCGACGAGCGATCAGGCTCGAACTCGCTCAGGTGGCCTGACGGTGCCAGGTGGCCGGTCCAGCGTGTGCCGCGAGCGCTGTCGGCCAGGGCCCGGGTGACCGCGCCCATGCTGTCCACCCAGAGGGTGTCGAGACCGATGTCGATGCGGTACCCGCCCGACGCCTCCGGGAAAACGGCAATCGTGACCTCGGCGCCACGGTACAGCTGCTGCACCTGGAGCGCGCCGTCCGGGAGCTCCGTCGTCACGGTGTCCGTGCTCATCACGGTGTAGCGCGCCGGCGGGGCCGTCGAGAAGAGCACTGACCGGCCGGCCGGGGGCGCGTCAGGAGCCTCCGGTACCGGCGCGACCCCGACGGGCCGTGACGGACCACCGCCCCCGCCAGCACCGGAAGAGGCGCAGGCGAGGGCGGTGAGTGCTGCGACCACCGGCAGGAGCCGGCTGGTCATGGCATCGTCGAGACGTTCATGGTCATCTGGACCGTGACCGGGATGGCGTCCGGTGCTGCCCCGGTGATGGACAACTCCGCCGAGCGCTCGATCATCCCACCCAGGTACTTGCCCTTCTGGGTCACGTAGAAGGTACCGTGACCGCTCCCGGTCCCGTCCATGTTGAATGATCCGCCGGGGTTGTTCACCGTGCCTGCCTGGGAGAATGCGAACGCCGTCTCCACCTTCAGCGCGCTGGCCCCGTCGCGATTCTCGGTTCCGGTCACGCTGTAGTTCGTGATGGTGTTCGTGGTGGACTTGCTGGCGTCACTCTCATTCGTGGTACTGGAGGTGTCGCTCCACTTGTCCCCGACCTTGGTCCCCGGACGGAGCCGCGGGAAGAAATCGGACATGATGCCCTGGAACTGCGCCGCCGCCACGTTGTCGGTGGGGCCGTTCAGGTTGGTGATCTTGTTGTCAGGCCCGACGAGCCCTGTCCAGGTACTGCCCCTGGCGCTGTCCTGAATGGCCTGGGAGATCTGGGGGACGCTGTCGGCAGTCATGGAGTCCAGCACCGCCCGCATGGCCCGCCCGCCAGTGGTGTCGGTGAGCGTGACTGTGAAGAACCCGGCCATGAGCACGTGGTTCCGCTGCTCTGCCCCTCCCACTCCGCTCAGGTCAACCACGCTCGTCACGTCCAGGTTCACCTTGTACTTCGTCGTTTCCGGGGCGCGGGAGGCACCGGAGAAGAGCATGCTGCCGGCCACGAGGGCCAGCGCGATCGGTCGTCCAGCCATGGAGTTACCTCGTTTGCAGGAAATTTCGCAGCCGCGCCGGCGATCCTCAGTGGCGGCGCGTCCGGCCAAAAACAGCAATCAGTTCCCGGGCGTCGCTCTGGACTTGGAGCAGCCGCCAGCCTTTGCGCAGCATCTCCGTCCTCCAGCCGGCCAGTTTCTCCCATTCCCCCGGCGTGGCGCGGAAAACCCGCATGTCTGCCACCCGTTCCCAGTCCGCGGGATAGGGTCGAGCCGCGGAGGGCGCCAGATCGTGGTCGGTCATTATCCCTCCTCCCCTCCCGGTTGCCGAAAGATAATCGGGCCCTGTGCGGGGGAGAAAACGGACCGGCCCGGGCGCCTGTGGGGGCGCTCCGGGCCGGGGGACACGGCCGTAAGCCGAGTTCTGTTCGTCCCGAGGGACGGATGGTCATCTATCTACGATGGCTGTCGCCAGCCACCTCCAGCGGCCTACCCGCGGCTCGAACGGTGTGGGCCACACCTCGCCGCCTATTTGGCCTTGCTCCGGCTGGGGGTTACCGTGCCGCCCCTGTTGCCAGTGGCGCGGTGGGCTCTTACCCCACCATTTCACCCTTACCCACCTTGCGGCGGGCGGTCTGTTTTCTGTGGCCCTGTCCGTCGCCTGTTTGGCGCCCAGGCGTTACCTGGCAGCCTGCCCGTTGGAGCTCGGACTTTCCTCGGAGGCCCGAAGACCCCCGCGACCATCGCACCGCGTCCGTGAGTGGAAGATAACCCTTCGACAGGGCGGACAAGACGGACAGGCGGTAGCAGCCGACTGCCACTCCCTGCTCCCTGCCCAACTCCCTCAGCCCGCTCCCTGCAGTCGCGCCAGCCCGAGTCGGGCCTGCTCGAGGTAGGGCGCCACCTCCTGGTGCGGGTCCGTGAGCTGGGCCAGGAGGGCCCGGTACTCCGAGACCGCCGCCTCGCGCTGGCCCATCTTTTCGAAGGCAACTGCACGCAGCAGTCGGACCCGGCCCATCTCGCCCCATCGTGCGTCGAAACCGTGCGTCTGGAACTGGGCCGGCTCGAAATCCTCCAGCAATTCGATCGCCGCGCGGTAGTCGCCGAGCAGGACATAGGCTTCGGCCAGGAGTGGACGATGATCGCCGATGGACCCGGCATACATCGACTTGGCCGCCGTGGTGGTCTCCGGCGATTCCCCGAGAATACGCCGGGCCCGGGCCGTGTCCTCCTGCTGCCTCAGTGCCACCAGCGCCTGGACTTCCGGCGTCTGGGGCGCGTCGGTGAGGGCGCCCAGCTCGATCAGGGCCCCCTGGTCGTGGGGCGGACCGAGGAAGAGCCAGAGTGCTGCCGCTGATCCGCTGCGGGCCAGGCCCGCACGCGAGTTCGCCGGGGCCGACCGGGCGGCTTCGGCGGCCTCCGACCAGATCTCCTTGAGGATGCCCGGCGAGCCGCCGGCGGGTCCGTAGAGCATACCCCGCGACCAGCGCTCGAAGGCGTCGATGTCCTCGGGGCTCACGTGCATCTTCGCGGCGTGGATCCGGCTGCCCAGAGCCAGCGCCCGGTTCGCGGTCGGGATGTCCCCGATGTAGCTGAAGACGTTCGCTGCCGAGTTCACGTCCACGAACGACGTCGCCGGAGCGCCATCGAAGTCGTTGACGTCGGTGCTGTCGAGGAGCGGCCGCAGGGTGCGTACCGCCCCTTCGACATCCCCGCTGGCGAAGCGGATTCGTCCCTCGATGAAGGAAAGCTGCGCGGGAGTGCTTCCCGGCTGATCCCGGAGCGACTGGACCTCCTGCAGGGCCTGCGGCCAGGACTCGCTTGCCACCAGCGCGTCGACCAGCGCTGCCCGGGCGCGCGGCGTCGCGGGCTGTGTGGTCACCCAGCGACGGGTCAGCGCCACTGCCTCGACCCGGGCGCGGCGCACCGCCTGGTCCAGTGCGATGTCCTGGAGCACCGCCGTCCCGTCGGGCCGGCGGTTGAGCACGAAGGAATCGGGTGTCACGAGCGCGAACACAGGACGACGGCCTGCGGCGTCGTTCAGCATGGTGGCGACGTGGTCGTAGGCCAGCGCGTACTGCGGGTCGAGCGCGATCGCCCGCTGGAAGGCCCGGAGCGACTGGGTCCGGTTGCCGGCCATGTCGGCGCTCGACGTATCATGGAACCATGCGTCGCCCAGGCCGTACCACGCGTCCGCGTCGGTTGAATCGCGCTCCAGCAGCGAACGGTATTGACCGCGTGCCGTCACGAAGTCGCCGTTCAGGAACGCCTGGTAGGCGTTGATCATGGTGCGGTCGTGCGCGGGCACCCGGTCGGAGTAGCGGGCAGCGGTCTGGATAGCCACCCGGCCGAGGGAATCGGCCGGCCCCACCAGCCAGCCGCGGGCGAGGGAGAGCTTGTACCACGCCAGTCCGAAGGTCGAATCGCGCTCGATGGCCTGCCGCAGCTCCCGGTCGGCTCCTTCCAGGCTCCAGTGATTCAGTGAATCGATGCCGTCGAGATAGCTCCGGTAGGCCTCAAGGGACGGCGTCGTCACCGAGGCGAGGTCCGGACGGAGCCCACCCGGTGCACCCGACAGGCTCAGCAACTGGCCGGCCAGGTCGTCGAAGAGGGGGCGGACGTCCTCCCCCGGGCGGCCCTCGGCCGTGGCGACGTTCACGCGGCTGCCCGTGGCCACGTCGTAGACCCGGGCGGAGAGGATGAGCGAATCCCCGATCTGGGTGTAGTCGCCCAGAACCACCGTCCATACGCCCGCCTCCCGCGCGAGGCGGCGCGCCATCTCGAGGCCGACGCCTTCGCCCGGCTCCACGTTTTCCTTCGACAGCAGGTCATGGACTCGTTCCTGATCCACCACGGACAGGTCATTCCATTGCGAGAGGGTGAGCGCCAGCATGCTGACGCTGCCGTCACGGAGCCAGGCTACCGCCGGGTCCTCCCGCAGGTTCTCGAACGGCAGGATGAGCAGCGAATGGCGCGGGTTCACGCCGGCCGGCGGGCCGCCGTCCGTCCGGAGGCCGAGGATTCCGGCCCCGCCCAGGGCGAGGACGATGACCGCGGCGGCAACCCAGCGCAGGGCGCGTGACCGACCGCGACGGTGCCGGACCAGGTCACCGAGCAGCGCCTGGCGGAAATCGGCGCCGGTCTGCCACCGGTCATCGGGCGCTTTCTCGAGCGCCTGCATGACCGCGTCCCCGACGCGGGCGGGGACCTCGGACCGCTCCTTCGTGACGGCTACCGGACGCTCGGAGAGCTGCATCGAGATGACGGTGGCACTGCTTGGCGCGCGGAAGGGAGGGCGGCCCGCCAGCATCTCGTAGGTCACGACGCCCAGTGCGTAGAGGTCGCTCCGGCGGTCGACCTCGTCGCCGCTCGCCTGCTCCGGGCTCATGTACGTGGGAGTGCCGACCGCGACGCCTGCGCCGGTGATGAACGCGCCTGAATCGGCCATCAGCACCCGCGCGACGCCAAAATCCACCAGCAGCGGCCGGCCGTCCCGCTGGTCGAGCAGGATGTTTTCCGGCTTCACGTCGCGGTGGACGAGCCCGGCCTCGCCCGCGGCATCGAGGGCGCCGGCAAGGTCGGAGGCGATACGCACCGCCTCCTCGACCGGCAGCCGTCCCTCACGCTGGAGCCGCTCCCGGAGCGTCTCGCCCGGGACGTAGTCCATCACGTAGTAGAAGATTCCGGTCGCCTCGCCGGCGGTGTAGACGCTCACGATGTTCGGATGACGCAGCCGGGCGATCATGCGGGCTTCGGCAAGGAAGCGCTGGGCTACCGTCTGGCGGGTGGCGAGGTCGGGGTGGATGACCTTGACGGCGACTGGCCGGTCGAGCGTGGTGTCCCGGGCGAGGAAGACCAGTCCCATGCCGCCACGGCCAAGCTCCCGCTCGATGCGGTACTGCACACCGAGCGCCGCCTGCAGTCGGGCAGCGATTTCGCTGACGTCGGGTGTCACGGGACCACTCCCTCCCAGCCCGGACCGGCCGGGATGGGGGTTGAGGAACGCGGCATCGGATGGGTCCTATCCCTGATGGATGCCCCGAACGGCCGTAAGGTTGCCTCCGCACGGGCCGGCGTGGCGCCGGCAGGCCTCCATCCGGTGTTGAGCCCTCGTTGAAGCGACCGGGCCACCGTCGGGGTGTACCCCTGAGTCAGGAGCCCCGGATGCCTGCCACCGCAACCAAGCCCGGCACCGGCTGGCCGACCGTCGCGGCGGTTCTCGCGCCCGGCGAGCGCCAGCGGGTCGAGGCGGCCGGAGAGGGATGTTTCTCCCTGGTGCACCGGAACACCATCCCCGAGGCCATCCGGGTCGTGCGTGAGCGTCCGGTGGACGCCGTGATCGTGTCGCTCGACCGGTGTGCCGTGCCCGACCTGCCGGAACTGCATCGCCTGGTCCGTGAATTCCCGGGCGTCCCGACAGTGGCGCTGGTGACCAGCCACAATGCCGCGGCCTCGGAGCGACTTCTCCGCCTGGGCGCCACCGGCATACGCCGTGTGGTGGATGTGACCGCCCCGGGAGGGTGGCATGACCTCCGGCGCCTCATCACCACGCCCGCCTCGCGCTCGGTTGCCCGGATCCAGCGGCCCCTGGTCGAGGCAATGCCCGAGAGTGCCCGGAGTGCGCGGCTCTTCTTCGAAGCGCTCGTCCGCCTGGCGCCCTCGGTCACCACCGTCCGGAAGCTGTCGACATTGCTCGGTGTCCAGCCGAGCACCATGATGTCGCGGTTCCACCGGGCGGGGCTGCCTTCGCCCAAGAGCTACCTCTCGGGAGTGCGACTGCTCCATGCGTCGGTCCTGTTCGAAGATCCGGGCATGTCGGTGGCAGATGTCGCCTACCGCCTCGAATACAGCTCGCCGCAGAGTTTCGGTCGACACGTCCGGGCCATGCTCGGCGTGACCAGTTCGGAATATCGTCGCCGTTTCCCCTTTCCGACGGCCCTGGAGCGATTTGTTGCACTCATGATCGGCCCGTATCGCGAGGCGCTCACCCGCTTCCAGCCCCTGCCGGGCGCGGGACCGGTCATTCTGCTCGATCCGCCCTGAGGCGCAGCGAACAATGCGGGGCGGGACACCTGACGCACAAGGCATTGCCATTGAGGCCATCACCGGATGGAGTAGTATTAGTTACTACCTCTTTATCTCTCTTCTCGGCAGTCGGCAGTCGGCGGTCGACCGTTCGCCGTCGGGAGTCGGCAATCGGCACGCATTCGTCTGGCCTCTCCCCGGGCGCGCATCCTTGGAAGCCCGATATCCCATACTCGATCCCCGATACCCGACCTCCCGACCTCCCAACTCTTTCCAAGACGAAACATCGGCCCCCGAAGTTCCTTTACGCCTGTCGCGGAATTGTTCCGGTTTTTCAAACCGGTTCCAGGGTTTCTTCAACCCTCCCCAGTTACCATCGGTCTACCGCCCTGCCACCAGGGCGGGTCATACCCCCGAAGGAGTATTCGATGAAAAGACTCGTGTCGGCCTGCTTCGCCGCCGCCCTTGCTTCCGCGGCTCCCTTCACGCCCGTCACCGCCCAGCTGCGCGGCGTCGCTGGTGTCGGCCTGTCCGCGCCGGTCGGGGATTTCGCCGACGAAAACATCGGCATGGCCAAAGCCGGAGGCGGCCATGCCCTGATCGGAGTGGAGTGGATGGCGTCATCCCGGCCTGTGGGCATCCGGCTCGATGGCACGTGGAACCAGTTCTGCACCACGGCATGCGATGATGTCGGCGGGAACCTCGACATCAAGTATCAGATCCTGAACGCCAACCTGAGCGGCATTTTCGAGACCACTCTCGATGAGGCGCAGAAGACTCGCCTCTACCTGCTTGCCGGTGCCGGGATCTACAACTACAAGCTCCGCGGTGACGACGTGCCCGGAGGGCTCGACAACAGCACCTCCGACTTCGGAATCAGTGGTGGGGCGGGCTTCAGCCTCCGGGTGGGCACGATCGGACTTTTCCTCGAGGGCCGCTTCCACAACGTGTTCACCGAGGGAAGTAACCTGCAGTATGTGCCGGTGACTGTCGGGGTAAGGCTGGGCAGGAAGTAGGTCAAAAGGCGAAAGTCGAAGGTCGAAATCCCACTCGACCTTCGACCTCCTCCTATCTCAGTACTATCCCAAACGCCTCCGGTCCCTCTCCGCGGAAGATCGTCGAATGTTCGAGATCGGGGCGGGGGCGGTAATGGACCGTCAGTCCGGTGGGAGAGCGAGCGCGAAGCGTATCCGCCAGGGCCGCGGTTCCGCTCGCGATATCCTGCTCGTTGGCCGCCGACAGGAAGAGGGTGCTCCCGGTGAAATTCCGCCGGGCCATCAGGAACCCCGCGGTGCGGACGCTCGCTCCGTCGTTCCACCATACGCTCGGGCTGAGCGCGATGTAGTGCCGGAAGAGCCGGGGCTCCTCGAGGAAGGTCTCCACGACAAAGAGACCGGCCAGGGATTCCCCGACGATCGATGTCTCGCTGGTGGTCCGATAGCGCCGGCGAATCTCCGGCATCAGTTCGTCACGGATGAAGGCGCGGAACGCGCCCGACCATCCGACACGCGCGGCAATCGTGCTGTCGGAACCGACGGTCGTGGGGCCGGTCAGGTCCCGCCGGCGCTCGGTATTCGGGATGCCGACCACGATGACGGGACGGATGTCGCCCAGCAGTGCCAGGGAGTCGACCGTGTTGACGACGTGGGGGAAATCCTCGTCCAGCCCGCCGTCGGGCATGTACAGGACCGGGAAGGATGCCCGGGTGTCGGTGGCATAGCCCGCCGGCAGGTGGACGTTGATCCGGCGAGGTTCCCGGAGCGCCTGCGACTGGATGGTAAAGGACTCGTGAGGAGGGACCGGATCAGTGGTCTGCGCGGCCAGCGCCGGGACCCCCAGGACCGATACCAGCAGGCCCAGCGTGATTGCGTGTATGAATGCCATCCCGATTCTCGTAACGATTCAACGACTCAACGATTCAACGACCTATCTCAGGCCCAGTGCCCCCGCAGTGACCAGCGCCACCGCTCGGACCCCGAGTGCCTCCAGGGCCGCCGCCCCCCCCGCCTCCCGGTCCACGACCGCCAGCACGCCGAGCACGGTGCCGCCCGCCTCGCGGACCGCTTCCACGGCCTTCCTGGCAGAGCCACCAGAGGTCAGGACATCCTCCACCACCACGACCGGGGCGCCCTCCCGGAAGTTGCCCTCGACCTGCCTGGCGGTGCCGTGGCCCTTCGCTTCCTTGCGGACACTGAACGCATCCACCACCGGGCCCGTTTCCAGACTGGCCCGGGCGATGGCATAGGCGACCGGATCGGCCCCCATGGTGAGGCCTCCTACAGCCTCGGGCGTCCAGCCCTCAGCCCGGATTCTGGCCAGGCCAAGTTGGCCGATCAGCTGAAGCCCCCGCGCCGACATGGTGGTCGGCCGGGCGTCGATGTACCAGGAGCTGGTGGCGCCGGAAGCGAGGGTGAACTCGCCGTGACGGACGGAGCGCTCGAGCAGCAGCTGCTCCAGTTCCTGCTGTGGGGCTGGTGCGGTCAACGCTTGCGGAAGAGGCCGCCGAGGAAGCCGCCTTTGGTGCGCTCGGCCTCGCCCGTCAGCGCCGCGGTGACGCCCTGGACGAAGTCGTCAATAGTGCGGTAGCGCTTCGAGCGCTCGCGCTCGAGCCCCTTCATGACCGCCGCCTCGAGCTCGGGTGAAATCCTGACTCCCTTGGCGGCCTGGCCGAGGGGGATGGGCGGCTGGGTGAGGAGCTGCTGGAAGAGTTCCCGCGGAGAGCGGCCGCTGTAGGGGATGGTGCCGGCCAGGAGGTAGTAGGTGATCGTCGCCAGGCTGTACACGTCGGCCTGTTCGTCCACCAGCTCACCGCTCAGCGCCTCCGGCGCCACGTACTGCAGCGTCCCCACGAAGAATCCGGCCCGGGTCAGGCGCTCCTCGGGCTGGAGTTCCGCATCCCGGGCGATCCCGAAGTCCAGCAGCATCACGTGCTGGGTGGCCGGGTCGTACATGATGTTGGCGGGCTTGAGGTCCCGGTGGATGATCCCGGCCTTGTGCGCCGCTGAGAGGGCGCCGCCGAGCTGGGTGATGATGTTCAGGACCACGTCGGGCGCGAGCGGCCCGGAGCGCGTGGCGAAGATGGCCAGGGATTCCCCTTCGGCCCACTGCAGCGCCAGGTAGTTGATCCCGTCCGCCTCGCCGAAGTCGTACGTCTGTACAATGTTGGGGTGGACGACCCGGGCACCGTACTCGGCCTCGCGGAGGAAGCGCTGGACCGCCACCGGATCCTGCCCCATGCGCGAACGGAGCACTTTTACAGCGGTCAGGCCGCGCTCGGGATGCTCGGCGCGGTAGACGGTAGCCGTTCCCCCCTCCCCGATGTGCTTGAGGAGGCGGTACCCTGCTACGGTGCGGCCGATAAGGTTGTCTTCTGCCATGGGCTGAGCCAAGCTACTCGCCTGACAGGGGCGGAGCAAGGCGCATCAGCTTGACGCTGTTCGCCGCCTTCCGCTAACCTTCGCCATGTATCGGCATTTCTGGCAGGTCCGTTCACGCAGAGGGGGCAACGTGTACCGTCGGATGGCGCTGGTGGCGCTGATGGGAACCGGACTTGCCGGCTGCGGGAACTGGCAGCGCGTCGGCAGCGAGCCGGGAGCCCAGGGATCCGATGTCGCCCTGACCCAGATGGTGGACCTGGCGCAGGTCTATCGTCGCCTCGGACGGATCGCTGCCGGGAGTCCCCTCCCCTTCGTGGGCGACCTCGCCTACGCCGCCGGCCCCGCCGACAGCACCGTGACCGTCTTCGCGCTGAGCCTGGAAAACCGGGTGCTTTCCTTCGAGCGCGCCGAAACCGGATTCGTGGCCCGCTACCGGGTGGAATTGTCGCTGCACCGGAGTGGGGCGGCCCCGATCACGGTCAACCGGACCGAGGTGGTCAAGGTGGCCACGTTCCAGGAGACGCTTCGAAACGACGAGAGCGTGATCTTCCAGCAGGTCTTCGCACTGCCACCGGGCGAATACCAGTTCACCGTCCGCGTGCGCGATGTCACCAGCAGTCGGACGAGCGAGGCGCAGACCGCCGTCACCGTGCCGGGCTTCGGCCCGGGTTCCACGTCCGCCCCCATCGTGGCCTACGAAGTCACCGGCCGGGGCGAGCGTACCGCACCGCTCCAGGTCATGCTCAATCCGCGCGGCACCGTGGCATACGGCGCAGACACGTTGCTCGCGTACGTCGAGGGGTACCAAATGCCACCGGGGTCCGCCCGCGCGTTCCAGGTGCGCGACCAGCGGGACAGCGTCGTCTTCCAGGACTCGCTCCGTTTTCAGGGCGGCGCGGATGTCGAGGGACTGGTCATCCGGCTCACGCCCGACAGTGCCCCGCTCGGCGAACTCAAGCTGATCGTCGGCGATGGTCCGTCTGCCCGTCAGACGAGCGCCATCGTGTCGCTCAGCTCCGACTGGGTGGTCACCAACTTTGATGAGATCGTCGAACTGCTGCGCTACTTCGGGCACCAGGAAGAGCTCAAGGCCCTCCGGGATGCCACTCCCGGGGAGCGCCCGCGGCTCTGGCGCGAGTTCTACACCTCCACCGACCCGGTGCGGACCACGCCGGAGAACGAGGCACTGGACACCTATTTCACCCGGCTCGCGGTCGCCAACCAGCGCTTCACGAACGAGGGCATCGCCGGCTGGCGCACCGACCGGGGCGAGGTCTACATCCAGCTCGGCGAACCCGACGAGATCTACGACGCCAGCGCGCTGAGCCAGGGGCAGGGCCGGGTGATCCGGTGGGTCTACATCGACGAACGACTCGCGCTGTTCTTTATCGACGAAACCGGATTCGGGCGCTTCAAGATGGACATCGCCTCCCGCAGCGACTTCGACCGCGTGGTGAACCGCATCCGCCGCCAGGCCAACTGAATTGCCGGGCGCCCCCACGCGGTGCGCCCGACTCCCCTATCTTCCGGCATGCCCGCCGACGCACGCCCGCGCCTTTTCCTCATAGACGGCTACGCCCTGATCTACCGGGCGTTCTTTGCGATGATCTCCCGTCCCCTCCGGACCTCCAAGGGCGAGAATACGTCCGCCGCCTGGGGCGTGGTCAACTTCCTGCTGCGACTGCGGGAGACCTACCACCCGCCGCTCGTCGCCTGGGTCAATGACGCCGGCGATTCGTTCCGGACCGAGCTGTACGAGGAATACAAGTCCACCCGGGAGAAGCTGGACGAAGAACTCCAGGCTGACTTCGATCGCTCCCTGGTGCGGATCGACGAGCTGCTGGCCGCCTTCCACGTCCCGGTGATCACGGTGGACGGGTATGAAGCGGATGATGTGATCGGGACGCTCGCGCGGCAGGCGGTGGAGCGCGGGATGGACCCCGTGATCGTCTCGGGGGACAAGGACTTCTACCAGTTGATCGACGCGCATACCTCCCTGCTCAACCCCGGCCGAGGGGGCCCGGCAGGCGTGGACGAGCAGTGGGTGGACGAGTCGAATGCCGCCGAACGGCTGGGTGTGCGTCCCGGGCAAGTGGTGGACTACCTCGCCCTGGTGGGCGATTCCTCGGACAACGTGCCTGGAGTCAAGGGGATCGGGGCCAAGGGAGCAGTGGCGCTGCTTGAGGAATTCGGAGACCTGGACACAGCGCTTGCGCGCGCGGACGAAGTCAGGGGAAAACGCCCGCGCGAGGCGCTCCTGACCCAGGGCGACAAGGCCCGGCTCTCCCGGACTCTCGTCACCATCCGGCGCGACGTTCCGTATGAACCGGACTTCGAGACGTTCCGCGAGGAGGAGCCGGACCGCGAGGCGCTCTCCCGCGTGCTGGCGGAACTCGAGTTCTATTCGCTCGCGAGCCGCCTCGGCCTTGCCGAGGCGGATATGGAGGGTGTCAAGGCAGAGGAGAGCTCCGCCCCCGCCCCGGCGCGCGTCACCGTCGTGGAGGACCCGGCGGAACTCCCCGCACTCGCCAGGCGCCTCCGGGAGGCGCCGGTCGTGTCGCTCGGCACGCTGGTGGATGGCGCCGAACCCCGTGGAGCTGCGCTGGTCGGCCTGGCCCTGGCCGCCGGGCCGGACGAAGCCTGGTACCTCCCGTTCGGTCACGGACGGCCGGCGGACCTGCTCGACGAGGGCCCACCGGTCCGGAACCTCCCCCCGCCGGGCGATCCCGCACTCGCCCCCATCGCCGCACTCCTCGAGGACCCGGACGTGGCCAAGGCCGGCCACGACATCAAGAAGGACTGGCAGGTGCTCCGTCATGCCGGCGTGGAGCTCCGCGGCGTCGCGTATGACTCGATGCTGGCGAGTTTCGTGCTCGATCCAGGCCGACGCTCCCATGCCATCGAGACGCTCTGCCTCGAGCACCTCGGCCGGGCCCTCAAGGTCCGGACCGACCTGACGGGGAAAGGGAGGAACGAGGTTCCCTGTGCCGAGGTTCCGGTGGCTGACGCCGGGGCGTGGGCGGGCAGCACCGTCGCTGCGGTCCTGGCGCTGCGCGACTTGTTTGCCGCGCCGCTCGAGACCCAGGCACTGGCCCCTCTGCTCGAGAACATCGAGCTGCCGCTGGTGGAGGTACTGACGGACATGGAGTGGGCAGGTATCCGGATTGATCCCGTGCTGTTCGCCCGGCTCTCGCGGGAACTCGGGGAGGATCTTGCATCGCTGGAAGCGAAGATCACCGCCGCGGCCGGCGGGGAATGCAACCTCAACTCGCCGAAACAGCTCGCCACCCTGCTCTTCGAGAAGCATCAGCTGCCGGTCCTCAAGAAGACGCGCACGGGGCCGAGCACTGACGCGGACGTGTTGGAGCAGCTCGCCGCCATGGGCCATGAAATCCCGGCACTCATTCTCCAGTATCGTGAGCTGCAGAAGCTGCGTTCGACTTACGTGGACGTGCTGCCGCTCAAGGTGAACCCCGAGACCGGGCGGATTCACACCGTGTTCAATCAGACCGGCGCGGCCACCGGCCGGCTCAGCAGCTCGGAACCGAACCTCCAGAACATCCCCGTCCGCACGGTGCGCGGGGAGGCCATCCGCCTCGGCTTTGTTCCGGACGACGGTGCCCGGTTCATCGTGGCTGACTACAGCCAGATCGAGTTGCGGCTGATCGCGCATCTCTCCGACGACGAGGCGTTCATCGAGGCGTTCCGGAGAGGGGGGGACATCCACCGGCAGACCGCCGCCGTGATCTTCGGCGTCATGGTGGAGGACGTGACATCGGAGATGCGCGCCAGGGCGAAGACGATCAATTTTGCCACCATCTACGGCCAGGGCCCTTTTGCCCTTGCGCGGCAGCTCGGTATTTCTCAGGATGAGGCGAAGGCGTTCATCGCCCGGTACTTTGAGCGCTTTGCCGGGGTGCGCGGCTATCTGGACCGTATGGTGGAGCTCGCCCGCAGGCAGGGATACGTCGAGACGATCTTCGGACGCCGGCGGTATATCCCCGAGATCAAGGACCGGAATTTCAACATTCGCGCCTTCGGCGAGCGCACGGCCACCAATTCTCCCGTACAGGGCAGCGCCGCCGACCTGATCAAGATCGCGATGCGGAAAATTCACGACGCCCTGCGGGAAGGTGGGCTCCGCACCCGGATGCTGCTTCAGGTCCACGACGAACTGGTCTTCGAGGCCCCCGAGGACGAGGTCGATGCCGCTTCCGCCCTCGTCCTGGACCACATGCAGCACGCGGTAGAACTCAAGGTTCCGCTGGTGGTGGACGTCGGGACCGGGAAGAACTGGCTGGAAGCGAAACACTGAAGAGACAAGACGGACAAGACGGACAAGTCGGTCAGGACGGACGACCGTCCTGTCCGCCTCGACCGCCCTGACCGCCCTGACCGCCCTGACCTTCCAAGGATCGCCTCATGACCCGCCCCTCCCGTCACGCCGGCTTCACCTTCATCGAAGTTCTGGTCGTGATGATCGTGCTTGCGATCCTCGTGGTGATCGTGGTGCCTCGGTACCGCCAGCAGAAGCAGAAGGCCGTGACGGCGAGCATGCAGTCGGATCTTCGGAACCTGGCCGGATCGGAGGAGGAGTACTACAACATCAACAACATTTACACCCAGAACATGGCCGTCCTGAACGTGCAGTTGTCGGCGGGGAACGTGCTGGTCGTGAACGAGGCCACGAAGGTCGGCTGGTCTGCGACGGTGTCCAACCCGACGTCGGCAGTCCAGTGTTACCTCTGGCACGGCAATGCGACGCCAGTCGGCAGTGCGGCCCAGGAAGGCGTGATCAGCTGCAGTTGAGGGTCAGGCGGTCGGAGGACGCCTCCGGTACCCCGGCCACCAGTTCCACTCGCCCGCCAGGTGCATGAAGGCAGGCACCAGCACCATCCGGATGAGCGTGGCATCGAGCAGGACGGCCACCGCCAGGCCGAAGCCGAGGAACTGCATCGCCAGGACGCGGGCAAACGCGAAGACGCCGAAGACCATGATCATGATCAGCGCGGCCGAGGTAATCACCGAGGCCGTTGCGCTGAGGCCCTCCATGGTCGCCTGGTCGTTCTTCCCGGTCTTGTCGAACGCCTCCTTGATCCGGGTCAGCAGGAAGACTTCGTAGTCCATGCTCAGCCCGAAGACGACTGCGAAGACCAGCACCGGAATGACTACGTAGATCGCGGATGTGGGGCCGTCGAGCCCGAACAGGGCGCTGCCCAGGCCATACTGGAACACCAGCACGATCAACCCGAATGTGGCGCTCACCGCGAGCGTGTTCATGATGACGGCCTTGACCGGCACCAGGAACGAGCGGAAGGCGATCGCGAGCATGATTCCGGTCGTGAGCAGGATCAGCAGGACCATGAGCGGGAAACGGTCCAGCAGGTCCCGCTGCAGGTCCACGTTGCTGGCGGCGTACCCACCCACCTGAATCGTGGCATCGGCGAGCGCCGGCACGGTGCTGTCCGACACCAGCCGCCGTGTGTCGCGCACCAGGTCCATCGTCGTAGTGAGGGACGTGGTGTCGGCCGGAATGACGTCCAGGAGGGCTATCCGCCCGTCCCCGCTCAGGTACGCGTCCACGAATCCAGGATACTCCGCCCGGGCGGCATTGAGGTCGCTGTAGAGCACGGAATAGGTAAAGATCGAGGCGCCGGCGCGCAGGTCCACGATGCTCCGGACGCTGGCGACCCTGGGATCGGCCTGGAGAGAATCGGAGAGCGCGCGAAGGCCCCGCAGGCGCCGCGCCGACGCCACCCGCTCGCCCTCCGGCACCTCGATCAGCACCCGCACCGGCTGGATCATGCCGGCGGCACCCATCCGGGAGAGCGTTTCGACACCGGCCCCTGCCTCAGTGCCCGCAGGCCACCAGTTGTGTGCCGGCAGTCCGATACGAATCCAGAAGAGAGGCAGCGTGAGGATGGCGATGGCCGTCCCGCCCAGCAGGAGGGCCCGGCGGGGGTGGCGGTGAAGACTCCGCGCCCACTTCTCCCAGATGCGCGGGCTGTGGTACCAGGCCAGCCGGCGGGAGAGCCAGCGTGGCCGGTCGATCTCCCTGCCGAGGACTGCCAGGACGGGCGGCAGGAAGGTCGTCGAGAGCGCCACGGCCAGGAACACCACCACCAGGCCCCCCACCCCGACGCTCCTGGTCTCGATCAGGGGGGTCGCGAGCAGGGCGGCAAAGCCGACCATGACCGTGAGGCCCGAGGTGAAGACCGCCTTGCCGGCTGTCAGCAGGGTGCGGATCGCCGCATCCCGCCGCGACAGTCCCCGGTTCAGTTCCTCCCGGAACCGGGTCACGATGAGGAGGGAATAGTCGATCCCGACTCCCAGGCCGATCATGCTCGTCATATTCAGCACGAAGACCGACATGGGCGTGAATTTTGCAAGAATCGAGATGACGGCCAGGGTACAGGTGATGGCGAAAAACCCGACGATTACCGGGAGCGTCGCGGCCACCATGGCCCCGAATGCAAGAACCAGCACGACCAGGGCGAGGGGGAATGACCACAACTCGCCCCGGACACTGTCCTCGGCGCTGACCGCCCGGACGTCCAGATCAAGGGCCGCCCGGCCGGTCACCAGCATGTCATAACGTCGGTATAGCGGCGCTTCGGCCAGCCGCCGGCGCAGGACGCGCCGGGTGGGACTTACCAGCCCGCCGACGCTGTCGGGGCCCGGAGCCCGGATGGCGAGAACGAAAAAAGTGGCCCGGCCGTCATCGCTGATGAAGGTGGAATCGCCGGTGGACGGGAAGGAGATCACCCCGCTCACCCAGGGAAGGGCTGCAGCGGTCGCCAGCAGGCTGTCCAGCACGGCACCGGCCGCCGGTTCATTGAACGGGGTCGGGGATTCCAGCGTTACCGCGAAGAACTCGCCCAGGGGGGCGACGAAACGCTCGCTCAGGAGGGCATCGGCGGCAGAAGCCTCGGTAGGACGCTTGGTGCCGCCACGAATGTCGAGCGCTTCCTTCGCATGCGGCGCGAGGCGTGCCGCGAAGAAACCGACGATGACCCAGAGCGTAATGACGGCCCAGCGCCAGCGCACCAGCAGGCGCGCCAGGAATCTGCTCACGATACCGAATCTCCGATGGAACGGCGCCCCGGGACGACCCCCGAGGCCGCGCCAATCTTAGAGGGACGGGCAGGCCGACGCCACCCGAACCCGTGCCACACCGGGATGGAGACCTCACGATCATGACCCGACGCCTTGCCTCCCTGGTCGCGCTCCTCGGCCTTACCGTCGCAGCGGGCTGGATGCTGCGCGACGGCCCCGGCGAGCCCGGCCCGCACCCGGGCGAGCTGTTCGTGACCGAGCGGGCGCCGGGGGCTCCGGCGGATGATGACGCGCGCCTGATCGAGGCACGGCGTGAGGTGGTCCGTCGCCGGCTCCGAGAGAGCGGGGCGGCGACGTACCTGGACAGCCTTCTGGTGTCGACCGACTCCACCCTGCGCCGCTGGCCCGATCCGGTCTCCCGCTCCCTCCGGGTTGCGATCATCGAGGGAGGGCCCGACGGCTACACCCCGCATTTCGCCGACCTGCTGCGGGAAGCCCTCGGCCGGTGGGACTACCCCGGCAGCATGCCGCGTCTCCTGCTCGCTGCCGACACGGCGGGGGCGGAAATCGTGGTGCGCTGGATTGACCGGTTTCCCAACGAACGCACCGGCCAGACCGACCTGACCTGGAACCAGCTCGGCCGGATCAACCGTGCCGTGGTTACTCTCGCCGTCCGCGACCGCTACGGCACGCCGCTCACCGACCGCGCACTCCTGAGCGTTGCCGTGCATGAGGTCGGGCACGCCCTGGGGCTGCCGCACTCGGCTGACCCGGCCGACGTCATGTATCCCGAGCCCCGCACCACCCAGCCCAGCGCGCGCGATGCGGCGACGGCCAGCCTGCTCTACCAGCTGCCAGGTGGCTCGGTGAAGGACATCGCGCCGTGAAGCGCCGGCCGCTGGTGGTCCTGATGCTGGCATGCCTGGCCGCGCCCGTCGCCGCGCAGCAGTTCGCGGCGGTCGACTCGATCGTCCTGCGCGGGATCCGCCGGGGAGTCTATCCCGGAGCTGTCGTGGTCATCGGGAACCGGGACGGGATTATCCGCGCGCGTGGGTACGGCCATCTTACCTGGTCCGCCCGTTCGCCGAGACCATCCCCGGACTCGACCCTGTTCGACCTCGCCTCGCTCACCAAAGTGGTGGCGACCACCGGGGCGGCAATGCGCCTGGTCGAGCGTGGCACACTCGAGCTCGACGCGCCGGTCATGCGCTACCTGCCGCAGTACCATGGCGACGGCCGCGAGCGCATCACCATCCGGATGCTGCTCGAACACACGAGCGGACTGCGGCCGTTCCTGCCTTTCTATCGCGCGCCGGACCGTGACGGCGCTGTGGCGCTGCTCTACGCCGAAAGGCCGAGCCGCGCACCGGGTCAGACGGTCGAGTACAGCGACCTGAACGCGATCCTGCTTGGCCTGGTGGTGGAGCAGGTGAGTGGAGAGCCGCTCGACCGGTTCGTGAAGCAGGAGGTCTTTGCACCGCTCGGTATGGACCTGACCGGCTACCATCCGACGGGACGGCAGGCACGGCTCGCGGCGCCATCAGTGATCCATCGCGGCCAGCCGGTGCCCGGCAAGGCAAGCGACCCGAACGTGGAACGCTTCGGGGGCGTGGCCGGGCATGCCGGGCTCTTTTCCACCGGCGCAGACCTCGCGCGCTACGCGGAAACCTGGCTCAGGCGCGGTATTTCACCCGACGGTGCCACCTTCGTACAACCGGAAACGGTGGCCGACTTCCTGACTCCCGGTGAGATGCCGGGAGGACGTCCCCTGGGCTGGGACCGGCCGGATCGGTCGGCAGATGACCCCGGCACGTTCGGACTGCTCGTAAGCGAGACGACCTACGGGCACACAGGGTGGACGGGCACGCAGCTCTGGATCGACCCCGCGCGCGGGCTGTATGTGGTGTTCCTGACGAACCGGAGCTTCGAGCCCCGCAGCCGGCGCTCGATGGCCGCGCTCAAGGATGTCCGGGCCGAGCTCGCGGATACCATCGTGCGGTCGGTCGGCATGTAGAGCAGCTCCACCACAAAGGGCACAAAGGACGCGAAGACTCGTTCCGGCCCGTTGCGAGGGATGCACCTTGAACAGAAAAGCCTCACCGATGTGAGGCTTTTGCTTTGTGTTCTTCGTGTGCTTTGTGGTGAGGCGGTTTTCAGGCCCCCAGAAACGCCCGGATCCGCGGGTCGATCCGATCCGGGGTCCAGTAGGGCTCCCAGACGATCTCGACTTCCACCGCGGTCACCCCTTCGAGGTCCTTGATGGTGCGGTCCACGTCGCCGACGATCTCAGGGCCGGCAGGGCAGCCGGGCGACGTGAGGGTCATGTACACATGCACGGCCCCCTCGTCGGAGACCTTGATCTCGTAGACCAGGCCCAGGTCCACGATGTTCAGGTTGAGTTCCGGGTCCTTCACAGCGCGGAGCGCTTTGCGGACCTGGTCGGGGCTTGGGACCAGCGTTTTGTCTTCCATACAACCTCCTGCCCCAATATACGGCGTGAACGGTAAAAGGTGAACGGTGAACGGTTTACCTTCTCGATCCCGACTTATCCTTCCTTCTCCATCAGCTCCACCACCTCCGCCCCGAGCGCCTCCGCCTGCCAGCGGGTGAGCTCGGGGATGACTTCCAGTTCCTCGAGCGTCTTCGGGCGGGCCTTGGCGACGGCTTCCAGGGTGCCGTTGGGGCAGAGCACCCCGGGGGCCAGTTCGAGGCGCTGCGCAGCCTTGTTTCGCAGGGTCTTGAGCTTATCCAGGCGTGACAGGAAGGCGGGGTCGGGTGCCTTTCTCCGGGGGCGTTCCTGCCTCGGGAAGTCGGACTCGGCGACGGCGAGGCCTTTCTCGATGGCGGCAAGGATGTCCTTGCCCCGTCGCGACACCATGTCCGGACTGATCCCGCGAATATTCTGCAGCGCCTCGGGCGTGCGCGGCTGCTCCTTTGCCAGGACCACGAGCGCCTCGTTGTGCATGATCCGGAACGGCGCCCGGTCCGCGCGCCGCGCAACCCGCTCGCGCCACTGGAAGAGTTCCCGCAGCACGGCCAGGGGCCTGCCCTTCAGCACCTTGGCGCCCTTGAGCCGCCAGAAGCGGTCCGGATCGGCGGCTGGACGTGTCCAGCGGATATCCTCCAGGGCCTTGAATTCCTCCTCGGCCCAGGAGAGCCGTCCGCGCTCCCGCAGCTGTTCGCGCAGGATGTCACGCACCTGGTGCAGGTGACGGGTATCCGTCGCTGCGTAGTCCAGCATCTCGGGCGAGAGTGGACGGGCCGACCAGTCGGCGCGCTGGTAGCGTTTGTCCGGCTTCACGCCGACGTACTTCTCGAGCAGCGCCGCGAGGCCGATACCCGGCTCGTTCAGGAGTTGAGCGGCGATGCGGGTATCGAAGATGTTGCTGACCCGGAACTGGTAGTCCCGGTCGAGCAGGCGGAGGTCGTAGTCGGCATCGTGGAAGATCACCTCGACAGCCGGGTCGGCCAGGAGCTTCCCGAGTCCAGCCAGGTCCTGAACCTCCAGCGGGTCGATCACGGCCGTGGTCTCCGGGGTACTCAACTGCAGGAGATAGATCCGGTCCTTGTATCGATGGAAGCTTGCCGCCTCGGTGTCGAGAGCGATCGAGGGCGATTTCCGCGCGGCGTTCACAAGCTTGCCGAACTCGGTATCGCTCTCGATGTAGAGCGGGGTTTCGGGGGCCTTCGGGGTGGGATTCACGGCTGAAAAGTGGGCGGGAAGGGGGTTTAGGGGCAACTGTTGGTATGAAGTTGTGACAGTGAAAAGATGGTGTCGCGCTATAGTGTCATGAAGTCAGGAGGTCGGGAGAGCTCAGGATGGGACTCCACGTCTCCCGATCTCCCCATCCCCTACCCCTGCGGCTTCGCCACAAGCTCCAGCCCCGCAGCAATCTCCTCGAGCGCCTTTGCCAGCGTCTTGTAGAATTCAGCGTCGGGTGCCGGCGTGCCGCCCATGGCCGCATCCACCTGGATCTTCCGGGCGAGGCGGGCGGCGTGGCGGATGTAGTCAGTGGGTGGGCGCATGGTTCGTCCTCCGATTGGACATGAATGGGAAGGAGAAACCTACATGCTGAAGGAGATCAGGACGAACGGCACCACGCTCTCCGTCTCCATCACGGGGGTCGGCGACCCGCTCCTCTGTATTCACGGGTATCCTCTGAACCGCCGGATCTGGGATCCGCTCACGGCCCTCGTCGGCTGGCAGGTCATCGCGCCGGACCTCCGCGGCTTCGGGCGCTCCCCTGCCCCGCCCGGTCTGGCGACCATGGCAGACTATGCCGCCGACCTGGCCGGTATCCTCGACGAGCTCGGCATCGACCACGTCGTGCTGGCCGGCCTCTCCATGGGTGGGTATGTCGCATTCGAATGCCTGCGGCGCTGGCCGGGTCGAATCCGGGCTGTCGCCCTCCTCGCCACCCGCGCGGCCGCGGACAGTCCGGCCGCGAAGGAAAATCGGTTGCAGGCGCTGCGCCTGGTGGAGCAGGGAGGAGTGGAGGCGATTTCCGCGACGATGGTTCCGAAGCTGCTTTCGCCGGCCGCGACCCAACGGGACCCGGGGCTCGTGGAGCAAGTCCGGCGAATTACCATGAGCGCCTCCCCCACCGGCATCGCAGCCGCCCTCGAGGCGATGCGCGGACGGCCCGACAGCACCCGGCTCCTCAAGACGCTGACCGAGCCGGTTCTGGTCCTGGCCGGGGAGGAGGACCAGGTCATCCCGCTCGACGAGTCCCGCGCCATGGCGGAGGCGGCGCGAAAAGGAACTTTTGAAGTGATTCCGGGAGCAGGACACCTGGTTACCCTCGAGGCGCCGGGCCACACTCACCGGGCAATGCAGGAGTGGCTGGACGGGAAGGTAGAAGGCCGAAAGTCGAAGGTCGAAGATTGAAACGGCGGAGCGAGCGAGAGCGGGTGGTGAAACCGGCGCGGATGCCGGCCCGTAGGTAGGGATGATCCCGGCCGCAGGCAGGCCGGAATCGCATGTGTCATTCCTTCCTCAATCTGCCCGCCGGTCGCGGCCAAGAAGCACAGACCGGCGGGCAGATTCGCGTCTGGGAGGCGGACAGGCGGTCGTTTCGACTCAACGATTCAACTGCTTAACGACTCAATGCCGCTTCTCCCTGCGCCCGACTACCGCCCCTCCGGTCTCCCCGGCGGATCGTCGCTGACGAACACGTCCCGGTTCTTCTCGATGTACTCGGTCCACTCGGGGGGCACATCCTCCTCGGGGAAGATCGCGCTCACGGGGCACTCGGGTTCGCAGGCCCCACAGTCGATGCACTCCTCGGGGTGTATGTACAGCTGATCCTCTCCCTCATAGATGCAGTCCACCGGACACACGTCCACGCAGGCGCGGTCCTTGGTATCGATGCAGGGCTCGGCAATCACGTACGCCATGTCCGCTCCTTCAGGTCCTCGAGGCTGGGGGGCGGGAAGAAATAGGAGGCCGCCGTCGAGGGCGCAAGGCCCCGCGCCCCTTTGCGGCTTCGATGCCTCCTGCGAAGTTTCCGGCGATGATTCCCCTCTCCCGCCTGTGCCTCGCTGCGCTCCTCCTGATTCCCCGCCTGCTGCCCGCACAGGCATGCACGCCGGACACTCCATCCGGACCGACGGCCCTCGTGCTTTCCGGCGGCGGGGCGAAGGGGCTCGCCCACATCGGTGTGCTCCGCGTGCTCGACAGCCTGCACATCCGGCCCGATCTGGTCGTTGGCACGAGCATGGGGGCGATCATCGGCGCACTCTACGCCAGCGGTTACACCGGCCGCGAAATCGACAGCCTCACCCGCAGCCTTCCCCTCACCCAGCTCTTCCGCGCCTATGAGCCCGAGGTGCCGCGATCACTCGGCCTGCTTCAACCGTTCGTAGTGTGGGAACAGCCGAGCGGGAGCAGGAGCTTCGTACTGCAGCGGGCCGCGGTGGAGGAACCCGCGGTGAACGCGCTGCTGGATGCCGGAATGCTCCGGGGGAACCTGGCTGCCCGCGGGAACTTTGACTCCCTCCCGCTCCGGCTCCGCGTGGTGGCAACCGACCTGCTCTCCGGTGACGCGGTCGTTCTCGACAGCGGTGACCTGGCGTTCGCCGTGCGCGCCAGTGCCTCGGTGCCGCTGTTGTTCGATCCCCCGCGCTATCAGGGACGCTACCTCGGGGATGGGGCGCTGGCCGCCAATGTGCCGGTGGGTGTGGCGCGAGCCAACGGAGCCGCACGGGTCATCGTGTCCTATACGACCGAACCCACGCCGGACTCGCTCAACCTGAGTTCCCCGGTGACGCTGCTCGACCACCTGATCGGGCTGATGTTCAAGCAGCGCCCCGATTCGCTGGGGCCTGACGACATCGCCATCACGCCGGATGTCGAAGGGTTCGAGAGCCTGGACTTCACGCTGGATGCGGTCGACAGCCTCGTCCGCAACGGCTACCGGGCTGCCGCCGGCGCGCTGGACGGTGCCCGCTGCCTTCCCGCGGGCCCGCCCACGGGACGCGCCCCCCTGCCCTCCCGCGTGGGCGGGGTGCGCTTCATCGGCGACGTGGCTGCCGACAGCGCGCGGCTCGCCGCCGACCTCGGCCTGGAGCGTGGCCGCCCGCTCGACTTCCCTGCCCTGCTCACCGGCGTCCGGCGCCTCGGGCGGACGGAACGGTACCGCTCCGTGTGGCTCCATCCGACCGGAAACGGAGACACGGTCTCCTTCGCCCTCGAGACCCGGCCCGGTCCGCGCAGGGTGTTCGGTCTCGGGCTGGTTTACGACAGCGACCTGGGTGGCCGCCTCTGGCTCGGCGCGGTGGACCACGCCCTCATCAACCGTCGCACGGAAGGCACGGCGGCGCTCTACCTGGGTGAGCTCCGCCAGGAAGCCGCCTTTGGCTTCCGCTACCGTCCCCTGAGGCAGACCCCGTTCGAGCCGACCCTGCTGGCGGAGGCGGGACGGGAACTGGTTCGCCAGTTCACACCCGCGGGCGAGGAACTGACCGGGATCCGGATTCACGAAGGGCGGGGACTGGCGGGAGTGGAACGACTCTTTACGCACGGCTGGCTTGCACAGGCGGGGGTCGAGGGCCGGACCTGGGAGGAACCGGGGCGCCGGGGCCAGCATGCACTCGGTGGCCGGCTGGTGGTGGAGAAGGGTGGGCGCCTCGCCGAGCGACTCTTCCGCGGCGACGTCGCACTTAACGGCGTGTATCGGAGGATCACCATCGAAGGCACTGCAACCGCCGCGTTCGGCAAGTGGCGAATCCGGCCGCGCGTGCGGTACGGATGGGGCGAGAACCTCCCCCCCACCTGGCCTTCGGACTGGGCGGCGACGAAGGCTTCCCCGGCCTGCATATCGGGGAACTCCGGGGTAATCGCGAGGCCCTCGGCGCCATCGTCGTCACCCGACCGATTGCGGGGCCGCTCCTCGCACGGGTAGAAGCGGTCGCAGGCCGCACCGCCACCGACGGCCCGGCCTTCCCGTCTGGACGATGGCTGTTTGGCGTCCGCGCCGGCTTTGGCCTCGAGACGTCACTCGGCCCGGTGCGGGTGGAATACGGCCGAACCCGGGATGACCGGGAGGCGCTGTTCGTGAGGTTGGGGAGGTGGTTTTAGGAGCAGTGACTGGTGACTAGTGACTCGTGGGTAGTGCTTCAAGGCAGGAATGCGCCGGCTGAAAGCCTACCCGACGCGCTCTCTCTCCCTAAAGCACTAATCACTAATCACTAGTCACTAGTCACTAGTCACTGCTTAATCGAAGCCCGCCGGGAACGGCGTCGCATAAGTCGCGGTCCGCGGCTCCGGCTCGCCGTACCTGCCCTGCCCCGCGTAGCGCTTGTTCCATTCAGGCCTGAGGCAGAACGGGTCCAGGCCGTGGGGACGGTCGACGGCGAGGACGCCGTCCAGATGGTCGACCTCATGCTGGATCAACTCGGCCAGCGGCCCCTCCAGGTCCATTTCTTCCGTCGTTGCCTTCATCGTCTGGTACCGGACCCGGACCCGGTACGCCCGTGAGACCCGCACCAGCAGGTTGGGATGCGAGTAGCAGTCGTCCCAGACGGCAAAGTCCTCGTTGCCCACGTCGACAATCTCCGGGTTGATGAGGACCCAGGGCTTGTCGACCTCCACGTAGACAATGCGGACCGGTGCACCGATCTGCGGCGCCGACATGGACCGGCCGAACCCGAGGCGCTCCTTCGAGTCGCGGAAGGTCTCGGCGAGGTCGTCGATAACCACGTGAACGGCGGTCGAGCGCGGCTTGCTGATCGGCTCGCAGCGTGACCGCAGGACGGGATCTCCAAGCAGGCGAATGGGATGGATGCTCATAGACGGCGACCGGCTGAGGGTCCAGGTCGAACGGGCGAATCCCCAATCTCATGCCCGATCCCGATTCACACAACACCCGCTGTACCCGGTGATCTTGGAAAAACAGCCTTACCACGAAGGGCACAAAGTACACAAAGAATATTGTAATGCTTTGCAAATAAACAACTTAAAGCTGGGGTGGCAGGTTTTGATAATTGTTAGTAGTTGCAGATAATACTAATAAAGGCATCCCGAGACGGCTGCTGTCGCGCTTGCCGGAACCTCTGCGTCCTTCGCGCCCTTTGTGGTGAAGCTGTTCTCCGATCCGCAAGACGTTGTAAAACCTAGCCTTATAGATTCGCACCAAAAATCCGATTTTATGTTGACAACAGCCCCGGGCCCCCCTAGGATTCCCGCATGGCCAGTCCTCTACCGATCCAAGGCGGCGAGCGCAGCATGCCTGCGGGCTACAAGGGCCCGCGTGGCGAGATTCTCGTCGAGCTCAAGTGCGGCGCGGGCCTGACTGCGCGCGACCTCGCCGATCGGCTGGGCATGAGCAACAACGCCGTCCGCCATCACCTGAAGGAACTCGAGGTGGACGGGCTCATCACCCATCGCCGGGAACAGCGGGGTGTCGGTGCACCGGTCTTCATTCACGTCCTGACGCCGGCAGCCGAGAAGCTGTTCCCGCGTCGGTACGAAGACCTGATGACCCGTGCGCTGGAGCACCTGGCCGATAGCGAAGGCCGCCACGCGGTAGTGAGGCTGGTGGAGGAGCGGTACGCGGCCCTGGCGGCGCGGATCCGGGAGGAGCTCAGGGCGGCGCCGGCCGCGGAGCGGCTGGCCGTTGTGGCCCGGCTCCTGGCCGATGACGGCTACATGGCACAGTGGGAAGACACTGGTGGCGCGCTGGTGCTCAAGGAGCACAACTGCGCGATCCGCGCCGTCGCCGAGCGGTTCCCCGAAGTCTGTGAGGCGGAAGCGCGCTTCCTTCAGGACGTACTTGGCGTCGGCGTCGAGCGGCGGCTCCATATCCTGGACGGGTGCCGCGCCTGCGAATACGACATTGACGCACCCGGCCGTCCCGGGGATGAGGCGGCGGAAACAGGAAGGGCGGCATCATGAGTGCGCCCCGGGCAGAAAGACAGGATGGAGCAGACATGAGTGCATCATCGGTGGAACAGCTGGTCTCGCGCGAGTACCAGTACGGCTTCGTGACGGATATTGAGGCGGACACGCTTCCGCCCGGCCTGAACGAGGACGTCATCCGGCTGATCTCCGCCAAGAAGAACGAGCCGGAGTTCATGCTGGAGTGGCGCCTGAAGGCCTATCGCCGCTGGCTGGAGATGGTGGAGCCGCATCACTGGGCGAATGTCACGTACCCGGCGCTCAACTACCAGGACATCATCTACTACTCGGCCCCGAAGAAGAAGCCACAGTTGTCGAGCCTGGATGAGGTGGATCCCGAGCTGCTTGCGACCTATGAAAAGCTGGGGATTCCCCTTTCCGAGCAGAAGATGCTGACCGGCGTCGCGGTCGACGCGATTTTCGACAGCGTCTCGGTCGCGACCACCTTCAAGGCAAAGCTCGCCGAGAGCGGCGTCATTTTCTGCTCGTTCACCGAGGCGGTCCAGAACCACCCGGACCTGGTGAAGAAGTATCTGGGCAGCGTGGTGCCGGCGAACGACAACTTCTTCGCGGCGCTCAACTCCGCCGTGTTCAGCGACGGTTCGTTCGTCTACGTGCCGAAGGGCGTAAAGTGCCCGATGGAGCTTTCGACGTACTTCCGCATCAACTCGGCCAACACCGGCCAGTTCGAGCGCACGCTGATCGTGGCCGATGAAGGTGCCACGGTGAGCTACCTCGAGGGCTGCACCGCGCCCATGCGGGACACGAACCAGCTGCACGCCGCCGTGGTGGAGCTGATTGCCCTCGAGGGCGCCAGCATCAAGTACTCGACGGTACAGAACTGGTACGCCGGCGATAAGCAGGGCAAGGGCGGGATCTACAACTTCGTCACCAAGCGCGGCAAGGCCGCCCGGAACGCGAAGATCTCCTGGACGCAGGTCGAGACCGGCAGCGCCATCACGTGGAAGTACCCGAGCGTGATCCTCCAGGGTGACAACGCGGTGGGCGAGTTCTACTCGGTCGCGGTGGTCAACGGCTGCCAGCAGGCGGACACGGGCACCAAGATGATCCACATCGGGAAGAACACGAAGAGCACGATCATCTCGAAGGGAATCTCGGCAGGGCAGGGGCAGAACAGCTACCGCGGGCAGGTGAAGGTGCTGGGGAAGGCGAGCGGCGCCCGGAACTACACACAGTGCGACTCGATGCTCATCGGGAACCGCTGCGGGGCGCACACCTTCCCGTACATCGACGTCCGGAACCCGGACGCGTCGGTGGAGCACGAGGCAAGCACCAGCAAGATCGGCGAAGACCAGATCTTCTACTGCAACCAGCGCGGGCTGGGCACCGAGGATGCGATCTCGATGATCGTGAACGGCTTCTGCAAGGAAGTGTTCCTGAACCTGCCCACCGAGTTCGCCGTGGAAGCGCAAAAACTGCTGGGCGTGAGCCTGGAAGGCAGCGTGGGGTAGGAGAAGGGTCGAGAGGTCGAGGAGTCGAGAGTCGAGAAGCGGAGATTGAACTTAACGGAGAACGCATGCTGGAGATCAGGGGCCTCAGGGCCAACGTGGGCGACAAGGAAATCCTCAAGGGTGTCGACCTCACCGTGAATGCCGGCGAGGTGCATGCAGTCATGGGCCCCAACGGGTCAGGCAAGAGCACGCTAGCGCAGGTGCTGGCCGGGCACCCGGGCTACGAGGTCACCGGCGGGACGGCTACGTACGAGGGGAAGGACCTCCTGGACATGGACCCGGACGAACGGGCCCGCGCGGGCGTGTTCCTGGCGTTCCAGTATCCGGTCGAGATTCCCGGGATCACCAACGCCTATTTTCTGCGGAGCGCGTATAACGAGGTCCGGAAGTCACGTGGCCTCGAGGAGCTTGATCCGCTTGACTTTGCCGATCTGGTCGAGGAGAAGCTCAAGCTGGTGGACTGGGACGAGTCGGTCCTGAGCCGCTTCGTCAACAGCGGTTTCTCCGGCGGCGAGAAGAAGCGGAACGAGATCCTGCAGATGGCCGTGCTCGAGCCGAAGCTTGCCATTCTGGACGAGACCGACAGCGGCCTCGACATCGATGCGCTGCGTATCGTGGCCAACGGCGTGAACCAGCTCCGCCGGCCGGATTCTGCGACTGTCCTGGTCACGCACTATCAGCGGCTGCTCAACTACATCGTGCCCGACCGGGTGCACGTCCTCTCGCAGGGCCGCATCGTGAAGTCGGGTGATCGTGCGCTGGCGCTCGAGCTCGAGGAGCGCGGCTACGAGTGGCTGACGGGCGAAGCGGAGGCGGCGTGACTACCACGTTCGCCACCGATTTTGAGGCCTTCGCCGCCAATGGCGGGGCCGCGGGTCCGTCCTGGCTGCTGCCGATGCGCCGCGAGGCGTTCGAGCGTTTCCTGGCCGAGGGTATCCCGACGCCGCGGAACGAAGACTGGAAGTTCACCAGCGTGACCGCGCTGGCCGACCGTCCGGTCCGGATCGCGGGGGAGGGCAGGGCCCTCCAGCCGCGCGACTTGAGGCCCTTCGAATTCGTCGGCGAGACGTGGTCGGAGCTGGTCTTCCTGAACGGCCGCTTCCAGGCCGGCCTGAGCCGGGTCGGTACGCTGCCTGCAGGCGTGATCCTGACCAGCATGGCCGAGGCACTGGCGAAGCATCCCGACCTGGTGCACCAGCACCTGGGGGGGAGTCGCACGATGGCTCCATTGCCTTCACGGCCCTCAACACGGCCTTCATGCAGGACGGTACCTTCCTCTACGTGCCCCGGAACACGGTCCTGCCCGGTCCGGTGCACCTGCTGTTCCTGACCGACCCGGTCGAGGAGGACGGTTCAACCCACCCACGCAATCTGCTCGTCGCCGACGAAGGCGCCGAGGGGTATGTGGTCGAGAGTTACGGCGCGCTGGCGGATGGCGGCTACTTCACCAATGCCATGACCGAGGTGCGGGTGGGACCGAACGCGTTCCTGGGGCACTGCAAGGTACAGCGGGAAAGTGAGGCGGCCTGGCACGTCGGGACGTGCGAAGTCCGGCAGGCACGGGACAGCCGTTTCCGGAGCTTCTCCTGTGCCCTTGGCGGCAGGGTGTCCCGGACCAACATCTACTCCGTCATGGACGGCACGGGCGCGCTCTGCACCATGAACGGGCTCTACATGGGCCACGGCGACCAGCACATCGATCACCAGACCCGGATCGAGCACGCGCAGCCCGGCTGTGCCAGCCGCGAGGTGTACAAGGGCGTGCTGGACGGGAGCTCGCACGGCGTGTTCAACGGCAAGGTCTACGTGCGCCCCGAGGCGCAGCAGACCGACGGCAAGCAGACCAACAAGAACCTGCTGCTCTCCGAGAAGGCGCGGGTGGACACCAAGCCGCAGCTCGAGATCTTCGCGGACGACGTGAAGTGCACCCACGGCGCGACGGTGGGGACACTGGATGAACTGTCTCTCTTCTACATGGAAAGCCGTGGGATTGCCGACCGGATGGCCAGGAAGATGCTGACCTACGGTTTCGCCGCCGAGGTGCTGGCGGAAGTCCAGGTGCCGGACGTCCGGCAGCGGCTGGAACAGCTGGTCTTCCAGCGCCTGGACGAGGCGGGAGAGGCGGCAGCGTGACCGTGGCGCGCCCCGCCCCGGCGCCCGCGCTGGATGCGGGCAGGATCCGGCTTGATTTCCCCATTCTTGACACCCAGGTGCACGGTCATCCGCTCGTCTACCTGGATAACGCCGCCACCACCCAGACCCCGGAGCCGGTGCTGGAGGCGATGGCGTCCTACTGGCACCACGACAACGCCAACATCCACCGTGGCGTTCACGCCCTGAGCGAACGCGCCACCGCCGCCTGCGAAGGGGTTCGGGGCCGCGCCGCCCGGTTCCTGGGCGCGCCCCTGTCCGAGGACGTCATCTTCGTCCGGGGCACCACCGAGGCCATCAACCTGGTTGCGGCTTCCTGGGGCGGGATCAATGTCCACGAGGGCGACGAGATCCTGGTGTCCGGCATGGAGCACCACTCGAACCTCGTGCCCTGGCAGATGCTGGCGCAGCGGACCGGTGCCCGGATCCGGGTCATCCCGGTGACCGATGACGGCACGCTTGACATGGAGGCACTCGAGGGGGTTCTCGCGGCCGGTCCGGTGAAGGTCGTGGCGGTCGCGCACGTCTCGAACGTACTTGGCACGGTAAACCCGGTCCGCCGGATCGCGGACCTCGCGCATGCCCACGGCGCGGTGCTGGTGGTGGATGGGGCGCAGGGCGCTCCGCATCTCCCGGTCGATGTTCAGGCGCTGGACTGTGACTTCTACGCCTGCTCCGCGCACAAGATGCTCGGGCCGACGGGTATCGGCGTGCTCTACGGCCGCACCAGCCTCCTGGAGGGGATGCCGCCCTGGCAGGGTGGCGGCGGCATGATCGCGAACGTCACGTACGAGCGGAGCACCTATGCTCCCGTCCCGGCCCGGTTCGAGGCCGGGACCCCGGCCATCGCCGAGATCGTCGGGTTCGGCGCCGCGCTGGACTACCTGGACGAGATCGGTCTCGACGCGATCGCAGCCCATGAAGACCGGTTGCTCCGCCGGGCGTCGGAGTCCATCGCCCAGGTCCGCGGGCTCCGCCTCATCGGCACGGCGGAAGAGAAGGTCAGCGTCCTGTCCTTCGTGATGGACGCGGCGCACCCGCACGACATCGGCACCATCCTGGACCAGCACGGCATCGCCATTCGCGCGGGCCACCACTGCGCCCAGCCCCTGATGGAGCGCCTGGGCGTGCCTGCCACCGCGCGCGCCTCGTTCAGCGTCTACAACACCGAGGATGACGTCCACGCGCTGGTCCTCGGCCTCCACCAGGTTGCCCAGGTGTTCGGATGAGCGACCTGAGCGAGCTCTACCAGGGCGTCATCCTTGACCATAACCGGCGCCCCCGGAACTTCGGGCCGCTGGCGGATGCCAGCGCCGAGGCGGAGGGGTACAATCCTCTCTGCGGCGACCGGTTCACCGTCCGGGTGAAGATGGACGGCGACCGGATCGACTCGGTGAAATTCGAGGGGATGGGCTGCGCCGTTTCCAAGGCGAGCGCCAGCGTCATGACGACGCTGGTGAAAGGGAAGACCCGGGAAGAAGCGCAGGCCATGTTCGGCCGGTTCCAGCAGATGGTGACGGGGCAGGGGACCGCAGCGGACTCGGGTCCGGGGAGCCGCAAGCTCGCCGTCTTCTCGGGCGTGTCCGAATTTCCGAGCCGGGTCAAGTGCGCCATCCTGGGCTGGCATGCCCTCAAGGCGGCGCTCGAGGAGAAGGCCCCGGACCCTGTCAGCACCGAATAGGTTGAGAATCTCAGTCCTGAACCAGAGGAAACATGATGCCGTACGATGAACGACTTATCGCCCCGATGCGCAAGGAAATGACCGACATGGGTGCGAAGGAGCTCCGGAATCCTGCCGAGGTGGACGAGGCCCTGGGCAACAATCCGGCGCCGACCACGCTGGTCTTCGTGAACTCCGTGTGCGGGTGTGCCGCGGGTAACGCCCGTCCGGCGCTCCGGCTGGCCTTGCAGCACAAAACGACTCCGGACGCGGTGGTCACCGTGTTTGCCGGCCAGGATTCGGACGCCACGGCCCGGGCCCGGCAGTACTTCGCCGAATACCAGCCGAGCAGCCCGAGCATCGCCATCCTCCGCGATGGCGAGCCGGTCCACATGGTACACCGTCACCAGATCGAGGGCCAGCCACCCGAGGCCGTCGCGCAGAACCTCATCGCGATCTTTGACCGCTACTGCGGTGCCGGGGCCGGGGCGTGAGCGGACACGTGTTCCATCCGGGCCACGAAACGCTGCACGGGATCACGGTCGTCCTGGAGACGACGGGCCCCGTGACCATCGTGGGCCGGTATGACAAGAAGGATGAACACGGGGTCCATCTGCTGAACGTCTCCCTGCACGATGCGACGAGTGATGCGGAGAGCCGCCAGGAATTCCTCGACCGGTCCAACCGGTTCGGGATCCGGGTGGATCGTCCGCACCTTCTGGTGCCGGAGGGAGATGTGAAGCAGATCGTCCGGCTGGCCGAGGCGGTGTCCTAGCCCTCGTTAGATTCGGGGAATGAACTCGAGCCGGTTCCGTCGTACCGTTCGTCTCGCTCTGCTGTCATGCCTTGTCGCCTGTCCTGCCATCGCCGCAGGGCAGGCGACTTCCGTCTGGGTACCCTTCACCCTTACCACCTCCGACAGTGTCGTCCTGCACGGCGTGACGGCCGGGGATGGACCGCTGTTGCTGGTGCTGCATGGCGGACCGTCCCTCGGCTCGTCATATCTCAAGTCTGGTCTCGCTCCCCTCGCCCGGGATCGTCAGGTCGTCCTGTTCGACCAGCGCGGTACCGGGGCGTCCCTGCTTCCCGACAGCACCACACCCACCCTGAGGCAGTCGCTCTCCGACATCGACGCGATGCGGCAGCATTTCGGGGCGGACCGGATGGCGCTCCTCGGCCACAGCTGGGGTGGCTATCTCGCGATGGCCTATGCCGAGCGCCATTCGGCCCATCTGACCGGTCTCGTCCTCGTTGCGACCACCGAGCCCGGGAACCGGTATGCGGAGCGTCTCGCCCTCGCCCTGCGGGAGCGGAGGACCGAGGCCGACTCCCTGGAACTGCTCCAGCTGTTCACTTCCGAGGGCTACGCCCGTGGCGAGACTGCCACCATGGACCGGATCTACCAGACCGTGTTCCGGCACTGGTTCGGCGATACCGCGCTGGCCCGCCGGCTCGAACCGGGACTCGACCGGGCGGCCGCCGAACGGGGACGGGAGGCCGGCCGGGCCCTCTCGGCGGACGAGAACGGCGCGGCGACCTGGTCGGCGCTGGACCGGATCAGCGTGCCGGTCCTGATCATTCACGGCGACAGGGATCCGGAGCCTCTCGACATGGCGAGGGATCTGTCCGTGGGGATTCCCGGTGCCGAGCTGGCGATCATGCCCGGGGTGGGGCACTTCCCCATGGTGGAACGGCCGGAGGCCTTCGTGGCCGTGGTACGGGGTTTCCTCGCCGCGATCCCTCCACCGTCGGGGCGACCGAGCGGTCGCCCGTAGGGTCGAGTGCTATCGACAGCGGCCTTCGCGGGCCGCGCCATCCATCTATCCACCGTCGGGGCGACCGGACGGTCGCCCGTAGGGTCAAGCGCTGTCGACAGCGGCCTTTGCGGGCCGCGCCATCCATCAAGCCGCCGTCGGGGCGACCGGACGGTCGCCCGTAGGGTCGAGCGCTATCGAAACGGCCTTCGCGGGCCGCGCCATCCATCAAGCCGCCGTCGGGGCCTGCCACCGCTCAGCGTGATTTCGCCAAGGGGTTGTCGCGAATGTATGCCCGGATTCGCTCAAGATCCGCGGTGTTGCGAACCACATGCTCGTAGTAGTCGCGCTGCCAGAGCGGTGCTCCGGGTGTTCGCCGAATGCGGTTCACCCTGGCGGCAGAAGCAGCCTTGAACTGGCCCACGATGTTCCCCAGGGTGTCAGCCCGGGCAGACGGCCGGCTGGGCATGGCTGAGTGTATCTGGAGTATCGCGTGAAAATGATCCGGCATGACAACGAATTCATCCAGATGAACGCGGGGCCTCAACCCTGCTGTGCGCTCCCATTCGTCAACGACAATCCTTCCCAATGCGGAGAGATGCACGTGCCCCCGCACCAGTCCCCCGAGGCAGGGCAGCCTTCCCTTCACCACCAGGGTGATGAAGTATGCGCCCGGCAGGGCGTAATCGTGGTGCGGGTGCCGGAGTGACCGTCGTCTCAGAAAGTCGGGGCTCTCCCGGCCGGCTCTTTCCCGTGGCATTCCTGATTGTCGGGCCGCACCATTCCTGGAGGCAAACCATGCTGACTCGGGCAGGCGCCAAATTGCCCGGACGGCGGGCGCATCGATGCCGGTGAGCGCCGTCGATCCTGGGGTGAGCGGCCGTCGATGCCGAGCTACCCTACGGGCGACCGTCCGGTCGCCCCTACATCCCTGCGGGCGACCGTCCGGTCGCCCCTACATCTATATTCTGAAACATCCGGGATATCCCCCCGATACCCGATACCCCATACCCGCCACCCGACAACCCCATGCCCGT
>CAWGSK010000021.1:0-31277 GCA_963825055.1 uncultured Gemmatimonadales bacterium
GCCCCCCGTCCACTTCCGCCACCCGGATGACCTGCCCCAGACCATCCACATGGCCCTGCACCAGGTGACCTCCCAGGCGGTCTCCTGCCCTCAGGGCACGCTCCAGGTTCAGGCGCCGCCCCTCCCCGTCACTCCCGAACCGGGTCCGGGCGAGGGAGGTTCCCACCACTCGCACCGTGAAGCCCCCGGCTGGGAGTCCGGTGACCGTGAGGCACGCCCGTCCACCGCGATGCTCTCTCCTGGGACCAGGTCGGTCCAGGGGCAGGCGATCTCCAGTTCGAGGCCCTCTCCCGTCTCGCGCCGGGACCGCACCGTCCCGACAGCGGTTACGAGTCCGGTGAACACCGTGGCGCTCCAGAACCAGCATGGTATCCTGCCCCAACGCCTGGCGTGCCGACACCTGCCAGCGCGTGGCGCGCCCCAGGTCGGGGACCTTCATGCCACGGAAGGCGGGCACGCCTCCCTCCCCCAGCCAGAGGGGGGCCTGGACCCAGTAGAACCGGTCCACCAGGTCCGCGGCGAGCAGGCGTCCCGCCAGGCGCCCGCCAGCCTCCACCAGGAGGCTCATGACGCCGTCCTGCCGGAGTGAACGGAGACTACCCGCCAGGTCGTAGTCATCGACCACGAGCGCGCGGGGCTCCTCGAACACCTGGAGGTCACGCGGCAGACCTCTCTGGCGTGCGAATACCACCCGTCGGGGTCGAACCCGTGGTTCGATCCGTCCCCGGACGGTCAGCGCCGGGTCATCGGCGATGGCGGTTCCGGCACCGACCGCAATGGCATCGAATCCCGCGCGCAACCAGTGGACGAAGTCACGCGCCTCGAGCCCGGAGATCCAGCGGGAGCGCCCGCCGGCGTCCGCGATCCGCCCATCAATGCTGGTCGCCAGCTTCAGCGCCACGAAGGGCCGGTCATCGGTGCGGTGGGTGTGGAGGAAGATGGCGTTCTGCCGTTCCGCTTCCTCCCTCCGTGTCCCGCTCTCCACTTCGAGGCCGGCTTCAGCCAGAGTCGCAGCACCGCCGGATGCGACCGGGTCAGGGTCGGGGACGGCATACACGACGCGCGCGATCCCCGCGTCCAGGATCGCACGGGTGCAGGGAGGTTGCTTGCCGGTGTGCGCGCACGGCTCGAGGGTTACGACCAGGGTGGCATCCCGGGCGCCATCCCCCGCTGCCCGGATGGCCTCCACCTCCGCGTGCAGGCCTCCCCACTCCGTGTGGCAGCCTTCCCCGACCTTCTGCCCCTCCTGGAGGACAACAGCCCCCACCAGCGGGTTCGGGTGTACCTGGCCCCACCCCCGCCAGGCCAGGTCCAGCGCCCGCCGCATCGCCTCATCTTCCGTCATGCGGGGAAGATAAGCGAGCCACGGGGCTTCAGAAGCCGAACTCCAGCCCCAGCCCCCCGAACATCCGGCCGCCCGCATCGTTCACCCCCTCGAACGTGGTCGGGAGCTTCTGGTCCTTCCCCGCCTGGTACCCGAGTTTACCCGCGATCCGGATGACGGACAGAGACAGCGCCGCGTTCAGGAATGCCATCGTCCGGGTGTTATCGAGTCCGATCGCAATCGGCGGCTGCGGCACGCTCGTGAGCGGGTCCCGGAAGGCAATCACCGCATCGCCCGTATACTTGTCCCATCCGAGGCCGGCTCCCACGGTCAGGAGCGCCAGCCGCTCACTCGCCACCACGCGAACGTTGGTCGCACGCAGGTCCACGGAATACTGGTAGTCCTGGGTGGCGTCCGTGAGGTCGCCGTAGGTCATGCGGGGAATGTCCCGTCGCATCACGCTCACCGACACGGCAGGGATCGGGAATGCGCCCCGCAGGACGCCGATGCGCGCGCCGTAGCCGAGCCCGAGCCCGATGGATCCGATGGTGCGGGCGTCGCTGTCGAGCCGGAGGTTGTCGAACTGGTCGGTCGGCAGGAGCTGCGCCGAGCCGAGGGCATCGATGCTGAGCAGGCCGCCCGGCAGCCCGCCCCAGAGCCCGAGCGCTCCCTCCACGAGCGGGGCCGGCGCGACGATCTCGTCATCCAGCGGCACGGACGAGCTGCTGCCATCGTAGCTGAGGTCGGGCAGCTGCACCTGCGTGGCATTCACCCGTGCGGTGAGCGACAGGTGCGGGAAGCCGCCCAGCGGCCTCGCGCTGCCGAGGACCGGGTTGCCACCGCTGATGAGCAGGCCGAGCACCGGATGGAACAGCCGGGTGCCGTCGACCGCCGCGTTGCAGACGTTATAGGTGGTGTTGGTCGTGCTGTAGGGGCTGCACTCGGCATTCTGGCCAGCGAGCGGGTTCGCCAGCAGGCACAGCGGCAGCAGGGCGGCCGCAGCAGGAATTACGCGCATGGTCCATCTCCTTGACTACCCGGCGAACCCCACCGAGGGATCACCCCCGACGATCTCGCCCATGACCCAAGATTCAACCCCCTGGGCGCTGGCAGCCTCACGGACCCCATCCACCCCGGCGGGCGGAAGCACGGCGATCATCCCGACACCGAGATTGAACACCTCGCGCATCTCGTCGGGTGGGACGTTCCCGGCCTCCTGCAGGAATTGAAAGAACGGAGGCAACGCCCAGCTCGAGGGATCCACCACCGCCCGTCTTCCCGGGGGCAATATCCGGACCAGATTTCCGGCAATGCCGCCACCCGTGATATGCGCCAGCCCGTGGATACGACTCAATACAGGCTGTAACGCGGCGGCATAGCTCCGGTGCACCGCCAGAAGCTCATCTCCGACGGTCCGTCCCGTAGCCTCAATGGTATCATCAAGTTGGAGCCTGCACCTGTCAAAGACGATGCGACGTGCAAGGCTGTATCCATTGGTGTGTAACCCGCTGGAGGCGAGTCCGAGCAGCACGTCCCCCGGCACGATCCGGTCGCCGTGCAGGGCTTCGTCCTCGTCCACGACGCCGATGATCGTCCCGGCGAGATCATAGTGTCCCGGCTGGTATAATCCCGGCATCTGTGCCGTTTCGCCACCGGCCAGGGTCATGTGGTGCGCCCGACACCCGCGGGCAATACCCTCCACCAGCGCGGCAATCTGTGACACGGTGAGATCGCTGCCGGCGATGTAGTCCATGAACGCGATGGGACTCGCGGCATGGACCAGGATGTCGTTGACGCCGTGGTTGACCAGGTCCTCGCCGACGGTGTCGTACACGCCCGCCATGGCCGCCACCAGCACCTTGGTTCCCACGCCGTCGGTGCTCATCACGAGGGTCGGCTTCCGCATGCCGGACGGCACCCGCACCATGCCCCCGAAGGCGCCGAGCACGCCGGCCGACAGTGCCGTCCGCGTGCCGGCGACCGCCTGCTGAATCCGCTGCTTCGCTTCCTCTGCCTCGTCCAGGTTGACGCCGGCGTCGCGATAGCGCTCCCCCGCTCTGCTCACGCCAGCGGCTCCGCGGCGACAACGTGGGTCAGGTCGCGGAATCGCCGCACCCTGTCCTCGACCTCGTTCAGCGTCACGCCGTCAAAACCGCGGATGCCGAACCGGGCCACGGCGTAGGATCCCATGGTAGCGCCGTACACCATCGCGCGACGCAGGTTGTCGCTGCCCGTGTCGTCGGTGCGCGCGAGGTATCCCATGAAGCCACCGGCGAAGGCGTCGCCGGCCCCGGTCGGGTCGAATACTTCCTCCAGCGGGAACGCCGGCACGTAGAATGTCCGGTCGTGCTCGATCAGCATGGCGCCGTATTCACCCTGCTTGATCACCACGCGGTCGGGGCCGTGGTCCAGGATCCAGCGACCGGCACGGTGGATGTTCCAGTCCCCCGAGAGTTCACGCGCTTCGCTGTCATTCACCATCAGGACGTCGACCTTCTCCAGCAGCACGAGGAGTTCATCACGACGACCCTGGATCCAGTAATTCATCGTGTCGCACACGACCAGTTTTGGCCGGCGGATCTGGGAGAGGACGTCGATCTGCAGTTCCGGGTCAATGTTCCCGAGGAAAATGTAGGGCACGGACTGGAAGCCCTCCGGCAACTTCGGCTTGAAATCCGCGAAGACGCCGAGCCGGGTTTCCAGGGTCTCGCGGCTCTGGAGGTCGTAGGAGTACTTCCCCTTCCAGCGGAAGCTCTCTCCCTCCGCGAGTTCCACCCCGGACCAGTCGATCCCCCGCGGGGCCAGCCGCTCGAGTTCGCCCATGGGATAGTCCCGGCCCACTACCCCGACCACCTTCACGCTGCTCAGCAGCGAGCCGGCCACGCTGAAGTACACGGCCGAGCCCCCGAGCGCATCGGCAGTCTCGCCGAAAGGGGTATAGACGGAATCGAGAGCGACGCTTCCGACAACGAGCAGGGTCATGACATCACATCCGGTCGGGGGCAGAAAGGCCAAGGAGGGCCAGGCCGTTGGCGAGCACGATGCGGGTGGCCCGTGCCAGCGCCAGCCGCGCCCGTTCCGTGGCCGGCGGTTCGCCCAGCACGCGGCAGCGGTGATACCAGCCGTGCGCCTGCCGCGCGAGGTCCTCGAGGTAGCCGGTGATGCGGTGCGGCTCGCGCTCACGCGCGGCGCCGTGGACCGTCTCGGGGAACAGCGTCAGGGTCTTGAGCAGCTCGATATCCTCGGGGGCCGTGAGCCCCGCGAGGTCGATCTCGGGCGACACGACTTCCGGTTCCACTTCGGCAACCCGGAAGATGCCGCTCATCCTGGCATGCGCCATCTGGACGTAGAACACCGGGTTCTCGTCCGTCTGGCTCTTGGCGAGATCCACGTCGAAGACAAGCTGGGAGTCGCCCCGGCGCATCAGGAAGAAGTAGCGGGCGGCGTCCACGCCCACTTCCTCGAACAGGTCGCGCAGGGTCACGAACTCACCCGAACGTTTCGACATCCGCACTTCCTCACCGCCGCGGACGACCTTGACCAGCTGGACCAGGGCCACCTCGAAGAAGGTCTCCCCGAAGCCGAGGGCCGTGAGCACTGCCCGCATCCGGGGGATGTAGCCGTGGTGATCGGCGCCCCAGACATCGATCAGCCGGTCGAAGCCCCGATCGTGCTTGTCGATGTGGTACGCGATATCGGGCGCGAGATAGGTGCAGGTTCCGTCCTGCTTGCGCAGCACGCGGTCCTTGTCATCCCCAAACTGTTCCGTCCGGAGCCACAGGGCGCCGTCGGCCTCATAGGTAAGGTCACGTCCGGCCAGCTGCGCCAGCGCCTGCTCCACCTCGCCCTTCCGGTACAGGTCCTGCTCGGAGAACAGGACGTCCATGTGGACGCCGAAGACGCGCAGGTCCTCGTCCTGCTCCTCGCGCATGGCGGCCAGGCCGAGCGCGCGGCAGCGTGCCAGGCCATCCGGTTCCGGGAGATCCGCGAACGCCGAGCCCTCGTTGGCCAGGATTCGCGCGGCGGTTTCCTCGAGGTACGCCCCGTGGTAGCCGCCCTCCGGGATGGCGGCATCACGCCCGGCGGCCTGCTGGATCCGGGCCCACAGGCTCTGGGCCAGCCGGTCGATCTGTACCCCGGCGTCGTTGACGTAGAACTCCCGGGTGACGGCGTGTCCGGTCCACTCGAGCAGGGCGGCAATGGCATCGCCCAGCGCGGCACCCCGGCCGTGCCCGACGTGAAGGGGACCAGTCGGGTTCGCACTCACGAACTCGACGTTCACCTTCCGGTCCCGACCGAAGTCGCCTCGCCCGTACCCCGGCCCCGCGGCCACGATCTCCCGCAGGTCGGCCAGGAGCTGCTCGGGCGCCAGGCGGAAATTGATGAATCCAGGACCGGCGATCTCGATCCGGTCGATGACGGTATCCGGGAGGTCCAGGGCCTCGACCACGCGCCCCGCGATTTCCCTGGGCTTCGCCCGGAGCGGGCGGGCGAGGGCCATGGCGAGATTGGTCGACAGGTCACCGTGACCACGGTCGCGCGGGCGCTCCACCACGAAGTCGACATCGGGCGCGCCGAGGACAGCCGCCACCCGGGCCAGCTCATGCCGGAGGAAATCGCTCACTCGGGGGCTTTCTTCGAGGGTTTGCTCGACTCGGCTTTCGTCTCGGCTTTCTTCTCGGGCTTGTCGGACTTGGCGCCCGCATCGGTGCCGCCGGACTTCTCGGACTTGTCCGCCTTCCGGGGGCCCTTGCCGTCCTTGCCGTAATCCGTGATGTAGAAGCCGCTCCCCTTGAAGACCAGCCCGGCGCCGCCGGAAATCTGGCGCGTCGCCTGCTTCCCGCACTCGGGGCAGCGGGCCTTCGGGGGGTCGGTCATCTTCTGGAACTTCTCGAAGGTATGACCGGCAGGGCACAGGTATTCGTACGTGGGCATGCCATCCTCAGTCAGGGGCCAGACACAGCCTTTAAGTATAGCGGCCCCGGGGCCGGCTCGGGAGCGTGCCAGCACAGCGCCTTGAGGGGGGGACGGGATCTCGAAACGACTTGAGGTCCGCGGAAGCGGACCTCAAGTATTTTCCCGGCGGCCATCTCGAATCCCATTACTGATAAATGCCCCATTGGGTCCGCAGCGTGTCACTGATTTCCCCCAGCGTTGCCCGCGCCCGGACGGCCTCTACGATCAGTGGCATGAGGGGGAGGGCCTCCTCGCCGGCAGCGGACGCGATCGCCTCCAGGGTTCCGCGGACCCTGGATTCATCCCGCGCCTCGCGGGCCGCCCGGACGCGTTCCACCTGCCGGGCCCCGAGCGCGGAGAAATCCGGGAGCTCGATTCTCCCGGCTGTGGAATCGTCCGTGAACCGGTTGACGCCCACCACGGCCACCTCCCCCGCCTCCTGCGCCTGCTGGAGCGCCCAGGCACTCCGGGCGATCCGCTCCTGGAAGAAGCCCTGCTCGATGGCCCGCGCCGCGCCGCCGAGGGCGTCCACCTCTGCAATGAGCTCCCGCGCTGCGCGTTCGATGTCGTCGGTGAGCCGCTCGACGTACCAGCTGCCCGCCAGCGGGTCTACCGTGCGGTCCATGCCGCTTTCGTGGGCCAGGATCTGCTGGGTCCTCAATGCGAGTGTGGCGGACTCTTCGGTGGGCAGGGCAAGCGCCTCGTCGTAGCCGTTGGTATGGAGCGACTGGGTGCCGCCGAGCACCGCGGCCAGGGCCTGGACAGTTACCCGGACCACGTTGTTGAGCGGCTGCTGGGCCTGGAGGGTCACCCCGCCCGTCTGGGTGTGGAACCGGAGCCTCGCCGTGCGATCGTCTCCACCGAAGCGCTCCCGGACGATCCTGGCCCACAGCCGCCGCGCGGCCCGGAACTTCGCCGCTTCCTCGAAGAGGTCGTTGTGGGCGGCGAAGAAGAACGAGAGTTGCGGCCCGAAACTGTCCACCGGGAGTCCGGCGGCAGTGGCCCGGGTCACGTACTCGATCGCGTTGGAGAGGGTGAACGCCACTTCCTGGACCGCGGTTGCACCCGCCTCGCGCATGTGGTAACCGCTGATGGAAATGGGATTGAACTTCATCCCTTCATCGGCGATGAAGCGGAAGATGTCCGTAACCAGCCTGAGCGAAGGCTCGGCGGGATAGATGTACGTCCCGCGCGCGATGTACTCCTTGAGCACGTCGTTCTGCACGGTTCCCGTCAGTTTGTCCCGCGCAATCCCGCGCTCCTCCCCCACGACGATGTACATCGCCAGCAGGATGGCTGCCGTGGCGTTGATGGTCATGGAGGTGGAGACCTGGTCGAGCGGAATGTCCCGGAAGAGAACGGCCAGGTCGTCCACCGTGTCGATCGCCACGCCCACCCGGCCCACCTCGCCCCGGGCCATCGGGTGGTCCGAGTCGTACCCCATCTGGGTCGGCAGGTCGAACGCGGTGGAGAGGCCGGACTGGCCGGCTTCCAGCAGGTGGCGGAACCGGTCGTTGGTCTCCTGGGCGGTGCCGAAGCCGGCATACTGGCGCATGGTCCAGAGCCGGTCGGTGTACATCGAGGGGTAGATCCCGCGCGTGTAGGGCCATGCGCCGGGCTCGCCCAGGTCGCGGGCGGGATCGCCGTTCCAGTCGGCCGGGCCGTATACGCGCTGCACCGGCAGCACCGCGGGGGAAGGCGCGCGGCTCACGCGGTGGTCTCCTCCAGCGTGCGACGCACATAGGCCACGTCGTCGCGGCAGCCAATGACGAGCGGTGTGCGCTGGTGCAACCCCTCCGGCCGGATATCCAGGATGCGCCGCCGCCCGTCGGTCGCGGCCCCGCCGGCCTGCTCGGCCAGGAACGCCAGCGGCGCGGCCTCGTACAGGAGACGGAGCTTGCCATTCGTGTTGCGGGTATCCGCGGGGTACATGAAGATCCCGCCAGCAACCATGTTGCGGTGAAAATCGGCGACCAGCGCGCCGATGTAGCGGCTGTTCTTCCCCTTGATCACGTCGGGCCGGTCGCCGTGGAAGCCCCGGACCGCCTGCTGCACTCCACGATCCCAGCGGGCAAAATTGCTCTCGTTGACGCTGTAGTACCTGCCGCAGGCGGGCATGCTGATCCGGGGATGCGAGAGCAGGAACTCGCCAATGGACGGGTCGAGCGTGAAGCCATGCACCCCCTGCCCCGTGGTATACACCATCATGGTGCTCGAGCCGTACATCACGTACCCCGCCGCCACCTGCGCACTCCCCGGCTGGAGCAGGTCCTCCAGGCTTCCCCTGCCTTCGAGCGACACGCGACGGTAGATGCTGAAGATGGTACCGACAGAGGAGTTCACGTCGATGTTGGACGAGCCGTCAAGCGGATCGAACAGGACCGTGTACTTGCCCACCGGGAACTCCGGGGGGATCCGGATCGGCTCCTCGTCCTCCTCGGACGCCATGACGCAGACCCGCCCCGTGTGGGTCAGCGAGTCCTTGATGGTCTCGTTGGCAAAGATATCCAGCTTCTGCTGTTCCTCCCCCTGCACGTTCTCGGTGCCGGCACTGCCCAGAATGTTGACCAGGCCGGCCCGGCGGATCGCCGCCGCGATCACCTTGGACGCGAATGCGAAGTCATAGAGCAACTCGGACAGCTCGCCGGTCGCCTCGGGATACTGGCGCTCCTGGTTGACGATGAAGCGCTCGATGGTCATGCGGTGGTTGATGAGTTCGGACGACACGCCTCGCTCCGTTCAGAAGTGGGTCTGCCGCCCTCCCCGGCCGGAGGCGGCCGGAAAGGACATAGTGCCGCTGTCTCCCTCGATGGTGACCATGCTGCCGTCGGTCCGCACCACCACGGGCGCCCGCCGGGTGGTCCACGTCCGCACCTCATGCCGCGCCAGCCGGGCGACGGTGGCGGCCGCGGGGTGGCCGTACCGGTTCCGGCCGAAGCTCAGGACCGCCGCCGTGGGTCGTAACTCATCCAGCCAGGCGTCCCCCGTACTGCCGGCCGAACCGTGATGGCCGGCCTTCAGGATATCCACGTGGCCGATCCGGCCGGCCAGAGTCGATTCGGCAGGGAATCCCGCGTCGCCCGCCAGCAACGCTTCAAAGTTCCGCCAGGTCAGGCGGAGGACGAGGGAATCCTCGTTCAGGTCCTCGCCCCACTCCGCCCACAGGGTATCCGGATGAAGCACCTCGAACGACACGCCGTCCACGGCAAAGGCAAGACCGGCTCTGGCCACGCGCCACGGAACCCCGGCGCGGTCCACCACATCAAGCAGGCTCCGATAGGCGCTGTCCGGAGTCTGGTCACCCGGATCGAGCATGAGGCCCACCGGAATGCCCGACAGGACCGCCGGCAGTCCCCCGAAATGGTCGGCGTGCGCGTGGGACAGTATGACGGCCGAGAGCCGACGCACGCCCAGTCGCCGGAGAACCGGGACCAGCGGCGGGCCGGCGGGAGGTGGCGGGCCGGCATCGACCAGCACCCAGTGGTGTCCCGGCGTACGGATGAGGGTCGCGTCCCCTTGCCCGACCCGGAGAAAATGTAACGCCAGCGGCGCCGCATCGTGAGCGTGCCGCACGGCGCCGATCACGCCGAGCCAGGCCAGGGCGCTGAGGCCAGCCGCGACACGACGGAGGGCGAGGCCGGGGGGATGTTTGCGCCCGGTGGCCCAGACGGCGGTCAGGAGCAGTCCGGCCCAGGGGAGAGCCGGCAGGAGGCCCGGTTCGACGCGCAGGTGCCCGGCGGGGATCCGTGCGCCCAGGGCAGCCACGGCGTCCAGTGCTTCCAGCACGAGCCCCGCCGCGGTCGCCAGCCCGTCCGCCAGCGGTGGAAGCGCCAGGGACAGCACGAGGCTTCCGAAGAGCGCGGGGACGGCGAGAGCTGCCAGCGGGATCGCCACGAGGTTGACCAAGACACCGACCGGCGCCACGGCCCCGAGGGCCCAGGCCGTAATCGGCGCCGTGGCCAGGGTCGCCCCGGCCGACGCCGCCAGGGTCCGCCCAGCGGTCCGGGCCCCGCAGGCGTGCCCGGCCCAGCGCGAGAATCGGACTGTGCCCCAGACAGCGCCGATGGACAGCATCGCGCCGAGCGTCGTGGCTGAACGCGGGGCGATGGTGAAAAGGATGAGCCAGGCTACGGAGAGCATCGCCGCCGGCTCGACCCGGCGCTGCCGGTAGCGGCACCACGCGAGGAGCCCCAGGAGTGCCGCTGCGCGCGTGGCGGGGGCCGGCCATCCGATGAAGGCGACGTATCCCGCGGCACCCATCACGGCCCCGATGGTGGCGCGCCCGGGATCCAGCCGGCAGAGGCGCAGTAGCAGGAAGCACCAGCCCGCGATGATACCCACGTGGAACCCGGAGATGCAGAGGAGGTGCACGATACCCGCGGCCGCCCAGCGGTCGCGGGTATCGCGGTCCAGGTCGGCGCGGCGGTTCAGGACGATCGCATCCACCAGCCCCGCGCGGCTGCCGTAGAGCTCCTTCGTCGCGCGGGCCAGCCGGGTCCGGAGGCGCGAAACGATCCCTGGAGCCCCGGGCCGGCGTTCTGCCCGGCCGGCGAGCAGCACCCCGTCTCGACTGGACGCGGACGGAGGCACCCACCGGCCGGTCACGCGCCACACGGTACCGGCCGCCGCGTCATCCTTCACCCATCGCGCGGTGATGGCACCGTGACAACCGGACGAGCGGGGACGGAATGCCACGCTGCCACCGCCGTCCGCCGGGCCTTCGAGTTTCCCTGCCAGCGTGACCTCTCCTGCCGGGAGCACGTTCCGGCAGTGGGTCGCGTCGCGGGCCGATACGAAACCGGCGGCAACCCGCCCGGCGAGGGCCGCGGCGGGCACCAGCATGGCAGGGCGGCCCCGGAGGAGTGCCGTCGCGGCAACAAGCAGGAACGGGACCATCCGTGCGTCGCCGACATGCGAAAGGCCGGTCGCGAGACCGGCCCAGTATGCCATCAGCGTGGGAATCACCGGCCGGGGGCGCATCAGGGCGCCACCGGCCGAGGCAGGATCAGGCGGGCGCCCCCCTGCCCTGCCGGCCGCAGCGGGGAGAGAGGGAGACCTTCCGCATCGCCTCCATCACGGTAACCTCGATGTTGGTGCGTGACTGGTCGCCATCGAGGTTGAGCTCGGTCAGCACCTGGCCCTCGCGGCTCGCGACGTAGCGCGCGGGCACCCGGTTGAGCGCATAGACCAGCACGTCCGCCCGGCAGATCTCGCACCCGCAGAATTCCGGAAAGTGTGATTGCATCTGGTTGTAGGCCGCAATGATGTGCTCTTCCACCAGGTTCCGGATCATAGGACCGCCAGCTGGGGGCGGTCGACGCGGGCAGTGAACGTCGAACCGGTCGTCCCCGTGAGGGTAATCGAGTGATACTCGCCGAGACTGGACGTGGGCAGCTCCACCAGGGCCAGCAGGTTGGTGCGGGTGCGCGCAAGCAGGAAATCCCCGCGCCGGGCTGGTCGTTCCACGAGCGCTTCATGGCGCTCGCCCACGCGCGCCATATTCTTCCGCCTCGCCTGCGCGCGCACGTGCCCGATGAGGCGGTGGAGGCGGTCGGCCGCGACGTCCCCGTCGACGTGGTCGGGAATGCGGACGGCGGGAGTCCCCTCGCGCACGGAGTACCGGAACGTGTAGGCGTCATCCAGGTCCGCTTCGGTAACCAGCGACAGGGTTTCCTGGAACTGCCCTTCCGTCTCTCCCGGGAACCCGACGATGATATCCGTGGAGAACGTGATGCCCGGCATCGCGCGGCGCAGGTCGGCCACCACCTCGAGGTAGCGCTCGCGGGTGTAGCGACGGAGCATCCGCCGCAGGACCGCGTTGGACCCGCTCTGCACGGGGAGGTGGACGTGTTCGCACACCTCCGCCGTGACGGCCATGGCCTCGATGACCCGCGGGGTGAAGTCCGTGGGATAGGGGCTGGTGAAGCGCACCCGGCGGATGCCGTCCACCGCGCCCACCGCACGGAGGAGGTCAGCGAAATCATGGGGGCCATTCCGGTAGCTGTTGACCGTCTGGCCCAGGAGCGTCACCTCGCTTACCCCGCTCCGGGCCAGGGTGCGCACCTCGCGCACCACGTCCTCCAGGGTACGGCTTCGCTCCGGTCCGCGTGTGTACGGAACGATGCAGAAGGTGCACCTGTAATTGCAGCCGCGCTGCACGGTCACGAACGCGGTGGCCGCCAGGTCCCGCACCGCGGGGACATCCTCGTAGTGCTCCCAGCTCCGAAAAGCTGTATCCGCCTTCCGCTCCCCCGCCTGCACGTCGCCCAGCAGGCCTGGCAGGCTCCGATAGGCATCGGGACCCACGACGAGGTCCACCTTCGGCGCCAGCTCCAGCAGCCTGGGGCCGAGGCGCTGCGCCATGCAGCCGACCACACCGAGGACCCCGCCCTCCCGCTTGTAGCGCTGCAGCTCGCCCACCCGGCCCAGCACCCGCTGTTCGGCGTTGTCGCGGACGGCGCACGTGTTGACGAGCATCACGTCGGCTTCCTCCGGCGTACTGACGGCGGTATAGCCGTCACGACCGAGGACGCCGAGCATGAGCTCGGTGTCGGCCACGTTCATCTGGCAGCCGTAGGTCTCGATGTAGACGCGCTTCATGGGAGGAAGATAAGGCGGCGGTGACTACTGGGACAGCGACGGCCGCAGCGTGACGCCCAGGACGAGCAGCCAGGCGGACTCGGTGTGGCCACCGTCCGCGCGGCGCCAGGCCCGCTCCAGGGCGAGGTCCATGCCCCCGCGCTCGGCGGCGAAACGGAACCCGGTCCCGATGCTGGCGCTGACCTCGTGCGGCTGGTTGCCGGGCGTCAGGGGAAACGGCAGCTGGGCATACCGGATGCCGACCCGGACCGGCCGCCGGGTCGGGCGGCGGGGATCGGGGAGGTACTCGGCGCCGGCCGACAGCTCCAGCGTGTTCTTCGAGCCGAGGCCGCCCGCCGCGAGCAGGTCGCTGTTGGCCCCGGACCACGTGCGGTAGGTCCCCTGCCCGGCCAGCGTGAGCGACGGGGACATCCGGTAGTACAGGCCGGCCGCCAGGGTGTATGGCAGGTCAACGGAATAGGCCCGGGTGGAGTCCCGGTCGACGTTGGCCTTCACGTCGCTCCGGGCGAGCAGGGCCACGCTCAGGTTGTTGCGCACGAAGCCCTGCACGCCCACCGAAACCCCATACCCCGCGTAGCTCAGCTCGGCGCGCTCGGAACTCGTGGCAAACGCGGAGTCCTCGAACGCGCGGCGGACGTGGAGCCGGTTGCTGCCGGTGATGACGTGGATGCCGGCGCCGATAGTCCAGCGCGGGCTCAGGGTGTAGCTGCCCGCCGCGCGGATCTCGTTGAGTCCGCCCAGCGAGAAGAAGCTGTCCGAGACCGCGGTCGGTACCCCGCGGATGTCGATGGTGTCCTGCGAGACAAGGGTGTAGTCCCGGTCGGCGTAACTGCCGAAGCTGAGCCCGAGGTTCACCCGACCGCCGGGAATCGGCCCGCCCACCAGGAGGAGCGGGAACTGCGTGTCGCGGAGCCCGTCATGGCCGGCCGGGGTGGTGACGCTCCGCCATTCCGGGACCACCACGAAGTTGGCCGTCAGGGTGCGAAGGTTGCCCAGTGAAGCCGGGTTCTGGTTGGATTCACCGTCGAATAGCCCGGTGGCGCCGGACAGGCCCCACGCGTGGGCCGAGATGTTCCGGCCGGGGAACCCGAGCCCGCGGACGCCGAAGACGCTGGCCTGGGCGGCGAGGGCCGCAGGCAGCAGGACAAGGAGGAGCAGGGCGAGGGATGCGCGTCGCACCTAGGGCCTCTCGAACGGGAAGTCGACCAGGTAACTGATCCGCAGCCGGGGGGCGGGTCCACCGGAGCGGGTGGATTCGAACACGGGTCGCATGAAGCTGGAGGCGACCGGAGTCACCTGCAGCATGAGCGCCTGCGGCAGGCTGTCGCCCGACTGCCAGAGTTGCACCACCGGCAGGATCTCCACCTTGACGGTATCCATGCTGCCCTGTTCCAGGATCGTGCGACCGAGGCGTCCCGTGCTGATCAGGAGGGGTGACTTGGCCCCCAGATCGAGCAGGACGTTCCGGACTTCCAGCGCGGTTGAGTCCCCGGGCAGGCCCAGGAGCGGCGAGGCCGGGACGAGTTCGAGCGTGGCCCGCAACAGCGACGCGGAGTCCCGCAGAAACGGGGGTAGCGTGAAGCGGATGATCGAACGGGCGGTGGGCGCCCCCCCGACCGCCAGGAGGTCCGGGTCGAGCGCCGGCGGATTCCGGCTGACGAAACTGGTGAACTGCGGCCCGCGCACGATCAGCTGCTTCTGGAGACCCGTGTCGGCGATGGCAGCGTCCACGTAGCTGATGACCACGGGCGAGGTCCCGCTGGCGATGCTCCCGATGCGGATGCCGGTAGGGCCGTCGGCCGCAATGGCAAGACCGAGGGCGATGCGCCCACTGTCGCCCGGCGGAATGGTCACGTTGGAAAGGCCCGCCCCGCTGTAGAGAAGGCGCAGGCCACCCGACCGCAGTGTATCCGCCACCATGATGCTGTCGAGCAGGTTGGCAGCCACGAGGGACGTGTCGATGTCTGCGAACGTGGTGGTGCTGTCGAGCGTCGGGGGAAGCCGGTACAGGAGCACCCGCAGGTTATGCACCGTCGTGTCCCGCGCCTGCAGGAAGAAGGAAATCGACAGCGAGTCCACGGTATAGCTTCGCAGCGTGTCGCGCACCAGGACCGAGTCGGGGAGCGGCAGGAACTGGATCAGGGCCCGGTCGTCGGAGGCGGCCAGGTTGTTGCTGACCCGGAGGGACGCCCCCAGCCCCGGCTTGACGTACCCGACGTAGGCGCTGTCCTGGCCGAGGTCCGCGGTGATCACGGTGTCCAGCACCGTGGGCTGGCCGCCCGGACAGAGCGCGGGACAGTCGCCCGGAGCGGTCAGCTTGTCGCGACAGGCCACGACCAGCAGCGCGAGCCCGAACAACCCCACGCCCAGCGGCAGGAACCGCCGGGGCCGGAAGAACGAGGCCCGGCGCACCGGGCAGGCAGAGCTATCGGTCATATGCAGAAGGGTCCATGCATCCTGTGTGTCCCGTGAGTCCTACAGGTCCCGCTTGGTAAAGGCGTCGGGCAGGAGCTGATCCAGTGTCCAGGAGCGCTCGCCCGCCGGTCCGACCGCGCGGACCTCGAGGCCCGGGGCGAACTCCGACAGCACCTGGCGACAGCCGCCGCAGGGCGCCGACGGCGGGTCCGCGTCAGTCACGACCACGATGCGGGTGAATCCCCGCGCCCCTGCGGTAACGGCCGCGCCCACCGCCATTCTTTCCGCGCAGATCGCGAGCGGATGCGCGGCGTTCTCCACATTACAGCCGGTGAAAATCCGGCCGTCGTCGGTCTCCAGGGCCGCCCCGACCCGGAACTTTGAGTAGGGCGCGTAGGCCTGTCGCTGCGCTGCTCTCGCGGCTTCCACCAGGCGGTCAATCACCCAGGACCTCACCAAGAAAGGACGTACCGGCCCCGAGCGGGGCGGCGCCCAGGAACTCCGCCACCGTCTGGCCGATGTCGGCGAACGTCGCCCGCTCGCCGAGGGAGACCGGCTGTATCCGGGGACCGTACACCAGGAGCGGCACGACCTCCCGCGCATGGTCGCTCGACGCGGTGGTGGGGTCGTTGCCGTGATCGGCAGTAAGTATAACCATGTCGTCGCTTCGCACGGACTCCAGCAGCGCGGGAAGGGCACGGTCCAGCTCTCCGAGGCCGGCATGGAACCCGGCGACATCGTTGCGGTGTCCCCACGACTGGTCGAACTCGATCACGTTCGCGAAGATCAGTCCCGTCTCGAGCGTCTCCAGTGCCTCGCGGAGCAGGCGGTAGGCATCGGCGTTCGTGGGCGTATGGACGCTGCTGATCCCCCGCCCCGCGAAGAGGTCGTCCACCTTGCCGACGCCGACCCGGGGGATGCCGCGAGCCGCGAGCGCGTCCAGCAGCGTGTCGCCCGGCGGCGCAACGCTGTAGTCCCGCCGGCCGGACGTGCGCCGCCAGGCGCCGGGCGTGCCGATGAACGGCCGCGCGATCACGCGTGACACCGCGTGCTCCCCCGTGAGCAGCCCACGAGCGGTCTCGCAGGCGGCGTACAGGTCCGCGAGCGGCACGACTTCCTCGTGGGCCGCGACCTGAAAAACGCTGTCCGCTGAGGTATAGACGATCCAGTCGCCGGTCCGGACGTGTTCCTCAGCCAGCTCATCCAGAATAGCAGTGCCTGACGCAGCCCGGTTGCCCAGCACGCCGCGACCGGTCAGGCGAGTGAACTCGTCCACGACCACGGCCGGAAATCCGTCCGGGTAGGTGGGAAACGGCTCGGCCAGCCGGATCCCGCAGATCTCCCAGTGGCCCGTCGTGCTGTCCTTGCCGGGGCTCGCCGGCGCGCACGCGCCCCATGCGGCCCGCGGTTCCGGCACCGCTGCGATCCCCTGGAGGGGCCGGATGCGTCCCAGTCCCAGGCTTTCGAGGACCGGCAGGTGCAGCCCGCCGACAGCGCGTGCCACGTTGCCGAGGGTGTCACTCCCGGCGTCCCCGTACCGGTCGGTGTCGGGCGCGGGTCCGATCCCGAGACCATCGAGCACGATGATCGCCGCGCGGCGCATCAGCCCTTCGGCTCGCTCTGGACAAAACGGAACCGAAGCCCCGTGATCAGGTCATCGAGCAGTTTCTGCTCATCCTGGTCAAGCTGTCCAGCTGTCTTTTCCTGCAGCATGCCCAGCGTATCGATCATGGTACGGGCCATGTCGCGCACGGCGGTGCCCTCGGGCAGCCCCTCCGGGGCCTGGCCCTGCATGAGTCCCTCGGCCTGCTGGCCGATACCGATGACGAGCGACGCGAACAACGGGTTCATGGGCTGGTGCCTCCATAGCGCCGGGTGATGCGCTTTCCGAGCGACGTGAGCAGTTCATAACTGATGGTACCGGCGAGTCTCGCCTGGCGGTCGAGGGTCAGGTCGTCCCCGAGAATCGTCGCGACCTCGCCCACGGCGGTATCGGTTTCGCCCAGGTAAACCATGGTCATGTCCATGGTGATTGAGCCGGCCATCGAGTGGATCACACCGCCGAGCCGCACCAGGCCCCGGTTTTCCAAGCTCCGGAGGAGCCCGTCGGCATAGCCGATGGACAGGGTGGCTACCCCCCCTGCTCGAGGGGCACGCCAGCGTCCCCCATAGCCGACCGTATCACCAGGCTGGACCTCGCGCACGGCCACCACACGCGCGGAGAGCCTGAGAACGGCCCGCGGCGCCCGTCCCCCGGCAGCGCCCCCGTAGAGGTAGATGCCCGGACGGACCATATCGGCCGCATATCGCCTGTCGCGGAGCGACGCGGAGCTGTTCGCCATGTGGAGAATCGGCGGGCGGCTGGGCATGGCACCCGTCACGGCGGCAAACCGCCCGGCCTGGGTGTTCAGGGTGTCCGGTGCATCGTCCGCGGAATGGAAATGGGTGAAAAGCCCTTCCCACCCACCGCAGCCGGCCAGCCGGGAGCCAAGCTCCCCGATGACCGCTGCGTCGTCCCAGCGGAATCCCGCCCGGCCCATCCCAGTGTCCACTTCCACATGGAAGGGGCGCGCTGTACGGGCCGTCCATGCCTCCAGCGCAGCCAGGTCGCCAATGACGGGTCGGATATCGTGCTCGAGGAAGGACTCGACCAGCGCCGGCAGGAGGGGCGTAAATGCGATGACGGGGCGGTCGAGACCGGCGGCGCGGAGCTCCAGGGCCTCGGGAAGCGTGGCAACCCCGTAGCCGAAGGGCTCAACGGCCTCCAGCGCCCGGGCGACCGGAACCGCGCCGAGCCCGTAGGCGTCCGCCTTGACCATCGGCAGGAGTCGAGTTCCCGACGCCTCGGCGATGTTCCGGGCGTTGGCCACGATTGCGGCCAGATCGATGTCGGCCCAGGCGCGGGCGGTATCCGCCGAGTTTGACGTGGTCACAGGCGGCGGGTATGATACCGGCCACGGAGGATAAATGCAAGAGAAATCAGCGCTTGGGCGCGCCCTGGAGACCGTGCGGGACCTCAGGAAGCGCTGCCCGTGGGACCGGGCCCAGACCCGGGAAACCCTGCGGCCGTATCTGGTGGAAGAGGTGCTCGAACTGGACGCCGCCCTGCGCGAGGAGGATCGTCCGGCCATCCGGGAGGAGATAGGGGATTTCCTCCTTCACCTGGCCTGGCAGTTCGTCCTCGCCGAGGAGAACGGGGAGTTCACGCCGGAGGAGATCGGACGGGAGCTGGAGGCCAAGATGCGGCGCAGACATCCCCACCTGTACGACCTGGGGCCCGCCGAGCCGTGGGAACGGCTCAAGCAACGGGAAGGCCCCCGCGCCACGTTCGACGGCCTGCCCCGCACCCTGCCGGCCCTGATGATGGCCTTCCGGCTCCAGCAGCGCGCGGCGGCACTGGGGTTTGACTGGCCTGACACGGACGGCCCGGCTGCCAAGGTCCGCGAGGAGCTGGCGGAAGTGGAGGAGCACCTGCCGCGCGCTGCGCCACCCGACCCCGCCGCGGACCCGAACCAGCCGTCCCTCCCGGCGGAAGCGCTCGTGGAGGAGATCGGGGACCTGCTTTTCGCAGTGGTGAACCTCGCCCGGAAGGCGCAGGTCGACCCGACCCTGGCACTGGACCGGGCCAACAGGAAGTTCCGTGAGCGGTTTGCTGGCATCGAGCGGCTGGCCGTCGAGCGTGGCGTGGACGTGGGAACCGCGGGGCTGGAGGTGCTGGATGGGATGTGGGAGGAGGTGAAGAGTAGTGAGTAGTGAGTAGTGAGTAGTGCTTCAGGGCTGGCGATGGTTAGCGCAGCGCACATTCGCTGCACGCCCAGGCACTATCCACTATTCACTACTCACTGCTCACTGTCGTCACGGATACAACCGGTGAATCTGCCGCGGAAACGCGATCGCCTCCCGGATGTGCGGGATACCGCAGATCCAGGCGACCGTGCGCTCAAGGCCGAGGCCGAAGCCCGAATGCACGAAGGTGCCGTACCTCCGGAGATCCAGGTACCAGCGGTAGGCCTCCGGATCCAGCCCCTGTTCCCGAATCCGCGCCAGGAGGCGGTCGTAGTCGTCCTCGCGTTGTGATCCGCCGATGATTTCGCCGTAGCCTTCCGGGGCGAGGCAGTCGTTGCCCAGCACGGTGCGCGGGTCGTCGGGGTTCTCCTTCATGTAGAAGGCCTTGACCTCGCGGGGATAGTTGAACACGAACACGGGCCGGTCGTACTGTTGGGCCAGCAGGGTCTCGTCGTCGCCCCCCAGGTCACTGCCCCACTGGATATCGGAGCCGAGACCGTTGAGTTTCGTGACCGCATCAGTGTAGGAGATCCGCGGGAACGGCGCCGTCACCCGCTCGAGCGGGGCCGTGTCGCGTTCCAGTTCCTTGAGTTCCTCCGTCCTGGCCTCGAGGGCGCGGGCCACGATGTAGCTGACGAACCGCTCCTGCAGGCGCATGTTATCATCGGAATCGTTGAAGGCGACCTCGGGCTCCACCATCCAGAACTCGGTGAGATGGCGGCGGGTCTTGGACTTTTCCGCCCGGAACGTGGGCCCGAAACAGTAGATCTTGCCGAGCGCGGCCGCGGCGGCCTCCCCATACAGCTGGCCGGTCTGGGCAAGATACGCCCGGCCGAGATCGAAGTACTCCGTCGAGAAGAGGTTCCCGGCTTCCTCGCCGATGGACCCCGTCAGGATGGGTGTGTCGACCAGCGTAAAGCCATCCGCGTAGAAGAAGTCCCGGATGGCCTGGACAACCTCGTGGCGGACCCTGGCGATGGCGACCTGGCGGCGGCTCCGGAGCCAGAGGTGTCTATGTTCGAAGAGGTAAGTCGTCCCATGTTCTTTAGGAGTGATGGGAAAGTCGACGCTGGGCCCGATCAGGGCGACGCCGGTGGCATGCAGCTCATACCCACCGGGGGCCCGCTCGTCTGCCCGGACCGTTCCCGTCACCGCGATGCTGGACTCCTGGGTCAGCCCGCCGGCAAGTTCCCAGTCGGCCTCGGGCACCTCGCGCCGGCTCACGACCGCCTGGAGATACCCGGTCCCGTCCCGCAGCACGATGAACGCCACCTTGCCACTGGACCGGACGGTCATGACCCAGCCCTGGACGGTGACCGACGTGTCGACGTGCGCTGACAGTTCGTTGATCCTGACCGAGGCCATGATCTGCCTATGCTGAAGTGTGGTTCCTGGGGACGACGCGGCTGGATTCTAGCCCTCCTGCTGGGGACCGTCAACGCGGCCTGCGGGGGGTATCGCCGCGTGCCCGACGTGCGCACCACCCCCGACGGAGCACCGCGCGAGGTACCCGGGAGCCCGCTCCTCGAGATCTGGCGTCACCATGTCAGCCGCGGGCTGAGCGGCGTCACCGCGATGGCGGGAGACACCGTGCTGTACCTCGCCAGCTCCGATCGCCACGTGACGGCGGTGGATCTCCGAAGCGGTGTCGAGCGGTGGAAGATCAGGATCGCGGGGCCGGCCGCGCTCGGCGTGCTGCTGTGGGAGGCGCTGGTGTTTGTGCCGACGGAGCTGCCCGATGGCAGCGTTCACGCCCTGAGCGCCGTACGCGGCTCCCCGGTATGGGAAAGCGACGTCGGTCCCGCCAATGCCCCGCTGGCCGTCGTGGACGATGTCCTCATCGTCCTGGCCCGCGACGGTCGGGCTTACGGCCTGAACCCCCGGACGGGGAAGGTCCGCTGGCGGCAGCGCGCAGGGATCGCGCGCGCGCCGGCCCTGCAGGCCGGCCCCGGCCGGGCGTTCGTGGGAACCCTCGATTCCCTCTTCCTGCTGGAGAGCGACAACGGTCGCATCGTGGAGCGACGCCGGGCCCCCGGCCCCGTCGTCTCCCGCTGGGTGCGCGAGGGAGACCTGTACCTGGCCGGTACCACCGACAGCCAGCTGGTCGCGGTTCACGCCGACGACCTGACCACCGCATGGAGCGTTCCGCTCGATGCGCCCGTGACTACCACGCCGGTCGTCAGGGATGGTGCCGCAATCCTCGTGACGCGTATCGGCACGCTGTACCGTGTCCCCCTCGCCTCCCCGGATGATGCAGCGGCAATCGCAGGGCTCCGGTGGCCGGCTACGACCGCTCCCCTTCCCCTGGGCGACGTGATCATCCTGGGCGGCGCCGACGGGACGATCCAGGCGATCAGCGATGAAGGGAGGGTCGCGTGGCACGTCTCGCTCACCCCACCCCTCACCCAGGACCTGCTGCGGATGGATGACGGGCTCCTGGCCATCGGGGGCCGCGGCGACCTGATCCGGTACCGGCAATGAAACGACTCTTCACGGTGCTCCTCCTCCCGGCCCTCCTCGCCGCCCCGCTCGGCGCCCAGCAGCGGACAGCGGCGCAGCCGTCGCCACCCCTGGTCAAGTACGGCAAGTGGGCCCTCGTGGCCGCCTCGGGGCTCCTCAACATCATGGCGGCCCGGGAACACAACGATGCCGAGTCGGCTTTCGGGCAGATCCGGGAGCAGTGTACAGTCGACTCGTCTCTCTGTGCGACGGATCCATCCGGCGCCTACGCCGATGCGGCGCTCGAGGCGCTCTATCAGACCACGCTCGACCATGACCGGTCGGCCCGCCGCTACCTGTTCGCCGGGGAAACCGCGCTGGCCGGCGCCGCCGTGATGTTCATCTGGGAGCTCACCCGTCCCAAGGGCGGACCGGACAATATTCCCTTCGAACCAACGGTCGACTACCGCGCCGGCGGGACGACCATCGGGCTGCAATTCCGCTTCTGACCGACCCTGCTTCCGGGAAGGAGGCCCCCATGATCGCGCGCAACCTCGTCCTCCCCTCCGTGGTGGGACTCGCGCTCTGTGCCGCTCCCTCACTGGCCGCGCAGGAGCCTGCGCAGCGTTCCCGCCTCGCCGCCCTGGAAGACTCCCTCGCCCACACCGTGGACAGTGCTGCCCTTCTCGCGAGGGAGGCCCGCGTGATCGAGCGTGCGAAAGCCGATCGGGACAACCCGATGATCCACCTGGAACTGGGCCTGCTCGCGCTGCGCCTGGGACGCCTGGCCGGGTCCCCCGATCACCTGGATGACGCAGGAAGCGAGTTCGAATGGGCCGCAGAGCTGGAGCCGGACTGGCCGTGGCCGTGGTACGGCCTCGGCCTGACCGAACTCGAACTCGTTGATCACCCGCTCCAGCCGGTGGTCGGGCTGAACCGGGTCAGGAACGCACTGGACCTGGACGAGGTGAACAAGTCCGCCCGGGCCTTCGAGCACGCGCTCGATACCGACCCGAACTTCGCCCCGGCCCTCGGGGGTCTCGCGGAGGCTGCCCTCCGGGAGCAGGGCGCGTCGCACCTGGAGAGCGCGCTGCGCCGGCTCCGGGACGCCGCCGGAAGGCCGGCCGGCCGTTCTCCGCCCATGCAGCTCGCCCGTGGACGGCTCGAGCGACAGATTGGGTCCGCCGACAGCGCGCTCGCCGCATTCCGGGCCTACCTCCGGGCGGGGGGCGACAGCGGCGTCGGGCTGCTGGAGGTGTCCCGGAGCCTGTTCGACCTCGGCCGTACGCGGGAGGCGATCGCCACCTGGCAGGATGCATCCGAGCACGTGCGCAGCGACGACGCGGTGTCGATGATGCGCTCGGACATTGCCTGGATCGCCACGGCGGAGGAACTGAAGGAGTGGGACGGGCTCTCCGCTGGCGGGCGGGCGTCGTGGCTGGCCGGTTTCTGGCGCGAACGCGACATCGAAAGCGGGCGCGCGGCCGGAGAGCGCCTCGCGGAGCACTACCGCCGCTGGTTCGTCGTCATGCGCAGTTTCCGGCGCCCGGCGAGCCTCTACCGTGAGCGGGACCTGATCTACCCCTATCACAGTGACCAGCGCCTGGTGGACGATCGCGGGATCATCTACATGCGCCATGGTCCGCCCGATGACATCGCGAGCTTCTCGGGCAGCGGCACCGAGGAGGTCGGCATCCCGGTCAACGTCTCCTGGCGCTACTACCGGCCCGACGGCGACCTCATCCTCCATTTCCGGGCCGCGTCGGGAGTCATGGACTACCGCCTGATCGAAAGCCTGACGGATGTCTACGGCTTCGAGCTCGGAGTGGCCCTCCAGACCGGCGCGCTGCAGAACAGCCACCCACCCGTCCTCTCGACCGACACGGACAAGGTCAGGCAGTTCCGGCCCCTGATGGCCTCGCGGAGTGGCCTGGACCCGCGCTACCAGCTGATGGCGACGTCGCTCGACCTCGGCCGCGGCCTGGTGCTGGCCAACGAGCGCGAGCGGGGCCACAAAGCCATCGCCACGGCGACAACGACCGACAGCTACCTCCTGAAATACGAGCACCCGCTCCACGCCACGGTCGCGCGATATGCACTCGCCCCCAGTGGCCCCGGCAGCAGCCGGTTGCTCCTGGTGTACGCGCTCCCCGCCGACGACCTCGCGCCATCAGGGCACGACAGCGTTTCCGTCCGGCTCCACGTTATCGCCGTGGATGGAGACAATGGCGTCATCGAGGCGGACTCGACACGCACGGTGGCCGTTCCCCCGGCGGGTGGGCACTCCGTGGGATTCCTTGACCTCGCCGCAGCCCCGGGACGGTATCGTGTGACAGCCGTGCTCGAGACAGGAGACGGCAGCACCGGCCGCGCACTCCGGTGGGACGATGTCGTGGTGCCGTCGCTCGGCGGAAACTCCGTGGAGTTGTCGGACCTGGTCGTGGGGAAGAGTGGCGGCCTGACATGGAGGGCGGGCGGGCGCACGGTGGACCTCAACCCCGGCAACCGTTTTGCGGGCGAGGATACCCTGTCGCTCTATTACGAGGTGGGCGGCATCGCACCGGGGACCAGGTACCGCACGCGCATCGAGGTGCAGCGCACCGACAGGAGCCTGGTGGAACGTGTGACGGGACAGGAACGTCGTCCGATCGTGCTCGGGTTCGAGGAGCAGGCTTCTGCCGCGCCGATGCGCCTGACCCGCGCCGTGGACCTTCAGCTGCTCCCACCGGGCAACTACCGGATCACTGTTTCCCTCGAGCTCCCGGGCGGCGAGGCGCTTGCCTCGCGCAGCAGCGTCTTCCGGGTGGACCGGTGACCTACCCTACCCTACCCGGAAGAGTTCGATCGCGCGCGGGTAGCGTGCAAAGGCCCGCTCCCGCAAACCGGCGTTGGCGGGCCGCCGCAGGGTCGGGTCGTCGGCCAGGATTTCCGCGGCGAGGTCACGGGCGCGCGTGAGCAGTGCCGAGTCGTCCGGCAATCGCGCGTGCCGGAGCTCGAATCCCCCCGCCTGGCGGGCGCCGATCAGGTCGCCCATGCCACGTTCCTGCAGGTCCAGCTCCGCGATCCTGAATCCGTCGTTCGTGGCGGCGAAGGCGCGGAGCCGGTCCGGAATCTTTCCCTCAGAGAGCAGGACGCACTCACTCCGATCGTTCCCGCGACCGATCCGCCCGCGCAGCTGGTGCAGCTGGGCCAGCCCGAACCTTTCGGGATGCTCGATCACCATGATGGACGCATTCGCAACATCGATGCCGACCTCGATGACCGTGGTGGCCACCAGGACCTGGACCTCGCCGTCGCGGAAGGCGCGCATGGTGGCATCGCGCTCCTCGGTCCGCAGCCTGCCGTGGACCAGCCCCACCCGCACATCGGGCCATTTCGCCTGGAGCGCCGTTGCCATCGTGCTCGCAGCCCGCAGGTCGCTCTGTTCCGATTCCTCGATGACCGGGAAGACGATGTAGGCCTGCCTGCCCCCGAGCCCCTGTTCACGCACCCAGGAATAGACCTTGTCGCGCTGGCGCGCGCCGCGAACGGCCGTGCGCACGTCGCCACGCCCGGGCGGCCTCTCGCGCAGAGTCGAGACGTCAAGGTCGCCGTAGATGGTGAGCGCGAGCGACCGTGGGATCGGGGTGGCCGACAGGAGCAGCGTGTCCGGGGCGTCTCCCTTCCCGATCAGCGTCGCCCGCTGTTCCACGCCGAAGCGGTGCTGTTCGTCGATGACGACCAGGCCCAGGCGGCGAAAACCCACTGAGCCCTGCAGCAACGCGTGGGTACCAACCACGATCCGGATGGCGCCGGTGGAAAGCCGCTTGCGGATATCGTCCTTCTCCGACGCCGGGAGCCGGCCGAGCAGCAGCGCCGGCTGCATGTCGAGCGGCGCCAGGAGGGCCGTGAGCGTGGCCATGTGCTGTTCGGCCAGCAGCTCGGTCGGAGCCATGAGCGCCGCCTGGCAGTCGTTCTCTACCGCCAGCAGCATGGCGAAGAGGGCCACGATCGTCTTCCCGGTTCCCACATCTCCCATGAGCAGCCGGTGCATCCGGGTCGATGCGGTCATGTCGGAGGAAATCTCCCGGATTGCCTTGCGCTGGTCGCCGGTGAGTTCCCACGGGAGACTGTCCTTGAGCCGGCTCGTAAAAGTCCGGTGCAGGGTGAATACAGTGCCACTTCGCGCCCGCTTGGCGAGCTGCCTGGCGCGCGTCAGCATGAGCTGGAGGTCGAGCAGTTCGTCGAACGCAAGGCGCCGCCGGCCGGCCTCGGCCTCCGCGATGCTGGCCGGCTGGTGCACCATGCGCAGGGCCGCCGGGACCTCCGGCAGGTCCAGCCCGGCGAGCCGGCCGCGCGGCAGCGGGTCGGCCGCCAGTGTGATGAGCTCGTCGAGGTGGCGCGCGACCAGTGAGCGGATCTGCCGGTGGCTCAGGCCTTCGGTCGCGGGGTAGACCGGCAGGATACGGCCCGCGGTGCCGTCCGTGCTGTCCTCCGCGTCTGCCAGCACGAGGAACTCACGGGGAGCAAGCTGCCGGCCGTGATAGAACCGGACCGGTCCGGTGACAAGGAGCAACTGCCCTTCCACGATGGACCGGTCGAGGAACGGCTGGCCCGGCCAGACACACTCCAGGACCCCGCTCTCGTCGCGGATCACCGCCCGGAAAACCCGGAGCCCACGACGGGTGGGCACCACACGCTTGGCCACGACCCGGCCGATACAGGTAACCTCGCTTCCCACGGTGGCGCGAGCCACCGGGGTGACGGCCGACGCGTCGAGGTATTGTCGAGGGAGGTGCCAGAGGAGGTCGCGTGCCGTGGTGACGCCGAGCCGCGCAAAGGCCTCGGCCCGGCGCTCGCCGATGCCCTTCAGGAACTTGACCGGGGTGTCCAGCCGGAGCCGGCCCATGGAACGGGTGCCTAGTCCTCGCCGATCAGGTTGCCGGCAAAGGCATCGGGGTCAAACGGCTGCAGGTCCTCCACCGCCTCGCCCAGGCCGACGAAGCGGATCGGGAGGCCGAGCTCGCGACAGAGCGCCACCACGCCGCCACCCCGCGCACTGCCGTCGAGCTTCGTCACGACGATGCCGGTCGGCATCACCGCGTCGCGGAACAGGCGGCCCTGCTGGATTGCGTTCTGCCCCACCGTCCCATCCACCACGAGGAGGGTCTCATGCGGCGCTCCCTCGACCTTCCGGGCCACGACACGATGAACCTTCCGCAACTCCTCCATGAGCCCTTCCTGGGTGTGGAGCCGGCCCGCGGTGTCGATGAGGACCACATCGACTCCGCGCGAGAGGCCGGCCTCGATCGCGTCGAACGCCACGGCAGCCGGGTCGCCGCCGGGTGCGCCCGCGACACACTCCACCCCGATACGCTCAGCCCAGGTCTGAAGCTGGGCGATGGCACCCGCGCGCCACGTATCGGCGGCCGCGAGCAGGACCGAGCGCCCCGCGCGCTTCTCCCGCGCCGCGAGCTTCGCCGCCGTGGTCGTCTTCCCCACCCCATTCACGCCGACGACCAGGACCACAGACGGTCCGCTGGCGGGCCGGGCGAGCCGTTCCGGGTGCTCGGGACCGCGGACCATCTCGGCGAGCCGGGTGCGCAGTGACTCCCGCAGGTCCGCCTCGGTCTTGAGGCGACCTGCCCGGACTCCGTCTTCCAGTGCCTCGGTGAGCTCGACGGTGGCTGGCACGCCGAAGTCCGCCTCGATCAGCGTCCGCTCGATGGCCTCGAGGTCCGACGCATTGAGCTGCCGCAACAGCGCGCTCACGTCGGTGAGCGCCAGGCGCTTGATACGCTTCCAGATGCTTTTCTTCTGCGTGCCGATACGGTCCGTCGCCATCGTGCCCCTCATGCGGGTGCCGGGTTCTGTGAGCCCGAAGTATAGCCACCCCCTCAGGCGGGATTCCGCTAGCGCAGACCGAAGCGCCGGCGGGCCAGCCATTCCCCGGCGAGTGCGATGATGGCGAGCGCGAAGAGCCAGAGCCATCCACGCGCCGGGGAGGTCACGAGGGCCGCCCGCCGCACGGCTGTCCGCTCCTCCAGCGTTACCGGGCGCGGCAGCCATTCGGCGGACCAGGTGTCCACCACCACCACGCCATTCCCGCCCTCGGCGACGCGGTACTGCCACGTGCCAACCGGGAGCCAGGCCCTGGCGAGACCCGCCCCGTCGAAGCGGAGTGAATCGCGGACCGTGCGGGCGGAGTCGACGAAGGTGACGGCAAGCGGCTCCGGTGCACCAGGACCGTTCCACTGAAACACCAGCGGCTGCGCACGATCGACCACCGCGCGCACCGGACGCGCCAGTCCGCGGGTGGAGTCCCGGCCGCCGAGCAGCCACGTGGCGCTGGCCGCTACGAGTGACCGGTACGCCTGTTCGCTGGATCCGCCCCGGAACGCCCACCGCCAGAGGCCGTCGGCGGCAACGGTAACCTCCCGGCGGCGCTCTCCCGGCCGGCCCACGATGACCGGGCGGGCGGCACCGCGACGTCCCGCCTGTGCGACCAGTCCCACCCAGTCACCATTGGCCGGCTCGATGGGGGTGACCTGGAGGAGGGGGGGAAAGGAATCGACCGGAAGGCCGGCGAGGGCGGCCCCCACCGGGGACCCGGGAGCGGACGTCGCGTACCAGTCACCGGGGAGGGTCGCCGCCCCGTTCTCCCCACTTGCCCACTTGAGCACTCCACGGGCGCCGGAACGCGACCCGTACTCCCCGACTCCGCCCTTCAGGACGAGCAGATCGGCGCCGCGCGCCGCGCGCGCGACCTCGCCCGCCGACACGGTGGCGAGATTCTCCATGGAGCGCCACTGGTCACCCTGCAGTCGCACGTAACCGCGTACCGGCAACTGGGCGACATCGCCGAGAGTCCGGTAGAGAAAGCGGCTGTCCCAGTCCGCTGGGCCGGCCAGCAGGACCACACCGGGGGCCGCCGTCACGTCGACCACATGGCGGCGGGCATCGTCACGCGGTTCCGCGTCATCCGCATGAACCACCTCCACCCGCAGGACAGCGGGACCTGCCTGCATCCCCCTAGACGTGGCCACCAGCCTGACCTCCGCACTGCCTCCGGCGAGCGCGACACGGCGCGTGTCGAGTTCGCGGCTCCCATGCATGAGGCGGATGGTGGCGCTGTCCGGCACATTGCCGCCCCCGGCGATGACCTCCGCGCGGACCCGGAGCGAATCCCCGGCCGTGATCCTCGCGGGCCCGGCAATGGCCCCGATGGCCACGTCCGGATTCCGGGGGCGGGCCATCACGCGGATGGACACCTGCCGCACCACGTCGGGCGGCAGGTCGGCGGCATCCTCCACCTCACCATCCGTGAACACCACGACCGGACGGCCCGTGGCCACCGCGGGCACCAGCGCCGGGCGAAGCAGCGTCCGTCCCCGCTCCGCCAGCGAATCGGTGGGCGGTCGCTCGTCGCCGAACGTGCGTACCTCGCCGAGCCGGCTCGCCGAATCGGCCAGTGCGTTGAAGCGGGTGCTGTCCGCCCGCGCGCTCAGGGACCCGTCGAGCAGCACGAGCGGCGCTCCGTCACGCCCGGATACAGGGCAGCTCATGTTGGCCACGAGTATCCCCAGCGCCGACCAGGCGACGGCCCGGCAGGCCATGGGTACGAGCCCCCGCCGGCCCAGGCGTTCGAGACCGAGATACGTGGCGGCGGCCAGTGCCACGGCCGCGATGATAATCAGGATGAACATGCAGGAAAGATAGGCTCCTCGATCTTCGACCTTCGACCTTCGACCCCACTTTACGTCATCGGCGGCGGCCCCGTTTCATCAGGCCATGGGTCACAGCGCCGGATGCCCTCGGCGACGGTGAAGCGGCGCTCGTAGAGGGCGCGCCCGACGACCGCCCCTCCGAGTCCGGCCGTGCGCAGCGCATCGAGGTGATCGAGACTGCCCACCCCACCACGGGACACGATGTTCGGCGCGTGCTGGTGCAGGGCCGCCGCACCGGTTGCGTCCGGTCCGGTCATGATCCCGTCGCGCGGGATATCGGTATAGATGATCGTGCGCACGCCTTCGGCGGCGACCCTTCGTGCCACCTCGTCCACCCGCATCGTGCTGGTCTCGAGCCAGCCCTGGTACGCGACGTAGCCGAGTCGCGCATCGATCCCGACCGCCACGCGGTCGGGGCCGGCCAGGGTCAGGGCCTCCGGGATGAGCCCGGGCGTGATGACCGCGGCCGTCCCCAGCACGATGCGGGTGACCTCCAGTTCCAGGGCATTCTCGATCTGGCGGCGGTCGCGGAACCCGCCACCCAGCTGGATCCGGACGTACGACCCGACCCGCGTGGTCAGGCGGCGAACCATCTCGATGTTGTCCCCGTCGCCGAAGGCCCGGTCGAGATCCACGATGTGGATCCAGCGGGCACCCTGCAGCACAAACGCCTCCGCCTGCGCGACGGGATCCGCTTCGTACATGATTGCGGTCGAGGGGACACCCTGGCTCAGCCGGACGACACGTCCGTTGCGGATGTCGATGGCGGGGAAGAACTCCACCGCGCTGTTCCGCGCTACTCGGTGGCGCCCTGGGCGGAGTGCTCGGCCTGGGCCAGTTGGGAGGTTACGGCCGGATAGAGCAGGTCGCCCAGCGTCGACCGCTGGTGCTCGAACGCGGCCATCTCCGCGTGCGGTACCGGCTGCCCGTTGCCGAGGTCGATCCGGCGGGAATCGACGGCGGTCCCGTTCACGCGGAACTCGTAGTGCAGATGCGGGGCGGTGGCGAGACCGGTGCTCCCCACGTAACCGATGGTCTGGCCCTGGGACACCCGGGCGCCCGCATGAATGCCGCTGGCGAACCCGCTCAGGTGCCCATACCGCGTGGTAATGCCGTTCGCGTGGCGCAATTCGATCAGGCGTCCGTAGCCGCCGGCCCAGCCCGCCCGCACGACCGTACCGTTACCCGCCGCCATTACCGGAGTACCCGCGGCGGCGGCGTAGTCCGTCCCCTGGTGCGCACGGACCACGTTCAGGATCGGGTGACGGCGGCCGGGGTTGAAGTTCGACGAGATCCGGCGGAACTGCACCGGCGCCCGCAGGAACGCGCGCTTGAGCGACTCGCCCTTGTCGTCGTAGAACTGCTCGGTCCCGTCGGAGGCCCGGTAGCGGAAGGCCGGCAGGTCCCGACCGGAGATCCGCAGTTCGCTGGCCAGAATCCTGCCGAAACGAACCTCGCCCAGTTCGGAGGTATCGCGCTCCAGCACCACGTTGAACTTGTCGCCCGGCCGGATGTCCCGGGTGAAGTCCACCTGCCACATGTACGTATCCGCCAGGTCCCAGGCCAGACGGGTCCGCTCGCCGCTGTCCAGCAGGCGATCATCGACCTGATCATCCAGGGCAAGGTACAGCGAATGGTCGATCCCGCCCTCCACCCGCACCGTGTCCGTACTCCAGGCGATCGGCTCGGCGGCCGCCGTCCACCCATCCGCCGCCCGCTCGAGCTCTGCCCGGTTCTCCAGATTCAGGCGGAAGTGCACCTCGGACGGCACGGAATCCGCCATGTCGCGCCGGAACCGGAACACCAGGCCGGGGCGCATCCGGCGGAAGTCCATCGCCAGGTCACTGGCGAGGCCGCCAAGGTCCAGCCCGGCCACACGGTTCCGGGCGAACAGGTCGGAAATCGTCTCGCCTGGCCGCAGGGTATCAACCGATTCCGCCCAGGCCCGCGTCACCACCACCGCCGGCCCCTCGAAGTGCGGGCGCTGCCACGGCCAACTGCCCCGGGCGGCAAAGGCGGCCGCTGCCACCAGAATGACCGCCGACGCGGCC
>CAWGSK010000022.1:0-59827 GCA_963825055.1 uncultured Gemmatimonadales bacterium
GTCCGCCCTGTCCGCCCTGTCCGCCCTGTCCGCCCTGTCCGCCCTGTCCGCCCTGTCCGCCCTGTCCGCCTGTCCGCCCGTCCGCCCTCACCCCACCGTCACCCGGAAGTCCACTCCTTCCCAGCGGTCGGCCCCGGGCCAGTAGAATGTGAAGTCGATCCGCGACCCGGTGGGACTGTTTCGCGTGGGGAGATCGGCCACGTGGACGCCCAGAGTTGTGTCGCGCGTTGGCGTGTCCCTGATCGTCTTCCACCCGTCGGCCGACCAATGCACGACTCCGGGCGCCGCGGTCTCGATTCGCAATGTGGTGCCTGAGGGGATCGTGCGAATCTGGCATGAAAATCCCCAGATGCGGTGCGACGCCACGGTGTGATCCCGCAGGTAACGCTGCACGGGCTGGGGCGGAAGATCGAAGACCCGGCCCTCCGCAAGGGAGCGGCGGAGTTTCAGGTATTCCGCATGCGCCCAGGTCAGCGGCATCGCGGAGCCGGAAGGACGGCCGCGATACAGTTCCAGTTCCGGGAGGTCCGGGGCGTCCCAGACCTGCTCCGGAAGAAGCCCGCCCGCATTGGCGAACCGTTCGAACGCTGCAAGCAGCTCACCGGCCCGATCCGGTCGTCCGGCAGCCAACTCGTAGTGCGCCCGCTCACCGGTGAGCAGCGGCCATCCCCGGCCGATACCGGTTCCGTCGAACGGTGAGCCGTCGGCATGCTCCCCGTAGCCATCGTCATTGTAGCGATGCCAGGTGGGGCCGGCGGGAGTCTCGACCTTGAGTGTCGCGTCGATGACTGTGACGGTATCGCGGATGCGGGGGTCGTTCGCCTCGCGCACGCCGAAGCGGACGAGGGCGAGCGCGTCGGGACTCACGACATGGCCTGCAGGACGGGTGGCGTCGCCGTCAATCCGATTCCTGATCTGTACAGTGGACCCGGTTTCCGAGAGGACCTCGTCAGGTCCCACCTGGGCGACCCGGACGTAGTAACCGTCCACCGCGTACCGTTCGCACCAGTCGGTGCCGGTGACGTACATCCACCGGTCGATCGACGCATGCCAGACGTCGGCGGTTTCGCGAAGATACGTGGCCAGGAGCGCCTCGTCGTGCAGGTCGGCGAGGTCCGCGGCCGCGAGCAGGGCTGCGATTTCCGCGCCGACGGTCCAGGGCGAATACCCCGGGTCTTCCTCCCAGCGATCCTGCGGGCTGCCCGGGCCGTTCCGGACCAGGTAGCCCGTGGCCCGCCTCACCATGGGCCAGAGTCGCGCCAGGGTCCGGTGATCCAGCATGCCCTCGCGGCGCGCCAGGTCGACCAGCAGCACCGGCAGCGCCGTCTCATCCATCTGGATGCCGTCCCAGTACGGCGACCCGTCGAGCCACATGTTCTGCGACCAGTGCCCGTCCGGGAGCTGGGTTCGCTCGAGAAAGAGCAGTGCTCGCCGCAGCCCTTCGTTCACGCCCGCCGCCACCAGTCCGCCCGCCGCCTGCACCATGTCGCGGGACCAGACGAGATGGTATCCCCCGAGGTCTTCATCGCCATGGCTGAATCCCCAGGGAATCGAGAGGCTGGCGATCATGCCCCCCGTCGCAGCCTTGGACACGTGGGTGCGCAGGACCGCGAGGCTCTTCCGGGTCAGGTCGCCGGGGTGGGGCGCAGCGGGGGCAGGCGGGGTGCAGCTGGCGAGCCAGTGCTGCCAGCCGACGATGAACGCACGCTTCGTTCGGTCAAACCCCTCCGCGAGGCTGGCCAGCGCCTTCCGCGCCGCGTCTTCCGCCGTTTCGGCGAAGCCGAGCGCCAGCACCAGTTCTCCCCGGGAATCGCTCAGGTCGAGTTCGGCCGTAAGGGCGACGTTCCCGTCCGGGGCGCGCGTGTACTCCCGGGTCAGGTGCCGGTGGGCCCGCAGGTCCTGCCAGCCGTCCGAGACGCCGACGAAACCGGTGGACCGTCTGCCCATGGCGGCAGAGCACGCCAGGGCCAGCGCCGTCTGCCCGCGATGCGCCAGCAGCACGGGGGCGCCATCGACGATGTCGATCCATGCGGTGTTGCCGCCCCCGCAGTTTTCCAGATGCGGAGCGAGCAGGACATACAGGTGATACCCGGAAAGCGGTCCCTGGAGGGCGGTGAAGCGGGTGTGCTGCAGCACGACGTCGCGCTGGGGGTCGCTCACCACTTCCTTGGTGATGCGGTACCGTCCCTGGCGGCAGGTATTGACCAGCCGGAACCCCGGCACCCCGTCCGCGAGCCATGCCACCTCGTGGGCCGCGTCCCGCTTCTCTTCGGAGAAGAAGGAGGACCCGTCCGTGACGATCAGGCCCATGTCCCGGAGACAGGCCTGGTCGATCCGGGGGTAATAGACTTCGTTGAAGATGCCGTGGCTGAGGGTGTACCAGACCCGGCTCAGCCGGGTCCGCGCGGTGCCGACCCCCGTCTTGGCGCTGGACGTCCATCGCGCGGGAATGCCGGGACGACCGGGTGCCACCTGCGTGGAAGGCGTCACGGGGTGCAGGACTCCTCAGCCCTCCACCAGTGCCTTGAACCTCGGATTATTCCGGATCCCGTCGAACGTCGGATCGATCCTGAGCCATGCCGGCGTGATGAACGTGCGCATCCCCAGCAGGCGCTGCAGCTGGTCGATGGCCGCATCCGTGTTGCCGGCGGCGAGCTGGATCCGGACCAGCTGTATGGTGACATAGTCATTGTTCAGGCTGCCTGCGGCCAGCGCCCTGGTTGCCTCGGCCACGCCCTGGGCATGCTGACCCTGATACGCCAGCATCAAACCATACAGCGCGCGAAGCTGTGCGTCGGCGGGCGACGCATCCAGCTGTGCCTTCGATTCTGCCAGCGCTGAATCTGCGTAGATCCGGGCATGCTCCCGGTCGCCGCGTTGCCAGTATGCCGTCGCGAGGGACTGGCCCCACCAGGCCCGGTCATCGTCGAACACGGCGGGTGTGAGCCGGAAGAGCAGGTCCTGCTCCTCGGGCGGCAGCGCCCAGGAGAGTTCCTGGTAGCCGGCGAAGAAGGCGGCCACCTCGGGCGCGGTGAGACCGCCCTCGATCGCGGAACGGACAATGGCCCGCGCCTGAGGGAGCCTTCCCTGGGCCAGATGCGGAATGACCAGCCACTCGACCATGTTCACGTCGCCCGGTGCCAGGCTGCGGGCGGTCTCCGCCGCCTCGATCGCGTCGTCCCACCGGTGCAGCTGGGTGTAGACCTGCACCAGGATGTTCACGTTGGTCGGTGAGCGGGGGTCGATCTCGCGCGCGCGCTCGAGTTTGTCCGCCGCCTGCTCGAGGTGGCCGGACTGACGGTCAATGCCGGCAGCGAGCGAAAGGACTTCAGGATCCCTAGGAGCGGCTCCCAGCGCGCGCTCAGCCGCCTGCCTGGCGCGCGCCGTGTCGTTTTCCACTATGAGGTAGTACCGGAGCGCTGCAGCGTTGCTCGCCGGCCCGTCCGGGGCGAGACGCAACGCCTCCTGCATCGCTTCCTTCGAGCGGGCCGCCACCGTGCCGTCGCGCCGGCCGTTGCTGTAGACCCGGCTCAGGGCGACCGAGAGCGCGCTCCACGCTTCCACGAACCCCGAGTCCAGCGCCACCGCCTGTTCGTAGTACGACGCGGCCTCCCGGCTGGTACGGGGGTCGACGCTCGTGAGCGCCCGGCCCCTCTGGTACACGTTCCAGGCGGCGAGGTTGGAGGTGGAGCGCTGGTCCACCTGCCGCAGCTCGGTGGTCCCGAGCTGGCGGCCCAGCGCACTGGCGACACGGCCCGCAATCTGAGCCTGCATCTGGAAGACGTCCGACACGCCGGCGTCGAAGCTCTGCTGCCAGGTCGTGGAGCCGCTCTTGCCGTCCACCAGTTCGGGCACCACCTGGACCCGCCGGCTGTCCCCCGAGCCTGCCCAGCGTACGCGGCCCACCAGGAGGTAGTCCGCGCCAAGCTCGCGCGCGACATCCTGGCTGCTCTTGGTGGAGCTGCGGTACTGGTCGGAACTGGAGGACGCGATCAGCGTGATGCCGTCGATCCGGGACAGCTTGCCCCGCACTTCATCCGCGATGCCCTCGGCGAAGTAGGCGTCGTCGTCCGCGCCCTGGTTCTCGAACGGCAGGATGGCGAGGTGCACTCCCTCGGCTCGCGCTACGGCTGGCGAGCGCGCCGCGTACACCGTGGCCGCCACGGCCCAGAGCGCCAGGGCGAGCACGCCGCCAAGCGCCGCGTTGCGCCAGTTGAGCCAGCCGAGGATGCCGCTTACCGTGCGGCCGTCACGGCGCCGGGCTTCGGTACGTGCCGTCAGGCCCAGCACCACCGCACCCGCGACGATGAGCCCGGCCGCCAGGAAGAGGAACCAGGACGGCAGCCCCCACCGGCCGGTCATGAAGGCCAGGGCGACGAGCGCGATGATGGCCACGGCACCGAAGGCGATCCAGGTCCGGCCCACCGTCGCGGCCGCGGGAGCGACCGACGGGGACGATCCGCTCGCCGTGCCCTGCTGGACCCCCGTCAGGGCTGCGGCCATCTCGTCCGCGCCCGCATAACGGTCCGCCGGGTTCTTGGCCAGCGACCGCGCGACCACCGCCTCGAGGCCCCCGGGGAGGCCCTGCCGGGTGCTGGTCAGCGGCCGCGGCGTTTCCGTGAGGCTCCGGCTGATCACGGCCTGGGCGTTCGGGCCGGTGAACGGCGGCTCCCCGGCGACCATCTCATACAGGACGCTGCCCAGGGCATACACGTCGGTCCGGCCGTCCACCTCGCGGCCGCCCGTGGCCTGCTCGGGGCTCATGTACTGGGGGGTGCCGATGGCCATCCCCGTTCCGGTGAGCTGGACGGCCTCGTTCCCGAGTGCCCGGGCGATGCCGAAGTCCGCCACCATGGCGTGACCTTCGGCCAGGAGAATGTTGGCTGGTTTGATGTCGCGATGGACGATGCCGCGCTTGTGGGCGTAGGCCAGCGCCTCGGCCACTTCCCGCGCAATCCGGACGGCATCCTGGACCGGGAGCTGGGTCTCCCGCGCGAGACGCGCCGCGAGTGACTCTCCCTCGACGTACGGCATGACGTAAAAGAGGAGGCCCTCGGCTTCCCCGGAGTCATGCATTGGCAGGATGTGCGGGTGGCTCAACTGGGCGGCAATCTCCACTTCCCGGAGAAACCGCTCCGAGCCGAGCGTCGCGGCCAGTTCGGGCCGCATGACCTTGACCGCCACTCGACGGCGATGCTTGAGGTCTTCAGCCAGGTACACGGTCGCCATCCCGCCCTCGCCCAGGATACGCTCCACCCGGAATCGGGTGCCGAGAACCCGGCGGACCTTCTCCACCTCGACGGCGCCGGTGGGCATCATGCGAGGCGGCACCCCGGTGTCCGGTGGAGTGGCGGTGCCGCAGTGCATGCAGAACTGCGCCTCCAGGGGGAGGGGCGTCTGGCATGATGGGCAGGAACGGGCGGTGTCGGTCATGTGCCTACCGGCGGCGGGTATGTCGAACGGAACCGGGGAAATCTATGTCGGGTGTCGGGTCTCGGGTATCGGGCATCGGGTATCGGGTATCGGGAGTCGGCATACTCCGGTCCGCCCTGTCCGCCCTGTCCGCCCTGTCCGTCCGCTCTGTCCGCCCGTCTTTTTTCGCGGCTGAAGCCGCCGACGCGTTCACTCGCGGTCGAGGAGCGGCGCCGCCGCTCCTGTGGACCGCATCGTTCACGTCGCGGATTCCCCTCGGTCACGACTCGGCCAGTCTGTCACTCAAGTGACGCGCGCGTCCCAGGCCGTTCGATCGGCCTTGCCAAACGCCACGGTTCCGGGTAGTTGTCCCTGTCTTTCACCGCGGAGCCGACGTGCGCGTGATCAGCAAGGCGAAGCCGGGTGACTATCCGGCCTACGCCGACATGTACATGAAGCTCGTGCCGGACGACGGGCACGTTCTGGAACATCTGTGGGACAACTACCAGGCCACGAGGGCGTTCATCGAGTCGCTGCCGGAAGAGCGGCTACACCACCGCTACGCGCCGGGCAAGTGGAGCATCAAGGACATTCTCGTTCACATCATCGACGACGAGCGCATCTATGCGTATCGTGCGCTCCGGTTTGCCCGGAACGAGCAGGCGAACCTGATCGGGTTCGATCAGGACGAGTATGCCCGCCACGCCCAGGGAGATGCCCGTTCACTCGAGGGCATTTTCGCCGAGTTCGAGGCGGTCCGTCGCGCCACGATCACGCTGTTCGAATACCTCCCGGAAGACGCCCTCGACCGGTTGGGGCACGGCACCGGGACGGCCAATGATGCGACCGTGCGCGCCCTGGCGTATCACATCGCCGGGCACGAGTTGCATCACGTGAAGGTGATCCGGGAGCGGTATCTGGGGGAGAGGGAATAGGGAGGAGGGAAGAGGAGCGGGCGGTGAATGGCGAGTGGCGAGTGGCAAGTGGCAAGTGGAAGGTGGCAAGTGGCAAGTGGCGAGTGGAAAGTGGAAAGGGGCAATCGGCAGTCGGCAGTCGGCAATCGGCAATCGGCAGGTGGCAATCGGCAACCGGTAACTGGCGCGGGGCCGGGAAGGCGTGTCATCTCGAGGGCCGCAGGCCCGAGAGATCTCAAGGGGCCGCCTTCGATAGCACTCGCCCCTTGAGATCTCTCGCTGCGCTCGAGATGACAGACGTGTTCGCCCGTCCGCCCTGTTTTCGTCCGCCCGTCCGCCCGTCCGCCCGTCCGCCCTGTCCGCCCTGTCCGCCTGTCCGCCCTGTCCGCCCTGTTCACGTCCGCCTTGTCCTCGTCCGCCCTGTCCGCCCTGTCCGTCCTGTCCGTCCTGTCCGCCTGTCCTACTCCTTCCCTATCGGCCGGTGCGCCGCCTCCTCGGCGCCGGCCAGCATGGCGTCCAGCGCGGACCGGTCGAAGTATCGGCCTCCCAGAACCACGGCCCTGATCTTCCGGGTGTTCCCGATCTGCGCGAGGGGATTCGCGTCGAGCAGGACGAGGTCGGCCATCCTGCCGGACTCGACGCTGCCGTGGCGCGCGGTGTCGCCCAGGAACTCCGCCCCGCTCCAGGTGGCAGCCCGGAGCGCTTCTGCCGGGCTGAGCCCCGCCTTGACCAGCTCCTCGAGTTCGTCGTGGAGGGCGAAACCGGGGAAGACAAAGCTGTCCCCGCCGTCCGTACCGGCGAGGATGCGCACGCCGGCCTGGTGGGCCCGCCCGGTGATCTCCAGGCCCTTCCGGTAGAATGCCCGGAAGGTCTGCCGCCCCTCGGCGGAGGGCGCGAGGGCGACGACGCGGTCGGCGTCGCGAAGCCAGTCGGCCATGAGGGGGGCAGGGATGTAGCGGCCGCGCGGGTCATGCCGGAACGCGGAATCTCCTGCCATGGCATCCATGCGGCGGGTCACGTGCGTCGGTACGTACCATGTGCCGTTGCGGACGAGGGTCGCGAATTCCTCCTGGCAGCGCGCCGGATCGTGCTCGTCCACCATGGCGCGCATGGTTTCCGGCGCGGGATCGGTGGACATTGTCGTGCGGCGAAACCCGGCGGCGCCAGGAAAGCAGTCGAAGAGGAAGTCGCGCGCGTGCTCGATGCTCCGCATGCCGGCGTTCGAAGCTTCCGCCGCAGTCATCCGCAGGGGGACATGGCCCCACGCATCCATGCCGGCTTTCGCTGCCTCGTCGGTCATCCAGGCCAGGGCCTCGGGTGCGAGGCGGTTGTAAATCTTGAGATGCGTGACCCCGCGCTCGTGCAGCGCCCGGACGGTCCCGCGTGCAATCTCCTCGGTCACGGTGAAGTCCCAGGGCGGGTTGATCGGAAAGCTGCTGAGAGCCACCAGGCGGGGGCCGACCCGGGTTCCTTCATTAATCTCCTGCTGCCACGCCTTCATCTGCTCGAGACAGACCGGTCCCTGCGCCGGCCGCTCGCAGTCGGAATTCATGTCCCGGGCCCCGGTCACCCCGTTGGCGACCTCGAGCGGCATCATCCAGTCGGTGATCACCCAGGCCGGCAGTCCGTTGGCCCGCAGGTGCGCGTGCATGTCCCAGAGACCGGGGATGAGCCACCGGTTCCGCCCATCCACAGTGCGCGTCGCTCCGTGCGCGGATACCGCCTTTGACGGCCCGACCCTGACGATGCTGTCGCCGGCGATCAGCACCGTCTGGTCGGGCGCAACTGTGCCCTGGCGGGTATCGACCACGTTCACGTGTACGATCGCCAGGCTCGCGCCCGGGGTGCCCTGGGCGGCGGTACGCTGTGCGGTGCAGATGGAGAGGGTGAGGGCAATCACAAGTGCGGTCTGGCTGGCTGTTCGCGTGGCCGGCATGGAACCCCGTCTTGATGAGAGGTGGAGGTTTCTCGCGGGCTATACGCAAAACGTGCCGTGGAGTTTCAGAGTGGAACGGCAGTCGGCAGTCGGCAGGGGGGGGGCGAGTGGCGAGTGGCAAGTGGCAAGTGGCGAGTGGAAAGGGGCAATCGGCAGTCGGCAGTCGGCAGTCGGCAATCGGCAACCGGTAACTGGCGCGGGCAGGGAAGGCGTGTCATCTCGAGGGCCGCAGGCCCGAGAGATCTCAAGGGGCCGCCTTCGATAGCACTCGCCCCTTGAGATCTCTCGCTGTGCTCGAGATGACAGATGTGTTCGCCCGTCCACCCTGTCCGCCCTGTCCGCCCTGTCCTCGTCCGCCCTATCCGCCCTTAGTCCGCCCTATTCCGACCGCCTTGTTCCTGTCCGCCTGTCCGCCCTGTCCGCCTGTCCGCCCTGTCCGCCCTGTCCGCCCGTCCGCCCTGTCCGCCCTGTCCTTCACCCAACCGTCCCGACCAGCCTCCCGACGAGCGCGGTACAGCCCATGGCCAGCGCTCCCCAGAACGTCACCCGGACGGCAGCGCGCAGGATCGGGGCACCGCCGAGTACGGCGGCAATGGCGCCGAGCCCGACCAGCAGGAGGAGTGAGCTGGCGATCACGACGGGGGTGACCAGTGACAGCGGCAGCAGCAGGACCAGCAGGAGGGGTGGAGCGGCTCCGCCCGCGAATGCCGCTGCGGAAGCGAGGGCAGCCTGGATCGGGCGGGCCCGGGTGGCTTCGGACTGGCCGAGCTCGTCCCGGGCGTGGGCCCCCAGTGCGTCATGCGTCATCAACTGGTCGGCCACCTCGGCGGCGAGTGCCGGCTTGAGTCCGCGCCCGATGTAGATGGCCGCGAGCTCCGCCCGCTCCTTCTCCGGCATGCTGGCCAGCTCGCGACGCTCCCGGTCGAGATCGGCCTGCTCGGTGTCGGACTGGGAACTGACGGAGACGTACTCGCCAGCGGCCATGGAGAGCGCGCCCGCGACCAGCCCGGCAAGGGCGGCCACGACGACGGGGTCGCGCGAGGTCGACGCGGCGGCGACCCCCACGACCAGGCTTCCGGTGGATATGAGGCCATCATTCGCACCGAGCACCGCCGCCCGGAGCCAGCCGATATGCTCGGTGCGGTGGCGCTCGAAGTGGATGATCGCCACTGCTTCGCGTTTCCCTAATGCGCCATGTGCGGCGCGTCGTGCCTGACCGTGTACGGCTTGTCGGGACAGTTCAGGTCGGGGTTCACGGAGACGAACATCCCCGCCGGATTCTTCTTCCAGAGCCAGACGTGCAGGTCCCAGTGATGCAGCTCCGGGGGCATGATCGGCTCATGGCCCTCCATCGGCCCGTCGAAGCCGCGTCCGAACAGATGGGGTTGCTCGGCCGACACCTGGACCGGAACGAACCACTCGGCGGCGGCCAGGCGGAGGGAATCGCCGACCGGTTCATAGATCAGGACCTGCGGCCTCAGCGTATCCAGCGGCTGCCCGACCAGCGACAGGTTCAGGAAATGGACGCCCATCCCGCCGGCGGGGTAGGCCATCTCGTCTTTCCCGCCGGCATGCGGGAACTGCATGCAGGCCTGGGTGGAGAGGTAGCCGTCATGCACGGCCAGTATTGGATCCTTGTAGCGGTTCAGGGCGGCCTTGGCGTGTTCCAGAGTCGGGCTCGGGTCGGGCATGGACTGGGCGGAGAGGGGGGGGCGGCAGCTACGACAAGACAGGCAAGGGCAAGGTGGAGCCGGGCCATAAGGCCTCCAGGACGGTCAGGGGGCTACCAACATGTTAAGGGGAGAAGAAACTGTCAAAGGGGGAGGGAGTCGGGGGGATCGGGCGGGAATCGGGTTCGTGTGCCCCCCTTCACCTTTCACCCTTCACCTTTCACCTCTCCCTTCTCGCTTTCCCATTCCTCTCTCAGCAGTCCATACACGGCATGGTCCACGAACCGATCCGTGATCCAGTGCGACTGGCGGCGCACCCCCTCCAGGGTAAACCCGAGCCGTTCGGGAATTGCCCGGCTGGCCCGGTTCTCGACTCCGCACTGCATCTCAATGCGGTTCAGGCCGATGTCCTCGAAGAGATACCGGATTCCTTCCGCTGCCGCCCGGGTCGCGAGCCCCCGGCCCAGGAACTCCCGTCCCAGCCAGTATCCCACTTCCGCGTTCCGGTTCTGGGGATGGATATGCCAGCAGACCAGGCCGCCTGCCAGCATCCCATCATCGAAGATCCCGCAGTGAAACCCGTCGCCCGCCTCCTGTTTCGCCTCGAACATGCCAAGGAACGCCTCGACATCCTCCGTGCGCCGGAGTGTACCTGACCACCGGAGCCACCGGTCGAGGTGCTCCCGGTTCCGGCTGACCAGGTCGAGCACCGCTGGTGTATCGGCCCTGGTGAAGGAAACCAGCCTTCCGGTGTCCCCGAACGTCAGTTCCAATGCGCGCTCCCTCTCAGAACAGGCCCAGCAGGTGCGCCGCCATGACCAGGATGGCCGCGACCAGGACAATGCGGATGATCCCCTCCCCGCGGCGTACGGCGAGCCGGGCCGCCCACCAGCCACCCACGGCATTGCCGGCCGCCAGGCTCAGGCCGAGTCCCCAGGCCACGTGACCGCCCGCGGCGAAGACGGCGAGGGCGGGCAGGGTATAGACCAGGACGACCGTGACCTTGTGTACGTTGACGAATACCAGGTTCATGCGCAGAAGGTGATAGAAAGCCGCCATCAGCAGGAAGCCGACCCCTGCCTGGATGAACCCTCCGTAGAACCCGATGGCGAACAGGGCGGGGTAGATCCACCGGGATCTCCGGCCTTCCGGTGTGGTGTCCCGGTCGGGCCGCGGGAGAAGCATGGAGATGACGATTCCCACCATGACCACGCCGAAGAGGCGCTGGAACCAGGCGTCGCTGATCCGCAGCGCCACCACCGCGCCGGCGATGGCGCCCGGCAGTGCCCAGGCGGCGAAGACGAGGCCCTGCCGGAAGCGGCCCACCTTCTCCCGCTTGAACGACAGGGTGGCGAAGAGGTTCTGGACCAGGATCGCGATCCGGTTGGTCCCGTTGGCGGTGGCGCCGTCGAGGCCGAGGAAGAGCAGTACCGCCAGGGAGATGGCGGAACCGCCGCCGGCCATGACGTTCATGGAGCCGGCGACGAGGCCGATGGCGAAGAGGAGGAAGTGGGGGAGCAGGGAGTCGTTGAGGCGTTAGTCGTTGAGTTGTTGGTCGTCAGTCGTGGTCAGTGTCGGAACCGTTACCTTCGGGTCCGTTCACCGTTCACCGTTCACCGTTCACCGTGTTCTTGGTTCCGCATTCAGCCGCACCAGCGCTTCCCGCGCTTCCCGGGCAAGACCGGCGAGCGGCTCCTCGGCGTCGCGCCAGAGACGTGCGACGAACCCATAGTTGTCGATGGCGATGGCCCGCTCCCCCCGCTTCTCGGCCAGCCGGGCGCGGTAGAGTCTCCAGATGACCGCGTCGGGTTCGGGCGCCCCGGACTGCCGGGACTGCAGTAATGCCCAGGCGCGGTCCTCCGGGTCGAAAGCGAGCGTGAGTTCGGCGGGAAGGAGTCCGAATGGAGTCTCCGCCTGCAGCCCGAGAGGGGCGTTCTCGATCCGTGGTGTGCGTCGTCTGGCGGCGGTGGAATCACCCCGGGCGAGGCTCAGCATCGCCCGTATGAAATCGGCCGCGGGCTCGAGTTCCTGCCTGACTTCCGGAGGCGCCGCGCCGGCGACAGAATCGACCCGTCGCTGCAGCCGGCCAAGTCGGGCGGTGTCTCCCGTGGCCACCCAGATCGACAGGCCCGTCAGGGGCCCGAAGGGCGATGGTGAATCCCAGCCGGCGTCGTTCAGGCTGTCGAACCTCGCCACGGGCAGGGCATCCAGCGACGCCAGCTCCCGCGCCAGGTATCGCCGCTGATTCGGGCTCCGAACGCGCTCGAGCGCGGAGACGGCCTCGGAGAGCCTGCCGTGGTACAGCAACTGCTCGACGAGCAGCTCGGGGACCCCCGGGGCTTCAGGGAAACGCCGGGCCCTGGTCCGCGCCAGCATGAGCCCGAGGGTATCGACAGTCCACTCGGTGAACCGCTGGGCCCGGCGCATGAGGTCTGCCGAGGCCGTGTCCATCGCCGTCTGCTTTGCCGCAACGGGCACCGAGGGATCGAAGAAGAATTCGACCATCCGCAGGGCCTGGCGCTTCTCGTCCGGCAGGCCCGGAACGGCGAGCATGTTGCGGACAAGGGCGAGGGTCGTGTCGGGGGGCTCGAACATGGGGCTCAATTCGACCGCGTGCTCGAACGCCAGCGCCGACTGGGGGTCGAGCGCCGTGGCCCGGCGGAAATTCTGGTAGTGCCAGCGCTGGCTCTTCCCGAGCAGGTTCAGGTGGTAGTTCTCGTCGGTAATGCGATAGATCACGTCGGGGTCGTCAGGATAACTGGCCAGCGCCGTATCCATTACCTGAGCCATGCGGGCGGCACGGGTGAAGTCGGGCCCGAGGCCACTGTCAAACCGGAGATACTGCGCCGCGGCGAGCGAATCGGCGAGCACCATGAGGCTGTCGCGCCGGGTGAGTCCCCGGTTCCGGGCTCCGGCCTCCAGCCGGAGCCGGATGGCGATGGAGTCGTTTGCGGCCGTGAGCCACCCTCGTGCATGGGAGCCGTACAGGCGCCCCAGCACGAAGCCCGTGTCGTGGGCAATACTCCGGGTGAAGTGGTCCGCGGCGCTTGCATAGGAGGCCCGCCGGAGGTCGCGCATCCCGGAGAGGAACTCCCGGACCGCCAGCGGGTCCGACGTGCCCAGCGGGTCGCGACGAACCTGTCCGAGTTCACGGGTCCGGCCCAGGACGTCGAGGAACATCGTGGCCAGCGAATCGGCCAGCCGGTCCATCCTTGCAGCCGCGCCGCGCCAGTCCCTCGTGGCCATCTCCGTGCTGTCGGACAGGTCCAGCAGGGACGCGGTGAGACGGACGGAATCGGCCCCGCCGATGACCTGGCCATAGACCACGTACCGGGCGCCCATCTTCCGGCCAAACCGGCCGGCGGACTCGCGATCGGCACGTCCGTCCCAGGCGCGGATGGCGCGCGTGGGGGCCACGGCGCGCAGCGTGCCGGCCCCGTCGAAGTACCGGGCGAGCACATCCACCATACCGTCGCTCCAGACGGCCAGGTCGGCGTCGCTGGAAACGAGCTCGAACGGGGCCACGGCGACGAGATTGTCACCGAGCACCGTTCCCCGGTTGTCGCGCGAGGGCAGGTAGAACAGCACCAGGAGCAGGAGAAGCGCCAGCGCCGTGATGGCGGCGACCATGGGCCACCGGGACCGGCGTGGTTGCGGCTGGTCGGGGACGACCGCATCGATCGTGGGCATCGCCGTCGGCGTGACGACCGCGGCATCCAGCGCCCGGGCCATGCCGGTGCCATTGGCGAAGCGGTCCGCGGGCACCCGGGCGAGCGCGGTGGCCACGACCCGCTCGACCGCAGGCGGCACCGCACTGCGGACGGTGTGCAAGGGCCGGTACGGCTCGGTCATGGCCCGGGTAATCACCTGCATCGGGGTGGGACCCGTCCACGGCGGCTCGCCGGCGAGCATCTCGTACAGGACGCAGCCCAGCGCATACACGTCGGCCCGCGCGTCCACGGCCGCGTCGCCGGTAGCCTGCTCCGGGCTCATGTACGCGGGAGTGCCGACCGCGAGGCCGGTGCCGGTCAGCTGCTGGGCCTCACTGCCCAGGGCCCGGGCAATGCCGAAGTCCGCCACGGCCACGTGGCCGCCGGCCAGCAGCAGGTTCTCGGGCTTGATGTCGCGATGGATGATGCCGTGCTCGTGCGCATGGCCCAGGGCGTCGGCGGCTTCCCGGGCAATCGTCACCGCCTCGGCGACCGGCAGCTGGCCTTCGCGTGACAGCCGGTCGCGGAGTGACTCGCCCTCCACGTACGGCATGGTGTACCAGAGCAGGGCGGGGCCACCGCCGGTGGCCGCGACCTCGCCCGAGTCGTGCACGGTCAGGATGTGGGGGTGCTGCAGGCGGGCGGCGACCCGGATCTCGCGAAGAAAGCGCTCGGAACCCACGCTTGCCGCCAGCTCCGGATCGAGAACTTTCAGGGCGACCAGACGATCATGCTTGAGATCCCGGGCGAGGAAGACCATGGCCATGCCCCCGCGCCCCAGCTCCCGTTCGATCGTGTAGGAGCCGGCCAGTCCGGTCTGGAGGATGGTGCCGAGGTCGGTCATGGGTGCCCGGTGTGGATGACTTACCTAGATATAGCGGGGAGGGGGGAATGTCGAGGTTGGGCGGAGGTCGGGTGTCGGGTGTCGTTGAGTCGTTGAGTGGTTGAGTGGTTGAGTGGTTGAGTCGTTAGTGGTAGTCGAAGTCGAAACCGTTACCTTCGGTTCGTTCACCGTTCACCGTTCACCGTTCACCGTTCACCGTTCACCGTTCAGGTGAACTCTCCCCGCATGACGGTCACGGCCTGTCCGGCCAGGAGCACCCGGTCGTCCTTCACGTGGACGCGTACGACGCCGCCCCGGGCGCTTGCCTGGAAACCGGTCAGTTCATTCCGGCCGAGGCGCGTAGCCCAGAAGGGGGCGAGGCAGCAGTGCGCCGAACCGGTGACCGGATCTTCCCGGATACCCGCCGACGGCGCGAAGAAGCGGGAGACGAAGTCGTACTCCCCGTCGTCTGCCACGGCGGTGACGATGAAGCCGCGGGCGGAGATGGACTCGAGGATTCCGAAGTCAGGGTCCAGCTCGCGGACGGTCTGCTCGCTGTCCACCTCGATCAGGTAGTCCGTCCCGTTGCATCCCACATACTGGAGCGCAACGCCGAAGGCCTCGGTGAGTTCGATCGGGGCCACGCAGTAGTCTTCGGGCTTGGCGGGGAAGTCCATCTCGATCCAGCCATCGCCGCGGCTCGCCGTCAGGGCACCGGAGCGCGTCTCGAAAGTGATCGCGTCGCCGGCACGGACGTGGCCGTCCTCCCACAGGACGTGGGCGCTGGCCAGGGTGGCGTGGCCGCAGAGGTCCACCTCCGTGACGGGCGTGAACCAGCGGAGCTGGTAGGCGTCACCGTCCCTGTGCAGGAAGGCGGTCTCGGAGAGGTTGAGCTCCCGGGCCACGTCCTGCATCCATCGCTCTTCCTGCGCGCCGGGCAGCAGGCAGACACCGGCCGGGTTCCCCCGGAACGGCGTGTCGGTAAAGCTGTCGACCTGGATAATGGATTGCGCCATGTGCCCTCGCTCGGGGGACTCAGTCGTCAATGACGGCCTCGGCTTCGATCTCGACCAGCATGCCGGGATCGATGAGCCGGGCAACCTCGACCATGGTCGAGACGGGACGGATATCACGGAACACTTCGCCGTGCGCCCGGCCGACCTCGTCGGCGCGGCTGATGTCGGTTACGTAGATGCGGGTACGGACCACGTCGGCGAAGGAAGCGCCGGCACGTTCGAGTGCCCGGCCGATGTTGGCCAGGGCCTGCACCGCCTGGCCATGCATGTCGCCGGGGGCGACCAGGTTGCCGCCGGCGTCGGTGGCGGTGGTCCCGGCGACATGGACAGTGGAACCGACCCGGACCGCCCGGCTGTAACCATACTTCGGCTCCCAGGCAGTACCGGACGCGAAAAGCTCCCGTGGCATGGGAGGGAAGGTAATCCGGGAATGGGGGATCAGGTATCGGGTGTGGGAAGGGAACAGGGAGTCGGGGTAATACGGTTGAGATCCGCAAACTATCTTCGGATCCGCTCACCGCTCACCGCTCACCGCTCACCGCTCACCGCTCACCGCTCACGGCCCTCACCACCGCCTCCACCACCCCAAGCTGGTCATAGAACCCGTCCACCATCCGGCGGCGGACCAGGGCCAGCCGGGCAGGCGGCAGGACGGGGGCGTGCAGTCCGGGGCCTCCGAGGCGCAGGGCCAGGGTGGAAAGGCGGAGCAGGGCAGGCGGTTCGGTGCGGTCGGTCATGAAGTCTCCTGGTGGGAGTATCGGCGGGGGCGGGTGGAACCTTGAGTGAGAAGGGAGAGGGAGTAGGGGGAGTAGGGAGTAAGGCAGGTTCTGGGAGGCCCTGTCAGGAATTCTGTGTGTGGGCCGGTGGACTACCCCTCCAGGATGAAGCGGTCGGGGTAGAGGATGGCAAAGTGGGTCATGGCCTGTTTCCAGTCGCGCGGCCCCTGTTTCCAGCGGGCCGTGATGTTGCGCAGCACGAGGTAAAGCAACTTGAGGGCGGCCTCGTCATTCGGGAAGTGCCCCCGGACCTTGAGCGCTTTCCGGAGCTGCATGTGCAGGCTCTCGATCGCGTTCGTGGTGTAGAGCACCCGGCGGATGGGCAGGGGATAGGCGAAGAACGGAATGACCTGGGGCCACTGCCGCCGCCACGCCGCCGCAATGGGGGGATACTTCGTGCCCCAGGGACCGGCGGCGAACGCCTCCAGGGCCCGCTCCGCTGCGTCGGCATTGAGCGCCTGGTAAATCCCCTTGAGCGCCGCCGCCACGGCCTTGCGGTCCTTCCAGGTCACGAAGCGCAGGGAATGGCGCAGGAGGTGCACGATGCAGGTCTGGACCGTCGTTCGGGGGAAGACGCTGGTGATGGCCTCGGGGAAGCCGGCCAGGCCATCCACGACCGCGAACAGGACATCCTGCACCCCGCGGGCCTGCAACTCGCTCATCACCCGGAGCCAGAACGTGGCCCCCTCGGTCTGCTCGATCCACAGGCCCAGCACGTCCTTGTGCCCGTCGGGCGTCACCCCCAGGGCCAGGTAGACGGCCTTGCTCTTGACTGCCCCCTCGTCGCGGATCTTCACCCGCAGCGCGTCGAAAAAGACCACCGGGTACAGCGGCGCCAACGGCCGCTGCTGCCAGGCGTGGACTTCGTCCAGGACCGCATCGGTCACGGCACTGATCAGCGTCGGCGAGACGTCCACCCCATACAACTCGCGCAGATGCCCCTGCATCTCCCGCACCGTCAGGCCCCGGGCGTAGAGCGCGATCACCTTCGCGTCGAACCCCGGCAGGCGCCGCTGATGCTTCGGCACCAGCTGCGGCTCAAAGGTGCCGGCGCGATCCCGGGGGATGGCCAGGCGCAACGCGCTCGTGTCGGTCTGCACCGTCTTGGGCGTCGATCCATTGCGGTGATTGCGGGGCGGCGTCCCCTCCGCCGCCTCGGCGGCCAGATGGGCCCCCAGCTCGGCTCCCAGCGCCCGCTCCGCCAACGCCGTCTTCAGCTGGTCGAAGATCCCGCCCGGCCCCAGCATGTCCTCAGGCCGCTGGTACTCCGCCAGCAGCTGATCGAGTAATTCCGGTGCGAAGGTCATCCGCTTGCCTTTCTTGCCCATGGCAGCAAAGATGGCTCACACACAAAAATCAGGACAGGCACCCGATACCCGATTCCCGATACCCGACTTGACCACTCAACCACTCAACCACTCAACCACTCAACGCTCCCTCTTCCCTTTTGCCTCTTCACTATTCTCTATATTCCCCTCACCCCCTCACCCCGGAGATCGACTCCTGGCCACCATTCTCTGCGTCGATGACGAGCGCGCCGTCGCCGTGGTTCTGGAACACGCCCTGGGCAAGCTCGGCCACACCCCCGTCCTGGCCACCAGCGTGGACCAGGCACTTGAGGTGGTGGGCCGCAGGAGGGTGGACCTCGTCATCGCCGACTACCGGATGCCGGGCGCCACCGGGCTTGACCTGCTCGAGCGCCTGCGCCGTGAGCGGCACGCCATCCCCGTGATCATCATGACCGGCTACTCGAGCATCGAGCACGCGGTCGAGTCCATCAAGGCCGGGGCGATCGACTACCTCACCAAGCCGGTCCGGGTCGAGACGCTGGGGATCGCGATCGACCAGGTGATGGAGGTCATCCGTCTCCGGCGACAGAACGAGGCCTACCGGAACGAAATCACGGCCCAGCGGGTCCGGCGGGCCATCGTCGGGGACAGCGCGGTGCTGCAACGGGTGCTGGACACGGTGGCGACGATCGCGCCCACCCGGGCCACGGTGCTGATCGAGGGTGAAAGCGGCACCGGCAAGGAACTGCTCGCGCGGGCCATCCACGACCAGGGCACCCGCGCCGACCATCCCTTCGTGAGCATCAACTGCGCGGCCCTCCCCGAGGGGCTGGTGGAGAGCGTGCTGTTCGGCCACGAGAAGGGCGCCTTCACCGGCGCGACGGTGAAGAGCGCGGGGGCATTCGAGCGGGCCGACGGCGGCACGCTGCTGCTGGACGAAGTCTCGGAGATGCGGCCTGACCTGCAGGCGAAGCTGCTTCGCGTGCTGCAGGAGCAGGAGTTCGAGCGGGTGGGGGGACAGGAACCGGTCCGGGTGGACGTCCGGGTGATTGCAACCACGAACCGTGACCTCAAGGCCGAGGCGGACGCCGGCCGCTTCCGGAGTGACCTCTACTACCGGATCAATGTCATGCCCGTCATGGCACCACCACTGCGCGATCGGACCTCCGACATTCCCGCGCTGGTGCAACACTTCGCCCATCGCACTGCCGAACAGCTGGGCACGCCCGTGCCGGTCATTCTCGCCGAGACGCTTGAGCGGCTGCAGGCGCACCGCTGGCCGGGGAATGTGCGCGAGCTGGCGAATGCGGTCGAGCGGGCCGTCATCCTGGCCGGGGTCGGACCGCTCAGGCCCGGACTGTTCCAGCTCGCGGGCGGGGCAGGGGATGATGCCGCGACGGGATCAACGGGCACCATCGAATCGCTGCCGCTCAATCTCCGGGAACTCGAGCAGATGACGATCACCCGGGCCCTCAAGCAGACAGACGGCAACCGTGCGGCGGCGGCCCGGCTCCTCGGTATCAGCGAGCGCACCCTCAGGAATCGCCTCAACCGCTGATCGAGGTACCCCGGCGGACCCGGAAACTCCTTCCGGTACCCCGGTAAGACCTTCCGGAAAGTCTTTCCAGCCCCCTGGGGAGCCGGCCTCGAAACGGCCTCAGGCACACACTGTAAGTAGCTGTCAATAAACCCGATGCCGGGTTGTCCCCAACCATCTCGTCAGGCGGTACACCGCTTGCCCCTATGGGTTTCGAACCCATGGAGGCGACGATGTACCAGGAACAGGAACTCTGGCAGCGCTATCACCACTTCGCCGACCCGGCCGCCCGCGATGCCCTCGTCGCGCGGTACCTCGGGCTGGTCCATCATGTCGCGCGGCAGGTGCTCCCGCGGCTCGCGGACACGGTTGAACTGGACGACCTGGTAGGCGCGGGAAGCATCGGCCTGCTTCAGGCGATGACCTCCTTCGACCCGTCGCGCGGACTCGCCTTCAGCACGTTCGCGGTGCAGCGGATCCGGGGCGCCATGATCGACGAACTGCGGAGCCGGGACTGGGCGCCGCGCTCGGTGCGCGCACGCGCCCGCCAGATGGCCGCCGCCGAGCGCGAGCTGGGGAGTGAACTCGGCCGCGAGCCCACGGCACGCGAGACCGCCATGCGGCTTGGCGTGGACCTGCCGACCTACTGGCGCTGGAAGCAGGACACGGACAACACCGCGCTGGTGTCGCTCGACCAGGGTCCAGCGGGTGAACCCGGAGCGGCGACCCCGCTGGAACTGGTGGCGGACCGGACAGCCGTGGCGGCCGATGATGACCTGGATCGCGAAGAGGAACTGGCGATGATGCGGGCGAGCCTGCTGGCGATGCCGGAGCGGGAGCGGATGGTGCTGACGCTGTCGTACTACGAGGAACTGACCCTGCGGGAAATCGCCGAGGTTCTGGGTGTCACCGAGTCCCGGGTGTCGCAGATCCGGACCCAGGCGGTCCGGAAGCTTCGCGGCAGGATGGAGCTGGCCGGGGCGGCCTGAGGTCCTTCAGCTCCACTCCGGCACGGTGAACACGAAGACGGTTTCACCTCGACCGGCTTCGTGCTCGATCGTGCCGTCCATCCGCGTCGCCAGGTCGCGCGCGACGGTCAGGCCGAGACCCAGGTGCCCGCCGCCGCGACCGGTGACGAACGCATCGAACAACCGGCCTGCAACCTCGGGCTCGATACCGGAACCGTTGTCGCTCACCCGGAAGGTGACCAGCCCGTCCCTCGACGCCCCCTGCAGCTTCACCCCGCCCCCGCTGACCCCCTCGAGCGCCTCACGGGCATTGATCACCAGGTTGAGCAGGACATGCTCCAGCCAGCCCTCCACCCCACGCGCGACCGCATCCCCCGCTTCACCAACGATGACTTCGCCAGGCAAGGCCCGCTGCATGGCGGCACTGGCCGCGAGCCGGCCCAGCAGGTCGGAGACCGGGACGGGCCCGGGATGGATGTTGGTGGGCGGGCCCATCATCGCGGGGATGCGATCGGTGAGCGCCTGCAGGTGTCCGGCGGCGGGAACGATCTCCTTCCCCAGCTCCCGAGCCACGGCCAGGTCGTCCTCGTCGGGCAGGAGCTGGGCGGAGAGCAGGATGCCCTGCAGCGGGCTCCGGATATCATGGAGGAATCCCCGGGTCAGGGTCCCGTAGGCATCCGCGCGGTTGGCGCGGTACAGGAGCTCGGGCGAGATGCTCACGCGCTGTCCTGCCGGATGGCGGCCTCCTCCGCGACGACCTCGGCGTAGTGGCACGCCGCGTCAGTCCCCGCGATGGGGCGGAGGAGCGGCTCCTCGCTCCGGCAGCGCTCGTCGCGCAGGGGATGGAAGCAGCGCGTGTGGAACCGGCAGCCGGGCGGGGGCGCCGCGGGGCTCGGGAGGTCGCCCTCGAGCACGATGCGTGCGCGCTGGAGGTCGGGGTCCGGCTCCGGTACCGCACTCAGCAGCGCCTGCGTGTAGGGATGCCGGGGATGTTCGAGGATGTCCGTGGTGGCCCCGGTCTCCGCGATCCGGCCGAGGTACATCACGGCGATGCGGCGGGCGATCTGGCGGACCACGGCGAGGTCGTGCGCGATGAAGAGATAGGAGAGGCCGCGACGCTCCTGGAGGTCCGCCAGCAGGTTCAGGACCTGCGCCTGCACCGAGACGTCCAGGGCGGAGACCGGCTCGTCGCAGACGATGAACTCCGGCTCCACGGCGAGTGCCCGCGCGATCCCGATGCGCTGGCGCTGCCCGCCGGAAAATTCATGGGGGTAGCGCCTGGCGTAGTCAGGGTTGAGTCCCACTTCCTCGAGCAGCGACGCCACCCGCTGCTTCACCGCGGCCCCTTTCGCCAGCCGGTGGATCTCGATCCCTTCGGCGACGGCCGCGCCCACGGTCATCCGCGGGTTGAGCGAGCTGTAGGGGTCCTGGAAGATGATCTGCATCCTCCGCCGGAGCGCCCGGAGCGCCTTGGGATCGAGACTGAAGATGTCCTGGCCGTTGAAACGCACCGAGCCGGCCGTCGGCTCGAGCAGCCTGAGGATGGTCCGGCCGACGGTGGACTTGCCGCAACCCGACTCGCCGACCAGCGCGAGCGTCTCGCCGCGCTCGAGGTGGAAAGAGACGCCATCCACCGCGCGGACCACCGGGGCCTTCCCCGCGAGCATCCCGCCGGCCTTGAAGTGCTTGACCAGCCCCTCGACTTCGAGCAGCGCGCTCATCGGACCGGCACCTCCGCCAGCCAGCAGCGCATGTCGTGCTGCTCCTCCACCGGAAGCGGCGGCGGCGGCTCGATGCACTTGTCGAACGCCTTCGGACAGCGGGGCCGGAACCGGCATCCGGCGGGCCAGGCATCGGGCGCCGGGACCGTCCCGCCGATCGGGCGGAGCCGGCCCGTGCCGCCGGTGAGCCGGGGCACGGAGGCCAGGAGGCCCAGGGTGTAGGGATGGGACGGCCGCGCGAAGAGCCGGTCGGTCGTGGTCTGTTCGACGATCTGTCCCGCGTACATGACGGCGACCCGGTCGGCGCGCCCGGCCACGATGCCGAGGTCGTGCGTGATCAGCAGGACCGACATTCCGCGCGCCTGCTGCAGGTGGTCCAGGATCTCGAGAATCTGGGCCTGCACGGTGACGTCGAGCGCGGTCGTGGGCTCGTCGGCGATCAGCAGCTCCGGCTCCGCGGCGAGCGCGATCGCGATCATGACCCGCTGCCGCATGCCGCCGCTCAACTGGTGGGGGTACTCGCGGATGCGGCGCGCGGGGTCGGGCATGCCGACGTCGATCAGCAGCTGTTCCACCCGCGCCAGGGCATCCCGTGCGCTCACCTTCCGGTGGGCCCGGATCCCCTCGGCGATCTGCTCGCCAATCCGGAGCACCGGGTTGAGGCTGGTCATCGGATCCTGGAAGACCATGCCGATCCGGCCGCCGCGGATGGCGCGGAGTTCCTGTTCGGGGAGGCCGATGAGTTCCTGCCCATCCAGGCGGATGCGGCCTTCGGCAATCCGGCCGGGCGGTGGAACGAGCTGGAGCAGGGCCAGGCTGGTGAGGCTCTTCCCGCAGCCGCTCTCGCCCACCAGTGCGAACGTCTCGCCCTTGTCGATATGAAAGCTCACCCCGTCCACCGGCCGGGAGATGTCATTCCCGGCGGGGAAGGTGACCCGCAGGTCCGCCACCTCGAGCAGCGGCGTCATGCGCCCCTCGGGTCGAAGGCGTCGCGCAACGCGTCGCCGAGCAGATTGACGGCCAGGACGGTGAGCATGATGGCAAGTCCGGGAAAAATACTGGTCCAGGGCGCGGTGATGAACGTGGACCGCGCGCCCAGGATCATGGCGCCCCAGCTTGGCGTCGGGGGCCGGATGCCGACGCCGAGGAAGCCGAGGCCCGCCTCGAGCAGGATCACGTCGCCCACCGCCAGCGTAGCCGCGACGAGCAGCGGGCCGAACGCGTTGGGCAACAGGTGCCGCAAGATAATGCGGCGGCGGCCCGCGCCGAGGGCCTGCGCCGCATGGACGTAGGCATCCTCCCGGATCCGGAGCACCTCGCCGCGGACCAGCCGGCTGGTACCGAGCCATCCCGTGGTGCCGAGAACGAGGATCATGACGCCGACCGGGACCGACTCGAGCACGGCCAGCAGGACCAGCAGCAGGAACAGGCGCGGGACGGCGAGCGCGCCGTCCACGAAACGCATGAGGGCGGTGTCCACCCAGCCGCCGAAGAACCCCGCCAGCAGGCCGACGGTGGCGCCGATCGTCATTGACACCAGCACCGAGAGTCCGGCCACCCCGAGCGAGATGCGGGCCCCGTAGACCACGCGGGCGAAGACGTCGCGGGAGAGATCGTCGGTGCCGAAGAGGTGCTGCGGGCCTGGCCCTTCCGCGCGGCAGATGATGCAGGGTTGCGCCGCCGGATCCGGCAGGAAGGGCGGAAGCAGCACCGCCGCAATGACCACGATTGCCAGGGCCGCGAGCGACCACCGGCCGCGCGGGGTGCGCGTGGCCTGGCGGATGGCGCCGCCCAGCCAGCTCACGACGTTCGCACCCGCGGGTCGAGCGCCATGTAGGCCAGGTCCGTGAGCAGGTTCGCCGACACGACGAGGACCGCCACCAGCATCCCCGTCCCGACGAGCACCGGGTAATCCCGCGCGGAGACCGCATCGGCCGCGAGCAGGCCGAGCCCGGTCCAGTGGAAGACCGACTCGACGAACACTGCTCCGGTGGCCAGGAGGGGAAGCCAGAGCCCGAAGAGCGTGATGACAGGGAAGAGCGCGTTGCGCCACGCGTGCCGCCTCAGCACCTGCCCCTCCGGCACGCCCTTCGCGCGCGCGGTGCGGATATAGTCGAGCTGGAGCACCTCGATCATTGCATTGCGCTGGAAGCGCATCGCCGCGCCGATGGTCACGATGGACAGCGTGAGCGCGGGGAGGATGAGGTGGCGGCCCACGTCCAGTGCGCGCGTGATCCACGGCGCGTCGGGGGCGAGCAGCGGGTCCAGCGTCCCGGCGGCGGGAAGCACGCCCCACTTGACTGCCACGAGCCACGCGAGCACCAGCCCGAGCCAGAACGAGGGAATGGAATACGCCGCGAGCGACACCACGCCAAGGATACGATCCGCCCAGCTCCCCTTCCGCACCGCCTGCCACGCACCGAGGGCGAGGCCGAGGGTGAAGTTGATGAGCAGCACCGTGCCGCCCAGGAGGAGCGAGGCGGGGAGGCGCTGGCGGATGAGGGTGGTGACGGGGAGGCCCTGGTACTGGATCGACCGGCCCAGGTCGAAGCGTGCGAGGTCACTGATAAAGGAAGCGAACTGTCCGGGGAGGCTCCGGTCGAGGCCGTAGCGCTCCCTCAGGTTGTGGAGTTCCTCCTGCGAGACCGGGCGCTCGCCCACGATGGCCGCGACCGGGTCGCCCGGAACGAGCCGGACGAGGAAGAAGAGGATGGTCGTCGCGACGACGAGCGTGGCGAGGGCCTGGCCGAGCCGGCGCAGGAGCCAGCGCACCAGGCTACCGTCCGCCCGTCCGGTCCCGCGGGAGCATCTGGTCCGGTTTCACGGTCCATTCGCGGAGCGACAGCCACAGTGCCTCGGGGCGGATCCGGACGTGGTCGTACCGGCGGTGGACCGCGATCAGCTGCGGGGGCGCGGCCATGAAGGCGGCGGGCATGTCCTCCCGTGCGACGGTCATGGCCTGCCGGTAGAGCGCGACCGGCCGTTCCTGCGAGCGTTCCGCCAGGGAGAGCAGGGAGTCGAAGGCCGGGTTGCACCACGAGGCCACGTTCTGTCCCGGCTTGCCCGCCGAGGCGCAGATCCAGCTGTTGCGGAGGCCGGCGGGCGACGGGTCCATGGTGGCGCGCGCGAAGTCGAGGTCGAACCTCCCGGTATTGTGGCGGTCGAGCCAGGTGGGCCATGCCACGGAGACGACCTGGAGGTCCACCCCGACCGCTCGGAGCTGCTGCTGCAGCTTGAGCGACATGTCCTCGCGCGTCTGGTCCACGCCCGGCGTGCTGAGGGCGAGCCGGAGGGGCCGTCCGTTCCGGTCGCGAATACCGTCGCCATCGGTATCGCGCCAGCCGGCGGCATCGAGCAGAGCCCGCGCCCGTGCCGGGTCGTACCGGACGGGCGGCGCGTCGGTTGGCTCGATCCAGTGGAAGAACTGCGGGGCGGGGCCGTCGGGGACGAGGGTGCCCTTGCCGAACACCGCCTGCGCGATGGCACGCCGGTCCGTCGCGAGCACCAGGGCGCGGCGCACCCGCCGGTCGGTCAGGATCGGGTGGGCGCTGGCCGTGTCGTCCGGGCTCCGCTGGTTGAACAGGATGTAGTAGAGGTGGGTGGACGTCGCGGTAATCACCCGGAAGCGGGGCGCCTGCTCGAGGCGGGGCAGCATGGTATAGCGCACGTCGGACATCACGTCCACGTCGCCCGAGAGCAGCAGGTTGAGCCGGGCCTCGACATCTCCCGCCACCCGGAAGAAGACCCGCGCGAGGCCGGGGGCGCCCAGGAAGAAGTCACGGTTGGCGCCCAGCTCGATGAACTGCCCGGGCACCCGTCGCACCCACTTGAAGGGACCGTTGCCCACCGGTGCCTGTGCGAAGGCGGTCTTCGGGATGCTGTCGAACGGAATTCCGCGGAGCAGGTGCGAGGGCAGGATCTGCACGTTCCACGTGGCGTCGTAGAACTGCTCCGGATAGGCCTGGCTGTAATGGACTACCGCCCGTCGCGGGCCTTCCGCGGTGACCGAATCAATCCGCCCGATGGCGGTGGCGAGCCGCGGGTCCTGTTTCGCCAGGTTGAACGTGAAGACCACGTCTTCCGCGGTGACGGGGCGGCCGTCGTGCCAGCGGGCACGCTCGTCCAGGTCGAACACCAGCGTCAGGGAATCCCGGCGGGTCCACTTCCGGGCCAGCATCGGCACGAAGCCGTCATCCCCGATCGTGCTGAGGGTGGGCCCCATCTCCGCCAGCCGGAGGAACAGCTGGTCGGTGACCTCCATGCCGCTCCGCTCCGCCGCGAAGATCGGGAGGACCGAGACGGCATCGCCGCCCTGGGCGATCACGATGGTGCCCCGCGGCGTGCGTCCCTGGGCGAGGGCGGCGGCGGGAAGCACGAGAGCCAGCAGCAGAATCCAGGGGCGCGGCAGGCGCAGGGTCACGATGCGTCCAGGGATGTGGGGAACACGGGTGTCCTAAGATAGGGTGCGTCGGCGTCGGCATCCACTGCGGGACACTCAGCGGCGCCAGGTCCAGCCGGGGTCTTGGTACTTCGCGTGGTAGCGGGCCTCCCGGGCCTCAACCTCCGTGCCCGCCGGTTGCCATCCATCATGCCAGTTCCCGGCGGCCGCCACCACCGCCTCCGCCGCCTCGCCCCACCCGACGGTCCGGCCGGCCACCCTGGTCAGGGCGATGTCGCCTCCCGCGGGCGGCGGGCCCCGGGTCACGGCCGTCACGACGCTCTGGGAGCCGTCCAGCAGCAGGCTCCCGTGCTGCAGAAAGGCAGGTCCACGGGCGAGTTGCGCGCTGCCCAGTACCTTGCCTCCCCCGGCGAGGAGTTCTCCCCCCGCCGGCCGTGCAAAACACGCGCCGGTCCCGAGCCCCGCCGCCCGGTCGGGGCGAGGGGCCGGAGAGGTGTCGACGCCGAGGGCGGCGAGCGCCCGCGCGAACATGGCGTGGATGTCACGGTAGGCGGGGGCCAGGCCCCCGAATGCCGCGGCCGGGGCGGCCACGGCGTAGGTCAGTTCGGCGTCGTGCCAGACGGCGCGCCCGCCGGTGGGGCGGCGGACCGTGTCGAGCCCGAGGGACGCGATCCGGCCGCGGTCATAGCGGCGGAGCGCCGGCTCATGGGTGCCGAAGGAAAGGCAGGCCGGCTCCCAGCGGTAGAGCCGGAGCCAGCCGTCGCCGGTCTCGACCGCCAGGTCGAGCAGCGCCTCATCGCGCGCCATGTTGCGCCAGCCGGGGAGCGGTGGCTCGGGATGCAGCAGGTGCCACCGCATCGTTCAGTCCGCGTACGCCTCCACCGGCGGGCAGGTGCAGACGAGGTTCCGGTCACCATAGGCGCCCTCGATCCGGCTCACCGTCGGCCACGACTTGTGGACCCGGGTGGACGGGTGCGGGTACGCCGCCTGCTCGCGCGGGTAGGGCCGGTCCCAGCTGTCGCTGATGACGTCCTCGAGCGGGTGCGGCGCATGCGAGAGGACGTTGTTGCCCTGCTCGACCTCGCCGTTCTCGATGGCCCGGATCTCATCGCGGATGGCGATCATCGCGTCGCAGAAGCGATCCAGTTCCTCCCGTGACTCGCTCTCGGTGGGTTCCACCATCAGCGTGCCCGGCACCGGGAACGACACCGTGGGCGGGTGGAACCCGAAGTCGATCAGCCGCTTCGCGATATCCTCCACGTCCACGCCCGCCGTCGCCTTGAACGGGCGGGTGTCGATGATGCACTCGTGCGCGATGAGGCCGTTCGCGCCGCTGTAGAGCAGCTCGTAATGGCCCTCGAGCCGTTTTGCGATGTAGTTCGCGTTCAGGATAGCCACGCGGGTCGCGTCGGTCAGGCCGTCCGGCCCCATGAGCGCGATGTACGCCCACGAAATCGGCAGGATGGACGAGCTGCCCCAGGGGGCCGCCGAGATGGTGCCGCACGGCTGGGGCACGCCGAGCGGGATGACCGGGTGGTCCGGAAGATGGGGCACCAGGTGCGCGGCCACCCCGATCGGTCCCATGCCGGGCCCGCCGCCGCCATGCGGGATGCAGAAGGTCTTGTGCAGGTTCAGGTGGCAGACATCGGCGCCGATGGCGCCCGGGCTGGTGAGCCCGACCTGCGCGTTCATGTTGGCGCCGTCCATGTACACCTGGCCGCCGTGCTCATGGATGATCGCGCTGATTTCCCGGATGGACGCCTCGAACACTCCATGAGTGGACGGGTATGTGACCATCAGCGCGGAGAGGCTGGCCGCGTGCTCGGCGGCCTTCGCGCGCAGGTCGTCCACGTCAATGTTGCCCTGGTCGTCGGTGCGCACCGGGATCACGCGGAGCCCTGCCATGACGGCGCTGGCGGGGTTGGTGCCGTGGGCCGACTGCGGGATGAGGCAGACGTCGCGATGCGACTCGCCCTGTGCTTCCTGGTAGGCGCGGATCACCATGAGGCCGGCGAATTCGCCCTGGCTGCCGGCGTTGGGCTGGAGCGAGACGGCGGCGAAGCCGGTGATCTCGGCGAGCCAGTCCTCCAACTGGTCGAACAGGTCGCGGTAGCCCTGTGCCTGGTCCACCGGCGCCATCGGGTGGAGCCGGCCGAACCCGGGCCAGGTGACCGGGATCATCTCGGTGGTCGCATTGAGCTTCATGGTGCAGGAACCCAGCGGGATCATCGCCGAGGTGAGCGACAGGTCGCGCGTCTCGAGCCGGTGCAGGTACCGCAGCATCTCGGTTTCGCTGTGGTAGCGATGGAAGACCGGGTGGGTCAGGAATTCGCTGGTGCGCCGGAGGCCGGAAGGAATGGCCGGCTGCGCGCTCGAGGCGAGATCGTCGATCCCGGCCGGCGTGACGTCATCCGCGGCGAAGAGTTCCGCCAGCTCGGCTACGTCGTCCAGTGTCGTCGTCTCATCCAGCGAGATGCCGACGCCGACACCCGGGAGCGTCCGCAGGTTGATCCGGTGCTCCCGGGCTCGCTGCAGCACCCGGTCGCGCGCGGCGTCGTCCAGTCGTACCGCGAGCGTGTCGAAGTATTCGTCATGCTCGATGGCGACGTCGAGCCGGTCCAGCGCCCCGGCCAGCACCGTGGCCAGGTTGTGCACCCGGCGGGCGATGGCGGTGATCCCCGCCGGGCCGTGGTACACCGCGTACATCCCCGCCATCACCGCCAGCAGGACCTGCGCGGTGCAGACGTTGCTGGTGGCCTTGTCGCGCCTGATGTGCTGCTCGCGGGTCTGGAGCGCCATGCGGAGCGCGGGACGCCCGGCCGCGTCGCGCGAGACGCCGATGATGCGGCCGGGAATCTGCCGCTTGTACTGGTCCTTCGTGGCGAAGAAGGCCGCGTGCGGGCCGCCGTACCCGAGGGGGACGCCGAAGCGCTGTGAGTTGCCCACGGCGATATCCGCGCCCCACTCGCCCGGCGGGGTCAGGAGCGTGAGGGCCAGCAGGTCGGTGGCCGCGGTGACCAGCGCGCCGGCGGCGTGGGCCCGCTCGCAGAGATCCGTGAAGTCGGTGATGCGGCCGTCGGTGCCGGGGTACTGGACCAGGGCGCCGATCACGCCCGCAGTGAACACGAATTCCTCCGGCGCGCCGATCTTCACCGTGACACCGCGCGCGCGGGCCCGGGTCCGGACCACCGCGATGGACTGCGGGTGGCAGTTCACGTCCACCAGGTAGGTCATACTGCCGCCCTTGCCCGCGACGGCCTCGGTCATGTGCATGGCTTCGGCGGCGGCGGTACCCTCGTCCAGGAGGGAGGCATTCGCGATCGGGAGTCCGGTGAGGTCGCTGATGAGGGTCTGGTAGTTCAGCAGCGCCTCCAGCCGCCCCTGGGCGATCTCCGCCTGGTACGGCGTGTAGGCGGTGTACCAGCCCGGGTTCTCCATGATGTTCCGGAGGATCACGGGCGGGGTCACCGTGTCGGCGTAGCCCATGCCGATGTAGCTGCGGAAGACCTCGTTCTTCGCGGCCATGCGGCCGAGGTCGGCCAGCGCGTCGGTCTCCGAGCGGGCGGCGGGGAGGTTCAGCGGGCGTTCGAGCCGGATGCCGTCCGGAATGACCGCATCCATCAGGGCATCCAGGGATCCGTAGCCGAGCAGGTCGAGCATCGCGCCGATGTCGTGCGGGCGCGGGCCTAGGTGGCGGCCGGCAAACGCGCCGGCGCGTCCCGGGGAGACGTCGGTGGTGTCAGGGGTGTGCGAGACGGTCGTGGCCATGTGAAGTCCGGTGTTCCGAGAAAAGGCGCCCCGAGTCACTGAGCCCGGGGCGCCGCCGTGTCTGCCAGTCCATCACCCGCCCGCCTACTCGCCGATATGCGTCTTGTAATCAGCCGCGGAGAGCAGGGAACTGAGGGCGCCCTTGTCGGAGACGCGCATCCTGATCATCCAGCCGTCGCCGTACGGGTCGCGGTTGACGAGGTCGGGGCTGTCCTCCAGCGCGCCGTTGACCTCGACCACCTCGCCGCCCACCGGTGCGAACAGCTCCGAGACGGCCTTGACTGCTTCGATGGTCCCGAACGCCGCGTGGGCCTCGAAGGTCTCCCCGCTCTTCGGCAGGTTGAGGAAGACCACGTCGCCCAGTTCGCCCTGGGCATAGTCGGTAATCCCAACCACGACCACGTCGTCCTGGTCGGTGGACCGGACGTACTCATGATCGTTCGTATAGCGCAGGGATTCGGGCACGTTCGACACGGAGGCTCCGGGTGGTGGATGCGGGGAGGAGGATAGACGGACGGAGCCCAAATATCAAGCGGAATCGGCGCCCCTCCGGGCATGCTGCTCGATCACCTCCCACGCCCGCCGCGCCCCCTGGCGGAGGTCCTCGCGCGAGCCGGCATTGTCAATCACGATGTCACTCCCGGCGCGCTTGGGTTCCGGGGGAGCCTGGCTCGCCAGCGCCCGTTCGGCCGACTCCGGGGAGAAGCCGCGTTCCATCATCAGGCGTTCGCGCCGGACCTCCTCCGGCGCGTCCACCAGGACGACCAGGTCGAACTGGGCCGGGTCCATCACCTCGAAGAGGAGGGGAATGTCGCACACCACGACCGTCGCGCCGCGCTCGCGCGCCCCGCGGACCAGGGCCTCCCGCCGCGCGAGTACTGCGGGGTGCACGATCCCGTTCAGCATGTCCAGCCTGGCGGGGTCGCCCATGGTGCGGCCGCGGAGTTTCGCCCGGTCGAGCGACCCGTCCGCCCGGAGGATGTCGTGGCCGAACTCGGCGGCCAGCGCCGCCAGCACAGGCGATCCGGGCTCCTGTACTTCGCGCACGAGCACGTCGGCGTCGATCACCGTCGCGCCCCACTCCCGGAAGAGCTCGAGCACGGTGGACTTGCCGGAGGCGATGTTGCCGGTGAGACCGACGGTGAGCATGGGGGCCGTTGCGTTGTTGAGTCGTTGAGTCGCTGGTCGTTACAGGGAATAATAGACCGATTCGCCTTGTCCGCCCTTTCTCCGACCGCCCTGTCCACGACCGCCCTGTCCACGACCGCCCTCCGTCCGCCTTGACCCCGCCGGCCGGACGCGATATCCTCACGCCGCCCGGCTTCCCTCCGGAGAATCTGCATGTATCATGGTTCCCGCCCTGGCTCCATCGAAGTAGTCACGGGCGTGATGTTCAGCGGCAAGAGCGAGGAGCTCATCCGCCGGATCCGTCGCGCGGTCATCGCGCGGCGGCGCATCCAGGTCTTCAAATCCCACCTCGATGAGCGTTATGGTGGCTTGTTCACCGTGGCGAGTCACGACGGGACGGAGATCGAGGCCAGCCCGGTGGACAGCAGCGCCGAGATTTTCCGGCTCGTCGAGCCGGAAACCGAAATCGTTGCGATTGACGAAGTGCAGTTTCTCGACGAGGGGATCGTCGACGTGGCCACCGACCTGGCGGCCCGGGGCTTGCGCGTGATCGTGGCCGGCACCGATACTGATTTCCGCGGCGAGCCCTTCGGCGCCATGGGCGACCTCATGGCCGTCGCCGAACGGGTCGACAAACTCAACGCGATCTGTGTGGTGTGCGGGGACGTGGCTTGCCGCAACCAGCGGCTGGTGGACGGGCATCCGGCACGCTGGGACTCCCCGACTATCATGGTAGGGGGGCGCGAGTCGTACGAGGCCCGCTGCCGTCACTGCCACCGCGTCCCCCGGCAGGACGAGGACCAGACCGCCCTGCTATAGCAACGCAACGACTTACGACTCAACGGCCTAACGCCCCACCCCGGAGGTTTCGTGAACAAGAACGATCTCGCCCAGGAACTCGCCACCCGGCTCGACGTCTCCCGGTCCCGCGCCGCGACCATCGTGGACGAGGTGTTCGGACCGGAAGGCGCGATCTGCCAGGCGCTGCTGAAGAACGACAAGGTCCAGATCAGCGGGTTCGGTCAGTTCGAGGTCCGGCAGCGTGCCGCGCGCACCGGCCGCAACCCCCGTACCGGGGAATCGATCGAGCTGGCGGCGTCACGGGCACCCGCGTTCAAGGCGGGCAAGGCCCTCAAGGACCAGCTGAACGCGCGTTAGTGCCGCGGGGTCGCGCCCCGGTCCAGCCGGGCCGTGACCCGCCGCCGCCGGATCGTGCGGCCCATGAGATTCCGCGCAATGGTCTCGGCCTCCCCGGCCGGGACCTCCACCAGCGTGTACAGCTCGCGGATATCCACTTTCCCGATCTTCCCCCGGTCCACGCCCACCTCGCGGGTGAGCGTGCCGACGAGGTCGTTCGCCGTAGCTCCGTCCTTCCGTCCCACCCCCACCCAGATCCGCGCGTTATCGCCCGTCGCGCGCTCCGGCGCACGCGCGGCTGCGGGCGCGATCGGGCGGCCCTCGGCCTCGGTCCACAGCTGGTAGATCGCCGCGGCCACGTCGGCCGGGTCGTGCCGGTCGAGCAGCGGGCCGAGGGCCAGGTGGGCGCCGTCCAGGCCACCGGCCTCCACGGTCCGACGGATCATGGCGCGACGTTCGGTGGCGCGCTGGGCCGCCGCCCCGGCGGCATCGGGCAGACGGAGCGGACTCACCGGTGCGGCGGTCCGGGCGACCCAGTCACGTCCGTGCGGCGGCACCAGCAGGATCACCGGACCGGAGGCGATGAGCTGGCGCAGCCGGCTCGCATCCGGCAGGTCCAGTGCGATGACGACATCGCCGTCCGGTGCCTCGCCGCCGGTGATGGCCACCTCGCCGTGCGGCACGGCCCCGGCCCGGGGATCGGGCCAGGCGGTCCAGACCACGGGACTGGAAGGGTCGAGTGTCTCGATGACGGAGGCGAGGACCCGGGTGCGATCGCCCCAGGCGGCGGTCACGATCCGGACTGGCCCGGCGGGAGGCACCGGTTCCTGGTCCGGCGCGGGCAGCCCGAGCGTCAGGGCTTTCCGCGCATACCGCTCGACCAGGGTCCATGATGTGTCGGGCTTCCCGGTATAGACGAGCCGCTGCGCGTCGCCGGGAAGGTCCTGCATGAGCGGCGCGATCTGTTCCGCGTCGTCCCAGGTCTCGGGCCACGCGAGGAAGAGGGCCGGCAGGGCGTCCATTTTGAGGGCGGAGCGCCGGACCAGGTCGAGTGCGGTCTCGGGGGTGGCGACGAGAATGTCGAGGGAGCGGTCGCGGAGGCGGCGCGCGGCACGGGAGGGCCCGTGGGCCGCGTGGATCCGGAGGCCGGTGCCGCGGACGAGGGCGCCCAGCGCGGCGCGCCATTCTTCGAGGGCGCTGGCGGCGGCCAGGATAAGGAGCCGGGGGGTCGCGTCGGAGCCCGCCGTCGCGCTCAGCGCGGCTGCCACGGCCGGAACGGCATACACCGCGGCCGGCGGTGCCAGCGCCACGATGTTGTGGCCGCGGGCCGCGGTCGGCAGCAGTTCCCGCAGCAGGTCGTCTGCGGGGGTGTAGCCCAGGCGTTCCAGGGCGGCGGCCAGTGCCGCCTCCAGGTGCATCTCGCAAAAATCCGACATCGTCCCCTCGGTTGTCAAACAGCCACGGCATGGAACAGGGGGTGGAAGCTAAGCCCCCCGGGCACCGGGGCCAAGGCCGGTTGACATCACCTGCCGGCGGGAAAACCTTTCCCTCCGTTCGCGCGCGGCAACCGGCCGCATCCCTCCGTCCGAGAACGGCATGCCCGATTCCCTGTCCCAGAATGTCGTCCTGCTGAAGGCCTCCGAAACCGTCGCCATCAGCAATGAAGCCAAGCGTCGCAAGGCTGCGGGCGAGAACGTCCTCGACCTCGGCGTCGGCGAGCCCGACTTCGACACGCCCCAGGCGGCGGCGCAGGCCGGCATCCGCGCGATCCAGGAAGGGAAGACGCGCTACCCGCCCAACATCGGCATCCTGGAGCTGCGCGCGGCGATGGCGGAGCACCTCTCGCTCCTGTCGCACGGCCGGCCGGTCAACCCGGACAACCTGATCATCAGCTCCGGGTCCAAGCAGGCCATCTTCAATGCCTGCTTCTGTCTCTTCGGCCCGAAGGACCGGGTCCTGATCCCGTCACCGGCCTGGGTGTCCTACCCGCAGATCATTCACCTGTGCCGCGCGGAGCCGGTGGCGGTCCCGGGCGACCCGGAGTGGGGCCTCAAGGTGAGCGTGGCGGACCTGGAGCGCCACACAAACAAGCTCACCCGCGGGCTCATCCTCTGTTCGCCGTGCAATCCCACCGGCGCCGTCTATACGCTGACCGAACTCAAGTCCATTGCGGAATGGGCGAAGAAGAACGACGTGTGGATCATCGCGGACGAGATCTACCGCCGCATTCACTACGGATCGGGCGCGGCGCCCTCGGTGCTCGACCTCCCGGACGAGCTGCTCGAGCGCACGGTGGTCATCTACGGGGCCAGCAAGGCCTATGCGATGACCGGCTGGCGGATCGGCGGCGCGCTTGCCCCCGGCTTCCTCGCCAGGAAGATGGCCGCGCTCCAGTCGCACACCACCACCGGCGCCAACCACCCGGCGCAGTGGGCGGCGGCGGCGGCGTTCAGCAGCCCGGAGGTGGAGGCCGACCTCGTGCGGATGGTGCAGGCGTTCCGGGCCCGCCGGGATCGCGTGGTCGAGCGCTTCCGCACGGAGGCGCCCGGTGTCGAGTTCGTGGATCCGCACGGCGCGTTCTATTTTTTCTTCCGGGTGGACGGGATCTCCGGCGAGGACGACTTCGGCGGGATGACCTTCTGTGAGCGCCTGATGCAGGAGGAGGGCGTGGCCCTGGTCCCCGGCGCCGCCTTCGGGGACGATCGCTGGGTCCGGCTCAGCTACGCCGTGGGCGACCGGGAACTGGACGATGCGCTTGACCGGATCATCCGCTTCATTCACCGGCAGGAATCGGCGGCGGCCGCATGAGCCCAAGGCTGATGAGCCTTGAAGCGCGCGTGGAAGCCCTGCACGGCGCGCTCCCTTCCATATCCTGGCGGTGGGACCCCGAGACGGACATCCTCTCCGGCGCCTTTCGCGAGGATGCCCCCGACGACGACGGCTTCCGCGGCATGGTGGAGTTGACCGACGACAAGGGCTCCGTGATCGTGCTCGACTTCGGGCGCGGGATGCTGAGCGGACTGGATGTCGTGGTCTGGCCCCCCGTGGAGTCCGACGCGGGACTGGTGCCGCCCCCCACCGGGAGCGACGCGCGGGTGATCCTGCCGCGCCGTGCCCCGCAGCGCGGGCCCGAGTCGCGTGAGGTGGAGACGCCCCTCCGGGTCAAGGCCAATCCGCGCCAGACGGTCTTCCACCTGCAGGTCGGCGAGGCGCCGCGTGCCCGCACGGTGCGCCTCGCGGAACGCTTCCTCGTCGAACTGGACGATGCGGGGCGCCTGGCCGGGTTCTGGCTGCTCGACGTCGAGGCCTTCCCGCTCGAGCTCGACCTCGAATCCGACCCGTCCGACCTGGCCTGAGCGGCCTGCCGCGGGGCTCCCGACCGCAGGTTCCCGGAACTCCCGCGCGCCAGTCGAACGCCTGGGCACCATGGTGTCTCCTGGTGCCCCATGGCGGCACCAAACTCTTGACAAGACGCCCAAAGAGCGCAAGTGTGAACGCGTCCCTTCACGACGACGGTAGCGCAGACGCCCTTCATGCCCCTGCCGGCACCCGCGCCGGTCTTGGTTGAAGTTCTCCTGAGCGGAACCCTCCGCCCCGCAGCGCCAGCACATTCAGCCTTGTCCTCCCCGGCTCCGGTCAACTCGAGTGTCTCGAGTGTTGACCGGAGCCGCAGTTGTATATGACATGCCGGATCCAGTATCCCGTTTCACCCAGCCCAGGAGGGCGTATGCGCGACGGGTCTGTGAAGAAGGGTCGGCGAGGCTGGTTGCCGGGTTTGCTGCTCTGCAGTGGCCTGGGCGTGGGGTTGGTCTCGAACCTGGCGGCGCTGGCGCCTCCCAGTAACAGCACGACCCCCGACTACTCCAGGTATGCTGCGTATGTGGTGGCAGCGGGGGGCGTGGTTTCCACGCCGGCAGGTCTCACGCTGGCGGTGCACCGGACGGCCGCCATCCCCGCGTTTGCGCGGAAGTACAACATGCCGTGCTCGGCATGCCACACCGCCTGGCCCGAGCTGAACGCCTTTGGCCAGCGCTTCAAGGACCGGGGCTACCAGCTCGGTAACGACCGTGACTCGCCCATCTGGGTCAACCCGTCATACATCCCGTTCGCGATCCGCACGACCCCGGGCTGGCGCATGGAGCGCACCACCGATCAGCCCGTCGACGCCACGCCCGGGGATCCCGGCAGCGGGGTGGCGGTGCGCACCATCACACAGTCGGGCTTCGATATTTCGGGCGCCGACCTGCTCATGCTGGGGACGCTCTACAAGGACATCAGCTTCGGATTCGTGCCGACCGTCGAGGATGGGGAGGGGGTCGGGATCGAGGCCGCCTTCGTCCGTTTCGACAACCTGCTCGGGTCCAGCTGGGCCAACCTGAAGGTGGGCAAGTTCGAGATGGACAACATGCTCTCGGAGAAGCGGGGCATGATGCTCTCCAGCAATGGCGCCTTCTACCAGAGTTACCACTTCGTGCCGGTCGGCGACGGGACCGACTTCGGGCTGGGTGACAACCAGATTGGCGCTGAGTGGCAGGGCCATTCCGACAACAGCTATACCCGGTTCAGTGTCGCGGTTCTGAGCGGGACCGATGGCGTGCCGGGGCTGGTTGGGGGCAAGGGCTACGACGGCGCCCTCATGTTGAGCCAGGCCTTCGATGCCGGCCGGCTGGGCCTCCAGCGCGTGGGCCTGTACGGTTACCTCGGGCGACGACCCCTGTCCTTCGAGACCGTCGGCGGGGAGCCCGTGCCGGGGACCGGGACGGACAACAAGTCGTTCTACCGGGTTGGCGCCGTGGGCGACTTCTTCCTGGGCAGGCTCGAATTTCTCCCCCTGGTCATGCACGCGTCCGACGACAAGGACCTCGCGGGTGGGACCCGGGATGCCACATGGAACAGCGGCCTGCTGGAAATCCACTACTACGTCAACCCCCAGCTGGTGTTCACCCAGCGCAGCGAGATCATCCGGATGTCCGACCAGGCCGATCCGGGGTTGCCGAAGACCCTGGGCGATATCGACGCCTTCACCTTCGGCTACCGCTGGTATCCGATCATGTTCAGCCGGGCCGGGCTGGCGATGGTCGGGGAGCTCTCGTTCACCAAGACGATCGGCACCATGCCCCTGAGCGAGGACGGGGCCGGCGTCGATCCGCTCACGCCGGGCACGGCCGTACACAGCACCAGCCTGCTTCTCGCTCTCGACTTCGACTTCTGATCAGGAGGCCCGAATGCGTCGCATCATCTTGAGGGCCTGCGCGGCAGGGAGTGTCCTGCTGCTGGCAGCCACCGGCCTCCTTGCCGCCCAGGCACCGGCCGTCGCTCACGTCGGGAGTGTCACCGGCAACGCCGCGGCGGGTGCGCGCGCCTACCGCCGGTACTGCATCGGTTGCCACGGCCCGGCGGGCGACGGGGCCGGGGAGAATGCCCAGTGGATCGATCCCAAGCCCCGGGACTTTACGGCCGCCGTGTTCAAGTGCCGCTCCACGCCCACCGGTACCCTGCCCACCGACGAGGATCTGTACCATTCGGTCTCGCGCGGTTTCGTGACCACCAACATGCCGGCCTGGGATCCCCTGACCCGGCAAAGCCGGGTGGACCTGGTGGCCTACATCAAGTCACTCTCCCCCCGCTGGGTCCAGGGGCCGGGCACACCGATCACCATCCCGCCGGAACCCGCATTGACCATGGAGAGCATCCTCCACGGCAGAGAGCTGTTCCAGCAGCTGGAATGCTGGAAGTGCCATGGGCCTGCAGGGCATGGTGACGGTCCGTCGGCCTCAGCGCTGATGGACAGCAAGGACAACCCGATCCGCCCGTACAATTTCGCGTCCGGGTCCCGCTTCAAGTGCGGTAACAGCAACGAGGACATGTACCGGGATTTCATGACGGGCCTGGACGGCACGCCGATGCCGTCGTTCTCCGACAACATCGAGCCCGCCGACGCCTGGGACCTGGTGCATTTCCTCCGGACCCTGCAGCCGCCGCCCTCGCCGGAAGCCGCGCTGTGGCGGGCCTGGCTGCCCACCCATGCGGGGGACCTCAGCCCTATTGGTCCTGAGGGCCAGTAGATCACCGACTCACACTCTGGAGAAACGACTCTCATGCGTTCCCCTGTCATCACTTCATTCGCCCTGCTGGCCGTGGCTGCGTCCGTGATGGGCGCCCTGGCCGCGCCGGACAGGAGTGCCGGTTCGATTGACGGCACGGTCACCTTTACCGGCAAGCCGCCCAGGATGCGGCCGATCGACATGTCGAAGGAGCCGGGCTGTGCCGCCCAGCACGCGACGCCGGTCCTGAACGAGACCATCGTGAGCGGCCCCGGCAACACCGTCCAGAACGTGGTGGTATACATCTCGGCGGGTGACCAGCCCACGCCTGCGCCCACCGAGGCGGTCCGCTACGACCAGAAGGGCTGCGAGTACCTGCCCCACGTCGCGGCGATGCGTGCCGGGCAGCCGCTGGAGGTCTACAACGACGACAAGACCTCCCACAACATCCACCCGATGGCGCGCGTGAACCCGGAGTGGAACAAGTCGCAGCCGCCGGGCGCGCCGCCGATCAAGACGACCTACGACAAACCCGAGTTCATCGCGGTCAAGTGCAATATCCACCCCTGGATGCACGGGTACTTTGCCGTGCTCGGGACCTCGCACTACGCCGTCACCGGCAACGACGGGAAGTTCAGCCTGGCCGGGCTGCCGCCGGGCAAGTACACGGTGACCGCGTGGCATGAAAAGTTCGGGACGCAGAGCCAGGAGGTCGAGGTGACCGCCAGCGGCGCTGTGACCGCGGACTTCGTGTTCAAGGCGCTGCCGTACTGAGCGCGCTGGTTCAGGCCTAGCCGGAGAGGCACCTTGGGCAAACTGTTCGCCATTGTCCTGACGGTCATCACCGTCACGACAGCCGCCATCTTCATGGCCCGCATCTGGTGGCTTCCCCCCGACATCTCCGTGCTCGGCATCGGGATCGACCACCAGATGATGGAGACGATGCTCGCCTCCGGGGTGCTGTTCATCCTGGCCCAGCTGATGCTGGCGCTCTTCGTCTGGCGCTATCGGGAGCGCGGGGATGGGCGGCCACTCAGGACATTCCCGGGCGGATCCACCGCGATGGTGGTCCTGGCCACCGTACTGGTCGGCGCCGAGATCCTGGTGCTGTCGCTCGTGGGGACCAAGGTCTGGGGCCAGATCTTCCTTGCGCCGCCCAACCCCGCTGCGGTGAAGATCGACGTGCTGGCGGAGCAGTTTGCCTTTTATTTCCGCTATCCCGGCCCGGACGGAGCCTTCGGTGCCGTGCACCCCGAGCTCATCGACGATGCCAGCGGGAACTTCTTCGGCCTCGACCCTGCGAACGACACCACCGCGCGGGACGACGTCGTCTCCGCCTCGCTGGTCATCCCGGTCAATACCCCGATCCTGCTCACCATGCACTCGAAGGATGTCGGGCATGCCTTCTTCGTGCCCGAACTGAGAATCCAGCAGGACTTCGTGCCCGGCCTGGTCATTCCGCTCCAGTTTACCGCGACCCAGCTGGTGAAGAAGGAAATTGTCTGCACCCAGCTCTGCGGGCTGGGGCACTACAGCATGCGGGCCTATCTCGAGGTCCAGTCGGTGGACCAGTTCCACCAGTGGCTGGTGGACAACTCGCCATTCTGATCGTCTTTCCCTGAGAGGCCAGGCACATGCGTGATACTCCGGCGCAACCCGTACACAGTCCGGGTGAAACCTACGAGTACATCGCCCAGCTGAAGCACGCCCCGCCAACGGGATTCCTCCGGAAGCATGTGTTCAGCCTGGACCACAAGGTTATCGGCAAGCAGTACCTCGACCTGGCGCTGGTGGCCGTGGTGATCGGCATGGCCCTCTCGTGGCTGATGCGCTTCCACCTGGCGTATCCCAGCACGCCGGTGCCCGGCCTGGGCACGGTGGCGCCCAACGGTGCGGCGGGTGGCGTCATGACGCCGGAACTGTACCTCTCCCTCATGACCATGCACGGCACGATCATGGTGTTCTTCGTGCTGACGACCGCGCCCTTTGCCGGGTTCGGCAACTTCATGCTGCCCATCCAGATCGGCGCGGAGGACATGGCCTTCCCCCGCTTCAACATGATGTCCTTCTGGGTGACCTGCCTCGCGCTGCTCGTGCTGCTGGCCGCGTTCTTCGTTCCGGAGGGCCCGCCCCTGTCGGGATGGACCGCCTATGCTCCGCTCAGCGCGCTGGGCAAGGATGCCGGCCCGGGGCAGGGGACGGGGCAGACGCTGTGGGCCGTGTCCATCGCCATCTTCTGCGTCGGCCAGTTGCTGGGTTCCCTCAACTTCATCGCAACCACGCTGGACCTCCGCACCAGGGGGATGACCTTCTCCCGCCTGCCGTACTCCACCTGGGCCTGGTTCATCACCTCGGTCATCGGCCTGATCGCCTTCTCCGTGCTGCTGCCCGCCTGCGTCATGCTCATCCTGGACCGGGTCGCGGGGACCAGCTTCTTCATTCCCGGCGGGCTGGTCGTCAGTGACCGGCTGCAGCCCCATGCGGGCGGGTCTCCCCTCCTCTGGCAGCACCTGTTCTGGTTCTTCGGGCACCCGGAGGTGTATATCGCGATCCTGCCGGGATTCGGCATCGTGTCCCATATCCTCCCGGTGTTCGCGCGCAAGCCCCTGCTCGGGCCCAGGGTAGTGATCGCCTGCATGGTCGCGATCGGCTTCCTCAGCTACACCGTCTGGGGACACCACATGTTCCTGAGCGGAATGAATCCGCTGGCCGCCACCCTGTTCTCCGTGCCCACGCTCGTCATCACCATCCCCGCGACCATCACGACCCTGCTCTGGATCGGGACGGTGTACGGCGCCAGGCTGCGCCTGACGACCCCAGCCCTGTTCTGTCTCGGGTTCATCTCGGTGTTCGTGAGCGGTGGCATCAGCGGCTTCTTCCTGGCCCAGCCGTCCATCGATACCTACCTCCACGGTACCTACTTCGTGGTCGGCCACTTCCATTTCGTCATGGGAGTGGCGGCCATGTTCGGCATCTTCGCGGGCACCTACTTCTGGTTCCCGAAGATATTCGGGCGGATGATGAACGAACCGCTCGGCAAGCTGCACTTCTTCCTGACGCTGATCGGGGTCTACTGCATCTTCATGCCGATGCACTATCTCGGGCTGGCCGGCAATATCAGGCGCTATTCCGCCTTCACCGACGATTACATGAAGGGCTCGCTCCCGCTCCACCGATTCATCACCATGGCGGCGCTGTTTACCGGCGCCGTGCAGTTCATCTTCCTCTTCAACCTGGTCTGGAGCCGGATGCGGGGGGCCAGGGCACCCGACAATCCCTGGCAGGCAACCAGTCTCGAGTGGACGGTGCCCTCGCCCCCGCCGTTCGACAACTTCGGCGGACACCCGCCGGTGGTGACCCACGGCCCCAACGAGTACGGGGTGAGCGGACCGGACGGCGACTACGTGATGCAGACGTCGGTGACTCCTCCGGCGGCCACCTGAGATGACCACCCTGAGAGCGACGGCGCCGTCACCGGCGCGAACCGGCGTGTGGATTGGCATCGGGGCCGTCGCGATGTCCTTCGCGGCCTACACCAGCGCCCTCATGGTGCGGCAGGGGGGCGCGACCGACTGGGTGCACCTCAGGCTGCCTCCAGTCCTGTACGTCAACACGGTGGTCCTGCTTGCCAGCAGCGTCACCCTGCTCCTCGGACGGCGCCGCGTCCTGGCCGGGTGGCCGACAGTCGGCGGGGAGGACGCCAGGAATGCCGGCATGGCCCGGCAGGGGGTCGCCTGGCTGGCCGTCACGCTGGCGCTCGGGTTGCTGTTCCTTGCGGGGCAGGTCCTCGCCTGGCGGCAGTTGGCTGCCCAGGGACTGTATCTCGCCACCACGCCCGGCAGCGCATTCTTCTATGTCTTCACGGTGCTCCATGCGCTGCACGTGACCGGTGGCATCATGGCGCTGGCCTACGCCATTCGACGGCTCCATGTCGCCGTCGACGCACCCCCCCTGGGGGCGCTCAGCGCCGTCGCCCTGTACTGGCACTTCATGGGGGCGCTGTGGCTGTATCTCCTGGCCATACTCGCACTGCGGCTGTAGGCCGCCGCCGGAGGTGACGTGAGCGGGTCCCAAATGCCACTGGCCCTGGGGCATGACGCCCTGCTGGAGGAATCCCCCTACGGCATCCGCTCCCGGAAGCTGGTGATGTGGCTGTTCATCATCGCCGATGCGGCCACGTTCGGCGCCCTGCTGTTCGGTTACGGATACCTGCGGGTGGGCAGCGCCGACTGGGTCAGGCCCTTCTCGTTCTCGCCGACGATCGTGAACGGGATCATCATGACTGCGGTCCTGCTCACCAGCAGCCTGACCCTGCTGGCCGCGGTCGAAGCGGCCCGCGCAGGCCGTCGCGCGACCAGCCTCAGGTGGGTCGGCCTCACGGCCGCGCTCGGGACGGTGTTCGCGGTGCTTCACCTGCGCGAGTGGTTCCACCTGATCGCCGAGGGGTGGCGGCCCGGCATCAACCCGCAGGGCGGCACCGCGCTCGTCGGGGGGACCTTCTTCAGCATTACGGGACTCCACCTGCTGCACGTCGTCACCGGCGTGGTCGCGCTCGTCGTGATCGCGGTGCTGTACCGGCGGGGGCGGGTGGAGGCCAGCCACCTGGAAACCGCCGGCCTGTACTGGCACTTCGTCGACCTGGTGTGGATGTTTGTCTTCCCCCTGGTCTACCTCATGAATCTCCGGTGAGGGAGCCACGATGAACGACGATCCTGTGACAGCCAACGCGACCGACCACCCCCCCCGGATGCGCCAGTATATCGTGGTGTGGGTCGGGCTGCTCCTCATCGTGGCGGTCGAGGTAGGGCTGACCTTTGCGCGGTTGCCGGTGGGAACCATGCTGGCAGCCCTGCTCGCCCTGGCGCTGCTGGAGGCCGGGCTGGCGGTGACTTACTTCATGAACCTCAGGTACGAGCGGCGCATACTGGCCTTTACCCTCCTCCCCGTGCTCCTGTTCGTGCTGTTCATGATGAACCAGGTGTGGTGGGACGCCGTGCGGCTGCGCTCCCTCCACCCGTAGGCTTCCAGCGAAGGCCTCGATTCATGCAGATGCCGATGGCGCTCCCGACAATCCACTCGATGCTCCCGGCCATGGTGATCATCGCCCTGCCCGCCTTCCTGATCTGCGCCGGCGTCACCTTCATGGTGTATCGCCGCCGTCCCCGCGACTGACCTGTCACGATCGGGGGCGGTTCCTCCACGCCCTCCGCCGCCCTTACCTTACCCCCATGCTGCCCCCGTTCGTCCGCCGGGCCGTGGCCGCCGGCGGCCCCCGTCCACGCATGGCGGTCCGACCCCGCTCCACGGCCTGATGCGGGCCGCCGCCGTCCATCGGCTCCGCCGGGCTGCGGCGGACCTTGGCCTGACGCCGGTCGCCGTCGTCCCCCCGCCCTACGATGCCCGGCTCGAGGAGATCGAGACCCGCTCGGCGCGCCTGGTCGAGGATGTCGAGCTTACCATGCACGGGGTCGGTGAGAGCGAGCCCTGGCGCGAGCCGGTGGCCTTCCTGGACGGTACCCAGCGCTACGGCATCTTCGCCTACGACGGGTGTTCGCCGGTGGCCTGGGCCACCATCGCCGCCGCGGTGCGGGAACGGCGGGACCGGAAATTCCGCACCGGGACCGCACTCCGGCAGCACCTGCTGGTGGGGCGCGCCGGGGTGCTGGACCGACTGGCCGGCATCACGGACGCCACTGACCTGCTGCCCATTCCCGACGACATTCCGCTCCATCCCCATCGTGAGATGCAGGCAATCCGGCGTGTGGTGGACACGGCGCGCGGCCGGCTGGAGCTGGAGGCCGGCTCCGCGTGGCGTCGTCGGGCCGATGGCTGGCTGCTGGTGGACGGTTCCCTCGGGGTCAGCTCCTCCTGGGCCCGTGACCCACGGATGCTCGGCATCGTCAAGAGCCACGCGTCGCTGCCGTTCGAGGACGACGACCTGGCCCGCTATCTCCGGCTGCCCCTCGCGCACCGCACCAGCGTCTTTGCCCCGGATACCAGCACGTACAGCCCGGTGTACTCCTGGGCGCTCAGGCTCTGGGAGCCCGACGGTCTGGACGTGTTCCATGGCCTGATCCGGGTGGAGGCGCCGGCCACTGAGCGCACGCTGGAGGAAGTGGACCGGGTCGCGCGCCACCTCCTGGCCGAGCGTTCGCCGCTCAGCACCCCGGACGGACGATGGGACCGGTTGCTCTACGGCTTCCATGACGTCGAGCGATTTCTGAAGGCCGGAGGCGGTGCTCCTCCGGCGCTCCGCGCCGCTACCTTTCAGGGCACATGACCACGCCAGAGACCCTGCCGCCTATCGGTCGCGTCGTCGCGACCGAGCTCAAGCCGACCACCCCCCACCAGTTCCTCTTCTGGACCGCGGTGGACGCGCCGATCGGCATCGGCGCCATCGTGCGGGTGGAGACGGCCGACCGGGTTGTGCATGGTGTGGTGACCGAGGGGTTCGCGTATGCCGACCTCGACACGCCCATGCATGACGTGATCGGCGCCGAGGGCGATCCCGCCCGTGCCGCGGCCAGTCCCAGCGAGCGCACGGAGATCCGGCTCTACTCGGCTGCCGTGCTCCGCCAGACACCGGAGGAGCCGCTGCAGCCGGTGCCGCTGGCCGCAGTGCACCTGGCCACCGATGAGGACGTGGCGCTGGCGCTCCGGATGGATGCCTTCACCACGGGCGAACGCCCGACGGGCGTGCCCGCCGGCGTATACCGGGCCGGCGGGCACGAGGCCCCGGTTCAGCTGGACACCGACTTCCTGCTGGGTCCGGAAGCCGCGCACCTCAACATCACCGGTGTCTCCGGCCTTGCCACCAAGACCAGCGCGGTGGAGTTCCTGCTGCTCTCGCTCTTCCAGAAATTCCCGGTCCACAAGGGCTCGATCGCGGCGGTGTGCTTCAACGTGAAGGGTCCCGACCTGCTCTTCCTGGACCAGCCGGGCGCGCTCAACGCCGAGGACCTCAGGCTCTACGACCGGTTGGGCCTCGAGCCGGAGCCGTTCCGGAACGTGCGCTACTACGCGCCCTACCGGCCTGATGGAATCAACCTGAACACGCTGCGCACGAACGAGGCGCTCTCGGCGAACACGGAGCCGCTCGTCTGGGGGCTTCGCGAGGTGCTGGACTACGCCGAGGTCGTGCTGAACCGGGATGACCTGGACGCGAAGGCCGATGCGTTCATCGACTTCCTGACCGACCGCGTGGTCGGGAAGACGTTCGAGGACCCGTCGCTCGGCCGCACGTTCCAGGTGCAGAGCTTCGCGGATCTGGAGCAGTTCTTCCGGGCCATCTTCGATTTCATGGAGAGCGTCGGACGGGGTGGGGAAGTCTGGCGCACGCACCACGTCGCCACCATCCGGAAGGTCCGGAACCGGCTCGGCAACATCAGCGTGCGCTCGAAGGGGCTGGTGACCGACGAGGGCGCGGCGAACGATCTGCCCTGGGGGCAGTTCGAGGACCGGGGTATCTACTGCCTCGACATCGCGGGGCTGGATCCGCTGGCCCAGGATCTCGTCTTCGCCCGGGTCGTGTCCCACCTTCGCGAGCATCTCGAGCGGCGCGACCTCGGGGTGGACCATGTCATCGTCTTCGTGGACGAGCTGAACAAGTACGCCCCCGCCGACGGCGCGGACACCTACGTCAAGAAGATGCTGCTCGATCTCTCCGAGCGGGGGCGCTACCTCGGGCTGGTGCTGTTCAGCGCCCAGCAGTTCCGCTCCCAGGTGCTCCGGCGGGTGGTGGGCAACGCCGGCACCGGCATCTTCGGGCGGATGGACATGGACGAGCTCGCCACACCGGGCTACACGACGCTCTCGGCGGCCACCAAGATCAAGCTCGCCACCCTCCCCAAGGGCGAGTTGATGATCCGGCACCCGCACTTCACCCAGCCGGTCTTCCTCCGCTTCCCGCGCCCGCCCATCATGGCAGGGCGGGAGGGCGTCGAGCGGTTCCCGCCCGAGCCCGACCTCGCCCTGGACGCCGCCGTGCACCGGCATCTCCGCCAGCTCGACCGGAAGGTCACCCGCCAGGCGGTCGCGGAAGCCATCGAGGGCCATCGGGAGGAGGACATTCTCCGCGCCCTCAATGCGACGCGCCGGACCCACCCCGAGCGGGTGCTGCCGTTCTTCATCGCCCAGCTCGGCCAGCGCGTGCGCGCCGGGGAGCCGGTCCGCACCGGGGGCGTGCCGCCGGTGAAGCGGGTGAGGGATCCGTATGGGGAGTAGGGTGGGGAGAGAAGCGTGTTTCGTTCGTTAAGTCGTTGAGGACGTTGAGTCGTTGAGTCGTTCCTGAAATCATGCACCCGGATCACACGATTCAACTACTCAACCACTCAACCACTCAACTGCTCAACCATTCTACCACCCCCTTGCCTCCCCCTCCCATTCCCCCCATTCTCCCCCTGTGAAGCTCGCGCACCTCGCCGATTCGCATCTCGGATTCCGTCAGTACCACCGGCAGACCCCCGGCGGCTTCAACCAGCGTGAGGCCGACGTTGGGCAGGCCTTTCGGCGGGCCATTGACGGCATCATCAGCGCCGCTCCCCGGGCTATCGTCATCGCCGGGGACCTTTTTCATTCCGTGCGCCCCAGCAACCCGGCCATCCTCTTTGCCTTCCGGGAGTTCCAGCGGGTCCGGCTTGCCCTGCCGGAGTCGCCCATCATCCTGGTTGCCGGGAATCACGATACGCCGCGCTCGACTGAGACAGGATCGATCCTCGAGCTGTTCGAGACGCTGGGTGTCGAGGTGGTATCGGGCGAAGCCCGGCGCCTGGAGTACCCCGACCTGGACCTGAGCGTCCTGGCGGTTCCCCATCAGTCCCTCATCGCCCCCAGCCGGCCGCTCCTGCGGCCCGAGGGCGACGCCCGGTACCAGGTGCTGGTTACGCACGGCGAAGTGGACGGGATGCTCCCGATCGAACGGACCGGCCTGGAATACGGCGGAGCCCTGCTTTCCCCGGCGGAACTCGGTGGCGCCGACTGGACGTACGTCGCGCTCGGGCACTATCACGTGGTGCGCGAGGTGCTGCCCCGTGTCTGGTACTCGGGGGCGACGGAGTACGTCAGCACCAACCCCTGGGGCGAGGCGCGGGAACAGGCGGAGCAGGGTATTCCGGGCAAGGGCTGGCTGCTGGCGGACCTTGCGGAGGCCACCACGTCGTTCCAGCCGGTGGAGCTGGCCCGGCGCGTGATCGATCTCGAGGCGATCGACGCCGACGAGCAGACCGCTGAGGGCGTGGACGCGATGATCCGTGCGCGCATCAAGGGAACCGGAACCATCGAGGGGCAGATCGTACGGCAGGTGCTCTGCAACATTCCCCGCCATGTCGCCCGGGAGCTGGACCACGCCGCGATCCGCGGCTGGAAGGCAGAAGCCCTGCACTTCCACCTGGACCTCCGCCGGCCCGAGGCGCGGCGCATCACCGGTGTCGGCACGCCGGGGCGAAGGCAGACCCTGGCCGAGGTAGTGGAGGGCTACCTCGTCCAGCGCCCGCTGGACGCCGGGATCGACCGCGACCGGTTCGTGCAGCTCGGCGTCTCGCTGCTCGCCGAGGCGGAGGGCGAGCCGGGAGCGTCGGGATGATCATCCAGCGGCTCCGCCTGCTCAACTTCCGCCAGCACGAGGACACCGAACTGATCCTCGGCGCCGGACTCACCGGTATCATCGGCCCGAACGGGGCAGGGAAGACCACCCTGCTCGAGGCGATCGCCTGGTCCATCTACGGCACGCCCGCGGCCCGGGGCACCCGCGAATCCATCCGTCGGCGTCGCGCCCCACCCCGCTCGCCGGTCCGGGTGGAGCTGGAGTTTGCCCTCGGGCCGCATCAGTATCGCGTCGTCCGCACGCTGCACGGCGCCGAGCTCTACCAGGATGGCGATCCGTCACCGATCGTGACCAGCCTCGGCGCCGTCTCCGACCGCCTCGAGCGCATCCTCGGCATGACGCGCGAGGAGTTCTTCAACACTTACTTCACCAGCCAGAAGGAACTGGCGGTGATGGCGGCGATGACGGCGCCCGAGCGGGCGCAGTTCCTCTCGCGCGTGCTGGGGTACGAGAAGATCCGTCGGGCGCAGGACCGGCTGAAGGACCGGCGCACCGCGCTCCGGAGCCGGCTCCAGACCCTGGAGGGCGCCTTGCCAAACGCCGAGTCGCTCGCCTCGGACTTCGACAAGGCGCGGTCGCGGCTGGCGGAGGCTGAGGAGAAGGAAAGGATCTCCCGGGAGGCACTGGAGGCGGCCGGACGCAGGCTGGAGGAGGTCCAGCCGAAGTGGGAGGAGGTGCAGCGGCTCAAGGAGCAGGTTGCGTCGCTCGAGGGCGACCTGCGGCTGGCGGAACACAAGGTGGGCGCGGCCCGGGAGCGGCACCAGCAGCTCGACCGCCAGCTGGCCGAGGCGCTGACGGCCCGCGGCCGCCTGACGGCGATCGAGACCGATCTGGCGCCGCTCACCGGGCTCCGCGAGGAGCGCGGGCAGCTCGATGAGCGGCAGCAGGCGGTCGCGGCGCGACGCGGGTTCCAGAGCCAGCTGGATGACCTGCGTCATCGGCGGAAGGAGGTGGCCGCGGAGCTTGCGCAGATCCCCGCACCGGAGGTGCTGGCCGCGGCCGGCGAGCGACGCGATACACTTGCCGCGCGGCGGACCGAACTCTCCGCTGCCATCGAGCAGCGGCAGAACGAATGGGTGCGTGACCTGCAGGAGGCGAAGACCCGGCGCCAGACCCTGCTGGACCAGTACAAGGACATTCAGGAGCAGCAGGACCGCATCCGCGAGGCCGGGAGCGACGGTGCGTGCCCCACGTGCGCACGGCCGCTGGGTGACGAGTTCGACCAGGTGCTCGGCCTGCTCGACCGCCAGCTGGAGGAAGTCAAGTTCAACGGGAACTATTTCCGGCAGCGGATCGAGCAACTCACGGATACGCCGGCGGACCTGGCCGCCCTGACCACCGAGCACGCGACAGTGGAAGAAGACCTCTCCTCGGCGCGGGACGAACTGACCCGTTTCGGGGCGGCGGCGGGCAAGCAGGAAGCCCTGACCGCGGAGGCCGCCCGGCTCGATGAACGGATTACCGCACTGGAGCAGGAACTGGCGGCATCGGAAGCGCCGTACGACGCGGAGCGCCACGCCGAGGTTCGCGCCCTGATCGTGAAGCTGGAACCGCTCGCCCTGGAGGCGGTGCGGCTCCAGGTCCTGGCGGACCGGGCCGAGGAGCTGGTGCAGGAGGCCGAGTCGGCCGAGCGTGACATGAGCGAGGTGGAAGGACAGGTCACGGCACTTCGTGAGCAGATGAAGTCGCTGGGGTTCAGCGAGGACGCCTGGGCCTGGGCCAGACGTGAGGCGGAGGAGGCGGAGCGGTCGCGTCGATTGGTGGAGGTGGACACGGTGCGGTGTGGCGCCGAGCGTTCGGCGGCCGCCGAGGCGGTGCAGGGGCTCGAACGCCGTCAGGCGCAGCGGGAGGTACAGGCGCGGGAGATCGACCAGGCCGCCGGGGACCTGGCCCTGCACAACGCGCTGGACCGGGCCTTCACCGACCTGCGCACCGACCTCAATGCCACCCTTCGCCCGGACCTGTCGGAGCTGGCATCGGGCTTCCTGCGCGACCTCACCAACGGGCGGTACTCCGACCTCGAGCTGGACGAGAGCTACATGGCCGTCGTGCTGGAAGACGGCGACGCCAAGCCCGTGATCTCCGGCGGCGAGGAGGACGTGGTGAACCTGGCGCTCCGCCTGGCCATCAGCCAGATGATCGCGGAGCGGGCGGGGCAGCCGCTGTCGTTGCTGGTGCTGGACGAGATCTTCGGGTCGCTGGACGAGGAGCGCCGCGCGGGTGTGCTCGAGTTGCTGCGCGGCCTGGCCGACCGGTTCCCGCAGGTCATCCTGATCACCCACATCGAGTCGGTGCGGGAAGGCTTCGATCGCGTCATCCGGGTCGAGGTGGACGTAGGGCGTGGCGCCGCCACGGCCCGGGAGGACACGGAGGCTCCCGATGGCCTGGCTGCCTGACCGGAGCGTGAGCGGTCCGCTGCAGGCGGGGCCGCAGGATATCGAGCCGCTGAACCGTATCTTCGCGGACGCCTTCACCGACCGGTACCGGCGGGACGGGCTCGCGGGCGTACGGGTCCCCTTCCTGAATCCACTTATCTGGCGCTACGCCATCGAGGACGCCGGCGAGGGGGCGATGCTGTGGCGGGACGCCTCCGGCCGCCTGATCGCGTTCAACATGGTGCACCAGTCCGGGGTGGAGGGCTGGATGGGTCCGCTGGCCGTGCGGCCCGACCGGCAGAACGAAGGTCTGGGGCAGGAAATCGTCATGGCGGGGGTGGAGTGGCTGCGGGAGCGCGGTGTCCGGACCATCGGGCTGGAGACCATGCCCCGCACCGTGGAAAACATCGGGTTCTACAGCCGCCTGGGGTTCGAGCCGGGGCCGCTCACCATCACACTGATCCGGGACGTCGCCCGACGGACCGCGCGGAAGGAGGGCCCGCCGGCGGCGCCGCCCACCCTCCCGGAATGCCGTGACCTCGCTGTGCGGGTGACGGGAGGCGTCGACTTCTCCCGCGAGATCGAGCTCACCCGCGAGCTGCGGATCGGGAACGTGACCGGCATCCGGCGGGATGCCCGCCTGGCCGCGTTCGGCCTCTGGCACTCGGCGTCACTGGCGGACAGCCGGACGGCAGACGAACTGCGGGTGCTCAAGGTCGTCGCCGTGGACGTGGAAGCGTTCGCCGAGCTGGTGGACGAGCTGGTGCGCACGGCGTCCCGCGAGCGGATGCGCCGGCTCTCATTGCGGTGCCAGACGCAGGACCCCGCCCCGTACGCCCGGCTCATCGGCGATGGCTTCCGGGTCCACTGGACCGACCTGCGGATGACGGTGCGGGGGTATGGCGAGCGGCCGGTGAGGCCCGGCGTGGTGCTGTCGAACTGGGAGATCTGAGCGGCACCGGGTTCCGGAGGGCACCATCCACGGCCGCCATTGTTCATTTGAACCACGGAAAACACGGAAGACACGGAGGTGTGCACGGAGACACCGCACCCCGTCCGTGTTCACTGATCAATCGGCGCAATCTGTGTGATCTGTGGATGCTATTGCGGGACCTGAGGCCGAACAGGTGATGGGTTCCCGTCCGTCTTGTCCTCGTCCGCCCTTTTCCCGACCGCCCTGTCAGGCACCGCCCTCTTCCCGACCGCCCTGTTCTCCGACCGCCCCTTTTCCCGACCGCCCTCTCACCGACCGCCCTGTTCTTCGACCGCCCCGTCCCGGGTGAGTGCCCACCACCGCACGAAGAGGCTGGCCGAGACGGCCAGCAGCAGGTTCACGGCGGGATAGGGCAGCGCGAGGACCAGCGCCAGGACGATCCACAGGAGGAGACTGGCGACGATTCCCGCGAGAAGGAGAGGCATGAGGAGTCCCGGCTCAGGGCTGTATTCCCTCAACGGATAACGCGGCGTCCGGGCCTTCGCAACACCCCGCGGAACCGTGTTGACGGCCGAGGTACCGGCCGGTATTTTGTTCCCTGAGCTGGCGGCAACGGGGACAATCGTTATTGAGCCAACATTGTCCGATGAAGGGCCCGAATGCTGCAGCCGATGTCATGCCCCACGGGGGAAGACAGACGTTGTGGTGAGGGCGCCGCGCATTTTTCTTCGGGCTTCAATTAACCCCCTCGTTGCTGTTCAGCTTCTGCGCCGGCCCCCCTGGGGCCGGCGCTGCTGTATAGGGTCCGCCGGAACCTTCTGGCCCGGCCGTGGGTATATTCCGCGCTGACCTGGAGGGCACGGATGGCCAAGTGCAGTGTCACGCGCCGGGTACACTTCAACGCGGCGCACCGGCTCCACAACCCCGCGTTTTCCGATGACTGGAACCGCGAGACCTTCGGGCCGTGCAACAACCCGAATTATCACGGGCACAACTACGAGATGGACGTGACGGTGACGGGGGAGATCGACCCGGACACCGGGTACGTGATGGACGTGGGCCGGCTCCGGGCGCTGGCGGAGGAGCACCTGCTCCGCCACCTCGACCACCGGAACCTCAACCTGGACGTCCCGTGGTTCCGCGAACTCCAGCCGAGTGCGGAACACATTGCCATGGTCTGCTGGCGCGAGCTCCGGCCCGCCCTGCCCGACAGTCTCGACCTCCGCATCCGTCTCTGGGAGACCCCGAGGAACTATGTCGACTTCGAAGGTCCATAAGCTCACGCCGCCCCTGGCGCCGTTCACTGATGAGGTCCGCTCCATCCTCGCTGCCCTCGGGGAGGACCCGGATCGGGAGGGGCTCGTGAAGACGCCCTCCCGGGTGGAAGCCGCCTTCCGCTGGCTGACGCGCGGCTACCGCATGTCCGTCGAGGACGTCGTGGGCGACGCGGTCTTCGAGGAACGGCATGAGAGCATGATCCTGGTGCGGGACATCGAGGTCTACTCGCTCTGCGAGCACCATATGCTGCCGTTCTTCGGCCGGGCGCATGTCGCGTACATTCCGGACGGACGCATTGTCGGGCTGTCCAAGCTCCCCCGCATTGTGGATGTCTTCGCCCGGCGGCTCCAGGTGCAGGAGCGCCTCACCGACCAGGTGGCCGACGCCGTCATGGACGTGCTGGAGCCGCAGGGCGTGGGGGTGGTGCTGGAGTGCACTCACCTCTGCATGGCAATGCGGGGCGTGGAGAAACAGAGCAGCCGTACGGTGAGCAGCGCGCTCCGCGGTGTCTTCCGGGATGACCAGCGAACCCGCGACGAGTTCCTGCGCCTGGTGCACGGGGGCCGCGGGGGCGAATGAAGCCGCTGGCCGGGCAGGTGGCGGTGGTGACCGGCGCGTCCCGCGGGATCGGGGCAGCCGTCGCGACCGCGCTGGCCGGGGCGGGGGCCACGGTGGCCCGGCTCGCGCGGAGCCTGCCCGATGCCGACCACGAGCCCTGGTACGACCTCACCTGCGACGTCACTGACCCCGTCCTGCTCCAGCGCGCCCTCCAGGCACTGCTGTCCGAGTTCGGTCCGCCCCACATTCTCGTCAACAACGCCGGCGGCTTCCTGCTCAAGCCGTTCGAGCAGACGACCACGGGCGAGTTCGACGCCCAGATCGCCATCAACCTGCGCGCCCCGTTTGCCGTGGCCCGCGGGCTGCTCCCCGCCATGCGCTCGGCGGGCCGGGGCCTGCTCGTCACCATCGGCAGCATCGCTGACCACGTCGCGTTCCCCGAGAACAGCGCCTACTCGGCCTCGAAATACGGGCTCCGGGGGCTGCATGAGGTCCTGACGGCGGAATACCGCGGCACCGGCGTTCGCTGCACCCTCATCTCCCCGGGCCCGACCGACACCGACGTCTGGGATCCGGTCAACCCCGATGAGCGGGAGGGATTCCCCTCCCGGGAACAGATGCTGCGGCCCGCGGACGTGGCCGACGCAGTGCTCTACGCGGCGACCCGGCCCCCCCGCGTCACGATCGAGTCGATCCGCATCAATCCCGCCTGAAGGAGGCGTTCGTGTGCTTCCGCAAGATCTTCCCTGTCGCGGCACTCGTTGTGCTTGGTGGTGCTCCCCTGACGGCCCAGGCGCTGCCCGAGCTGCCCGACTCCTCCGGCTGGGGCACGCATGTCCTCACGGTCCAGCGCGACCCCGCGGGCGCCATCTGGGTCGGCACCTACGGCAAGGGGATTTACCGCTTCCGTCCTGGTACCGACCAGTGGGATGTCTTCCGGAGCGACACCACGGACACGTCCATCTCCTGGGACTTCGTCCAGGCCTTCGGGTTCGGGCGCGAGGGACAGATCTGGTACGGCACGGTGGGAAACGGCTGGGGGCTCTCGACGGATGATGGAAAGACCTGGCGCAACTGGACGTTTGGCCAGCTCGGCCCCGAGTGGCAGTACGTGGCGCCTGACGGCATCGCGGTGCATGGCGACACGGTAGTGATCGCCACGGCCGACGGGCTCCAGGTGACGACCGACGACGGGGTCCACTGGACGGCGCTGGTGGACAGCACCGGACCGGCCGCCAGGGGGCCCGCCGACACTGCCATCGTGTTGCTCCGAAACGAGTATACCACCGAGCTCGAATGGGATGACCAAGGCCTGGTGGTCCGCTCCCCCGCGGGGTGGCAGCTGCTCCAGGTACGTGACGGCGCCTGGACCGGCCGGACGATCTACATCGATGATGGGTGGGACACGGGCACCGGCACCGCCGTCGGCGGCACGACGTACCTCGCTTCACCCTGCGGGCTCCGGCCGGCTGCGGAAGTGGACCGACCCTGCCTGGCGGTGGATGCACCGCCGGCCACGCCACCCGAGGGCCCCCGGACCACGTGGTTCCGCCGGCCCATCGATCCGTCGGACAACGCGATGATCGACCAGACCTACCGCTACGGTTCCACGATGGGCGGCAACTTCCAGCAGCACCAGGGCGTGGAGTTCAACAATGCCGACGGCACGCCGGTGCACGCCATCGGCTCAGGCGTGGTGGAGTACGCGGGGCCGGCGGAGGCAGGCGCGCTTACCATCGCCATCCGGCACGACTCGATGCTCGTCACCGGGAGCGACACGCTCGCCATCCACTCGGTGTACTACCACAATTCGTCGCTCATGGTCCACGTGGGTGAGCGAGTCAGCCGGGGCCAGGTGATCTCGCGCGTGGGCAACACCGGCCGGGCGACGAACGACCACCTGCATCTCGAGGTGCACGCCACGCCCCGGGACGCCGGAGTGAGGCTCGTGGTGGACTCGCTGGAGCGTTATCCGCGCTACACCACGAACCCCGAACTCTGGATCGCGCCGCTGCCGGGAACGGGCATCGTGGCTGGGCGGGTCCTGAACACCGCCGGGGAGCCCACGGGGCAGGTCCGGATCTACGGCCTCCGCAAGGCGGTGCCCGCCGAGACGCCCTTTTCGTTCGTGGAGACCTACGGGAGCCGGGCGCACCCCCATCCGCTCTACCAGGAGACGTTCGCGATCAGTGACGTGCCGCCCGGCGAGTACACGCTCGGCGTCGAGGTGGACGGTCGCAGGATCTACCGGCGGGTCCGGGTGTCGCCGGGGCTCCTGACGTGGGTGGAGTTCCGCTGAGCGGGCCCCGGTGTTCATCGAGCTGACCGACCACCTGCGCTGCCCGGCGGAGCACGAGGAACAGTTTCTCGTGCTGGTCCCGCATGCCATGGATGCGCGGGCGGTCACCGAGGGCCGGCTCGGCTGTCCCGTATGCCGCCGGGAGTTCACCGTAAGTGGCGGCATCGTGGACCTCCGCCTTCCGGACGATCCCCCTCCACCGGAGGTGGTCGAAACGCCGGAGCCCCTCACGGGAGACGGCGCGCTGGCGCTGCTCGGGCTGAGCGGGCCGGGCGGCTATGTGGCGCTGGTGGGTGGCGTGGCGTCGGTCGCGGGCGAGCTCATCGCCGGACGTCCGGGGGTGCATGTCGTGACGGTCAACGCCCCCGGCACAGTCGGGCCGGAGCCCATGCTGAGCCGCATTGTGGCGGGGCGGCTGCCGCTCAAGCGGCGGAGCCTGCGTGGGGTCGTGCTGGGCGCGGGCTACGGAGCGGATGCCCGCTGGAGCGCCGAAGCGATCCGGACCGTCCTGCCGGGACTGCGGGTGGTGGGGGCCGGCACGCCGCCGGCGGACCTGACCGTGCTGGGGGAGGCGGGGGGGTGGTATGTGGGAACTGCGTGAGCCGTGAGCGGTAAGCGGTGAGCGGTAAGAAGGCCTGCCCTTCGTTCGGGATTTGAGACCGCCAGGCAGCTCCCGCTCACCGCTCACGCTTTCCCATCGAGGTCGTGTATCCCGCCTTCCCGCTCGGCGTACAGTTTCTCGATCCGGTCCCGGTACTTCTTCTCCACCACGCGCCGCTTCACCTTGAGGGTCGGGGTGAGTTCGCCGCTGTCGATGCTGAAGTCGCTCGTGAGCAGCAGGACCTTTTTCGGCATCTCGAAGTGGGCGAGGTCGCGGAGCTGCTTCATCATCTCGCGTTCGACCTTGGCGATGGCCTTGGGGTTCTCGACCAGGCTCGGGATGTCACCGAAGACGAGGCCCTTGTCCCGGGCCCAGCTCTTGAGGTTGTCGATGTTGGGCACGATCAGCATGATCGGGAAGGGTCGCTGGTCGCCCAGCATGACGGCGTTGGCCACGAAGCGATTGGCCTTCACCCGGTTCTCGATCGGTTGCGGGGCGATGTTCTTGCCACCCGCGGTGACCAGCAGGTCCTTCTTCCGGTCGGTAATCTTGAGGTAGCCGTCAGGATCCAGCTCGCCGATGTCTCCCGTGTGGAACCATCCCTCGCTGTCGATCACCTCCGCGGTGGCCTCGGGCTTGTGATAGTACCCCTTCATGACATGGGGGCCGCGGGTGAGAATCTCGCCGTCTTCCGCGATCTTCACCTCCACCCCGGGAAGGGGCTGGCCCACCGTGCCGAGCCGCATGTGCTCGAAGGTGTTCACGGTGATCACGGGTGAGGTCTCGGTGAGCCCGTAGCCCTCCAGGATCGGCAGGCCCGCCGCGAAGAAGAATTTCGCGATGGCGGGCGAGAGCGGTGCGCCGCCGGAGACGAAGAACCGGAGCTTCCCGCCCGTCCGGGCCTGCAGTTTCGAGAAGACCAGCTTGTCGGCGATCTTCTTCTTGAGCCCGAGCGTGGCGGAGATGTCTTCGCCCGCCAGCACCCGGCCCGCCCAGTCCTCGGCGGTGGCCTTGGCCCAGAAGAAGATCTGCTTCTTGATGGGTGAGCCCGACGTCGCGTTGTCGAGCACCCGGGCGAAGATCTTCTCGTAGAGACGCGGGACCGACAGCACCACGGTCGGCCGGCGGTCGATCATGTCGTCCGAGACGGTGTCGATGCTCAGCGCATAGTTGATGATGGTGCCGGAGTAGAACATCACGTAGTGCCCGGCCATCCGCTCGAAGATGTGGGAGAGCGGGAGGAAGGAGAGGCACTCGTCACCCACCCGCAGCGGCAGCACCTCGAGCCCGGACACCACATTGGACGTGATGTTGCCGTGCGTGAGCATCACGCCCTTCGGGTCGCCCGTCGTGCCGCTGGTGTAGATCAGTGTCGCAACGTCGTCCGGGACCGCGGCGAGGGCCTCGTCCTTCCACCCACCGTACCTCGCGCGGGCGTCCCGCCCGCGCCGGGCCAGGTCCGTCATCGGCAGGATGTCCTGGCCGGTCAGGCCCTCATCCATGGTGATGATGTGCTTGAGGGCCGGCAGCTGGTGGCGGATCCCGCGAATCTTGGCCAGCTGGTCGCCGTTGCTGACGAAGATGGCCAGGGCCCCGGCATCGTTCAGGATGTACGCGATCTGGCTGGCGGGGAGCGTGGGGTAGATCGGCACGTCCGCGCAGCGGGCGGTCAGGCACGCAAAGTCGGCAATCGCCCACTCCGGCCGGTTCTCCGACAGCAGGGCGACATGACTGCCGGCCCCCACTCCCAGCTCGCGAAGCCCGTTGCTGACGGCCTGCACCCGGTCGAACAGCTCCGTGTAGCTCACGTCCGTCCAGGATCCGGACAGTCGCGAGCGCATCGCGACCGGCCGCGCCCCGTGGAGTTCCATCGCGGCGAAGAAGAGTTCGGTGAGGGTCTGGACGGCGGTCATGGAAACTCCGGCGGTCGGGAATCCGGGACGGGGTGGTCCGACCCGGCGGGCCGGGTCAGTCGAATCGGACGATGAAGACCTGCCCCGAACCCGGGATCAGGGCCCCGCTCGGGCGGGTTGCCCTGACCTCTACGTAGGCACTGTCCGGTGCACTGGTGCCGGCGATGGTCTCGACCATGACCGGTGTGGCGGGGGCGCCGTCACTGCCTGTCTGGACCGTAAGCCGCGGGCCGTTGCCGTTGAGCTGGAGCGTATCGCCCGGGAGGCCGAAGGTCTGGACCACCTCGTAAGTGATGGTCCGTCCGCTGACTCCCACCGGCGGGCTGCCAGCCTCCAGGGCGGCGTCCAGCGGCGGCGAGACGCTCATCCCCTGGACGACCCGCAGCGTGTCGGGCCCCCGGATTACCAGGGTGTCGACCCGCGCCAGGACGGTGAAGGTGACGAGGTTGGACGACAGCTCGCCACTGCGGGCCTGCACCTGGCCCGTGCCCCCGCCGAGAAGGCCGGTGAGCCGGCCGGTCGTGCTGTCGATGTCGAGTACGGTGTCGGGAGTGGCGCGCCATGTGACCGTGGCGTCCACACTGTCGCCGTCCTGGTTCAGCGCGCGGGCCTGGAGCTGGATGGTGTCTCCCACCTCAACCCGTGTGCTGGTCGGCACCCGGATCTCCAGCGCGATGACGCCGTTGCCGGTGCCGGTGATTTCACTGCAGGCCCCGGTGACGAGCCCGGCCGCGGCAAGCACCGCCACCGCGCCACGGTTCATGAGACTTCCGAGGCAGGCGTCCCGTCGATCTGGCGCAGCGCGTCCTGCGCGTGGCGGATCCAGCGGTCGGCGTCCGCGCCCTTGGGCGGGTGCTCGAGAAACTGCCGCAGGTGGCCGGCGGCTTCGTCACGCTCCCCCCGCTTGAGCAGGAGGAACGCCATGCCGTAGTGCGCGCCGACCAGCGACCCATCCATCTCGAGCGCGCGGCGGTAATGACGGATGGCCTCGTCGGGCTGGCCGGTCTTGGTGAATGCGATGGCGATGTTGACCAGGATGCGCGGGTCGCCGGGGTGCTCCCGGAGCGCGAGCCGGTAGGACGTGAGTGCGGACGCATAGTCGCCCTGGCGCTCGAGAGCCAGGGCCTCGTTGACATAATCAAGCCGTGCCGGCTTCAGGTCGGCGTCCTTCCCGCTCCCGAAGAGCCGCTGCCAGAAACTCATCGCGTCCGCCATCCCCCCAGGAGAAGGGGTTCACCCTACGTAACTCGTGAACTGCCACTATAATAGCCCGGCCCCGTATGGCCCGCAACGCGGTTGCTGGCTGCCCGACCACCGGGATACCTTCCACAGGACCGTCCGGCAGCCCGCCGGTCGGGCCGCCCGCCCCTGCCAGGAGAGACGATGCGACGCGCCCAGCCCTCCGGTGCCCGCGGTGTCCTGGAAGTCGACTGGCCCTTCTTCGGGGAGATCTGCCGTGCCCTCGCCCTGCGCGTGGCGCAGGCCTACGATCCCGAGGTGGTTCTCGGCGTGGCCAAGGCGGGTGTTATCCCCGGCGTCGTCGTAGCCAGTATCCTCCAGCGCGAATTCACCTCCATGACCGTCACCCGCCCCGCAGCCGGGGATGAGCCGGTGCTGGTGGCCGGCCCGCCGCCCACCATCCGGAACCGCCGGGTGCTGATCGTGGACGAGACCTGTGACTCCGGCGCCACCCTGAAGCTCGCCTTGAACGAGGTCCGCGCCGTCGGGCCCGCCGAGGTCCGCACGGCGGTCTCCTTCAAGACTGGCGACTACCAGCCCGACTACTTCGCGTTCGAGACGGAGAATTTCATCATTCTCCCGTGGGACCGCGAGATCGTGCAGGACGGGGAGTTGATCGTCCGGCCCGACTACGCGGCCCGGCTGGAGTCGAACACCTGAACCCGTCCGCGATGCAGGACCGCATCGCGGATGCCCTCGCCGCCTCACGGGCGGACTTCACCGAGATCCGGGTCGAGCGCTCGTGGACCAGCGCGGTCGCCTGGCGGGGCCGCCGGCTCGA
>CAWGSK010000023.1:0-41412 GCA_963825055.1 uncultured Gemmatimonadales bacterium
GGGCGCCCACACCGCGCTCGACGTTGGCGGCTTCGTCCGCTGCCTGAGTCACGGCTTCGGCTGGGGCGCGGCGAGCTTCACCGCGCTGGACCACCTTCCCGCCATGGTCGCGCGGGCGCACGAGCTGTCGCGGGCCGTGCGCCTCGATGATCCCATCACGCTGGCCCCCGTCCCGATCCGCCAGGACGATGTGCGCCTCGACCTCGATGGCGACGTCCGGGGGGTCTCACTCGACGACAAAACCCGCCTCCTCGGCCGGCTCAACGCGCTCATGCTCGACCAGGACCGCCGGGTGGTCGATACCCAGGCCGCCTATCGTGACGAGGTCACCGAGTACTGGTACGCCAACTCCGAGGGAACGCGGCTCTTCGAGCTGCGGCCCGAGGTGACCCTGTCGGCGGTCGCCAGTGCCCGGCAGCACGGCACCATCCAGCGCGGGCTCGAGTCGCTCGGCCTCCGTCGCGGCTGGAATGCGGTGCAGGGGCGGGAGGAGCAGTTCCTCACCGCGGCCCGTCGTGCGGTAGCCCTCCTGGACGCCCCCAGCGTCCGGGGTGGCACCTATCCGGTGGTGATGGACCCCAAACTCGCCGGCGTGTTCATCCACGAGGCCTTCGGTCACCTGAGCGAGGCCGATTTCGTGTACGAGAATCCCGGCGCCCGGAAGATGATGACGCTGGGCCGGCGCTTCGGCAGCGACCTGCTCACCGTCGGGGACGACGGGCACGCCACCGGCCTCCGGGGCACGCTGCCCTACGATGACGAGGGCACCCCGACCCGCAACACCGTCCTGATCAGGAACGGCGTCCTGGTCGGACGGCTGCACTCGCGGGAGACGGCGGCGCGGATGGGCGAGGAAGTCACCGGCAACGCGCGGGCGCTCAGTTTCCGCCACCCGCCGCTCGTGCGCATGACCAACACCTACATCGCCGGCGGGACCGGCACCCGGGACGATCTGCTCCGCGATATCCCGCTCGGGGTGTATGCCTGTGACGCGCAGGGAGGACAGACATTCCTGGAGGATTTCTCGTTTACCGCCGGATACGGCTACATGATCCGGGACGGCCAGCTCGCGGAGCTGGTGCGCGACGTGACCCTGGCGGGCAACCTCTTCCATTCGCTCCAGCACGTCGACCGGATTGCCGGGGATTTTCAGTGGAACCAGATGGGCGGTGGTTGCGGAAAAGGGTTCCAGGTGCCGCTGCCCGTCACGGAAGGCGCGCCGCACGTCCGGATGCAGGAGACGCTCATCGGGGGAGTGGCAGGGTGATCGGCGGGCTGCTCGACCGGGCCGCCCGGCGGGCGGAGCAGGCGGACGCGATCGCCAAGACGGACGAGACCCTGACGGCAGTCTTCGAATCGGGGCGGCTCAAGTCGATCTCGCTGGCGCAGGAGCAGGGCGCCAACCTGCGCGTGATGGCGCGCGGGCGGCTGGGGTTCGCCGGGACCACGGCGCCCCACTGGGACGATCTCATCGATCAGGCTCTCGAGAGCGCCCGGGTGGGGCCCGAGATCCCGCTCGAGATGCCCTCCCCCCGGCCCGTGCCCAGGGTCTCCACCCATGCCCCGGCCGCGGCCGCCGCCGATGCCCGGCGCCTGACGGAGATCGGTGAGCAGGTCGTGTCCCGGCTCATGCGTGACGGATGCCAGGTCAACGTGTCGGTCGAGCGCTCCCTGGGGTCGGTCCTTGTCGGCAACAGCCACGGCGTGGACGCCGGATATGACGTGACGAGCGTGAGCGTCAGCGCGGAGCTCACCCGGGTGGCGGACGATGACGTCCTGATCATTGCGCAACACCTGGCCGGCGCGGACCTTCCCACCACCCGCGAACTCGAACTCCTGACGGGCCGGATGCTGGAGCGACTCGAATGGAGCCGCCGCACCGCCGCGGCCCCGACCGGAACACCGCCCGTCTGCTTCACGCCCGCGGGTACGGATGTCCTCCTCGCCCCGTTCCGTCAGGCATGCCTCGGCCGGTCCGTCCACCAGGGCGTCTCCCCGCTCGCCGGGCGCGAAGGGGAGGCGATGTTCGACCCGCGTTTCTCGCTCGTGGATGACGCCCTGCTCGACTGGCGCGCAGGCTCGCGCCCGGTGGACGATGAGTGCGTACCCTCCCGGCGGATGCTCCTGGTCGACGCTGGAAAGGTTGGTGGCTTCGTCTGGGACCTGGAGACCGCGGGACTGGCCGGCGTGAATGCGACAGGCCACGGCCGCCGGAGCATCTTCGGCAAGCCCCGGACTGCCTACAGCAACCTCATGGTCCTTCCCGGCGAGGATACACCCGGGGAACTGCTCGCCCGGATGGGGACGGGGCTGCTGGTGGACGACCTGATCGGCGTGGGACAGGGCAACGTGGTGGGCGGGGCCTTCAGCCAGCCGGTGGCCCTGGCCTTCCGGGTTGAGGGGGGAGAGGTGACCGGCCGGGTGAAGCGCGCGACCGTGGCCGGTACCGCATACGATCTTCTCAGGAACCTCGCCGGCATCGGGAACGAACTGCAGTGGATGGGGAGCGTGGCCGCGCCGCACCTGCTGATCGAAGGGGTGAAGATAGAAGGCGGTGAGCGGTGAGGTGTAAGCGGTAAGCGGGAACCGCCCCGCGGGCTTGGATCTCAAATCATGAGGCAGTTCCCGCTCACTGTTTACCGCTCACCGCTCACGGTGTTCTTTGTTAGAGATACCGTCTTGCCAGCGCGACGATGCCCACCACCACCAGCGCGGCCAGCACCCACATCAGGTATTCGAGCATCGTATTCCGGGAGCGGGCGGCGAGCACGCCCAGCGGGCGGCCGTCCCCGAGAGCGGGCCAGGTGCGCTGGTGCAGTGGCACCCGCTTGTCCTGGGCCTCGAGGACCCGCCGGGCGCTCCACAGGACGCCGGCGAGGAAGCCCGCCACTCCACCAGCGACGAGTATCCCGACAGGCGGAATGGCGCCAAGTCGCTCCGGCGCAACGGACACCAGCAGGCAGCCGAGGAGGAAGCCCAGCAGGGTTCCCACGAGCAGTTCGAGTGGCTCGAGAAGGCGATGCATGGTCAGGCGCGGGGACCCGCGGGGGTCAGGTGGCGGCTTCGGCCGCGGCGGCTTCCAGGTAGGGCAGGCCCTGACTCATCCGGTCGTAGATCAGCTGGAGTGTCTCGGGTGCGCCGGTCAGGAAGCGGCACGCCTCGTCCCCACGCGTGCGGCACTCGACCTCCATGACTCCCACCACGGCGTTCGATACCCTGCCCAGGAAATCGGCGAGCATACCGCATGAAAAGTGGCATGAGGGGTGGGCCGAGCGGTGTTCCGGGCTGGCCTCGGCCCAGTCGGGCGAATCGAGGGTGACCACCGCCGGGCTCAGCTGGTCGGGCACCAGGTGCCCCCAGCCGAACTCCGCGAAAAAGCCCGAGAGTGCCTCGCCGAAGTACTCGACGTCGAGATCGCGCGGCGAGTCCAGCCGGTAGCGCGCCTGCACCCATTCATTGAACGCGGCGTAGACGGATTCCCCGGCGGCGAAGCCAGCCTGCTGAAGCACCGACGCGCTCTGGATCCCGCCGTCCTGTTCCAGGATAATCCGGAGCTGGTGCAGCGCACGGCGGGAAAGCCCGAGGCAATCATGGGACGTCAGGAGCGATGCGGCGTTCATGAGGAAACCGGGTAGAAGTCATTGTGAAGCTACGGTCAGCGGCCGAGCCGGCGCAAGAGTTCCGCCTCGTCCACGATCTCGATACCGAGTTCCTGCGCTTTCGCGAGCTTGCTTCCTGCCTCGGCGCCGGCGAGCACCGCCGTAGTCCTCCGGCTGACACTGCCGGTCACGCGGCCGCCCGCCGCCTCGATCCGCTCCGTCGCCTCCTGGCGGCCCAGCGTCGGCAGCGTCCCGGTGATTACCCACGTGGTACCATCGAGCGGACCGCCGGCGACCCGCGCACGCGGCTCCTCCAGCGTCAGGCCTGCCGCCCGGAGCCGGTCGACCAGCTTCCGGTTCGTCCGGTTGGTGAAGAAACTTCGCACCGCTTCGGCAATCGTCGGGCCCACGCCGTTCACCGCGGCGATGTCTTCCTCGGCGGCAGCCGCCAGTGCGTCCATGGCCCCGAAGTGCCGGGCCAGCAGCGCGGCGACGGTGCTGCCGACGTGCCGGATGCCGAGCCCGAAGAGCAGTGCGGAGAGTGGTCGCCCCTTCGACGCCTCGATCGCCTCGACCAGCTGGCCCGCGCTCTGTTCCGCGAACCGCTCGAGCGGCAGGAGCGCGTCCACCGTCACCCGTTCGTAGATGTCCGCCACGTCCGTCACGAGGCCCGCGTCCATGAGCTGGCGCACCCGCTCGTAGCCCAGGCCGCGGATGTCCATCGCGTCGCGCGAGGCAAAATGCACCAGCCCCTCCAGCGTCCGGCCGGGGCAGGCCACGTTCGGGCAGTAGCGCATGGCCTCGTCCGGCGGCCGTTCCACCGGCGTGCCGCAGGCGGGACATTTCGACGGCATCTTCCAGCGGCGCTCCTTCCCGGTCCGGCGCGCGGGCAGCGGCCCGACCACCTGCGGAATCACCTCGCCGGCCCGGATCACCTCCACCCAGTCACCCTCCCGGATGTCTTTCTGGGCGATGAGGTCCTCGTTGTGCAGCGTGGCGTTGGACACCGTCACGCCTCCCACCTCGACGGGCTCCAGGACGGCGTAGGGGTTGAGCGCGCCGGTCCGCCCGACGTTCACGCGAATCTCCCTGAGGCGGGTCACGGCCACGTCCGGGGCGAATTTCCGGGCGATCGCCCAGCGCGGCTCCCGGCCGCCGATCACGCCGAGATCCTCGTGAAGTGGCAGCGGGTCGAGCTTGATCACCACGCCGTCCGCCTCGAAGGGGAGGTCGTCGAGCCTCGCCTCGAGGGTCGCGATCTCGGCCTGGACGTCCTCCAGCGACGCGTGCCGGCGACGATGCGGCTCCACCTGGAAGCCCCACGCGACCAGCTGCTGGAGCACCTCCCACTGCGAGGCCACGTCCAGCCGGCCCTCGATCACCTCGACATGGAACGCGAAGAACCGCAGGCGGCGCCGGCGGGTCACGGAGGGATCGAGCTGGCGCAGGCTGCCGGCGGCCGCATTGCGGGGGTTGGCGAACCGGGGCTCGCCCTCGCGCTCACGGGCCGCATTGAGCCGCTGGAATGAGGCAAGGGGGAAGTAGACCTCGCCCCGCACTTCCATGAGCGGCGGCATCGGGCCGCCGGACGTGAGGGTCAGCGGGACGTCGCCAATGGTCCGGAGGTTCGCGGTCACGTCCTCCCCGATGATGCCGTTGCCCCGGGTCGCCCCCATCACCAGCGCCCCGTCCGCGTACGTGAGGCTGACCGCGGTACCGTCAATCTTGACCTCGGTCGTGTAGCCGGCTGCGAGCACGTCCGGGTTGATACGCGCATTCCGCTCGACCCATGCCGCGACCTCCGACGGGTCGAACGCGTTGGCGAGAGACAGCATCGGCCGTCGGTGGGTGTGCTTGACCAGCGCGGAGACTGGCGCGGCGCCGACCCGCAGGGTGGGGCTGTCCGGGGTACGGAGGGAAGGATCGGACTCCTCGAGGGCCTGGAGATCGCGGAAAAGGCGATCGTACTCGGCGTCGCTGATCTCGGGAGCGTCGAGGTTGTAGTAGGCGTGGTTCGCGCGCTCGAGTTGCTCCCTGAGCCTGCGGGCGCGCTCCGCCGTGGCCCCGGACCTGGCACGGCTCATGGGGCTACTGGCCGGACGCTTCCTGTGCCACCACGGTCATCGCCACCCCGACAAGGCGATCGATCTCCTCGGAAGTGGCACGGGCCAGCAGGCCCTCACCCCACGGCCCCTCCTTGGCGGCAAAGGCGTCGAGCAGGCGGCGGAGGAAGCCGAGCATCGCCGCGCGCTCCCGCTCGAGGCCCGACTCAGCCGGCACGCCGTGCCGCGCCTGCACGCGCTCGAAGCGGTGGGCGTTGCGCAGCGCTTTGGCTACCAGGCTGGCGACCACCTGGCAGAACCGGACATCCGCGTCGCTGAAGGTGGGTCCGTCACGGAAGGTACGGAGAAAGAATGCGCCGATGGCGACCCCGCGCCACGTGATCGGGACGACCGTGATGGACTTGACCCTGCGGTTGGTGAGGTTGCCGCGCGCGTGGACCAGTGACGGATCGCTGTCGACGTCCGGGATGAACACGGTCTGGCCGGTCTGGAGGGCCCGCCGGAGCTCGGGGTAGCGGTCGAGGTCGACCACGTAGTTCCGGATGCTCGGGTCTTCATAGCTGGCCACGAGCCGTACGGTCCGTCCGCCCCGCTCCATCAGGAAGATGGACGAGCGGTCGAGGCCGAACGCCTCGCCCAGCTTCCGGGCGACCGCCTGGACGATGTCGGTGAAGTGAAGCGAGCCGGAGATGTCCTGGAGGATCTCGATGACTGCCAGGAGGTGCTTGCGCTCGTGCTCCAGGGCTTCGACGCGGGCGGCGAGGCGCTCGGCGTCGTCATGGGTGGACGAGGCGGCTGTCGTGGACATAGGGCAGGCGTCGGGATGAAGGAGGGTGGAAGATAGCCCGAACCCGCCCGGCACGGGAGTCCGTCATACGGCGGGCTTGGAGGCGTCGATGGCCCCGGGCTAGGTTTCGGGGGTATCACACCATGGAGACGGACATGAGCGAGAACGAGGAAATCCTCGAGCAGGATGACGACATGGAAGACGCCGGCGGGAGCGGGGCGTTCATCGCCGGGCTGGTGCTGGGCGCCGCCCTGGGGGCGGGGGCCGCCCTGCTGTTCGCCCCCCAGGCGGGCGACCGGACACGTCGCCAGGTCGGACGCCGCCTGCGCGAGATCCGGGAAGATGCCGGCGAGCGCGTGGAGGAGATCGCGGACAAGGGCGGCCGGGAACTGCGCCGCCGCAGCGCGCAGGCCCGCAAGAAGTTCGGCCGGGCCGCCCGCGAGGCGATGGAAGCCCTCAAGGATGCGACGGGCTGACCACGGTCAGCTCTCGTCGTTCTTGCCCTCGATGGACTTGAGCAGCGCGGCGGCCTCTTCCTTGTAGGTCGGGTCCATCACGTCCTTGACCGGCAGCTCGCCGATCCTGGCCAGCTGCTCCCGGGCCTTGCTGTACTCTTTCCGGTCAACGTAGATCTCGGCCAGGTCGTAGCGGTGATAGATGTTCTGGGGTGCCAGCGAGACGGCCTTCTCCATGTTCTCTACGGCCTTGTCCCAGGACGCCTCGTTGAAGATGGCGCCGCCCAGGAAGCTCTTCGCGAAGAAGCGCTGGATACCAGACAGGCGCATGATCTCGGCGTGCCAGCGGCCGAGGACGTGGTAGGCACCGTCATGGTCCGGGTCCAGCGCGATGGCCCGCAGGGCCTCGCTGCGGATTTCGGCGGCGCGCTGGACCCGCTCCTTCTTGCCCTTCGTGAGCGACGCGCGACCGATCGCCGCGCTCAGGATGAAGTGGCCGTCGGACCCGTCCGGGCTGGCGGTCACGGCGCGGCGGGCGTAGCGCTCCGCCTGGGCATACAGCGAGTCGCGGGCGGCACTCTTGCGGTCATCCGGGGTCTGCTTGCCGATGTCGATCAGGGCCCGGGCGGCGTGCCAGTTTGCCTCGTAGTTCATGGAGTCCACCCGCAGGGCGGACTCGAAGTACGCCAGCGCCTCCGCCGGCCGGCGGGCTTCGGCCGCCTCGATGCCCCGGGCGATCTGGGCCTCCTGGGCGGGAAGGGCCGCGGCGCCGGCACACAGGGCGGACAGGACCAGAAGGGTGGCGCGCATGCAGGGTCTCCTTGGTGACATCCCACTCGGTACAATGGATGCCTGAATGGTGGTCGCAAGCCTGATCGAACGCAAGCGGGATGGCGGTACACTGTCCGCCGGTGAATGGGCCGCGCTCATTGAGGCTTTCGCCGCGGACCATGTCCCCCGGTACCAGATGGCCGCCATGCTCATGGCCATTCTCTGGCGCGGCCTGGCGCCGGAGGAACTTCAGGCCATGACGGATGCGATGCTCAACTCCGGTGCCCGCCTCGACCTGACCGGCCTCCACCGTCCAGTGGTGGACAAGCACTCCACTGGTGGCGTGGGCGACAAGACGTCGATTATCGTTGCGCCGCTCGTGGCCTGCTGTGGCGTCGCGGTGCCGATGATGAGCGGGCGGGGCCTCGGGCACACCGGCGGTACCATTGACAAGCTCGAGTCCATTCCCGGCTTCCGCACCGCCCTGAGCCTCGACGAGACGCAGGCCCAGGTCCGGCAGATCGGGGTGGCCATGCTCAGCCAGACGCCCGAGATCGCCCCGGCCGACCGTAAGCTGTACGCCCTGCGCGACGTGACCGCGACGGTCGAGTCCATCCCGCTCATCTGTGCCAGTATCATGAGCAAGAAGCTGGCCGAGGGCCTGGACGGCCTTGTCCTGGACGTGAAGACCGGCAGCGGGGCCTTCCTGCCGTCCGTCGAGGACGGTCTCGCGCTCGCCCGGACGATGATCGGGGTTGGGGAAGGGCATGGATGCCGGACGGTGGCTCTCCTGACGGCGATGGACCGGCCGCTGGGGCGGGCGATGGGGCACGCGCTCGAGATCGAGGAGTCGCTCCAAGCACTCGAAGGGAAGGGACCGGACGATCTCGCGACCGTGACCATGGCGCTGGCGGTGGAGATGCTCCTGATGGCCGGGGTTGCGGACACTCCTGTCCTTGCACGGGAACAACTCGACCGGGCGATCGACTCCGGTCAGGCGCTCGCGCGGTTCCGGGAGGTCATCGAGGCCCAGGGAGGGGACCCCGCGATCGTCGAGGATCCCTCACGGCTTCCCCAGGCCGGTGCGGTGGAACTGTTCCACGCCCCGGAGGACGGCATTGTCCAGGCCGTCCTGCCCCGGGTGCTCGGCCGGGCGATCATCGCGCTGGGCGGCGGGAGAGAAGAGGTCGAGGACGAGATCGATCCATCGGTGGGTTTCGTGGTCACGGTGAAGCCGGGCGACCGGGTCCGCCGGGGCCAGCCGGTGGCATCCGTGTTCGCCGCCGACCAGGCGGGCATCACTCTCGGGCAGGACGCCCTCGCCGAGGCCATCAGGGTGGGACCGGGCATGCCGCAGGACGTGCGGCCGCTGGTGTCGCACCGGGTGAGCGCGGGGGGTGTCGAGGAGATCGCCTGATGGGTATCGTGGTGCTGGCGTTCGTCCTGCTCACCGGGCTGCTCTGGCTCCTCAGGGGCAACGGCGACGGCGAGGCGCCCGACCGCGACCCTTCCCTCCGCCACGGTGAGCTGGAACAGGCGGAGCGCGAGGTGCGGGACCTCGGTACCGAACACCAGGCCGGACAGGACATCTACGGTGACGACTGGGGGCCGGGCGTCCCGCGCCCCCCGGAGCGATTGTGAACGATCGCGTGCAGGATCTCCAGCAGCGGGTCGCCCACGCCCTGGCGGCCGACTACGACGTCATCCGCCCGCTGGGCAGCGGGGGGATGGCGACCGTGTTCCTCGCCGAGGAGCGCGCGCTGCGCCGCATGGTCGCGATCAAGGTCCTCGACCCCGACCTTGCCGCCAGTCCCGTGTTCCGCACGCGATTCCAGCGCGAGGCGGAGACGGCGGCCCAGCTCCAGCATCCGCACATCGTTCCGATCTACCGGGTGGGCGAGGCCGACGGCCTCGCGTATTTCACCATGGGGTATGTCGAGGGAGAAAGCCTCGCCGAACGCATGCGGCGGGAGGGGCGGCTGCCCGTGACCGAGTCCCTGCGCCTCGCCCGGCAGGTGGGCGGCGCGCTCGCCGCCGCCCACCGCCGCGGCATCGTACACCGGGACGTGAAGCCGCAGAACGTCATGCTGGAGGCGGAGTCGGGCCGCGCCCTGGTGACCGACTTCGGAATCGCGCGGGTGGCGGTTGCGTCCGGCGACCCCGGTCCGGAGGACGACGACCGCCTGACGGAACTCGGGATGGTCATGGGCACCCCGCGCTACATGAGCCCCGAGCAGGCGGCGGGGGAGCGTGACCTCGAGCCGGTGGCCGACAGCTACGCCCTCGGCATCATGCTCTACGAAATGCTGACGGGCGACTACCCATACGACCTCCGGCCCGGAACCAGCCCGATCGTCGCCCATCTGACGCATGCCGTGCGCGACCCGAGCGAGCGGATTGATGACCTGCCCGCCGGCGTGGCGGGACTCCTGGACCAGCTGCTCGAGAAGAACCCGGAGCGGCGGATGACCGCCGCGTCGTTCGTCGCAGCCCTCGATAACCCGGCCCTCACCACCGGTCGACCGGCAGCGCGGCGGCCTCCTCCGTCTCGCGCTCGACGCCTCCTGATCGGGCTCGGCGGCCTCGCCGTCCTGGCCGCGCTCGTGATCGGCGCGGTCGTGATGATCCGCAGCCGCCCGGCCGGGCCGCCGCACGGCGTCAATCCCCGCCACTCGCTCCTCATCGGTTTCTTCGCCAATCGCACCGGAGATCCGGGCCTGGGCTGGCTCCGGCTCGGCGGAGTGGAGCTGATGACCCGGCCGCTGGTCCGCTGGGAAGACCTCACGGTAGTGAGCCCCGAGCGGCTCCTCGATCTCGCAAGGCGGGTGGGGATGTCCGAGGATGCCACGCTGTCCACCGGGGACGTCCGCACGCTGGCGCGCGAGGCCGGCGTCTGGACCGCCACGATCGGCACCATCGTCAAGCTCGCCCAGGACCGGGTCGAGATCAGCGTGCGGGTGTACGACGTGGCCTCCGGCAGCCAGATCGGCACGTTCACCGCGGAGGCAGCCCCGGACAGCACGCTCCCGGAGGCGTTCGAGCACCTGGCCGACCGCATCCTCGACATTGCGGGCGCGCCGCGTTCGGCGCTGCCCGATGTCGATCCGCCGACCACGTCCCTGACGGCCTACCAGGCATACATCGAGGGGCTGGCGGCACGGAGCCGGTGGGACATGGAGTCGGCCATCCGGCACTTCCGCGGCGCCGTGGACGCCGACCCGACCTTCGCGCTTGCGTACTACCGGTTGAGCGCCGCGACCGCCATGGCCGAGATCGCGAGCCCCTCACCGACCTGGATCAACCTGGCGGACTCGGCTTACCAGTACTCCACCGGCCGGCCGCCGCGAGAGCGGCTGCTGATCGGTGCGTTCGACGCGTACGTGCACGCGGCCCTGGATCGCGCCGACTCGCTGTACCGCCAGGTGCTGGCAGAGGACTCCACCCTCGCGGATGCGTGGTCCGGTCTGGGCGCGGTCGCGCAGTCCAGGCTCACCCTGGTCAAGGACTCACGCGGACGGGACTCCCTGCCCGCCAACCTGACCCTCGCGCTCAACGCCTATCGCCGCGCGCAGGATCTCGACCGCAGCAATCACCTGTACTACCTGCAGATCGCGAACCTGCTCGCCTATGCGGGCCTGGAGCAGAACAACATGCTCCCCGCCTTCCGGGAGCCGCCGAAGAATATCCGGGGCCTGCAGAATCGCATTCCCGCCCGTACGTACTCCGTGTTGCTGATAGGCGATTCGCTCAAGACGTTCCCTTCGGAGTCGCTGACTGCGCGATTCCGGCAGGAGACCATCGATTCCCTCCGGCGGCGTGCGCGACAGCAGGCCGCAGACGTGATCGATCAATGGCTGGCGGTGGCACCCGATGAGGGTCAGGCCTACATGTTCCAGTCCGTCTTTCGCCGACTGGACAGGGACTACGATGGGGCGCTGACGGCGCTGGAGAAGGCCCACCAGCTCGGGTTCGCCCTCCCGATTCCCTATGAAAACCTGCGCCTCACCACCCTGCTGGATGGCGGGCGGTGGAGCGAGGCAATGGCCATGGCGGATTCGATGGGTGCCGCCGGGTATTCGCCGGACAGCCTCGGCAGTTCGTCCATCTTCGCCGCGCCGTACGTCAACGTGCGGCTCGCGCAGGGGCGCCTGGACGAGGCTGCCACCTGGTACCAGCCCCTGCTGGGGGCCGCCCGCGCACTTGCCGGCGATGCCCAGCTGCGGGGATACTTCGACGTGGCTGTGGGCCTGCTGCCCATTCGCGTCGCGGCCACGACCGGAACACTGCGCCGGCCCCAGCTGCGTGCGATGGCCGCACGGCTGTCATCGAGGATGACCCGGGACAGCGTCCCGGATGACATTGCGAAATCGTGGGCCTCGAACATTGCCTTCGCGGCCGCCGTGGTGGGAGACACCGCGCTGTTCCGCGAGTGGGCGGCACGGGACACGGTGGACCGATCTGCCGAGCGCGCGCTGGCGGCGCTCGAGGCCGGCGACCGCGCGGGCGCGGGACGCGGATTTGCCGACGCGCCGCCCCGGTCCCAGGGCAATGCGTGGGCCCGTGCGCGAGTAGCCGAGGCGCTCGGGAAGGTGGATATCGCGCTGGCGCAATACGGCGCGCTGGATACGCTTTTCACAGAGTCCTCCAACGGAGTGGACCCCGAGTTTCCCCTCCTGGTCCGAAGCTGGGCGCATCGGGCGGCGCTGTACGAGGCGAAGGGGGAGAACGCGCGGGCCGCGGAATACTACCGCCGGTTCATCGACGCCTGGCAGAAGGCTGACCCGGCGCTCCAGCCCGAGGTCGAGCGGGCGCGTCAGGCGCTCGGCCAGCTCGAGCGGATCGATCGGGGCGACGCCCCCACGTCCGCGCCTCGCTGATCAGCCGTTGCGCCGCCGGCGATAGTAGCGCCTGACTTTCGCGCGGTTTCCGCAATCGGCCATGTCGCACCACCGGCGGCTCCGGTTGCGGCTGCTGTCCACGAACAGCCAGTTACAGTCTTCTGCGCGGCATTTCTTGACGCGGGCCAGCTCGTCGGCACCCAGCAACGCGACCGCACTGTCCACGACCGGCCAGCCGATACGGGTCAGGTCTTCCGGTTTCGACATCCACTTCCACGCTCCCCGCCCGTCCTGCCAGGCCAGCTGCCGGCGCTGCGCGGCGTCGTGCCAGGCCCGGTCCAGTGCCTCCAGATCGGCGGGCGCGGGTGTCGCCTGGTCCGTGACTGCCGAGAAGATCCGGTAGATCACCTCCCGAAGCTCCTTCAGCTCGTCGAGGGCACGCGCCGCCAGCACCGGGTGGGCGGCCGCGGTCTTCCGGAGTGCGGCTGCCTCACGACGGCCTGCCAGCTCCACCCGCTCCGCCCAGGTCACCACGTCATCGAACTGCGTCAGCCGCTCGCGCGGCGATCCGCTGTGGCGCTCGCTCGTCGTGTTGGCCAGGTCGAGGGCGAGGTTCCCCCCGACGATGGGAATGGCGGAGATATCGGGGTGCAGGGACATGGGCGATCTGGTGAGGGGTAAACGGTGAACGGTGAACGGAGCGTCCAGCTCCTAACCGGTATTATGGTATTGACAGGTTAGAAGGTCAAGTATAGAGTATAACCAGTAAACAACATGTTACTGGTTATCGGAGGGTTACATGACCAATCCCCCATCGCTTGCCGCCACCGTTTTCCGTCCCACCGCCCTTCCATCCACCGCCGGGGTGTTCCGGCGCTGGGCCCGCTGGTGGGTGGCCTTCACTGATGCCTGGCAGGGGGGGCTGGACGCGCCCCGGCGCGACGCCCGCGGCTCCAGCGCCGAGGCGGCCGGCGCCCGCCCGGCCCGGCTGGTGGCCCGTACCTGGCACGGGCGTGTGCCACGCGAGAAGGCCGACGCCTACGAGCAGTACCTCGCCCGGACCGGCTTTACTGACTACGCGGATACGCCGGGGAACCGGGGCATGCTCGCCCTCCGCCAGGACGCCGGCGAGGAGACCCACTTCCTGCTGCTGACCCTCTGGGAATCACGGGAGGCCATCGCCCGGTTCGCCGGGGACGATATCTCCCTGGCGCGTTACTACCCGGAGGACCGGGCCTACCTGCTCGAACTCGAGCCGCGGGTGAACCACTATGACGTGATGGCGATCCGATGAGGGGGCGGGCAGGGGTGGCGGCGCTCGAGCTGCTGCTCCGGGAGGCGTGGGCCGGCCCGAACTGGCTCGGCCCCTCCCTCAGGCGGACCGTGCGGGAACTCGATGCGGACCAGGCGTGGTGGCGCCCTGAAGGTGCGTCGCACAGTGCATGGGACATCGTGCTGCACCTTGCCTACTGGAAACACCGGGTGGCGCGGAGGATGACGGGCGGCCGCGGGCCGCGCTTCGCACGGGGGCCGGCCAACTGGCCGGCGGTCCCCGATGCCGCGGATCCCGGGCAGTGGCGCGAGGACGTTGCTCTGCTCGAGGCAACCCACTCGGCGTTCGTCGAGCTGGTACAGGGGCTCACCGACCGCGATCTCGACCGACCGGTCGGCCGGCACACGGTGGCGGAGTCGATCCGGGGGATTGCCGCCCATGACGACTACCACGGGGGGCAGATCCGGATGCTGCAACGGATGGGGGAGACGGTAAGCGGTAAGCGGTGAGAGGTGAGCGGTGAATGGCCGTGGATATGCTGCTCCCGCTCACCGCTCACCGCGTACCGCTGTTCACACGTCCAGGTTGCTGACGTACTTCGCGTTGGCTTCGATGAACAGCCGGCGCGGCTCCACGTCGTCGCCCATGAGGTCTTCGAACAACTTGGAGGCGTGCACGGCTTCGTCCTGGGTGACCCGGAGCACCGTCCGCTTGGCCGGGTCCATGGTGGTGTTCCAGAGCTGCTCCGGGTTCATCTCGCCCAGGCCCTTGTAGCGCTGGATGTTGACGCTGCCGCGGCTGTCGCCATTGCCGAGGCGCTTGGCGTAGGCTTCCCGCTCCTGGTCGGTGTAGGCATAGAACTCCTCCTTGCCCTTGGCGACGCGGTAGAGGGGCGGCTGCGCGATGTAGATGTATCCCGACTCGATCAGCTCCGGCATCTGCCGGAAGAAGAAGGTGAGCAGGAGGGTCCGGATGTGGGCGCCGTCGACGTCGGCGTCGGTCATCAGGATGATCTTGTGGTACCGCGCGTCCTCGATCTTGAAGTCCTCCTTCACGCCCGTGCCGATGGCGGTAATGATCGCGCGGATTTCCTCGTTCGAGAGGATCTTGTCGATCCGGGCGCGCTCGACGTTCAGGATCTTGCCCCGGAGCGGCAGGATGGCCTGGAAGTTCCGGTCGCGGCCCTGCTTGGCACTGCCCCCGGCCGAGTCGCCCTCCACCAGGTAGAGCTCGCTGAGCGACGGGTCTGCGATGGAACAGTCGGCCAGCTTGCCCGGGAGCACGCCGCTCTCCAGGCCGGACTTCTTGCGGACCAGGTCGCGCGCCTTGCGGGCGGCCTCGCGGGCGCGGGCGGCGCTCACGGCTTTCTCGATGATGGCCCGCGCGACCGGCGGGTGCTCCTCCAGATAATTGCCCAGGTGTTCGTTCACCACCTGCCGGACCAGCCCCTCGACCTCGGAGTTGCCGAGCTTCGTCTTGGTCTGCCCCTCGAACTGGGGCTCCATCACCTTGACGTGCAGGACGCAGGTGAGTCCCTCACGCGCGTCGTCGCCGCTCAGCGTGAAGCTCTCCTTCTTGAGCATGTCCCGCTTCTTCGCGATGTCGTTGATGGTGCGCGTGAGCGCGGACTTGAAGCCGGTGAGGTGGGTGCCGCCCTCATGGGTGTTGATGTTATTCACGAAGGTGAACGTGTTCTCGTTGAAGCCGTCGTGGTACTGGAGTGCGACGTCCACCTCGACGTCGTCCTTGGTGGTGGAGAACGCGATCGGCTTCGGGTGCAGCGGCTTCTTGTTGCGGTTGAGCCACTCGACGAACTGCACCAGACCGCCCTTGGCGTAGTACGTCTCCTCCTTCGCGGGGTCCTCGCGCTCGTCCCGCAGCATGATGGTCACGCCCTGGTTCAGGAAGGCGAGCTGGCGGAGCCGGTCCGCCAGGGTGGTGAAGTTGAACTCGAGGACCGTGAAGATGAGCGGATCCGGCTTGAAGCGGACCGTGGTGCCGGTGCCCTTCGCCTTGCCGATCACCTCCAGCTTCTTCGTGGTGAGGCCGCGCTGGAAGGCCATCTGGTGGCGCTTGCCATCGAGGTCCACCGTGACCTCAAGCAGCTCCGAGAGCGCGTTCACGACGGACACGCCGACCCCATGCAGGCCCCCCGAAACCTTGTAGCTGTCCTTGTCGAACTTGCCGCCCGCGTGCAGTACGGTCAGGGCCAGCTCGACGCCGGGCATCTTCTCGGTGGGATGGATGTCGACCGGGATACCCCGGCCGTTGTCCGTCACCGTCACCGCGTTGTCCGGATGGATGGTCACGGTGATGGTGTCGCAATATCCGGCGAGCGCCTCGTCGATGGAGTTGTCGACCACTTCGTACACCAGGTGGTGCAGGCCGTTCTCGCTCGTCGAGCCGATGTACATGCCCGGCCGCTTGCGCACGGCCTCCAGGCCCTTCAGTACCTGGATCGACTGCGCGTCGTAGGCGTGGCGCTCGCTCGGGGAGGGGGTCTCTTGTGCCATGTCTTCGTCTTCGTTCAGGTCGTGCGTAACGTGCCGTCGGGAATCCAGCGGATTTCGCGGACCCGGCCGGCACGGCCGGTGTTCAGCCGCGCCAGGATGCGCGGCGTCATCATGCTCAGTTCATTTGCCCAGGCGGCGGACGCCACCCGCACCCGCAGGCGGCCGTCCGCACTGACGGACTCGGGCGACGTCACCCGGGCGATCTGCGGGCCGACCAGCGCCGCCCACTCGCTGATGACGCCCGCCTGGTCAATGCGCTTGTCCAGCCCGGTGCGCGCGAGGTAACGGTCGAGCGCCCCGGCGAGGGCCTCGGGTTCCCGCGGCTGGTCCACCGTGACGTGCCGGCGCTTCATCCCGGCCTCCCGCCGTCCGTCGTGATACGTCCCGCCCGAATGGTCCAGACCGGCCGCGCCAGCGCCCGGGGCAGCTCGTCGGGCCGGGGCGCGCTCAGGAACACCTGGCGGTCGCCGGCCTGCAGGCGGCGCCCCAGCCGCTCCTGCCGTTCGCGGTCCAGCTCGGCAAAGATGTCGTCGAGCAGGAGGGCCGGTTCCACCCCCCTGGCGTCGCGCAGCGTCCGGAGTTCGAGCAGCTTGAGCGCGATGGCTGCGCTCCGCTGCTGGCCGGTCGAGCCGAAGGCCCGGACTGCGCGGCCGCCCAGCGTGAGGGCCAGTTCATGGCGGTGCGGGCCGATGGTCGTCAGGCCGCGTGCCAGGTCATGCTCCACGCTCCGCTCCAGGGCTGCCGGCCATGCCGCCGGATCGGCCAGCGCCTCATCGCCGTCGTACTCGATGCCCGCGTCTGCCGGCTCGCCCAGCGCCGCGAGCTCCTCCGCGAACGCCTCGCGATGCGCCACGGCCCACGCGAGCCGCGTCTGCACGATCTCGGCGCCAGCGGCGCCCAGCACCGGGTGAAACGGCCGGGCCAGGTCGGCCCGCTTCTGTCGGAGCGCCGCGTTGTGCTGGGCGAGTGCGGCGCGATACCGGCTCAGCGCCCTGAGGTACGTGCCCCCGGTGAGGGCAAGCATCCGGTCCAGGTACAGGCGACGCTCCCCGGCCGGCCCCGAGGCGAGCTGCAGGTCGGCCGGCAGGAATGCCACCGCCAGCCAGTGTCCCACCGCCTCCGTCATCCTCGGGGCCGGCGCCCCGTCCACCTCGATCTGCTTGCGGCGTCCCGAAGCCCGGTAGACTGCTGCGAGCTGGTGCGACGCGCCGCCGGTGGTCACGGTCGCCTCGACCCGGAATCCCTCGCCGCCGAAGGCCGCGACCTGCTGGTCGGGCACCCGGTGCAGGGAGCGCCAGAGGACGGGATACCCCACCGCCTCCAGGAAGTTCGTCTTGCCCTGTGCGTTGTCGCCCAGGAGGGCCACGCCCTCCCGTGGTATCCCGAGGTCCGGATCGGCCAGGTTTCGGAAGCCCCGGGTCGTCAGGTGGACCAGGCGCACTACTTGAAGAAGATCAGGCGGCCCACCGGATCGCCGGTGTTCCCCAGCCCGTCCACCGCCCTGAGCACCACCTGGATCGTGTCGCCCTTCTGTTTTCCGCCGGTCGAGATGGGCAGGTCGAACCGTATGGAGTCCTTGCCGCTGAAGGTGAGCGGCAGGAACTGCTGGTTCCCGTTCACGACTTCGACGTTCAAGGTGTCCACCCCGTCCCTGTCCACCACGTTCCCGGCGACGAAGATGCCCGGGCCTGCCACGATGGTGGTGTCCTGCGCCGGCTCGGTGATGGTGATGACCGGGCCGATGCCGTCGCCCGGATCGGGAAACGTGAGACGATCCCGTCCGTTGCAGCCCGGCAGCAGGGTGAGCGCAAGGAGCGTTACGGCCCCCCGGACGGAGGGCCCGGAAACCATGGTCCGGGGCATCCAGTAATCTAGCGAAAACGCCCCCGGAATTGCAGGGGGCGCCGCTCTATCTAAGTGCTTGCCGCAAGGCGAGATAGCTACTCGCCCCGGAAAGCCGCCCGGCGCTTCTCCAGAAACGCCTGCATTCCCTCCTTCATGTCGGCGCTGGAGGCAAGCAGGCCGAAGTAGTTGGCTTCGAGCAGGAGGCCGTCATCGAGTGGAATATCCAGCACGGTATTCACTGCCTCGAGGCAGAGGCCGACGGCGAGCGGACCATTCGCCAGAATGGTGCGGAGCAGGCCCGTGGCCTCGTCCAGCAGGCGCTCGGCCGGCACCACCCGGTTCACCAGGCCGATCCGGTATGCCTCTTCGGCGTCGATCATTCCTCCGGTCAGCAGCAGTTCGAGCGCGCGCCCGCGGCCGATGAGGCGCGGCAGCCGCACCGTGCCGCCGTAGCCGGGACAGATGCCCAGCTTGACCTCGGGCTGCCCGAACTTCGCCGCCTCGCTGGCGATCCGGATGTGGCAGGCCATGGCAAGTTCGCAGCCGCCGCCCAGCGCGAAACCATTGATGGCCGCGACCACCGGCTTGCGGGAACGTTCGAACCGGCGGAACACGGCCTGTCCCGCCATCGCGCGAGCCTTGCCGTCGAAAGGCCCCTGTTCAGCCAGCTCGGCGATGTCTGCGCCGGCGACGAAGGCTTTGCCCCCGGCCCCGGTCAGCAGAACCCCGCGGATGGCGTCGTCCGTCTCGACGCGCGCAATGGCCTCGCCCAGCTCGGCGATGACAGCATCATTCAGCGCGTTGAGTTTGTCGGGACGGTTGATGGTGATGGTGGCGATGGCGTCGGCGAGATCGAAGGAAAGATTGGGCATGGGAGGCAGTGGGTAGTGGGAGTGGGTAGCGAGTAGTGAGCAGTGAGGAGTGAGTAGTGAGTAGTGAGTAGTGCTTCAAGGGCAGCCAGGCGCCGGACGCCCGAAGTCCAAACACTAATCACTAGTCACTAGTCACTACATCCCCATACCGCTCCCGCATCGGAAACTCCGCCCCCTTCATCTCCCCCGCCACCCATCCGCGTATCCGGGTTCGCACGTCCTCCGGCACGTCGGCGTAGCGATCCGCCGAACCGCGCACGAACAGGGCGGCATCGGTGGCGAGCAGATGGGGCGGGTGCATCTCGAAAGCGTTTTCGTGGTCCCGCATATAGGCGAAACCGCACTTCTCCGCCACGGCGGCAACCTCGCTGTCGGAGAGTGGCCGTACGCCGAGGAACCCGGCCACCCGGCGGATGGCGGCGGGAAGGTCCTTCTTCATGTCCTCGAAGTAGACGAAGTGGACATTGGGATGCGCCTGCGCCTGCCGCCACCAGCCCTCAACGTGAGTCGTCCAGGGCCCCCACCACATGGCATCCGAGCAGTACCACGCCTCGATCGCCTCGAGTTCCGGCTGGAAGGTGCCGACGTTGGCGCCGATGAAGTCCACGCAGCTGGCAAAGCAGGACACCGGATGGCGCGCAACGTAGATGTACTTCGCACGGTCCGACCAGGGGCAATGAGTCACGGGCAGGTGGGTCTTGATGATCCGGGACGGGCGTTCCTCCCCGACCAGCGGCGCTTCCCCGACCGGAACGCTCTTCTGGGCCTCGAGCCAGGGGCAGATGGCGTAGAGGGTGGTGCCGGACTCCACGATGTCCCCATGGCCGCGCCGCAGGACTTCGTACACCACGTGCTGCATCCAGGTCGTCCCGCACTTCATCTGCGTGACCACGAAGACGTCCTCCGGCCCTGCCTCGTACGTGTCCGCCCGGGCAAAGCTTTCCGGGCTGCAGGTACCGCGCGGGCCCGCGATGTCCCGGTGGCGGAAACCGACCTTGTCGAAGGAAAAACTGGTGAACCGGCCGATGAGCCGGAGGATCGGGTAGAGCACTCGCGCCTGGCGCCGGAGCGTGGCCTTGAACGCCTCCCGTTCGGCCGGCGGCTTTCCATAATAGGCGAGTCCCTGCGTCTGCTGGTCACCCCAGGTCAGCGCCACGGCCAGGTAGATCCACTGGAAGAGGAGGAAGAGGAGGAGCAGGCCGATGAGGAGCAGGATCCAGGAGAGTGGGGACATTATCCGGGAATCGGGAAGGGCAGTGGCGAGTGCGGAAGTGGCAAGTGGCAAGTGGCAAGTGGCAAGGTAATGTCGTATACCCGATACCGGATACCCGCACCCGGCTTCCCGCCCCCCTTGCCCATTCCCCGTTCCCCGTTGCCTATTGGTCCATGCCCTCCATCCTCGCCCTGGACCAGGGAACCACCGGCAGCACCGCACTGCTGATCCACCAGGACGGCACGGTGCTGGGTCGCGGCTATCGCGAGTTCACCCAGCACTTTCCCCGGCCCGGCTGGGTGGAGCATGACGCCGAGGAGATTTTTCAGGTCACGCTGGAAGCGGCCCGCGAGGCCATCGCCGCGGCCGGGGAGACCCCGGTGGGGATTGGTATCACCAACCAGCGCGAAACCGTGGTACTCTGGGATCGGGCGAACACGCGCCCCGTCGCGCCGGCCATCGTCTGGCAGGACCGGCGGACCACGGTGCGCTGCCAGGAACTGCGGCGGGAGGGTCGACTGGACCTCGTCCGCGAGCGTACCGGGCTCGTGCTCGACCCCTACTTCAGCGCCACCAAGATCGAATGGCTGCTGCGGTCCGACCGCCGCCTGCGGCGCCGGGCGGAGCAGGGAGAACTGGCGTTCGGGACGATCGACAGCTGGCTGGTCGCGCGGTTGACCGACGGCGTCGTGCATGTGACCGACCACACCAACGCCTCCCGCACGATGTTGTACGCGCTCGATTCGCAGGCCTGGGATCCCGAGCTGCTCGGGGTCTTCGGCATCCCGGTCGAAGCGCTGCCCCGGATTGTCCGCTCGGGGGAGGTCGTCGGGGAAACCCGGCCAGAATACCTTGGCGTGCCGCTGCCGGTGGCGGGCATGGCGGGGGACCAGCAGGCGGCGCTCTACGGGCAGGGCTGTGTTACTGCCGGGACCGCGAAGAACACCTACGGTACCGGTGCGTTTCTCCTGGCCCACACCGGCACCGAGCGCCCGCATTCCGACCATGGCCTGCTCGCGACGATGGCCTGCGGCCCTTCCGGGGAACCGGCGTTCGCGCTCGAGGGCAGCATTTTCATCGCGGGAGCAGCCATACAATGGCTGCGCGACGGCCTGGGCATTCTCGGAAGTGCCGCCGACTCCGAGGCGATGGCCCGGTCGGTGCCGGACACCGGGGGCGTGCACTTCGTGCCGGCCTTCGTGGGCCTGGGTACTCCGCACTGGGAGCCCGAGGCCCGGGGCACGATTACCGGTCTCACCCGGGGCACCACACGCGCCCACCTGGTACGCGCCGCGCTCGAGAGCATGGCGTTCAGCACGGCTGACCTGCTTGACACCATGGTGCAGGATGCCGGCCTCGATGTCCCTGCCCTGCGGGTGGACGGCGGGGCCTCGGCCAACGACTGGCTCATGCAGTTCCAGGCGGACGTGCTCGGCCACCCGGTGGAGCGGCCGGACATGGTCGAAACCACCGCCCTCGGAGCGGCCGGACTGGCCGGGGTGACGCTCGGCCTCTGGAGGGATCCCCGGGACTTCCTCTCTCACCGGACTTTTGACCGCTTCCAGCCCGGGACCACGCCGGCCGGGCGCCGGCAGCTCCGTGCCGGTTGGGAGGGGGCGGTCAGGGCCACCCTGGCCTGGGTCGAGCCCCGCCACTGATGCTCCGGGTGCACAGGGTTAGGGTATTGCCTCCCGCGGCCCTTGCTATCCCCGGGTAAACCGTCGAGGTTTCGTCAGGGCCGCACGCATCCTTCCTTATCCGCGGTTCCGCCAAGATCAGACAGAAGATTTGCCGCCGCCGGCGATCCCGGCAGCGTTTTCATGCGGGCGCCTTTGAGCGCTCCGCCGTCTCTATCGGTCAGGTGCCCCGGTCTGGCCCTGCCGCCGGAGGCGCGTCCATTGCTGGTTCTCCATGGAAAGGATCCTGTATGACCCGTGGCGCAGCTCTTTCCGCTGTATTTGCTCTCCTCGCAGTCTCGGCGACCGTGCCCCTTGGGGCCCAGGAGATCCCCGTCGACCGGCAGGTGGCAGGTGCGGTGCTCCCCCTGCCTGACAGCCTTGCGGCCGGGGCCACCGTGCTGGGATACCGGCAGGGCAAGCTGGTCGAGCTTCGGGCCGGCAGCAACGAGATGATCTGCCTCGCCGACGACCCGACGGCGGAGCGCTTCCAGGCCAGCTGCTACCACAAGTCGCTGGAGCCCTTCATGGCGCGAGGACGGACGCTCCGCGCCCAGGGGAAGAACCGCGCCGCCATCGACTCCGCCCGGCTGGCGGACATCCGGCGGGGCATGCTGATCATGCCGCAGTCGGCGGCGCTGTACTCGGTGTTCGCCGAGAGCGACACCCTGGATCCCGCGGCGGTCGACCGGGAGAAGCTTGGCCGCCTCTACGTGATTTACCTGCCCTATGCGACGTTCGAGTCCACCGGCATCAGCACCCAGCCCGCACAGGACCGCCCCTGGCTCATGCATCCGGGGCTTCCGTGGGCGCACGTGATGATACCGAAGTGATCGGGAGTCGAAAGCCTGGAGTCGTTGAATCGTGGAGTCGTGGAGTCGTGGAGTCGTGGAGTCATGGAAGGGATGGAGATGCCGGGAATCGTCGGTGCCTGAAGTGAACCCTGAGTGTACCCAGTCGAGGCCATGGTGACCGACGCCATTGCCCGGCTCACGCAGGCCCTTGCTGACCGCTACCTGATCGAGCGTGAGCTCGGCCAGGGTGGCATGGCCACCGTGTACCTCGCGCAGGATGTGAAGCACGACCGCAAGGTCGCGCTCAAGGTCCTGCGCCCCGAGCTCGCGGCGGTGATCGGCGGCGACCGGTTCCTCCAGGAAATCAAGACCACGGCCAACCTGCAGCACCCGCATATCCTGCCGCTGCACGACTCGGGCGAGGCGGGAGGCGCGGTCTATTACGTCATGCCGTACGTGGAGGGGGAGTCCCTCCGCGACCGCATCGACCGCGACAAGCAGCTGCCGGTGGATGAGGCGGTGCGCATTGCACGGGAGGTGGCGGATGCGCTCGACTATGCGCACCGTCACGGCGTGATCCATCGCGACATCAAGCCGGACAACATTCTCCTGCACGACGGGCATGTTCTCGTCGCCGACTTCGGCATCGCGCTGGCGGCCAGCCGCTCCGAGGGCGGCACCCGGATGACCGAGACGGGCATGAGCCTCGGGACCCCGCACTACATGAGCCCCGAGCAGGCGATGGGGGAGCGGGAGATCCGGGCCTCCAGTGACGTGTACGCGCTGGCCTGCGTGCTGTACGAGATGCTGATGGGGGAGCCCCCGTTCACCGGGCCGACGGCACAGGCGATCGTCGCCAAGGTGATGACGGACCATCCGCATCCCATGAGCGTCCATCGCAGGAGCATCCCGGCGCATGTGGAGAATGCGGTGATGGTGGGGCTGGAGAAGCTCCCCGCCGACCGGTTCGCCTCTGCCGCGGAGTTCGCGGCTGCCCTGGGCGGCGCCACGACGACCCGGATGGCTGCCGCCGGGATGCCGGCCACCCGGCGGGGGCCCTGGCGCCCGCTGGCCATCGGTGCGCTGCTGGTGGCCGCCGGCGCACTCACGGTCGCCACGTGGGCCTGGCGCCGCGCGCCGGCAGACGAGCCGGGGGTCATGCGGGTGTCGCTGACGTTTCCGCCGGGCGAGCGGATCCGATCCACTTCCACCCGTCGCTTTGCCCTGGCCCCGGATGGTTCCCGGATCGTCTACGTCGGCCAGGACTCGGCGGGCACCCAACTCTGGGTGCGGGAGATGAACTCGCTCACCGCACGGCCCCTCCCCGGCACCAATGGGGCGGATGCGCCCTTCTTCTCGCGGGACGGCCAGTCGGTGGGCTTCTTCACCGGCAACCCGGGAGACCTGCGCATCGTCCCGGTCGCGGGCGGGGTCTCCCGTACCGTGGTCCGCGACTCCGCGGCGCCCTGGGGTGGCGACTGGGCGGATGACGGCATGATCTACTTCGTCGGCCCCGACGCCCGCGTGGCGCGCGTTCCGGCCGGCGGCGGAGCCGTCGAGCATCTTGGCGCCCCGGACACCACCCAGGGGTCGGTGGAGTACGACTGGCCACAGTATCTGCCGGGCGGGAAACGACTGCTGATCCAGATCTGGCACACGTCGGTTGGTGATGCCGAACTCGGCGTACTCGACCTGGCGACGGGCGAGGTGGCGCCGCTGTTTCAGGCGGCGTATGGCCGTTACCTCCCGAACGGATATCTCGTGTACACGACGGTGAGCGGTACACTGATGGCGGTGCCGTTCGATGGAGCGAAGGCGAAGGTGGTGGGGGCGCCCAGGGCCATCGCCGACCTGGTCCAGGTGGATCCGTTCAGCGGGTCGGGCCAGTTCGCCGTCTCGGACAACGGCGTACTGGCCTACATGGCCGGTGGTGGTCCCGGCAGCCAGCAGGTCGTGTGGGTCGATCGCGCCGGGACTCAAATACCGGTGGATACGTCATGGGTGGGACAGTTCGGCACCCTGGCGCTCTCGCCCGATGGCCGCCAGCTGGCCATCACCCAGATCTCCGCTGAGGGCGAACAGGTCTGGGTCAAGCAACTGCCACGGGGGCCGCTGTCCCGCCTGACGTACGGTGGTGCGGCCAATGTGCGACCCGTGTGGACCCGGGACGGCCGGCGCATCGCCTTCGTCTCCAGCCGGAGGGGCAACCTCCGGCAGACCTACATTCAGCGGGCGGACGGCAGCGCGGATGCCGATTCCCTCATGGCTGATCCTCGACAGGTTGACCAGGTGGCCTTCACGCCCGACGGGCAGGGCTTCCTCTACCGGACCGGAAGCAGCGGCACCAACTCGCGGGACATCCACGCCGCCCGGCTCGGCGGCGGTGAGTCGCGCACGATGGTGGCCGGACCCGCTGACGAGTTTGGCCCCGTGATCTCCCCCAGCGGCCGCTGGTTCGCCTACGTGTCCAATCAGGCCGGGCGGGATGAAGTGTTCGTCCGGAGCTTCGCCGATCCGGCCGCCGGCCGTACGCAGGTTTCGGTAGATGGCGGCAACGAGCCGCTGTGGGCGCACAACGGACGCGAACTGTTTTTCCGCTCCCGCCGCGGGGAGATGATGTCCGTGGACGTCACGACAGGCGACACGTTCACCGCCGGGCAGCCCCGCGTCCTCTTCGAAGCGACCAACATGGCCACCGACCCCTACCACCACGCCTATGACGTGAGCGCCGATGACCGGCGCTTCCTCATGGTGAATCGCGCCATCAATGACGTGGCCGAGCTGGTGGTCGTCGTCAACTGGTTCAAGGAACTGGAACGACGGCGGTAGCGTCGGCCTGCCTGCAGCACAGCCGTCCACCCCTGGGCGGCTGACTGGAAACCGGGAGGTAGCATTGTTCAACCCGTTGAGGACACTGACCGCCGTCGGCCTGCTCGTGGCCGTCGCCGCGCCGTTGATGGCGCAGGGACTCTACACCTCCGAGCAGGCGGCCCGCGGTCGGCAGATCTACACGACCTACTGCGTCACCTGCCACGGTGCCGACCTCGAAGGGGGCGTCGCACCGGCGCTTGGCGGCGCGACCTTCCTGCACAAGTGGGGCGGGGAGAACCGGAGCATCGACGACCTCTACTACGTGCTGCGGACGAACATGCCGCGGCCCGCTGCCGGCTCGCTTACGCCCAAGGCCTACGCGTCGGTCTTCGCGTACATCCTGGAGCGGAACGGGGTCCAGGCCGGAACCCGCGAGTTCGACGGCTCGCAAGACATGCTGAAGGCCGTCCCGTTCTCCGCCCTGGCGCTCGCGGCGGGCCCGGCGCCGTCGGTAGCGCCGATGTCCATCGAGGGCGTGCGGCGGAAGCCGCTGGGCAAGGGGCCGGCGCAGTCGGAACTTCTGGCCCCGGACGCGGCCGACTGGCTCTACCACACCGGGAACTACGCGGGAACGCGGTATTCCCCGCTGGACCAGATCACCACCGCCAACGTGGGCAGCCTCAAGGTCTCATGCGCGCTGCAGGTCGGACCGGTGGAAACGTTTTACAGCGGGCCGATCGTGCACCACGGCATCATGTATCTCACGACCGCCAATACGACGGTGGCGGTGGATGCCGCGACCTGCCGGGAGCGGTGGCGCTACGAATGGAAGCCGCAGGACGAGATGCTGTGGCCCAACAACCGCGGCGTGGCCGTCAAGGACGGGTACGTCGTCCGGGGCACGGCCGACGGCTACCTCGTGGCGCTGGACGCCGAGGACGGGGCGCTCCTGTGGGCCCGGCACGTCGCCAGTCCCGGCGAGGGCGAGACGATCACCATGCCGCCCATGATCTTCGAAGACCTCGTCCTGATCGGGCCGGCCGGCAGCGAGAACAACATTCAGGGGTGGATCGGCGCCTTCAAGCTGTCAAGCGGGGAGCCCGTATGGCGCTTCAATACTGTCCCCCGCCCCGGGGAGCCGGGGCGCGAGACCTGGCCCACTACGCCGGGCGTACCCAACGGAGGCGGGGCCGTCTGGACGCCGCTCTCCCTCGATGCCGCGCGGGGGGAGCTGTATGTCGCCGTGACGAACCCCGCGCCCGACCTGCCGGCGCACCTCCGGCCCGGCGCCAACCTTTATACCAACGCCGCTGTTGCGCTCGACGTCCGGACGGGCAAGCTCCGCTGGTACGACCAGCTCGTGCCGAGCGACTTCCATGACTGGGACCTGACCCAGGTGAGTCCCCTGATCCGGGCCCGTGTGGCTGGAAAGGACCGCGACCTGTTGATCACCTCGGGCAAGGACGGGCTCCTGCACGCGATCGACCGCCGGACCCGTGAACGGCTCTACCAGGCCGAAGTGACGACCAGACGCAATGTGGATGCGCCGCTCTCGAAGGATCCGGTCGAGGCCTGCCCGGGCCTCCTCGGTGGCGTCGAGTGGAACGGGCCGGCGTATGATCCCGGGGCCGGACTTCTCATTGTGCCCGCCGTGGACTGGTGCTTCCGCATGGCCCTGATGGATACGGTCCGCCATGTGCCCGGCGAGATGTACCTGGGCGGCACGTTCGAAGGGGCAGAGCAGAAGCAGGGGTGGCTGACCGCTGTGGATGCCAGGGACGGGAGCATCCGCTGGCGCTACCGCTCGGAACTCCCCATGACGGCGGCAGTCACCACTACCGCCGGCGGGGTCGCCTTCACCGGCGAGCAGACCGGCGACTTCCTCGCGTTCGAGTCCGCCACCGGCCGGGAACTGTACCGGTTCCATACTGGCGCCGGGATCTTCGGCGGTGTAGTCACCTACGCGGTGGGGGCCCGCCAGTACGTCGCGACCACCTCGGGCGGGGGATCGCTCACCATGGGCGGGGGTGGCGCGCCCATACTGTTCGTGTTCGAACTGCCCCGATGACCACGGACGGCCGAAGCCTGGGCGCGGCGCTGTCGGACCGGTACGCGATCGAGCGGGAGCTCGGGGCGGGGGGCATGGCCACGGTGTACCTCGCCCAGGACCTGAAGCATGACCGCCGCGTGGCGGTGAAGGTGCTGCGGCCGGAACTGGCGGCGGTGATCGGGGCGGAGCGATTCCTGAGTGAGATCAAGACGACGGCGAACCTGCAGCACCCGCACATCCTGCCGCTGCACGACTCGGGGGAGGCGGACGGGTTCCTGTTCTACGTGATGCCGTACGTGGAGGGCGAATCACTCCGGGACCGGCTGAGCCGGGAGAAGCAGCTGCCGGTGGACGAGTCCATCCGGCTGGCGACGGAGGTGGCGGCGGCGCTGGACTATGCGCACCGGCACGGGGTGATCCACCGGGACATCAAGCCGGAGAACATCCTGCTGCACGATGGCAGCGCGCTGGTGGCGGACTTCGGGATCGCGCTGGCGATGAGCTCGGCGGGCGGGACGCGGATGACGGAGACAGGGATGAGTCTCGGGACGCCGCACTACATGAGTCCCGAGCAGGCGATGGGGGAGCGGGAGATCACGGCGCGGAGCGACGTGTACGCGCTGGGGGCGGTGACGTACGAGATGCTGACCGGGGACCCACCGTTCACCGGGAGCACGGCGCAGGCGATCGTGGCGCGGGTGGTGACGGAGAGCCCGCGGTCGATGACGACGCAGCGGCACACGATCCCGCCGCACGTGGAGGCGGCGGTCTTCCAGGCGCTGGAGAAGCTGCCGGCCGACCGGTTTGCCAGCGCGGCGGAGTTTGCCTCAGCACTGGCCAACCCGGCGTTAGCGCCGGCGACCACGCGGGCGAGGCCGGCGGCGGTGTCGGGAAGCCGCTGGTCACCGCTCGTGGTGGGCGGCTGGGCCCTGGCCGCCGGGGCCATCGGCGTGGCGCTCTGGGGCTGGCTCCGTCCCGCGCCCGAACTCCCGGTCCTGCGCTACGAGATGTCGCTGCCTGCCGGCGAGGAAATCGCGGAGAATGCGCGCGGCAACCACTTTGCGATTTCCCCCGATGGTTCGCGCCTCGTGTACGTCGGTCCCGGGCAGGATGGCCCCCAGCTCTGGATGCGCTCGCGCCGGCAGCTGCACGCGACTCCGATCTCCGGGACGGATCGCGCCACCATCCCGTTCTTTTCCCCGGACGGATCCCGCGTCGGTTTCGTTCTTGATGGAAACACGGAGCTCAAGACCGTGGGGTTCACCGGGGCCCCCCCGATCGTAGCGGTGGATTCCGGCCTTGGCGCCGACGGCGCCACCTGGAGCGCCGACGGATACATCTACTATGACGGGCTGACGGGTGGAGGCACGACAGGGGTCATGCGGGTCCGCGCCGCCGGTGGCCGCCCGGAGATGGTGACGACGGTGGATACGGCGGGCGGGGAGATCGACCACTACTGGCCCCAGGCGCTCCCGGACGGGCGCGGTGTGCTCTTCACGATTCAGAAACGTGATACGCGCCAGGCCAGCGACGTCGCAGTATTCGATTCCCGGAGTGGCACGTATCACGTCCTGGTCCAGGCTCTCACGGCTCGATATTCGCCAACGGGGCACCTGGTGTATGTGACGGCGGCGGGCGACCTGATGGCCGTGCCGTTCGACCTCAAGCATCTCGAGGTCAGCGGGGAACCGTTTGCCCTCGCCAGCGGTGTGGGCGCCCGGCCGTTCGGCGCGGTGGACCTGGCGCTCTCGGAGAGCGGAACGCTGGTGTACGGGGCGGGAGCCCCGCAGATCGCGCCGGCCGAGGTGGTGTTCGTGAGCCTCGACGGCACCGTTGCACGGATCGATTCCGGGCTCACGGGGGACTTCCGGACCCTGGCGATTTCGCCAGATGGCCGGCAACTGGCGCTGAGCCGGGTGGATGGGACCGAGCAGCAGATCTGGGTGAAGCAGCTGCCGGATGGCCCGATCAGCAAGCTCACCTTCGAGGGCACCCTGAACCAGCGGCCTTTCTGGTCGCCCGACGGACAGTACGTGGGGTACGTCTCGAACCAGGAGCAGGTGCCGCGGATCTATCGCAAGCGCGCCGACGGCAGTTCGACGGACGAACTGATCGTGCGGACACCGGACCGCCCGGTGCTTCGGGCCTCCTGGAGCCATGACGGGCGCTGGCTGCTCTATCGGACCAGCCCGAACGACATCTTTGCCCGCGGGCCCGCCCCGGACACGACGACCCTGCCTCTGCTGGCCACCGACTTCAACGAGATCATGCCCGCGCTCTCGCCCGACGGGCGGTGGCTGGCCTACGGCTCCAACGAGTCCGGGCGGCTGGAGATTTTCGTCCGACCCTTCCCCGATGTCGCCTCCGCCAAGTGGCAGGTGTCCACAGGGGGTGGATTCTTCCCCCTCTGGTCACCCGACGGCCGCGAGCTGATTTATGGCGGATTCGACAACATGGTGCGGTCGGTCGAGGTGCTTCCCGGCCGGACGTTCATCACCGGCCGGCGGCAGACGCTCTTCAATGCCGGCGGGTTCGTCCGGGACCTCGGGTCCTGGGATATTACGCCGGATGGCCGGCGGATGGTCATGATTCGCCAGGGTGTCGGTGGGGAGGGCGCGGGCGTCCTCGTGGTGGTGGAGAATTTCACGGCCGAGCTCCTCGCGGGTCGCTCGCCGTGAGCGACCTGTTCCCGCCCGGTGGCGCCCCCGACCGCCTCGGCGCAGCCCTGGCCGGACGCTACGCGTTCGAGCGGGAGCTGGGGCAGGGGGGGATGGCCACGGTCTACCTCGCCCAGGACCTGCGGCACGACCGGCGGGTAGCGGTGAAGGTGCTGCGGCCGGAGCTGGCGGCGGTCATCGGCGCCGAGCGCTTCCTCACCGAGATCAAGACGACGGCCAACCTGCAGCATCCGCACATCCTCCCGCTGCACGATTCCGGCGAAACGGACGGCTTCCTCTTCTATGTCATGCCCTACGTGGAGGGCGAGTCGCTCCGGGACCGGCTCGACCGGGAGCACCAGCTGCCCGTGGAGGACGCCGTCCGGCTGGCGACGGAGGTAGCCGGCGCCCTCGACTACGCGCACCGGCACGGGGTGATCCACCGGGACATCAAGCCGGAGAACATCCTGCTGCATGACGGCAGCGCGCTGGTGGCGGATTTCGGTATCGCGCTGGCTGTGACGACCGCGGGCAAGACGCGGATGACCGAAACCGGCATGAGCCTTGGCACCCCGCACTACATGAGTCCCGAGCAGGCGATGGGGGAGCGGGAGATCACCGGCCGGAGCGACGTGTATGCGCTGGGGGCGGTGACCTACGAGATGCTGACCGGCGACCCGCCGTTCACGGGGAGCACGGCGCAGGCCATCGTGGCGCGGGTGGTGACCGAGACCCCGCGTGGCATGATGGCCCAGCGTCACACGATTCCGCCCCATGTGGAGGCGGCGGTGATCCGGGCGCTGGAGAAACTGCCGGCCGACCGCTTTGCCAGTCCGGCCCAGTTCGCGGAAGCGCTGGCGAAACCCGGCCTCATGCCGTCGACGGCCGCCGGCATGCCGGGCGCGGCCACAACTCCGGCGGCGCGGGGCGCCAGGGTGTGGCAGGGAGTGGCCGGGATCACGCTGCTCCTGCTGGCCACGGTGGCCGCCTGGAGCTGGCAGACGCTTCGGCACGCCACCGACACCGGTCCGACGCGGCAGTATATCCTGCTCGGCGACAGCCTCCGACTCATGATGGGCTCCCCCGCGATGGCCCTGTCGCCCGACGGCAATCTCTTTGCCTTCGTGGACAGCCGGCAGAACGGCCGCATCTGGCTCAAGGCGAGGGACCAGCTGGATGCGAGGCCCCTGGCCGGCACCGAACGGGCGCGGAACCCCGTGTTCTCCCCCGACGGGCAGTGGGTCCTCTTCGTGGCCGACGGTGCCCTCCGGAAGGTTGCGGTATCCGGGGGGAGTCCGGTGACGATCGCCGATACGGCGGCGGGAGGCTACGGTGGCGGGGCCTGGCTCGACGACGGCTCGGTCATCTATACCATCCCCAACCTCAATGAGTGGCGCGAGGCTCCCGCGTCCGGGGGTGCCGGTCGCGTGGTGTTCCGCACGTCGAGCGACACGACGCTGGTCGGCGGCGGGGTGGGGATGCCCATCGCCCTTCCCGACTCACGGGGGATTCTCTTCCAGTACTGCGCGTCCGGGTGCGTGACCATGAGTGTGCACGTGCTGGACCTCCGGACCGGAAAGCAGAAGCTGCTCGTGGGCGACGCGGCGCAGGCCTGGTACCTGCCCGGCGGGCGACTGCTGTACGTCCGAAGCGACGGCGTGGCCATGGTGGCGCCGTTCGACCTGGATGCGCTGGCCATTACCGGGGAGGCCGTGCCGGTGCTCGAAGGAGTCGAGGCCCGCACCCTCTTCGGCTACGCCCAGCTGGCCTGGTCGCCCGCCGGCCCACTGGCCTATGTGCGCAGTTCGGCCACCGCAGGTGGCAATACGGTCGTCCGGGTGGCGCGTGACGGAACGGTCATGCCCATCGACACCGGGTGGTATGGCAGCTTCAATTCCCTCGCACTGTCACCGGATGGACGCCGGCTCGCCGTGGGTACCGGAGCCGCGGGAAATCTGAACATCTGGATCAAGCAACTGGACCGCGGGCCATTCGCCCGTCTCACCTTTGGCAACGCCGACCGTCGCCCCGCCTGGTCCCCCGACGGCCGTCGCGTGGCGTTCCTGCGTGACAGTGCGGGGAACACGGGCGTCTATACCCGGCCGGTGGACGGCAGCGGGGGAGACCGGTTCGTGGGCCGGCTCGAGCAGCAGGTGCAGGAAGTGGCCTGGACGCGGGACGGGCGCTGGCTCGTGGTCCGTACCGACAACCTTACTGCGGGCGCCGGCGACGTCTTCGGCATTCCGGCCACCGGCGACTCGACGCCTGTTCCCCTGGTGACGAGCCGGTTCACCGAAATCGAGCCCACCCCGTCGCCGGACGGCCGGTGGCTGGCCTACACCTCGGATGAGTCAGGCGGCCGGGAGGTCTATGTCCGGCCGTTTCCGAACACCACGGCCGGCCGCTGGCAGGTCTCCAACGGTGGGGGGAGCCAGCCGCGATGGTCCCCCGACGGGAAAGAACTGTTCTACCGGAGGCCCGACGGATGGCTCATAGCGGCGCGGCTGGCGGGTGGTGACGCATTCTTCATCGACGAACTCCAGGGCCTGTTCGACACCTCTCCATACTTTTGGGACAGTTTTCACCAGTCGTACGATGTCGGGCCGGACGGACGGTCCTTCGTGTTCATGAGCCTGCGCCGGGACAACGGCGGGCAGAGCGATGTCCACATCGTATGGGTGGACCACTGGCTGCAGGACCTGAAGGAACGGCTGGAGCCGTGATGGCCGGCATGCCCTCGCGGATGCGGCGCCAACGCCCCATCCTGGCCCTCCTGGCCCTCGTACTCCGGGCGTACCCGCTCCCGGCGCAAGGCATGCCTCCGGCCGATCCGGCCTCTCTGGGATTCTCGGCTGCGAGGCTGGCGCGTGTCGACAGCGTCGTGCAGCGGTACGTCGATTCCGGCCGGGCGGCCGGGGTTGTCGTGCTGGTCACCCGGCATGGCAGGATCGCGTACCGGCGGGCGTTCGGCTTCGCGGACCGTGAGGCCGGCCGCCGCATGACTATGGATGCCCTGTTCCGCATCGCGTCGCAGACCAAGGCCGTCACCAGCGTAGCCGCGATGATGCTCGTGGAGGAGGGGAAGCTGACGCTCAACGATCCGGTGAGCCGATACATCCCGACCTTCGCCAGCACCTCGGTCATGGTGGAGAACGACTCGGGATCGGTGGTCGTTCCCGCCACGCGCCCGATCACGATTCGCGACCTGCTGACCCACACCGCGGGCATCTCCTACGGAACGGACCGGCTCGTGGCCGGGCAGTATCGGGACAGCGGGCTGGGCCCGGCGGCGGGGTGGGGCTGGTATACCGCCGACAAGGACGAACCCATCTGTACCACGATGGAGCGGTTGGGAACCCTGCCGTTCGTTGCCCAGCCCGGGAGCCGGTGGGTCTACGGCTACTCCCTGGATGTGCTCGGCTGCGTGATCGAACGGGTCTCCGGCACCCCGCTCGACCAGTTCTTCCGGACGCGGATCTTCCAGCAACTCGGGATGCGGGATACCTGGTTCTATCCTCCCGCGAGCGAGGCGAGCCGTCTGGCCACAGTCTACGCCGCCGGCGACAGCGGACTCCGGCGCGCCCCGCCGGGCCCCCGTGGCCAGGGCGACTACCTGGCCGGACCGCGAAAGAGCTTTGCCGGGGGGGCGGGACTGGTCTCGACCGCGACCGACTATGCCCGTTTTCTCCAGATGCTCCTGAATGGCGGCACGCTGGACGGCATCCGTGTGCTCAGTCCGGCCACGGTGCGGCTGATGACGACGAACCAGGTCGCCGATTCTGTCTACGGTGGGTCGGCGGGCGGATTCGGGCTCGGGTTCGAGATCGTGGAGGATCCTGGTCTGGCGGGCGCATACGGCCCGGCCGGCCGGTATGGCTGGGGGGGGGCGTACGGCACCAGCTACTGGGTCGACCCCCGCAATGAGCTGGTCGCCCTGTTCATGGTGCAGTTGCTGCCGAGGGGCGACTTCGACCTGGCCGGAAAGTTCCCGGCCCTGGTGTATCAGGCGATCGTGGAGCCGGGGACGGCCGCGCCATGACCTTCGAACGGCTCAGCGCCAGTCTCGCCGACCGCTACGCGATCGAGCGGGAGCTTGGGGCGGGGGGCATGGCGACGGTGTACCTCGCGCAGGACCTGAAGCATGACCGCCGTGTGGCGGTGAAGGTGCTGCGGCCCGAGCTGGCGGCGGTGATCGGGGCCGAGCGGTTCCTGAGTGAGATCAAGACGACGGCCAACCTGCAGCACCCGCATATCCTGCCGCTGCACGACTCGGGCGAAGCCGATGGCTTCCTCTTCTATGTCATGCCGTATGTGGAGGGGGAGTCCCTGCGCGACCGGCTGACCCGGGAGAAGCAGCTGCCGGTGGACGAGTCCATCCGGCTGGCCACGGAAGTGGCGGCGGCGCTGGACTACGCCCACCGGCACGGAGTGATCCACCGGGACATCAAGCCGGAGAACATCCTGCTGCACGACGGCAGCGCGCTGGTGGCGGACTTCGGGATCGCGCTGGCGATGAGCTCGGCGGGCGGGACGCGGATGACGGAGACAGGGATGAGTCTCGGGACGCCGCACTACATGAGTCCCGAGCAGGCGATGGGGGAGCGGGAGATCACGGCGCGGAGCGACGTGTACGCGCTGGGAGCGGTGACGTACGAGATGCTGACCGGGGACCCACCGTTCACCGGGAGCACGGCGCAGGCGATCGTGGCGCGGGTGGTGACGGAGAGCCCGCGGTCGATGACGACGCAGCGGCACACGATCCCGCCGCACGTGGAGGCGGCGGTCTTCCAGGCGCTGGAGAAGCTGCCGGCCGACCGGTTTGCCAGCGCGGCGGAGTTTGCCTCAGCACTGGCCAATCCGGGCGCAACCAGCCGACGTGTGGCGGAGGCCGCCGGCTCGCCGCAGGGAGCGGGGAGCCGGTGGCGTTTCCTCTGGCCGGCCGCGGTTGTCCTGCTGACGCTGGCCGCGCTCTGGGGGTGGTTCCGCCCTGCGGCCGCCCCGGTGCCCGGTCGCCAGCGTGTGATGCTCTGGAACTTCCCGTTCCCGGATTTTCTCATCCCCAGCTCGCCCCGTATCGAAGCCCGGGCGGCCATCTCCCCCAACGGGGCGTATATCGTCTTCGCCGACTCCTCCGGCGACGACACGCAACTCTTCCTCAAGGCGCGCAATGAAACCACCGCCACGCCGATTCCCGGGACGGAGGGCGCGGCGGGGCCCTTTTTCTCGCCCGATGGTGAATGGATCGGATACTTCGCCCACGGCGGGAGTGTCCGGAAGGTCCGGGTTTCCGGGGGCGGGTCCATCAAGCTCTCCGCGGCCGGGAATGAGACCTACACCGTCGGCACCTGGCTTGATGACGGCACCATCGTCTTCGTCGACGCGGCCGGGGCGATGTCGCGGATTCCCAGTTCGGGCGGGGACGTCGCGGTCCTGCGCCCGGCCGATCTCGCCCACCGCGATGACGTGTCCACCCTGTCGCCCCTGCCCCGGAGTCGCGGGGTACTCTTCACCGGCTGTCCGGGCAACTGCGCGAGCGGATCCTCGATCTACGCCTTCGACATCGTACACGATACGACGCTCCTCCTCCTCCCGGACGCCACGGGAGGGTGGTACTCGCCGACCGGCCACCTGCTCTACACCAGCCGGGAAGGGGGGCTCTACGCCGTCGGATTCGACCTGGACCACCTGGCGGTTACCTCCGGTCCTGTGTCCGTGGCGGACGGGGTGGCACCGGCGGGCTTCGCCATGTCAGCCTCCGGTCTGGCTTTGCTGACGCTCGGGACCCAGGACCTGAACCAGTCCACGCTCGTCTGGGTCTCGCGGGATGGCACGGAGGAGCCCTACGCCCCCGACTGGACGGGACAGTTCGAGTATCCCGCGCTGTCGCCCGACGGTCGGAGCATCGCCGTCAGCGTACGTGAGGGGGTGACGCAGCTCTGGGTCCGCCGGGCGGACGGGTCCCGGCTCCGGATCTCGCGGGGGGACCTCGGCAGCTGGCGGCCATCGTGGACGGCGGATGGAAACGGCTTCGCCTTCACCACCACCAACACCGCCTCCAGTGCGGCGGGCGCCAATGACGTGTACGAAAGTCCGCTCGATGCCAGCACGCCGCCGCGCCTGCTGCTCGACCTGCCGGTGGGGATCTGGGAGATCGAATTCAGCCGTGATGGTGCCTGGATGGTGGTGCGGACGGATGACAAGTCGTCGGTGGGCGTGTTCTACGCCCGGCAGCTGCGGGGTGATACCACGCTGTCCATGATCTACTCGGACAGCAGCTTCAATACACAGCTGGCGCTTTCGCCTGACAGCCGCTGGCTGGCGTTCACGTCCGACCGCTCGGGGCGGTCCGAGGTGTACGTGGCGTCGTTTCCCGGGATGCAGGTCAAGTACCCCGTCTCGCAGGGGGGCGGGACCGAACCCCGGTGGTCGCACAGCGGGCGTGAGCTGTTCTTCAAGAGCCGGGGAAAACTGATGAGCCTTCCGGTCACTCCCGGGGCCGGGTTTGCCCCCGGAAGCGCCCGCGCGCTCTTCTCTGTCCGGAGCTACGCGAACGCCGTCAACCGGCCCCAGTATGACGTCGGGCCCGATGACCGGCGCTTCGTGATGATCCGGCGGCCGGAACGTTCGGGTCGTGAGGATGTCGTCCTGGTGGAAAATTTCTTTGCCGACCTCGCGGCCAGGGTGAAGCAGTGAGTAATGCCCCCGAGCGCCTGCGCGCGGCCCTCACTGACCGTTACCGGATCGAGCGCGAGCTCGGGCAGGGCGGAATGGCCGCCGTCTATCTCGCCCAGGACCTGAAGCACGACCGCAAGGTCGCGCTCAAGGTCCTGAGGCCGGAACTTGCGGCCGTCCTCGGCGCGAACGTGTCGGCCTCGTCCGGGCTCACGATCGGACCGGCGCAGGAGCTGTTCGTAGACACGACCTACCTGCGCGCCCCCAGCTACCGGGGGTATGACGTGGCCCGTGACGACCGCTCGTTCATCATGCTCCGCGTGATTCCCGAGACCGATACCGGGCCGACAGGGGATCTGATATTCGTGGACAACTGGTTTACGGAACTCAGCCGGAAGGGAGCGAAGCCGTGAGCCGCCTCTCCGAAGCCCTGGCCGACCGGTACACCATCGAACGCGAACTGGGCGCGGGCGGGATGGCCACGGTTTACCTGGCGCACGACCTCCGCCACGACCGGCAGGTGGCCATCAAGGTGTTGCGACCCGAGCTCGCCGCCGTGATCGGCGCCGAGCGATTCCTGTCCGAGATCAAGACCACGGCCAACCTGCAGCACCCGCACATCCTCCCCCTCTTCGACTCGGGGGAGGCGGACGGCCAGGTCTTCTACGTGATGCCCTATGTGGAGGGCGAGAGTATCCGCGACCTGCTCGCGCGCGAGCGACAGCTTCCCGTGGAGGACGCGGTCCGCATCGCCACCCAGGTGGCGCAGGCACTCGACTACGCGCATCGCCACGGCGTCGTGCACCGGGACATCAAGCCCGAAAACATCATGCTGCATGACGGCAGCGCGGTCGTCGCCGACTTCGGCATCGCGCTGGCTGTGAGCCGGTCCGACGGCGGCACCCGGATGACCGAGACCGGCATGTCGCTCGGGACCCCGCACTACATGGCCCCGGAACAGGCGATGGGTGAGCGCGAGATCACGGCCCGGAGCGACGTGTACGCGCTGGGTTGCGTCCTGTATGAAATGCTGGCAGGTGAGCCGCCGTTCACCGGGCCAACGGCGCAGGCGATCATTGCGCGGGTCGTGACGGAGGAACCCCGTTCCCTGACCGTCCAGCGGAAGACCGTGCCCCCCAACGTGGCGGCGGCTGTCGTGCGTGCGCTGCAGAAGCTTCCCGCGGACCGCTTCGCGACGGCGGCGCAATTTGCCGAGGCGCTGAACCGGCCGGGCTACGCCACGGAAACCCTCGAAGCGACTGCCACCATGGCGGCATCGCGGCGGGGTCGACGGCAGACCGTCCTGCGGATGGCTCCCTGGGGGCTGGCCGCCATCCTGGCGGGCCTCGCGGCGTGGGTCTGGCTTCGGTCCCGGCCCGAGCCCCCGGTCAGCTGGCAGTACATCTCGGTCGGGGACACGCTGTCCCCGACGGTCACGGGTCCGTCGCTCGCCCTGGCGCCGGATGGCCGGAGCCTCGTGTTCAAGGACGAACGGCAGAACGGGCTGCTGTGGCTCAAGCGATGGGACCGGCTCGATCCCGTGCCGATTCCGGGGACGGAGCGCGCCAATGCCCCGGCGTTTTCTCCTGACGGCAGCTGGGTGGCGTTCCTGGCGGACGGTCGGCTCAAGAAGGTCCGTTCTGAGGGTGGTGGCGCGATGACCCTGGCTGATACGGCTACGACGGTCCCCGCGGGCGGATACAAGTTCGCATGGCTGGACGACGGCACCCTGATCTATCCCGCCGCGCGCCAGGATCAGTTGCTGCGTGTCAGTGCGAACGGCGGCCAGAGCACGGTGGTCCTGGCGGACTCCGCCCTGCGCGGGTTCGGCCTGCTCAACCTGGAACCCCTGCCGGGGGCGCGCGGCGTCCTGTTCACACCCTGCATTTCGGGGTGCGTGACCATCGGGCTTCATGTCCTCGATCTGCGCACCGGGACCCAGAAACTGCTGCTGGCCAATATTGTGAGCGGATGGTACCTGCCCGACGGATATCTGATGTACGCGACCCGCGCCGGGACAATCTTCGGCGCGAAGTTCGACCTCGACAAGCTGGAGATCACCGGTCCCGCGATACCGCTGCTCGAAGATGTGAGGGTGACTGCGGGGAATGCCTTCCTGGCCTGGTCATCCAGCGGGAACCTTGTCTACCTCCGGGGCAGGGGGGTCACGACGGACCTCGAGGTGGTGCGGGTCAGCCGGATGGGCGTGCCGACCATCGTCGACAGCAGCTGGACGGGCGGGTTCAACTCGTTCGCGCTCTCGCCGGACGGCCGGCGTCTGGCGGTCGGGACCGGCCTGACGGCCGGGGGCCTCAGCATCTGGCTCAAGCAACTCGACCGGGGCACCTTCGGCCGGCTGAGCTTCGGGGGGCAGGACCGCCGTCCGGTCTGGTCCCCCGACGGCAGGCAGGTCGCATTCATCCGGGACAGCACGGCGGGCGGCAACGTGTTCGTCCGCGCGGCAGATGGAAGCGGCGGCGACCGCCTCCTTGGACACCTGGACCGGCAGATTCAGGAAGTGGAGTGGTCGCCCGACGGCCGGTGGCTGGTGGTGCGGACCGACAACGGGACCGCCGGCGCGGGCGACCTGGTCGGCATCCCGCTGTCCGGAGATACCGCGGCGGTGCCACTCGTCGCCAGTCCGTTCACCGAACTCCATCCCGCCGTGTCCCCGGACGGAGCCTGGCTGGCGTACGTCTCGAACGAATCCGGGGAAAATGAGGTATATGTCCGTTCCTTCCCGCAGACCGCCGGCGGACGGTGGCAGGTCTCCAATGGCGGGGGGTCGCAACCGCGATGGTCATCCAGCGGGAAGGAACTGTTCTACGTGGACGTCACGGGCAGGCTGGTATCCGCGCATGTCCAGACCAGGCCGGTATTCCAGGTCACCGGCCTTGAATCACTCTTTTCCGTGACCGATTTCCTGCTGGACGACTTTCACCAGTCCTACGCGGTCACGCCCGACGGAACCGGATTCTACTTCCTGCGGCGGGCGCGCACGGAGCGCGGCGCCGAGTCCGACCGCGTCGTGCTCGTGGAGCACTGGTTCTCCGACGTGGCCAAACGGATGGAGCAGTGAACCAGACCTCCGGTCTCGACCGCGCCATCGGGCCCTGGGCGCTCGGCGCCAACGCCGTGAACCTGACGGTCGGCGCCGGGATATTCGCCCTGCCGGCCGTCGTGGCAGCCATTCTCGGCCCGGCGGCCCTCCTGGCGTACCTGATCTGCGGCGCGCTGATTCTGCTCGTGCTGACCTGCTTCGCCGAGGTCGGCAGCCAGGTGACACGGAGCGGCGGTGTCGTGGCCTATGTTGAAGAGGCATTCGGCCCGATGGCCGGCTTCCTCGCCTGGGCCGTCTTCGCCATCGGTTTCTCGATGGCTGCGGATGCCGCCATCGCCCATGTGCTCCTCGACGCGGTCGCCGTCGGCATACCGGTCCTGGCGCGACCCCTTCCGAGGGCCCTGGGCCTCCTGGTCCTCTTTGGCGGGCTGGCAGCCGTCAACATCCGCGGCGTGCGCCAGGGCACCCGGGTGTCCGTCGTCACGACCGTGGCCAAGCTGGTGCCGCTGCTGCTGCTCGTGGCGGTCGGCATGTTCGCGATTCGATGGTCGAATCTCACCTGGTCTGGCTGGCCGTCGGGCAAGGAACTCGGCACCGCAGCCCTGGTGCTCTTCTTCGCGTTTGCCGGAGCGGAAAGCGCCCTGACGCCGAGTGGAGAGATCCGCGATCCGGGCCGGACGGTACCGCGCGGAATGCTGGGAGCCGTGGGCGCGATCGTGTTGCTCTACGTGGCTCTGCAGCTGACCGCCCAGGGCGTACTCGGGAACGACCTCGCGACCGGCGGAAACGCACCGTTGCTCGCCGTTGCCCAGTCCCTCGCCGGCGGAGCGGGGCGAGCGGTCATTGCGGCCTGTACGGCTATCGCGGTGTTCGGCGCCCTGGCGGCAGACATGATCGGCACGCCACGGGCGTTCCTCGCTGCCGCGGAGGCCGGCACCCTGCCCGCGGTGCTCCGGAAGATCCATCCGCGTTTCCATACGCCCTGGGTCTCGATCGCCGCCTTCGCCGGGCTGACCTTCGTGGTGGCAGTGAGTGGCAGCTTCCGGACGCTGGCCGTGCTGGGGAGCCTCGCGCTGTTGCTGGTCTATCTGGCCGTCTGCCTTGCCGCGCTCCGGATCCGCTATACCCGGCCCCACGCCCCCGGGACGTTCCGCGCACCCGGCGGCCCGACCGTCGCGCTGCTGGCGTCGGGCGCAGTGGTGTGGGTCCTGGCGCACTCCACCCGGCGCGAGTCCATCGCCATGGCGGTGTTCATCGGGGTGGCCACCCTGTATTACATCATCCGGACGCGGTTCCTGCCTTTGGCGCTCGCAACGGTCCCGGCGGGTTCTCCCGACGACGCAGCCGACCTCTCCAGGGGGAAGATGTGATGGAACCCGTAGCCCGCCTCGGCGCGGCCCTCTCGGACCGCTACATGATCGAGAGGGAGCTCGGGGCGGGGGGCATGGCCACCGTGTACCTC
>CAWGSK010000024.1:0-31955 GCA_963825055.1 uncultured Gemmatimonadales bacterium
CAACACCCGTTCACCGTTTACCGTTTACCGTTCACGCTGCTGGAGTGTTTCGTGGATATTCTGCTGTTGGGCCCGCCGGGGGCGGGGAAAGGCACCCAGGGCGCCATCCTGGGCGAACGGCTCGGCCTCCCCAGGTTCGCCACCGGAGACCTGCTGCGTGACGCGGTCCGCCGCGGCACCCCGGTGGGCCTCAAGGCGAAGGCCATCATGGAAGCCGGCCACCTGGTGAGTGACGACGTCATCATGGGCGTGGTCCGGGACGAACTGGCGAAGCCCGGCGCGCGGGATGGCGTCATTTTCGACGGTGTCGTCCGGACCATCCCGCAGGCGGAAGGCGTGGCGGCGCTGCTGGCCGAGCGGGGACGGACGATGGACCACGTGCTGTTCTTCGACGTGGCGGACGAGGAGATCCTGGGCCGGATCGCGAAACGGCGGGGCGTGGAGCAGCGGGCCGATGACGATCCCGACGCCGTCGCCGTCCGGCTCCGGGCCTACCGCGAGCAGACGGCGCCGGTGCTCGCCTGGTACCGGGAGCGCGGCGGGGTGGACGTGGTCGACGCGCTCGGTACGGTGGACGAAGTGGCGGAACGGGTCCGCCGGGTGATGGAGCCCGCGTGATCACGATCAAGTCCGCGCGCGAGCTTGAGGCGATGGCCCGGGCCGGGCAGATCGTGGGCGATACGCTCGCACTGATGCACCGGTCGGTCGAGCCCGGCATGTCCACCGAAGACCTGGATAACATCGCCGAGGCCTTCATCCGGAGCCATGACGGCGCGCGCCCCTCCTTCAAGGGGCTCTACGGCTTTCCCAAAACCCTCTGCACCTCGATCAACGAGGAGATCGTCCATGGGATCCCGAGCCCGAAGCGCGTGCTCCGGGAAGGGAGCACGGTAAGCGTGGACGTGGGTGTCTGCATCGACGGCCTCCACGCTGATTCCGCCACGACCATTCCCGTGGGCGAAATCGCGCCAGAGCACGAGCGCCTGCTCCGGGTGACCCGCGCGTCGCTCGAGGCGGGCATTGCCCAGGCGAAGGTGGGGAACCACGTCGGCGACATCGGCCATGCGGTCCAGCAGGTGGCCGAAGCGGCCGGCTTCGGCGTCGTCCGGGAACTGGTGGGCCACGGGATCGGGACCGCGTTTCACGAGGAGCCCCAGGTCCCCAACTTCGGAAGCCCGCGCCGGGGCCCGCGCCTGCTGGAAGGGATGACCCTCGCCATCGAGCCGATGATCACCCTGGGCAGCCCGGCTACCCGCACCCTGTCCGACAAGTGGACCGTGGTGACGGCGGACGGCTCGCTTTCAGCCCATTTTGAGCACACCGTGGCCATCCTGGCGGATGGGCCCCGTATCCTGACCCTGCCCGGCGGAAACTGACGCGCTCCTCGCCCCTCCGGACGGGCCAGGGGCACCGCAGACCGTGGCGCTGGCCGGCCTTATCTCTCTGACAGCACGCCCAGCAACCATTCATGGATGGCGGGATTGCCCGCCACCACCGGGCCATGCTCCACGCCCAGGTCCCGGCCCTTCCAGTCCGTCACCCGTCCCCCCGCCTCGCTCACCAGCACGATACCTGCCGCGATATCCCATGCGGACAGCCGCTGTTCCCAGAACCCCTCGAACGCTCCCGAGGCGACCGACGCGAGATCCAGCGCGGCGGCGCCCGCGCGACGGACCCCGGTCGTTCCCCTGATGACCCGCCCGAGCTGGTCCAGATACGCGTCGAGGCTGTCAAGATTGGTGAAAGGAAAGCCGGTGCCGACGAGGGCGTCCGCGGGCGACCGGATGGCCGAGACGTGGATGCGCTGGTCGTCGGCCCAGGCCCCGCCGCCCCGGCTGGCCCGGTAGAGCGTCCCCGCCTCCACATCCACGATGACCCCTGCCTCGAGCCGGCCGTCCAGTGCCGCCGCGATGGAAACAGCGTACGCCGGAAATCCGTGGAGGTAGTTGGTGGTGCCGTCCAGCGGATCCACCACCCACACCAGGCCCCTGGCGTCGATATCACTGGACAGTTCCTCCCCGATGACTCGGGAGCGGGGAACCTCCAGGAGGAGGCGCTCGGTGATGAGCTCCTCGCACTCCCGGTCCACCCGGGTCACGAAATCGTTCGGACCCTTACGGTCCCACTGGCCCGGATCCGGCCGCGTAACCTGCCGGAGCCAGGCGGCCGCCTCGGTAGCCGCGACCGTGGCGACGCGCAGTAAGTCTAAGCTGGACGCCATCTTGCGGCTCCCTTCCGGGGTGGGTAGCTTGGGCGCATGTCACGTGTCTTTTCAGGAATTCAGCCGTCAGGCGAACTCCACATCGGCAACTGGCTCGGGGCCGTCCAGAACTGGGTCCAGCTCCAGCACACGCACGACTGCCTCGTGTGCATTGTGGACCTGCACGCCGTCACGCAGGAGTACGACCACGCGACGCTCGCCGGGCGCACCCGCGACATGGCGATCGGCCTGCTCGCCTGCGGGCTCGATCCCGAGCTCCTGACGCTCTTTGTTCAGTCACACGTCCCCGAGCACTCGGAGCTCCAGTGGCTCCTCAACGCCGTGACGCCGCTGGGCGAGCTGGAACGGATGACGCAGTTCAAAGATAAGTCACAGCGCTACGAGAGCATTCCGGCGGGGCTGCTCAATTACCCGGTCCTGATGGCCGCGGACATCCTGCTCTACCGGGCCGATCGCGTGCCGGTGGGCGAGGACCAGATTCAGCACCTCGAGCTCGCCCGCGAGGTAGCCCGGAAGTGGAACCAGGAGTTTGCCGGGGGCGAGCCGTTCTTCCCCGAGCCGCAGCCGCTGCTCACGACGGCCCGCCGCATCATGGGGCTGGACGGCCAGGCGAAGATGTCGAAGAGCCTGGGCAATACGATCGGCCTGCTGGACACCCCTGAGGAGATCTGGGCAAAGCTGCGGCCCGCCAGGACGGATCCGAAGCGGGTGAGGCGCACCGACCCCGGGACTCCCGAAGACTGTAACATCTACGCACTGCACCGGTACTTCTCTCCGCCGCAGACCGTGGAACATGTCGCGACGCAGTGCCGCACGGCCGGCTGGGGATGCCTCGACTGCAAGCGCGTGCTGGCGGACAACATGATTGCGGCACTGGCGCCGATCCGTGAGCGGGCCCTGGAGCTGCAGGCCCACCCCGGGCGCGTTCGGGATATCCTGGCCGCCGGCGCGGAACGCGCCCGCCACGTGGCCGGCGAAACGATGCGCGCGGTCCGAGAGCGCATGGGATTCCTTGCCCAGACGGTGCGGGCCGGCTCCTGATCCGTATCGCCTGCTTCCCCTGACCGGAACAACCGAATGGCAACAGCGACGGTGGAACGGATTATCAAGGCTGCGGTGGCGCGCGGCGCCTCCGACCTGCTCATCAAGGCAGGGGATGTGTTCCGGGCCCGCATCAACGGCGTCCTCGAGCCCCTCACGAAGCAGCGGCTGACTCCCGACCAGACCCGGGCTATTGCCATGAAACTGGTCGGCTCCGATACCGACCGCGCCCGCCTGGACCGCACCCAGGATTTCGACTGCAGCTGGGGGCTGCCGGGAGTGGGCCGGTTCCGGGTGAACGTGAGCCGGCAGCGTTCCAGTTTCATGATCGTCATGCGGGTGATCCCGTTCGACGTGCCCACGCTCGAAGGGTTGCACCTTCCCGCGGCCCTCGCGTCCATCGCGGAGGCGGAACGGGGGCTCGTCATCGTGAGTGGCGCCTCGGGTGGCGGCAAGACCTCGACCGTGGCCGCGATGCTGAACCATGTGAATCGCAATTTCCAGCGCCACATCGTCACGATCGAGGATCCCATCGAGTTCCTGCATCGTGATGTGAAGTCATCGGTGACCCAGCGCGAGGTGGGCGTGGATACCGCGTCCTACCTGGTCGGTCTCGGGGCGGCGCTTCGCCAGGACCCCGACGTGATCGTCCTGGGCGAGCTGGTCGACAGCGAGACAATGGACCGGGCGATAAAGGCGGCGGAGATGGGCCACCTGGTCCTGGCGGCGATGACCACATACGACGTGACGCAGACCGTCGCACGGCTCCTGGCACTCTACCGTCGCGATGAGCGCCACGTCGGACGTCTCCGCCTCGCGAGTGTGCTTCGCGCGGTCATCAGCCAGCGCCTGGTACCGCGGGGTGACGACGGGGGCCGCGTGCCTGCGGTCGAGATTCTCATGTCGAGCCCGGAAATCCGGGCGCGGATCGAGGAGCCGAACCGGCTGGGCGAGCTGCGCGAGGTGATGGAATCCGGGGGCGAAGCCGGGATGCAGACGCTGGAGCAGCACCTCTCCGCGCTCACGGCAGAGGGCACGATCTCCGCTGAGACGGCCCGGGCGGTGGCGGCCGATCCCGAAGCCCTCGACCTCCCCCGGGCAAAGGGTCGAAGGGCGAAGTCATGAAGGCCGCCCGCCCGCCGGAAGCCCGCGGGCTGGTGGAGAGTCTCCTGCGGTCCCCCAGGGAGGCCGGAACCGAGGGCGCAGACGCCGCCCGGGAGCGGGTGGCCGCCTTTCTCCGCGCCCATGGCTGGCAGGTGGAGGAACAGCGCTTCAGCTTTTCCGGGGGCGCACTGCTTGCCTTTCCGCTCTTCGGTGCGGGACTCGGCTGGCTCACCCTGATCGCGATCCCGCTCCTGCTCCTGCCCGCCGTGCCCCGCTGGGCTGCCCTGGTGGCCTGGCTCATCGGGCTGGCCGCGCTCGCCGTCCTCACGGCGGGACTGGGACTGGGCTGGTCGCGGTGGGGGGACGACCGCGAGGACGCCAACCTGGTGGCGACCCGTCCCGGCGGTATGGTGCGGGGCTGGTTCGTGGCCCACCTGGACACCAAGGCCCAGGGCCACTCGATGGCCGGACGGCTGGTGGCGGTCTGGGCCTGCGTCGCCGTGGTGCCCCTGTTCCTGGCCCTCTGCCTCTGGCGCCTGGTGGGGCCGCTCTCCCCAATGGTCGTGGCTGCCGGGGCCGGGGCAGCGCTGGCGGCCGGTGTCCTGGCCGGCCGGGGCCGCCTTCGCGGGGAGTCCCCGGGGGCACGGGACAACGGAACGGGCCTCTGCGCGCTTCTGGAGCTGGCGACCACTCTCCGGGACCCGGGAGCGGGCCTCCTGGTGACGGGTGCCGAGGAATTCGGGCTGGTCGGCGCCCGGATCATGGGCCGGGTGTCCCCCGAACGGGTACGCGGCACGACGGTGATCAACTTCGACACGATCGACGAGACCGGACCGCTCCGGATCGTGGCGCACGACGGGCCGGGCCGCGCCCTGGCGGAGCGCCTCCGCCCGGTCCTGGGGAACGCGCGGACGCCGGTCCGCCTGCATCGCCTGCCCGCCGGCATCTTCGTCGACAGCCTCCCCATGGCCCGGACCGGCGCACGGGCGGTCACCATCGCCCGGCTCGACTGGTCCACGCTCCGGAAAATCCACACCCCCCGGGATACGCTCGATGCCCTCTCACTGGAGACACCGAGGCGTCTCGCAGGGGTGCTGGCAGGGTTTGACCTTTCCGGGGCCGACGGCTAGGATTGCTGGAGGATTCAGGAGCCCCGCCACGGGGCTTTTTCGTTGCCGGTACCCCGCGGTACCACACCGACGTTCCGTCCGGAGCCTGCTGATGTTCGATCCAAAGACCTACTGTGTCGTCGTGGTGGGCGCGCAGTGGGGGGATGAGGGGAAGGGAAAGCTGGTCGACGTCCTGGCCGAACGGGCCGACCTCGTGGTGCGCTACCAGGGCGGGGCGAACGCGGGGCACACGGTCGTCACGGGCGACAGCCAGTTTGTCCTGCACCAGATCCCCTCGGGGATCCTGCACCAGGGGGCTACCTGCGTGGTCGGGAACGGTGTCGTGCTCGACCCGGATACTTTCTTCACGGAACTGGACGAGCTGACCGCGCGCGGGATCGACACGGCCGGGCGGCTCTTCGTGAGCGACCGGGCGCACCTGGTCCTGCCGCTCCACAAGCTGCTCGACAGCGCCAGCGAGAAGAGCCAGAAGATCGGGACGACGGGACGCGGTATCGGGCCGACCTATGAGGACAAGTATGGTCGGCGCGGCATCCGCGTGGCGGATCTCCGGAACCTCCCCGCCGCACTGGAACTGGTGCGCGAGCGGGTCGAGCGGGCGAACCTGCTGCTGGAGTTGATGGGCTCCGCCGGGCGGGCCGACCTGGCGGCGCACGAGGCGCTGCTCACGCGGCTGGCGCCGCGCATCCTCCCGCTTGCCGCGGACAGCGGCCACCTGGTGGACCTCGCGCTGCGGCAGGGCCGGCGCGTGCTGCTGGAGGGTGCGCAGGGCGCCCTCCTCGATGTGGACCACGGCACCTACCCTTTCGTCACCTCCTCCAACACGACCGCCGGCGGTGCGGCCACCGGCGCCGGCATCGGGCCGACCGCGATCGACGGCGTGCTCGGCGTGGTCAAGGCCTATACCACGCGAGTAGGCAACGGTCCCCTTCCGACCGAAGTTGAAGGGGAACTGGGTGACAGGCTCCGTGAGGCGGGGGCCGAGTTCGGGGCGACCACCGGCCGCCCGCGGCGGTGCGGATGGTTCGATGCCAACGTGGTGCGTTACGCGGTCCGCGTGAACGGCCTGACCGGGCTGGCGGTTACGAAACTCGATGTCCTGGACGGGATGGAGGAGCTCCCGGTCGGGACCGGCTATCGCCTGGACGGCGAGGTCTGCGAGGAGATTCCGGCGGACGTGGATCGGCTGTCCCGCGTGGAACCGGTGTATGAGGTGCTGCCCGGCTGGAACCGCCCCACCGGGGCGGCGCGGCGTCTGGCCGACCTTCCGCCTGCGGCGCGTGCCTACCTGGACCGGCTGGAGGATCTGGCCGGGGCGCCCATCCGCTACGTCAGTGTCGGGACCCGCCGGGACCAGATCATCGAGGTGTAGGCGTGGCCGACCCGACTGAACCCGTCATGCGTGAGGAGTTCCGCTCCGAGATCACGAGCCTGCTCGTGGTCGGCGCGGGGCCGGCGGGGCTGGCGGTGGGCATCGAGGCCGAGCGCCATGCGGTGCCCTGCATCCTGGTGGACCGCGGGACTGTCGTCAGCACCATCGAGCGGTATCCCCTCGGCATGACCTTCTTTTCCACCCCGGAGCGGCTCGAGATCGGCGACGTGCCCTTCATCGCGAGCCACGAGAAACCGACGCGCCGCGACGGCCTGCTGTATTACCGGCGGGTGGCGGAGCATTTCGAGCTGGATGTGCGCCCCGGGGAGAACGCCGTGGCCGTTGCGCGCGATTCCCATTCCCACTACCGGGTTACGGTGGAGCGGCGGGACGGCCGGCAGGTGTACCTGGCCGAGGCCGTGGTCTTCGCGACGGGGTACTACGACTGGCCCAACCTCCTTGGGGTGCCCGGCGAGGACCTTCCGCACGTCCACCACTACTTCCGGGAGGGGCATGCGTACTGGAAGCAGAACGTGGTCGTGGTCGGGGCGGGGAACAGCAGCGTGGATGCGGCGCTCGAGTGCTACCGGGCCGGCGCGCAGGTAACCATCGTGCATTTCGGGCACGAGTTTGACCGGACGGTAAAGGCCTGGGTCATGCCCGACATCATTAACCGGGTGAGGGAGGAGAGCATCGCCGTCCGCTGGGGCGCCCGGCTCTCCCTCATCACGCCCACCGAAGTGGAGATCGTCCTGGCGGATGGCGGGACCGAACGGTTCCCCTGTGACGCCGTCCTGGCCATGACGGGCTATCACGCCGACACCACCCTGCTTCGTGAGCTGGGTGTCCCGGTGGAGCCGGACACCGGCGTTCCGGCGCACGACCCCGGGACCATGGCCACGCCGGTGCGCGGCATCTACGTCGCGGGCGTCCTGGCGGCGGGGAATGACGCCAACCGGCTGTTCATCGAGAACACACGCCATCACGGGGAGGCGATTGTGGGAGATTTTCTCGGTCGCTGACGGTGAATGGTGAAGAGTGAAAGGAAAAGAGAAGGGTCGCGGGGATGACTTCCCGTGACCCTTTCACTGTTTACCCCTCACCTCTCACCGCTGTCTCACGGCTGGTTCTGCTGGAACCAGGTTGCCACGTCGAACCCGACCGGGTCGATCTCGTAATACCGGTTCTTGGTGAACCGTCCAGTCGTCGGATAGTACGGCGGCGGCTGGTCCACGCCGCAGTGGTCGTAGGTGTCCTGCTCGGCCCACCCGGAGGAGCCGGAGTAGGTGGCGGCGATGCCCTGCTGGATCGAGCCACCGATCATCTTCTTGCAGCCGCGGGTCGTGCCGCCGCAGTTCTCCGGCGATACCACCGATTCGCCGCTGGCGCCGATGTTCTCGCCGGTGAAGGCGCCCAGGGTCAGCATGAACCCGTGGATGAGTTCGTCGGGCGTGTCGTCGAACTGCACCGTCCAGCTGCTGTTCACCTTGAAAGGCGTATTGACACTGTTGTCGGCCACGGTGGCATCGTCCGGGGTCAGCAGGCCCAGGATGTCGGCGCACGTCGTGTTCGGCGGCGTGACGTAGGTGATGTCGTCATCGATCATGACCTGACCGGTGGAGACCAGGGTAACCCGGCCGCGTATAGTCCCGCTGACGCCGACGGAGCCCGAGACATAGATGACGCCCTTGAAGTTGGGGTTCATCGCCCGGCTCAGCGGGATCATGGTGAGCGCCACCGCGCCGGCGTTCGCGACGTTGGTGACCCCCTGGGTCACGAGCGCTGCGGAGATGGTCGCGTTGGGCGTGCCGCCCCAGCCCGCCCAGGTCTGCCAGGCGCCGTAGGCATTGGCGACCCGCGCGAGTGAATCCGGTTCCAGGAACCGGTCACCCCCCAGGTAGCAGCGGCGGCTCGCGCTGGCGAGCGCCGTCCGCACGGCATTCCGGGCGTTGGTGGTGCCCTGGCCGTAGAAGGCGACGATCGAGTCCGCGGTGTACCAGTCGGTGACGCCGCCCAGCGTCACCGTGCCGCCGCAGTTGGCGGAGTTGAAGTTGGGGTCGGTCGAGCTGCTGGTGCCGCCGGGCCAGCTGTAGCCGCCCGGATAGGCCCATTTCCGGCCATTGGCATAGGCACGGTTCCGCTGCTTGACGTAGCCGCTCCCGGTCTGGTCCGCCTTGAAGATCCGGAAGAAGCCTTCGTTGGCGTCGGTGACGTCCCCGTCGTTGTTGAGATCCAGCGGGACAAACTCGATCCGGGTATCCGGATCGAATGCGCCGAGGGTCCCGTCCCCGGTGAAGTCAGTGTTACCCGCCTGGGCATAGATCTGCATCGCCGTCAGGGTCGCTGTGGTCGGGAACGTGATGGGCGGCGCACTCGTGGTGATGCCGCCGTTCCAGTTCCCCTGGTTCTGGTTACTGACACTGGCTGCCACGACGGATACAGGCCCCCAGAAGGTGGCGCCGGGCTGGCCACCCCGGCTTTGCACGGCCATGCCCTGGTTGGAGTGCAGGGGCCCGAAGATGACTTCCTGGTTGCCCCACATGCAGCAGGACCAGGTATTGAAAAACCGGGCAAATCGGCTGAACGGATCCTGCTTGAGCTGGATCCGGCGGACCACCACGGCGCCACGGGCGTTGCTGATGACCGAGATGGCACTGGCGAAAATGCCGAACTGCCCCGTGCTGTCCCCGGAGCGGCCTGCGTAGACAGAACGGGTGAAGCCCGGAATCACGTTGCCGTAGGCGTCACGCACGACGGCGTTGAGCTGGAGCGTGTCGAACGCGCCCGGTCCGTTGGGCAGCAGGGCCGGCGTGCCGTTCAGGGTATCACGCGCCCACTCGAGGCCGCCATCGGCGGCACCTTCCATCATCGCCTCGGTCGCATGGAACTTGGTGATGAGGTTGGTGTTGCTGGACATGATAATGACGCCCACGGCCATACCGGTGACCATGAGGGCCAGCAGCACAGTGAGGATGAGGGCGACGCCACGCTCGTTCAGCTTCGGATACTTGCGCATGATCCTGCTCCTGGTCCGTGGTCCTGCACGCCTACGGGTTCACGAGGGTCGGGGCGCTGATGGACAGGCTGGATTCCGTCGGGGAACAGTCCTGTGCCGCCACGCCGTATTCATAGATCTGGCCGACCACGAGCCCCTGGCCGACCGTGATGTCGTAACTGGGCTGTCCGGCCGCCACGGACTGGAACGGGAGCCAGGTCGGCGAGCCGACGAGCCGGTAGTACACGTTGTACTGGGACACGTCCGTCTCGCCCGAGGTCTCGTCGACCGACGGGTTCCACTGGAGCCGCACCGTCGGGGGCGTGGTCGGCGCATTGGGGGTGGCGATCACCGCCGACGTGAAGATGGGCTGGTCGCCGCAGGTCTTGAGCTGGACCAGGCCGTTGTTCGGCGTCCCGATCATGGTGGAGACGAGGCGGGCCGTGGAGTCCGTCCCGTCCGCGTTGGTCACCATGAAATTCACCCGCACGACCCGGATGCTGTCCGCGAGCGCCGAGGCCGCGGTGTCCGCCGGGCTGCCGTGCCAGCCGGCCGTATGGCGGAATGGCACTCGAGCGGCGGCGAGCTGCGTGGACACCACCGTGCCGGCCGCGGTCGAGCTGTCGTACCAGAACTCGAAGAATGGACGCCCGGGGTATGGATAGATGTTCCGGGCGACCTGTTCCGGCGGCATGACATTCACCTGCTGCAGCAGCAGGAAGTCGTTCGGGTCCGGCGTGGTCGAGTCAGGACGGAAGTAGAACATCATCGTCTCCGCCTGGCTCGGCGTGCCCGCGCCCCAGAAATAGTTGGAGTCCGGATATTGGGTCGCGGTCCCGGGGATGGTCAGCTTGGCGTTGTTCCGCATGCTGGATACTGCCCCGGCCGGAACATCAGGGTTGATGTAGAGCGCCGTTCCGTCGGGAACCACGGCCGCATAGTTCGTGTTGAACAGGATCGTGGTGTTCGACCCGTACACGAACATCGGCTGGTTGGCCGCGACCCCTGCACCGGTGGTCCGGAGCACCCGGTCGATCGTGCTCACGGCATAACGCATGTTCTGCATCATCTCCATGCGGGTGCCTCCCCGCCTGAAGTTGATGCTCTGCGAGCGCATCATCGTCAGGGCGCTGCCCATCACGATCCCCATGACCACCAGGGCCACCAGCAGCTCGACCAGAGTGAAGCCGGTCCGTTCGTCGTGTGCGCGCAGGATCGTCGTCATGGGGCCGCCACTACGATGGTGATATTGACCGGCGGGCCCATCGTGGGCTCCGACACCGTCACGGTGATCGTCGTATAGTCGCGCCGGGGGTTGTTGCCCGTCGTGCGGAGCACCCGGGTGGTCCGGGTCATGTTCGGATAGCCGGAGAAGCCGGTCACCGTGTTGTTGTTGTACGTCGCGACCAGCGTCGTGTAGCTGGTGTTGGCGCGGATGATCTCGGCCTGTTCCTGCGCCACGGCGGTCGCGACCGTCTTGGCGTTCGATGTCCCGACGGTATGGAGGAAGGAGCCCACGAACCGGCCCAGCCCCAGCGCCACCACGGACAGAATGACGATGGCGACGAGCACTTCCACCAGGGTGAACCCGCGCTGCGTGCGCATCAGTTGCCTCGCTTCCAGGTGCTCGACGCGTAGGTGTACCAGACGACCCGACCGCTGGAGCGGATGATCTCGCCCGCGCGGACGCCGTTGGTGGACCCGGCGGCGAGGCCCTTCACGGTGTTCAGATAGAAGCCGCCCGCCTCGCTGGCGGAACCGTCCCGACGGAACGCGACTACGGGGAGCCCCGCCTGCGTCTGGGTGAAGTTGACCGTGGCCAGTCCCTGGGTGCCGTTGGTGTAGGTAACCGGGGGGGCGGCGCCGATGCCGAACGTCACGCCCTCTTCCAGGTTGGTGTAGGTCACGCGCTCGCCGGCCTCGATCACGCCGTTGTTGTTCCGGTCCTCGTGTACCCGGAGCCGGCGGTTGGGCTGGTCGACCGCCACCCGGATGTCATGCTGGAGGGTGACCGCGAGCCGCTGGGAATAGCTCAGGGTCGCGGTGATCCCCCGGACGGCGGAGTTCACCCGATACCCTTCCAGGTTGAGACGGGGAATGGCGATCGCGCTGACCAGGCCGATGACGGCCACGACGGTCAGGAGCTCGATGAGCGTGAACCCCGCGCGGCGTGCGGCGCGGCCGGTGCACCGTATTGCGTATGTGGTGTGGATCATGTCTGCTCCCAGGCAGCCGGGCAATCTCGGGGAGACCCCTGGCTTTGCGCCCCGCCGTCGCCGGCGGTTAGCTCTTTTCTGGACGCCCGTTCCGTTCCTAGGGTGAACGACCGGGCAAGGGCCGCCCTGGCCGGGGCCGGGTGCGGGCGCGATAGACCTGACTGATTTGCAAGTTCCAAGCCCGACCCTGGACAGCGGAACAAGCCCAATGAGGCCAGGGGGTTGGCAGTGACTCGGGACGGGCCCGGGCGTTCGTTGCGATCGCACCTTGCTGGAGAGGTGGCGGCCCGCTATGCCGTTCCTTGCAGTGGTATTGACCCCCCTCTATGTTCCGCCCCGAGCCACTTCCGACCCTTACCGGGACACCGGCACGGCATGACCGATACCAAGCGCATGGAGAAACTCGTGTCGCTCGCAAAGCGACGCGGATTCGTCTTCCAGTCCTCCGAGATCTACGGCGGGCTCGGCTCGGTCTGGGACTATGGCCCTCTCGGCGTCGAACTCAAGCGGAACGTGAAGGAGCGCTGGTGGCAGGCGATGGTCCATGCCCGTGATGACATCGAAGGCCTCGATGCCGCCATACTGATGCACCCGAAGGTCTGGGAGGCCTCCGGGCACGTCTCCGGCTTCACCGACCCTCTGGTGGACTGCCGCCAGTGCAAGAACCGTTTCCGTGCGGACGACCCCCGGATCAAGGGCACCCCGGGCGAGCCCGATGCGCAGTGCCCCGTCTGCGGCAGCCGGGGCACGCTGACCGCGCCCCGGCTCTTCAACCTCATGTTCAAGACCTTCATGGGGCCGGTGGAGGAGGACGCCGCGGTGGTGTACCTGCGGCCGGAGACGGCGCAGGGCATCTACGTGAATTACCTGAACGTGCTGCAGGCGAGCCGCCAGCGCGTCCCGTTCGGGATCGCGCAGATCGGGAAGGCGTTCCGCAACGAGATCACGCCCGGGAACTTCATCTTCCGCACCCGCGAATTCGAGCAGATGGAGATGCAGTTCTTCGTCAAGCCCGGCGAGGACATGGCGTGGTTCGAGCGCTGGCGGGAATGGCGCATGGCGTGGCACCACGGACTCGGCCTGTCGCCCGAACGCCTCCGCTGGCACGAGCACGGCCCCGACGAACTCGCCCACTACGCCCGCGCGGCTTACGATATCGAGTATGAGTTTCCCTTCGGCTGGAACGAGATCGAAGGCATCCACAACCGGGGGGATTTCGACCTCTCCCGCCACCAGGAGCACTCCGGGAAGAAGCTGGAGTACTTCGACCAGGCGGCCAACGAGCGGTATCTCCCGTTCGTTGTGGAGACGTCGGCGGGCGCGGATCGGGTCACCCTCACCGTGCTGGTGGATGCATATCGCGAGGAGGAAGTGGCGGGCGAGACCCGGGTGGTCATGGGGTTCCATCCCGTCCTCGCCCCCATCAAGGCCGGCGTCTTCCCCCTGGTAAAAAAGGACGGCATGCCTGAGCGTGCCGACCGGGTCTACCAGGCCCTCCGCCGGCGGATGCCCGTATTCTACGACGACAGCGGGGCCATCGGCCGCCGATACCGGCGGATGGACGAGGCCGGCACTCCGTTCTGCATCACTATCGACGGTGACACCCTCGCCGGCGGCGAGGTCACCGTGCGCGAGCGCGACTCGATGGCCCAGGTCCGGGTCAGCGAGGACACGCTGGCGGCCTACCTGCAGGAGCGGCTCGCCGACTGACACCACCGGCGGGCGCCCTGCGTCCGGGACACCACATGTCACGCCAGAAACCCAAGAGTACGCGCATCGGCCGACGGGAGCTCCACCCCGAAAGCCTGATGATGAGCTACGGCTTCGATCCACGGCTTTCCGAAGGCGCCCTCAAGTGCCCCATCTTCCAGACCTCCACGTTCGTCTTCGAGTCGGCTGAAGCCGGAAAGGCATTCTTCGAGGTCGCCTATGGCCTGCGCGACGCCGCACCCGACGAGCAGCCGGGCCTCATCTACAGCCGGCTCAACAACCCGGACCTGGAGGTGCTGGAGGACCGGCTCTCCCTCTGGGACCGCGCGGAGGGCTGCGCGGTGTTCGAGAGCGGGATGGCGGCCATCACGACCAGCCTCCTTTCCTTCATCCGGCCCGGCGATGTCGTGCTCCACAGCGAGCCGGTATACGGCGGGAGCGACCACTTCATCAATCATGTCCTGCCGCGCTTCGGGGTGACACCGGTGGGCTTCCAGGCGGGCCAGCCCATCGCGGACCTGGAACCGGACCTTCTCGCCGCGATCGACCGGCGCCCCGTCGCCGCCATCCTGGTGGAGACACCGGCCAACCCGACCAACGACCTGGTCGACATCGCCGCCGTGGCGGCGTTCCGGGACCGGCTCGCTATCGGCGACCGCGTCCCGGTGCTGATGGTGGACAACACGTTCCTCGGCCCGCTCTGGCAGAGCCCGCTCGCCCACGGCGCCGACCTGGTGATCTACTCCGCCACCAAGTTCATCGGGGGCCACAGCGACGTGATCGCCGGTGCCGTCCTCGGCCGGCACGAAGTGCTCCAGCCGGTGCGGGTGATGCGCACCTTCATGGGCACCATGGCCGGGCCCTGGACCGGCTGGCTCCTGCTCCGGAGCCTCGAGACGCTGAAGATGCGGATGACCGCGGCCATGAAGAACGCGCGCTACGTTGCCGACTTCCTGGGCGACCACCCGATGGTCGAGCGCGTGCACTACCTGGGCGACCTCACGGAGGAGCATCCGATGTACGAGGTCTACCGCCGCCAGTGCCGGGCACCCGGGTCACTGATCTCGTTCGAGGTCCGGGGCGGCCAGCCCGCCGCCTTCCGGCTGCTGAACGCCCTCCAGCTGGTGAAGCTGGCCGTGAGCCTCGGGGGGACCGAGTCCCTCGCGGAACACCCGGCCTCGATGACCCACGCGGACGTTCCCCCGGAGGACCAGGCGCGGATGGGGATTTCCGCCGGCATGGTGCGCCTCTCGGTGGGCGTCGAGCATTTTGATGACATCATCGTCGACCTGGCCCAGGCCCTCGATGCGGCCGGGGGCACGGGCACCGGCTGAGCCGCCCCATGCGCCTCCGCGACTTCGACCGGATGGTCCAGACGATGGTCCGGGAGATTCCCGGCGAGTTCCTGAGGGACGTCACCGAGGTAACGGTGTCGCGGGCAGCCCGACCGCATCCATCCCGGGAAGGCGTCTTCACGCTGGGAGAATGCGAGACCATCGCGGTGGGCAATGTCGCCGTGGAGGGTGCCGGCGGGGAGGTGCCCGCCCGCATCATTCTTTACCACGGCAGCTTCGAGGCGCTGGCGCGCGGCCGTGGCAACTTCGACTGGGAAGCGGAAGCGTGGGAAACACTGACCCACGAGATCCGGCACCATCTCGAATGGAATGCGGGTGAGGCCAGGCTCGAGGAATTCGACATGGCCGCGGAGGAGAACTTTGCGCGCCATGACGGCGAGGGAAGGGATCCCGCCTTCTTCCTGGGTGGCGAGCCGGTCGGCGAGGGCGCATGGCGCATCGACGACGACGTCTTCCTCGACCACGTGGTGCGCCGGGTTCCGCGGTCGGCCAGGTTTCACTGGGCTGGCGCTACGTGGACGATGCCCCTTCCGGAGGGGACGAGGCTGCCTGCCTGGGTATCGGTCCAGGGTGTGGATGATCCCCCGCCGGGCGAACTGGTGCTGGTCTTCCGGCGGCGTCCCGGGTGGCGCGATCTGCTTTTTCCCCCCTCGATCACGCGGCTGACAGGCAAGGCCCGCCGGGTTAGAGGTCCGTAAGAGACTGGGGCTGGCAGTCGCGGTATATTTCGTCGCAACCCCGGCCCTGTATGACCGGGTTCCCGTTGAGGAGAGAGTTCATGAAGGTCCAGGAATGCCGCACCACCATGTCCGGGGATGAGGTCCTGTCCCGCGTCAAGTCCTTCTTCGCCGAACGGGTCCCGCATATGGCGGCCTTCCCCGAGCGCGAGGGGCCGACGTGGCTCACCCTCCGCGGACAGGGAGGGGAAGAGGTCGCCCTGTCGGTCCATCCGGGGGAGGGCGAGACGGTGGTCCGAGCCAGTTCGCTGCTGTTCGGCCAGCAGATCTCGCGGTTCTTTTCTACCCTGCCGTCGCCTGCGGGGGTCGCATGAGCGGCACGCTTCCCCTTCGCGTCATGGTGCAGGATGCCTGGGAAGAGGTCGACCTCGAGGTGCCGGATACCACCACGGTGCAGGACTTGAAGCGGCAGGCCCTCGCCGGAGTCCGGATCCTGCGCGATCCCTCGCAGTACGTGGTCAAATACCGCGGGGCCCAGCTGATCGAGGAGGATCGCACTCTTGCCCAGCACCAGCTGGTGCCGAACGCGAATCTCATCGTGCTGGGGCGCTGGCGCCGTCCCGTTCGCTAGAACCTGTGGCCGCGCCCTCCACCTTCAGCCGGGCGTTCACCGCCGTAGCTGCCGCCTTCCTCGCGCTCGACGGCCTGCTGCTGCTCGCCGCCGGAATCTGGACCGGACGGCCGTGGCTCCTGGTCTGGGGCGGCCTCTGCCTGCTGGCCGTCGGAGGGGTGGCTCTGGGCTGGCGCCGCTACCGGCGCATGCTCGATGAACTCGACGCCCACCGCGCGGCCCTGCACCGGGATATCAAGGATCTCCGCAATTCCCTCCGGCAGTGACCGCCGTCTACACTCACCCCGCCTGTCTCCGGCACGACCCCGGCCCGTTGGAAGTCCCCGAGCGTCTCGCGGTGCTCCTGTCCCGGCTCCGCGACCATCCCCGACACACGGTAAGACACGCCGCCCCCGCGCCGCTGGCGATGCTGGCGGAGGTGCATACCGCCGGGCATCTCGATCTGCTGCGGGACACCGCGACCGCCGGCGGTGGCGCGGTCGGTCCGGAGGCGGTGCTTTCCCCGGAGAGCTGGGAGGCGGTGCTCGGCGCCGCGGGTTCCATGGCCTCGGCCATCGACCACGCCCTCGCAGGACGTGGTCACGCATTCGCCGCCGTTCGCCCCCCGGGGCATCACGCCCTCCGCGATCGTGCGATGGGGTTCTGCCTCGTCAACAACGCGGTAGCCGGCGCCCTGCACGCCCGCCGGCGCGGGGCGGCACGGACGCTCATTGTCGACTGGGATGTGCACCACGGAAACGGCACCCAGGCCCTGGTGGAGCGGGACCCCTCCGTGCGTTTTGTTTCCATGCACCAGTATCCGTGGTATCCCGGAACGGGCGCGGCGGGAGAGCACGGGGTGGGTAACGTTTTCAACGTCCCGGCGCCACCGTCGCTTCCTCCTGAACGCTACGTGGCCATGCTCGAGGCGGCATTCAGGCGTGCGATGGATGGCTGGCGCCCCGATCTCATACTCGTCTCCGCCGGTTACGACTGCCTCCGCGGCGATCCGCTCGGCGGCTTCACGCTCGAGCCGGTACACCTGGGGGGCTGGATCACCTTCTTCAGGGAGCAATTGCCCGACGTCCCCATCGCGGCTGTCCTGGAGGGAGGCTACATACCGTCCCGGCTCGCCGATGGCGTGCTGGCGACGCTCGACGCACTGGACTGACGCCTCCTGCCCGTTCCGCTAGATTTCCCCTTCACCATCCCCGAGGAGACCGTCCGTGGCCGCACCCCTGCACCTCTCCGCCGAGGTCCTGTCCCTTACCACGCGCCATCCGTTCATCATTGCGCGCGGGGGGCGCAGCGAGTTTCAGACCGTTCGCGTCACACTGACCGACGCCGACGGCGTGGAGGGGTGGGGGGAGGCCGCGCCACAGAAATACTATGGCGAGACGGTGGAAACCGTGCTGGCGTCCCTGGACGTCTACGCCACCGTCATGCCGGAGGAGCCCTTCGCCATCGAAGCAGCCGAGCGCCGATGGGATCTCGCCCTGCGCGGCAACGCCTCGGCGCGGGTCGCGCTGTCCGCCGCCCTCCATGACCTCTGCGGAAAGAAGCTCGGTGTCCCGGTTTACCGGCTGTGGGGGCTGGACCCGGCGGATGCGCCGCTCTCGACGTTCACCATCGGGATCGACACGGCGGAGCGGATCCGGGCCAAGGTCGCGGAAGCCTCCGAGTATCCGGTCCTCAAGATCAAGCTCGGGACCGACCGCGATATCGAGATCCTGGAAACCATACGTGACGCAACCAGCCAGGAGCTCCGGGTGGACGCCAACGCCGGCTGGACCGTGCGGCAGGCGATCCGGATGCTTCCCGTCCTGGAGGAGTACGGCGTCACCGTGCTGGAGCAGCCCCTTCCCGCCAGCGATATCGGCGGGCTCGCCGAGATCCGGCGTCATGCGCGCATTCCGCTCATCGCGGACGAGAGCTGCCGCACGCTCGCGGACATCCCGCCGCTGGTGGGCGCCGTGGACGGGATCAACATCAAGCTGGCCAAGTGCGGCAGCCTGCGCGAGGCGCTGCGGATGATCGCCACCGCGCGCGCCCATCACATGACGGTGATGGTCGGCTGCATGATCGAGAGTTCCATCGGCATCACTGCTGCCGCCCACCTCACCCCCCTGGTCGATATCGTGGACCTCGACGGCGCGGCACTGCTCGCGACGGACCCGTACGAAGGCGCCACCATCGCGGGCGGGCAGGTCCGGCTCCCGGACGGTCCTGGCCTGGGCGTTACGGCGCGATGAGCGCCGGTTTCGGCCGGGTGGCACTGCCGCTGCCCCTGGCCGAGCCCTATACCTACCGGGTCCCGCCCGGGCTCGCCGATCGCATTGTCCCTGGTGCGCGCGTGATTGTCCCGGTCCGCCGCCAGGAGATGGTCGGCATCGTGGTCGGCCTCGATCCCGGGGCCCCCGACCGCGAAGTCCGTGACATTCTCGCTGCCCCCGACCCCGAGCCCGCGCTTCCCCCTGCGCTCCTGGAGACCGCCGAATGGATGGCGGGCTACTACGGGGCTCCGCTCGGCCTGGCACTCCGTGCCATGCTCCCCGCCGCCCTCTGGGGGCGATCCCACGTGCGGGTGTATCTGGAACGTCCGGGCGCGGCGCCCGGCGGATTCTCGGCTGAGATTGTCCGGTGGCTCGAGCGGAAGGGCGGGGAGGCCACCTCGACTGCCATCGCCCGGGCGCTCCGGAAACCGGTCTGGGACGCCTTGGCGCGACTCGACCGCGTGGGGGCGGTCCGTCTCGAGGTCACGGGGGTGGACGCCGGGGCGCCCGGCGTGACCGAGCGCGTGCTGGCGCTGGTCGAACCGCGACCGTCCCTGGCCGAGCGGGAAGAACTGTTCCGGCGCACGCGATCGCAGCGGCGCCTGTTCGAGACCCTGGAGGATCTCGGGGGCGGTGCACCCGTTCGCCACCTCCGTGACCAGCTCGGCTTTTCTGACCATCCTGTCCGGGCGCTCGTCGGCCGGGGGCTGGCCCGTCTCGAGGATGTCGAGCGCATTCGGGATCCTTTTGCGGACCTGCCCGGGAGCCCTCCCCCCGGCGCTCCCTCGCCCGCGCAACAGGAGGCGCTCACTTCGCTCGCGGCGGTGCCGCCGGGCGAGGCTGCGCTCCTGTTCGGCGTGACGGGGAGCGGCAAGACGTTTGTCTATCTGGAGGCGATCCGGGCCGCGCTCGCCCGGGGTCGTGGCGCCATCCTGCTGGTGCCGGAGATCAGCCTCACGCCACAGATCGTCGCCCGGGTTCGCGGCGCCTTCGGGGACGAGGTGGCGGTACTGCACAGCGGCCTGTCGGATGGCGAGCGCGCCGATGCGTGGCGCGTGCTGCGGCGGGGCGAGCGACGGGTCGCGGTTGGAGCGCGTTCCGCGATCTTCGCCCCCGTCCAGGACCTCGGCGTCATCGTGATCGACGAGGAGCACGAGGCCGGATACAAGAACGGGGAGACGCCGCGCTATCATGCGCGGGAGGTGGCCGGTGTGCGCGCCAGCCTGGAAAACGCTTCCCTGATCCTGGGGAGCGCCACCCCATCGGCGGAAACGATGGCGCGAGTGGATACCGGGGTGCCGGCCATTCGCCTCCCGGACCGGATCGGCGCCCGCCCGATGCCGGAAGTGGAGCTGGTGGACCTCCGTCACGCCGAACGGGTGGAGGGGACCCGCGCCGTGCCCTGGACTCGATCCCTGGACGAGGCCGTGACCACAACGCTCGCGCGCGGGGAGCAGGCACTCCTCCTGCTCAACCGGCGCGGCTTCGCGACCTACCTCCAGTGCGAGGCTTGTGGTGAGGTCCGGGAATGTCCGCACTGCAGTATCTCGCTCACGGTGCATGACAGCCCTGCACTCCTGCGTTGCCACTACTGCGGGTACACCGAGCGGATCCCGGATGCCTGCCTGGCGTGCGGCCATGCCGTGCAGCGGCACCGTGGCGTCGGCACACAGCAACTCGAGCGGGTGCTTGCCGAGCGATTCCCGTTGGCCCGACTCGCGCGGATGGACCTGGACACGACCAGCACGCGATGGTCGCACCACCGGATCCTGTCAGCGGTGGAACGGGGTGAGGTCGACCTGCTGCTCGGAACGCAGATGATTGCCAAGGGGCTCGATTTTCCGAACGTGACACTCGTGGGGGTCGTGGACGCCGATACGGGGCTTCACCTGCCCGATTTCCGGAGCGCGGAGCGTACCTTCCAGCTGCTGGCGCAGGTTGCCGGGCGCACCGGGCGCGGACCGAAGGGCGGACGGGTGCTGATCCAGACCCGTACGCCGGGGCACCATGCCCTCCGCTGGGCGGCGCAGCATGATGTCGAGCGGTTCCTCGAGGACGAACTGGCCAGCCGGCGGGAGCCGCCATATCCGCCGTATCTCTCGCTCGTCAACGTCCTTGTGTCGGGCGTGGATGAGGGCGATGTCGGACGGGAGGCCGCGGAGGTCGCCGACTGGTTCCACGCCCTGGTGGCGGCGCGGGAGCTGCCGGTGCGGGTTCTCGGTCCGGCCCCGTGCCCGATTGCCCGGATCAAGACCCGCTGGCGCTGGCACGTCCTGCTCAAGGGGCCATCCGAGGAGCTGGGCCGCGTCGTGCGGTACGCGGCATCACGAATCACGAAAGCGGGCCGGGACGTGCGGGTCGTTCTCGACCGCGACCCGGTCTCGCTTCTCTAGCGGAAGGCGTCATGGCGACTGGCAGGGACGAGCTCCTGGAGCAGGCGCACGCGGCGCGGCAGCGCAGCTCGGACCGCTTGCGGCATACCCCGCTCGAAGCGAGCCCGGGGCTCAGCGAACACTGCGGCGTCCCGGTCTATCTCAAGCTGGAGAACCTGCAGGTGACCGGGGCGTTCAAGGCCAGGGGCCCCCTCAACCTCCTGCTGCGCCTGCCGCCTGGGGAGCGCGGGCGGGGAGTCGTAGCTCCCACCGCAGGCAACCATGGACTCGGCCTGGCGTGGGCCGCCGCGCAGGTGGGAACGACGGCGCACATCTTCCTGCCGCGGAACGCGGATCCCGACAAGGTGCGCCGCCTGGGCGAGCTCGGGGCCCGGCTCACCTTCTGTGACGACTACGAAGCCGCGCACCATGCTGCCGTCGAGGCCGCCGCTTCCACGGGCGCCCGGTACGTATCCCCCTACAACGATCCCGACGTGATTGCCGCGGACGGCGTGGTCGGGCTGGAGATCCATGACGACCTGCCGGAAGTTCGCTGCGTCGTTTCCTGCCTGGGGGGTGGCGGCCTCGTCGCCGGCATCGCCGCCGTCCTCAAGGCGCTGCATCCGGCCATCGTGGTGAAGGCCGTGGAAGCGGCGGCGAGTCCCACGTTTTCGACGTGGCGCCGGGTGGGAACGCCGTGCCACCTGGTTACCGGTCCGACCATTGCGGAAGGGCTCGGGGGATACGTGGAGCCCGACAGCCTGACATGGCCTCTCATCGCGCGGGATGTGGATGAGGTCCTGTCCGTCTCCGACGGGGAACTCATCTCCGCCATGCGCTGGCTCGCGGAGCAGCATCGGCTGATTGTCGAGCCCTCCGGCGCCGCCGCGGTGGCGGCCCTCCTCCGGGCTCCGTCACTGGCCGCCGGCCCCACCGTCGCCACCGTCACTGGTGGCAATCTGGGCTGGCCCCGGTTCCTGGGTCTGGTCGCCCCGGACGGGGTATCGTAGATCGCCATCCGGACCCGCAAACCGCGATTCATGAGGCCTTTACGTATCGGCCCCACCAGCCGGCAATGACATCCCGGTAGCAACGGTTCGATCCAGCCTGTAACACCACGATACAGCGTCCGGGGGGGTAGTCGGGCGTTCTTCATGGGGGAGAGGAGCCAGATGGCCTCTGGCCTCGGGTTTGCAACTTTCCGGAGCGGATATCCGCGCCTCAACCGCAAATCTCCCCTGGAGCCTCCATGGCCTCAACCATCTCCGGCACCGCGGAGGCACGCGCATTTGTCTTTCAGGGCCGCCCACAGGCGGAGCGCATTGCCTTCGAGGCCCCGGCCGGATGGGGTGAACGGCTCTTCCGGGCCCTCCTGCTGCTCGTCTGGCTCGGCATCGCCTCCACCTGCCTGCTCTACGGTCTGGACTACTACCGTCTGCCCCTCGCGGCGCGGGCGGCAGCTCCGCTGCACGACCTGCTCAAGCCCTCGGGCCTGATCGGGCAGGGGTACGGCATCGTCGGCACCCTGTTCATCATCGCCGGCGTCGGCAGCTACTCGATTCGCAAACGCATCCCCTGGCTCCGCAACCTCGGGACGCTGCACCACTGGCTCCAGGTGCACGTGTTCCTGTGCACGATCGGTCCGTTCCTGGTCCTGCTCCACACGACCTTCCGTTTCGGCGGGATCGTGTCCATCGCGTTCTGGAGCATGACGGCGGTCGCCATCAGCGGCCTGTTCGGCCGCTTCGTGTACGCGCACATCCCCCGCACGATCCACGGCCAGTCCGTCACACTGGATGCCGTCCGGGCGGCGCAGGAAGACCTTCAACACCGCATACGCGAGGCCTGGTCTGGCGAGGCTGAGGTGCTCGCATTGCTCAAGCGCCCTCGCCGGGTGCCGCCGCGGAACGTGCTCGTGGCCCTGGTGCTGGCCATGCGCTATGACGTGTCCCGCCGCTTCACGTTGCGGCGCCTGCGGCGCCAGCTCGACCGGAGCCGCCTGCCGGCCAACATGCAGAGCGAGCTCCTGGCAGCCGTGCGGGCGGAACTCGCAGTGGAGCAACAGATGCTGCTCCTGCAGCCGTTCCAGCGCCTGTTCCACTGGTGGCACGTGTTCCACCTCCCGCTGACCGGGGTGATGTTCGTCGTCCTCACCGTGCATGTCGCGGTGGCCATCATGTTCGGGTATACCTGGATCTTCTAGGTGAACCTTCCGCCGCGCGGTCCCGGCATCGTCCGGCTCCTGCTCGTCTTCCTCTGCTTCGTGGCGCTTCTGCCGGGCAGTGCGGCGGCACAGATCATCTCGCCCGGCAAGCTTGCGCAGGACCATGCGGAGCTGGAGGGGATCCGGAACTGCACGCAGTGTCACCAGCTCCGGCAGCGGGGGATCGACAATGCGAAGTGCCTCGAGTGCCACGCTCCGCTGAAGCGACGGATCGACGAGCGGAAGGGGCTGCACGCGAGGTCGAGCGAGCGGAACTGTGCCGACTGCCACCGCGACCACTTCGGTCGCGAGTTCGCCCTGGTCGCCTTCGACACGGCCAGGTTCGACCACGCCGATGCGGGATACGACCTGGAAGGAGCGCACCATGACCTCGGCTGCCGCGACTGCCACGAACCGGTCCTGGTGCGTGCGCCCGACGTCCGGGCATTTGCCTCTCGCCACGGCGGGCTCGACCGCACCTTCCTCGGCCTCGGGACGACCTGCCGGAGCTGTCACGAGTCGGATGACCCGCACGGCGAGCAGTTCGGCGACCGTGCCTGTACGGCCTGCCATACCCAGCAGGACTGGACTCCCGCATCAGGCTTCGACCACGACCGCGCGAAGTACCGCCTCACCGGCGCCCACCGGCAAGTGGACTGCGCCGGCTGCCACCGCGACCAGAGCCGTGATCCCAGGCATCCGCGCGTGCGCTACACCGGCCTCGCCTCTGGTGCCTGCAGTGACTGCCACACCGACCCGCATGGCGGCGCGATGAACGGCGCATGCGCCACCTGTCACGCCACCACCGGCTGGCGACAGCTCGATCGCTCGGGCTTCGAGGGCCGCTTTGACCACAGCAGGACCGGCTTCATCCTGCGGGGCGCCCATGCGGGGGCCGACTGCCGGGCGTGCCACACTCCCGCACGGGCGCCCCGGGCGGGTGTGCGGATCCGCTTCGTGGCCGGGGGTGGCTCGTCAACGTACCCGAAGCCGGTGGCGCGGGACTGCCTGAGCTGCCACGTGGACCGCCACCAGGGTGCCTTCAAGGAGGTGGAGGGCGGCCCGGTGTGCACCAACTGCCACGGCGAGCGAGCCTGGCTGCCGTCATCCTTCGATCTCGAGCGCCACAACCGGCCCGGTGGCTATGCCCTCACGGGCGCGCATCGCGCGGTCGCCTGCCAGGACTGCCACGTCCGGTCCGCGGACTCCACGGCCTGGACATGGCACATCACCGGGCAGTCCTGCGAAGACTGTCACGGCGCCCGTGAGCCGCATGCCGGCCAGTTCGCCGGACGGGCGTGCGCCGACTGCCACACGATTGCCACGTTCGCCCTCGCCGGCTTCGACCACTCGAAGACCCGATACCCGCTCGACGGCGCGCACGTGAAGCTCCCCTGCGCCGACTGCCACCGCCAGGAGACGACGGCGGATGGGAAGACCTTCCGTCGCTACACGCCCCTCGGCACGGCCTGCCGGGACTGTCATGGAGGGACCTGAGATGCGTCGAGCCCTGCTGTCGGTCCTCCTCGCGCTGCCGCTCGCGGCCGGCGCCCTCATGGCTCAGGCCGGCACGCCGAGCCCGCACGGCGACATGCGCGTCAACATCGACTGCAGTGCCTGTCACACACCCCTGGTGTGGAAGCCGGTCAAGGCGGCCATGGAGTTCGACCATGCGCGCCAGGCTCAGTTCCCGTTGACCGGCCGGCATGCGGCGGTTCCCTGTGCCCGATGCCACCTGGACGCGCGTTTCGACGAGCCGAAGATCGCCCCGGACCAGTGCCGGGACTGTCACCTGGACGTACATCGCGGCCGCCTGCCCGACTGCGCCTCCTGCCACACCACCACGACCTTCCAGAGCGTGCCTGCCATCCAGGTGCACGCGCGCACGAGTTTTCCCCTCACCGGGGCACATCTCCAGGTGCCGTGCGAAAGCTGCCACACGGACGAACGGCATGGCGCGTTCGCCCCGGTGGACGGCGATTGCGTCAGCTGCCACCTGCCCGACTACCAGGGCGCGCAGACGGTCGACCACGTTGCCGCCGGCTTCCCGACCACCTGCCGCCGGTGCCACTCGACCGTGGCCTGGACCGGCGGGGTGCCGTTTGACCACGTGTCCGTTTCGGGCGGATTCGTCCTGGCGGGCGCCCACGTCCAGCTCCGCTGTGCGAGTTGTCACGTTCCGCCGTCAGGCATGCTCAAGTTCGTGCCGCCGCCATCCAGTGCGAATGACTGCGTCGCCTGTCACCAGCAGGACTACAACCGCCAGCACGGCAACAGCGGATTCCCGACCACGTGCACCGATTGTCATAACGTGAACACGTGGGATGATGCGCATTTCGACCACACCGCGGCCAGCGGCGGCTTCGCGCTGCTCGGCGCCCACCAGCACACCAGCTGCGATGGCTGTCACATCCCGCCGTCGAACCAGCTCCGCTTCACGCCTTCGGGACAGAACGACTGCATTGCGTGCCACCAGCAGGAGTTCACCGCCCAGCACGGAACGGGCGGGATCCCGAACACCTGCCTCGACTGCCACACCGTGGACACGTGGTCCGGGGCGACGTTTGATCACGCGGCCATTGCCAACGGCTTCGCCCTGGTCGGGGCCCACCAGCAAAGCCCCTGCGCGGCCTGCCACATTCCGCCGGACAACCAGCTCCGGTGGACCCCCAGCGGGCAGAACGACTGTGCGGCCTGCCACCAGGCCGATTACGACGCCCAGCACACCGGCAGCGGCTTCCCGCTGACCTGCCTGACCTGTCATACGGTGGACAGCTGGACGGGCGGTTCGTTCACCAACCACGATGCCCAGTTCTTCCCGATCTACTCCGGGAAGCACAACGGCAGGTGGAACAACGACTGCTCGACCTGCCACAATGTGGCCGGGAACTACACCGCCTTCACGTGCTTCGCATGTCACGAGCACAACCAGACGGAGACCGACGGACACCACCGCGGGATCTCCGGGTACGCCTATACCAGCACGGCCTGCTACTCCTGCCACGCCAACGGGAGGTCCGATTGAGGACACCCGCCGCAGTGGCGATGTTGCTCGCGCTCCTTCCGGCCTATGCCGGTGCGCAGGACAGCACCGTGACGGCGACCGTCACGCAGATTGCCGGACAGGACGTCTACATCAACGCGGGAAGCGATGCCGGCCTGCACGCGACTGACACCGTGACCGTGCGTCGCGCGGCCGCCGGCCCTGTCCTGGGGCGGATGACCGTCTCCGCCGCAACCGGCAGCAGGGCGCTCCTCGGCTTTCTCGACGCACCGTTCCCGCTCACCCGTGGCGATGAGCTGTTCCTCGGGATGCACGGGGGGGCGGCCCCGGAGGCCGTGCCGGCGCCGGCACCTCCGCGGGTCGCGGCCACGTCACGCCCGCGGACAGAGGCTCCGGGCGGGACCGTGGTGCACGGCCGCCTGCTGCTGGACGTCGATGGGAACCGCTCGACCACGCGCGGGTTCGGGTCGGACCCCGAGACCACGAGCCGGGACTATGCAACCCCCTCGGCCGGGCTCCGGCTCCAGGCCACCCGGCTGCCGGGTAACATGGAGTTCAGCACGGACGTCCGGGCCCGCTACCGCTACACCAGCAACGACATCATCTCACCCGCCACTGCCGTCCGGGTGTACGAGGCCAGCCTGACCCGGCGGCTCCCCGGGTCGGGATTCCTCGTGCGTGCTGGCCGGTTCTATGACCCGTACGAGTATTTCAGCGGCTACTGGGACGGCCTGATGGTGCACGCCGGCGATGAGGGGTTCGGCGTCGCCGCGCTGGCGGGCTTCGAGCCCGACCGCGGCAACCAGGGGTTCAGCACCGACTACGCGAAGGCCAGCCTGGTCGCCCATGCGAGCCGGATCCGCGGGCGCTCCGGGATCCGGACAGATGTGTCGGTGCACCGGGTCATGCCGCGGGATTCCTCTCCCGACCATACGTTCGCCGGCTGGTCGCAGGTCGCATGGACCGGCCGGCTTTCCTTCAGCCACAATCTGCAGGTGGACCGGAACCCGGCGAGCGGGAACTGGAATGTCACCCGCCTGCTGACCCGCCTGACCCTTCCGGTGGGTTCCTCGCTCACGCTGCACGGCGGCTATTCCATCCAGCAGCCCTACCGGCTGGGCACGACGTTCGGCGCCATCCCCTTCCGCCGGGACCGCGCCACCGCCGGCTTCGACGTCCGCCTCCCGGGAGCGAGCATCGGGGCGGACGTGAGCAAGGGCCACCAGGAGGGACTGGACGATACCTGGAGCTACTCTGGATCAGTGTACCGGTCGCCGCGGGGCCAGCACGGCGTCGGGATCGGACTCACCGGCACCCGCTGGACGGAAACGGGAAGCAACGGCGTGCTGCTTGCACCGTCCCTGGACCGGCAGTTTGGCCACTTCACGGTCCGGGGAGGGTACCAGTATTCCCGCACCGAGTTCGGCTCCCTCGTCCTCACCACCCATGCCGCCGACCTGGGCGGCACGGTTCCCCTGGGGGGGCGAACCGGGCTGACCCTCCGGGCCCGGTGGCAGAGCGGACAGCTCTCGAGCACCGGACTGTACGCCGGCTTCTGGTACGGGTTCTGATGGACCAGGATACCCTGATTATCGGCGGTACGGCCGCGGGCCTCGTGCTCGTGGCCATCGCGCCGTTCTACCTCCGTACCCGGCGGCTCGAGCGTCGGGCGACACGCGCGGCCGTGGAGGCCGAACGTTACGGCCTGCACGAACCGGTGAGCCTGCATCCCGTGGTGCATGCCGGCGCGTGTATCGGTACCGGCGCCTGCATCGATGTCTGCCCGGAAGGGGATGTCCTTGGACTGGTGCACGGGCAGGCGCGTCCCATTGCGCCGGCACGCTGCGTGGGACACGGTCTCTGCGAACGGGCCTGTCCCGTCGAGGCAATCCAGCTCGTGTTCGGGACCGCCACGCGCGGCGTCGAACTGCCGCGGGTGCGGGCCGATTTCCAGACCAACGTGCCGGGTCTCTATGTGATCGGTGAGCTGGGGGGCATGGGCCTCATCCGCAACGCCTTCGAACAGGGGCGGCAGTGCGTTGACGGCATCGCGCGCGCGCCAAGGCCCGGCGGGGAGGACCTTGAAGTCCTGATCGTGGGAGCGGGTCCCGCCGGACTCTCCGCCTCCCTCGCGTGTCGGGAACGGGGGCTGCGCTTTGCCACCATCGAGCGGGAGGATATCGGCGGGACCGTGCGCTCCTATCCCCGAAAGAAGGTCGTCATGACCCGGCCCTTCGACATCCCGGGCTGGGGGAAGATCCCCGCCTCCGAGGTGCCCAAGGAGCGCCTGATGGAGATCTGGAGCGAGGTGGTGGAGCGCACGGGCCTCAGCGTTACGACAGGGACGACCGTTCAGTCAGTGACCCGCCAGGATGACGGGCGGTTCACGGTGGAGACCTCGGGCGGCACCTGGCGGGCGCACCGGGTGGTGCTGGCGATCGGCCGGCGCGGCATTCCGCGCAAGCTCGGCGTACCCGGCGAGGAGCTGCCGAAGGTTTCCTACTCCCTCCTGGAGCCCGAAGCGTGGCAGGGCGACCGCATTGTCGTGGTCGGGGGCGGTGATTCCGCGGTGGAGGCGGCCCTGGCCCTGGCGGACCAGCCGGGGAACCAGGTGACGGTCTCCTACCGGCGCGACCGCTTCAACCGGCTCAAGCCGGGCAACCTCGACCGCGTGGAGCACGCCATCAGCGATGGCACGGTCACGGTGCTCTGGGAAAGCCGGCTCGAGGCCATCGCCGCGGACCGGGTGACGTGGCAGGACAAGGCCGGTGCCCGGCACGAACTCCCGAACGACCGCGTGTTCATATTTGCCGGCGGCGAACTCCCCAGCGGGTTCCTGAAGGACTGCGGTATCATCGTGGATACGAAGTTCGGGGAGGCGTGAAGGCAGTCACTAGCCACCAGCCACTAGTCACTAGTCACTAATCACTAGTCACTAATCCCGTACCCCACCTCCACCCCCACCCACACCGTCCGCCCCGGCCCGGGCTCGAACACCCGGCCGCCAAAACCGTTTGGCGCGATCGAGGCGACGTAGTCCCGGTCAAAGAGGTTGTGCACTCCGGCAAAGGGCATCACCCGGGCTCCGCGCGAGTCGAGGCGCCAGGACATGCGGACGCCCGTGATGCCGGCGCCCCACCCATCGGAGGCAAGTGTGTTGTCGTCGTCGGCCGCCAGGCCGGACTGCATGGCGTGCGTGACGCCCAGCTCGAGGCGCTCGAGCGGCCGCACGGTGAGGTCGAGCGTCAGGGCGTGCGTCGGCACACCCGGCAGGGTATTCCCGTCCAGCGTGTCGACCACACCGCCGATGTCCAGGCGATAGCGGGCGAACCGCGCCCGGTTCCAGCTGTAGGAGGCCCGCGCCTCCCAGCGCGGCCGCGCCGCGACCATCCCCAGTTCCACTCCGTCGGCATGCAGCGATCCGGCGTTGGTGAAGTACGCCCGTCCACCGGATTCCTCGAACGGCACCAGCGCGTCCCTGGTCCGGCCGAGGTAGCCGGTCGCCTCGTAGCTGAGCCAGCGCAGGGGGCGCCCCCGGACGCCGGCCTCCCACGTGACCGAGCGCTCGGGGCCCAGCTCCCCATTGAATCCGCCCGCGCCGCCCGGCTGGTTGGCAAGTTCCGTGGTGGTGGGCGTCTCGAAGGCGGTACCTCCCCGGACCCACGGCACCAGGGCGCGCGCAAGGTCCAGGCTCGCCCCGAGGCTCGCGCTCAGCGCGCCAAGGGTTCGGTGACCGCCGTCGTCGCCGTCGTCCAGGAAATGGTCCGTCACGCCGAAGGCGGTGCGGTCGTATCGGAGCACGGCGTCCACCCTCCAGCCCGTCCACGGGTGAAGGTCCAGGGTGGTGAAGATGCCGAGGGCGGAGGTGGTCTCCCGCTGGTCGACCAGGAGACTGTCGGTGGGCACGCCGCCGGTGCTCGCGTGATTGGTACGGTCGTCCCGCTGTCGCTGCCAGTCCACGCCGCCACCGAGGACGGTTCCCGCGCCGAGGACGCGGTGGCCGGCCACCCGCACGCCGCCCACGAGTCGCGAAATCCCGACCAGCACATTGATGGGCAGCGGGTTGGCCAGGTCGCGGTGGAGGCCGAACACGGTGACGTCCGCCACGGCCTGATGCCGGTCGTTCCAGGACAGGGTGAATGCCGCCTGCTGCTGCGTCACGTCCTTGCCGGCATTGGTCGCGATGTTGCGCGCGGCCGCGGAATCACGGTTGAGGGCGAGTTCCCCGGTGGTGAGCGCCCCCGGGTTGTCGCCGCGCGGAGCGTCCACTACAGCCACCAGCGCGCGCAGACTTACCCGCGGCGACGCCTGCCACGCCGCGGAGGCCTGGAGCCTGGTCGCCTCCGACCTGCTGTGCTGCCGGAAGCCCCGGCTCGTAGCGCGTGATACGCCCAGTGCCACCTCCCCCTGCGCTCCCCTCGCGCCGACGAACAGTTGTGATCGCCAGAGGTCACCCGACCCGTACTGGCTGCGGAGCGAGGCCTCCTCGGGCGCCGCCGGCCTCCTGGTGGAGAGATTGATCACGCCGCCCGCCGCGTTGCCATAGAGGCCGCCGGTCCCGCCGCGGAGTACCTCGACGTTGCCGAGGAGGCCCCAGTCGATGTTGTTGAGCTGGCTCTGGCCATCGGGAAGGGTCTGGGGGACGCCGTCGAGCAGGATGGTCACGCCGCGAACGCCGAAGGTGGCCCGGGCACCCGCGCCGCGAATCACTATGCGCTGGTCCAGGGAGGGGTTGAAGCGGTTGGAGACGATGATGCCGGGCAGCAGGGGCAGGACTTCGTCCGGACCCAGGCCGGGCCGGGACCGCATCGCCGCGGCGGCATCGAGCGTGGAGGCGGCCTGTGGGACGCGAAGCAGCGGGGCGGGCGTTCGGGTGATGGCGATGGAGTCCAGCATGATCGCCATGCTGTCACCCGGGACCTGGGCGACGGTCGCCGGGGGCCGGCCCGCGATGAGTGCCACCAGGAGGCAGGCAGGTCGCCAGGAGCGCAATGCCCGTATGGGATTCATGGTGCCGTAAGGTAGTATGACGCTGCCCGGTTCCAGCTTGAACCACCTCTGGCACCCGGGTACCTTTCGCCCCGCCATGACCCCTGCTTCACGCTACGCCGCTCCCGACTTCACCGCGCCGCCGTTCGGCGGCGCGCCCGAGGCCCGGTTCGAGCCCGCCCCCGCCGACGGGGTGATGCCCGAGGGCTTCTTCTCCACCTCCAATCTTCCGACCTACGCGCAGGTGGACGGGGCGTGGGTCATGCCGGGTCGGCCCCGGATGGACTGCGTGCTGGTGCGGCGTCCCGCCGGTCTGGAGACGGTCGAACCGCGCCGGGTGCGAGCCGGCGAGCCGGTCGCCATGGGACTCGCCGAGGATGGCTCGGAGGGGATCTTCGTCCATGCGGCGGCGTTCCTGGCCGGCGCGAAGGGCCATGCAGAGTTCCAGTTCATGTCCACGGAGGTGAGCCGCGAGCGGCCCGTGAACTACGAGGAACTCGCCCGGCGCCTCGTGGAGGAGCGCGATGCCGGCGGCAATCTCGTGTGGGTCATCGGGCCGGCCCTGGTGCACAGCCGGGCCCGGCGGGACATGGAGTGGTTCATCGCCAATGGCTTCGTGCAGGCCGTGCTCGCGGGCAATGCCGTCGCCGTGCACGACATCGAAGCGGCCATCTTCGGCACGA
>CAWGSK010000025.1:0-34656 GCA_963825055.1 uncultured Gemmatimonadales bacterium
AATGCGAGTGCACGTCCGTCGGGCCGACCACCGCGGTGCCCACTCATTGCCGCCACCGGAGTGGCGGCGCGGGTGTTCTCCCCCGTGGGTTCGACGAGGTAGATCCGGCGGCTGGTGGTGTTGCCGACGAGGGCGGGCCGCGAAACCACGTAGGCGACCAGGTTGCCGCTGGGCGCGGGCTGGGGATCGCTCACGACCGGCAGCTCGACGAATCGATCCACCGTGAGCGGACGGGCCTGTGCCGCAAGCACGGCAGGGCACAGGAGGAGTGCCAGGCCGGCCGCGGTGGCCGCGGTCCGGAGGTGACGCGTCATGTCAGGCGCTGGAGGCGAGTACGGGGAGGCTGTCCATGCGCCGGCCGGCGTGTTCCCGCTGGATGATCCCGCCTCCCAGCACCTGCTCACCACGATAGAGCACGCCGGACTGGCCGGGAGTTACTGCGCGGGCCGGTTCTGCAAGGGCCAGGTCCAGGCGTCCCCGGTCCGCAGCCAGGACCGTGGCGGGCACGGGACGAGAGCGGTACCGGATCTGCACCAGGCAGCGGTCGCCCTCCTCGAGCGGACCGGCCAGCCAGTTCACCTCGTCCAGCAGCACGCGATGACCCGCAAGGTCCTCCTCGTGGCCCACGACCACCTCGCGCGTCCCGGGCCGGATGGCGACGACGTAGCGTGCCCGGTCCGCGCCTCCCGGGAGTCCACGGCGCTGCCCGATGGTATACCGGGCGTAGCCCGCGTGCTCACCGATGACCTGGCCGGCCGTGTCCACGAACGGGCCGGCGGAGAGTGCCGGTGCGCCGGCCGGGAGGTGCTGCTCCAGGACGCCCACGTAGTTGCCATCGGGGACGAAACAGATCTCCACCGACTCCGGCTTGTCGGCCGTCGCGAGGCCCATCGCGCGCGCGCGATGTCGCGTCTCCGCCTTGGTCAGGTGCCCGACCGGCGTGAGCATTCGCGCGACCACGGCCTGGTCGATGCCCCAGAGGAAATAGCTCTGGTCCTTGTTGCGGTCACGCCCGCGGTGGAGCGCACCGGCTTCCGCGACGGCGTAGTGCCCGGTGGCAATCCAGCGGCAGTCGAGTGCGTCCGCGTGGGCCAGGAGGTCGCGGAACTTGGTGAAGGAGTTGCAGCGGACGCACGGGATCGGGGTCCGTCCCGCGCTGTACTCGCGGACGAAGTCACCGATGACATCGGCGCCGAAGCGGTCCTCGAGGTTCAGGACGTAGTGGGGGATGCCCAGGCGATGCGCGACGGCGCGCGCGTCATTGATCGAATCGAGCGAGCAGCACGGGCGGTCGGGCACGTCCTCGCCATAGCAGAACAGCTTCATGGTGGCGCCGATGACCTCATAGCCCTGCTCAACGAGCAGGGCCGCGGCCACGCTGCTGTCCACGCCCCCCGACATGGCGACCAGCACCCGCTCACGCACGGCCGAGCACTCCCGCGAGCTTACGGACCTTCTCGACGACGCCGGGCAGGACCGCGAGGGTCGTGTCGATGTCGGCGTCCCGCGTTGCGTGGCCCAGGCTGAACCGGATCGTACCGAGGGCCAGGTCGCGCCGCAGGCCCATCGCCGTGAGGACATGGGACGGCTCGACCGCCCCCGTGCTGCACGCCGAGCCGCCGGAAACCGCGACACCCGCGAGGTCGAAGTGCATGAGCAGCGCTTCGCTGTCGGTGCCGGGGAAGCTGACGCTCAGGATATGCGGTGCCCGGGCGACCGCCGGCCCGTTGATCCCGATGTCCGGGACGGCCGCCGCGATCCCCTCTGCCAGGCGGGTCCGCAGCGCGTCCAGCCGGCGGGCCTCCGCTTCCTGTTCCGCCACCGCCAGCGATGCCGCGCGACCGAGCGCCACCGCGCCAGCCACGTTCTCCGTGCCCGGTCGGACGCCGAACTGCTGCCCGCCGCCGTGGATGATCGCCTCCACCGCCTTGCGGTCGCGCACGACGAGGGCGCCGACACCCTTGGGGGCCCCGATCTTGTGCCCGGACATGGTAAGCAGGGTGCAGGGGAGGTCCGTCAGCGAGACCGGGATCTTCCCGAAGGCCTGGACGGCGTCAGTGTGAAAGAAGACGCCGGCGTCGCTGCAGCGCCGCGCGATCTCCTCCACGGGCTGTATCGCACCGACCTCGTTGTTCACCCACATGACAGAGACCACGCTCGGCCGGACCTCGAGCGCGCGTTCGAGCGCGGCAAGATCCAGCAGGCCTTCGCCGCTTACCGGCAGGATCGTTTCCTCGCCGCCCAGGTGGCAGACGGCGTGGGCCGCGGCGAGGGCGGCCTTGTGCTCGATCGCGGAGACCGCGACGTGCATGGGGGCACCCCGGTCCCGGGCCGCGAGCGCCCCGCCGATGATGGCCAGGTTGTCGGCCTCGGTTCCCCCGGAGGTGAAGATGACCTGGTTCGGCTCCACGCCGAGCGACTCCGCCACCTCGCGTTTGGCACCCTCGAGCCCCGCCCGGGCGGTCCGCCCGAACTTGTGGGCACTCGAAGGGTTCCCGAAGGCTGCCGTCCCGAGGAAGGGAAGCATCGCCTCCAGCACCTCCGGCCTGACCGGCGTGGTGGCGGCGTGGTCGAGATAGATGGATGGCTTGGTCATGAAGGAAAGATAAGGCGGAGAGGGGGGATCGGGTATCGCGTGTCGGGTATGGGGAGTCGGAAGTGGACTGAGGAGTTGCGATTCCCGATTCACCCGATGCCCGGCTCGCGGTTGTCACATGCTCTCCACCTCCAGCCCCACCACGTCCTCCACCAGCATTGTCTCATGGGTGAAGTACGGCTCGCCGTATCGGCGCCGGATGAGGGAGCCGTAGTGCGCGCTCTGGGTCGTCACCAGGCTGTACAGGTCCTGACCGGTCGGGAAAATCTCTCCCGCCGCCATGGCGCCCTCGAACTGGCTTCGGTAGCAGCGGATTGCTTCCATCTTGCGGTCGAACTGGTCGGTGATGTCGACCACGAACGAAGGCTTCACCGGATCCTCCCGGTAGGCCAGCGCGTAGAGGACCTTGTGGGGGCGGTGGCGCTCGCCGCCCGCATCGTAACGGGCGAGTCCAGCGAGGAAGCAGGCATCCCGTCCGAGCTCGCTGGCCACGCGATGATCCGGGTGGCGCCCGATGGGAAAGGGCAGGATGACGACGCGCGGGGCAAAGTGGCGGATCTGCTCCACGACGATGCGGCGCATCGCATCGGTGTTCGCGAGGTGCGCGTCGGGCAGGCCGGCGTTCCGGCGCTCGACCACCCCCAGCACCTCGGCGGCGGCCGCAGCTTCCTCCGCCCGGAGTTCCGCGCTGCCGCGGGTGCCGGTCTCACCGGCGGTGAGGTCCAATATCCCCGTACGATGGCCCTGGTCCTTCGCCCGGAGCAGCGTTCCTCCGCAGGTCAGTTCAACGTCGTCCCGATGGGCGGCGATGGCGAGGATGTCGACTGGCATGGGCATGAACGGTAAAGGGTGAGAGGGGAAAGGTGAAGCGCGGAGTACGGCAAGCGGCAAGTGGCGAGTGGCAAGTGGCAAGTGGCAAGTGGATCTCTCCGCCATCCTCCACTTGCCACTTGCCACTTGCCACGTTCGGTCTACTCGTGCCTCAACGCCTCCACCGGGTCCATCCGGGCGGCGCGGTTGGCGGGGTAGAGGCCGAAGACCAGGCCGATCGCAACGCTGACGGCGGCGGCCAGGCCGGCGCTCCAGAGCGGGACCGGGGCGGTGAAGCCGAGCAGGCCCTTGAGGGCAGCGCCGACCCCGAGCCCCACGCCGATCCCGATCAGGCCGCCGAGCAGCGTCAGGGTGGCCGACTCCACGAGAAACTGCCAGAGAATTTCGCGTCGCCGGGCCCCGAGGGCCTTCCGGAGGCCGATTTCCCGTGTGCGGTTGGTGACCGAGACCATCATGATGGCCATCACCCCGATCCCGCCCACCAGCAGGGCCACGCTCGAGAGGGCGACCATCACCGCGAAGAACGCGGTGGTCAGGTTATTGATGGTATCCAGGATCTGGTCCTGGGTCAGCAGGTCGAAATTGTCGGGCATCCCGGGTCGCAGCTTCCTCGCCCGGCGGAGGGCGACGGTGACCCGGTCCTGCGCCTCGCTGACCGGCAAGTCCGGGTCGCCCTTCACGGAGATGAAGAGACTGTTGGTCTCATCGTACCGGAAGTTGTACCTGGCTGTTCGGAACGGGACGATGCCGCCGGTCTGCTGGCCCGGGGGCTCGAAGATATTGTCGGGACGCTGGTAGATCCCGATCACGCGGAGCGCCGTGCCGCCGACCCGCACGACTTTCCCGAGCGGGTCGATGCGGCCGAAGATGTGGTCGGCGGTTTCATCGGTCAGCACGACGACGGGCTCGCCCGACAACTCGCTCCGCGTGAAGAACCGGCCCCGGAGGAGGGTTCCTCCCTGGATGTCCATATAGCCGTCATCGGCCCCCCAGATGATGATCTGCTGGGTCCGCGCGCCGCGGTACTCCACCCGCTGAAACACCTGCACCCAGAGTGACGCGTAGCGGATACCGTCCACGTCGTTGATGGCCGCCACGTCGGCCTCATCCACCACCGGGCGAATCCGGACCTCGTAGGGCAGGTTGTTGGGGTCGAGCGGGGTCTGGCTGAAGTAGCGCAGTACATAGAACGCGGTGGGGCCGGCCGTCTCGAGCGTATTGAAGATCTGGGTGCGGATGCCCTGGACGATCGAGGCCATCGCCATGACCGTCGCCACGCCGATTACCACGCCGAGGATGGTGAGCGCGGAACGCAGCTTGTTCGCGCCCATCGCCTCCAGGGCGAGGATGATGCCTTCTCCCACCTGTCCGGCACGCATGCTACTCCATCCGGAGGGCCGTGATCGGGTCGAGCCGCGCGGCCCGGGACGCGGGATACACGCCGAAGATCACCCCGGTACCGGCCCCGAGTCCCAGCGCGAGCAGCACCGACCACGCGGTCACCCGCGCGGGGAGGGGCGTGAAATTGCTGACGAGGAGGGCGAGCGACCAGCCGCCGGCGACGCCGAGGGCGCCGCCCAGGAAGGACAGCAGGACCGCCTCGACCAGGAACTGACGGCGGATGTCCCGGTGGGTGGCGCCGAGCGACTTCCGGACCCCGATCTCCCGGGTCCGCTCGTTCACCGTCATCAGCATGATGTTCATGATGACGATGCCGCCGACCACGATGCCGATGCAGACCACGGCGGGAATCACGGTGAACAGGGTTCGGGTGAGGGTCTGCCAGAACGCGACGAGCGCGTCGGCCTTGTCAATGGTGAAGTCGTTCTCGTCCCTCGGGCGGAGCCGGTGCGTGAGCCGCATGGCCTCCTCCGCGCGCGCCATCGCCCCCGGCAGCTCCTCCGCGGACCTCATCTTGACCGACACGACCGTGGTTTTCCGGCGGCCGTACATGGCCTCGAAGGTGCTGTAGGGGAGCAGCACGAACCCGTCGAACGACTGTCCGAGCACCTTCCCTTTCTTGGCCACCACGCCCTTCACTGTCACCTCGCGGCCGCCCACACGGATCCGCTGCCCGATCGCGCGGGCGGGGTCACCGAAGAGCGTATCGGCGATGCCGAAGCCCAGCACCGCCACATTCCGGCGACCGGCGATGTCGGGCTCCGCGATGGGCTCGCCGGCCGCGAACCGGTAGTCCCGCACCACCTGGTACGGAGGCGTGATTCCGAAGACGAGCACGTCATTCAGGCTGCGGTTCCGGTGGACCACGGTGGACCGCGGGGTTGGCCATCCGGACTGGAAGGCCACGGCCCGGGCGTCGGGGAGGGCGCGGCGCACGACTTCGGCGTCGTCCAGGGAAATGAGCGGGCGGCGGTTGATCCGGAGCAGTTCCTCGTCGTCGATCAGCCCCACGGCGATCGGTTCCCGCCTGATCTGGAAGCTGTTCGTCCCGATCACCGCATCCGTGATGTTTTCGCGGACATAGGCGTTCATGCCCTGGATGATGGCTACCACCGCCACCAGGAAACCGACGGACACGATGATCCCGAGCAGCGTGAAGAAGCTGCGCAACTTGCTGCCGAGAATGGTCTGGATGGCGAGGCGGAGCGCTTCCGTGAGCGACATGACAACAAGATATGCGGGGCGCGGCGACTGGGGAGGCTGCAGGCGGGGCGTTGAGCGACGGCATGGGGCGGGCTGGGAGCGGTCCCAGGCGTTTCCCCGGGATATAGCTATTCGCCCTTCACCATTCGCGACTCGCTGCCCCTACTCGTATCGCAGTGCCTCCACCGGATCCAGCCGCGACGCGCGACTGGCCGGGTACATGCCGAACAGCACGCCGGTGCAGATCGATGCGAGGACCGCCGCGACGACCGAGCCCAGGGGAATGGTGGCGGGGATCGGCGTGAGGGCGCGGGCCAGCCATGCCACGAGCGCGCCCAGCCCCATGCCGACCATGCAGCCCACCAGCGTGAGCGTGGCGGCCTCCACGAGGAACTGGAACATGATTTCGCGCCGGGTGGCGCCCAGGGCCTTGCGGACGCCGATCTCCCGCGTCCGCTCCGTGACCGAGATCATCATGATGGCCACCACGCCCACGCCGCCCACCATGAGGCCGACGCTGGAGAGCGCGATCATGACGAGGAAAAAGCCCTTGGTGACGTTATTGAAGCTCTCCAGGAACTTGTCCTGGGTCACGATGGCAAAGTTGTTCTCCTGGCTCGGCTTCAGGCCGCGACTGCCACGGAGCGACGCCGTGACGGCGTCCTGCGCCTCGGCCACGGTCACGTTCTCCGACGGCATCACGGAGATCGACATCCAGCCCTTCCAGTAGTCCGCCACCTTGGTGAATGTCGTGTGCGGAATGGCCAGGCGGGGCTGGCCCCCGCCCCCGAAGAGCGAGGCGGCCTCGACGTGCAGGCCGATGACCTCGAAGGGCTCGCCGAAGACCTTGATCCGCTTGCCGATCGGATCGAGGCCGGGGAAGAGGTTCTCCGCGAGCTTGTCGTTGATGACGGCCACCCGGGCGCTCGAGGCATATTCGACCGGCGTGAAGCTCCGCCCCGCCTTGATCTCCCCGCCCGTGACCAGGACCCAGCTCACCCCGAAGCCGCCGACGCTGACACTGCTGAGCGAGGTACCATCGTAGCTGACAGGGCCGCTCGTGCCCTCGTCCACCGATACGTCGGTGATCTCGGGCAGCCGGCGGATCTGCTCGGCTTCGTCGACCGTAATCCAGGGATTCTTCCGCCACGGCGACAGTTCGTCGCTGCCGTCCGAAAGGTTGATGCCCCCGGAGAAATACCGGAACACGAAAAAGGTCCGCGGGCCTGCGGTCTCCAACATGGCGGTCACGCTGTTGTTGATGCCGGTGATCATCGACCCGATGGCAATCACCACCATCACGCCGATCGCCACCCCGAGGATGGTGAGGGCGGCCCGGACCTTGTTGGAGCGGATGCTGTCGATCGCGATGCCTACGCCCTCGAGCAGCCGGGCGGGGGAGAGCAGGGTGATTCGGCTCATTCGGACCTCAGGGCGACGATGGGGTCGAGCCTGGCGGCGCGCCACGCGGGATAGACGCCGGCGAGGATGCCGACGGACATCCCCAGGGCCACGCCCACGACAACGGACCAGGGGGCAACGGCGGCGGGGAGCGGCGTGGCCGCCTTCACCAGGAACGCCAGCCCGATGCCGAGCATGACGCCCATGGCCGCGCCCGCGGTGGAAAGCGTGGTCGACTCGGCAATGAACTGCGCGACGATGTCCCGTCGCTTGGCACCGAGTGCCTTGCGGATGCCGATCTCACGGGTCCGCTCGGCCACCGCCATGAGCATGATGTTCATGATAACGATCCCCCCCACCACCAGGGAAATCGACACGAGCGCCGGGCCCAGCATGAACAGGATCTTGGAGATGTTGTCCCAGAACCCCAGGGCCTCCGCCGCTGTCTGCACGGTGAAGTTGTTTTCCTGCTGGGGCTTCAGCCCGCGACGCGTCCGCATCAGGGCCTCGACCTCGGCCGTGGCTGCCGGCAGGTTCTCGGCGGATGTATTGATGATGAGCTCGTCAAGGATGTTGATCGGGCAGATCAGGCGCCGCCCCGGCGCGCTGAACGGCATGATCGCGAACTTGTCCTGCGAAAGGCCGAAGAGCGTGCCCTGCTTCTCGACGACCCCGATCACGCGGTAAGGGATCCCGCCGATCCATACACGCTGCCGCAGCGGGTCGAGCCCGGGGAAGAGACGCTCGGCCACGAGGTCGCCGATGACGACCACGGGCATACCCGCCTTCACTTCCTGCGGGCTGAATGGCCGGCCCTGCGCCAGCCGGTAGTCCTTGAGCTCGAAATACGTCGGCTCGGTCCCGCGCAGCTCGATGTCCTTCGCGGCCTTCCCGCCGGCCATGAGGTCCACCCGGTCCGCACAGTAACGCGCGAAGGTGGCCGGGACGGTCATCCGTTCCTCGACGTAGTCCGCGTCGCCGACGCTGATCCGGGGCCGCCGGAACCATTCGCGCCAGGTCTCGTCACTCACGTTGCCGCTGACGAAGTCGGGGCGCTGGCGCAGCTGGAAACTGTTGAGCCCGCCGAGCGCGTCCGTCACGCTGCTCTCGACGTACACGTTCATGCCCTGCACGATCGACACGACCGCGATCAGGAACGTGACGCCGATCAGCACGCCGATCAGCGAGAAGAAGCTCTTCAGTTTCTGGCTGCGGATGGCCGTGAGGGCCATGCGGATCGCCTCGAGAATCGGCATCTCAGGCCGCGACCACGGAGGCGTTCGGGGTGTCCTCGGCGATGGCCCCGTCCCGGATCACCACCAGCCGGTGCGCGTAGGCCGCCACCGAGGGCTCGTGGGTGACCAGTACGACGGTCTGGCCCTGGGCCTGAAGCTGGCCGAACACCCGCAGGATTTCCTCGCTGGTGGTGCTGTCGAGGTTGCCCGTCGGCTCGTCAGCCAGCAGGATGCTCGGCTCGTTGACGAGGGCCCGCGCAATGGCAACCCGCTGGCGCTGGCCGCCGGAGAGCTCGTTGGGCCGGTGGTGCATCCGGCTGCCGAGGCCCACCCGCTCCAGAGCGTGCTGGGCCTTCCGGCGCCGCTCGGCCGAGCTGGCGCCCGCGTACACCAGCGGCAGCTCCACGTTGTGCAGGGCGGTGGCGCGGGGCAGGAGATTGAAGGTCTGGAATACGAAGCCGATCTCGCGGTTCCGCACGCGGGCCAGCGCATCGTCCGGCAGCCGGCTCACCTCCTGCCCGTTGAGCCAGTACTCCCCGCCCGAAGGCGTATCGAGGCATCCCAGCAGATTCATGAAGGTGGACTTGCCGGAGCCCGACGGCCCCATGATCGCCACGTACTCGTTGCGCCGGATGTCGAGCGTCACCCCGCGGAGCGCATGGACGGTCTCGCCGCCCATGCGGTACTCACGGCGGAGGTCCTCCACCCGGATGATCAGGTCGCTCATTCCGGGCCCCCCTGCGTGCTGACGGTCATCGCGCGCACGCGGGCGCTGTCCTTCAGGTCGCGAATCGCCTGGTAGGTCCCGGCCACAATGCTGTCGCCCTCCTGGACGCCGCTCAGCACCTCGAAAGCGTTCTCACCCGCGATACCGATCTTGACCGGCGTGAAGGTCGCCATACCACCCTTGACCGCGAACACGCCCTCGGTCTCCTTCGTCTTCCCCGCCTTCGCGGTGTCCCGCTTCACCGACTCGTTCGGGACTGCCTCGTGCTGTCGCACGGTCAGGGCGATGATCGGGATGCTCAGCGCGTCGTTCCGGGTATCGGTGATGATCTTGGCAGTGCAGCTCAGGTCCGGCCGGATCTGCTCCGGGGCGTTCTCGACCGTGACTTCCACGTCGAAATCCACCGCACGGTCCTGGCTGCCGCTCGAGGTCTGGGTGGCCGTGAGCTGCGCGCTGTTGCTGATGTCCGTGACCCGGCCGATGAAGGTCGTATCCGGGAAGGCATCGATCGTTACCGCCACCGAGTCTCCCAACGCGAGCCGGATCACGTCGGTTTCATCCACCTGCACCTTGGCCAGAATCACCGACAGGTCCGCCACGGTCATCAGGAGGCCGGTCTCCCGCGAGAACGTCCCAGGCACCGCGACCTCACCCTCCTCCACCGCGAGCCGCACGACGCGCCCGTCGATCGGGGAGACCAGACGGGTCTTGGACAGGTTGTCCCGGGCCTCGGCCACACCCGCCCGCGCCTGCTCCACCTGCGCCTGGGAGGCATTGACGTTGGCCTCGGCCACCTGCTTCGACGTCTCGGCCTGCTCGACGGCCTCGTCCGAGATCAGCGAGGTGCCGGAGAGCTTGAGGTCACGGGCCCGACGGAGCGCCCGGTCCGAGGCATCCAGATTGGCCCGGGCCTGCACCAGGGAGGCCTGGCTCGAGGCCAGCAGCGCTGCCGCCCGCGACACGGCGGCCTCGTACTGCGACGGGTCGATCTGGATGAGGAACTGGCCCTTGCGGACCACGTCTCCCTCCTTGACCGCGATCCGCGTGATGCGGCCGGTGATGTCGGCGCTGATATCCACCGAGGTCTTGGCTTCGATCCGGCCGCTCGCCGTGACCGATGCGACGAGATCCTGGCGCTTCACGGTGTCCATCCGGACGTCCACCGCGCCCTTGTTCCCCCGGGCGGCGCCCAGGATCAGGGGCACGCCGATGGCGGCGATGATCAGGATCGAGAAGAGGCCGAGCTTCATGCGACGCGACATGGGCGCTGTCCTTGTGGGTTTCAGCGAAGGGGGCGGCCGACCGCGGCTTCCAGCGCCGCGATGGCCCGATGATAGTCGTACACTGCGTTGATGTAGTCCGCTTCCGCCTGGGCAACCGCCTGCTGGGCATCGGAGAGCTCAAGCGAGTTTCCGCTCCCCAGCCGGTAGCGATCCTGCGCCAGCCGGAGCTGGTCCCGCGCCGAGGCCTGGCTGGCCTCCTGCACCGCGATGGACCGGTAGGACGTCTCGATCGCGAGATAGCGCGACTCGACCTCCGCGCGTACCTGGAGGGCCTGGGCCCGCACCTGCTCCTCGGCGTCGTCCCGTGCCGCATTCGCCTGCGAGACCCGCAGCTGTCGGCTGAAGCCGGTGAAGATCGGGAGTGAGACGGTCAGGTTCACGCTGAACGGCTGGCTCTGGTAACTGAACGGGAACACGTTGTTGCTCGTCTGGATCGCGTTCACGATGCTGGGGTCCAGCTGGTTCCGGGATGCGTCCGCAAAAGCGGCATTGCAGTTCAGCGGGGGCAGGGGATTGGAGATACCCGACCGGATCTGGTTCTGCACGTCGCAGTCGGCCGCCGCGGCCTGGGCCCCGGCGAGCTGCTGGTTGAGCAGCAACTGCTCGTTCGTGAACTCCTGGGTGAACCCGCTCCAGCCGGCCGAGGCGGAGATGCTGGGGAAATACTCCGACTTGGCCGCGGTGACCCCGTGCCGTGCCGCGGATTCCCGCGCGCGCAGGGCGCGCAGGGACGGGTTCTCCTGCTCCGCGAGCGACAGGATGGCGTCAAGCTGGTAGTCCGGCGCCACTACCGGGAACGTGTCCGACAGGGCCACCAGGTTCACTGACATCGGCGGAACTACGCCCATCCGGCGGAACAGCTCAAGCTTGCTGTCGCTCTCGCCCTGCAGGGCCCGGAGCAGGGCGACCTCGGAACGGCGCTGCTGGACCTCAGCCTGCCGCACGTCGATCAGCGTCGACTGGCCAACCTGATACTTTGCCTGCGCCAGCTTGAGGAAGTCCGTGTTCCGCACGACCTGCTGGCGGGCCGCCTCCACCTGGGCCGTCGCCTGCAGCGAAGCCAGGTACTGGTCCGTGACCTGGAAGTTGAGCTGGCTTTCCGCACTGCCGATCTCGGCCTCGGTGGCCCGGCGGTTCGCCTTGGCCTGGCCCGGCGCCGTGAGCGTGCTTCCACTGAGCCGCCAGCTGAGCCCGACGCGGTAGCTGGAATTGAGCGACGGCGAGGTCTGATTGAAGGTGGTGCCGCCGAAGTTGGAGCTGCCTGAGCCCGTGTAGCCGAAGCTCGTCGAGGCGTCCGCCGAAGGCAGGAAAGCCCCGTAGGCGCTCCGCACCGCCCAGTCCGCCGGTGCGGCATCGTTGAGCGTCTGCTGGTAGCTCGGGTTGTGCTGCCGCGCCTGCTGCAGTGCCTCGTCGAGCGAGACCGTGACCGCCGGGACCGGCCGGGGAGCGACCATCGTCGTGTCCTGCGCGGCCGCTTGGGACGCGGTCAGGCAGAGGGCGGAGAGTGCGATCCAGCGAACCATGGCGATGCGTCCTTTGGAATAGAGGGAGCCGACGCCTCTTACGGGAGCAGGGTATTCCAGGTTTCAGCCTGAGACGATGATCGTCCAAGACATTGTCATTTCGTAAGTTGAAAGGGGCGGGTAGTAGCTACGGTCGGAGGCGGACTACCTCGGTGTTCCGCTCGGGGAACTCCATCCGGACTACCCGGCCCCTCGCATCGAGTCGGAGGGTTCCGTTGACATCGCCAGTCATCTCCACGGCGGCGGCACCGTCTCCTCTGGTCTGCCGGAGGGTAACCGTCGCGCGCCGTCCCGTTCGTGGGAAGATGATGCGCACCCGCGTGCCCTCGTCGCTGGCCCGGGCAGCCAGGGCGAGATAGAACGCGTACAGGCCATCGTCCAGCGCCAGGATATCGGGATTGCCGGGCATTTCCCGTGCGCTCTCGCTCCCCTCGCTGACCTGGTGGATGACCAGGATCTCGTGTCCCATCTCGACCCGGAACCGGCTCGGGCCCCGGCCGCTGTCGTGATCCACCCGAAAGCTCGTGAGCCGGCCTTGCGCGTTCCGCTCGAGCACCCCAGTGAGCCGCAGCGGCGCCGCCGCGCCGCCGTACTGGGCGGTACTCATGATCGTGACTGCGTCCGGCCGGGGCTGGCCGGCGCGGACCGTGAACTCCTCCCGGGCGGCTTCCTGGCCGCCGCGACGGATTACGAACGTCCCCTCGTCGGTCTCCTGGGCGGAAGCCGCGAGCGGGACAAGCAGGAGGAGGGTGGCGGGCAGCAGTCTCATGACTCCCCATCGGGTTCACAGAGGCCGAGGTCGAAGCACCGGTCGGCGATCCGGTCCAGAATGAATCTATACAGGATTTCCCCCTTCTCCGCAGACGCGGTGGTGGGGAAGCCCAGGGAGCCCTCTGAGCCCGCCGGGAGGCGTGCGCGCTTCATGAACTTCGCTGCGGCGCGCTCGCTGGGCTCGAAGTCGAGGGCCAGGTCCATGCGGACGAGGTCGGGCGCGATGTATAATAAGAGCGAAGTGTCGAGTTCCCCGCCGTGGATCGGGCCGACAGGCCGCTCGAGGAGGCTGGTGAAGTCCACGGCAAAGATGTCCACGAAGTGGATGTTGGCCTCTTCCACCCGGATGGTGCTGAGTGCCTCCTGATGGGCGTCACCGCCTTGCGCGGTCAGGATGACGAACTCCCGGACGCCCGCGCCCGTTTCCCATGAGTCGATCAGTTCATTCATGACCCCGTGCAGGGTCTTTCGCCGCAGCGTTGCCGCCCCGGTCGTCGAAAGCTCGTCAGCCGTATTCACCCCGTACTCCACCGCCGGAGCCCGGATGACGCCGAACCGGGCCGAGAGGTCGTCGGCCAGCCGTTCCACGATGATCGTGTCCACGCCAAGGGGGAGGTGGGACCCGTGCTGCTCGGTGGTGCCCACCGGCACGATGAGCCAGGGCTTCTCGTTGAGGCGCTCCCGGACGTCCACGGGGGTCATGAACTTCAGTCGCCAGGGCTGTCGGTGATTCATAGGTCACGGTGGTGGCTGGTGGTGATGCTGCTCGCCGCGGTGGCGGTGGTGGAGTGGCTGCACGAGCCGTCGTGGATCGGGGTTTCCGCCTCGGGACTGCTCCTTGGCGCCGGGGCCCTGCTGGCCACCCGCCCGTGGCGTCGCGCCGACACCGCCGCCCTCGTCGTGCTCACGGTCCTCACGGTCTTCCTGCTCTGGGCCCAGCGCGGACTGACGACGATCGGCCATGACTGGCCCAGGGAGCGCGAACGCCGTGTTACCGCGGCGTCCAGACGCCTCTCAGGCGAATTGGCCGAGGCACTGCGCCAGGCGGAGCGGGCTGTCGAGCGGGCCCGTACCGCCGCGACCTACAACCCGCGGGCGGCGTTCGACCAGCTCGAACGGTCCCTGCCGCCCGGCGGCCCCGAGACCGGGCTCGCGCTCTTCGAGGCGACCGGGACCCCGCGGGCCTGGGCCGGACGGCACCGGATCCTGCCCCGGGCGGCGGGCGACTCGATCGGTGTCGTCGCTGACGGATCATACATCATCCTGGAAACCCGGCGCCATCTCGAGACCGGGCGGATCCTGGTCGCCAGCGTCCTCGTCTGGGCCGATCCCGCCATTCCCGGCGATCCCGAGAGCGTGGCGCGGCGCTTCGCCAGGCGGCGGGGCGTGGGGCTCGCGGTCTATCCCGCCGGCCTCGCGCCAGCCGGGCCGGACATCTTCGACTACGAACAGCCGACGACCACCGGGAGCCGCGTCCTGTTCAGCGTGCAGCCGCTCCCGCCGGAACAGGGCCCTGCGCGCGAGAGGCTCCAGCTCCTGGCCAGCGGGGTGACTGTGTGGCTGCTGCTCGCCTTCGTGGCCGCCCTGGTCCTGGCCGCGCGATCGACCCCGGGCCGCTTCCTGGCGCTTCTCCTGCTGCCGTGGCTGGCCCTCCGCTCACCCCCCGGCCGGGCAGTCGGCATGGCCGACCTGTTCTCGCCCGGGGTCTTCTTCCGCCCACTGCTCGGGCCTATCTCCGGCTCGGCCGGCCTGCTCGGGCTGACCGGCGCCCTCGTGATCCTCGGGGCCGTCTGGTTCTGGCGGCGGGGATATGCCCGCCGATGGACCGGGGTCGGCTTCGGTATCCTCCTGCTGCTCGCGGCACCATACGTGATCCGCGAACTCGGCCGCGGGATCACTCCCCCGGTCGACGGGGTGCCGGTCGACCTCTGGCTCACCTGGGAAGTAACGCTTCTGCTGGCGACGACTGCGATGATCCTGCCGGTCGCCGCGCTCTTCCGCGGCAGGACGGTCCCCCCGCGCACGCCGTGGACGATCCCGGCCGGCATTGCCGTTGCGATCGTCGCCGCAGTCGCGGGAATCTGGGTCTGGGGCCCGGGCATCGGGTGGCCGCCCTGGTACACCTTCCTGTGGACCCCCGCACTGGTGCTGGTCACGCTTCCCGCGCCGCGCCGCTCCGCCCTGGTCGGCATTGCCATCGTGGCGGGGTCGGCGGCGGCCCTGGTTACGTGGGGCGCTGAGCTCGAGGGACGGATCGATGCCGCGCGACGGGACATCACCAGTCTTGGCGCGGAAGCCGACCCGCTTGCCCTCCCGCCACTGGAGCGGCTGGGGGCCCTCGCCGCGGACGAACCGATCCCGCTGGACGACACCGACCTCTTCCGGCTCTGGAAAGGCTCGGCGTTCGCGGGCGGGGAATACCCGTTCCGGCTCGATCTCTGGAACGCCGACGGGCGCCCCGCCGGGCCATCGCTCGTGCTGGATTCGCTCGATGTCTCCGCCGCGCTGCTCTCGGCGATGGTGCGTTCGCTCGATTCCGGGGAGACCCGGCGCTCGGCCCAGGTGACCCGTGTGCCGGGTGTCCACGCCATCCTGATGCAGCGCCTCGACTCCGGATTCGTGCTGACCGCCACGGTGGGTCCGCGCACCAGGCTCATCCCTCCCACTCAGCTGGGCCGCCTGCTCCGGCGCCCGTCCCGCGGACCACCGCTCTATTCCCTCGCCCTGCTCCCGCCGCAGGATGCCGGCGCCCCCTCCGGCGGGCGCGTGGCCTGGCGGCGGGAGGGGTGGCGCGTGCAGGGCGACCGGGAACTCGGGGTGGGGGAGGGGGTGCGACATGCGCACGCCACGGTGAACCTCCGCGGACCGGTGCCCATCCTCGTGCGCGGGGCCCTGGTCGTCCTGCTGGACATCGCCGTCATCGCGGCACTCTGGTTCCTGGCCTCGCTCTTCGCCGGCGGGGCGCTCCAGGTCCGCGGGTGGAGTCGCGCGATCCGCAGTTACCAGGCGCGGCTGGCCCTGACGCTTTCGCTCTTCTTTCTTGTGCCGGTGGCCGGGTTCGCGGCGTGGAGTTTCGCCCGGCTCGACGATGAGGCCGAACGGGGGCGTGACCTGCTGGTCGCGCAGACCCTGCGTGCGGCGACCCCGCGCGCGGCCGGCCTGCTCCGCCGTCCCGGGGAGGGCGTGTCGGAAGGGCTCGAGGAGGTGAGCCGGGAGAGCGACGCCGAGCTGGCGCTCTACAGCGGCGGGGCCATGGTCGGCAGCAGCTCGAGTGTCCTGGGCGACGTGGGCCTGGTGTCGCCGCTGATGGACCCGGTCGCGTTCCAGGATCTCGCGCTCGAGGACGGCCTCGAGGTGACGCGCCGGAATCCGCTCGTTTCCTCCCTGCTCGTCGGCTACCGGGTGGTCCGGCCGGGGCCTGCCGCGGGGGTGGGGGTGCTGGCCACCCCCCGCCTGGCGGTGGATCCCATGCTTGCCGCCCAGCAGGGAGACCTCGTGCTGGGGCTCCTCCTCGCGACGCTGGTGGGGATTGGCGCGGCGCTCATCGGTGCCCGCCGGGCGGCGCGGTCGCTGGCCCGCCCGGTGGACAACCTCGGGCTGCTGGCTCGCGCACTCGGGCGGGGCGAGCCAGTGCCCGCGCTCGCGGGAGAGCCCCCGATCGAGTTCGAGCCTGTGTTCGCGGCCTTCAGCCGGATGGCGGCCGACATCCGTTCGAGCCAGGCGGCGCTGGAAGCGGCACGACGCCGGACGGCCACGGTGCTGGCCACCGTCGCGACCGGGGTGGTGGCGCTCGACCGTGACGGTCGCATCCTGCTCGCGAACGAGCGCGCGCGCGACTTGCTCGACCTGCCGCTGGCTGACGGAACCGGCCTGCTCCAGGTCCTGCCCCCCGCCTGGCGTGATCTTGGCGACGCCGTCCGGCCATCCCTCGGGGCGGCTACGGTGGATGAGACCGGGCACGAGTTCGATGTGGAGGGGCGCCGGTACGGACTGCAGCTGGCGCCGCTGGGCGGCGAGTTGCGTGGCGTCGTGCTGGCGCTGAGCGACCTCACCGACGTCTCGCGCGCGGAGCGCGTGCTCGCATGGGGGGAGATGGCCCGGCAGGTTGCACACGAGATCAAGAATCCGCTCACGCCACTTCGACTCGGCGTGCAGCACCTGCGCCGGGTGCAGCAGGACCGTCCCGCTGATCTCAGCCGCGTGGTGGAGGAGACCTCCGGTCGTATCCTGGCCGAGATCGACCGGCTCGATACCATCGCGCGGGCCTTCAGCCGTTTCGGCGCGCCGGAGACTGGCGGCGGGGCCATGGAGCGGGTCGACCTCGCTGGTACGGCCCGTGAGGTCGTGGAGCTCTACGGCATATCGGAGGAGGGCGCCAGGGTTACGATGGAGGAGTCGTCCCCGGCCACCGTGGCCGCGCGTCGCGACGAGGTGAAGGAGGTGCTGGTCAACCTGCTGGAGAACGCCCGCAATGCCGGGGCGGCGCGGGTTGAGGTGTCCGTCGCCGGCCGGGCGCTGTCGGTGCGCGACGACGGGCACGGGATCCCGGCCGACCAGCTGCCCCAGATATTCGAGCCCCGCTTTTCCACGACGACGAGTGGTTCCGGCCTTGGCCTGGCCATCGTCCGGCGCCTGGTGGAAGGTTGGGGTGCCACGATCGAGGTCCGGAGCAGGGCGGGGGAGGGGACGACGGTGACCCTGCAGTTCACGGAGGCGTAAGTTCGCAATGCCGCTATCTTGCAGTACCCCTTCATACCGACGGTCGCGAGTTCCCATGTCCCGCCTGCTGTCGCTCATGCTGCTGCTTCCGGTTGTTGCCGGTGCCCAGGTTCCGATCACCGGGGGGGTCTCGGTCATGCCGGGGCCTGTTCGCGAAGGGAGCGCCTTTCGGGTCGTGCTGGATTCGGCCTGGTGGGCCGCCGCCCCCCTGGACGCGCAGGTGGCGGGCGAGCCGGTCCGGTTCGTCCGGGCGGCTGACGGCACCTGGCGGGGGCTGGCCGCCGCCCCGGTCGGGGTGGACAGTATCGTCCTGAGCGCGGGAGACCGGCGGGTCGTCATCCCCGTGGTTTCCGGGCACTTCCCATCGGAGCGACTGCAGGTCGCACCCGCCTTCGGGCGCAAACCCGACAGCGCCACCTCGGCGCGCATCGCGTCAGAAGTGGCCCGGGCCCGCGCCGTGTCCCGGGCCGCCCATGACACGCCCCGCCTCTGGTCCGGCCCCTTCCGCCGCCCCCGTGACAGCCGCATCACGAGTCCGTTCGGGCGTTACCGCACGTTCAACGGCGCCGTGGAAAGCCGGCACATGGGCGTGGATTTCGCGGGTGCGACCGGCGAGCCGGTCCTCGCCGCCAACCGGGGAGTGGTGGCGCTGGTCGAAGACTTCTATCTTGCAGGGAAGGCCGTGTATGTCGATCACGGAGACGGTCTCGTGACCGGCTACTTCCACCTGAGCCGCGCCGACGTGACCGCCGGCGACACGGTGGAGGCCGGTCAGCGCCTTGGCGCGGTGGGCCACAGCGGTCGCGTCACGGCCCCGCACCTGCACTGGATCGCCCGTTACGGGGCCATCACGATCAACCCGTTGTCCCTCGTGGCACTCGATTCCCCAACGACCCCCGACCCGGCCACCCCATGACGCACGTCAGCGCCATTTTCTACTACCCGCTCAAATCCGCGCGCGGCATCGCGCTCGATCATGCGCGACTGGACGATCGTGGCATCCGGGGTGACCGACGCTGGATGCTGGTGGATGGCGAGGGACGCTTCGTGAGCCAGCGCGAAGCATCACGGCTCTGTCTCGTACAGCCGGGCTTCACCGCGGAGGGCATGACCCTCGAGGCGCCGGGCATGGACCCGGTCGTCGTGCCGCGCCGGTCGAACGGCGAGGGCAGGCGGGTGGTGCTCTGGGACGACACGTGCGGCGCGTCCGACATGGGCGACGAACCCGCCCGATGGTTCAGCACGTTCCTGGACCTGCCGGTGCGAATGGTGTTCATGCCCGCCGACTCGCGCCGGCGGATTGACCCTGCCTGGGATTCCCGGGGAAGGATCACCAGCTTCACAGACGGGTTTCCGCTGCTCTTCACCAGCCAGTCGTCACTCGACGACCTGAACGGCCGGCTCGAGGAGCGGGTGCCGATGAACCGTTTCCGGCCCAGCGTCGTGATCAGTGGCGCGGAGCCCTGGGCCGAGGACCGGTGGTCGTTGCTTCGTATCAGCGGGGTGGAGTATGACGTGGGGAAGCCGTGCGAGCGATGCGTCATGGCCACGATCAACCAGGACACGGGCGAGGCAGGTCACGAGCCGCTGCGGACCCTCGCCACCTTCCGGCGGGTGAACGGCAAGACCCTCTTCGGGCGCAACGTGATGCATCGCGATGCCGGCGTGCTTCGGGTGGGTGACCGCGTGGATGTCGTCACCTCGGCGGAGACGGCCGGCACTCCCTCCTAGAAACTCACCGCGTAACCCAGGGTCGGCGTTCCGGTCGGGGTCAGCAGGAACCCGGGCGGCTTCAACCCGAAGAACTGCCAGTGGCCGTTGACGAACTTCGCGCTCGCGATGCCGAGGGCGGCACCCAGGGCGGTGTCGCTCAGCCAGTGGCGATTGTCGTTGATTCGCGAATAGGCCGTGCCGAGGGCGAACGTATACAGGGCCACCGTCACCATCGGTTCATGGATGTCGTCACTGAGGGACGTGGCGATGGCAAACGCTGCGGTCGTGTGGCCGGAAGGGAATGAGCTGCGGGTGGTGAACCCCGCCGAGTCCTTGAGCGAGGTGAAGGGATGGAACTCGAACGCCCCCACCTGCTCATTCGGCCGGCTGCGGCCGACGAGTCGCTTGATGGCCTCGGAAGTGAGGCCGGAAAAGAGCACCGCGGCCACCATCCGTCCCCCGGCCCGCTGAATATCCCGGTTCTTCGTCACCACCCCGAGGGCCAGCGTGCCGAGGCTCACCCCTCCGTAGAACACCGGTTCGCCCTCCTTGCGGAAGACGGACGAGATGTCATTGGTCGTCTTCGAGCGATTCCGCTGGGCCCACCGCTGGACCGGCTCGTCCAGGACGGAAAACGCGGCCACCCCTGCGAGGACGGCGCCAGCCTCATACCAGCGCACGACATGGGCCTCGCGGATCACCTCACGCTGAGCCTCCTTCGCCAGCGTGTCGTTGATCGCCTTGATGACGGTGTCCCGCTTCGCCTTCCTGACGGAATCGGGGACTTGCGCCGCGAGTGGCGCCGCAGTGACGGCGAGAGTCGTCGCCGTCAGCAGGGCAAACAGAAACCGGGCGCCTCGTGGCGCCCGGACGTGGGACCGATGCATGCACACTCCCTCGAACGGGTCTTGGCCCAAAAAGGATTATAGCCGAGAGACGCTCGGGGCCGTGAGGGTGGTCACATGCCACTCCGGGGTGGTCCCGGACCATCGTGCGGGAAAAGGATGACGGGAGAACGCCCACACGTCCGCATCGTGTGCGACCCCCATTCCGGGAGTTGCATGCTCGCGCGCATTCGTTCCGCCGCCGTACTCGGCATCGACGCCTATCCGGTCGACGTCGAGGTGGACATTACCAATGGCCTGCCGTCGTTTTCCACGGTTGGCCTGCCGCAGGGGGCCGTGAAGGAGGGGAGGGAGCGGGTCAACGCGGCGGTCGTGAACGCGGGCTTCAGTTTTCCCCTCAAGCGGATCACGGTGAACCTCGCGCCGGCCGACATCCGGAAGGACGGTTCCGCGTTCGACCTGCCGATCGCGGTGGGGATCCTGGTCGCGAGCGGACAGCTGCCCGCGGAGGCGGTGCGGGACCTGTTCATCCTGGGGGAGGTCGGGCTCGAGGGAGACCTCCGCCCCGCCCGCGGCGCGCTTCCAATGGCCCTGGCGGCGCGGGAGGCCGCTGCGCCAGGGATCATCCTCCCCGCGCAGAACATCGCCGAGGCCGCGGTCGTGGAGGGCATCGCGGTCCACGGCGCGCGCACCCTGACCGAAGTTGCCCGCCACCTCATCGGCGAGGCGCCGCTGGCGCCGCACCGGGTGGACGTGGAGGCGTTGATGTCCGAGCGCCGCCAGGATGTCGTCGACTTCGCGGATGTGCGAAGCCAGACGGCGGCGAAACGCGCGCTGGAGGTCGCCGCCGCCGGCTCGCACAACATCCTGCTCATCGGTCCGCCGGGAACCGGCAAGACCATGCTGGCGCGGCGGCTCCCCACCATCCTCCCGACCATGAGCCTGGAGGAGGCGCTCGAAACCACCCGGATCCACAGTGTCGCCGGAACGCTGCCCGCAGGGCAGGCGCTCTGCGTCAGCCGCCCGTTCCGCGCCCCGCATCACACCATCAGCGATGCGGGGCTGATCGGCGGCGGCTCCACGCCCCGACCCGGCGAGGTCTCGCTCGCGCACGGCGGGGTGCTCTTTCTGGACGAGCTGCCCGAGTTCCGGAAGAACGTGCTGGAGGTGATGCGCCAGCCGATGGAGGATGGGGTGGTGACGTTGAGCCGGGCACTGATGAGCCTGACTTATCCGGCCAGGTTCATGCTGGCCGCGGCCATGAACCCATGTCCCTGTGGCTATCACGGTGACCCGACCCATACGTGCCACTGTGGGCCACTGGCCGTGGAACGGTACCTGGGGCGCGTCTCAGGCCCACTCCTCGACCGGATCGATATCCACCTGCCCGTGCCGGCGGTATCATGGCAGGACCTGGCGGGCCGCGAGGGGGGAGAGCCCAGTGCCGATATCAGGGTCCGGGTCGATGCGGCCCGGCGCCGGCAGCGGGAGCGGTTCCGTGGCCGGCCCGGGGTGCACGCGAACGCGCACATGGGGCCGCGCGACCTCCGGCGCCACTGCGTGGTCACGCCCCCGGTAGAACAGATCCTCCGCACTGCCATCACCCGGCTCGGTCTCTCGGCGCGGGCCTACCACCGGGTCCTCAAGATCGCCCGTACGATCGCGGACCTGGCCGCCGCGGACGAGCTGGAGGTTTCCCACGTCGCGGAGGCGATCCAGTACCGCACCCTGGATCGCGCGGGCGCGAGTGCCTTCGCCCCCGGAGGGCCGGGCGGCTTCCGGTCGGGCCTCGCCGGGTAGTACCTTCAGGGCCCTGGCCCTGGAGAGCGCCGCATGGAGAGTGTGAGCCCCGGTCTACCCCCGGAGTCGGCCAGCGTTCGCGGGGACGGCGCCCGGCCCCGGCACGGGCCTGGTCGTGGACGACGAGCCTATTGTGCGCGAGCTCGTAAAGCGTATGCTGGAGGAACGAGGTATTACGGTTCGGGCCGCGAGCGCAGGCCGTGAGGCGGTCGAGATGCTGGAGCAACTTGAGGTCAATGCCCTCATCACCGACCTCACCATGCCCGACATGAGCAGCACCGAGGTCGCACGGATCGCTCTGGAGCGCCACGCTCACCTCCCGGTCCTGTCTATCACCGGCCACCACGGCGGGGACGTCCGATAGGAAGGCGCCGGGCCACAACCGGCGGTGCTGCATAAGCCTTTTGCTCAGAGGGGTTGTTCGACGCCCTGGACCGCGCCTTTTCGCGCAACGGGGTACCGGTCGCCGGACCCGGAGGTGGTACATTGCAGGCCTGATCCAATCGTGGGTGGTGTGCGAGGACGTACTCCCGATTCGTCACCGAGGATGTACGGTGGGGAGTGCCCAGCACGGCCGCACCCTCTCCCATCGTCCTCTATTCGTTCGCAGGGCCGAGCGCCCGACTCCAGATCTTGAGAGAAAGGTGAGTTCATGGCTGCTTCCCGCTGGCTGCCTGTGTTGCTGATTGGGATCGTGGGCTGCACCCCGCTCGGGGGGTGGCTCTACGGCGATCCCAGCTTTGCCCTCACGGAGGTGCGGGTGCACGGCGACAACACCGCCACGGGAGATACGGTCGAGTTCCTGGTCATGGGGTGCAACCTGAACGACTTCGACCTGATGGGGACGTCGATGGCGATGTCGCTGAAGGTTGGCGGCCGCACGGTGAGCGAGACCCGGCTGGAGGGATACTACAGTCTCGGCATGCGGGACTCGACCCGGCTGCTGCAGCCCCTGTCCGTGCCGATCTCGGAACTGCGGAAGCAGAAGGGCGGCGGACGCCTCCCCTACGTGCTGGCGGGCGAAACCGTGCTGCAGACCCCGATTGGCGAGCGGACGGTACGGTTCCAGGTCAAGGGCGACGTCTCGGTCTCGGGAGACCCGCCGAAGCTGGTGACGACAGGCAGCCAGATCAGCTGCCACCCGGGGCGTTCCACCCTGCCGCCTGCCTGGCCGACCCCGGAATTCACGGGGCCCCCGATCGACGCTCCTCCACGCCTTCCGCCGGGACAGCGCCCCGGGGACCCGCCGCAGTAGGCTCCCGATCCACCCGGGCGAGGCGCTCCTGCATCTCCTGTGCGAGCCGCTCCCCCTCCCGGTACTGCTTCCGCGCGTTCCCCAGATGGGTGCCGACCTTCTCCCAGGCCTGCAGGAACCGGTCGAAGTCCTGCCGCAGCGCCCCCAGTTCCGCCTGGATCTCTCCCGCGCGTGATTCCAGCTGAAGTCCCCTGAGGCCGTGCAGCACGGCGGCCAGATAGGCGTAGAACGTATGCGGTGACACCGGGACCACGCGGTGGCGCATGGCGTGGCCAAGTGCGCTGTCTTCCCCGGCGGGCGTTTCATCCCGGATGAACGCCTCGTAGTACACTGCCTCCGCCGGTACGTACATGAGCGCGAAATCGTACGTGGCCTCGTCCGGGCGGATGTACTTGTCGGCAATCTCCTCGATCCGTTCACGGATCGCTCGGCGGAAGGCGCGCCGGTGCCGGAGGGCTTCTTCACCATCGGCCTCCAGCATCCGCTGGCAGGATTCGAGCGGGAATTTGGCGTCCACAGGCACGAGGCGCGTGCCCAGCCGGATCACCGCATCCACCCGCTCCCCCGAGGCGAAGGTGTACTGCGTCTCGTACAGTCCCTCGGGGAAAACCTGCCGCAGCATCTCCTCCAGCCACAGCTCCCCGAGGTTGCCGCGCAGCTTCGGCACCTGGAGCAGGTCCCGCACGCCGTTCACCGCCTGGCCCATGTGCTCCAGCCGCCGGGTGATCTCCGTAAGCTGTCCCAGGCGCTCCCGGAGGTCGCGGATGGTCATGCCTGTCTCCTCCAGCCGCCGGCCCACGGCGTGGTGCCCGGCGTCCAGCCTCCCGGTGAGCAGGGCGGAGAGATCCGTCATCTGGCGCACCATCGCCTCCTGCTGCCGCAGCCGTTCCTCGGCCAGGGCCTGGCGCAGGGGGGAGACGCGCGTGCGCTCACGCAGCTGGAGCGCGAGGACAGTGGCGAGCAGGAGGACGATGGCAACGAGAAGGACGGGGATCAGCATGGTTACGGGGCCTGGACTGGTGGGGTGCACCGCTCCAGGGCGCGTTCGAGATAGACCTCGACCAGGTCGAAGTGCGGCGTCCGGCTGCGGTGCATCCAGTGGTCGCGGCAGCCCAGTGAACGGGCCGCATCCAGGAGAGCGGCCTCGTCCCGGGCGAGCAGGTGGCAGGTCCGCCGTCCCCGGCTCAGGAAGATGTTCTCGTGGACGGCGATGCCGCCCTCGGCGGCCCAGCCGCGCGCCTCGCGGACCTCACGGGGGAGGAAGTAGTGCCAGCCCGGTCGTGCCGTATTCGGAGGTTGTGTCATGGCCAAAAGAAAAATGCCCTGCCCGGGAAGGGCAGGGCATTCTCCATGTACCGCGTGGTGCTTACCGGCCGCCGAACTTCACGCCCACGGAGAACGGAATGTAGCCCTTGCTGCCACCAAAGTTGTCAGAGGTGCTCACGTTGAAATACCGGCCCTCGACGAAGATGGTGACCGAGCTCAGCATGAAGTTGATGCCCGCGCCGCCGTTGAAGGCCAGCTTGGTCTCGCTCTCGCTAAAGCCCGCGCCATCGTCGACTTTGACGTTGGCCGCGCCCAGACCCGCGAGGATGTAGGGCTTCACCATGCTGCCGGGAGCGCCGAAGGCGAACACGGCGTCGGCATTACCGCTGAAGATCTTGACCTTGGCGCTGGAACCCGCCTTGTCACTGTTCTGGCTGTACATGCCGTCGACGCGAATCCCGAAGGGCACGCCGGGGAGCATGAAGTTGACGCCACCCACGCCATTCCAGCCGGTCTTGGCCACGTCCTTGAAGTCACCGGTCGGGATGGTTGCACCGCCACCGAGGAAGAAACTCGCCCGGGCGGTCTGAGCCTGGGCAGCCGAGGCCGCGACGAGGGAGACCAGCACCAGTGCCACGGCCGCGTGCAGCATGCGCTTCATAAACTCTCTCCAGAGAAAAGATGGTGGACTCAAGGGGAACGAGCCTCCCACTTCCACCGGTGTGGGATGAGCGGCCCGAAGATAGGGCCCGGGCAACCGAAAGGCAAGCGTGGCAGGGAGATAGAGGCTAGTGAATCCGAGGTACAAGCGTTTCAAGCACCGAGTCACCGACGGTGCCTGAGAGCCGGAAAACGAGACCGTTTCGAAGGAACTTCAAGGAATCCATCGGAGCGGAATAGCCAGGTAAGCTGTTTACAATATTATTGTTACGCGCGTCATATGATGTAGCACCTGAGATATTGGCACGCCGCTGTTCCAGATAGAGGGTGTCGGTCTGAGTGGGAAACGTGTAGCGGATCCGGGCCACGGGAGGCACCTCGGAATTGAGTTCCACGCCATCCGGCGAGAGGCCGTCGATGAGCAGGATTGAGCCACCCAGAACATCGACGGCGTCCTCCAGAGAGGACGACCGGAAGCCGTTCCCGGGGAGCCCCAACCCCTTCGAAGGGACCGCAAGGCGCTGCGCGGCCTCCGGTTTCTGGGCGCTCTCAGCGCTGGCGTCGCGGCGAGCCCGCGCCTCCGACCTGGCCGGAGCGGCCACGAACGCGTCCGCACGTTGCTTCGTGGCAACCTGATCGGCAGGGACCAGGGGTGCTGCCGCCGCTGCCGCCGACCCTGAGTCAAACGGAACCGGGGCACCGGGTCGCTCTTCCGTTGCGGGCACGCCCGTGACTCCGGGGTGCAGTCGGGCCAGATCGTCACGGTGACCCCCGGCATCGTCCTGGTCCTTCACCGCCACCGGTTTTTCGGGCACTGCGGCCTTCCCGGCGGCAGGGGACTCCGGGATCTTCGCTGTGGCATTTCCCTCCGCCGACGGCACCGTTTGCGTCACCGGCCCGGGCGCCATCTGGATGTCCGGAGCGTTTTGTCGGGCCGGGCCGGATGCTTCGGTTGGGGCAGGGGGAAGCGCGCGGTCGGGTCTGCCGCGCCATTCGCCGCTGTAATAGCCGATACCCGCCGCGAGGACGACAGTCGCCGCCCAGGCCAGCGGCCGGTACCGAACCCACCAGGCTCGCGGGACGGGCCGCGCCGACACCTGGCCCAGCGGTGGCGGCACCAGCGACTCCACCATGCCATCCGCCTCGGCCATCATCGCCTGCTCCTCGGCCAGGCGTGCGCGACAGACCTCGCACCCCCGGAGGTGCGCCTCCAGCGTCCGCTGCTCGTCGCCGGTCAGCTCCCCATCCAGCAGGGCGGCCAGCATGCCATCGTCAGGATGCGACATCGCGTTCCTTCTCCATGCTGCGGTACGCTTCCACCAGGCGGCGCCGGGCGCGGGAGAGCGTGGTGCCCACCGCGCCGCGCGCCAGCCCCAGGGTGGCGGCGATTTCCTCGTAATTGAATCCCTCCGCCTTGAGGAGGAGGGCCTCCCGGTCGCGCTCGGTGAGTTGATCGAGCGCCGCCCGGACCCGCGCGACCCGTTCTTCCCGCTCGAGTTCCTGGTCCGCCGGCTCGTGGTGTGGCGGGGTCTCCGCCTTGAGCAGGACCAGACGGCGGGCCTGCCGGCCGGCCTTCCGCGCGTCCTCACGCACCAGGTTCAGTGCCACCGCAAAGAGCCACGGACGCGGGTTCTCCGGCGGGGCTGCGACAGCGCGGGCAAAGACCTCCTGCGCCATGTCCTCCGCGCGATCACGGTCACCCGTCCGGCGCCAGAGCATCCGGACGAGCGACGCGTGATACTCACGGAAGAGATCCCCGACCGGTGTGGTCATTGGCCTCGATACGCCTTGACGAAGGCATCCAGCTTTCCGGGGGCCCAGGTTGTGCGGCCGCCGGCTGCCACCCGGATGCTGGCCCGCTTCCCGGCGATGAGGATGGCCTCGTCGCCGCTCAGGAACGGCCGGACCTCGGGCAGGGCCCGGGCCAGGTCGAACCAGGCAGTGCTGTAAGGTGCGATGCTCACGGTGTTCACCGTATCGCGCTGGCCCGCATCCGTCCAGACCGAGTCGCGGAGCACGAACATCCGCCCGCCGATCCGGCGGACCTGCAGGGCATCGTCGTCCTTCACCCCGGCCTGCATTTCCCGGAGTTGGCGCTCTGCCGCCTGGTCGGTGGCCGCCACGGAACCGGCCGCGCTCATCTCGGCGCTGGCCTTGGCGCTGTTGAAGGCACGCGTTCCCGTCTGGTCGCGCGGTACTGGCGCGGTCACGCCTGACTGTGCTGTCGGGAAGGTATTTCGGCGCTGCAGCGCGAGCGTGCTCCCCGGCTCCTGCACCAGGTACGAGGTGTACTCGGTGAGAATCCCATAGCGCAGCCCGAGCTCGCGCACCTCGGCGATACGCTCGGGTGTGGCGCCCTCGAGCCGGATGGTGCGGGTCAACTCACCGATCCGCCGGGAGGCCCAGAGCTTCGGCAGGAAGTCGTTCTTCTGCTCCCGCCGGGGGAAGGTAGCAGTGGCGGTGAAGCGCTCGCGTCGCCCGGCCCGCTCGCCCTCGATGATCACTTCGCCGTTCCCCGTCCCATGATATCGTCCCAGGATCACCAGTTCTTCTCCATAGAAGAGATCCGGGAGGCTTGCAGGATACGTCAGGTCGAACTGCACCGGCTGGTTCACGATGCGCAGGTTGACCAGCGCGGGATGCTGCAGCTTGCCGAGCAGGTCGCCCATCGCGACCTCCACATCGCCCTCGGGAGGAACATACGCCGCGCTGCCGCGTCCTTCGCGGGCGAGGCGGTCCAGCAGGTAGGTGTTGACGTCGTGCCCCACGCCCACGGTGAAGATGCGCCTGTCGCCGATGCGGGCCGAGACGCCCGAGGCGATCTGTTCGGGTGCCCGCTCGCCCACGGACGGGAGGCCGTCAGTCAGGAAGACCAGGATCGGAAGCCGGCCGTCCCGCGGGTTCGCCTCCAGCGCCAGGTCCAGCGCGCCCGCGATGTTGGTGCCGCCGCCCGCAACCAGTCCATCGACGTACCGCCGGGCTTCGGCGATGATGGCGGGTGTTGCCGCGGACCAGCCATCATGGAACTCGTGAAGGCCGGACGAGAAGGTCACCAGCCGGAACCGGTCGCGGGTGCCCAGCGTACCCAGGGCCTCGCGAAGCGCGGCTTTTGCCTGGGTGAGTTTGGTTCCGGACATGGATCCCGAGACGTCCACGACCAGGGTGAGGTCGCGGGGAATGCTGACGGTTTCACCGCTGGCCGGCGGGGCGACCAGGAGCATGAAGTACCCGTCCTCACCCGGGGGCGCGTGGGTCACGAGGCTGGTGCCGACCAGCCCGCGACGATAGGGCAGAAAGATCTCGACATCACCATTGGCTTCGGGATCGAGCGACACCCGGACCTGGCCGTCATGGCGCTCCGTCGTGAGCGTGTGCGTCGGGGAGTAGGGCGTGCCGAGCCGGCCGCCGTTCTCGACCGCCAGGTCGAACGTGAACGCATCGGCGAATCCCGGCGCGCCGCCGCCGCCCCTGGCTACGCTCTCCACCCGCTCGCGGTTGCCGATGGCGTACCGCATCCGCAGCGCATCGCCCGAGCGCTCGAGCACCTGGGTGTAGCGCAGGACCACCTTGCGGGTCTCGCCCGGTGCTATGGGAAATACCCTGGCACGGATGAGGCCATGGTCCTCCAGCGTCAGCAATGCCGGGTCCTTGAGCTTCCGGACGATCGCCTCGTAGATCCCCCTGGCCTGGTCGGCCGGGAGCATCTCCCCACGGACTTCCTCATTACCCATCCAGAGCGAGAAGTTGTCAAACACCGCCTCGCCCGGCAGGGGATAGAGATAGGTGCCTTCGGCGATGCCGCCGCCGCGGTTCCGGAACTGCTCCTCCACCTCCACCCGGGCCACACGTCCGTCCACGGTCACCTGGACGTGCGAGCTCACCCGGACCACCGGACTGGGCGCCGTGGCCACGCGGCGTTCTACGTCGATCCAGCCCTGGGCCGCCACGGGGGCCGCAGTTACGGCCAGGGCAAGGGCAGCCAGCATGATGCGCGACATGATATCTCCCGGTTCTGGGGTCGGCGGGGAGATGCCGCGGGAAGGAGGGCTTGCACACGATGCGGCCGGAGCATGGTTGCGCTGGTCGTTAAGTCGTTGAGTCGCACTGGAGAACGTCTCAACGAATCAACCACCCAACCACTCAACTCTTCCCGTCACCCCTACTTCCGTGCGATGCAAGTCCAGATCTTCGGCGTCAAGAAAAGCCCCGACACACGCAAAGCCCTGCGCTTCTTTGCGGAGCGGCGGGTCAAGACGCATTTTGTCGACCTGAACGAGCGGCCTGCCTCGCCCGGCGAGCTGCGGCGGTTCGTGCAGAGGTTCGGCCTGACGGCGCTGATCGACCGGGACAGCCGACGCTACGCAGAACTGGGCCTGGGCGCCGGGAGGTACAGCGACGACCGCTGGCTGGAAATTCTTGCGACTGAGCCGCTGGTGCTCCGGACGCCGCTGGTGCGCTACGAGCAGAAACTCACCATTGGGGCCGACCTGGACACCTGGCGCACCTGGACGGGCAAATGAGACACGGATCCGCACTGTGGCGCTGATCGAGGTCGGGAGCCTCACCCTCCGGGCCGGGGGCAAGCCGCTGTTGTCCGACGTCTCCTTCAAGGTGGAGCGCGGCGAGCGCTGGGGGATGCTCGGCCGGAATGGCAGCGGCAAGACGACCCTGTTCCGCGCCATCCATGGTGACGTGGACCCTGCGGGAGGGCAGGTGGTCCGCACAGCGGGGCTTCGTCTCGCGTGGCTCGACCAGCATCGCGACTACGGCGACGACGCCACGCTGTGGGACGTGGCTGCCGCTCCCTTCGCACATCTCCAGCGTCTTGAGGAAGCCCTCCACCGGCAGGCCGAGGCGCTGGCGCACGACGCTTCGCCGGCCGCGCTGGACCGCTATGCGAAGGACCAGGACCGATTCGACCGTGAAGGTGGCTACGCATGGCACGCCCGGGTGGATGCCGTGCTCCATGGCCTCGGGTTCGATCCCGATGCAGCGCGTGTGCGCAGGCTCCGCGAACTGAGCGGAGGCGAGCGCGGCCGCCTCGGCCTGGCGCGCCAGCTCGTGCAACCCGCCGACCTGCTCCTGCTCGACGAACCCACCAACCACCTCGATCTCGAGACGACCGACTGGCTGTCCGAGTACCTGGTCCAGACGGATGAAGCGAGCATCGTCATCAGCCACGACCGGGATTTCCTCGATCGGGTCGTCAATCATGTGCTCCATCTCGAGGGGGGGAGCGCGTACGCCTACGACACGGGATACCGCGCCTTCCTTGAGCTCCGCGCCGAGCGCCGGCTCTCCGCGGACCGTGCCAGGCAGAAGCAGGAAAAAGTGATCGCCGCGGAGGAGGACTACATCCGCCGCAACATCGCGGGCGGGAACAGCCGTCAGGCGAAGGGCCGCCGCCGCCGGCTGTCCCGGCTTCCGCGGCTGTCGGCGCCGCCGGGCGAGGCCGACGTCATGTCCCTCCGGCTCCATCCATCCGAGCGAAGCGGCGACCAGGTCATCGTGGCGGAGAACATCACGCTCGCCATCGGCGGTCGGACCCTGCTGCGCGGATTTTCCGCGCGGGTCACGCGGGGAGAACGTATTGGCCTCGTCGGCCCGAACGGGGCGGGGAAGACCACGCTGCTCAGGGCTCTGGCCGGTGAACAGGCGCCCGACGACGGACGGGTGACGCTCGGGGCCGCGGTAACCGCCGCGTGGTATCATCAGGATCTGGGCCAGGTCCCGATGGAGCAGACCCTGTTCGACATCATTCACGACCGCCGACCCCGCTGGAATCGCGGCCAGGTCCAGGGGCACCTCGGCCGCTTCGGGTTCCCCGGCGATGCGGTGCTCCGGAAGCCGGCCAGCCTTTCCGGCGGTGAACGTGCCCGGCTGGCCCTCGCGCTCCTCATGCTGACGGAGGCGAACCTGCTGCTGCTCGACGAGCCGACCAATCATCTCGACGTCGAGTCCATCGAGGTGCTGGAGGATGCCCTCACCGACTATCCGGGCACGGTGCTGCTCGTCAGCCATGACCGGGCGCTGCTTCGATCGGTTACCGACCGGACCTGGGCGTACCGGAAGGACAGGATCGCCGACTACCCCGGCGGGTTCGAGGACTGGGAGATCGCGGAGGAGGAGCGGCGCATGGTGGCATCCGCCGAGGAACAGCGGGTCCAACAGGAGCGACGCGCGCTGGAGCGGAAGCGCCGTTCGGATCGGTCAACGGCGGAGCGTGGTCCACGAACGGGCCTGCGCGCGGCTCGTCGCGACGCAGAGCGGGCCGAACAGGTGGTGCATGAGCTGGAACGCGAGGTCGAGCAACTCACGGGAGCGCTCGCGGACCCGGCCCTTTATGCGGGAGACGATGGTGCCGTGCGCGCCGCCGAACTGGCGGCGCGGCTGGCGGCGCGGCGTGGCGAGCTCGATGCCGCCATGGAGGTATGGAGCGAGGCGGGGTCGGCACTCGAGGCCATCCAGACGGAAGAACGTTCGTGACGCATCCCGGCCGGCGCCCGGCGGTCACCATGCTCGGCCTGCTCGCCCTGGCCGAGCTGCTGGGGATGGCCCTCTGGTTCGCGGCCAGCGCTGTGGCTCCCGAACTCCGGGCCCGCTGGGGGCTGAGCGCCGAGGCCGCCGCATGGCTCACCGGCGTGGTGCAGCTCGGATTCGTCGCGGGCACCGCACTCGCGGCCGTCCTCAACCTGGCCGACATCATTCCGTCACGAGCGTACTTCGCGCTGGCTGCGGTCCTGGCCGCAGTGGCCAATACCGCCCTGCTCCTGGTCGACTCGTATTCCGCCGCGCTCGTGGCCCGGTTCTTCACGGGCTTCTTCCTGGCCGGGGTATATCCGCCGGCGCTCAAGATGGCGGCGACGTGGTCCTCGAAGGCCCGTGGCCTGGCAGTCGGGACGATCGTGGGCGCGCTCACCGTGGGCAAGGCAACGCCCTACCTCGTCACGGTCCTGTCCAGCCTGGCGCTCCGGCCCGTCGTGCTCGTGACCTCCGGCGGGGCACTGGTTGCCGCGGCTCTGGTCGGGCTCGTATATCGCGACGGCCCGTTCCCGTTCCCGCGTCGCCCGTTCGACTGGTCGCTGGTGGTCACGGTGCTTCGTCACCGCGAGACCCGCCTCGCGACCTTCGGGTATCTGGGGCACATGTGGGAGTTGTATGCGATGTGGACGTGGGTGCCCGCGTTCCTCGTGGCCAGTTTCGCCGCCCATGCCGGGGGGGAGGGGCATCGGGGCGCCTACCTCGCGGCCTGGGGCGCCATCGCGATCGGTGGGGCGGGGGCCGTCTGGGCAGGATGGGTCGCGGCGCGCTGGGGCTATCCCCGGGTCGTGACGGTGTCGATGGCCGTGAGCGGGGCGATCTCCCTCGTCATCGGGCTCCTGTTCGGAATGACGCCATGGATCGTGGTTCCGGTCGTTCTCGTCTGGGGCTTCTTCGTCGTGGCGGACTCGGCCCAGTTCAGCGCGATGGTCACCGAGGTCGCGCCGCCGCATGCGGTGGGGACCGCACTGACCATCCAGACGTCCATGGGGTTTCTGCTGACCATGGTCACCATCCAGCTGGTGCCCATCCTGGTGGAGCATATCGGGTGGGGGTGGGCGTTTGCCGTCCTTGCCCCCGGACCCGCCCTGGGTATCGCCGCGATTGCGCGGCTTGGACAATCCTCGCGCATCGTTCCGGCGGTGCTTGCGGAGTAGCGTACCGGATTGAATATTGGGGCTGCCGCGTTCGTCGGCAGAGACACCACCACTCGCAGGGCCTCATCAGAGCATTTCACCCGGAATGATCCTCCCTTGTCGGGATTCGTACGGGCGTTCCGTTGGTTTTGGAGTTCCCCCCACTCTTCTCTCCAGGAGCACATCCACATGAGGCACTCTGTACAACGTTTCTCGATGGCGGCCGGTATGGCCGTTCTGGTATCACTGTCCGCCTGCACGGACAGTACCAACCCCCTGCCAACGGCAGCAGGGACTGACGGAGCCGTGGCGACCCCGGCCTTCGCCGCCACGGTGGCGGGGAAGACTTCGTATGTCCTCATTGCGCCGAACACGAGCCTGCCCGCCAATCTGGCTGCCAGCGTCGCGGCGGCCGGCGGAACCCTGACGGTCAGCCAGGATGCCATCGGCGTGGCCATGGCGGAGTCAGACGACCCGTCATTCGCGGCAAAGGCGAAAAAGATCAAGGGCCTGCAGACCGTCGTGGCGGACCAGGTCGTGCAGTGGGTGCGTGAGGATGCCCAGGCGGTGGCCGAGTTCGACGGGAACGCACCGCCCACCACAGGCTCCAGCATTGGCGACGATGAGTCGTTCTGGTTCTACCAGTGGGCCCCGCGGTCGGTGCATGCGCCCGAGGCATGGGACCTTGGTGCGCGGGGTACGGGGGTACGCGTGGCGGTCATCGATGGCGGGATCCGCGCGACGCACATTGATCTGGCGCCGGTCATGGACGTGGCCCACTCGACCTCGTTCGTCCCGGGCTTCCCCTTCAATACGGACGTCGGCACCGGCTTCTGGCACGCCATGCATGTGGCCGGGATCGTGGCCGCGGCTGACAACGGCCTCGGAACCATCGGCATTGCGCCCGGCGCCACGATCATCGGCGTCAAGGCGCTCCATGGCGGCAGCGGCAGCTTCGGTGCCGTCATTCAGGCCATCGTGTATGCCGCCACGCCCATTGCCGAGGGCGGTGGTGGGGCCAACATCATCAACATGAGCCTCGGCGCCGTGTTTCCGAAACAGGGCAGTGACGCGGCACACCTGGCGAATGCCATCGGCCGCGCGACCACCTATGCCTACCAGCGCGGCGTGACGGTGATCGCCTCCATGGGCAACGATTACCTTGACCTGGATCATTCGGCGAACCTGATTTCCGTGCCGGCCATGTCGCCGCACGTCATTTCGGTGTCGGCGACCGCCCCCGAGGGTTTCGCCTACGGGGCGACGGACTTCACCAAACCCGCCTCCTACACCAATTTCGGCCAGTCGGCGGTCATTTTCGCCGGCCCCGGCGGCGACTTTGACCTTCCGGATCCGTTGTACGTTTATGACATGGTCCTGAGCCCGGCCAGCGGCGGTGCGGACAACGGCTACTACTTTGCCGCGGGCACCAGCATGTCCTCCCCCGCGGTGGCCGGCGTGGCGGCGCTCATCATCGAGAAGAACGGCGGCTCCATGTCGCCCGCGCAGGTCGAGGCAGCCCTCCGCCAGTCTGCGGATGACCTCGGCAAGCCCGGCAACGATGACTATTACGGGCGCGGGTTCGTGAACGCGCTCCGCGCCGTCCAGTAGGAGAAGGTTCCCCGCCAGACCCGACCGGGTCCGTCCTTCGGGACGGGCCCGGTCTTTTCTTGCGGTCAGCCTTGGCGCCGGCCGCCATCCCGGGGCTAGATTGCTGGCCTCTCTCCAGTCCAGCGGACAGCGGATCATCA
>CAWGSK010000026.1:0-20339 GCA_963825055.1 uncultured Gemmatimonadales bacterium
GCATCCCGCCCTCCGCGCCCTCCTCCTGCTCGGCGTCTTCGGGGTGGCCTACCTGGCCCTGGCCTGGATACTGGGCCTTCCGGAAGCGCGGAATATGCGCTCCCGCATTTTCCCGACCGGCGGGAACCGCTGACGGTTGTTCCTACGTGAATGCAGACCGGCCTGACATGACCTCCCCCGTATCCGACGCCCTCCAGCGGAAGCTCGACACCCTGCCCGACGGGCCGGGGGTTTACCTGTGGAAGGATGCCGCGGGCGGGGTGCTCTACGTGGGGAAGGCCAAAAACCTGCGGAGCCGGGCGAGGAACTACTTCGCCACCGATCACTCCGCCAGCCCCAAGAACCAGTACCTCGTCCGGCTGATCCAGGACATCGACACGATCGTGGTACCGAGCGACTCGCAGGCGCTCCTGCTCGAGAACAACCTGATCAAGGAGTACCAGCCGCGCTTCAACGTCCGGCTCAAGGACGACAAGAGCTACCCGTCCATTGCGGTCACCCTGGGGGAGCCGTTCCCGCGGGTGCTGGTGACCCGCCGTCGGAACATCCGCGGCGCCCGCTACTTCGGCCCGTACACCGACGTGGCGGACATGCGGCGGATGCTGGCGCTGGTCCGCCGGATCTTCACCGTGCGCAGCTGCAGCGACGACATTCCCCGGGAACGGCGCGAGCGGCCCTGTCTGGACTATCATATCGGCCGCTGTCTCGCCCCCTGTGTCGGCTGGCAGGAGGAGACCGGTTATCGGGCGATGATCGCCGATGTCCTCCGCGTGCTCGAAGGCCGGACGGGTGACGTGCGCGACCAGGTGCGTGAGATGATGCTCGCGGCCAGCGATCGCCAGGATTTCGAGCGGGCTCGCGAGCTGCGCGACACCCTGCGCTGGCTTGACCAGCTCGAGGCGCCCGGCCCGGTCGAGGCCATCGGGGGTGAGGACGCCGACGTGATCGGCTTCGTCCGGGACGGGGACGACGCGGTCGGCGTCCTCGTGCGCGTGCGGGACGGGAAAATGGTGGCCCGGGAACACCGCTTCCTGGAGAACCTCGGGGAGGAATCCGAGGCCGCGATCCTGAATGCCTTCCTCGTGCGCTATTACGTCCCGGCGGTAGACCGGGCACGGCGGGTCCTGCTGCCGTTCCCCGCGGATGAACTCGAGACCCTGCGCGAGCTGCTGCCCGGCACGGAGTGGGTCGTGCCGCAGCGGGGCAAAGGGCATCACCTGGTGGTGCTGGCCGACCAGAACGCCCGGCACCTGATGGAAAGCCTGCGCCTGGAGTCGTTCGAGACGGAGGAGCGCGCGGAAGACCCGGTGTATGCCCTGGGCCGAGACCTCGGGCTGTCGATCGTGCCCCGGAGCCTCATCTGCATCGACATCTCCACCAGTCAGGGGCGCGATACCGTCGGCTCCCTCGTCTGGTTCGAGGCGGGGCGTCCGAAGAAGGCCGAGTACCGGAAGTTCCGTATCAAGGGGCCGGGGCAGCAGGACGACTTCGCCGCCATCTCGGAAGTCGTGACCCGCTATTTCACCCGCCGGCGCGAGGAGGACAAGCCGCTGCCGGACCTGGTCGTGATCGACGGCGGCAAGGGACAGCTCGGGGCGGCGGGACAGGCCCTCGGTACGCTGGGACTCGGCGAACTCCCGCTCATCAGCCTCGCCAAGCGCGAGGAAGAGGTCTTCCTCCCCGGCCGGAGCGAAAGCCTCCGCCTTCCGAGGCGAAGCCCCGGTCTCCGACTGCTGCAGCGCGCGCGGGACGAGGCCCATCGGTTCGGGGTCGCCTACAACCGGAAGCGCCGGACCCAGCGGACCATCACCAGTGAACTCCTCGATATTCCCGGTGTGGGCCCGGAGCGCCGCCGCCGCCTGCTGGAACGTTTCGGCAGCCTGGCCGGTGTGCGCTCCGCGACAGCGCCGGAACTGGCGAGCGTCCCGGGATTCAGCACCGCGCTCGCGGAGCGCATTCTCAATCACCTGCGCGGGACGTGATGCCCTCCGCGCCTTCCGGAAACGCCATGGACTGGATTCTCGAATGCCCGGGCTGCGGCAGCACGCGCGGCCCGGAAGGCATGCCCACCATCTGCGAGTGCGGACAGCCGTGGCTGGTCCGCTACCCCGGACGATCCCATCCCGTGACCGAGCGCGCCGAGGTGCGCCGACGTCACGGCATGTGGCGCTACCGGAGCTTCCTGCCCCTGGCGGAAGGGGAAGAGCCCGTGACCCTCGGGGAAGGGGATACGCCGCTCCTCCCGGTGCCCCGGACAGCCGAGGCCCTGGGACTCGTGGATCTCTGGATAAAGGACGAGGCAGCCAATCCCACGGGCTCGTTCAAGGCCCGGGGACTCTCGGCCGCCATCACGCGGGCCACAGCGGCCGGCTGCCGGTCTTTCGTGATCCCCACCGCCGGGAACGCAGGGGTCGCCGCCTCGGCCTACGCGGCCCGCGCCGGGGTCCGTGTGCGGGTCTTTGCCCCTGAATGGACTCCAGCCACCATCCTGGCCCAGATCAAGACGTTCGGTGGTGAACTTGTCCTGATAAGTGGACATATTGGCGACTGTGGAAAGGCGGCGAGGGACTACGCAGCCGCCGAGGGAGCAATGGACCTCTCGACCCTGAAGGAGCCCTATCGGATAGAAGGAAAGAAGACCCTGGGTCTTGAACTGGCCCTCCAGTACGGCTGGGAACTGCCGGGAGCCATCATTTATCCAACTGGCGGCGGGACGGGCCTGATCGGCATGTGGAAGGCATTTGGTGAGCTGATCGAGGCCGGCTGGGTCGCAGGGGTGCCCCCCCGGATGTTCTCGGTGCAGGCTGAGGGATGTGCGCCGATCGTCCGCGGGTACATGGCGGGTGCAGAGGGGGCGGAGCCCTGGGAGAATCCGGTAACGGCAGCGAGCGGCCTGCGGGTTCCGAAGGCGCTCGGGGACAAGTTGATTCTCGCGGCCATCCGCGAGAGCGGAGGAGGGGCCGTGGCGGTATCGGAAGACGAGCTGGCCCGGTCCGCCCGCGAGACGACGCGGCGCGAGGGCATCGACATGAGCCCGGAAGGCGGAGCCGCGCTCGCGGGAGCCGTAAAACTGGTTGAGCAGGGCATGCTTTCCCCCGAGGAGCGGGTCGTGGTGTTCAATACCGGCGCCGGCTGGCTGTACCGCCAGCCGACCGCCTTGTCGCCCCGTCCGTCCTGACCGCCCGGTTGGTGGTGGGGTGGGGCGGGGCCATATTTCAAGGCTATGATCCCCGACCGTTTTGCCATCCTGGATCCGGCCGCCGGCATCAGCGGCGACATGGTGCTCGGCGCACTGGTCGATGTTGGCCTGCCAACGGACTGGCTGGCTGATTTGCCGGCCCGACTCAGCCTGGATGGCGTTTCGATCCGGGTCGAACGGGTTATGCGGTGCCGGGTGGCCTCGACCAAGGTGCACGTGATGCTGCCCGGTGGCGTGGTGGAGCAGCCGGCGGAGGCAGTCCAAGGCGCGCATGGGCACGGCCATCATCACGGGGAGGGTGACGGACCTCACAGACAGGTTGGGGAGCTCATCACCATCATCCGCCGCGCCGCGCTCTCGCCGTGGGTGACGGAACGGGCCGTTCAGGCCTTCCAGTTGCTCGCGGAAGCGGAAGGCCGGGTTCACGGCATGCCACCTGCAGAAGTGACTCTGCATGAGGTCGGCGCGTGGGACGCGCTGGTGGACATCGTTGGTGCTGTGGGAGGATTCGAGGCGCTGGGGCTCCAGCGGATTTACCATAGGCCGGTCGCCATCGGATCAGGATGGATCCGGGCCGCGCACGGGATCCTGCCGGTACCGGCGCCCGCCACGACCCACCTCCTGGAAGGTCTCGAGATCGCGCCTGACGGACCGGTGAGCGGCGAAGCGGCGACACCGACTGGCGTTGCGCTCCTGCGGGTGCTGAGTCAAGGGGAACCCCCGGCACGATGGCGGATCGTGCGAAGCGGGTGGGGAGCTGGCGGGCGGGACCCGCACGAGTATCCCAATGCGTTGCGGCTGATGGTGGCGGAGTCGGTGCGTGAGGCCGCGGAGGTCGTGGTGGTGGCGACGGACATGGACGACCTGGCGCCCGAGTACCTGCCCCCGCTGCGTGACGCCCTTGAGGCAGCCGGCGCGCTGGACGTCCAGACCTGGCCGACGCACGGCAAGAAGGGCCGGACCGGGTTTCGCCTGGAGGTGACGGTCGGCCGTGACGGAGAAGCCGCGGTCACCGAGGCACTCTTCCGCCACAGCACGACGGCGGGCGTGAGGCGCTGGATCGCGGAGCGGGTCACGCTTGCGCGCCGCGAGTTGGAGGTGAAGGCCGAGGACGGCACGATGGTCCGGGTGAAGGTGCTCGACGGTCCGGACGGGCCACGGGTCAAGCCCGAGTATGATGACATTCGCGCTCTGGCGGCCAGACTGGGCCGGCCGGCGCATGAGATAGCGGACGAGATCAAACAGCGGGCCGGCGAGCTGCTCCGGGAGCAGCACGGTCGCGCTTCATTCTGAACAAGGGAGAAGGGATGATCAAGGGACTCTGGGTGGGCCTTGTGGTCGGCATGGTTGCCGCGCCGCTGAACGCCCCCCTGGCGGCGCAGGCGCAGCGGGACAGTGCGACCACGCTGGTGGCGATGGTCCAGCAGGCGCAGCCGCAGCGCTACGAGCCGATCGACTGCCTGGGTGACGGTCACTTCAAGGTGAGCAGTGCCAAGACGACGGTGAAGTCGGCGCTGGAGGCCAGCAACAAGGCCGCGGTGCCCGGGATGCTGGAGCGCGCCCGGCGGGTCGTGACGGAGGCCATCAGCCAGAACGGCCAGGACGTGAATCCGGCCGCGTGGTACTGGCTCGGACGCATCTACCTGTACGAGGGTGACCTCGGCGGTGCGGATTCGGCGCTGAGCAGGGCGGGACAACTGGCCGAGCCGGCTTGCGCGAAAGAGATGAACCTCATCCGCATTACCACCGCGAACGCGCTCCTGCGCCCGGGGCTCGACCTCATGCAGGCGGGCCAGGCCGATTCTGCCACCAGGGTGCTCAAACTCGCGTTGCACTTCTATGGCGACACGCCGTCACCGTATGCATTCAGTACGCTCGGCGGGTACTACTACAACACGAAAAAAATGCTGGACAGCGCGGCCTTCTACTTTGCGAAGGCGGTCGACGCCTCAGGGAAGGACACGCTCTTCCGCGAGGTGCGGGAGAGCTCACAGTTCAACCTCGCCGTGGCGCTCCAGAACAACAACCAGGATGCCGAGGCGGCCGCGGCGTACAACAAGTTCCTGACGATGAAGCCGAACGATCTCGAAGCCATGAAGGGGCTGGCCGCGGCGCTTCGCTCCGCGGGCCAGACCGACAGCGCCCAGGTCATCGAGAAGAAGCTGCTGGACATCCCCGGCGGCGAGCAGGCAGGCGCCAATGCCGAGGCGGTGACCACGGTCGACATTTTCAACCTGGGCGTCAGCGCTTTCCAGGACAGCAACTACGCGGATGCCGTCAAGGCCTTCAAGCAGGTGCTCGAGCGGGAACCGAACAACCTGGATGCCGAGCGGAACCTGGCCTTCTCCTATGTCCAGCTGAAGGACGGCGCGCAGCTGCTGCCGGTCGCCAAGCGGATGTATGAGCGCGAGCCGCTCAACGAGACCACCGTCCGCCTCCTGGCCAATGCGTACGGCATGACGGGGAAGAGCGACCAGCAGGTCTCCCTCGCGGAGAAACTGGTCCAGATGCCCGTGACGATCACGATCCAGACCTTCAAGCCCACGCCCGCGGGGGCCAGCCTCCAGGGTGAGTCCACGGGCCGCGCCGCGACCAACCTGGCCGGGAAAGCCGTCGCGCCGAAGGGGCTGACGCTCTCGTTCGAGTTCCTGAACGACGCGGGTACGGTGGTCACCACGAAGGAAGTCGTCGTGCCCGCGCTCGCGAAGGGAGCGGCGGAGCCGATCGCCATCGAGGTCCAGGGGGAGGGGATCACCGGCTTCCGGTATCACCAGAAGTAGGCCTGTCGGGACGGCGGCGTGCGCCGCCGTCCCGGGTTCAGGCCGCTTGACAATCGCCCGGAGGACCGGGGATATTCCCCGCACTCTGCGGGCGTAATTCAGTGGTAGAATGCCAGCTTCCCAAGCTGGACGTCGCCGGTTCGAGTCCGGTCGCCCGCTCTCGACACACTGACGCCCCCCGCCGCCATGCGCGACGGGGGGCGTCGTGCGTCCGACGGCCTCAGTAGACGACTTCCTCGAGTGGTCTCCGCGGGGTAGCGGGTGCCGCCGTGGCCCGGCCCAGCCGAAGCACGATTTGCGGCCAGCCGTTGGGTGGAACGACTGCCGCGAGCCGCCGCCGCAGTCGGGGTACCTCCACCGCCTGGTTCAGGTATGACGACTGGAGCCCGGCGTCGCAGGCCAGCAGCAGGACGCGTGAGAGGGCCTCACCGGCGGCGAGCCAGTCGAGCGGTGTATCGCCCGGGGTGCTCAGGACAGCCAGCAACGGGGAGTGCGCGGCCAGCTCGCTGCTCTGTGCCGCGCGTCCGCGCCCAACATCGAAGGTGCGGATGACCAGCGGCGCGAGTCGTGCCGCCACCGGACCGAGCGCGAGCGCGCTTCCCGGCATCCCATCGCCTTCGCCGGAGCCATTCGGGCGCATCCAGACGGCAAGCTCCCGGCGGAAGGCGGAATCCGCCAGCTGGATCCGGTCGCCTTCCATGACGAGGTCCGTGAGCTCCGCGCGAACCGCCTCGCGGGCCAGCACGTCGAACCTGGCACCTTCTTTCCGGGCGGCCCGGATCAGGCTCTGCACGACCGCGGCCTCGACTGGCTGGCCGTCGAAAGACCGGCGACAGGTGTGGCGGCGTGGCATCGCGACAAAGAGGGCCTCGTCCGTCGGTGTCCGTGAGTAGGACCCGGTCAGGGAGAGGATGGCGAGGAGCTCGGGGCGAGTGGCGTCGGGCAGGCGCTGGATACGACAGGCCCGTCCGAAGAAATGGGCGGCCGCGCGGAGGTGGAAGAGCGCCGCACCACAGCTGATGATCAACTCCCGCCCGTCGGGGTCCACCACCGGGAGGGCACGGCTCGGGTCGGCCAGCAACTCGACCCTGCCGTCGGCGATGCGGAAGCGCCAGGGCTGGCTGTTGTGGCTCGAGGGGGCGAGCACGGCATACCCCACCAGGGCGCGCAACTGTTCGTCGGCCGACCCGGCCAGGGGGAACGCCTCAAGGGCCTCACTCCACTGCTCCAGCCAGACATCGGGCATTGTTACTCCTCTCGCGGCGGCGGCGGATGGGGAGACCGGGGGTCACCCGGTCTCCCGCAGGCGCTACGAGATCGCGATCCGGTTCTTGAGGACCGGCTCCTTCTTGGGCAGCCGGACGGTGAGGACCCCGTCATGGTAGCGCGCCGAGATCTCCTCCGCGCTGACCGCGGACGGCAGCCGCAGGCTCCGGACGAACCGCCCCATATCGCGTTCCTTCCAGAAGAAGTCCTCGGTCTCTTCTTCCCGGATGTTCTCGCGACGGCCGGACAGGGTCAGCACCTGTCCCTCGAGGTTCACGTCCAGGTCATCCTTGGGGATGCCGGCGGCCTCGATGCGAACGACGAACTCCTTCTCGGTTTCCGAGAAATCCAGCTTCGGCAGCCAGGGGGTTGCCGCCTCGGACCCCGGACGCCCGAATACCGAGCGTGAGAAGACGCGATCGAAGAACCGCTCGACATCGTCCTTCACGATAGCCGGATTCGGGATGGGTTTGGTGAGTTGCACAGGTACCTCCTTGATGAGCGGCCCATGGGGCTCATGAGCCACCATACGCTAACCAGGCGGTGGTGAAAGGATCCTGAAAGAACCGCGAATTTTCCTTTGGGCCCGGATATCCGGCTAGATTCCGCGCCATGTGCGCCGACTCAGGGAACGCCGCCGCCGTCCCCCTTCTCGCCCTCCGCGACCTCACCCTCGCCAGGGACGGGCACCCGGTTCTCGTCCGCATTTCCTTCGACATCGCCCGGGGCGAGGTGGTCGCCCTGACCGGCCCCAGCGGCTCGGGGAAGTCTTCGCTCCTCCGGGTGCTGGTCCGGTTGAGCGAGCCCGACGGTGGCACCGTCCTCCTGGACGGAAACGACTACCGGGAACTCCCTCCGCGCGACTTGCGACGGCGCCTGGGACTGGTCCTGCAGGAAGCCTGGCTCTTTCCGGGTACTGTCGGCGACAACGTGGCCTACGGCCCCCGCCAGCGCGGGGAGGAGTGCGGCACCGCCACCATTGACGCCCTCCTCGCCAGCGTCGGACTGGAGGGGTATGCCGGCCGCAACGCATCCCGCCTCTCGGGAGGCGAGGCCCAGCGCGTCTCGCTGGCCCGCATCCTGGCGAACCGCCCCGAGATGCTCCTCCTGGATGAACCGACATCCTCGCTGGACGAGGACAGCCGTACGGAGGTGGAGGACGTGATCAGGGATTTGTTGCATCACCAGCAGGTGACGGCGCTCATCGTGACCCACGATCCCGCGCAGGCGCGCCGGCTTGCCACGCGGCGGCTGGAGTTGCGCGAGGGCCGGATTGTCCATGATGGAGAGGAAGTGGAGGCGGGCCGTGCTTGACCAGTTCTTCCACGCGGGCGTGGCACTCGGGCTCGCCCAGGCAACGGCGGCAGCGCTGGTGGCGCTCTTCACCGTCTGGGTCGCCCGGCGCGGCGGGATTCACGTCGAACGCGACACGACGGTTGCCCTCGTGCGCGGCATCGTCCAGATCGTCGCGGTCGGTTCGGTGCTTACCCTCGTCTTCCAGGGACCGGGCTGGACCAGCGGCCTCGTGCTCGCCGTCATGATGGTTGCCGCCGGCGCCATTGCCGCCCGCCGTATCCGGTCGCTGCCCGGGGCGTTCGCGGTCAGCCTGGCGGGTATTGCGGCCGGGGGCGGCCTGGTGATCGTGGTAATGACGCTGCTGGGCGTGATCGATGACGCCATGACGTCGCTCATCCCGGTTGGCAGCATGCTGATTGCCAACGCGATGAATACCAATGCCCAGGCGCTCGAGCGCTTCCGCTCGGACGTGGAGACCCAGTCCGGCATGGTCGAGGCCCGCCTGACCCTCGGCGCCACGCCACAGGCAGCGGTGCGGCCCCATGTCCAGGCGGCGGTGTCCGCCGCGCTCATCCCGCGGATCGACTCACTCCGGTCGCTCGGCATCGTGTGGATTCCCGGGCTCATGGCCGGGATGATCCTGGCCGGCGCCGATCCGGTGTACGCCGCCATTTATCAGTTCGCCGTGATCGCGATGATCTACGCGAGCTCGGGGCTCACGGCAGTGGTGAGTACGCTGCTCATTCGCGCAAGGGTCTTCGGACCCGGCGACCGGCTGCTGCTGCCCTCGGCCTGACGGTCCGGGGCGGCTGTCATCTTCCAGTCACGCGGCCATGCTAGGCTGCGAGGCACGTGAATGTGCCACCCACTCTGGAGGTTGAGATGAGACCATATCGCACCGGGGCCCTGGCGGCCCTGCTTTCCCTGTCCGTGGCCTTGCCGTCGGGAGCGCAGCAGGCCGCCCCCGCCATGAAGGTGAAGGAGGAACACGCCGGCATGCTCAAGGAGGCGGCCATCACGCCGGAGCAGGCCACGGCGACGGCGCTCGACCGCGTGCCGGGGTCCACCGTGAAGAGTGCCGAGCTCGAGCGGGAGGACGGGGCGCTGGTGTACTCGTTCGACCTGGCCGTGGCCGGGAAGGACGGGATCGAGGAAGTCCTGGTCGACGCCGCCACGGGCAAGGTCGTGTCGGTGGAGCATGAGGGCCCGGCCGTCGAAGCCGCCGAGGCTGCCGGGGAACATCGGGGACTCAGGGTGAAGGAGGAACACGCCGGCATGCTCGCGCAGGCGAAGGTCACGCCGGACCAGGCGCTCCGGGCCGCGCGCGCGCGGGTGCCGCACTCGACCGTGAAGAGCGCCGAGCTCGAGCGGGAAGACGGCAGGCTGGTGTTTGCGTTCGGCCTGGTCGTGCCTGGCGGGGAAGGCGTGGAGGAGGTGTGGGTGGACGCCACGACCGGCAAGGTCCTGTCCGTGAAGCATGAGGACGCAAACACCGAGGCGGACGAGGAAGACGAGGACTAGCGGGCATGCGTGTCCTGGTCGTCGAGGATGAGGCCGAGGTCGCTGATCTCGTCGCCCGGGCGCTGCGGGAGGTCGCCTGGGCGGTCGACGTGGCGGGGACGGGCGCCAGGGCGCTGGAGGCCCTGGCGATCAACGAGTATGACCTGGCGGTGCTCGACATCGGGCTCCCCGATCTGAGCGGGCTTGAGGTCTGCCGCCGCTGGCGCGAGCGCGGGGGCCGGACGCCGATCCTCATGTTGACGGCCCGCGCCGGGCTGTCCGACCGGGTCACCGGACTCGATGCCGGCGCCGATGACTACCTGCCGAAGCCGTTCGCACTGACGGAGCTCCTGGCGAGGCTCCGGGCCCTGGCGCGGCGACCCGCACCGACACTGGGCGTGGTTCTCACCTATGCCGACCTCAGGCTCGATACGCGAACCCGTACGGCGTGGCGTGCCGACCGGGAGGTCGGCCTGACGTCCCGGGAGTATGCGATGCTCGAGTACTTCCTCCGCAACCCGGATCAGGTGCTGAGCCGGGGCAGGATAATCGAGCACGTCTGGGATGATAACTTCGACCCGGTCGCGAATGCCGTGGATGTGCTGGTCGGCCGGGTCCGGCGAAAGGTGGACGGAGTGGAGGACCCTGCGCTCATCCATACGGTGCGCGGTGCTGGCTACCTTCTTGCGGAACGTGTGCCGGGCGATGCCGCTTAGCCGTCTCCGCCTCCGCCTCACGGGCTGGTTCGGCGGCGCCTTCCTGGTCGGCCTGGCGATCCTGAGCGTCGTGCTCTTCGTGTTCCTCCGCCACCGCGAGAACCGGGAACTCACTGCGCGGCTGCACGAGACCCTCGACGCGGTGGCCGAGGCAATCCGGCGGGAGGACGCGGAGCCCGACACCCCGGACCTTGCCAGCGCGGTGCGCGATGCGCTCCGGGAGTACCCGGCACGGGACATGGCGCTGGCGGTCTATGGGCCAGACGGGCAGCGTCTCGAGTCGGGCGGCCCGGAACGTCTTCTCGCGGGGATGCCGGATGGGGCGACCCTGCCGGCTGCCGGCGCTGAGCGGGACCTGCCGCTGGATGGCGAGGGACACTTGAGGGTGGCCGCGGGGACGGCTCGTGTCGGCGAGGCCATCCTCATGATCGTGGCGGCGGCGAGCACGGCCCCCCTGCGGGAAGAGGCGGAGACCCTGGCCGCCTGGATGCTGGTGAGCGCTCCCCTCATGCTCCTGCTCGCCCTGGCCGGAGGCTATTTCCTCTCCGCGCGTGCGCTGGCACCGATCGCGGACCTGGGCACGAGGGTGGCGGGTCTCCCGGCCGACGACCTCGAGGCGCGCCTCCCCGTCCTCCTCCCGGCCGATGAAGTGGGACGGCTGGCGGACCAGTTCAACGGGCTGCTGCAGCGTATCGGCGCGCTGCAGGAGCGGAACCGGCGCTTTCTCGCCGAGGCGGCGCACCAGTTGCGCACGCCGCTGACCCTGGTGCTGGGAGAGAGTGAGCTCGCGCTGGAGCGCGAGCGCGCCCCGGCTGAACAGAGCGAGACGTTGTGCCGGATACGGACGGCGGCCCGTCAGATGACGCATCGCGTGAACGAGCTGTTCCTGCTCGCCAGCGCCGAAGCGGGTGAGCGGGTCCCGGCCGCGGAGCGGATCGACCTCGACGGCCTGGTGCTGGATGTGGTGGACCTCTTCCGGGCCCGCGCCCGGCACCTCGACCGGCGGCTGGAACTCGGGACGGTGGGTGGAGTGGATGTGATGGGGAGTGGGGAACTGCTCCGGGAAGCCGTCCTTGAACTGCTCGAGAATGCCGGTCGCCATGGCGGTTCCCCGGTCCGGATCTCCGTGCAACGCCTGGGCGCCGATGCGTGTGTCACGGTCGAGAATCCGGGTCCGCCGCTCGCCGAGGTGCCTGAGGTCGCCCCGGCGGGCAGGAATGGCGGTCTCGGGCTCCCCATCCTTCACGGGATCGCCCGGGTCCATGGTGGAGCCCTGCGCTATGAGCACATGGCCGGCTCCAACCGGTTCACTCTTGAACTTCCCGCTGCCTGAGGAACGGCCATGATAGCTGTTGCGATCGTGTTGTTGCTTCAGGGCCAACCGGCCGATTCCCTGACCCTCGAGGCCGCGCTGGAACGGGCCCATGCGCACCGCGGCCAGGTGGCGGCAGCGGTCGCGAGCGTGAAGGTCGCGCGGGCGGGGGTGGGCGCCGCGGGACAGATCCCCAATCCCACGGTCAGCTACACGCGCACGCAGGACCTTCCCAGGCAGCACCTCGTGGTGGATCAGTCCTTCGAGTGGCTGCTGGTCCGCGGCCCCGAGCGTACGGCCGCCTTCGCGGATCTGGCTGGCGCGCGAGCAGATTCGGCGGCGATCGTCGGCGACCTGGACCAGTCCGTGCGGGTGGCGTTCTTCTCGGCGGTGGCAGCCCGGGAACGGGCCCGCCTTGCAGACGGAGCGATGCTGGCCGCCGACTCCCTCGTATCCATTGCGGAGGCGCGTTTCCGGGCGGGTGACATCTCCGAGTTCGAGCGGGACCAGGTCTCGCTCGACGCGGGCCGCGCAAGGCTGGACTGGTCACTGGCGCAGGAAGCCGAGCAGGTGGCCCGCGTCTCGCTCGCGCGGGCCATCGGCTGGCCGGAAGGGCCGTTGCCCGTGCCGGCCGGAGCGCTGGACCTCGGTCTCGACACCACGTCGGCTGCGGCGCCGGTCGTGGAGGACCTGCCGGAGGTGCGCCGTGCGCGGGCGGATTCGCTGGCGGCTTCCGCCCGGCTCAGCGCGGCCAGTCGACGGAGCATTCCGCTCCCAACCCTCCAGGCCGGGGCCGACTGGGACGACCCCTCGCAGCCGGGCCGGGCCCTCAGCATAATCGGCATCGCCATCCCGGTGCCGCTCTGGAATCACAACGGCGCCGGCGTGGCGGAGAGCAGGGCCCGGGCCGACCTGGCTGCTGCGCGGGCGACGGAAGCCCGCCTGAGCGCGACGGAGCGCATCCGGTCCGCCCTGATCCGGCTGGAGGAAGCGGCCCGTCGCGCCCGCTACGCCCGTGACAGCCTCGCGCCGGCCGCCGGCCGGCTCCGCGCCAGGGCGCTGCTCGCCTACCGCGCCGGGGAGACCGGTGTGGTTCCGGTGCTCGACGCCCTGCGGGCGGAGCGGGAGAGTACCGCGCAGATGATCGATGCGCTTGCCGCCTGGCAGGAGGCCCGCGCCCAATGGATTCGACTTCGTGGAGACCAGCCATGAGAGCCCGCCGTCCGGTGATGATTCCCCTGTTGCTGCTGGCAATGGCATGCGGTGGGGGCGGGGGTGAGGATGAGGGAGATGGCGGTGCCGCCGCCCCGGAAGTGCCCGTGGGAATCGGTCATGTGGTGCGCGATACGATCAGCCAGGTGCTGCGCCTCTCCGGAAGGCTGGCGCCGGTGCCCGGCGGGTCCGCGGCCCTGTCGGCTCCCACGGCGGGCCAGGTTCGCGATGTCCGCGTGCATCTCGGAACACAGGTGAGGGCGGGGGAGCATCTCCTGACCGTTGACGCGCCCGAAATCGAATCCCGTGCCAGTGAACTGACCGCGGCGGCGGGAGTGGCGCGACGCGAGGCCGGGCGCCAGAGTGACCTGCTGGCCCAGGGCATCGTGTCGCAGAAGGCGGCGGACCAGGCCGAGGCCACCGCCGTCGCGGCCGAAGCCCAGGCACGGGGCGCCCAAGCGCTGCGCGCGCGCACCAGGATCACGAGCCCAATCACCGGAGCCGTCCAGCGGGTTGCTGTCCAGGAGGGGGAGCATGTCGACGCCGGCGCCATGCTCGTCGAGGTCGTGCGGTCGGATACCCTGAGCCTGGCCCTGACGGTGCCCTCCACGGACCTGCCCGCGCTCCACCGGGGACAGGTCGCGATGATCCGGGTGGCGGGAGATGCCACCGAGTGGACTGGCGTGGTTCAAGACGTGGCGCCCGCGGTGGATACCCTGACCAACACCGGCCAGGCGCTGGTCCGTGTGCCGAACACGGCGGGCCGGCTGCGGTCAGGAACCGCCGCCGTTGCGCAGATCCGGCTCGGAGTGCGCCCGGACGCGATCGTGGTTCCCGATTCGGCGCTGGTCCTGGTGGGGGACAGCCTGGCTGTGTTCGTCATTGGCCCTGATTCGGTGGCCCACGCCCGATCCGTCACCGTGGGGGTTCGTGACGGTGGCCGGGCAGAGGTCCAGGGTCAGGTGGCCCCGGGCGACCGGGTCGCGACCACCGGCGCCTATGGCCTGCAGGACGGGATGCGGGTGGTCCCCCGGGACGGCCCGTGACCCTATCCGAACTGACCTATCGTCATCGCCGGCTGATTTACCTGCTGGTGGTGGCCGTGACCGGCGCGGGCCTGCTGGCCCTCTTCAGCCTCCCCGCGAGCATCTACCCGGAAGCGAACTTCTCCCGGATCGCGATCATCGCCCAGAGCGCGACTCGCGGCCCCCGCGACATGACCGTGGCAGTCACCCGGCCGATCGAGGAGGCCATGGGTGGTGTCCTGGAGTTACGCCGGATTCGCTCGCGGACCGTGCAGGGGGGCGTGGAGATCAGCCTCGACTTCAGTCCGTCGGCGGACATCCAGGTGGCACTGCAGCAGGTGCAGGGCCGGCTCGCGGCGCTCCGTGCCGATCTTCCGCCCGACGTGTCGCTGTTCGCCGACCGCCTCACCCCGTCCGCGTTCCCCATCATCCAGTATCAGTTGACGGGCGCGTCTCCCATCGTGCTGCGTGACCTGGCCCAGTATCTCATCCGGCCCCGCCTGGCCGGCCTGCCCGACGTCGGCAGCGTGGAGGTGCAGGGCGGGCGTGTCCGGCAGATCACGATCGCGCTGGACCCGGCCCGCCTGACGTCCACGGGCATCGGGGTGAGCGAAGTCGCGGATGCGGTGCGTTCGGCCAATGTCGTGACTGCCGCCGGGAGGATCTCCCGGAACTACCGCCAGTACAGCGTGATCGTTTCCGGCCTCACTCCCGATCCTGCGGCGGTGGGCGAGGTGGTGGTGCGGCAGTCCGACGGGCGCAATGTGCGCGTGGCCGACCTCGGCCACGTGGCCTATGGGATGGACGACCAGTTCCAGATCTTCACCGGCGACGGCCGGCCGGCCGCCCTGATCAACGTGTCACGCCAGCTGAACGGCAATGTGCTCACCGTGGAACACGGTGTCGCGGCCGTGATGGACTCCATCCGGCCGCAACTGCCGCGCGGGGCGCAACTGGAGCTGGTGTACAACCAGGCCGCGCTGGTCCGCGAATCGGTCGGCAGCGTCCGCGACGCGATGTTGCTCGGCGGGTTCTTTGCAGTCCTCGTGCTTCTGGTCTTCCTCGGCAACTGGCGGGTGACCCTCGCGGCGGCCCTGACGCTCCCCCTTTCCGTCATCGGCACCTTCGCAGGACTGCGTCTCGCCGGGCAGTCGCTCAACCTCATGTCCCTCGGGGGGCTTGCCGTGGCGATCGGGCTCATCATCGACGATGCCGTGGTTGTCGTCGAGAACATCGAGCGCCGCCTCGCACTCCATCCGGACGATCCTCCCGGCGAGGTGGTGCGCCGCGGCACTGACGAGATCTTCGGGGCCGTCGCCGGCTCGACCCTCACGACCGTGGTCGTGTTCGCGCCGCTGGGCCTGCTGGAGGGGGTGGTCGGCGACTTCTTCCGCAGCTTCGCGATTGCCCTGGCCATCTCGGTGGTCCTCTCCCTGGTGCTGGCGATGACACTGATCCCCGCCCTGGTGGAGCACTGGCTGCTGTCGGCCGGCGTTCTGTCCTCCCGACGGGGACTGTCGCTGGCGAAACTGGAGGCGTGGTACACCCGCCGGGTGGCCGGCATCCTGCGGCACCGCCGGCTGGCGCTTCTGGGGGTCGCGGGGCTGGTGGTCCTTGCCGTGGGCCTTTCCCGGGTCATGGGGACGGACTTCCTGCCCGCCATGGACGAGGGCGGTTTCATTCTCGACTACTGGACCCCGACGGGGAGCTCCCTCGCGGAAACGGACCGCGAGTTGCGCCAGATTGAGGGAATTCTCAAGGCGGACCCCGACGTCCAGGCGTTTTCCCGCCGGACAGGCACCGAACTCGGGTTCGCGGCCACCGCCCCGAACCGGGGCGACTTCACGGTACTGCTGAAGCCGGTGTCGGCGCGGTCATCGTCAGTGTACGAGGTCATGGATCGCGTACGGGTCCGGATCGAGACGGAGACGCCCGAGGTCCGAGTGGAGTTCGTCCAGTTGCTCCAGGATATCATCGGGGACCTCGCGGGCAATCCCGAGCCGGTGGAGGTCAAGCTCTTCAGCGCGGACCAGGCGGCAGCCGAGCGTTCGGGCGTGGCCATCGGAAACGCGATCGACACCATCCCTGGCCTGGTGGACGTCTTCAACGGCGTGCAGGGACGCGATCCGGAGGTCCGGGTCGCCCTCGACCCCCGCGCGGCCCGGCGTCTGGGCCTCACGAACGAAGCGGTGTCTGACCAGGCACGCGCCTCTCTCTTCGGGGCTGAGGCCGGTACGGCCCGGGAATTCGACCGCCTCGTCCCGATTGTGGCCCGGCTCCCCGACAGCGTCCGGTTCGATCCCGGCATCGTCTCACGCCTCCCGGTGGTCGGTCCGGACGGCTGGGCGCCGCTTGCCAGCCTGGGATCGGTGCGGGACACGAGCGAAGCGGCGGAGCTGCAGCGGGAGAACCTGCGGCCGCTCATCGCCGTTACGGGCCGGGTGAGCGGGTCGAGCCTTGGCGCCGTCATGCAGCGGGTCCGGCAGGCGGTGTCGAAGGTGCCGCTGCCGGCGGGGGTTGAGCTCGAGCTCGGCGGGCAGTACGTCAGCCAGCGCCGCGCCTTCCGGCAGCTCTTCCTGGTATTCCTCCTGGCGACCGTGGCCGTGCTCGGCGTCCTGGTGGCACAGTTCCGCAGCTATCGTGGGGCCCTTGCGATCGCGCTGGCGGCGCCGCTTGGCATTACCGGAGCCTTCCTGGCGCTGGTCGTCACCCGCGTGCCGTTCAACGTCTCGAGCTTCATGGGGCTGATCCTGCTCATCGGCCTCGTCGTGAAGAACGGCATCATCCTCCTCGACGCTGCCATGCGACAGCGCGAGGCCGGGCTTGGGGAGGAGGAGGCCCTGGTGGAGGCCGGCCGGATCCGGATGCGGCCGATCCTGATGACGACCCTGTGCACCCTGGCCGGCCTGCTGCCGCTGGCTTTCGGGTTCGGCAGTGGCTCGGAACTGCAGCGACCCCTGGCCATCGCGGTGGTCGGCGGTCTTACGTTGTCCACCATCGTCACCCTGGTCATGCTGCCGGTGGGCCTTGAGTGGCTCGGGGCGCTCCGGGAGCGTTCCGACGGTATGTGACCTGCTTCCTCGACGTCACGCCTGTCCGGGGGTTTATTCCGGGACGTGAAAGGGGGAAGCCGGCGTGACGCTACGAGACTTCGGCAGGCTGCTCAAGCAGACGGCCATTGGATGGGACAGCGACAACATCGCCCGGCACGGGGCGGCGCTTTCCTTCTATGCCCTCTTTTCGATGGCGCCCCTCCTGCTCGTTGTGATCGCCATCTCCGGCATGCTGTTCCCCCCCTCGACGGTCGAGACCCAGCTGCTGGCGGAGATCCGGGCCATGATCGGGTCCGAGGGTGCGAACACGGTCCAGACCGTCATCCGCAATGCCTCGCTCCCTGGCAGGAGCATCCCCGCAATCATCGTGGGTGGCCTGACTTTTTTCCTGGGGGCCACGGCGGCGTTCGCGGCTCTGCAGGGAGCGCTGAACGCGGTCTGGAACGTGGAGCCGCGAGCCGGAAGCGCCATCTGGAGTTTTGTCCGGACCCGGATCCTGTCGTTCGCGATGGTGGTGGGGGCCGGATTCCTGCTGTTGGTGTCGCTGGTGTTGAGCGCGGGCCTTTCGGCCCTGTCCGATGCGGTGGGGCGGCTCATTCCGGGGCCCGTGGCCGTCTGGCAGGCGGCCGATACGCTTCTCACCTTCGGCGTGGTGACCCTCCTGTTCGCCGGGATCTACAAGGTGCTGCCGGACGTGGAGCTGACCTGGGCGGATGTCTGGAGGGGCGCGGCGATCACCGCGGCGTTCTTCACCGGGGGCAAGTTCCTCATCGGCCTCTACCTGGGGCAGAGTGCCATCGCCTCGAGCTATGGCGCGGCCGGGTCGCTCGTGGTGCTGCTCTTCTGGATCTACTACAACTCGCAGATCGTCCTGCTCGGCGCCGAGTTCACCCAGAAGTACGTGCTGGAGTATCGGCACCAGAAGGTGCGGCCGTCGGAGCATGCGGAGGAGACAGTGACTAGTGGTAGTGACTAGTGGCTAGTGACTGGTGATAAGCGATCAGGGCTTCCGGATCAGGATACCTAACCGAAAGCACTACTCACTGCGCACTACTCATCGTGCTACAGGATCACCCTGACCCCTCCGAGCTCCTCGATCCGGTGCGGAAACCGGTCCCCCGGTGTCCCGATGAACATGTAGTTCTTCTCCACGCCCAGGCGGCGGCTCAGGCTCTCGATGAGCCCGGGGCCGAACGTGCCCTTGACGGCGAGAAAGTCCACGCGGAGCTGGGGATAGAGGCGGTCGATCGTGGCAAGCGACTGGGCGAGGTCCTTCGGGATGGTGTCTTCCTGCTCGTAGACGTACACCACCTTCATCCGCGTCGTCTGCTCGTTCTTGAGCACGTAGAGCGCCGCACGGTTCAGCACGGCGACATCATCGCCCTTGGTGAAATAGACCACGGCGCGCCGGTTGATCTCGTTGATCTTCCGGACCACCGTCACCCGGATCCATTCCGCCGACCGGCCCATCCGCTCGATGATGGCGCGGGACGTCGAAAGCAGGGCCTGCAGGATCTGGACTCGAAGGAACATCACGCCGACGGCGGCCAGGGCCACGATGAAGTAGACCGCGAAGATCTCCACGTTGAGCGGATCGAGCATGATGTTGCCAAGCAGGCCGAGCAGGACGGCCAGAAGCGCCAGGGTCACGGTCGGCCAGCTGGCCCGTTCGGTCCGGGGCAGCTTGGCGCGCGTCCGCTTGAGGAGCATGTTGCCGATGGCGAAGAGCGCCATGACGCTCAGGAAGCTCAGCGTGTAGACGCCGGCGAGCGTCTCGATCCGGCCCCTGGTGACCAGGAGGATCGACGTGCAGAGCGCGAAGAAGCCGAGGATGATCCAGTGGTTAGTGCCGCGCTGGCGGTTTTCCCGGAGCAGGAACTGCGGGAGGCAGCGGTCGAGGCTCATCCGCCGGACAAGTCCGGTCACGCCCACGTAGCTCGTCAGCACGGCGCCGCTCAGGACCAGGACGGCGTCCAGGCTGACCCACCAGCCCAGCCACTGCCCGGCGGAGAGGCTGCCCATCTTGGCCAGCAGGTCGGGGGGGACCTGCTGGATCGTGGCCAGGGGAAGCAGCCCGAGGGAGAGCAGGCTGATCAGCGGATTGAACACCGCCACCACGAGCCACATGTTCCGGAGGGTCTTCGGGAAGACCCCCTCGCGCTGCTCTTCGATGAAGTTTGCGCTGCTCTCGAATCCGCTGATGCCCAGCATGGCGGCGGCGAACCCGAAGAAGAGGGCCGAGCCCAGGCCGCGCGGGTCCGGCAGGCTCCAGTTGGCGGCGAGCAGGGAGGGGTCCGAGATCACCTGCGTTCCAGCAGTGGCCGCGAGGACGGTCAGGGTCAGCAGGTGCAGGACGAAGATGACCAGCGCGACCACGGCCGATTCCGTGATGCCGAGGATGTTGAGGAGCGCGAACAGGCCGAGGACGCCGACCGTGGCCCAGGCGACGTTGAGCCCGTGCACCAGGTTGTGCGCATAATGCATCGCCTCGCTCGCGCTGATGACCGCGGTGGCGATGTACGAGAGCAGGGTGAGGCACGCGGCGCCCGCCGCGAGCTTCTTGTTGGTAGTGTTGAGCAGGACGGTGTAGGTGCCGCCATTGAGTGGCAGGGCGCTCCCCACCTCGGCGTAGACCCGTCGATAAAAATAGAGCACCCCGGCGACGATCAGCAGGACGATCGGTGCCAGGGCACCCGCCTGTGCCGCACAGAGGGCCGAGACGTACAGCACGCTGGAGCTGATGTCGTTCCCGCAGATGGCCGTTGAGGGCCACGTGCCCAGCATGTGGCGGTCGGGCTGGTCGAGGTGGGAGACGGAGTCGGGGTGATCCTCGAGGTCGACGAGCCGCTCGGCCTTTCCCCAGCCCGCGAACTCCCACGATTCGGGGGCGTTGCCAAGGGCGGGTCCGGAGGCCCGGGCCCTGTCTCCGGTCTTCTCGTCGCTCACTCTGCCTCCATGTAACGTCGGGGTCCCGGCGGCG
>CAWGSK010000027.1:0-12129 GCA_963825055.1 uncultured Gemmatimonadales bacterium
TTGATCCGGGGAGGAGTGTTGCCGCCTGCCCGACTGGATATTAGCGTGATGCATCCGCTCACCAATCGCCAGCACTGGAGCCCACGCCCTGCGACTCGCGCCGGCCCTGCACCCTCGATCATGAGCCGCTCCGCTGGAGCGGCGGGCCGCCGCACGCTCTCTGCCGATCTCTCGCTGTTCCTTGTACAGTTTTCCATCGCGCTGCACAAGAAAACCACCTACCCTCCCGGCCATCCGCTGCTGCGCGCCGCGACGGACACCGCCGCCGCCCGTCTCCGCAGCCTGCTGCGGCATCATCACCAGTTCGAGATCGGCGTCGCCCGTCACCAGCTCGTCGTGGGGGGCAGCCCCACGGATCCGGAAAATCCCGTGCTGCGCGACCTCGCCCTCCGGCTGCACCGGCACCAGCTGGCCGTGCTCCGGTTCTCGGAGGGCACCGGCGCGGAGGAACTGGAACGACTCCTCGGTGCCGTCGCGGTCGATCCGCGCCAGGGCGGGACCCCACTGGGGCAGCAGAGCCCGGACCAGCTCGCGGAGTGGCCGACCATCAGAATGGAACCGCTGCCGCTGGACCAGCTCGCGCTCTCGGACGGCCCCATCGAGGCCGGCGCGGAGGCGGTCAGCCGGCTGTGGCTCTCCCTGGTCGGTGCCGCGCTCCTCGGCGAGAATGAGGAGCAGGAGCCCGGTGCGCCCGGGGCTCCCGGGGCCGGCAGCATGGAGCCCGGCACTCTCGCCGAGGCGATCGCCGGGCGCCAGCACGATGTCACCTATGATCGCGTCATCGTCGATTACCTGGTGACCCTGACGCAGGCGCTCCGGGATGACGAGACCGGGGGTCCGGCGGCCGGGCAGGTGCGGCAGCAGGTGTCCGAGCTCCTCACGCAGCTCGGGCCGGACGCGATCCAGGCCCTGCTCGCGTCCGGGGCGAGCCTGGCCCAGCAGCAGTCCCTCGTGTCCCACGCCGCCCGGTCGCTTCCGCTTCAGGCCGTGCTGGAGCTGGTGGAGGCCGCGGCCCGCGCCTCCGGCCACGACATCAGTCACTCGCTCCTCCGGATCATGGGCAAGCTGGCCTCCTATGCGGGCCGGGACGACAGCGGTGGCATGGGCACCATGGCGGACACCGCGGTGCGTGACACGATTCGCCAGCTGGTCAGCTCCTGGACACTGGAGGATCCCAACCCCGGCCACTATCGCCGCATGCTCGAGCTGATGGCGGCTCCCACGGACGTCGAAACCCGGGACGGGATGGACGGCGACACCGGCGCCCGGCGGATCGTCATGATGAGCCTGGAGCTGGACGCTGCGGGCGAGACCCTCCAGCGCGCCGTCGAGATGATGGTGGACGCGGGCGACGCCTCCACCCTCATGGGGCTGCTCGGCGTCGCGGGGGACGGCACCGCCGTGCGCGCCGTCCGCAGACACCTGGCCACCCCGGCCATGCTGGAGTTGATCCTCAGTGACGAGAGCCTGGACCCCGCCGCGGTCGATTCCCTCCTCGCCGGACTGGGGCCAGCCGTCGCGGGGACCATGCTCGATGTCCTGGCGGAATCGGATTCGATCACGGTGCGCCGCCGCCTGCTGAGCCGGCTGGCAGCCTTGGGCGATGCGATCGGGGGCCCCATCGTCGAGCGCCTGTCCGGGGCGCCCTGGTATGTCCTGCGGAACCTGCTCAGCCTGCTGGGCGGATTGTCGCGACTCCCGGATGGATGCGATGTCGCCGGCTACACGACCCACAGTGACGCGCGCGTCCGGCGTGAAGCATGGAAACTGCTGTTTCGTGATCCCGACGCCCGCGCCGAGTCTCTTCGGCGGGCCCTCTCGGATCCCGACACCGGCGTCGTGGAACTCGCCATGGTCTCGGCGGCGGGCGACTGCCCCGCAGCGGTCGCGCAGCGCATTGTCATGCTGATCGACCAGGGCATGCTCCGACCGGACACCCGGGTGCAGGCACTCCGCACCCTCAGCACCGTGAATCTTCCGCTGGCGAGGGACCGGCTCATTGCCAGCGCCCTGCGTCCCCGACGCTGGCTCCCCTGGCGGCGGCTGGCACCGCGAGGCCCGGAGGTAATCACCGCGCTCGACGCACTGGCGAGGCGCTGGCACGACGACCCGTCGGCTCTCTCCGTGCTGCAACTGGCGCTCGCCAGTCGGGATCCGGAAATCCGGGCCGCGGCGGGGGAGGATGCCGGTGGCTGATCCGGTCCGCTTCCTGACCGCGCTCGGCAAGGCGCTGTCCGCACAGGCGCTCTACGACCGGAACCATCCGGCCCGCGAACGGGCCGTGGAACACGCGTTCCAGGCCCTGCTCGACCTGCGCGAGGCGGACGCCACGCCACGGATCACCTTCCTGGAGGGCGAGGTCTATTACGACCAGCAGGTGATCCAGGCACTCAAGGGATGGGACTGGGCCGCGCGACTGTCCCTGGCCGGGATCCAGCGGATCGAGGTTCACGACCCGGTTGCACTGGAGGACTTCCGGGGCTTCCTGGAGGAGCTGGCCGCGCGGGTCTCGTCGAGTGAGGCTGAAACCGCGGAGGCCCGCCAGATGGTGACGCGGAGCATCCGGTACGGCATGGTCGGTATCCGCGGCAGCGCCTCGCCGCTGGTCGACGCCGTGGCCACGGCCGGGGCCACCTTCGCGTTCTCCCTGGGCGAGGAAGTGCGGGCCGTCCAATGGGTGCACGAGGAAGTGGCGTCCACGGGCAAGCTCCCCATGGTGGAGGCCGAGTCCATCGTCCGGAGCCTCGCGGTGGCGATGCACAGCCAGCGGCAGGCCCTCCTGCCGCTGCTCGAGCTGCGGCAGTTCGATGAATACACGACGACGCACGCGACGAACGTGTCCGTGCTCAGCATGGCACTGGCCGAACAGCTCGGGTACGCCCCGCGCGAGGTGCGGACCGTGGGCGTGGCCGGCCTGCTGCACGATCTTGGCAAGGTGCGCGTCCCGAAGGAGATCCTGACAAAACCGGGAGCGCTCAGCGAGGACGAGGTGGCCGCGATGCGCCGTCACCCGGCCGAGGGGGCGCGCATCATCCTGGAGCGTGAACGCGACCTCGACCTCTCCGCCGTGGTGGCCTATGAGCACCACATCCGGATCGACGGGGGCGGCTATCCGGACCTCACCTACGCGCGGGGCGCGCACTACGCGAGCCAGCTCGTGCATGTCTGCGACGTCTACGACGCGCTCTGCACGACCCGCCCCTATCGCGAGGCGTGGGAGCCGGAACGCGCCATGAGTTATCTCGAGGAGCGAGTCGGGCTGGAGTTCCAGGCCGAGCTGGTCCAGGCATTCGGGATCATGACCCGCCATGCCACGCGGCAGGTCATGACGATCGAGGATCCCTTCATCCCGCCGGAACCACTCCCCGCGTGACGGCCGCCCCCCCCGATCAGCGCCGGAGGGCCGGTGCGCCCAGCACCCGCAAGGCCTCATACAGTACAATCCCCGCCGCCGTGGCGAGGTTGAGACTCCGGATGTTGCCGTTCATCGGGATGGTGAAACAGCGCTCGGGATACTTCTCCAGGATCCGGGGCGGCATGCCCTCCGTTTCGCTGCCAAGGACCAGGCAGCCATTCGGCTGCCAGGGCGCCTCGACATAACTCCGCGTCGCGTTGGCCGAGAAGTAGAGGCAGCGCTCGGGCGCCATGACATGCCGGAACTCCCGCCAGTGGCGGTGGACCCACAGGTCTACGTGTTGCCAGTAGTCGAGGCCGGCGCGCTTCAGGTCCGCGTCCTCGAGGGTGAAGCCGAGCGGCTCGATGAGGTGCAGGCTGGTCCCGGTAGCGGCACAGAGCCGGGCAATGTTGCCGGTGTTGGGAGGGATCCGGGGTTCGATGAGGGCGAGGTGGGGCACGGAAGACTCGTTGAGTCGTGAGGTCGTTGAGTCGTTGAGTCGTTGAATGGTAATAGCGCCACCCACGACCCGACGATTCAACGATTCAACGCAGGGAACGATCCGGCCGGCGGGTCGTCAGCCACCCCTGGTATGCATCTCCCGGTGCGGGTCGGCGCGCAGCCCGTCGAGCTGGTAGAGGGCGCCACGGTCCGCAAGGGCAGCGCGCTCCTCGGCGCCGCGATCCGTGCGGGCCGACCAGGTGCGGTGGATGAGTTCGGTGAGCTCGGCGTCGCTCGCGCCGGCGCGCAGCGGCTCGCGCAGGTCCACGCCGGACTGCGCATACAGGCAGAGATACCACGTCCCGTCGGCGGTCAGGCGGCTCCGGTCGCAGTCGCGGCAGAACGGTGCCGTGGTACTGGCGATGATGCCGAAACGGGTGCCATCGGCCAGGGTCCAGGTGTCGGCCGGCGCACGCGGGTCACCCGCCTCCGCCGTGATCTCCCCGAACCGTGCGCGGATCGCCGCAAGCATCTGCTCGCGGCTCACGACCTGGTCCATCGACCATCCGGTGGCGCCACCCACGTCCATGTACTCGATGAAGCGGACCTCGATCGCGCGGTCTCTCCCGAACTCCAGGAGCGGGATGACCTCGTCCTCGTTGAAGCCGCGGATGATCACGGCGTTCAGCTTGGTGCCGGTAAACCCTGCCTCCCGGGCGGCGTCCAGCCCGCGCAGGACATCCGCGTGCCTGCCGCTCCTCGCGAAGCGGGCGAAGCGGGCGGGGTCGAGCGTGTCGAGGCTGACGGTGAGGCGCCGGAGCCCGGCCTCGCGGAGCGCCACGGCGTGACGCGCGAGGAGAACCCCGTTCGTGGTGAGTGCCAGGTCGTCCGCGCGAGGGACCGCCGCCAGCATCCCCACCAGCGAGGGCAGCTCGTTACGGAGCAGCGGTTCGCCGCCCGTGAGGCGCAGCTTCCGTGCGCCGAGGGCCGTGAAGAGGCCGGCCAGGCGGGTGGTCTCCTCGAAGGAGAGGATGGAATCGCGCGGGAGCCAGACATAGCTCTCCTCCGGCATGCAATAGCGACAACGGAGGTTGCACCGGTCGGTCACCGAGATGCGGAGGCTGCCAAGGGGCCGCTCGAACCGGTCCACTGCCGGGGCGGTCACGTGCGCACCTTCCCTTCCGCCGTGCCCCCTGGCGCCGTCGGATCCACCCACGCCACAGAGCCGTCGGCATAGTGCTCGCGTTTCCAGACCGGGAGCCGGGACTTCGCTTGCTCAATCACCCATCGGCACGCCTCGAAGGCCTCGGCGCGGTGGGCACCACCGGCGGCGACCGCCACCGCGACATCGCCGATGGCGAGCAGGCCGGTGCGGTGACGAAGCGCAACCCGCACGGGCCAGCGGCGCTCCGCTTCCTCCAGGATCTCCGTAGCAACCGTCTCGGCCATCTCGGGATAGGCGCTGTACTCGAGGCGGTCCACCACCCGTCCGTGGTGGTGATCCCGCACGAGGCCGGTGAAGGTCGCCACCGCTCCGTGGGCGGCGGTGGCCACGTCGGCCGCGAGGGTGGCCACGTCGATCGGGTCCGCAGTCAGGCAGGCCATGGTCAGCCGCCCGCCACCGGAGGCAGGATGGCCAGTTCGTCTCCCTCGTGGACGATTTCGTCGCCCCGAGCCTGGACGGCATTGAGCGCGCAGAGCGGCCGCGGCGGGATGACCTCGGCCCCGGGAACGGTGGAGCGGATGCGCGTGAGCAGGTCCCGAACGGTCACCGGGCCGTCAAAGGGGAGCGCAAGGCGTTCCACCCCCACGAGTTCCGCGTACCGCGCGAAGAACCGAACCTCAATCGTTGCCGTGCGGGTCTGTGTCATCTGGTCCGTTCGAAACAAAATGGGCCGCGATGAGTGAACCATCGGGCGGACGTGGTGTTCCCGAAGTCCCGGTGGAACGCAAAAGGGGAGCCGGACACCCGGCTCCCCTCTGTGCCCCCGTGTCCAGCGCCTCAGGAGGAGGAAGCGGCGGCCTCTCCCGGCCCGGAGGATTGGTCCTCCTCCGCAACCATTGTCCGTAACTCCTTGCTGGGCTTGAACACCGGGACCGGACGCGCCGCCACTTCCACCGGCTCACCCGTCCTGGGGTTCCGCGCCATCCTGGTCTTCCGCCGCCGGATCTTGAACGTTCCGAATCCGCGGACTTCGATGTTCTGCTGGTTGCTCAATGCCAGTTTGATCGCGTCAAGAAACGCGTCCACCACCCGGGCACAATCCTTCTTGGAGATCATGGGGCCGGAGGTGCGGGCGATTGAGGCCGTGACCTGCTCCACGAGATCAGCTTTGGTCATTCATCCCCCTGGAAGACACGCCAAAAGGGTTCCTCGCGGAGAGGGCACCCAGAGGCGATAGTACGGGCTTACCTGTTGACTGTCAAGGGGTTGGGGCGCCTCAGGCGCCCCGATCCCGGATCAGGCGCAGGAATTGGCCAAAATGGGGGTAGGCATCGTGGGGTCCCGGAGAGGCCTCCGGGTGATACTGAACGGCGAAAATCGGTAAGTCCTTGTGTCGCAATCCCTCAACCGTTCCATCGTTCAGGTTGAGATGCGTAACCTCGAGATCCGGGGCCCCGGGCACGCCGGATTCGTCTCCCTCAACGGCGAAACCGTGGTTCTGCGAGGTGATCAGGACCTTCCCGGTGGCAAGATCCTTGACGGGGTGGTTTCCGCCCCGGTGCCCGTACGGCATCTTCGTGGTCCGCCCGCCAAAGCTCAAGGCCAGGAGCTGGTGCCCCAGGCAAATCCCGAAGGTGGGGACACCCGATTCGGCGACCGCCCGGATGGGGCCGAAGGCGTAATCGACAGCGGCGGGATCGCCCGGGCCGTTGCTGAGGAAGAGACCGTCCGGCTTGAGGTCCATGATCTCCTGTGCCGTAGCCCTCGCGGGAACGACCGTCACCCGAAAGCCCCGTCCCACCAGCATTTCCACGATATTCCGCTTCATGCCGAAGTCGCAGGCCACCACGTGCGGGCCTTCACCCTCGCTGTAGGCCGCCTCGACGGTCGCCCGCGAGGCGAGGTCCAGGCCGTCCATGGAGGGGGACGCCGCGAGCCGGCTCTCAAGGTCCCGCGATGGAGCGGTTCCCTCGGCGATCACCCCGCGCATGGCGCCGCGTTCCCGGATGTGCCGGGTGAGCCGGCGGGTGTCGACCTGCGCGATCACCGGGATGCCGTGCTCGCCCAGCCATTCACCGAGGTCCTGGGTTGCACGCCAGTTGCTCGCCCGACGTGCCAGTTCCCGGACGACGACGCCCGAGACCTGGGGCGATTTCGACTCCATGTCCTCCGGATTGACGCCGTAGTTGCCGATCATGGGCGCTGTCATGACGACGATCTGCCCCATGTAACTGGGGTCCGTGAACGTCTCCTGGTAGCCGCTCATGCTGGTGGTGAAGACCACCTCGCCGAAGACCGGCCCACCAGGGGACGCCAGTTCCCCGGCATACCAGGTGCCGTCTTCGAGCAACACGAATGCGGGGCGGCCGGTCATCCGGCAGCCCCGCGACGTACGCATGCCGCCATGATCAATTCGTGGAGTCCGGCGCCCCGGTTACCGGCGCCTGTGGCACCGCCGGGGTCGTGTTGTCGAGCGGGAGCGGCGCCGTCTGCGTGGGTGCGCCGGTCCCCTGCTGAAGCCGCTGCTGCAGTTCCGTGGTGCCCGCACTGCGGTTGGCCAGCATCACCGACATCAGGAGCGACAGGAAGAGGAAGATCCCCCCGCCCCACCATGTGGCGCGGGTCAGGACGGTCACCGCCTGCCGGCCGCCGACGACCATGTCGGTCGAGCCGCCGCCCAGCGCGGCCAGGCCGCCGCCCTGTCCGGCCTGGAGCAGGATCGCGGTCGCGAGGACAATCGCGTCGATGATGAGCAGAATGAGCAGAAAAGTGTACATGGGTCCCGGGTTCTGGTTTAGCCGGAAAATATAAGCGGGAGGGGTCGAGGGGTCGAGGGGTCGAGGGGCAGGGAGTCGGCAGGCGGCAGGCGGCAGGCGGCAGGCGGCAGGCGGCAGGCGGCAGGCGGCAGGCGGCAGGCGGCAGCCCGGAAGGTACTCACCGCCCATTCACTACTCACTACTCACTACTCACTACCCACTACTCACTGCTCACCATCAACAACCTCCACCCAGATCCCCACCTCCAGGCTCGCCCCGCCCACCAGCACGCCGTCGAGTTCCTCCTCCGCCAGCAGGGCCTCGATGTTCTTCTGGTTGACGCTGCCGCCATAGAGGATGCGTGGCCCGGTGTGGCCCCGGGAGGTGAGTTCGGCCCGGAGCACCCGATGGACCGCGGCGGCGTCCTCCGGCGTGGCGTTCAGCCCGGTGCCGATGGCCCAGACCGGCTCGTAGGCCACGACCACGCGGGAGATCTCGTCCGGCGAGAGGGTCGAGCAGGCCGTGCCCAGCTGGCGCACGACCACCTTCCCGGTCTCGCCCTCCTCACGCTCCTCCAGCTTCTCGCCCACGCAGAGCAGCGGGGTCATGCCCGCACCGAGCAGCGCGCGAACCTTCCTGGCGGTGTCGGCCTCGGACTCGCCGAACAGGTGGCGGCGCTCCGAGTGCCCCACCAGCGCCACGGTGGCGCCGGCGCCCTGTGCCAGCGGAATGGAGGTGGCACCGGTGAAGGCGCCTTTCGGCTCCCAGTGCACGTCCTGCGCGCCCACCCGGATGTCGGGGCGGCCGGCGAAGGCCTGCGACGCGGCCTCGATGCTTACCGCGCTCGGGAAGAACCAGATGTCCCGGCCATCCACCGGCTGTACCCGGGCGAGAAAGTCTTTCGCAAACGCGCGGACTTCTCCGGGCGCGAGGTGCATTTTCCAGTTAGCGGCAAAGAGCAGGGGTCGCATCAGTCAGGCCTCGTCGAGGGCGGCGACGCCGGGGAGGGTCCTGCCCTCGAGAAACTCGAGGGATGCCCCTCCGCCGGTGGACACGTGGGTCATGCGGTCCGACAACCCGGCCTCCGCCACCGCCGCCGCGGAGTCGCCTCCGCCGACGATGGTCACGGCTCCCGCGTCGGCCGCCTCCGCCATGGCCGTGGCCACGGCGCGCGTGCCATGATCGAACGGCGGGGTTTCGAACACGCCCATGGGGCCGTTCCAGATGACGGTGCCGGCGCCACGGATTCGTGACGCGAAGGCCTGCTCGGTCTCCGGATCGATGTCGAAGACCGCCCAGCCCGCCGGGATGCTGTCCCGGGCGACGGTCCGGGTCTTCGCTGCCTTCTCCAGCCTCTCGGCGATCACGCCGCCGGAGGGCAGGACGAGCGTGTCACCCGCCTTCCCGATCAGCTCGCGGGCCATCTCCACCCGGTCCTCTTCCACGAGCGAGGTGCCGGTCTCGATCCCCATCGCCCGGAAGAAGGTGCACGCCATCGCCCCGCCGATCAGGATCCCGTCAACTTTCGGCAACAGCGCCTCGACCAGGTCGATCTTGCCGGAGATCTTGGCGCCGCCCAGCACGGCGACGAATGGACGCTTCGGGTCCCGGAGGGCCTCACCCAGGTAGTGGAGTTCTTTCTCCATCAGGAACCCGGACACCGCCGGCTTCAGCAGGTGGGCCACGGCCTCGGTGCTTGCATGCGCCCGATGGGCCGACCCGAACGCATCGTTCACGTACAGATCGCCCAGCGCGGCGAACGCCTTCGCCAGTTCAGGGTCGTTCTTCTCTTCCCCTGTCTGGAAGCGGGTGTTCTCCAGCAGGGCCACGGCCCCGCGCGGCAGCCGCTTCGTGGCGGCGATCGTCTCGGGGCTCAGCGGATCGTCGAGAAACTTTACCGGCTCGCCGAGGAGCGACTCGAGCGCCCGCGCGACGGGATGCAGGCTGAACTGCGGGTCGGCCTTGCCCTTCGGACGGCCCAGGTGGGAGAGCAGGATGACGCGGGCGCCGTGTTCGCGCAGGTAGTTGATGGTCGGAAGCGCCGCACGGATACGCGTGTCGTCCGTCACGCGCCCGTCGGCCAGCGGGGTGTTGAAGTCCACCCGCACGAGCGCGCGCTGGCCCTCGAGCGTTGAGGCGGGGAGCGACTGCAGGCTCCGCTTCACAGGGTGTTGCCGATGAACTTGAGGAGGTCCACACAGCGCGCCGAGTAGCCCATCTCGTTGTCGTACCAGCTCGAGACATGCACCAGCGTACCGTCGATCACGTGGGTGGAGAGCACGTCCACGGTACTGGACATCATGTTGCCGATGTAGTCGACCGACACGAGCGGCTCCTCGCAGACATCCAGGATCCCGTTGAAGGGTCCGGCAGCGGCATCGCGGAAGGCCTGGTTCACGGCGTCGGCATCGGTCTTCCTCTCCACGTGGCAGGTGAGGTCCACCAGCGACACATCGCACGTGGGTACCCGCAGCGAGACGCCGTCGATCTTCCCCTTGACCTCAGGAATGACGAGGGAGGTCGCGCGTGCCGCGCCCGTCGTGGTGGGGATGATGCTCATGGCCGCGGCGCGGGCGCGCCGCAGGTCCTTGTGGGGCAGGTCGAGGATATTCTGGTCGTTGGTGTAGCTGTGGATCGTGGTCATGAACCCGTTGACGAACCCGAAGTTGTCCAGGATGACCTTGACTACCGGCACGAGGCAGTTGGTCGTGCAGCTCGCGTTGGAGATGACGTCGTGCTTCGCGGGGTCATACTCCCCGTGGTTGACGCCCATCACGATGGTGATATCCTCCTTCTTGCCGGGCGCGCTGATGACCACCTTCCGGGCCCCGGCGTCGAGGTGCTTCGCGGCGCTGTCACGGTCGGTGAAGCGGCCGGTGCTCTCCAGTACCAGGTCCACCTCGAGCGACTTCCAGGGGAGCTTCGCAGGATCACGCTCCGAGAGCACCCGGACCTTGCGGTCATCGATCATGAGCGATCCGTCGCCGGCCTTGACGGTACCGGGGAAACGGCCGTGCACCGAGTCGTACTTGAGCAGGTGCGCCAGCGTCCCCGGGTCGGTGAGGTCATTCACCGCCACGATTTCGATGGGCGACCCGAGGGCCTTCGTTGCCCGGTAGACGTTGCGCCCGATGCGACCGAATCCGTTGATCCCCACGCGTATGGCCATGCCGTTCTCCTGTGTCGGTAAGGTCCTGCCCTAGTGTCTCCGGTCCACCTGCAATCTAGCCCGGGCGAAGGTGACGGCGTCGACCGCGGACGCACCAGCCGCACGCAGCGCCATCGCGGCCGAGACGAGGGTCGCGCCGGTGGTGCAGACATCGTCCACCAGGACCGGCCGCCCGAGGGGAGGCACGGCTGCCCGGAAGGCGCCCGCCACGTTGGCCAGCCGGGCCTCCGGCGGCAGCGAGGTCTGGGTCGGCGTCTCCCTCGCTCGCGCCAGCACGTCCTCCCGGACCGGCAGCCCCAGCAGGCGCCCGAGTGCGTGGGCCAGACACGCGCTCTGGTTGTAGCCGCGCTCGCGACGGCGCCGGATGCCCAGCGGTACCGGCACCAGGAATACTGGCCCGGTCAACGGAGTTAAACCCGTCATCACCCGGGCCATCGATTCCGTCACGCGCCACCAGCCTTCATACTTCGCCTGGTGCACCGCGTCACGCGCGCCACCGTCGAGCCACACCGCGCTCCGGACCCGACCCGGCACCGTGGGCCAGTCGGCGCAGAGCCGGCAGCCCACCTCCGGCAGGAGCCGGGGCTGGCCACACCGCTCGCAGGAGGGTTCGGGAAGCCGCTCCCACCGGGAACGGCACAGCGCGCAGACGAGCGGGTCGCCCTGCCCCGCCCCGATCGGCTCCTGGCACAGCAGGCACTCGGCAGGCAGCAGCCACCGCTCCGCTCCCGCCAGCACACCGGCGAGTTCAGCCAAGCGCACGATGCACCGCCGCCCGCATGACCTCCACCGGCGCCGCCACGCCGGGAAACCACCGCTCGAACGCCTCGGCGCCCTGCGCGACCAGCATGAGACGGCCGTCGGAGGCTCGCGCTCCCGCCCGGCGCATGGCACGGATCCAGGCGGTCTCGCCGCGATGATAGACGAGGTCCAGCGCCACCTCCACCCCCGACAGGGACGTGGGCTCTGCGGGCAGTGGATCGTCATCGCGATGGCCCAGGGGCGTGGCATTGATGGCGACGCGGCAGGCGGCCTCGTCCGCCCGTGCTCCGCCTTCCTGCTCGACCCATGAGAGAAAGGCGTCCCGGCGCTCCGCCGACCGCGACCGGGCCGCGACCGGCACCCCCTGCTCGATGGCCGCGAGGGCCGACGCGCGCGCGGCGCTCCCCGTGCCGAGCACGAGCCATCCGCCCCCGGGAGCCCC
>CAWGSK010000028.1:0-24433 GCA_963825055.1 uncultured Gemmatimonadales bacterium
GTGCTCAGGGAAAGGTTGATGGAACGGATTCAGGCCGCGAGGGAGGGGGCGCGGAGACCTTAGGTCGCGTTACGTCTCCACATACGTGGACTTACACGGGCCGTGACAAAGTGTTCGGAGTTATCATCCAGGCAATGGTGCAAGTCTGGACGACGGAAGAGCTACCGAGCGTTGCTCATGGATCTCACGCCGCCCTCTGATTCTTCCGCGATCAACTGCGTTGTGTTACAACCGCCATTTTCTTTAGAAAGTACTCCGTATCCAAAAAGTAATTAGGATAGGCCTTCCTGAGCGCCTCTACCGAGTCAGCTCGAACTAGAACCGCGTCCAAACTAGAGCGGCGAGCGGTCTCTTCTTCGGCCTGCAGGTACGCTCGAGTCGCCTCCTCAATCTGTCCCACTCGGAATCCCGTTATGCTCAGAGACTCCTCTTCGGAGTCTAGACGAAGCAGGAAGTAGCGTGCTTCTCCCGACCGTGTTGGATTCATTACCTCCAGTGCTTTGCGATACATCTTCAGTCTATGTACCATCTTCAAGGCTCTGGCCTGTGACCGGACGTCGCGAACAAGTTGGGACGGGGATAGACTGCCGGGGACTGGAGGTGTTCCCTCCTCGATCGCAAAGAGGCTGCCAATATCGCGAAAGAGCGAGAGCCACTGGGCGGAGCCTTCGCTCGACTTTAGCGCCTGTGAAGTCAACGTCCCTACGGTTTCAACTGCCGTTGCCCACGCGTGCTGAAGCTGTGTCCGCAACTGTATTTCTGTTAGGAGCCCGTCGAATACTGCTCGGTGACTGGTGCGACTGGAATAACGATAGATCAGGTGAATACTCCGATAGCCTGATGCAGCGGGCCAGGTGACATAGTCTCGCAGGCTCACGAAGGCGGCAGCTGTAGACCGATTCAGGTATGCCTCTTTCAGTGCGAGCAATTGTGGGAGCGTGTGAACCACTGCTCGGCAGCCGCCGATGTCCTGCATTTGCGATAGTCGCATGCTCTTTTGCCTTCGGAGCTTTGCGAGGATTGACGACGCTCTTTTTAACCGCTGAGCGATGAGGGCGGTTGGGTCAAACTCACGAGCCCTCCTCCTAAGGACTACTTGGAAGGTGTTGAGGGGGTAGGCATGGGACGCGCGCCAATTGCCCAGCACTCGAATGGAGTGGAATAGGCCACGACGTGGCCGAGGACGTGGAAGCCGGAAGAATGCGCCAGCCTTATCAACCTCGGCTGGCTGAAAACTCTGGTTCGGTCCAGCTCATGAGGCCTCGGCCGGATACAGGCGAGCTGCATGTTAAAGTGGGACTGGGTCTTCGTCGGAACTACTCTAACGCAACTCCGTAATCGTGACTAGGAGGCCGGTAGTACCAATAGGGTCATCGCATGCGCCCGAACCATTCCAGTACCGTGAATCCGTCCTCATCCTCATGGACGATGTAGACGGTGCTCTCCCCGACCGCCAGGACATTCTTGGACGTCTCCAACCGGAACTGTCTCGGGGTCCCTGACCGCGGCACCGCCAGGTAGGTCACGTATTTCGCGTCCGCCTTCGCGTACAGCCGGAGCCAGACCTCACCATCCGGTGCGGCAACGGCGTTCTCGAACGGCCCTTCACCTCCGCCATCGGCAGCGCCACCGGCCGGCCCCTGTCCCTGCCAGGTAGCCCGGGAACGAAGACGGAATCTGCCGGGGTGGTTTGTGGCCGAGGGAGGGGGAAGGGCCGGCTCGAGGTCCATTGTACGTCCACGGACCGCCACTCGACGTGGGGTGGATCATGTCGCGCTACCCAGACCGTGCCATCAGGCAGGATGCCGGCCTCGTCATGGGCTGCGTAGCTGAGTGCCTGGGTCAGTCCCGGGTCCTTGATCGAGCGCACCCATGGAACGGTTGCGAGGGTCACAAGCTCGAGCGTGGAGTCGGCATCCGGGAAATACCGGTAGAGCACGCCTCTTGGCCCCCTACCGGACGAGGGAGCAGTATCCGAGGTGCAGGCCCGGCCCAGGGCATCGAGCATCAGACCGGTCCGTTGGAGTCGGGGCGGAATCAGGGAATCCGCTATCAAGGTGCCATCGCTGGTGAAATAGGACGTGCGCGCAAGAGCTCCGTCCACGACGGCGAATCGCCTGTCCCTCAACGGGAAGACAAAGTATGGAAAGATGAATTCCCCGGGTCCGCGGCCCTCCCGGCCCACGCGCCTGGTCTCACCGGTATTCAGGTCCACAATGAGGACGTGCTGCTCCTCCGGCTGGGCCAGGACGATACGGCCAGGGGCTACCTCCGCCAGGGAAGTGATCTCACGCAGCTCCTTCACGCCGCCCACGGGCGCGGGCAGGTCCTGGACTTGAGCTGCCAGGGCCAGGAGCATCAGGGTAGGAGTGATCATTCAAGGGAGTGTGTCGGTGGGGCGGGGGAGCGCAAGGGGGGCAGAAGCCGGCTATCGGGAATGGGGTATCGGGTGGTGTTGAGTCGTTGAGTCGCGGTCCGCCGTCACCCGCTCTTTCGCCCCACGCTCCGCGTGAGATGGGCAAGGCCGGATTCCGCGTGGTCCCGGCTCCCGCTGGCGAGCATCTCTACGGTCCAGGTGGCCGCCTCCAGCAACCCCCACCTCCAGATACCCTCCCGCAGGGCCTCCAGGTCGGGAGTGGGATAATGCTGCAGGACCTCCTCCAGCATGTGCGGTCCGAAGTCTTCATGGATGAAAATGAAGTCACGGGCAGGATCGCCGAGGACGATGTCGCCGAAGTCAATGATCCCGGTGAGCGATCCGGTCTGCGGATCATGAAGGACGTGACCCGGTGACATGTCGGCATGGAGCAGGGCAGGCGGGCGCTCCCAGCCCGGGATCGCCCATGCCTCCAGCGCCTCGACCAGTCTGCCGAAGGTGGCGTCGTCGAGCAGACCGGTGAGGGAGCTGCCGATGTCCCGGCGAAGGCGGGCGGCCGTCGCGGTGCCATCCAGGCGATCAACCCCGCATCCTTCAGCGACAGAGGCCGGGAGCGAGTGCAGCGCGCGCATGAAGCCCGCCAGCCCGGCCGCCGCGGCCCTCCGCCCAGCCGGCGGCATTCCTTCCCATACGCTCCGGGTCAGGGCCTCCCCCTCGACGTACCGATGGACGGTGAATGGCGGGCAGCCTGCCGGAGTGTGCAGCGTGAGCACCGGCACGGGGAGCGTCAGCATCGGCGCGATCCGCCCGATAACACAGGCCTCGCGCTGGAGTGCCGCGGCCGCCTCCGCATGACGCGCGACCCGGATGACGTGCTCTCCCTGACGGAACGCCAGACAGAAATCCCCCTGGCCGAGGGGGGCAATCTCTCCTTCCTGCAGGTGGGCGGAGATAAGCGCCCCCGCGCCGGCATGATTGAGGCCGGACCAGCTCCAGGGTGTCACGCGGGGCCCGGCTTACGCCTCAACCGGCCGCACCTCGCACTCTCCCTCGAACTCCGGCCAGTGCTCAAGGTGCAGCGCCATGAACCTCTGTGCCAGGTCCCGGGCCTCCTGTTCAGTCGCGGCCTCGAGGATCGCGTAGCCGCCGACGACTTCCTTCGCTTCGGCGAACGGTCCGTCGGTGGTCTGGATCTTTCCACCGCTCTGGCGGACCCGGAAGGCTTCGGTGGTGGGCTTGAGCCCGGCCGTGTCCTTGAGCCTCCCGGTCTTGAACCACTCCTCGATGAACGGTCCCATGGCGTCCATCAGTGACTGCGGGACTTCTTCAGTACGCAGGTCCTGTCTGTGCTTGATCAGCATGAGGTATTTCATCGTCATTCTCCACGCAGGGTGGTCAGGGCGGTCAGGGCGGTCAAGGCGGTCAGGGCGACCTCACCCGTTGCGGGCCGCGGCCTCGAGTGTCGGGATGTCGATCTTCCGCATCTCGAGCATCGCCTGCATGACCCGCTGCGACTTTGCCCGGTCGGAACTGCTGATCAGCTCGATCAGCCGCCGTGGCGTGACCTGCCAGGACAGCCCGAACCTGTCCTTCACCCAGCCGCACATGGATTCCTCACCGCCGTCCGAAGTGAGCTTCGACCAGTAATGATCCACTTCCTTCTGGTCCTTACAGTCGATCACGAAGGAAATGGCCTCGTCGAACGTGAACTGCGGGCCGGCATTGAGGGCCTGGAATTTCTTCCCGTCCAGTTCGAACTCGACCACCATCACCGAGCCCGCCGGGGCAGGTGACCCCTCGGGATAGCGGCTGACGCTCAGGATCTTCGAATTGGGGAAGATCGATACGTAGAAGTTCGCGGCCTCCTCGGCCTGGGTATCGAACCAGAGAAAGGGTGTGATATCGGGCATACGACGATCCTCGGCGGTGCGAGTGAAGGTTGCGGAAACGCGATGCTTTCAGGAATACGACGAATACGGGAGGGGAAAATCGACAGGGGCAGGGCGGACAGGCGGACAGGCGGACGGGACGGAAAGGACGGACGAGACGGACGAACCGGCGGGTGACCGGTGTGAGTTATCCACGCCAATGTGAATAATTCACATGATGTATCTCAACTAAGTCATTAAAAATAAATAGCTTACAGTACATCATCCTACGCTTTAGCTTCGCACCGCCTCGACCGCCTCGACCGCCTCGACCGCCTCGACCGCCTCGACCGCCTCGACCGCCTCGACCGCCTCGACCGCCTGACCGGCTGACCGCCTGACCGCCTGACCGCCCTGACCGCCCTGACCGCCTAGTCGCCCGGCCCGATCATCCGGGTCACGTGGCCACTGTCGTCCAGAAACTCGATCGCGGCACTGCCCAGGGAATCCACCTTGAGCCGGATCCGGGTGCGTCCATTCCCGTCGGCGAGGGCGACGACCGCGGCCCCGTCGAACTGGCGGCCGGTGAAGAGCCGGAGTCGACCGCCGTCCTTCCGCCACCTCGCCATCGCCTCTCGTTTCGCGGTGGAGTCAGTCATCGCCTGGATCTCGTCGTAGCGCTCGGCCCACTGCCGGTTGGTGGTGGTGGTCGAATAGTCCTGGATGGCCAGACCGGAACGCCGCCGGCCGCCGTCCTCCACGTACTGGAGCGCGATGGTCTGGTCCCGGTCGTACTGGTCGAAGGTGAGGCCGCCGTATGCGGAGGGAACGTCATCCTTCGTGCGGCCCTCGAAGGTCAGGCCGCCATTCTCCGTCCCTTCATCGTTGTAGAAGATCATGCCGACGCGCCGCCCGGCTGGATACCCGAACGGTATCCCGCGCTCCACCGGTCCCGGCGTCCGCGCGCGGTTGGCGATGACCATCCGGAGCTGGCCATTCTTCTCGACGATATTGATCCGCTCGACGTCGATCTCCTCGAAGTGCTCGCGGCGCCGGGCCGCGAAGGCCGACGTGAGGATGACGAGGGTGAGGAGGGCATGGGCGGTCAGGTAGATGCCGCCGGCGCGTGCGCGTGCTGTCATGGTCGACTCCCGTGCGCGAAGGATGGGTTGCCGTCACGGTCAGAACGTTCCAACCCTGTCGGACACGCACACGCGCGGAAGCGTTGCTCAGGACCAGCCTTCGTCCGCGGACGGGCCGTACATCGCCGGCACCGCGACCTCCAGCAGCCGGAGGTACACTCCGAGCTGCGCCCGATGATGCACCAGGTGGTTGATGTGCATGCGGACGATGTCGGCGCGGGGCATGGTCATGAAGACGGTGTCGCCCTTCTTGAGCGACCACGCGACCTCCCAGTCGGCGTCCTTCGCCTGCTCGATAGCCTCGCGGGACTCCTTCGCTCCCTTCTCGAAGCCCTCGAGCAGGGTGCTGGTCTTTTCCTGCGAGTACCCCCCGGCCTGGCCGAGGTCGAGCGAGGTGTGCTTCAGGGCCTGGCCGATCCAGCCAGGCATCCAGGAGACCAGCTGGGCGAGATGGCCCAGGGAGAAGGACTTGGGGTGGGGTTTCCACTCGCCTTTGCCGTCGGGCACGCGCTCGAGGACTTTGCGGGTGTACTTCATTTCCTGGTCGAACTCGGCGAGGAGGCGGGTTTTGTCGGGCATGGGAGTCGGGGGTCGAGGGGTCGAGGTGAAGGTCGAGGGGTCGAAGGGAATCAAAACGGGGGAAGGAGAGAAGGGCAAGGGCGTTGAGTCGTTGATTGGTTGAATCGTTACATTCCGCCCGTCCGCCCGTCCGCCCGTCCGCCCTGTTCTCGACCGCCTTGTTCCTGACCGCCCTGTTGACGACCGCCCTATCTCAACCCCAGCAACACCGGCGTCAGCAGCGTGGCCGTCACCCAGGTGATCACGGTCAGCGCGCCTGCCGATCAGCAGGTAGTGGCGGAACTCGTACTGGCCGGGACCGAGGACCAGGATCGTGCTCTCGTGTGCGACGGGCGTACTGAAACCCGCCGAGATGCAGACGGCGAGGGCGACCATGACGGGGCGGGGGTCGAGACCGGTGGCCTGCGCCACCTGCCAGGCGATCGGGGCCATGATGATCGCCACTGCGGCGTTCTCGATGACCTGCGTGAACAGAATCGCGACGAGCAGAAGACCCGCGAGGAGGATCACCGCGCCGCCACCCGAGACGTACCGCACCGCGAGGTTCGCGATGGCTGTCGCCGCGCCGGTTTCCTCGAGGGCGGTGCCGAACGAGATCATGGCGCCCAGCGTGACGAGGGTCGGCCAGTCGATGGACTCGTACGCGCCTCGCCAGGTGATGCTGCCCAGGAGAATCGCGAGCATCGCGGCAATCGGTATGGAAATGCTGGGCGCCAGGAGACCGCTGACCGCGAGGGCCACCACGCCGGCCAGGAGCGCGGCCGTGGTCCACGCTTTCCGCCGCCCAAGGGCGGGGAAGTCCCGGTCCTGAAGGACCAGGAGCCCGGGTCGCTCCCGGAGCAGCGCCACGTCGGCCGCGGAGCCGAGCAGCAGGATCGAATCGCCTCCCTCGAGTACGCTGTCCATGATCCGGGTTCCGACCGGGTGCCCGTGCCGCGCGAGGCCGACCACCGGGATCCCGAACCGCCCCCGACGCGAGGCCAGTTCGAGTGTCAGCCCCACGAAGGGCGAATTGACCGGGACCACGGCCTCGACGGTGACCAGGTCTACGCTCTCGAGGGCCGTATCGTCCAGCGTCGATTCCTCCACCACGCGGAAATCCGACGACTTGATGAGCCCGCCGATGTTTTCCACCGTCCCGCGCACCAGGAGGACGTCCCCCGCGGCGAGGAGGCTCCAGTCGGGCACCGGCCGGCCGTCCCGCAGGTGGGCCACGACCGCCACCCCCTCGGCGGTGAGGGCGTCCACCGCGCCCGGTCGCTGGCCGATGGCGCCGGATTCCTCCGGTACGTCCACCTCGGTCAGGAACTCCTTCATCAGGTCGTGAGGGAGGGAAGGGCGATGATCCGGAAGGAGATGCCGGCCCACAAGCATGAGGAACACCGCTGACCCTGCGAACACCGCCGCCGCAAGCGGGGTGAAGGCAAAGAACCCGATGCCGTGGCCGGTGTGGTTTCTGAGGAAGTCGCTGATCAGGATGTTGCTGCGGGTGCCGATCAGGGTCCACTGCCCGCCGAGGAGCGAACCATAGGCCGCGAAGAGGAGGTAGCGCGACGGGGAGAGATTCTTTTCGCGGCAGATGCCCGCGATGAGCGGGAGGAGGATCAGGACGACCGTCGTGTCGTTGATGAACATCGACGCGAAGGTCGCCAGGACCAGGACCGCGAGCTGGAGCAGCCACTCGTGGCCCGACACCGCCCGCAGGATCCGGAGCCCGATCGCCTCCGCCGCGCCCGTCCGCACCAGCGACCGCCCCAGGATGAACATCCCCGCGATCATGAGCACCGCGGCGCTGCCGAATCCCGCAAATCCCTTCTCGGGCGGGAGGACCGCGCGCCACCCGCCCGGGTGCGGCCACGGCACCACCAGCAGCAGCATGACCATGACCGCGGTCATGTCCGGCCGGATTCGTCGGGTCCAGAAGAGCCAGATCGCCATCGCCAGGACGGCGGTCAGGTAGAGGTAGTCGATCAAAGGAGGTCGAAGGTCGAAGGTCGAAGGTCGAGGGTCGAGGGTCGAGGGTCGAGGGTAGAAGATCGGCTAATCCATATCCCGGAAGTGAGAGGTGTACAAGGGGCGGGGAGCGGGTGAGTGGGTGAAGGGTGGAATGCATGTCATCTCGAGCGAAGCGAGAGATCCTGTCGGCCGCCGATCGAACCAGGCCCGGCTTGCAAAGGCGCTCGATCCAGGGACAGTAGATCCCTCGCTGGACGCTCGGGATGACAGGGCCGCCGTGACGACACTGCCCTCCCAGCAGACCGTCCGCCTGTCCGCCTGTCCGCCCGTCCGCCCTCCTAGTCCCTCCTAGTCCCTCCTAGTCCCTCCCCCGGCCAGCCGTTACCTTGAAATGGCTATTCCTCATACCCCGGAGTGCCGCATGCGGCGGGTGCTTTTCCTCACCATGGCGACGCTGCTGGCTGCCGCGCCCCTCGTGGCGCAGCAGCCGGTGGTCTACCGTGTGGACATCTCGGGCACGATCGAGAACGGGCTGGCACCGTACGTGGCCCGTGCGCTCCGGCAAGCCGATCAGGCCGGTGCCGCCGCCGTGGTGCTGGACATCAACACCCCCGGCGGCCGGGTGGACGCGGCTGAGCGCATCGTGGATGCCGTGCGCGCCACGACTGTCCCGGTGTACGCCTGGATCCATCCGCGGGCCTACAGCGCCGGCGCCCTGATCGCCCTGTCCGCCGACAGTGTCTACATGACGTCGGGCGCGGTCTTCGGGGCGGCGACACCCGTTGACGGGCAGGGCGTGAAGGCCCCCGAGAAGTACGTCTCAGCCATGCGCGGCGAATTCCGGGCCCTGGCCGAGGCCCGCGGGCTCGACCCGATGGTGGCCGAGGCGATGGTGGACGAGAGCGTGGATATCCCGCTGGCCCCCTCCGGCAGGCTCCTGACGCTGAGCACGACGGAGGCGCTGTCCGCGAAGTACGCCGACGGGATCGCGGAGGACCAGCCGGCGCTCCTCGCGGCCATCGGGCTGCCCGGCGCCGTCGTGACCGCGATCGACCTGAACTGGGCCGAAACTGTCGTCCGCTTCCTCACGAACCCCGTCGTTGCCCCGTTGCTCCTGTCCATCGGGATGATCGGCCTGATCTTCGAGATCAAGGCCGGCGCGTTCGGACTTGGCGCGGTGGTCGGGCTGCTCTCCCTCGGCCTCTTCTTCGGGAGCCACCTGCTCCTGGGGCTGGCAGGCTGGGAAGAGGTGATCCTGCTGATGCTCGGCGTGATCGCGCTGGCGCTGGAGGTGTTCGTGATCCCCGGGTTCGGTATCGCGGGCATCCTCGGTATCGTGATGATCGGTGCGTCATTCGTGCTGGCGATGCTCGGCGCCGTGCCGACGGGAGGCGACATCGTGCAGGCGCTCGCGGTGGTGGCGGCCAGCCTGATCATCGTCGTCGCGGTCGCGTACGCCTGGCTGCGGCACATTCCGGGGAGTTCACGGCTTCGCGGGCTGTTCCTGCACGATGCGCTGACCGGCACGGATGGCTACGTCAGCGCGCTGTCGCGTGGCGAACTGGTGGGGGTCGAAGGCGTGGCGGTGACCGACCTCAGGCCGTCCGGGACGGTCGCGGTGGGCGAGGAACGAATCGATGCCGTCACCGAAGGCGATTTCATCAAGGCGGGCAGCGCCGTGCGGATCCTGCGCGCGGAGGGCTACCGTCACGTGGTACGCGGGCTGTGAGGCTTTCCCCTTTCTCCGGAGCGTAACGTGGACGATTTCTCCCAGCTCGGCCCGGGCCTGGTCCTGGTCCTGGTCTTTCTCGGGTTCCTTTTCCTGGTGGTGTTCTTCCGGTTCATCCCGGTCGGCCTGTGGGTGACGGCACTCGCTTCCGGCGTGCGGGTGAAGTTCAGCACGCTGTTCGGGATGCGTTTCCGGAAGGTCAACCCGAGCAACATCGTCAACCCGCTCATCAACTCCTACAAGGCGGGGCTCGAACTCAGCATTAACGATCTGGAGGCCCATTACCTCGCGGGCGGAAACGTCGAGCGGGTCGTCCGCGCGCTGATCAGCGCCGACAAGGCCGGCATTCCACTCGGTTTCAAGCAGGCCGCGGCCATCGACCTGGCGGGCCGTGACGTGTTCGAGGCGGTGCAGGTGAGCGTGAACCCGAAAGTGATCACGACGCCCAAGGTGGCGGCGATGGCCAAGGACGGCATCCAGCTGCTCGCCCTGGCGCGGGTGACGGTGCGGGCGAACATCAATCGACTGGTGGGCGGCGCCGGCGAGGAAACCATCCTGGCACGAGTCGGCGAGGGGATCGTGAGCACGATCGGCTCGGCGGCGAACCACAAGGCGGTGCTGGAGAACCCGGACAGCATCTCGAAGACCGTCCTGGCCAAGGGACTGGACGCGGGCACGGCGTTCGAGATTCTGTCCATCGACATCGCCGACGTGGACGTGGGCAAGAACATCGGCGCCGAGCTGCAGACCGACCAGGCCGAGGCGGACAAGCGGATCGCGCAGGCCAAGGCGGAGGAGCGGCGCGCGCTCGCGGTGGCGATGGAGCAGGAGTTCCGCGCGGAGACCCAGAGCCAGCGGGCCAAGCTGATCGCCGCCGAGGCGCAGATCCCGCTGGCCATGGCCGATGCGTTCCGGAGCGGCAATCTCGGCGTGATGGACTACCAGCGCTATCGCAACGTGGAAGCCGACACCATCATGCGGAAGGCGATCGCCGGGGAAGGGAACCCTCCGCCGCCGGCCCCGAGCGGGAGCTGAGTGGTGGAAGGTTTCAGCGGCCTCATCTTTCTCGGCATCGTCTACGCCGTGCTGGCGCTCATCAGCAAGGCGCAGAAGGGGCGGTCAAGTCAGACCGCCCGGAAAACGTCGAGGGGGAAGACCTGGTATCCCGACCCGCCGCCCGACCAGGTCCGGACGACCGGGACGCAGGCCGAAGGCGCCCGCCTCCAGGAACTGCTCAAGGCGATGGAAGGCGTGAAGGAGCGGGCAGCGCGGGGGCCGTCGGGCCGGGAGGCCGCCTACCGGCTCCCCGGCGCCGAGGAAGTGGAGGAGCGGGAGTCATTGGAGATCCAGCGCGCGCCCTACGTGCGCCCGGACCGTCCCGCGCCCGCGGGCAACGTCGTCGATTACGACGACGAGGCCAACGCGCTCGTCCAGCGGCGCATCCGGGAGGCCGAGGAGCGGAACCGCCCGCGCACCCGGGCGGACCACACCGCGTTCGACGCCCGGATCCGCCAGAAGCAGGCCGTCGCCGTCACCGGTGTGCCGGACCATATCCAGCAGCTGCGGGATGCGATTATCTGGAAGGAAATCCTGGGGAAGCCGGTGAGCCTGAGAGACTAAAACAGCGTAAGCGGTGAACGGGATGTCAGGGTTGACACGGCTCGTGCGCGCTGACATTACGGTTGCTCACCGCTCACCGCTCACCGCTCACCGCTCACCGCTCCCACCCATACAGCGCCCGGTAAATCTCCATGTTCCGTATTACCAGCCTCACATAGTCCCGGGTCTCGCGGAACGGGATGCGCTCCGTGAACAACTCCGGGTCATCGCCGACGCCATGGCGGCTGTCCCACCGCTCCACCCGGCTCCGCCCTGCGTTGTACGCGGCGAGCACGTGGGGGAGGTCCGGGTAGTCGGCCAGCAGCTCCGACAGGTGCTGGATGCCCATCTGGAGGCTCACGCTCGGCTGGTAGAGCAGGACGGCATCCCACACGGGGTAGTGCAGGGTGCGGGCCATCTGCTCCCCGACCTGCGGCATCACCTGCATGAGGCCACGGGCGCCGGCACCGGAGGTCGCGCGCGGGTCGAAGGTGCTCTCCTGACGGATGAGCCCCGCGACGAGGGCCGGGTCCGCGCCATGCTCACGCGCGAGCCGGAGCAGGCCGTCCACTTCCAGGACGGGGAAGAGCAGCCGGTAGGTCACGGTGTCGGTCGGAGCCCCGCGGCCCAGGGCCCGGCTCGCGAGCTGGAGGGCACGGGCGGCATGATCGTGGGCGCTGAAGGCAGCCGCCGTGGCGAGCAGCCGTTCCGTGGACTCGCCGGACCGCCGCCCGAGGTCGTTCAGTTCGAGCAGGGACTCGTCGTCGAGGCCGAGGGAGTCGAGCGTCTCCGACCGCGCCATTGCGGCGGAGATGTCCTCGAACCCCCCGATCGTGGTGTTGCCGGCCGGGATCGCGAGCGGCACGCCGAGGCGGCGACCACTCCGGGTCGCGTAGTAGGTGTAAGGATTGCGCTGCAGGACGTCGCGCCACCGTTCCCGCGCGCGGGCACTGTCGCCCGCCCGCTCCCAGGCGCGCCCTGACCAGTACCGCGCGCTCAGCGCGGCGTCGCTGTCGGGATACCGGGCAACGATGCTGTCGAACTCCGTCGCCGCCGTCTTCACCTCCCCGTGCGCATATGCGATGATGGCCGCGCTGAAGAGCGCGCTCGGCGTGAGGTTGACCCGGGGTGAGGCGCGGCCGGTGACCAGCAGGGTCTCGCGCGCGTCGTCGTCCCGGCCTTCATCGATGGCGAGGTCGGCCAGGAGAACGCGGGCGATCACGGCCGCTGCGTCGTTCGGGTAGCGCCGGAGGATGTTCCGGAGCTCGGTTCGCGAAGCGGAGAGGTTCCCCGCCCGGAGGATCGAGCGGGCCCGGAGATAGGCGGCGTCCGGGGCGAGCTCACCCGTCACCCGCCCGTACTGCACGGCGGCGTCGTCGTAGCGGCCGACCCGTGCCAGGACATTGCCGTACAGCCAGCGGTCGCGCGACATGCCCTGGCCACCCGCGAAGGCGCGGGTGAAGGCCGTGATTGCGCGGTCCGACGGACCCCACGCCGCCGCAGCCCTGGCGATGGTGAGTTCGTCCTTCGCGGGGAGCTTCCCGAACACCCTCGTGAGCAGGTCGATCATGCCTTCCGGCGGGCGGCCGGTCCGCCCGATCCGGTCCATCATGCTGTCGCGTATGGCGGCCGAGTCTGCCCGACTGCGCGCGCGGGCAAGCTGGAGTTCGGCGACCCGCGTGTACCGGCCGAGGGCACGCTGGGCCCGGATGGCGCCGGTCGTGTCCCCGGCGCGGAGCGTGGCGCGCGCCTCGGTGAGTGCCACATGATCGACTGCCGGGGGGATGGCGATCGAACCGTAGCGGCCTGCCCGCCGCGCGCTGTCGGGTTCCACCACCATCGCCCTGAGGACCAGCCAGTCCGCGATGGAAGGGAACAACTCCGCGGAGGCGAGGTAGAGCGCGCGAGCGCTGTCGGGCTGTTCGTTCCCGTCGAACGCGCGGGCCAGGAGGACCGTGCGGACCGCGCTGTCTTCCCGGGTCCGGGATGCCCGTAGGGCCGAGCGCGCCTCGGGGACGGCCCCGGTGAACTCGCGACGGCGGAGGGCGGCCCGGGCCAGAAGCTCGCGACCGCGGCCGTCGAACAGCGTGTCCAGCCAGGGCCTGCCCTGCAGCAGGTCCCGTACGCGGTCCCAGCCGCCCCAGCCCGCGGCGGCACGGGCGGCAATGATCTCGGCTTCGGGGGTGCGGCGGGCGGTATCGGCCAGGACTGGTGCGATGCGCAGGCTTGCCGTCCAGGAGAGCCCGTCGTCCAGCGCCTCCCGCGCTGCGTTCAAGGCCGGGTCGGGGCCGCGATCGGTCGTGTCGCCCTGCTGGGCGGCGCCGTCCCTCCAGTCACCGCATCCGCACAGGATGACGACGGTGGCCGTGACCATGGCCACCTGCCTCCGGAACGTCCTCACGAGGGCCGGCCCCGCTCCTCGTAGTTCCGGCGGGCGCGGACGATGTCCTCCCGGGCCGCCGCGGCGTCATCAAAGCCGCCAGTCTCGGTCCGGGTGCCTTCGAGGTCCTTGTACACCTGGAAGAAGTGCTCGATCTCGCGGAGCGTGTGCTTCGGAATGTCGGTGAGTTCGTTGATGTCGCGAAAGTACGGGTCCGATACAGGCACAGCCAGGATCTTCTCGTCGGGTGCTCCCAGATCGACCAGGTGAAAGACCCCGATCGGGCGCACATCCACCAGGCAGCCGGTGAACACCGGCTCTTTCATCAGGACCAGCACGTCGATCGGGTCGCCGTCTTCGGCCAGGGTACGCGGCAGGAAACCGTAGTTGCCGGGGTAGTGCATGGCACTGTGGAGCAGCCGGTCCAGCCGGTACACGCCGAGCTCCTTGTCGAGCTCATACTTGTTGCGCTCGTTTGCCGGGATCTCGATCACGGCGGTGACCACGTCGGGAGGATTGGGGCCGGTGGGGAGGTCGTGCCAGGGGTGGAAAGGGCGGATGGTGGTCATGGGGGAAAGATAATTGGGCGGGGATCGGGGATCGGGGATCGGGAGGCGTGGGCGTTGAGTCGTTGAGTGGTTGAGTCGTAAACCCGCTGCCTTCGGCCCGCCCGCCTACCTTCCTGTCATGTCCACTACCGCCGACCGGGTTGCCCTCGTCCGCCGGGGGCTTCTCCTCAGTTATGCCACCCTGGGCTACAACAGCCTCGAGGGCCTTGTCGCCATCGGGGCGGGCCTGGCGGCGGGCAGCATCGCGCTCGTGGGGTTCGGGGTAGACAGCGTGATCGAGCTGGGCGCCAGCCTTGCGGCCATCTGGCGCCTCAAGTCGGACCTCGAGCCGGCGCGCCGGGCGCGCGCCGAGTATCGGACGCGCAGGATTGTCGGGTGGCTGTTCCTGGCTCTGGCGGCCTATGTCGCGTGGGACGCGATTGCGTCGATCGCGGGGGGGCAGCGGCCGTCCGAGAGTACGGTCGGGATCGTCCTGGCCGCGCTTTCCCTCGTGGTCATGCCGCTCCTGGTGCGTGCGAAGCGCAGGGTGGCGCGGCAGCTGGGCAGCAGTGCCCTGTACGCCGAGGCGTCGCAGACGCTGATGTGCATGTGGCTGTCAGCTATCCTGCTGGCCGGCCTGCTCCTGAATGCGCTGGCCGGCTGGTGGTGGGCCGATCCGGTGGCGGCGCTGGCCATGGTGCCGCTCATCGTGCGGGAGGGGGTGGAGGGCGTACAGGGCAGGGAGTGCTGCTGAACCATTCCGGGCGGCTGCCCTGTCCGCCTGGTCACGCGGCTGAAGCCGCGGCTCGGCCGGACTGTCGCTTAAGCGACGGTACTCCGCAAGCGTTCACTTTCCTGCGCCCTGTCCGCCCCATCCGCCCGTCCTTGCCCTTCGCCCCCTCGCCCGCCACCTTTCCCCCCGGCCCGAGTGGCGGAATGGCAGACGCAGTGGACTCAAAATCCACCGGGGGCAACCCCATGCGAGTTCGACTCTCGCCTCGGGCATGAACACCCAGGGAACAGGGAAGCGGCAACAGGGAAGAGGGATCGGGTGCGGCTTCCGCACCTGGTTCGCTCTTCCCTTTTGTTCGGCATATGCACTGGGTTGCAGAAGGAATTACCTGACCGGCCGCGCGAACTGCGAGGGCCGGGTCAGCCGTCCCGCTGGTCGGGCATGTCTATCCCACGTCGATAACACGGGTTATGCGTGGGAAGGCCGGCTGGCACGGTGGATGCCGCACCCTCACCGACCATCGCCTTGCCGAGTTCTTCTCCGGGGTGCCCCGTGGCCGATGCCCACCACGATCCGATGTCGCATGAAGTCGACCGGCTGCTCGCCCAGCTGGGCGATTCGCGCGATCCTGATTCCAACGACATGATCTTCGCGACCCCGACGCCACGCCGGCTCCCGACGCCCAAAGTCGGGGGCGGCGGACACCGTGGCGCGGTTGCCGGACCCGCCCCCGCCCGTTCCGAGCGCTGGCTGCTGGCGCTTCGCGTCGTGCTCGCCTGCACGCTGGCCATCGCGATGACCCAGTGGCCCTACGCCCGCGCCTGCGGCTGGTCGCTGGCCGGATACCTGGCGGCGGTGCTGTCGGTGATCGTGGCCGGGACCTGGGCGGCCACTGCCTCGTGGGTCCAACGCATCTGGTGGACTCACGTGCTCGCCCTCCTGGTGATCCTGGCCGGACTCGCCATGACGGCAGAGCGGGTGCTTCCCAGGGTCGGGTATGCCGCCGTTTCCGCTTCCTGGAGCTGCCCCGCCCGGCGGTAGCCCGGCGTGCTCTATTGCTTCACGGGCTTCCGCGCGCCATGTTCCACCTCCCATGACCAAGGAACGCCTCGAAGCCTTCAGTGACGGCGTCATCGCCATCATCATCACGATCATGGTGCTGGAGCTGCATATCCCGGATGGCGGGACCTGGGCTGACTTCCGCCAGTCGGTTCCCGGGCTGGTCATCTACGTGATGAGCTTCATCTACATCGGGATCTACTGGACCAATCACCACCACATGTTCCGCATCACCGAGCGGGTGAACGGCACCATCCTGTGGGTCAATCTCGTCCTGCTGTTCTGGCTTTCGCTGGTGCCGTTCGTGACGGCCTGGATGGGGGAGAGTCACTTTGCCAGCCTGCCGATGGCGGCCTACGGCGTGGTGCTGCTCTGCGCAGCGATCTCCTACACCATTCTCCAGACGGCGATCATCCGCTATCACGGACCGGATTCCCGGCTGGCGCTTGCGGTTCGGGGGGACGTCAAGGGAAAGCTGTCCCTCGTGCTCTACATCGTGGCGATCCCCCTCGCGTTCGTGCATCACGCGATCGCGGGCGGGATCTACATCCTGGTTGCCCTGATCTGGCTGGTGCCGGATCGGAGGATCGAGGTGGTTGCGACGGAGAGGTAGGGGGGCTACTTCGGCTCCACCGCAACGAACGTTCCCTCGATCCTGAGCCGTCCCGTCTCCGGCTCTCCGTCGGTGACGGTCCATCCATCCAGCATGAACGAGCCGGTGAGCTTCCCGCTCTCCAGGGATGTGAAGACGAGAGTCCCTGAGTCGGGAACCATCGTGTGACCGGTCGTGTCCACCTTGGCGAACCAGCCGCCGGCGAAGTGGCGTCCCTCGAGCTCCCCGTTCATGAGCGCCGCCGACAGGGCGATCACGGGCCACGCGCCGAGTTCCGGTGGGCCGTCGTGGCTTGCCCAGACCAGGCACTGTCCTCCGTTCCCTTCGAACGTTCCCATCATCAGTATCAGGTCGCCATCCCGCTCCACGCCCCAGACGGCCTGGCCCTTCACCGGCGTCCCGCCGACATCGGCGGAGAACGAGGAGCCTTCCGAGGCGGCAAGCTCCGCGGGGTCGCACGCAAAGCGCAGTTGCCGGGTCAGGTCGAGCAGGTCGGCTCTGCCGGGGGGAAGTTGCGGGTCATCCTGGGCGGCCGCTGGCATGGTGGCGACGGCGAGCAGCAGTGCGAGGAGGGAGGTGCAGGTTCGCATGGCGGGCTCCTTGGACGAGTACGATCGCTGGCCCTAATGCCGATTGCCGATTGCCGACTGCCCGTCCTCAACCATTCGCGCCAGCGCGACCGCCACCCGCTTCGCCTGTATGGGCAGTGTCCTCAGGTCGGCGGTTTCCTCCACGGTATGGCCGCCCCGGCCAAGGAGCCCCATGCCATCCACTGCCATGTCGACGTAATCCGCGGCGAAGGAGACGTCCGCCGCGCCGGCCCGGGCCGGATCCACCGCGGTGACGGGACCGACACCGAGATCTCGACTGGCCCGGTCGATCATGGCGAGGAGGCGGCGGTTGCCGTCGGTCGGCGCCATGGGCGGATAGCCTTCGCCGAATTCGATCGTGGCTCCCGTCCGCGGGTAGTGTCGCGCGACGATGGCCTGCATCCGTTCCTGCGCGCGGGCGAGCTGGGCTGGCTCCAGCGTCCGGATGTCGCCGGTGACGACGGTGCTCTCCGCGACGACATTGCTCTTGCCGAACGCGGTACCGCGCTGGGTGACCGGATCGAGCGAGATGGTGGTGCCGCCGACAATCACGCCGGGGTTGAACGTGAGGTTTGGTTCCCCGGCGAGGGAATCACGGAACGCCGAGAGGATCCTGGCGGCCTCGAAGATGGCCCCGCTCCCCACTTCGGGCTGGAAGATCTGTGAGCTGTGGTAGGGCGTCCCCGAGGTCCTGAGCGTCCAGCCGGCCACGCCCCGGCGCCCGATGACGGCGGTCGTCGGGTCGTCGTCGCCATCCTCGAACCCGATGGCGATGTCGGCCCACTTCGCGGCCTCGACCAGGTCCGCCCGCGCGAGCGACAACGGGTCACCGCTGTCCTCCTCATCGCCCATGAGCACCACGGTGACCTGGATGCGGTCCAGCAGCTTCGCATCCTGGAGTGCCCGGAGCGCGAGCAGCATGACGACGTTGCCGCCCTTCATGTCCGTCGTTCCGGGGCCGCGGGCGCTGTCCGCCCCGAGACGCTCGAACGTCTGGAACGGGGAGTCGGATTCGAAGACGGTATCGAGGTGGCCGATGAAGAGCACCTTCGGTCCCCGGCCGTTGCCCGTGCGCCTCGCCACCAGGTGTCCGGCCCGTCCCCATCCGGATCCATCCTTCCAGTCGGTGTCGAATCCGAGCGACGTAAAGGCGGAATCGAACAGCGCACCGACCTTCCGCACGCCCTCCAGGTTCATCGTTCCGCTGTTGACGTTGACGGCGCGTTCAAGCAGTGCGAGAGACGCGGGCACGCCGGCATCGACCGCGGCAGTGATCCGGCGCTCGAGCGGCGAGAGGGACTGGGCGTGAAGGGATGGTGCGGCGGCGATGAACGCGAGAACGAAGAGGCAGCGGTGCAAGGGCAGGTCCGGGGATGAGTGACTGGTGATTGGTGATTAGTGATTAGTGACCAGTGCTTTACGGTGAGACCGGCGCGAGAGGAACTACCCTCCGAAAACTACTCACTACTCACTACTCACTACTCACTACTCACTACTCACTGTCATCACCCCGCCTTCTTCTTCGTGCTCTTCTTCCTGGCGGGTTTCTCATCGGCCTCGTCGGCCCCGCTCTCCCCCTTCTTCGCGAGGCTGGCCTTGAGCGCGGCCATGAGGTCGATGATCTTGGCCTGCGGTTCCTCCGCGGGCGCGGCGGTGATCTCCTCGCCCTCCACCTTGCCCTGGATCGCTTCCATGACGCGGTCGCGCACGGTGTCCCTGTAACGCTCCGGGTGGAACTCGTCGGTCGCGGTCTGCTGGATGAGCTGCTTGGCGAGTTCGAGCTCGGTCGGCTTGACCTCCCCCTCCTCGAGGGGGACCTCGGTGGCGGGGCGCATCTCGTCGGCGTAGTGCAACTGCTCGAGCACGAGCATCCCGTTCTTCGGGCGGATGAGGATAAGGTACTGCCGCCCGCGGGCCGCGTACTGGCCCACCGCGGCGCGGCCGGTTTCTTCCAGCGCCTTCGCCAGCAGCCGGTAGGCCCGGTCGCCGCCCTTGTCGGGCCCCAGATAGTAGGTCTTGTCCAGGTAGAGCCGCTCGACCTCCTCGAGCGGGACGAACTCGCTCACATCGATGCTGTTGGTGGCCTTCTCGTCCAGCGTCTTCAGCTCTTCGGGCGTGAAGGTGACGTACTGGCCCTTGGCGAACTCGTAGCCCTTGACCATGTCATCTCGACTGACGACCTGGTCGTCATTGGTGCAGATGTACTGCTGCTTGAGCCGCGAGCTGCACTCCTTGTGCAACCAGTTGAACGAGATGCTGGCCGAGGACTCCGAGGAGGAGTACAGCTTGACCGGCACCGAGACCAGGCCGAAGGAGATGTTGGCGGCGGCGATGGGACGTGCGCTCATGGACTGTACAGTATGATATTGCCGGTATGCCCGCAACCGGCCCCGATCCCCTCAAGCGTTACCGGGAGAAACGCACCCCGAGCCGAACCCCGGAACCCGCCGGGAAGGCCATCCGGCCCGGCGGCCAGCGCTTCGTCATCCAGCAGCACGCCGCCCGCCGGCTGCACTACGACCTCCGGCTGGAGATGGACGGGGTGCTCAAGTCCTGGGCGGTGCCCAAGGGGCCCAGCCTGGACCCGAAGGAAAAGCGCCTGGCGGTCCACGTGGAGGACCACCCGCTCGATTACGGGGACTTCGAGGGCCTGATCCCGTCGGGAAATTACGGCGCCGGCGCGGTGATCCTGTGGGACCGGGGGGTGTGGCTCCCGCTCGAGGACATCGAGGAGGGGTGGAAGAAGGGCAAGCTCCTCTTCGAGTTGCGGGGCTACAAGCTGCGTGGCATCTGGACGCTGGTGAAGCTGAAGAAGGGCGAGAACGAGTGGCTCCTGATCCGGGAGAAAGCCGAGGGGACCGAACAGGATGACAGTACGGTGCCGCCGCAGTCCATCCTGTCGGGCCTCACCGTTGAGGAGCTGCGGGACGGCGTGCATCCGGGCGAGGCGATCCGCCAGGAACTGGACAGGGAGCGGGTGACCGACCCCGCACCCTCGCCGGAGGAGGTGAGCCCGATGCTGGCTGAGCAGCGGGACACCCCGTTCACCAGAAAAGGGTGGCTGTTCGAGCTCAAGCTGGACGGCTACCGGATCCTGGCCGGCCGCCGCGACGGCGAGGTGGTGGTACGCACCCGGAACGGAAACGACGCCGCCACCAACTTTCCCGAGGTCGCGCTCGCCGTGAAGTCGCTGCCGTTCCACGATTTCCTGATGGACGGCGAGGTCGTGGCACTCGGCGCCGATGGCATGCCGAGCTTCGACCGGCTGCAGGAGCGCGCCCGCCTCTCCCGCCCGCGGGACGTCGCGGTGGCCTCGGCGGGCAACCCCGTTACCTATTTCGCCTTCGACCTGCTCTCCCTGGAGGGGCGGGACCTTCGACGCATGCCCCTGCGCGAGCGGAAGGCGCTGCTCCGACGCGTACTCCCGCCGGTCGGGCCGCTCCGGTATGTCGAGGACTTCGAGGAACTGGGGGAGGCCCTGTACGAAAAGGTGACGGCCCTCGGGCTGGAGGGTATCGTCGGGAAGAAGGCCGACAGCCTGTACCACATGGGCCGGAGCGCCGACTGGGTCAAGATCCGGGCTGACCAGAACGGGGACTTCGCGGTGGTCGGGTTCACCGAGCCGAAAGGGAGCCGGGACGGCATTGGTGCCCTCCACCTGGCTGAGCCAAGGGACGGCCGGCTCGTGTACGCTGGACGGGCGGGCAGCGGGCTGGACCCGGCGAGGCTCGGCGAGATCCGGGCCAGCCTCGAGGCCTCGGCCCGGAAGGATCCGCCCTGCGAGGGCGCGCCGAAGCTCAAGGACACGACGTGGGTGGAACCCGAATTCGTGGCGCAGGTCCGCTTCAAGGAGCGGACGAAGGAAGGGCTGCTGCGCCACCCGGTGTTCGAGCGCTTCCGGGATGACAAGGAAATCGCCGAACTGCACGATGAGTCGGAGGGCGAGCCGCCGCCACTGCCCGTCGTGGAGATCCCGCCCATGGACCCCGACCAGGTGCCGCTGTCCAACGTGGACAAGGTCTTCTGGCCGGAGGAGGGCTACACCAAGGGCGACCTCATCGAGTACTACCGCGGCGTGGCCGACTGGGTCCTGCCGTTCCTCAAGGACCGGCTGGTGGTCCTGACGCGATATCCGGACGGGATCGACGGCAAGAGCTTCTTCCAGAAGGACGCGCCGGAGTACATCCCGGAGTGGCTTCGCACCGAGCGGATGTGGAGCGAACACGCCGAGCGCGAGATCGACTACTTCGTCTGTGACGACATCGCGTCGCTCATCTACCTCGCCAACAGCGCGGCGATTCCGCTGCATGTCTGGGGTAGCCGGATCAGCACGCTCGAGCGGCCCGACTGGTGCATCCTGGACCTGGACCCGAAGGAGGCGCCCTTCGGGGATGTCGTGGCCATCGCGAACGAACTGCACGCCCTCTGCGAGCGGTGCGCGCTGCCCAACTACATCAAGACCAGCGGCTCGAGCGGCCTGCACGTCCTGGTGCCGGTTGGCCGCCAGTTCACGTTCGAGCAGACCCGCGCCCTCGGCGAGGTGCTGGCCCGGGCGATCGTGAAGCGCCTGCCGGAAATTGCGACCATTACCCGCCAGGTCTCCCGCCGGAAGGGAAAGGTCTACGTGGACTTCCTCCAGAACGGCCACGGGCGGCTCCTGGTGGCCCCCTACAGCGTCCGACCGCTCCCCGGCGCCCCGGTCTCAACGCCGCTGACCTGGGACGAAGTCAACCCCGACCTTTCGATTGCCGCATTCACGATAGAAACCATGCCCGAACGCCTGACCGGTATGAAGGAAGACCCTCTGCTCCCGGTGCTGGACGAGGTGCCGGATCTGGTACGCGCCCTGGAGCTGCTTCAGAAGGAGTTCTAGCCCGCCTTGCTCGCTCGTCCCTCCGCGGCCCCCGTACGCGTCCAACGGCCAGATCGCGAGCATGCCACCGCTCACTGACGTCCGCTCCGGGACGATCGAGCTTCGGCGACACCCGACATCCCGTCCGTCCTATTCACGTCCGCCCTCTTCCCGTACGCCCTGTTCCCGTCCGCCCGGCGGGGCGGTGTTGGGAGGGGCAGGGTCCGGCGTCTCCCAGTCATCCCGCCCCCGGAGCCCTGTGACCGATGCCCCGCCTTGAAGGTCTTTCTCACGTGGACACCAGCGACGGCGACCTCGTACGCCGCGTGCTGGCAGGGGAGGTCGAGGCCTATCGGCACCTGGTGGCGCGCTACCGGGTGCGCTACGGCCGGTACGCCACGCACATGATCGGGAACCCGGAGGACGCTGAGGAGGCCCTGCAGGACGCCCTCGTCCGGGCCTACCGGGCGCTCCCCCGCTGCGAGAACCCGGACCGGTTCGGGGCGTGGTTCTTCCGCATCCTGGCCAACCGCTGCCGGACGCGGCGCCGACGGCGGATCCGGACCGACCAGGTCGAAGGTTCGGACCTCCCGCCTGACGTCCCCGGGCTGGCCCCGGACCAGGCGGAGTCCTTCGCGTGGCGCGAGGCGATCGGTGACGCGCTCGATCGTGTGCCCCCGGCGCACCGGCAGGCGTTCCTGCTCCGGCACGTGGAAGGGATGAACTATGAGGAGATGACGGAGTTGACCGGCGCCGGCGTGTCCGCGCTCAAGATGCGCGTGATGCGGGCCTGCGAGCGGCTGCGCGAACTGCTGGCGGGGGAAATGTCATGAGCGCTGCGGACGACCAGGACACCCTGAAACGTGCGATCGAGGCGCTGCGGCAGCCGGTGGAGCTCAATCCCGGGCTCGATCACCGCGTCATGTCGCAGGTCCGGGCGCATCGACCCACCGCGCGCCTGGCCTGGCTTCCTCCGGCCTTCCTGCGCCTGGCGGCGGCCGTCGTGCTGCTCCTCGGCGGCTGGCTGCTGCTGCGATCGATTTCCACGCCAGGTACGACGCCGGGCACGACCGCCGTGCATTTCGAACTTCGCGCTCCCGAGGCGGCGCGGGTGGCGCTGGTGGGGGACTTCAATGACTGGGACCCGGCCGGCACACCGCTCCGCGAGGAGAGCGATGGCCGCTGGGTGCTGGTGGTGCCCCTGCCGCCCGGCCGCTACCACTACACGTTCGTGGTCGACGGCAGCCGCTGGGTAGGCGATCCCTCGGAGCCAGCCGCCCTCGACGACTACGGCACGCCCACCTCCGTCATCACGGTCGCGCGCAGCTCATGAAAGGGCTCCCCTTCGTTCTCCTCCTCTTCGCCACTGCCTCCGCGCACGCCCAGGAGGCCCGACTCGAGGGCAAGCTGTCTCCCACGCTGGCCCGGGCGATCGACGCGATGGTGGATTCGGCGCGGGAAGAGGCGCTGCCCACGCGGCCTCTCCTGCTCAAGACGCTGGAAGGGGTGAGCAAGGGCGCACCGGAGCCCCGCATCATCGTCGTAGTGGGGCAGGTACTTGCCTCGCTCCGTGCGTCGCGCGCAGTGCTGGGTCCGGACAGCCCGGAGGCCGATGTGACCGCGGGAGCAGCGGCACTGCGGGCTGGTGTGAGTGTGCCCGCCCTGGGGCGGCTTCGCGATACCCGCCCGCCCGGGGCGCTCGTGGTGCCGCTGGGTATCCTCACTGACCTCGTATCGGGCGGCATGTCGCCCGGTGCGGCCGAGCAGCGCGTGATCGATCTCGCCCGGACAGGGGCGAGCGATGCCGATTTCGTCTCGATGGGTCGCGAGTTTGCGGACTCGCCAGCGGGGCCGCGGCCATGATGCGGCGCGTCATGATCCTCGGCTTCTCGCTGGCAGTGGCACCGGCGGCCGGCGCGCAGGTCACCGGCTGGATGGATGTCGGTGTGGGGCAGGGAAGCAGCGGAGCGGTCAGCGATCGGGGCGTGGTCTCCCTCGCGCCTTCACTTGCGTTTCGCCGCGCGGCGTGGGACCTCCAGGCCCACGCGCGCTGGGCCGACTGGGCCGGCCCGTTCTGGGGAGGCGGTGCGGGATTCTCCGCGCGCTACCGGATACCGCTCGGCAGCGGCATCCGTATGGTACCGGGCCTCCGTGGGTCGTGGGAGCGGGCCCCGACCCGCACCAGCGGGGGGTCCGCGCTGCTCGGCCTTGGGCTGGAAGGCGACGCGGGTGACATCGCCTGGTCCGCCGACGTTCGGGGTGGCGCCGGGACGGACGGCACCGTGGCCTTTCCTGTCGGCCGCGTCGAGGGCGCCGCCAGCCGGCGCTTCGGCTCGCTGTCCTTCGGCCTTGGCGTGGTCTGGACGACGATCACCGGCGGGCGGGCGGCGGGATCGAGGCCGCGCCTG
>CAWGSK010000029.1:0-28942 GCA_963825055.1 uncultured Gemmatimonadales bacterium
ACGCCCACGGAGTAGACATTTACGGTGACTGGGAAGCCGCCGCGAGGGTCACTCGGACAGGCATCCCGATTTCACCAGTCATTCCGGAGACTCTCGTGCGCCGCATCATCTTCTGTGCTGCCCTCCTGGCGGCCGCCAGCGCCTGCAGTTCGGACCCCCTGGAACCGCCGGAAGGGTTTGCGTTCGCCTATGCCGAGCAGGGCTGCACGCCGGTTGACGGGTCCGCGCTCTGGCTGTCCCTGACGGGGACGGCCACCGACGAGCCGCGGTCCGTCCTGCCCCGGGTGGACATCGCCATCTACCGGCCCATTGACGAGGTGGCCGGCCAGACCTGGGTCTTCGGCGGGGACGGCGACATCGGCTCGGCGTACCGCTGTTATGACGCGAGCAACTGCGTCCCGGGAGTTATTTCCCGTGTTACGATCCGCCGCATCGAAGCGGACAGCACGGTGGTCGGCGAGGCGACTTTGCGCTTCGGGGATGGTACGACGGTCAACGGTGGCTTCCGGGCGGTCTGGCTGCACGAAGTCATTCTCTGCGGGTAGAGCAAGACGAAGGTCGAAGGTCGAAGGTCGGCAGGGGACGCCGGTTCGTTTGACCGATCGGTACACCACTGCCATCATTCCCCCTCATATCCGCTCCCGTGTCAGGCCTCCCCATCCCGTAAGGAGACTCCGTGCGCCTCCTGCCCCTGCTCCTGTTCCTCTCCACCCTTGCGCCTTCCCTTCCCGCCCAGCAGCCAGCCTCCGCAGACTCGACAGTAGTTCTCCGCGCGGCCCGGCTGATCGACGGTACCGGCTCCGCGCCGGTGGCAAACGGCGTGGTTGTGGTGCGCGGGAACCGGATCGTGGCGGTCGGGCCTGCCTCCGGGGTGTCCATTCCCGCCGGCGCCACGACAATCGACCTGGGCGACGCCACGTTGCTGCCAGGGTTCCTCGACGCCCATGTCCACCTGCTCGGCCGGGAGCTGGGCGAACCGGGGTGGGACAACGCGGCGGTGCGGGACCTGGCGGGCTTCGAGTCCGCCCTCGGCGTCCAGCACGCCATGCGCACACTGCTCGCGGGCTTCACCAGCGTACGGGTCGTCGGCAGCCGGGACTTCGGGGACGTCGCGTTGCAGGAAGCGATCGACGGCGGCTACGTCGCCGGCCCGCGTATCCTGCCGGCCGGCTGGGCCCTCGGGATCACGGGTGGCCATTGCGATGAAAACGGGTTCAAGCCGGGCATCGTGGAAGGCACCGTCCAGACCGGCATTGCCGATGGCCCGGACCAGGTCCGCGCGGCAGTGCGGTATCAGGCCAAGCATGGCGCGCAGGTGATCAAGACCTGCGCCACCGGCGGTGTGCTGAGCGAGGGTGACGCCGTGGGTGTGCCCCAGTACACGCTGGAGGAGCTGCAGGCGATGGTCGCGGAAGCAACCAAGCTGGAGCGGAAGGTCGCGGCGCACGCCCACGGTACCGAGGGGATCAAGATCGCCACCCGGGCGGGGGTCGCCTCGATCGAGCACGGGTCCTTCCTGGACGAGGAGGGCGCCAAGCTGATGGCGGAACACGGCACGTTTCTCGTCCCGACCCTGAGCGCCGGCGAAACGGTGCTCCGCCTGGTGGACCAGGGCGTCCTGACCGGGCACCGTGCGGAGAAGGCGACGGCCGCGGGCAACGCGATGAAGAACGCCGTCCACATCGCAAAGCGGGCGGGCGTCCCGATCGCCCTCGGCACCGATGCGGGCGTGGGAAAGCACGGCACCAATGGCCACGAGTTCACGCTCATGGTGCAGTGGGGCGGACTGACGCCCATGGAGTCGATCGTGGCGGGAACGGGCAGCGCGGCGCGCCTGTTCGGCTGGGAGGACCGGGTGGGCACCCTCGCACCAGGCAAGCTGGCGGACGTCGTCGCGGTACCTGGCGATCCACTCCGCGATGTCACCCGGCTCGAAACACCTGTATTCGTGATGAAGGATGGTGTGGTCTACAAGCGGGACGGGAAGCCGGTGGGTTCTGCGCTGGTGGAGCCTGATCGATGAGCGCCGTCTCGCGGGAGGCGGTTGCCATTCTGGCCTGCTGTCTGGGCGCCTGCAGTGACCATCCCGCGCCTCCCACCGGGGACATCGCCGGCTTCCCGGGGGCCCTCGCCCAGCTCGAGTGCGGACCGGCAGATGGTCCGGCAACATCCATCTACCTCTCTCGCGAGGCGTCAGACACCCTGGGGAGTGCATACCCGAGGGTGCAGGTGACCGTCTATGCGGCCCCGCAGGGCCTCCCCGGACAGGTCATTACGCTCGACGGAAGCGACAGGGGAAGCGCCTTCTGGTGTCGCGGAGAGCGTGACTGCGTACCCGCGGACAAGGCGCAGGTCGAGTTCAACGCCCCGATGCCGCACGACACGGTGCGGGGATGGATGGATCTCACCTTCCCGGGCCTCCCCGCCGTACGGGGGCGGTTTGCGGCCCCGTGGCGGGAGACGAGCATGTTATGCGGGTAGCCTTCTAGGTGCGCCGCTTCCCTGCTCCCGCCACGATCAGCACGATCCCGGCCGCGACCGCCACACCACCCACCCAGGGCGGGATGCTGGCTTTCTCCTGCACAGTGGCGGAGAAGTCGCCGACCTTGAGCTCACTCCGATTCTTCGTATAGCTGAACCCCCGGACCAGCACGAAGGCGCCAAACCCCGCCAGCAATACCCCAACCAGTATCAGAATCCGCATCGCCCGTTCCTCCCGTTGAATTTGTCCGTCATCACGATCGCGTCTGCGCGGGCCCGTCGCAGGCCCGGCAGTCGAGCAGCATGCCAAGCCGGCCTTCCCGGCCTTCCATCGTGGTTACCCAGTCACGCACCTGCCACGGCGGGTCGTGCCGCACGTGCTGGGTGTGCCCGCACTCCAGTTCGGCCACCCAGTGGCCTTCCTCATCACGGTGATACCCGGTGATCCGGCGTTCCATGCCCGAATGTTCACCCCGCATCGACCCTCGCGCCACCCTGCCGCCGCCTTAGCTGCCTGCAGTCACGGGCCTTGGTTCCGTGATGCGCTGCCCGTCGGAGCCGTCGCCCCGTTTTCAGGGCGGTGCGAGTTCGGCCAGTGCCCGGCGCACCTGGTCCACGGCGGGTGCGAGCCGGGGTTCAGGATGCGGGCGGAGCGCGAGGTAGCGCCGGTAGGCGCGGATCGCGGCGGTCGTGTCGCCCGTCAGCAGGGCCAGGCGCCCCTCTTCGCGGAGGAATGTGGAGAGGTAGAGCGGCGCCATCTCGAAGCCCCCCGCTCCCCGGCGCACGGCTGCCAATGCGCGCGGGAGGTCCCCTTCCCGCTCCCACAGGCGCATCAACTGCAGGTTGGCGTCCGTCACCGCCTCGCCGCAGCACACCTCGAAGATATTTTCGCGAGCGAGGGAATCGGCCTCGGCCAGAAGGGCCCGTGCATTTCGAGCCTGACGCCCGGATGCGTGCATCGCCTCGAGGAGCGTGGCGCAGAGGTCGGCATACCGGCTGAACGTCGCCGAGTCCTCGGGGGTCCCGACCGCGGGCCGTGCAGTACGCAGCCGTCGGCCCGCCGCGGCAGCGTACTGGTGATCACCTCGCGCGGCGCGCCAGGTCCCGAGCGCGCAGATGTCGTAGAGCTGCGGGAGCGCGCCCTCCCCCGGCACCGGGGCCGAATCGGCCAGCGGCGCGACCAGGGCCTCGGCCGCGAGGGCCGCGGTGGTATCGGCGTCCCACCACATGGCACGACGCAATTGATTGCGGAGCGTCCGGTGCCCCGCGTAGCCCGGCGCGCGACTCACCCGTGGCGCGTCGGCCGGGCGTCCGGCATTAAGCGCCATGATAGTCAACGCGCCGGTGGTCCAGCCCGGGTCGTGCGCCTTGAGGCGCCTCGCTTCTTCTCGTGCGATCCACTCGAGATCCTCCGTCTCCATCCCGCTCCACAGGATGAAGAGATGGATGGTCTTGAGCACCCAGTCGCCCGCCGAGGAGATGTTCTCCCGGTAGGCAAGCCGCGCCGGCGGACTCGTCACGACCGCCCGGAACCACATCGCCAGGTGCGCCAGGTCACTCGTGGAGTCGGCACTCAACACCGCGGTCGCCAGCTTGAGGATGCCTGTCGTATCGTGGACCAGGAGCGCCAGGGAAAGCATGTGCTGCGTCGGCTCGGGAATCCACGCCCGTCCCGTGGACGGTGCGGTCAGCGAGTCCAGGCGCCACCCCCGTCGGAAGGCAACGGCGGCGCGCTCGGCGGCGTCCTCCTCTCCCGCGAGTCGGCCCCAATGGAAATGATGGTCGCCGAGCATGTACCACAGTTCGGGACTCTCCGGGAGCGCGGTGACTGCGGCGTTCCAGTCGGCGAACAACGCGGACGTCCCGCCGCCCGGGGCCGCCATCGCATGGAGCAGCACACGGTCGGCCGGGCTCAAGCGGTCCTGGCCCGCCAAAGCAATCCGGATTCCGCGCTCCCCCTCCGCGCTTGTCCCTCCCCACATCGTGGCCCTGGCCAATCCGAGTCCGGCCAGGGCGAAGGTCGAATCGAGCATCGTGGCTTCCCGGAACGACTCCACCGCGCGCGACATGTTGCCGACGCGGAACGCCTCCTGCCCCCGCAGGTACGCCTGAATCGCGGGGAGGGAGGCACTGGTCAGCGACGCCAACCGCACCTCCTCCACACCCGCGCTCAGCCCGAGGAGTTGTGCTGCAAGCTGATCGAGGAGCGCGGGGAGGCGATCCGGAGGACCCTCGACCGACGCCCTGGCGACGCGGCCCGCCCCCGGCAGTCTCAGGAGGCGTGCCGTCAGGGTCACGCGATCGGCGTTCCCCGCGAGGCTCCCTTCGATGACCCGCCCGGCGCCGAGCCGGGCGGCCACCGCACTGATCGCATCGGGTAAGGCGTCCTCCTGCCCGCCCGCGGAGGTCACCCGTCGCCATTCGCTAACGACGCGGGCGGGATCCGCCAGGTCCGGCCCGCCGTCGCGCGCGATGCGAATCGTCAGCAACTCGACGATCCCCTCGTGCAGCCAGGCGAGTGACGAATCCGCCTCGGTAACCCGGAATGGCATGATCGCGATGCGGTCCGCGGACGCTCCCGGCGCTACCGCCCGATCAGATCGGAAGTAGGCGGCGAACGCCAGGGTCAGCACCACTCCCGACGCCACGGCGAGGAGGGTTCGCCTTCCCCCGGGCTCCGAACGTGTGGCCGGAGCGCGATCGCGAGCGGGGTCCCCGGCGGGACGCGATACCGGCCGGTGTGGAATGGACAGGAGCGGTTCCTGCCGGGTCCGAACGGCGCGCATCGCGTCCTGTGTTTCAGGTGAAAGGTCGACGTCCAGGTCCCGTGCGACCCGTCGCGAGACCTCCTCGTACAGCGCCGCGGCGCCCGCGCGATCGCCCCGTTCCTCCAGGCGGGTAATCCCCCGGCGGAGGGCGCTCTCGTCATCCCCACTGAGCAGAACCGCGCGGCGCACGAGCTCGCCGACGTCGGCATCGCGACTGGGGCGCTCTGATGCCATCCAGGCGGCCCTCGCGGCCAGGGCCCGCAGCCGGGCACGCTCGGCGGCGACCCAGTCCTCGAGTGCCTGGCCAGTCTCGGCCACGAACACGCCCTCGAGGAAGTCACCCCGGAACAGCGCCAGGGCGTCCCCGGGCCGGCCATCGCGGATGGCGGCCTCGAGCCGGGAGGCGTCCGTCGCGACCACCGCGGGATCGAGCCCGATCTCGTCCTCGCCCCGGGCGATGATCGCCCCCTCGCCCAGGGCTTTCCTGATGGAGTGAAGGGCCTGCCGGAGTGCCCCGCGCGCGTGCTCCTGGTCCAGTTCAGGCCAGAACAGGGCCAGCACCGTGTCACGGCGGCGCACGTCGTTCCGGGAGGCCCCGAGGTAGGCCACCAGCGCCAAGCGCTTGGCCTGTAATGGGATGGCGTCGGCAGGGGCGTCTGCGGATCGCATCAGCTCCAGACGGCCCAGGGTCCGCAGTTCAATCACTCGAACACCCCTTCCGGCCGAGGACCGCCTGAACGTCCGGCAAGTAACGGCGCGATAACGCTGGACGAATGCCCACGCACTAACTCCTCCAATGTACGCCGCATCTGAGGCGTTGCCAGCGGCTCGCGGGTCGGTCGGACCCCTTCCGGCCGCCCGGAGCCACGATTTTTCACCGGGGGGAATCCATGTCATTCCAGACCAGGGTGCTGGTCGTACTGACCAGCGCCATGCTCGCCGCGGGATGCGGCGACCAGGCCACGGCACCCACAGGGGCGCCATCCACCAGCGCCGGTGTGACGGCGTCAAGTGTGAAGTTACGGGACACCGGTGCCACCGCCAGCTGGAACGAGCTGGCCACCTCCCTGGCGGACCGGACGGCGATCGACCAGGGCAGGCTGTACGCCTACCTGTCGCTGGCCCAGTTCCGGGCAGCCGAGCTGGCCCTCAACGAGCGGGGAGAACGCCGAGCCTTTCCCGCGTTCAAGAGTAACTACCGCGAGCGCCTGGGCGCCTCGGCGGCGATTGGCGGCGCATCGGTCGTGGTCCTGAAGGCGTTCTTCCCGAACGACGTCGCCGAGATCGACGCGGCGCTGGCCGCACAGGCCGCCGCAGGTACCGGCAAGAAGGGTGAGGAATTCGCCGAATCCGTCAGCCTTGGCATGGAGGTGGGCGATGCCGTGCTGGCGTATGCGGCGAGCGACCGGGTCGGCCTTGCGGACCCGGGCACCCCGCCCATCGGGGCCGGCTACTGGCAGTGGAACGGCGGGCCGATCGTCCGGGCCAATTATCGCGCGCGCCCGTTCTTCCTGGCATCGGACGACGAGTTCCGGCCACCACCGCCCCCGGAGTTCGGGTCGGCGGCCTATCTTGCCGCACTCGCCGAAGTCCGGCAGATCTCCGACACCCGGACCCCGGAACAACTGGCGAGCGCGACTTACTGGAATCTCCAGCAGTCGGGACGCCGGAATGCTCCGTTCAACAACAAGGCGGTGGCGCTGATCCGCACCTACCGCATCCCCGATGCCCGTGCTGCCCGGATCATGTTCCTGATGAATGGCGCCATGTTCGACGCCCAGGTGGGGTGCTTCGACGCGAAGTACGCCTACTGGTTCATCCGGCCGCCGCAGGCCGATCCCCTGATCACGCTTCCTGTGGGCCTCCCTCCTCACCCCTCCTACCCGTCCGCCCATTCGTGCGTGTCGGGATCGATGAGCGGGGTCCTGATGGCTTTCTTCCCGAAGGCTGCCGGGGATCTGGAGGCAATGTCACAGGACGCCAGCCTGTCACGGCTCTACGCGGGGATTCACTACCGCTTCGACATGGAAGCCGGCATCGCGCTGGGACGAAAGGTCGCCGCCAAGGCGCTCGCAGCCGACCTGTCCGGGGTAGCCGTCATGCAGTAGGGAGGGTGGGAAAGGTCGGACTGGCGTGGCCCCGGTGCAAACCGGGGCCTCGTCATGTCACGGGGTGGCCACCCTGCCGGCGGGTCCAGACCTCGCGAAAGGTACCAGCAATCCACGCGGCCCCCGCCCCCATCGCGCTCCCGAACGCCAGCACGAGGAAAAGGAAGAGCACCAGCGGCAGTCCGGTCACCGAACTCGCGATGCCGGCAACCATGGCAACGGGCTCCACGAAGGACCGCACGACCAGCCAGCCGGCCCAGCCGGCCGGGACGGCCAAAGCTGCCCCCCGCCACGCGCGCTTCCCTGTTCGCCATCCGTGGACCGCCGCGACCAGCGGAACAATCCACCACGCCAGCAGCGCGGTACCCACGGCAACCACGAGTGCCAGGAGGGCGACCGGGCGCCAGCCCCGGGGGCGGGGCGAGACGGCGGGTGGCACCACTCGGGTCATGGCATGCTCCATGCCCCTTGAAAGGTCCGAACCGTTGCCGGGCGCCGGGATGGCTCCGTTTACGGGCAATTATTGGGACCTTGGGCCTCTGAGAGGTGGAGAACAGGGTGAAGTCGTTGCTTCTGCGCTGCGCATGGTGTGGCGCGATACTCGAACCGGCACCGCCGGGTGCCGTGGTCTCTCATGGGATCTGCGTGCCGTGCGCGCAGGTGGCGGGCTTCGTCCGCGCCGGTGAGGGCACGGTCCTGGCCCCGGCCGTCGCGCGGCCGGTCCGGCTGCCCGGGAGTGTCTCCCCGAGGCAGGGGAGCCGCAAGCCCCAACCATAGCTCCAGCCTGTTGCCCATGACGATGCGGCCCGCCAGACGGCGGGCCGTTCTGCATCCAGGTGCGACACACGACGGGCCCCGTCCGGATGGACGGGGCCCGTCGTCTCCATACCAGCCAGACAATCAGCGGCTGGCGGTGTTCTGCATGTTGCTCTCGCCCGCGAAGTCGATGACGAACGCCACACGCCGGTTCTCCTGGCCCCGGTCACCAGGACCGTAGGCACCCGGCACCACCTGGCGGTTCCGCGCCTCGCCGTAACTCACCGTGTGCAGCATGCCGGCGTTCAGCCCGCCGCTGTTGACGAGATAGTCGCGCACGGCCTCGGCGCGGTTCAGGCCGAGTTCCTGATTGTATGCGGCGCTCCCGGCGGGATCCGCAAAGCCCTCGATGGTGACGTGAGCGTTGCTGTAGCTGCTGCCGACGACCTTGGCGAAGCGGTCGAGCAGCGCCTGGTCGGTCTCGCGAACCGTCGCATCATTGAAGGCGAAGTGGACCGGAACATTGAACCGGAGCGCCGTCTCCATCCGCTGCACGCTGGCATTGAATTCCGTGCGAAGTGCCTGCAGGTCCCGCTCGAGGCTGTCGAGCCGGGTGGACATTTCGGTGATGCGCTGGTCGTTCGCGGCGATCCGGCGCGACAGCGCGCTGTCGCCCTCCGCCATTTCGGTCCGCACGGCCGTCAACTCTGTCTGGAGCTGGTCGGGGGTCACCCGCGAGCAGCCGGCCAGCCCGGCGAGCGACACGACGCCAAGCAAGGCGGCCTTGCCAAAACGAACGGTGATCGATGACATCCTGGGAACCTCCTCGTATGTAATCCGGCTGAATATATCGGCCCGCCGTCCACCCGGTCCCGGGTGAGCCGGTGGGCTCTGCCTCGCAGGGGTGGGTGCACCCCTGCCAACGCGGACAATATATCCCGCCGGCGGGGGCGCCGTTGGTGATGTGGGTCACGCCCGGCCCCCGGGGGCGTCTTGTCCCGCGCGCCCTTCTCCCCTAACCTTTGGGCGGCCATTTTCCCCTTCCCGCCGGAGCCGTTCCGCATGATCCCGGAGGCATTTTCCGAGGCATGGGCCCATGCCTGGTGCTCCCACCTCATGTCCCGACCCGCGTTCCGCGAGGCCGCCCGGGCATGGGACTCCCCGGTCGTCCTTGCCATGACCAGGAACGGCCCCGGATCGGAAACCAGGGCAGTATACGTCCGCCTTGCGGGTGGAACGTGTCATGAGGCTCGAACGGCCACCGCGGCGGACCTCGCGTCCGCGCCAATCGCCTTCGAGGCCGGCGCGGGGGTGTGGCGCGACCTGTTCGGGGGCTCCCTCCCACCCGTTACCGCCCTGCTCGGAGGAAAGCTCCGGCTGGTCCGGGGGACCCTCACGGCACTCCTGCCGTTCGCCAGTGCTGCCCGGGAGCTGATCGACGCGGCCGGCGAGATCGAAACCAGTTTCCCGGAAGGCTGGGGCTGACCCGGCGGTGTCCGCCGGGGAGATAACATCGTCCCCCGGTGAGAGCACCGGCCACCCCGGGCAACGGTCCGTGATTCCGGGGCATCAAACACCCAGCACATGCTGGTACCTCAGTTTGCAGTCCGAGCGGCGCTCCGCAGGGCAGGAACCCCGCCCTGACACGGCCTGCCGGGCCAGGCGGCACGTAAGTGACTGGCACAGGGCAACCTGGCCGGTTCCGGTATCAGAATTGCACGCTAAATGGACGGATCCTCACCACGAGAACGCCCGTGACCGGCATGACACGTACGCTGCGCCAGCAGGCCCTCGCCATCGCGCCCATCGCGCTGGCGGCGCTCGTGGCGCTCGCGTGCCGGGCCGACGAGAAGCTGGTGCAACCCGTGGTGCTCGCCATCGCAACCCCGGACGCGCAGCTCGCCCCCGACGTTCCCCTCCGGGTGCAGGGCTCCAGCCTCCGCGGCCTGACCGCCTCCATCGGGACGCGCCGGCTGCGTGTACGGCTCACCTCGGATTCGTCGGCGGAGGTCACCGTTCCCGCAGACCTCTTCGCCCCATGTACGCCGGCCGGCGTTCCCTGGGCCGTGAACCTCCGGCGGGGCCGCGCTCGCCGGACGCTCACCCTGCCGTCCGTCGAAGTCCCGCTGCGAGCCGAACTCTCCCCGGGCGACCACGTCATCCTGTCGAATGCCGTTGAACGCGGCTGCACCGTCGAGTTGCCGGACTCGGGCCAGTACATCGCAATGCCTTTCACCTGGGACCATGCAGGCGACGTCCGCGCGGCGGAGGTGCAGCCGGTACTGGGGCGCCTCTCAGTCAGCCGCATCGCGCCCGCCGACACCAGCCACGCGCTGCCCATTCAGCCGGAGGCCAGCGAACTGTCCGACCTCTGGCTTGCCGCCTCCTCGGGGCGCGTCGCAGGCGACATGGCCACGCACGGAACGACAACCGGCCCGTTGAGTTTCCGGACGCTCTCCACGAGCGTGGAGCAGCCGAATGCCTGCGTCCATTCCCTCGGCCTGGGCGACACGCTGATGGTCGCCGTCGAGCGGGATCGCTGGGGCCTCTTCCACGGCCTCCATGGCGACTCCGCGGTGCGCGAGCCCTGGCGCGTGGTGGCCGTGTCGTCCCGCCTGCTCGTCCTGTTCGACCGCGCGACGCTCGCCCGCGCCCGGGGCAATCCTTCGGTCGAGGCACGGCTCCAGGACTTCCTGGTCCGCTATGACACGCTGGTCGCCCCGTTCTTCCATGACCTGCTCCCGGGGTGGGAACCCAACGGACGTATCCCGCTCCTGGTCACCGATACGAGCGCCGTGCGTGCCAGGGGCTATGCCTATCCGAGCTGGACCGTCGGCTCCCGCTGCGCCGGGGAGGCGGGGCGCTTGAGCCTGATCTGGATGGACGGTCGCGCCCTGTTCCACTCCTCGCGGGCCCAGCAGGCGGCGCTCCTTGCCACGAGCGCCCATGAGACGGCCCACCTCGCCGACTTCGGCACGCGCGCACCGGCCGCCCGGGCCGACGCCGGCGCCTGGCGTGACTGGACCGTCGAGGGGTACGCGGACCTGGTCCGCCATCTCTGGACCCTCCCCGACGCCCGTACCATCGTTGCCAACGCCGACACCATCCCGGTGCGCAGCGTGGAAGCTGGCGTCGGAATGCGCAGTCTCTGCGGCGTCAGCCTGCCTCGCGAGAAGCTCCGGCACATCGACGATGTGCTCGACTACCCCGCCGCCTGCCTGATGGTCAGCTCCCTGGTGAGCCGGGCGGTTGAGCGGGGCGAACCCTTGAGCCGCGTGCTCGAGACCTATTCCATGCTGCCGGCCAGGCTCACCTTCACGGAGGTCAGCAATGGCCTGCTGGGTGAATCACGACCGGCCCCGGACGTGGTCGGGGAGTGGCTGCTCTCGTGGTATGCCGACGAATTGGCCGGGGCGAGTCCGTCCATCCAGAACCCGATGTGGAACCTGCGGGCATTCTTCCCCGCGGAAGACCTGGTGGACGAACGCATCCGGCCGTGGGGCGGGCATCGCTCCATCCGCCTGCGCGGCATTGATGCGTCGTACGTGTCCGTAACCACCGGCAGTCCGGTGCGGGTCGGCTGGACCGCGCCCGACGGCTCGCCCCTCCCCGCCGACCGTACCGGACTGGCCCTCCTCCGCATCCGCTGACCGGCGCCGGCTATTCCACCACCGGCGCTCCGCCTGTACCTTCCCACCCCATGACCACACTTCAGGGGAAGCGTGCGCTCGTCTGCGGCAGCACGCAGGGCATCGGCCGGGCGTGCGCCGTGGCGCTGGCGGAGGCGGGCATGGCGATCACGCTGCTCGCGAGAAACCGCGCGTCGCTCGAAGCCACCCGGGCCGCGCTCCCCGGGAATCCCGACGCGCACGACTGGCTCGAGGCGGACTTCACCGATCCTGACGCCGTCCGCGCGGCAGTCGGGGGATGGCTGGAACACCACGGGCCGGTTCACGTGCTGGTCAACAACACAGGCGGCCCGCCTGCCGGCCCGGTCCTGACGGCCAGGCCTGAGGAATTCGAACTGGCACTCCGGGCCCACCTCGTCTGCAACCAGTTCCTCGTCCAACTCGTGGTGCCGGGCATGCGGACGGGCGGCTACGGCCGGATCATCAACATCATTTCCACCTCGGTGAAGCAGCCGATCCCGAACCTGGGCGTCTCGAACACCATTCGCGCCGCTGTGGCGAACTGGTCGAAGACTCTGGCCGGTGAGCTCGGACCGGACGGGATCACGGTGAACAACGTGCTTCCGGGCGCCACCCGCACCGGCCGGCTGGACAGTCTCATCCGCAAGCGGGCGGAGGCAACGGGGCGCCCGGAGGGATCCATAGCGGACGACATGCAGGCCGAGATCCCCCTGCGACGCTTTGCGGAACCTGAGGAAATCGCCGCCGCGGTTGCCTTCCTGGCCAGCCCGGCCGCGGGGTACATCTCCGGCGTGAACCTCCCGGTGGACGGCGGGCGCACGGCATGCCTCTGATGCGGGAGGTGGCGAACTTCATCGGTGGCGAGTTCACCGCCCCCGCCGGGGACGCCTGGCTGGACAACGTGGAGCCGGCCACCGGCGAGGTGCTCGGCCGGGTCGCGGCCAGCGACGCGGAGGACGTGGCGCATGCCGTGGAGGCCGCGCGTACCGCCTTCCCCGGATGGTCCGGCACGCCAGCCGGCGAACGGAGCCGGATCCTGCTCCGCCTCGCCGACCTGCTCGAGGAGAACCTGGACGACCTGGCGCACGCCGAGTCGGTGGACACCGGAAAGCCGGTGACCCTGGCCCGCGCCGTCGACATCCCGCGCGCGGTGCTCAACATGCGGTTCTTCGCCACCGCCATCCTCCACACCTCGTCCGAGTCGCACGCCACGGACGGCCGTGCCCTCAACTACACCCTGCGCGGCCCCCGGGGCGTCACCGGGCTCATCAGCCCGTGGAACCTCCCGCTCTACCTGCTGACCTGGAAGGTCGCTCCCGCCATTGCGACGGGGAACACGGCCGTAGCCAAGCCATCGGAGCTGTCGCCGGTCACGGCGGCGATGCTGGCCGGGTTCGCGCGCGATGCGGGGCTGCCCCCGGGCGTGCTGAATGTCGTGCAGGGACGCGGGGCCGCCGCGGGCGCGGCCCTCGTGGAACATCCGGAGGTCGGCACGATCAGCTTCACCGGCGGCACCGTGACCGGCGCGGCAATCGCGCGCGCGGCCGCCCCCCGGTTTGCCAAGCTCACGCTGGAGCTCGGCGGGAAGAACCCGACGATCGTCTTTGCCGATGCCGATCTGGACGCAGTCGTGGCCACGCTGACCCGCTCGGCGTTTGCGAACCAGGGGCAGATCTGTCTCTGCGGTTCACGGATCCTGGTTGAGGAGCGCTGCCGCGAGGCCTTCCTGGAACGGTTCGTCCGGGCGACCAGGGCCCTCCGACAGGGCGACCCGCTGGATCCGGCCACCGAACAGGGCGCGGTAATCTCGCAGGGTCACTTCGAAAAGGTCATGGGCTACATCGAGCTTGCCCGGAAGGAAGGCGGGACCATCCTGGCGGGCGGCCGTCCCGCCACGGGGCTGCCGGAACGATGCCGGAACGGGTGGTTCATCGAGCCCACGATCGTCGCCGGCCTTGGTCCGGAGTGCCGGGTGAACCAGGAGGAGATCTTCGGGCCCGTCGTCACCGTCCAGGGTTTTTCAACGGAGGACGAGGCGATCCGGCTCGCCAACGACTCGGCCTACGGGCTCGCGGCGTCGGTCTGGACCTCCAACCTGACTCGCGCGCATCGCGTCGCGGGGGCGGTCGCCTGCGGAACGGTCTGGGTGAACTGCTGGCTGCTGCGTGACCTGCGGGTGCCGTTCGGCGGCATGAAACAGAGCGGTGTCGGGCGGGAGGGTGGTGAGGAGGCGATCCACTTCTTCACCGAGGCGAAGAACGTCTGCGTGGCGCTGCCCGCGGAAGACGAGGCGCGATGAGCGACGGTGATCGCATCATCAGCGGCCGGGCACCCGAGCCGGTGGGAGCGTTCCCGCATGCCCGGCGCGTGGGCAACCTCGTGTTCTGCTCGGGAATCGGTCCACGGGTGCGCGGGACGAAGGACATACCGGGCGTGGAACTCGACGCCGACGGCGAGGTGGTGCGCTACGACTTCGAGAGCCAGTGCCGGCAGGTATTCGCGAATGTCCGCGCGGTGGTCGAGGAGGCCGGCTCCGGCTGGGACGGCATCGTGGACGTCACCGTGTTCCTCACGGACATGAAGCGGGACTTCCCGGCCTTCAACCGCCTCTACGCCGAGTACTTCGCCGGCAACCAGCCGGCGCGCACGACGGTCGAAGTGAATCGCCTGCCGACCCCGATTGCGATCGAGTTGAAGGTGGTGGCGGTGATGAAAGGCCAGGGAAGAGGGAACGGGGAAGAGGGGACAGGCAGTAGGGAGTAGGGAGTAGGGAGTAGGGAGTAGGGAGCAGGGATCAACAATAGGGAGCAGGATTTCCGGTACCGTTCACCGTTCTTGCCGTTCACCGTTCACCATCAGCACAGCCCGCACCGGGCTTGCGTCGAACCCCATCAGGCGCAGCGGGAGAGCCGCCAGTTCCCCTTCCCCTTCCGGCACGCCTGCCAGCACCAGCCCTTCGAGGTTGACCATCCCGTGGCCGAAAAGCCGGTGGTGGGTGGGAAGGTCTTTCGAGTCGAACAGGTCAATGCTCGGGGTGTCCACGCCCATGAGCACCACTCCGGCCTGGTGCAGGTAGTCCACCAGCTCGGGAGACGGCGCCGCGAAGTCCTCGTTGAAGGTCGCTGGATCGAACGTTCCGGTGGCGAGCAGGATGCGGGGTGCCGTCACCGGAGCCGTCAGTGCCGCGGGACCGAACCGCCTGCCCCGCTCGGCACGCACCCGGATCACCTGGCACCGGCCGAGGAACAGTGATGGATCGAGCTCACCGGCTCCGGCACCATCCGGCAGGAAGTGCACCGGGCTGTCGGCGTGCGCGCCAAGGTGCACCGTGGCGTGCAGCGTGGAAAGAGTGACGGCGTCGCCGCGGGCGCGGTCGAGCAGCACCTCGCGCCGGAGCGGGCTGTCGCCCGGCCAGACCGGGAGGTCCGGGCCGAGAGGTGGAGAGAGATCGTAGAGCGTACTCACATCCGCTGCCGCACGGCCCAGAGATCGGGAAAAAGCGGCTTGAAGAGGCTCCGCTTCAGGAACTCGATCCCCGCCGAGCCGCCGGTGCCATGCTTCCGCCCGATGGTCCGCTCCACCAGCTTGACGTGCCGGTAGCGCCACTCCTGGATCCCCTCGTCGCAGTCCATCAGCAGCTCGAACAGGATGACCAGGTCGGGCTGGTCACGGTACGCCTGCTCCAGCGCCTCCTGGAACTCCTCGCTCGCCTCCACGGGACGGCGGACGTCCCGGTCCACCAGCTCCTGCGGCACGCGCAACCCCCGCGCACCCAGCATGCGGTAGAGGGCATCCATGAGCGAGGGTTCCGCGAGGCGTGCCTCGAGCCGCGCGCGGGCCGCCTCGGCCGGCTGCTGCCCAATCACCTCCGGCCGCTTGTACCCGAAGAGGAACTCCATCTCGCGGAACTGGACACTCTGGAAGCCGGACGCCGTATCCAGGCGGTCACGGAAGGATGCGAAGGAGAGCGGAGTCATGGTCTCGAGGATGTCGAGCTGGCCCACGAGGGTCTTCAGCACCGCACGGATCCGCTTGAGGGTGGTGATCGCCCCGTAGAGGTCATTCGCGTAAAAGTCGGCCCGGACCTTTTCCGCTTCGTGCAGCATGAGGCGGAACCAGAGCTCGTAGGTCTGGTGGATGACGATGAACAGCATCTCGTCGTGCTCCGCCGGGTCCGAGCGGGGGACCTGCATGCGAAGCAGCTGGTCCAGCATCAGGTAGCTCTCGTAGGTGAGTTCCATGGTCGAACCGTCTCAGGAGAGGAAGCAGCCCGCCAGCAGGAGGGCAGCGGCACAGAGGACCAGCAGGGCGACGGCCACGAGGCCCGCCACCTGCCACTGGCGGCGCGCCCGGCGCACCGCATCGGCGTAGGGCACCCGCATGAAGGAAACCATCGTATACAGGGGAATGAACCAGCGCGGGAACAACCGGTGCAGCCCGGCCTCCAGTCGCTTCCCCACCAGAAAGATGGGGGAAGCGACCCTGTCGCGCATCTCCACGAAATTGGCGATGGCCAGGTCGGCCAGCGCGTCGGCGTGCTCCTTCCGCCGCGCATGGTAGGTCGCGAAGGCCCGGGCCCGGTCGTGGGGGAACTCCCGCAGGCAATCCTGGAGGATCACGCAATCCTCGAAGGCCGCGTTGGCGCCCTGGCCGTAGAAGGGGACCACGGCGTGGCACGCATCCCCCACCAGCACCACCCGGTCGCCCACGAACCACGGATCGCACCGGACCGTGACGAGGGAGCCGGTCGGGTTCTCGAAAAAGTCCTGTGCCAGGGTCGGCATGAGCGGGATCGCGTCGGGATAGTGCTGCCTGAAGAAGGCGAGCAGGTCCGCCGGCGTACGGACACTGGCGAAGCTCGCGGGCCCCTCGAAGGGCCAGAACAGGGTGCAGGTGAACGAACCGTCGGCGTTCGGCAGCGCAATCATCATGTACCCGCCCCGGGGCCAGATATGCAGCGCATGCCGCTCCATCTGGAACCCGCCCCCCGCCGCGGGCGGGATATAGAGCTCCTTGTAGCCGTGCGAGAGATAGGACTGCTGGTAGTTGAACCGGTCCATTCGCTGCATCCGGCTCCGGACGGCGGAGAAGGCGCCGTCGGCACCCACGATGATCCCGGCGTCCACGTTGCGGGTCGTACCGGCCTGCTCGTGCTCCAGCACCAGTTCACCCCGATCCAGGTCCACCCGGCGGCACCGCTCGCCGAAGGTGATGCGGACACCCTGCTCGCGCTCGGCGGCGTTCAGCAGGGCGATGTTCAGGTCGCTGCGGGACACGGAGTTGATCGCCTGTCCCGCCGTGCCGTAGGGCTGGAACGCCACCGGACCGCCGGTCGCGTGGATCATCCGGCCCTTCATGGGGATCGCCATGCCCAGGATTTCCGCGGCAATGCCCGCCCGCTCCATGGCGTGCAGGCCCCGCGCCGAGATGGCCAGGTTGATACTCCGGCCGGCCTCGGCGCCCAGGCGGCGCGGATCGGGCCGCCGGTCGTACACCTCGACCTCGTACCCGAGACGGGCCAGCAGGATGGCCATCAGCGAACCGGCGAGGCCCGCGCCAACCACGGTGTAGCGATCGGTCATGCGGGGAGCGCGCGGAGGGCCCGGGCCAGGTGCCACGCATCGGCGTAGGAGTTGTAGAGCGGGACCGGCGCGGCCCGGATGACGTCCGGCGGGCGGTGATCGCAGACGATGCCCTGCGTGCGCAGATGGGCGGCAGCCGCAGCCGCGTCTCCCCTGATCCGGATGGAGAGCTGGCATCCGCGCGCCGTCGGGTCCGTCGGCGTGATGAGCGCCATCCCTGAGGTATCCTGCTCCCGCAGGAGGAATTCCAGGTATCCGGTAAGCCGCAGCGACTTCTTCCGGAGTGCCGCCATGCCGGCCTCGTCGAACAGTTCCAGCGAGGCGAGCAGCGGAGCCATCGCCAGGATCGGCGGATTGCTGAGCTGCCAGCCGTCGGCGCCTTCGCGCGGCACGAACGCCTGTTCCTGGTCCATCCGGAACCGGGTCGCCGGATCGTTCCCCCACCATCCCGCCAGCCGCTCGAGGCCCGCGTCGCGCCCGTGGCGCTCGTGCACGAAACACCCGGCGATCGCACCGGGCCCGGCGTTCAGGTATTTGTAGCTGCACCAGACCGCGAAATCGACGTTCCAGTCGTGCAGGGCAAGTTCCACGTTTCCGGCCGCATGGGCCAGGTCGTAGCCGACCAGGCATCCCTGCCGGCGGGCCTGCGCCGCGATCCCGGCCAGGTCGAAGAGCTGCCCCGTGTAGTAGTTCACCCCGCCCAGCAGGACGAGCGCAATCTCCCCGCCATCGCGTTCCAGCACCGCGGCAATGTCCTCCGGCCGGATCAGGTCCTCGCCCTCACGCGGGTGCACCTCGAGCAGCGCCACCGCCGGGTCCTCGCCCCGCGCGGAGAGATGGGACGTCACCGCGTACCGGTCGCTCGGGAACGGGTTCCCCTCGATCAGTATCTTGCGGCGGCGTCCCTCGGGCCGGTAGAACGACGCCAGCATGAGGTGCAGGTTGACCGTGAGGCTGTTCATCATCACCACCTCGCCGGGCACCGCACCCACCAGGCGCGCGCCGCGCTCCCGGAACTGCTCGTGATAGGCATACCATGGTCGCCGGCCGTCGAAATGCGCCTCCACGCCGAGTGCCGCCCAGTCGTCCAGTTCCGAAGCGACCAGGGTCCGGGCCTCGAGAGGCATGAGGCCCAGTGAGTTGCCGCAGAAATAGCGGAGCGGCGCTCCGTCAGCGCCGCGTGGATGGGCGAACAGGGCGCGATAACGTGCCAGGGGATCCGTGGCGTCCAGGGCCAGGGCGTAGTCCAGCCCTGTCTGATATGCCGTTTCGCTCATGCCGGCGCTTCCAGGCCCAGGAATTCCCGGGCGGTCCCGGCGAGAAGACGCGCCCGGCCCGCCGGCGGCAGGTCAGGCAGCGATTCGATCAGCGCTCCGGGGAGGTGTTCGCCCAGCGGGAAGGGGTAGTCCGATCCGAGCGCGATGCGCTCGGCGCCCATCAGGTCCAGCAGATAGCGAAGGGCGAGCGGATCGTGCACCAGCGAGTCCACATAGCAGCGGGAAAGGTACGCCCGCGGGTCGCCGGGCTGGTTCACGGCCACCAGGTCCGGGCGCACGTTGTATCCGTGCTCGATCCGTCCGAAGGTGCCGGGAAAGGAACCGCCGCCATGCGCAAGACAGACGCGGAGCGTGGGCAGCCGCTCCAGGACGCCCCCGAAGATCAGCGAGCACGCCGCGATCGCCGTTTCCGCCGGCATGCCGACCAGCCAGCGGAGCCAGTAGCGCTCCATCCGGTCAGCGGCGAACATGTCCCAGGGATGAATGAAGACGGCGGCCCCGAGTCCGGCCGCCGCCTCGAACAGCGGGAAAAGCCCCGGGTCGTCCAGGTTCCGGCCATTCACGTGCGTGCCGATCTGGACGCCGGGGAGCCCGAGTTCCCCGATACAGCGCTCCAGCTCCCCGATGGCGAGGTCCGTGTCCTGCATGGGAAGCGTTCCGAGGCCGGTGAACCGTTCGGGGTGCGCGGCGATCACGCCGGCCAGGTGGTCGTTCAGGATCCGGGCGAGGTCGAGTCCGTCCGCCGGGCGCGTCCAGTAGCTGAACATGACCGGGACCGTGGACAGGACCTGCATGGAGACGCCGGCCCGGTCGCAATCCTCGATCCGGCGGGCCGGGTCCCAGCAGTTGTCCTGGATTTCGCGGAAAGGCCGGCCGTCGATCGACATCATGGCGCGGCACGGGTCGAGATGTTCCAGCGAAATGAATCCCCCGTACCCGTACCGTTCCCGCAGGTCGGGCCAGGTCCGGGGGAGGATGTGCGTATGGAGGTCGATCTTCTCCACTACTTGCCGGCGCCGGCGGGCCGGGGGACCTCCATCACGTGGCCGCAGTTGCCGCAGGTGCGCAGCGACGCGTCCACATAGAAGTTCTCGATGATCGGCTTGAGTTGCTTGCCGAGGTCCTCGAGCTGGAAATCATTGTCGTGCAGTACCTCGCCGCACTTCTCGCAGTACCAGCGCAAGTGGTCCTTCTCTCCGGTCTTCCGCTGACGCTCGATGACGAGTCCGACGGTGTTGGCGGGCCGCTGCGGCGAATGCGGGATACCGGCGGGCAGGAGGAACATCTCCCCTTCACGGATGGGGATGTCCCGGACTTCGCCGTCCTCACGGATGCGGAGCGTGATGTCGCCCTCGATCTGGTAGAAGAACTCGTCGCCGTCCTCGACGTGGAAGTCCTTTCGCTGGTTGGGCCCGCCAACCACCATCACCATGAACTCCGTGTCGTTCCAGACCATCTTGTTCCCGACCGGGGGCTTCAGCAGGTCGCGATGCTCCTCGACCCAGGCCTTGATGTTGAGCGGGGTGTGCTTCATGAGGGGTCTCCGTTGGATGGGCGGATACAGAAATATAGTGACTAGTGACTAGTGACTAGTGACTAGTGGCTGGTGACGGGTGACGGGTGACTGGTGACTGGTGACTGGTGACTGACGGTTCGAGAACGGAAGCCGTTTCCCGCAAGCCGATATCCCGTCCATTCCTGCACTAGTCACTACCCACTAGTCACTAGTCACTGTTCTTACGGCACCACCACCGCCTTCGTCAGGCTGGCGCTCGCGCCCTGGTCGTCGGTCAGGGTCAGGGTGACCTGGTAAGTTCCCGTGACGGCGTAGGTGTGCTTCTGCACGGGCAGGGTGCCGATCTTTCCGTCGCCGAAGTCCCAGGCCCACTTCGTGATCGTGCCATCATCAGCCGACGCACTCGCATCGAAGCCGCACTGGCGCGGGCGGAGCGGGCAGGTGGTGGAGAAAGCCACCGTCGGCGGCTGGTTTCCGCCGGGCGCGCTCACGGTGACCGTGTGCGAGGTTGAACCGGTGAGGTTCCCCGCGTCCCGCACGGTGAGCGTAATGGTGTAGGTCCCGCCCTGGGCGTATGTGTGACTGGCCTGCGACCCCGATCCGGTGGCGCCGTCGCCGTAGGTCCAGCTCCAGCCGGTCACGCCGTGGTCGTCCGTGGAACCCCTGCCGTCCACGTCGCAGGCAAGCGCGGTGCAGCTCACGATGAAGCTCGCCTGGGGCGGCTGGTTGGCGTTCCCGCCGGTCGTGTTGACGGCTTTCGTGATGCTGTTCGAGAGACCGCCGGCATCGATGACGGTCAGGGTGACGTTATAGGTGCCGTTGGTGGCATAGGTGTGCTTCTGAACGGGGAGGGTGCCGATCTTACCGTCCCCGAAGTCCCAGGCCCAGGTGACAATGCCGTGATCATCGGCGCTCGCCGAGGCATCGAAGGCGCACTGCCGCGGCTTCACCGGGCAGGTGAAGGAAAACTGCGCCACGGGAGGCTGGTTTGGTCCCGGCGGGCCGCCGCCGATGAAGCTGGTGTTCAGCAGGAGGTTCGGGGATCCGCTGCCGCGGTTGGTGACCTTGCCGCTCGTGGCGTTGGCAAGCAGCGCCTGGGTGACCGCGGCGGGAGTGGCCCCGGGGCTCCCCTCGAGGTACAGCGCCGCGGCCCCCGCCACGTGCGGGGAGGCCATGGACGTTCCGGAGAGCGTTGCCGTCGCGCTGTTGCTGGTGTACCAGTCGGAGACGATGCTGCTCCCGGGCGCGAAGATATCGACGCAGCTGCCGAAGTTGGAGAAAGAACTCCGTGCGTCGCCGCTGGTGGTGGAGGCCACGGTAATGGCAGCCGGCGCGCGGGCAGGAGACTCATTGCAGGCATTCCCGCTGCTGTTACCCGCGGCCACGACGTACGTCACGCCGGCATTGACCGAACTGGTAAGGGCCTGGTCGAGCGCATTCGACGCGCCGCCACTCAGGCTCATGTTGGCCACCGCGGGCAGCTGGGCGTTGGCGGTGACCCAGTCAATGCCGGCGATCACCCCCGAGACGGTCCCGCTGCCCGTGCAGTCGAGGACCCGGACCGCCACCAGCGTGGCCTGCTTCGCCACCCCGTACGTGGTCCCGGCGGCAGTGCCGGAAACATGGGTTCCATGCCCGTAACAGTCGTTCGTGCCATTGCCGTCGTTGATGCTGGTGAATCCGCCGGACGCCCGGCCACCGAAGTCGGAATGGCTGCTGCGTATGCCGGTGTCGAGGATGTATACGTGGACCCCGAGCCCGCCGGCATTGTAGGTGTAACCATTATCCAGCGGCAGGCTTGCCTGGTCGATCCGGTCGAGCCCCCAGGATGGCACCGGTGACTGGGTCAGTACCGCATGCACCGGCTGGTCGGGCTCGATGAAGGCCACGGCGGGGTCGGCCTGCAGCGCCTGGAGGGCGGCCGGGGTCAGGTCGGCCGCGAAACCATCCAGGGCCCGGGTGTAGGTGTGGACGACCGTCCCGCCGGACGCCGTCACCGCCGCCACCGCGGAGGTGGTCAGGGGCCCGGTTCGCGGCCGCAGCACCACGATGTACCGCTGAGCTCCCGCGCCGGCGCTGGCGGAGGATGGAGCGGTCGGGGGCGTCTCCCCGCAGGCGGCCATCAGGACCGCGCCACTGAACAGGAGCGAACGAAGGGCTCGCATCGGTCATACCTCGCAGGAACGGGACGGCGAAGACCCCGGTAGGGGGCAGGTCGTGCGGTATGGCAGGAGTGCCCGGACGGGCGCTATCCGGCACGTTACCTCCCCCGGAAACCGGCGGCAAGAGGGCCCCGGGTAACTCGCATCACGGCGCATTCCCGCCCCCGGGACCATAGTTGATATCCGCAACGGTTTCCCGCATGAGGAGGAACGATGACCACCCCGAGGATCCTGATGGTACTGACGTCGAGCGCCACCATGGGCGGCAGTGATGAACCGACGGGACTGTGGCTCAGCGAATTCACCGAGCCGTATTACGCGCTGCTGGATGGCGGGCTCAAGGTGGATGTGGTCTCCGTGGGAGGCGGTCAGGTCCCGCTCGATCCCAGGAGCACCACCGACGATGCCTGCCAGGACGCGCCCAACGCCCGCTATGCCGCCGACGTCAAGGCCCAGGCCCTGCTGTCAGAGACGGTGGCAGTGGACCAGGTGGACTTCGGCCGGTACGATGCCATCTTTCTCCCGGGCGGACATGGCACCATGTGGGACATGCCCGGCAGCGAGGCGCTGGCCCGCGGCGTGAGCCGCATGCTCGCCGAGGGCAGGCCGGTGGCGGCGGTCTGCCACGGGCCGGCCGGTCTCGTTTCCGCCACCACCGACGAGGGCGAGCCGGTGGTCCGGGGGCGGACGGTGAGCGCCTTCACCCGGGCGGAAGAGAAGAAGGTGGGGCTGGAAGACAAGGTACCTTTCTTCCTGGACGAGCGGCTCGAGGCACTCGGGGCGGAAGTGAACCGCGGCGAACCGTTCACGGAGACCGCCGTGGCGGACGGCAACCTCATCACCGGTCAGAACCCGCAGTCGGCGGGCAAGGTGGCGAGAATGCTGATGGACAGCCTCGCCGCCGCCCGTCGCTGATCACCCAGGAGACCCCATGGAATACCGTCGCCTCGGCAGCGCCGGACTCCGGATCTCGGCGCTGTCCTTCGGGGCGTGGGTCACCCTCGGGGACCAGGTCGACGAGGACATGGCCCTGGCCTGTCTTACCCGGGCGCGGGACCACGGCGTGAACTTCTTCGATAACGCGGAAGCCTACGCGGGCGGCCGTGCCGAGGAAGTCATGGGGCGCCTCATCCGCAAGGCGGGCTGGAAGCGCTCCGACCTGATCATTTCCACCAAGATGTTCTGGGGCGGCAGCGGCCCGAATGACCAGGGCCTGAGCCGCAAGCACCTCATCGAGGGAACCATGGCCTCCCTCGACCGCCTGGGCATGGACTATGTGGACCTGCTCTTCTGCCACCGACCGGATCCCGAGACGCCCATTGAAGAGACGGTTCGCGCAATGTCCTGGCTGGTTGACCAGGGCAAGGCGTTCTACTGGGGCACGAGCCAGTGGACGGCGGAACAGATCCGCGTGGCCCACGCGGTCGCGCGGCAGGAACACCTCGTGCCCCCCACCATGGAGCAGCCCCAGTACAACATGTTCGTCCGGGACAAAGTGGAGCGTGATTTTGCCCGGCTCTACCGTGACGTCGGACTCGGCCTCACGGTCTGGAGTCCGCTCTCGAGCGGCCTGTTGACCGGGAAATACAACGACGGCATCCCCGAGGGCAGCCGCCTGTCACTCGAGGGGTACGGCATGCTGCGGGACCGGCTGGAAAGTGAGGAAGGACAGGACCGGATCGAGAAGGTGCGCCGCCTCGCGCCCATCGCGCAGGATCTGGGCGCCACGCTCGCCCAGCTCGCCATCGCGTGGACCCTGCTCAATCCCCACGTCAGCACCACCATCACCGGCGCGTCACACCCGGACCAGGTCGACGAGAACATGGCCGCGCTGAGCCTCGTCCCTGCCCTGACGCCAGAGGTGGTGGAGCGGATTGAGGAAGTCCTGCAGAACAGGCCGGAGGGGGAGAAGGACTACAGAGAGTAGTGAGTAGTGAGTAGTGAGTAGTGCTTCAGTGCAGGATTCTGCCTTGAATCACTGATCATTAATCACTATCACCAGTCACCAGCCAGTGCCCTCTGCAGCTGTTCCACCGCCCTCCCGCTCCGCCCTCGCCTGATCACAAACGAAAACGGCCCCCACATGGGGGCCGTCCTCTCACTGCCGACTGCCGATTGCCGGCAGTTCCTACTGCACCGTAAACGTACTCGACGTCACCTGCACCGACGGGAAGCCCGACAACGACGCCGTCGCCACCAGCTGGTAGGTACCGGGAGCGGTCAGGAAGAGCCGGTCGAACGTGGCCAGTCCGTCCTGCACCGTCACGACGCTGTTCTGGCCATCGAGGATCCCGTTCCCCTGGAGTGTCACCAGGCTCATCTTGACGGTCACCTGCGGCAGGGGCGTTCCACCGTTGCCAACGGCAATCAGCTGCACCGGCGGCACGAACGGCTGCCGGACGGTGCTCGCGGTCGGCTGCTGCGTGAAGGACAGGTTGATCGCCTGGGCATCCACGGCTCCGAATCCGCTGAACCCGGTCGTGGATCCACCCACCGGGCCGAGCCGGGCGGCCGCGTGGAGCGGCGCGGGAAGGAGCGCCTGACCCGCCCAGGCCAGGACCCGGCCGAACATGGTCGCGGGCTCACGGCCGGCAATCAAGTTCGGACACGGCAGGAAGAAGCTCGGATCCGCCAGGTTCAGGATCACCTCCGGCGCGTTCGCGGACTGTTCCGCCACCCGGAGATTGCCGGGATTCGGCACGCAGAAGCCGACGATCAGGCCTTTCGGCACCTGCGGACTGGCCGGAAGGGTGGACCAGATGAACGGTATGTCCACCAGGACCTCCTGGAAGGTGAGCCGCGGCGCCGGAGTCCCCCAGATAAGCGTCCGGCGTCCGAAGATACCGAGCCAGGTCGCGTCGCCGTTCAGGCCCAGGCCGGAGAAGCCGTCCTTCGACACGATGTTCGACGTCGGGTCATTCGGGCCACCCCGGACCTCGAAGGCCCCGTTGCGGAGCGCGTCGCCCAGCGGATCCGGATATCCCTCGTTGAGGTCCGTGCAAGCCACGACGGCGTTGGCCAGGGTCGAGCCGTCCTTCGGCTTCCCGGCGGCCCGGCCCGCATTGTTGGCCTCGGCAATCAGCGCAAGAACGTCGAAGCCCAGGTCACGGGCGACCGCGGGACTCCCGTTCATCTGCTGCTGCAATTGCTCGATCAGGCCGAGGGCACGAGCCTGGTCAGCCCCCGTGAAGTAGGTCTTGGCGGCGGACTTGGCGCCGTTGATGCTGCAGGCGACTCCGCCGACAAACTCGGGGTTCGGCGCGCCAAGGGACTGGTCGGGACCATCCTGACAGGAAACCACGGCCAGCAATAGCGCCACCGGGAGGGCGTAACGAAACTTCATGGGAACTCCTTATTACCTGATGCAGGGGGACAACGGATGAAGGATCAGGTGAAAATGCTGGAAAATGCATGCCTCGAAACACCGACACGCACCGGGCGATCCATCGTGTTGTGAAATAACGACTTGGAGGTTCAGGAAAAGAAGTTCCGCCCCGACTGTATATGGTCCCGGCGCCCCAGTCGTGGCATCGGGTGCACAACCGGGGCCGGGTTTACCCCCTGGTGCCCACCAGGGTCTGGTAGCGCGGATCCTTCCGGAGGCTGTCGAAGTACCATGACTGGTCATCCGCCAGCAGCTCCCTGACGCGGGGATTGGAGGCGATGTAGATGCTGAGTTGCCGGAAGGCTTCGTCCCGGTCGCCGATCATCGCCCGTACGATGGACTCGTAGAGGGCGAGATCGCGGGTGGGATCGACCTCAGCTGTGGCCCTGGAGCGCAGGGCGGCGGCGCGAGCGCTGTCCGCCATGCCGGCACGGGCGAACCCCATGGCCAGGAACATTCCGCCCAGGTGCCGGGCCATCTCCTGCTGGGACGGCGGCGTCAGGGCTACATACCGATCGAGCATCTGTCGCGCACCCGGGATGTCGGCCGGGCTGGCCTTCAGGGCCAGTACCTGGATTCTGCAGCCGGTAAACCTGGGGTTCTCGGGGAACCGCTGCCCCCCCACCTCGCACCAGTGGCGGGCCTGGCCGGCGTCGTTCAGGTCGAACGAGGCCTGGAAGAGCCGCCAGAGCACCTGGTCGGCATTGCTCAGGTACGGGTCCGCCTCGTAGGCCCGCTGGGCCATCACTTTGCCCTCGGCGTTCTTCGACTGCCCGAGGAGCAGGTGGCTGAGGGTGCTCAGGGCCTGGGCCTGGTTCGGGTTCGCCGTGATGGCGGCGCGCAGGTCCGCCTCGGCATCCAGATGCAGCTGGCGCGCGGCCCGCGTGTCGGGCTCCAGGTTGAGGAGCCAGCGCCAGTACCGGAGCGTCCCGCGCGCCTCCAGCGCATCGGGATCGTCCCGGTCGATCGCGAGCGCATGATTCGCGTATTCGGTGCCGCGGCCGATCCAGGTATCGACCATGTCCGGGTTCCGGCCCAGCGCAATGCGCGAGCGTCGATAGGCGAGCCAGGCCCGGTGCACCGCCGGGGCGGACCACCGGGAGTCGCGTTCACCCGCCGCGGCCATCATCGAATCCGCGCGGTCGAAGGCGGCCGCCGCAGCCGCTGCATCGCCCGAGGCCAGGAGCGTATCGGCGTCCCGCGACTCGGCGTCGGCCCGCTGCAGCGTCTCCCAGGCTTCGGCGCTTCGGGTCCGGGTCCGGCGTTCCCGCAGGTCGACCTCGGGGCCGAGGCGCTTGCGCAGGAAGACGGAGAGCTGCCCGGAAAGGCTGTCCTGCAGGGCCGCGATGTCGCGGCGCGGCTGTTCCAGCCTGGTATGGGAAATCTCCTTTCCCGTGCCGGCGTTGATGAGGGAGACGTCGAGCGTGATCGTCGAGTCCGTGCCGTTCACCGTCCCGGACACCAGCGTACCCACGTCGAGGGCGCGGGCGATGCTGTCCGGGCTGACCCTGGTGCCCTGGTAGGGGCGGACCCCGTTGGCGGAGATGACGTGCAGCGCCGGCACGTCGCTCAACTCGTGGATGAGCGCTTCGGTGAAACCCTCGGCCACGTGCTGCAGGTCACCGCCGGTTTTGTCCTCGAAGTAAAGCACCGCGATGTTGTTCGGGTCGCGCCCGGACGGGGCGTTGCCTCCCCCACCGCCGAGCGCATGCATCACGTACCAGGCGGCGGCCGCCGCCGGGATCAGCAGCAGGCCCAGCCAGGCCCGCCGGAAGCGGGACGGGCGCCGCCGCGCCCGCATGCCGGTCGTCGCGCGCGGGTGGGCGCCGGTCGTGGCTTCCAGCGGTACCGAAAGGGCCGTTGCGAGCTGCTTGGCGGTCTGGTACCGGTCGGCCGGCACCTTGGCGAGCGCCCGGTAGACGATGTCTTCCAGTTCGGGAGGGATGGTGTTCCGGACGATGCTGAGGCTCGGCACGGCTTCCATCGAGTGCCTGGCCAGGATCGCCATCGGGTTGGGGCCCAGGAACGGTGGCTGGCCGCAGAGCATCTCGTAGATGACGCAGCCCAGGCTGTAGATGTCGCTCCGGCCGTCCACGGATTCGTCGCCCATCGCCTGCTCGGGACTCATGTACGTGGGCGTCCCGATGCTCATCCCCGTCTGGGTCAGCTTTTCCTCGCCGGCCGCGCTCACGGCGCGGGCGATACCGAAGTCGGCCACCACGGCGTGCCCGCCGGAGATCAGGATGTTCTCGGGCTTGATGTCCCGGTGGACCACGCCGTGGCTGTGCGCAAAGGCGAGCGCGTCGGCCACCTCGCGCGCGAGGATGACCGCGTCGTGGATCGGGAGTTGCTGCTCGCGGTCGAGCCGGTCACGGAGCGACTCGCCTTCCACGAACGGCATGACGTAGTAGAGCAGGCCGTCCGCGTCGCCCGAGTCGTACACCGCGAGGATGTGGGGATGCTGGAGCCCTGCGGCGAGCCGGATCTCGCGGAGGAACCGGTCGGGCCCGAGCGCGGAGGCCAGTTCCGGCTTCAGGACCTTGATCGCCACCTGGCGCCCGTGCCGCTCGTCGGTGGCGAGATAGACCGTGGCCATTCCTCCCTGCCCAAGCTCGCGCTCGACAGCGTAACGCCCCGCCAGGGCGCTCTGGAGTTGGGTGAGAATGTCCATGGTGACGGTCTGCGGCTCTAATGTAAGGGAGGAGGCTAAGTGGCGCACCGGGCGGAGTTTCCGTCCCGCGGGGTGCAGCCGCTTGCGGCACCCGGCCCGCTTCCCCATGATACACCATGCCCGGACCGGGCCACACTGCTCCGCATGACGACCTCGACGCCTTCCGCGCCGAACTGGCCGGCCAGTACCGCCTGGAGCGGGAAATTGGCCGCGGAGGGATGGCTACGGTCTGGCTCGCGCGTGACCTGAAGCATGACAGACCGGTCGCCATCAAGGTTCTCCGGCACGACCTGGCCATCCTCCTCGGCCGGGAGCGATTTCTCCGCGAGATCGCCTTCGCGGCCCGGCTGAACCATCACAACATCCTCCCGCTGCACGACTCCGGCGAGGCGGGGGGACATATCTACTACGTCATGCCGTGGGTCGAGCATGGCACGCTGAGCGACCGGATGCGCCGCGAACCACCGCCGTCGGTGGCCGAGGCGATCACGCTAGCGCGGCAGGTGGCGGAAGGCCTCGCGCATGCGCACGAGGTCGGGGTCATTCACCGCGACATCAAGCCCGGAAACATCCTGCTGGCCAGCGG
>CAWGSK010000030.1:0-139207 GCA_963825055.1 uncultured Gemmatimonadales bacterium
TTCACCATGTCGAAGATCGGAAGGTACATGGCGACGACCATGCCGCCGACGATCACGCCGAGCACCACGATCATGACCGGCTCCATGAGGGAGAGCAGCGCCCCGACCGCGACGTCCACCTCATCGTCATAGAAGTCGGCAATCTTCGAGAGCATCTCGTCCAGGCCGCCGGTCTGCTCGCCGACGGCGATCATGCTGATCACCATGGGCGGGAAGACGTTGGACCGCTCGAGCGGGGCCGCGATGGTCTCACCGCCGGCGATCGACTGGCGGGAATCCATGACTGCGTCGTGAATGACGCGGTTGCCCGACGTCTTGGCGGTGATCTCGAGGCCGTCCAGGATGCTGACGCCCGAGCTGATCAGGGTGCCGAGCGTCCGGGTGAAGCGGCTGACGGCCGACTTCCGGAGCAGGTCGCCCAGGACGGGTGCGTTCAGCAGCATCTGGTCGATCCGCTTCTTGCCGGTGTCGGTCTGGTAGTATTGCCGGATGGCGAAGACCGACAGTCCCGTGATACCGATCAGCGCCCACCAGTAGTTGATCAGGAACTGCGAGGCTCCGATCACGATCCGGGTGGGCAGCGGCAGTTCCAGGTTCACCGAGGCGAACATGTTCTGGAACGTCGGGATCACGAAGATCAGCAGCACAGCGACCGCGACGCCGGCCACTGAGAAGATGACGCCAGGGTAGATCATGGCGCTCTTGACCTTCCGGATCAGCGCGTCGCTCTTCTCGAGGAAGGTGGCGAGGCGCAGGAGGATGGTGTCCAGGATACCGCCGGCCTCACCGGCGGCCACCATGTTCACGAACAGGTCCGAGAAGGCCTTCGGGTGCTTGCGGAAGGCGTCGGCCAGGGTGTTGCCGCTTTCCACGTCATACACCACGGCGCGGACCACGGTCTTCAGGACCTTGTTCTCGGTCTGCTGGGCCAGGATGTCCAGCGACTGGACCAGGGGAAGGCCGGCGTTGATCATCGTGGCGAACTGCCGGGTGAAGATCACGATGTCCCGGGTCTTGATGCCGCCACCCAGGCTCAGCTTGATCTCCTTCGGCTTCTCGCGGATGCTGACCACTGCCATCCGGTTCTTCCGGAGGTACTTCGTAATCTCTTCACGATTGGGCGCTTCCTGCTGCCCCTTCATGATCTGGCCCGTGGACTGGTTCCGGGCGGTATACTCGAAAATCGGCATGCGACAATCCCTCGGCTAGCGGCGCGCGGTGGCGCGTGAGGCCTTCTCCATCGTCCCGAACTCCTTCTCCTCGAGCGGGGTCTCCCCCGTCATGCGGAGCAGCTCGTTCGGGTCGCCGGAGACGCGGAGACATTCCTCGAGCGTCACTTCCCGGCTGACGTACAGCTGGTACAGGGCATCGTTCATCGTCTGCATGCCGTGCTTCTTGCCGGCCTGCATCGAGGTATAGATCTGGTGGATCTTGTCGTCGCGGATCAGGGCACGAATCGCCTGCGTCGCGACCATGATTTCGGCCGCCATGACCCGGCCCCGGCCCATGGCCTTCTGCAGCAGGGTCTGGGTCACCACGCCCTCGAGCACGAAGGCGAGCTGAGCCCGCACCTGCGGCTGCTGGTTGGACGGGAAGACGTCGATGATACGGTTGATCGACTCGGCCGCGGAGTTGGTGTGCAGGGTCGCCAGGGCCAGGTGGCCGGTTTCGGCGATGGTCAGCGTCGCCTGGATGGTCTCCAGGTCCCGCATCTCGCCGACCAGGATCACGTCCGGGTCCTCGCGCAGCGCATACTTCAGCGCGTTGGCGAAGGACTTGGTGTCCGTGCCCACTTCGCGCTGGTTGACGATGCACTTGTGGTGGCGGTGGATGAACTCGATCGGGTCTTCCACCGTGATGATGTGGCCCTGGCGTTCCTTGTTGATCTTGTCGATGATCGCGGCGAGCGTGGTGGACTTGCCCGAGCCCGTCGGGCCCGTCACCAGCACCAGCCCACGGGGACGCTCGGCCAGCTTCGCCACGACCGCCGGCAGGCCCAGGTCCTGGAAGGTCTTCACCGTAAAGGGGATCATCCGGATCACCATCGCCACGCACCCGCGCTGCTTGAAGACGTTGCCGCGGAAGCGGGCCAGGTTCTGGATGCCGAAGGAGAAGTCGAGCTCGTCATCCTGCTCGAACCGCTTCTTCTGGTTTTCGGTCAGGACGGAGTAGGCCAGGGACAGCGTGTCCTTGGGCGTCATGATGTCCGACGCGGAGGCGTTGACGATCTCGCCGTCAATCCGCAGCTTCGGCCGCTCCCCGGCCGTCACGTGCAGGTCTGACGCATCTTTCTGGATCATCTCCTCCAGCAGGGCTCGCAGGTTGAACGTCATCCAGCCGTCTCCTTAATTACTTCCTCGAGGGTGGTCACGCCGTTTCGGATCTTCACGATGCCGTCCATCCGGAGCGTCAGCATGCCCTCGGCGACAGCCTGGTCCCGTATGTCGGCTACTGATGCGGCGCGGAGGACCATCCGGCGCAGTTCGGGACTCATGTCCATGACTTCATAGAGGCCGGCCCGCCCCTTGTATCCGGTCCCGCTGCAGGTGTCGCACCCGGTCCCCTTCATGAAGGGGATCGCGTGCGCCTCCTCCATCGAGAAGCCCAGGGGCTTCAGTTCTTCATCGGTGTAGGTCGCCGGCTCCTTGCAGTTCTTGCAGATCCGGCGCACCAGCCGCTGGGCCACGACGAGGTTCACGGCGCTTGCCACGTTGAACGACTCGATGCCCATGTCGATCATACGGGTGATGGTGCTCGGCGCGTCATTGGTATGCAGCGTGGACAGCACCAGGTGACCCGTGAGGGCAGCCTTGATGGCGATGCCGCCGGTTTCCAGGTCCCGGATTTCGCCAATCATGATGATGTTCGGGTCCTGCCGGAGGAATGCCTTCAGGGCCGCGGCGAAGGTCAGGCCGATTTCGTTCCGGACGAGCACCTGATTGATGCCCATCAGGTTGTACTCGACCGGGTCCTCCGCCGTCATGATGTTGACCTCGGTCGTGTTGATCCGGGACAGGGCGGAGTAGAGCGTCGTCGTCTTGCCGGAACCCGTCGGGCCGGTGACCAGCACCATGCCGTACGGGTTCAGGATGGCCCGCATGAGGTCCGCCTCGGCCTTGGGCTCGAAGCCGAACTTGCTGAGGTCGAGCGTCAGGTTTCCCTTGTCAAGGATACGCATGACGATCTTCTCACCGAACAGCACCGGCAGGGTGGAGACACGGAAATCGATCACCCGGCGGCCCATCTTGAGCTTGAGGCGGCCGTCCTGCGGCACGCGTCGCTCGGCAATGTTCAGGTTCGAGAGAATCTTCACCCGCGAGGTGAGGGCGGCCTTCATCTTGATGGGCGGCTTCATGACCTCGAGCAGGGCGCCGTCGATGCGGTATCGCACCCGCAGTTCGTGCTCAAAGGGCTCGATGTGGATATCGCTCGCGCCGCGCTTCACGGCATCCGTGAGCAGGCCGTTGATCAGCTTGACCACCGGCGCGTCGTCGATCTGCGCCTGGGTCGGACCCTCTTCCTCGTGTTCCTCGAGAATTTCGACGTCCTCGTCCATCCCCTCCATGTCCTTGAGGAGGGACTGGAGCTCGAGGTCGCCCGATTCGTAGTGCTTCTCGATCAGGGTCTTGAGGGTGTATTCACCGGCGATGACGGGAAACAGGTCATAGCGCGTAATGAACTTCAGGTCCTCGATCAGCCCGGTGTTGGACGGCTCGGCCATCGCGATGGTCAGCGTCCGCCCCTCGCGCTTGAGCGGCAGGACGGTGTGGCGGACGGCGAAATCGGGCGGGATGAGCTTGATGATCTTCGGGTCGACCTCGAACCGCGAGAGATCGACGGCCGGCATGCGGTACTGGCGGGCCAGGAGCTTGGTAATGTCAACCTCGGACACGAAACCGAGCTTGACCAGCGTATAGCCCAGGCGATGCCCCGACGAGCGCTGCTCCTGCAGCGCCTGAGCAAGCTGCTCCCGGGTGATCAGACCTTCCCGGATCAGGATGTCGCCAAGCCGGTCGACCCCGGCTGCTGCCGCCATGGTTGCCATCGCCACTCTGCTGGAAACCCAGTTCAAGGATTTGCACGTTCCGGCAGGACCTCGGCAAAAGCCCGGGTCGCCCTACGGGGTGGTGAAATCCAGCCGATATTCGAAAGTCTTTATCAGGTTTGCACTTACGCCTGGGACTTCCGCCAAGTCACTTGCTTCTGTGAAAAATCCATGCCGCCCCCGCCAGGCCAGGATGGCCTTCGCCCGGGCCGGCCCGATTCCGGGCAGGGCCCGGAGCTCCCGCGCACCCGCCAGGTTTATCCGGACCAGGCTGTCAGACAACAGATGGAGCAACGAATCGGCCACCCCGGCCAGGAGGCGACCGGAAAGGCCGGAGAACGTGACATGGGGCCTGAGGCGCTCCAGGGTGCGGGGACCGATTCCCGGTACGCGATCAAGCCCCTCCAGGGCCCTGAAGGGCCCATTGGCCTGCCGGTCGGCCACGATACGCCGGGCCAGGGCGAGGCTGACCCGTGGCAGCCGGGCCAGTTCCCGGTCCGGGGCGCGGTCCACGTCCACCAGTTCGCCGGGGGCCAGCGGCCGGAAGGTCTCATGGATCAGAGCGGCCTGGGCTGCCGCAGAATGCGCCGGGGTGGCGGAAAGCAACTGCAGGTCTCCCGGCGGGCTTCCGGGCCGGTCGACCCAGAGCCGGACCCCCTGGCCGGCTGCTGCGAGGGCCAGCAACAGGAGGATCATCCGCCGCTCGGAGGCTTTCATGGGACCAATCTGGACCCGGAACGCAAAGGCCCCCGCCACGCGAACATGCGGGCGGGGGCCGGAAACGGCAGGACCTTCCTCCGGGGTCAGCCCCCGGCGGCCGCCTTCCGGAGGATGTACATCGCTACGTCGCCGACCTTCGCCAGGCTCTCCCCGCTCAGCTTATCAATCGTGTCGTCCTTCGTGTGCCAGTACGGATAGTCAAAATCGAGGACGTCAATCGCGCTGATCCCCACCTCCTGCAGGGAGATGTGGTCATCCGTGATGGGATACTTCGGGTCGGCCAGGAAGTACTGTCCGTATCCAAGGGCCCGGGCCGCGCCGGTCACCCGGTCCACGACCTCGGGGGCCGCGATAACCGAGTAGCTCTCGGCGTGGATCTGGAGATCCTTGTCGCCCACCATGTCCCAGAGGATCGCGAACGCAGGCTTCTGATTCCCCGGGAGATGCTGCGCGTAGTACTTCGAGCCGATGAGAACATCGGGGCCGGGAAACTCGCCGTAGTCCTCCCCGTCCACGAACAGCAGGTCGACCCCGATGCCTGTCGGCTTCGCCTTCAGGACGTCGGCGACCCCGAGCAGGATCGCGACCCCGGAGGCGCCGTCGTTGGCACCCGGCACCGCGAGGGAGGAGTCCTTCGAGTTCGGGCCATCCGCCGTGGGGCGGGTGTCGTAGTGGGCGAGATAGAGCACCCGCTTCTCCGCGGCCGGATTAAAGCGGGCGATGAAGTTCTTGAGGCGCAGAGTATCACCCTGGCGGGTGACATGGTCCCAGGCCTGGACGACGACGGTATCCGCCCGCGTCCGCAGCAGGGAGTCGAGCCACTCCTGCATCCGCACGTGGCCGGCCGTCCCGGGAATCCTCGGTCCGAAGGCCATCTGGGCCCGGGCGTATTCCATCGCCCCCGCGCCGTCGAACTCATGCTGCGGGATGGCGTCTCCGCAGGAGGCGAGGACCAGCGCCAGGGCGAGGGTCACGAGTCGTCGAACGGGCATGCCACCTCGCGTGACCACCGTATCGCTACCGGTAGTCGGCCGAATAGAAGAATATCTGCGCCGTGATACTCAGGAAAATCGTCGAGATCCGGCGGTTCAGGTGCCGGGCGTCGTTCAGCGAGTAGCCGAAGTTCAGGCCGCCCGTCATGATCTTGCTGATGTCCGCGTTCAGGCTGCCGCGCAACTCCCGGCCCCGGGTGTCGGAAATCGTGAGGCAGCCTTCATCATCACGCCGCTGCAGGCAGTTGACCGATGTCCGTGAGACGGCCGTGAGCGAGGCCCGCACCTGTTTACGCAACCGGCTGACGCTGCTCGGCAGCCGGAAAATGTAATTGGCTGTCGCGGTGATGTCGTCCTGCTCCAGCTGGGTCAGGTTGCCGTTGTTCTCCGTCTCCTGGTTGACCGCATTGTAGGAGACGGACAGGACCACTCCGTTGCGGAAGCCGAGCCGAAGGTCGGGAGTGACCGTGGAGGAGGTCGTCGCCGTCCGGGCATTACTGCCGGCGGAGGCGAGCTGTGTCGTACTCCCCACCCGCTTCCGGAACCCCATGCCGAGCCCCACCAGCGAGAGCGGGCCGTTCCGCAGGCTCTGCGTGAACCGCAGGGTGCCCACCGGCCACTCGCGCTGCAGGGACAGGGTCGGGAGGTAGGCATTCCCGATCAACTGGAGGCGGGTGGAATTGATCCGGCTGTAGCTGGTCGTGAAGGACACTCCGAGCGGCAGGTCCGCCCCGGTCTGGAACGTGGTCGTCCGGGTTTCGTTCACGCTCAGCGCGGAGCTGCCCTCCTGTTTCAGGAACTCCTCCCGCCCCCCCAGGCCCAGCTGGTATCCGAGTCCGGGATCGAAAGCGGCCAGGTCGAACGTCGAGGACCGTGACAGCCGGTTGCTCCAGTCGAACGGACGGAAGCGCCGGGTGAGTCTCGCGGCGAAACTCGAGTCCCCGAACACCCGGGCCAGGCCGAGCCCCACGTCAATGGACGCCCCGATTTCCCGGCTACGTGCGCCGTTCAGGGTCTGCGGCAGGATGAATGCGCCGGCGGAGTCCCCGAATTCGCGCACGGGCGAGCGGCTGGTGAGGCTCCGCGAGAGCACGAACTGGCTGGTGGTCAGGAATCGCGGACGGACCCAGGAGGCGATTCGAGGGGTCAGCGAGAGTGATGTCGCGAGCTGGCGATCCCGCTCCACGCCCACGTCGGCACCAAGGAGCGACCGTCGCGACACCCCCGCCAGGCGTCCGAGCGGGGTCGAGTCGGCATACTGCCGCAGGTCGCGGGTGCTGGAGAGGTCGGCCGACATGGTCATCATGCCGACGGGCTGCCACGTGACCCCCGCGCTGTTCCGCCACAGGTGCGCGAGCGAGCGGATCGGGGCCCGCAGGTTGTCGTCGGGACGCTCAACCGGCACGAGGAAGGAGCGCAGGTCTCCTTCATTCCGGGTCAGGTTGCTGGTGAGCCGGATATTGGACGGCACCAGGCTGACCTTGTTGGCGCGCAGCCCTTTCCCGAATTCGCCGTTCCGCAGGAAAGCCGGCAGCAGGTCCACCAGCCCGCCGAGCCGGAGGGTCGGCCCGCTCCGGGCCAGGTTGTTGAGATAGGCCAGGTTGTAGGTGCTCGCGGACGAGGATGCGCTGGAGAGTTCGGTCTGGGACCGCCCGCGGGTGAGGCTCGCGTTGAAGGCGAGCGGGTCCACCAGGTTCCGCATGATGAAGGACTGGCCCCGGGCGCTCCGCCGGATGCCGAACGAATACGTCGCGCTCCAGCTCCTGGGCTTCCGGAGGCCGTCGAGCTGGTCGCCCCGGATGTCCGTGCGGGTGAGCAGTTCCGGGTTGACGTCATCCCTCGAGTATGTCGCGGCCACCGGGACCTGCAGCCCCCACGAGGTGGGCAGGAACCGATCGGCCCGCCAGGCACCGCTCAACTGGAGCGCACCGGTGGTCCGGTAACTGGGGTCGGTGCCGATCTGCTGGAAGAATCCGTCCTGGCGCACATAGGAAATGGAAAGGTCCCCGACGTCGGACGCCGTGAGCCGGGTATTGAGCGCGAGAGCGGTACCGACCTTCGAGACCGGCTCCTCCAGTCGGATATCGTCGACCCAGAGCTCCGCGGTATCCGCGGGGCTGGCCGTCCCGCTTACGCGATAGATGCCGGTGGAGATCTCCTGCACGGAGGCCAGGTTGGGCGGGTTGATGCCGGGATCGAGAATGTGAACGAGATAATTCCCCTCGCACGCCACGTAGGCATTGGGGTCTGACCCCGGGCAATCCGCCCCGTTGGGCGGCTGCCCCTTGAGGTATCGGGACTCGACGTCCGCCCGGAGCCGGCGCCAGACCTCGAGGTCGATAGCCCCTTCCGGTTCCCAGGTGGTGGTGCTCGCCTGCTGCCGATAGAGGTAGAAGTTGCTTGCGTCCGCGCCAAGCTTGAGGAACGCCTCGAGTTCCCCGCTGTCCCACCCCGGACCCCGGCCCCGGACCCAGAAGCTCAGCGTGCGGTAGCGGAGCATGCTCTGGGGCCCGGCCGGGAAACGGAAGAAGGCCTCGGCGCGGTCCCCGGCATTCAGCCCCTGGGCCAGGACCCGGAGGCTCTTCTCGTTGATCTGCGTACCCTGGACATCACGGCCGCCATCCTTGCGGTTGACCTGGTTCACCACACCGGGTGGGGGTTCGTAGCCCAGTTCCTGGTTCTCGGTGGAGATGACGGTCGTGGCGACCTCGCCCTGCGGCTGCCCCGTGGCGCCGGCAAGCCCCGCGATCGGGGCCGCCGCGCGGCGGTACCACGGCGTCCCCAGGAACTTGAGCCGGGCCAGCGCGAACCGGGCCACGACATCCGGGGCGCCGTTATCGGGAGGAGCCGCGACCGTGACGCGGAGGTGCTGGATGAGGCGGCGGTTCGGGGCACCGATGGTCGCGTCCGGGCTGCTGAGGGGGATGCGGTAGAGTTTCCATCCGGCGATCCGTCCCTGGTTGTCCATGGCAGTGACGCCGTCCCGCACGAAGTACTTGCTGTCGGCCAGGTTCACGACATACCGGAGCACGTTCTCGGCGGCACCGTTGGCATTCAGCACGTTGTCGCCGTTCAGGTCCTCCGTGTCCAGCACGCCGTTCCCGTTGCTGCACCGGCCGCTCAGGTCACCCCAGGGAAAGATCGGCACCGTCGTGCTCAGCGTTCGTGCGCAGAGCGGGAGGTCGATGACCGGTTGTCCGCCCTCGAAGAGGGTATCGGGGCGGTCGGCCAGAATGCCGATGTCGTCCACCGCCGCGTTGAAGATGCCGGTCGGTTCGCGTTCGGAATCCAGTTTCCCAACACCCTCATAGGCCCGGCCGGTGTAGGTGGTATCGGCGCCGGAAACGGTGAAACTGTCCGGCGCGATGGCCAGGGCATCCTCGTTCACCCCCCCCAGGTCGATCACCAGCCGGACCCCGGCGGAATCGGCGCTCCGGGTGGAGGGCTGGAAGACCCAGAATTCGAGGAACTCCGTCCGGGAGAGGTCGAGCCCCGTCGAGCTCAGCGAGGTGACCATCGAGCGCCACCGCGGCGTGAACGGCAGGGACGGGAGGGACCACCGGCTGGAGTTGTTCGACTGGACCACGCCCCCCGCCGTGTCGGCGTGGAGCGTCAGGTACATCACGGTCTCGTTCTGGGTGCCGGTGCCCACCACCCGGATGAGCGTATCGATGTCCTGGGGCCGGATTTCCACGGCGCCACCCCGGCCGTCGGGAATGAAGTTCTGCCAGGTCAGGGCCACCGCAGCCGAGGAATCGAAGCCGGCGGCAAACGACGGAATCTCCACGTCCAGCCCGGCTGCGCTCTGCGGCCGGCTCCCGAACTGCCACTGGTTCTCCCTGAGCCCGACCGGCACGCCGGCATCGGCCTCGAATTCCTCCAGGTACGCCGCGCCGGCCCGGTTCGGGTCCGGCTTGGTGAAGGCGAATTCCGCCTTCACGTCCAGCCGGGAGGGGGCCGTGGCCCCGCCGGTGGTCCACCGGTCCAGCAGGCGCGTAATGCCGTTGGGCTGGAAGGTGAGGTCAGTGTTGATCCCGCCGACCAGCGTGGCTGACGGCTCGAACCCCAGCGGCGGCCGGTTGTACGCGGAAGACTCGAACTGGTAGATCCCGATCAGGTTGACCCCGCCGGTCCGCCCGAGGGAATAGCGGGTACTTGCCCCCAGGATGGTGGTAGGGGCAATGGCGAACACTCCGCGTTCCTCGAACCGCGCCTGGACCTGGGTGCTCCCCGCGCCGAAGAGCTGGTCCGGGTTGAGGAAGGTCACCCGGCCGATGTCGTAGTCGATGGAATAGTCGATGCCCCGCTCGAGGACCCGTCCCCCGGCGGTGATCTGTTCGCTGCCCTCCCGGATCTGGAGGGCATTCAGGTCCAGGTTGGAGCGGTCGCCCGTGCTGGCGGCGTTATACTGCAGTCGCAGCAGGAACTTGGCGGTCGGGCCCTCGGAGAGCAGCAGGAATTCCGGCGTGCGGTACAGTGAATCCGACCGCTCCTGCGGTGCCAGTTGCGGGGAGGCAAAGGGCTGGAGGCTGGGAAAGACGATGTACGACTCCCGCACCACCTGCTCCGCGCCCGGATCCTGGATCCGCGGGAAAAGCCGGTTCTGCACGTCGAAAATGTTGTCGTCCGTGGGAATCGCGAGCCCGAGGAGCGACAAGTACGTGCCCTGGCCCGAAACCGGCGTTTTGGTCTGGTTGACCGTCAGGTCCACGTCAAGGGAGTTGCGGTCCAGGTCGGCGCCGGCGACCCGGTAGATCTGCCGCATCTCGTAACGGAAGGTGGGTTTGTCGGGAGTCTGTCGCGCCTCGACGATGAGTTCCAGTGTGTCCGATACGGCCTGGTTGGCCACCAGCGGGTACGTGCCTACGGTATCACCCGCAGCCGTGATGTAGCTGACGGCGAGATAGTCGTTCCGGTCCAGTCGTGAGGAAAGCACGAACCAGAGCGCCGAGGCATCCAGGAAATAATCCGTACCCTGGATCAGCAGTTCCCATTGTGCCACCTGCTGCTGGTTGCTGTCCTCGCGCCGGGCCACGGCGTTGATGCCCCCGATATTCGGGTTGATCGTGCTTCCCGACGTGGCCGCCCGGTAGCGGTAGACCTGGACCTGGACCGGGCGGGAGGATGCCGGCACGTTCGACCGGTTCAGGTTCAGGATATCGAGTGACGGGTAGCCGGGGACCACTGACGGATCGATGACCCAGAAGAACCGCCCCACCTCGAAGTCGAGGTCGCGCACCAGCCGGTCCTGCGGCTGGGTGACCTCCGAGCCGATGGTGAAGGTCCGGTTGGCCACGGAGCTCCCCTTCTGCTGGGCGGCAATCGTCTGGATCTGGAGGGGGCCGACCTCAAAGCTGGCGTTGACCCCGAAGTTGTTGGCCGGGATGGCCGCCGTGATGAAGCGGGAGGCGGGCGGGCGGAAGGTCACCGTGCCAACCTCGACCCGGCGGACGATTTCGTCCTCCAGGCCCTGATAGTAGACCTGGATGTCGTTGCGGCCCGTGAAGTCCCGTTCGGAGCTGTAATCGATGTTGATGTGCAGTCGCTGGCCGATCACCCCGCCGGAGAGAATATTGAACTGGTTGTCCAGCCTGGGCGCGGTGAACCCCCCCCGGCAGCCTGACGACAGGTCGACCAGGGCGGCGGCCGTGCAGCGCTCGTTCCGGGTCCGGTCGGTCCGGAGCTCGAGCGTGGCCGAACCGTCAATCGTGAGGTCCGCGTACTTTGGAGACAGGCCCAGGAAGCCCTGACGCTGTGGCTGGAGCGCCGCCAGGGCATCCCGGCGATCATCCGCCGCGGTGCGACCGTATATGCTCTGGAGCCGCAGGGTAAGCGCCCGGTTGGCCCGAGCCGAGTCCAGGGTGGCCACGAGCGTGCTGTCCCAGAGGGCCGCGCGGGCCGCCGGCAACATCCTGGGGGCGCCGAACCAGGGCGCATCGATGACGGGGGGACGCACCAGCCGGAGGGGCTGGACCCGGAACTGGAACCATGGCGGAACGACGCTGTCCGCCTGGGCGGAAAGCGTGGCCGGCAGGAGTGCCAGGCAGGACAGGGCGGCCAGACAGCGGCTCGCGCGAAGCAGTCGAGGCGAAATCAGAGTCAGGGGACGAGTGGGTTCATGAATATAGTGACGGCTGAAACCCCTTACAACCAAGGTACTTAGCCAGATGCGACTGCTCGACCGCTACCTCCTGCGGCAACTGGTCGCGCCCTTCCTGTTCAGCCTGGCGGCGCTCACCAGCATGATGCTGCTGAACCAGATCGCTCGGCGTTTCGGGGCCCTCGTGGGGAAAGGGCTGCCCTGGACCGTGATCGCCGAGGTATTCGCGCTCAGCATTCCGTTCATCGTGGCCATGACCCTCCCGATGGCCGTGCTCACGGCCGTCCTGTACACGTTCACGCACCTGGCGGCGGATAACGAGGTAACGGCCATTCGCGCCAGCGGAATCAGTATCCCCCAGCTGGTGGCGCCCGTGCTGCTGACAGGCATCCTCGTTGGCGCCGTGAACTTCGCCTTCACCGACCAGGTGCTCCCCCGCAGTAACACCAAGCTCAGGAGCCTGCTGCTCGACATCGGCCGGAAGAAGCCCACCTTCGAGCTCCGGGAACAGGTCATCAACGACCTGGGCCAGGAGGGCATATCGATCCGGGCCACCCGGATCGACCCTTCCTCGGGACGGATGCGCGGTGTCACCCTGTACGACCTGGCCAACCAGACCGGCCGCCGGATCATCTACGCCGACAGCGGCCGGATGGCCATGACCTCGGACGGGACCGACCTGAGCCTCCGCCTGTTCGACGGAACGGTCCACGAGTTCAAGGTCGCGGAGCCCGGCGTCTTCCAGCTGACGGATTTCCACGAGAACGAGATCCGAGTCAAGAACGTCACGAACCTGCTCGAGCGCAACAGCGCTGATGCCGTCCGCGGCGACCGCGAGATGGGCACGTGCGAGATGCTCGATGTCATCCGGAACGAGCAACGGGACCTGCGGCAGGCCCGCCTGGACCGGCGCTACATGACGTACCGCGACCTGCGCAACCTTCTCTCCCTGCCGACCCCGCCTGCCCCGCCCCCGGTCACGGTGCGCCCGTCGCGTGGCTACTGCACAGTGCTTCCCGAGGGGCTGCGGGTCCTGACACCCAAGACGGCTGAGGCACAGCAGGTGACACAGGATACGAGCCGCCACCGCCCCTTCCTGCGGCCACCGCCGAAGCTTCAGGCACGGAGATCCCAGGATACCACGGGGCGGATCGTCGAGGCCGCGCCGCCACCACCCACCGCCCGTCCGCCGTACTCGGTCCAGGCCGGTGCCGTACCCATCAGCGGCTGGGCCGAGGTGGCGAATGCCGTTGAGCGGGGCCGTGCTGCCGCCAAGGGAGCCGACCGCTTCGCCGTCGAGGTGCACAAGAAATGGTCGATCAGCGTGGCCTGCATCGTGTTCGTACTGGTCGGGATCCCGATGGCGCTCCGGTTCCCGCGGGGCGGGATGGGGCTCGTGATCGGCGGCGGCCTTGGCGTCTTTTCCATCTATTACGTCGCCCTGATCGGCGGGGAAGCGCTGGGCGACCGGGACATCATCAGCCCCGCGCTGGGGATGTGGGCGCCGAACGTGATCTTCTTCCTCCTCGGCCTCTACGGGATGTACCGGGTCAACCGGGAGTCGGGTTCCACCCGCGGCGGTGACCTGGGCGAGTTGTGGGACAAGCTCATCGGCCGGTGGAAGCGCTCATGATCGGGCGGACGCTCGACCGCTACATCCTCGGGCAGTGGACCCGGATCTTCGTCCTGACCGCCCTGGGCTTCCCCCTGGTCGCAATCGTCATCGATCTGACGGACTTCCTGGACAAGTGGCTCTCCCGCGGCATGACCGCAGGGGAGATTGCGCTCGCGTACTTCTTTTCCATCCCGGAAAACATGTTCACCGTCATGCCGGCGGCGGTGCTCTTCGCCACGGTCTTCACCGTCGGCGCGCTCAACCGGAATTCCGAGTTGACGGCGGCCAAGGCGGGCGGGATGAGCTTTTACCGGGTGGTCCGGCCCCTGTTTCTCGCCAGCGCGTTGGCTTCGCTGCTGGCCCTGATGGTGGGCGAGCTCTCGCCCGGCGCCACGACCCGCCGCCTCGAGCTCCAGAAATCCAAGGACACCCGCTCCACGAGCGGACGCTACAACTTCGTCTATCGGGCGGAGGAGGGATGGGTCTATACCATTGGTTCCCTCGACGTGGCCCGTCGCCAGCTTCGCCAGCTGGTGCTGGAGCGCGCCGGCCAGAGCCTGGAATATCCCGCGCTTGCCGTGACGGCCGACAGCGCCACCTGGGATACCACCGCCGGCCGGTGGAACCTCTGGGGCGGGGCAAGCCGGATCGTGGCCGGGAGTGACCGGCAGGCCACCTTCCTCTTCGACCACATGCGGCTCCGCGTGATGCAGGAAGCACCCGCCGACCTGCTCATCGAGCCCAAACGCCCCGAGGAGATGCGGTACGCCGAACTGGGGCGCTATATCCAGGCCCTGGTGCGAAGCGGCAACAACGTGGACAACCTGCGGGTGGAGCAGGCGCTCAAGCTGGCCCTGCCCGTGGCCTGCCTGATCATCGCCCTCTTCGCCGCTCCGCTTGCCGTGACGGCGCCCCGGAGCGGCACGGCCATGGGGATCGCCGTGAGCCTGGGAACGACCGTCGCGTACCTCCTGATGGCCCAGATCGCCAAGGCCGCCGGAGCCGGCAGCGTGGTGAATCCCGTCGCGGCCGCCTGGATTCCCAATGCGTTGTTCCTGACGGCGGGCCTGGTGCTGCTGGCACGGGTGAGGACGTGACAGACCAGCAGTCGGCACATCGGCAAGTCGGGTGGGGACCCGCGCCCTGACTCAGGCCGATCGCCGGCTGCCGATTGCGTACACGAAAGGGCCCCGGGATCACTCCCGGGGCCCTTTTGTGGTGTGACGTTCTAGAACGTGTACTTCGCGCCCAGCTGCATCCGCCAGCGGGACGGGTTGATGCTGACCTTGTCGAGATTCGGCAGCGACAGGCTGTAGATACCCCGACCATTGGCGGCATCATAACCGGTATACCGGAGGGCGGTCTGACCCTCGAAGGAGCTGGTCAGGCGCTGGAGGCCCCAGTCGCCGTCGATCAGGTTGGCCAGGTTGAAGATGTCAGCCGTGACCTCGATCGACTGGCCATTCCACGTGTTCACGAACTTCGAGAACCGCGCGTTTACGACGCTCGACCACGGGTTCCGGCAGCTGTTCCGCGCCATGACGTGGCCGCGCTGGCTCCGGAGGCACTTCTGGGAGTTGATGAATGCGTCCAGCGTGGCGTAATCGGCCGGATTGCTGAGTGTGATGTCGCCCGGGCCGCCCGGCACGTAGATGATGTCGTTCGAGAAGTTCCCGTCCGCGTTGGCGTCGCCGGAGACCATGTAGGTGAAGGGCGAGCCCGAGACCCCGACGTAGATCAGGGAGGCGCGGAAGTCGAACGGCAGGGTGACCGTGCCGCTCGCCGTAATCTTGTGCGGGCGATCGAAGACCGACCGGCGACGGATCCGGTTCGCCTGCGTGCCGTCCAGGGCCGCGAAGCCCAGGTTGGAGCTGGCGATGCTGGACGTCAGCGACATCAGGTCCCGCGTGTTGCTCCACGTGTAGCCGACGGAGAACTCCAGGTTGTCGCTGAACCGCTTCTGGAGCTGCGCCGTGATGGAGGTCGAGAAGTCCCTGCTCTTGTTGGAGTGCTCGATCACCTGCCGGAAGTTGTTCGTCACCGTCGCGCGGGAAAGTCCGCCGGACCCGTTGGAAGTGCCGTACAGCATCCGGCCCTCGGCGTTGCGGCCGGTCTCGACGATGTTGACGTCCTGCAGGTAGAACTGGTTCAGGGACTTCGTGTAGAGGAAGTCCAGCGTGCCCACCATCTCCCAGGGCAGCCGGTGGTCGACACCAAGGGCGATCTTCATGTTCTGCTGGAACTTGAAGTCCTTGTCGAAGTAGTTGATGGTCGGCGTCGCCGCGACCGGCGGCCCACCACCGGCGCCGCAGCTCGTCGGCTGGTTGTCCGGATCCACCGTGAAGGTCGGGACCGCGGCGCCGGTGCAGACCAGGCTCTCCTGCTCCAGGCCCGTGTTCGTGAAGGCGTTGCTCATCCACACGTAGGGGGGCCGGCCGCTGAAGACACCGATACCGCCGCGAACCACGGTCTCGCCGGTGCCGCGCACGTCATAGTTGAAGCCGAAGCGGGGCGACCAGAGCACGTTGCCGCTCGGGAAGTCACCGGTGTTAATGCCGAGGTCGGTCACGAGCGCCGGGTTCGTCACCGGCTTGTCCATGATCGGGACGTCCATGCGGAGCCCCAGCGTCAGCGTCCACTGCGGAGTCGGCTGCCACTGATCCTGGAGGTATCCGCCCAGCTGCTTCACGTTGAAATCCGCGACGGGCCCATCGGGGCGCGCAGCGGTGGGCAGCGCAATCTCATACCGCGTCGCCACGCCGTTGGCGAGGTCGGTCGGGCTGTCGAAGCTCCAGACCCCGAGTGAGGCCGGGAAGAACACGTTGTTGAACTTGAAGAACTCGTTGTGGGTGCCGACGGTCACCCGGTGACGCCCGACCCCGAACGTGAGGTTGTCGGTGATCTCCAGGATGTCCTGGTCCAGCGAGTTCGCCTGGCTGAACTTGTCGGAACCCGCCGCGATATTGCTGCCGGCCGTATCGCCCGCCACAAAGATGAGCGGTACCCGGTTCGGGAGTTCGCGGGCGTCACGCACCGTGGAGTAACCCAGCAGCAGCTCGTTGGAGAAGCGGTTGGCGAACATCGCGGTCCACTTCGCCCGGGTGCTGTTGGTCTTGCTGGAGAAGGAATAGCCGCTGTTGGACAGCTGGTAGCCGTCCCGGAAGCCCGTGCGACGCGAGTCGCGGATCAGGTTGTCATCCGAGGCCTTGACGTAGTTGTGCGACACCTCCAGCTGGCTGTTGTTGCCGAGCTGGGCGGTCACCTTGCCGAAGAAATTCTTGTCGGGATTGGTCAGCTTCGGGGCCGCGGCCGAGCCCGGGTCGAACCCGTAGACGTTCTGGAGCACCGTGCGCACCGAGTCCGCACGGGCCTCACTGAACCCGGTGGTGGGATCACCGAGGTCCTGGCCCACGAACGGCGTGCTCCGCTCCTGGAGGTCGGCGGAGAGAAAGAAGTGGACCTGGTCGCGGACGATCGGGCCGCCGATCGTGCCCCCGTACTGCTTGATGTTGAAGTCGTCGATCTTGAGGTTGGCGGTATCCCGGCCCACGAGGGCCTGGCTCTGGAGGTAGCCGAACACCGAGCCATGGAGCTCGTTGGTCCCGGACTTGGTGATCGCGTTTACCAGGCCGCCGGCAAAGCTGCCCTGCCGCACGTCATACGGGGCCGTCAGGATCTGGAACTCCTGAACCGCCTCCAGCGAAATCGGCTTGGAGTTGGCCTGGCCACCCGGCACGCCGCTCGCGGCGAGTCCGAAGAGGTCATTGTTGACCGCGCCGTCGATCTGGATGTTGTTGAACCGGTTGTTCTGGCCGCCGATCGACACGCCACCGGTATTGGGCGCCGTTACCTGGGGCGAGGTGACCACGAGGTCGGTGAAGTTGCGGCCCAGCAGCGGGAGACGCTGGATCGCGGAGTCCGAGATGGTCTGGCCCGGGCCGGTCCGTCCGCTGTTGATCAGCGGATCTACCGTGCCCGCAATCGTGAGCTCATCGAGCTGCACCACGGCCTGGCTGAGGGCGAAGTCCGCCGTGTAGCGCTGGCCGAGCGCGAGTTGCAGTTCCGTCTTCCTGCCCGGCTCGAACCCGATGGCCCGGGCCTCGATGGTGTAGGGCCCGCCGACCGGCACGTTCTCGAAGAAATAGCGCCCGTTGTTCCGGGTCGTCGTCTGGAAGTGCTGACCGGTGGAATTGTTGGTGATGACGACCGACGCGTTCTCGATGGGCGTGCCAGCGCCCTGGTCGCGTACGACGCCCTGCACGGCCGCCGTAGTCACGCCCTGGGCATGGAGCGGCGTGACAAGCAGGGCAGCCAGGCCCAGTCCGGCGAGCATGCGGACAAACCGACGATGCCAGCGTTGCATGAGGCTCTCCTCACCCCGGTAGGAAGCACGAAGCCCACAGCGCCGCCGAGGGGATCGGCAGTGGGACGACACCGGAAGAACCGGTGGTACACTCATACCGTTTTCTTTCGATTGGTGCATCAGGCAATCAGGTTAGAACTCCGTGAAGCCACAGCCGGCCGGGCCGGCCATCGGAATCGGCCCGAAGATACGTTCCGGTACCGTCCGGTTCAAGCAGGAATTTCCCCGCGTTACCCGGCCTTTACCCTGGCCTCCCAGAAGCGCCAGCCATAGTAGACCGGCACTCCGGCGGCTGTAATGCCCAGCGTCCAGAGGGTGTTCAGTGTGTCCGTCACCAGTGCGTTCACCACCATGGCCACGGAGGCCACGAGGAAGAGCAGCGGCACGACCGGGTAACCCCAAGTCTTGTAAGGCCTTTTCAGGTCCGGGCGCGTCCGGCGGAGCACGAACACCGCCGCCACCGCCAGCGCGTAGAAGGGCCAGATGCCGAGGATGAACTTGTCGGCAAGTTCCTTGAAGTTATTGAAGAGAACGTACAGGACGCCCAGGGTGGTCGCGAGCCAGATCGCCACCGAGGGGCTCTGGAACCGCGGGGATACCCGGGCGATTCCCCTGAAGAAGAGCCCCCGGTCCGCCATGGCGAAGAAGATCCGGGGACCGGTCATCATGCTGCCATTGAGTGCCCCGAACGCCGAAACCATGACCACCCCGGCGATGACGGCCGCTCCACGTGAGCCCAGCAGGGGGATCCGTTCCGCCGCGGTAGTGGTGATCAGCGGGGACTGGGCCATCTCGGGAAGGGGGACCAGGTAGATGTAGGCGACGTTCAGCAGCAGGTACACCAGGACGATCATCGCCGTCCCGATGATCAGGGCCAGTGGAAGGGTCCGCGCGGGGTCCCGGACCTCCCCCCCCATGAAGGAGAGGTCCCCCCAGCCGTCGTAGGTCCACATGATGGGAATAAGTGCTGTCGCCATGAGCGAGAGATTGAGGCCCGCCGGAAAGGCCGGGGCGAAATGGGCCGTACTCCCGTCGCCCACGCTGAATGCCAGCGCCGCCAGCGCCGCCAGCGCCCCGTACTTGGCGACGGTGATCAGGTTCATCACCACCGCGGCGTAGTTGACCCCCAGATAGTTGAACAGGCCCACGACCACAACGGCCCCCGCCGCGAACCAGTGCACCTGCGCCGGGCTCAGGTCGGCGAAGTATCCCAGGTACTCGGCAAAGAGAGTCGCAATCGCCCCAAGCGCCGAGGCCCGGATGACAGCCATCTCGCTCCAGCCGAAGAGAAACGCCGGCAACGGCCCGAAAGCCTCGAGGATGTAGGCGAAGACGCCGCCCGAGCGGGGAAGCGAGGCGGCCAGTTCGGCGAAGGTCAGTGCCCCGAACAGCGCGATCAGGCCGCCCAGCACCCAGCCGAGCAGAACCGGGCCGGAATAGGAAAGCTGGCCCGCCACCACCGCAGGAACGCGGAAAATCCCGCTGCCGATGGTCGAACCCACCAGGACAGCGATCGCGCTCCACAACCCCAGGTTGCGGGGCAGCCGCTCTCCCCAGGCATCTCGTTCCAGTTCGACGCTCATTTTGGACGGATCCTCGTGGGGGACGGGGTCAGGAGGTCAGGAAGTCGGGAGGTCGGGCACTCGGGAAGCGGGAGTTTGTTGCCTGACCCTGAACGAAGAGGGAAAGCGGCATTATCTTAGACGCCTGCCCGAACCGGGTCCGGCGTAAGGTGGCGCCGACACTATCCGTTGACAAGGTACGGCGGCGCGGGCCCCGCACTGCCACGGCCGGGGCATGTTGCCATTCGGACACCATGGAGCAAGACGTAATGCAGGCCTCCGCAGATTCCACCCGGCTCTACCGTCGCATCGCCTGGACCGGTGCCTGGCTCGCCTTCGGCCTGATTGTGCTCGGGGGCGTCGTCCGCATCACCGGCTCAGGTATGGGCTGCGGCGACCACTGGCCGAAATGCAACGGCCACTGGTTCCCGCCCTTCGATGACATCACGACGGTCATCGAATGGGGACACCGGTGGGTCGCGGCCCTCCTGAGTACCGTGGTCATCGGCTTCGCGGCGTGGGGCGGCTGGCGTTACCGCGGCACCCCTGCACTCGGGGGCCCCGCTCTCCTGGCCGGCGTGCTGCTCGTGGTCCAGGTCCTGCTCGGGCCGGTCATCGTCAAGCTGGACCTGCCACGCCCCGTCGTGGTGGTCCACCTCCTCAATGCCATGGCCCTGCTCGCCGTCCTGATGGTCGCTGGACTGCGCGCCGCTCCGGGCGGCCCCGGCCCCCGCCGAAGCCCCTTCGACGGCCGCGGACTCGGGGCGACCCTGGCCCTGCTGGGGCTGGTCACCCTGTTCTTCGGCGCGATGACCGCCAATTACAACGCCGGACTGCTCTGCCTCGGCTTCCCGCTCTGCAACGGGAGCCTGGCCCCCCCGGCCAGTGAGCTGGCGGGCATCCACTGGACCCATCGGATGCTGGCTTTCACATTCGCCATCCTGGCTCTCGTTTTCGCCGCCAGGGTATCCAGGCTTCCCGCCCCTGCGTTCCGGTCACTTCGGCGCTCAGCGTGGCTCCTCGTGGCCCTCACGGCCGCCCAGATCGGCATTGCCGCCGCGATGGTCCTGCGCCTGCTGCCCCCTACGCTCCGCGCCCTGCACCTCATGGCGGGCACCGCCGTCTGGATGGGTCTCGTTCTCCTGGTATACCGGATTCTCCGAACAAGCGCCGAAGAAACACCTGAGATAGTTCGGGAGACGGAACCGGCCGTGGCGGGACAGGGCCTGTTCCGCGACCTGGTCTCCCTGACCAAGCCCCGGATCATCTCTCTGCTGCTGGTGACCACCCTGGCCCCCATGTTTATCACGGGCGCGGGCCTGCCCTCGGCGGCACTGGTCCTCTGGGTGGTGATTGGCGGCTACCTGATGGCGGGGGGCGCCAACGCCATCAACATGTGGTTCGACCGGGACATCGACACCCGGATGAGCCGGACGAAACTCCGGCCCATCCCTTCGGGCCGTCTCTCGCCCGGCTTCGTGCTGGGCTTCGGTACCGGGCTCGGGGCGGCGGCGTTCGGGATTTTCTATTTCCTGGTGAACCCGCTGGCCGCCTGGCTGGCCCTGGGCGGGCTGCTCTTCTACGTCCTGGTCTATACGATGTGGCTCAAGCGCTCGAGCCCGCAGAACATCGTCATCGGCGGGGCTGCGGGCGCCTTTCCTCCCCTTGTCGGCTGGACCGCGGTCACCGGGCACCTGGATCTGCCGGCGCTGTACCTCTTTGCCATCGTGTTCTACTGGACCCCACCCCACTTCTGGGCGCTGGCCCTCATCAAGCAGAAGGAGTATGCCAACGCGCGCATTCCCATGATGCCTGTCGTCAGGGGCGAGCGGCAGACCAAGATCCAGATGCTGGGCTACACCCTGATGCTGATCCCGCTCACAGTGCTGCCCTGGCTCTCGGGCACGCTGGGCTGGGTCTACCTGGCGGCGGCCCTGCTGCTGGGCGCGCGCCTGCTGTGGTACTGCCTGAAGCTGCTCCGCGAAGAGTCCGTCACGCCGACTGCCTGGAAAATGTACAAGTACTCCCTGGCCTACCTCTTCCTGCTGTTCGCGGCGATGGGCGTGGACCGCGCCATCCCGCTGGACCATCCTTTCCAGCCCACGCCGGTCATGATCCTCAAGATGGAACCGACAGCCCCGTCGCCGGCCATCACCCACACGCACAACTGAGCCACCGACCCGCCGCCGTCCGGGGCCTGCATGGCTGACGCGCCGGCCCGTTTCCGGGTTCCTCCCCCCACCGAGCTCGGCCGGCTCTGGCCCAGGGTGCGCCCGTACCGCTGGAGCCTGGCTCTCGCCGCGCTCGCCCTGGTCGTCAGCGCGGCGATCGGCCTGGCCTTCCCCCTTATCGTGGGCAAGCTGCTGGATGCGGCATTCCTCGACCGGGGCCGTGAGATTCTCGACCGGATCGCCCTCGGCCTGGTCGGGCTCTTCGCCGTCCAGGCCCTGCTGAATTACGCCCAGACGTACCTGCTGAGTGCCACCGGCGAGCGGGCGGTCGCCGGACTCCGCCGCGAGTTGTTCGGGAAGCTGCTGGAGATGCCACCAGGCTTCTTCGCCGAGCGCCGGACCGGCGAACTCACCAGCAGGCTCACGACCGACGTGGCGCAGCTCCAGGGCGTCATGAGCCACCAGATTGCCGAATTCAGCCGGCAGGCACTCTCGCTGGTGGGGGGGTAGTCCTCCTCTCCCTGCTCCAGCCGCGACTCACGTTCACGGCGCTTCTGGTCGTGCCCTTCGTGGTGTTCTCGGCCATCTTCTTCGGCCGTCGGCTCCGTTCCATCAGCACCGGGGTGCAGGACCAGGTCGCCTCGGCTACCGCGATGGCGGACGAGGCGTTCAGCCAGATCCGGACGGTCCAGAGCTTCGTGCAGGAGCCCGCGGAGCGGCAGCGGTACGGAGATCGTGTCGCGGCGATTGTCGAGCGAGCCCTCAAGCGGGCCCATGTCCGTGGCGTGTTCTTCGGCGTGATCACCTTCGCCACATTCGTGGGGGTCGTGATCGTGCTCTGGCAGGGCGGACTGCTGGTGCTGGCCGGGAAGCTGACGGCAGGGACGCTGGTCGCGTTCCTCCTGTACACGATCTACATCGCGGCAGCCATCGGGTCGCTGGCGTCCTTCTTCAGTCAATACCAGGAATCGGTCGGGGCCGCGCGGCGGGTGTTCGAGATCCTCGAGGGCCCGGTTGCGATCGCCGACCCGGTGGAACCTGTGGCCCTGCCTTCGCCGGTGCGGGGCCGGGTCACATTCGAGCAGGTCTCGTTCACGTACCCTGGTGGCGTGGAGGCGCCCGGAATCATCCCGCCTCCCACCGTCCGGGATATAACCATTCGGGTCGAGGCGGGCGAGACCGTCGCCATCGTGGGCCCTTCGGGCGCCGGGAAGACGACACTGGTCTCCCTCCTCCCCCGGTTCTGGGACGTGACCGCCGGCCGGATCCTGCTGGACGGGGTCGACATCCGCCAGTTGCGCCTGGCCGACCTGCGCCGGGCTATCGGTCTGGTCCCCCAGGAACCGGCGCTCTTCAGCGGCACCATCGAAGAGAACGTCGCCTATGCCAGGCCGGACGCCTCGGCGGACGAGGTGGAGCAGGCCGCGCGGATCGCGCATGCCCACGAGTTCATCGAGCGTTTCCCTGAGGGGTATGCGACCCTGGTGGGCGAGCGGGGTGTCAAGCTTTCCGGCGGCCAGCGGCAGCGGGTCGCCATCGCGCGGGCTGTGCTCAAGGACCCGGCCGTTCTCATACTGGACGAGGCCACGAGCAGCCTGGACAACGAGAGCGAGCGGCTGATCGAGGCCGCGCTGGAGAAGCTGCTCGTGGGAAGGACAACGTTCATCATCGCGCACCGGCTGAGCACGGTGCAGCGGGCCGACCGGCTGCTGGTCATGAACTACGGCCGGATCGTGGAGGAGGGGACGCACGAGGAACTCCTGGCGCTGGGCGGGCTGTACGCCCGGCTCTACCAGAGGCAATTTCGGGAGGAGTTCCGCGAGACACCGCCCGGGCCCTGACTGCCGGGACGGGACCTTCGCCTCCGAGCCACCAGTGGGTCGACGTGCGGAGGAGCAAACCCTGCAACAGCAGTGCCCCCCGCCGCGACTGCGACGGGGGGCACTGTTGTTACAGGGTTACCGACTGACCTACTGTGCGTGCATGGTCAGTTTGATCACACCGGGGTTCGGGTCGAAGAGTATGACGGCCAGCAGGTAATCTCCGGGGGTCAGCGCAACCGTCGTAGTCTCCGGTTGGCCGTTGCCGTTGGCGCCCCCGGTGTGGCCGAAGGAGTCGGCACCGGAATCGAGAATGTTGTTGAATCCGGAGTCGATGACGTAGAGCCCGAGGTCTCCGTCACTGCTCCATTCGAGCGTCATGTCATACGTGGTGTTCGCCGGGACGGTGATCCGGTAGAACCGCGAGTCGTTTGCCGCGAACGTACCCCCACCGAACCCGCCACCGTCATAAGTCACGTTGGTATTGCCCGACGTCGGGAGCGGAAGGAACGAGGCGTTGAACGGGTCGTCCGTGTTCAGGAACGGAGAGGCGGCCGCGGTGATAAGCTGGGTCGCGTCGAGGGACAGTACGAATGGCCCAACGACGACGCCATCAATGGTCGGACGGCCAACTGATCCCGGCGGCGCAACGAACGTGACCGTCGTGCTGTCCGTCGACACGTTCGTGATGTAGCTGTTGAGCCCCCCGAACGACACATTGACGGAAGCCGGATCGAGCACGAAACCGGGGTCCGCCGTCATCGTGACCGTGGCGCCCGCGGCTGGGTTCGTGGCGGAGAAGGTTACCGGTGCATTCGGGACGACCGGAGACTTCACGCGCGTCGAGTCCGTGAGGTTGAACGCGAACAGGGGTGATCCGGTGGCAATGACACCGTTGATGGTGATGGGCGCGTCCGTGTTCGGCGGCACCAGCACGCTCAGCATTGTGCTGTCGGCGCTGATACCCACCAGAATCGCGGAACTGTCGGCCGCAAAGTTCACGGTGGCGGACGGGAGGATCCGCAGCCCCGACGGCACCGTCAGGACGACCGTATCCGAGCTCGTCGGGGTGGTCGTGTTATAGGTGGCGCCGAGCTTTCCAAAGCCTTCGGTCGTGAGCGAGAGTGAGGTCGGCACCGAGAACTGCTGCCCGGGCAGGTAGCCAACTACCACGTCGTTCAGGGTCACGGGGCCGGAGACTCCGGGAGGCGGCACGAAGGTAATCTGCGTGCTGTCGGCCGACACCCCGATGAGAATCGGGCTTGCGACGCCACCCGCGAGCGTCACGGTCGACGTGGAGGTGAACGTTATGCCTGCCGGCAGGGTGATCGTGACCGTGTCCCCGTTGGTCGGCGTCGTCGCGGACAGGGCAGCCACGATCTTGGACGGGACAATATTCACGTCCACGGTGACCGACTTGCCTGCCGCATCTACGTCAAACGAACCCGAGACAAACGTGGAGGAGTCCTGTCCCTTCACGAAGAACCGGGCACGGGTCTTGAGGTTGTCGCCGCCGATCACAAGGCCGTACCCGGTGTCCTGGTTCACGACGAGGCCGGCGGTCTTATTGCTGATGGTGAATTCGGCCTCGTTCTGGTTCCCGAGATCGTTCACCGCTTCCACGACGACCGCTTCACTGTCCACGTTGCTCACGAAGACGATCTGCGGGGTCGCCTTGATGCTGGCGATGGTATCCAGGTTTGTGTCGAAGGCATTCCCTCCGCACGCCCAGATCCCGCCGGCCACGGCGACCAGGATCGAACCACGTACCAAACGGTTCATACTGTGCACCTCATTCCTGAGAGATGGTGAGTAGCTTCCGCGAATGTACACCCTGATCCGGCCCCACACCAGAACCGGAGGACCCACAGTGTCCGGATCTCAATTGCTCGGCGCGTAGCCGGTGTAGAAGTCGACACCCAGGAACTGTCCGATGTCCCGAACCGCGTCTTCCCCGAGCACATCCCGCCAGCTCGGCAGTCCGCGGTACTGGAGGTCGTTGGACTGGAGGAGCACGTAGTTGCCGAGCCCCGTCCGGTCCGCGAACACGAAGTACCTGTCCCGACCCCGCGTGTATCTCCAGACTTCGTACGTCGGGGCAACACCCGACCGGACCCGCTCCAGCGTCTCATCCGGCTTGCCGTAAACGGCCCAGATTTCCCCCCTGGGGGTTTTCCATCCCGGGCGGTTTGAGCGGCCGGGCTCGCCGAACTTCTGGTTCGCGTAGGCGACGGTAGCGTAGAACTGCTCCCGCGCCTCGTTCCGCGAGGTCGAGGAATCAGGGTCGCGCTTCTTCCAGAACTGGGTGAGGAAGTTCCGCTTGGCCGCAGTAGACAGATCTCCGCTGTACGGCTTCAGCTCCCCACTCTGCGCGATAAACGTCAGTGGCTCCTCGTACACGTCGAGCGAATCCGCCTCCATGGTGGCGAAGAACCCTTCGTCCGTCACCCGCACGGCCGCGCGACGCTCCGCCTCCTGGGCCACTGCCTCCTGCAACCCCTGCATGCTGAACCCGGCGGACCGCATCACGGTGTCTTCCGGCATCTCGAGGGTTACATCCAGGCGGTACTGCCCTCCCGGCAACCCTTCGAGGTCCACATCGCCGAGGAGGATCCCTCCTCCCGCGGCCAGCTGGACCGGCCGCGGCGGCCGCTCCAGATACACCTTTCCGTCCGTGCCCAGCACTGAAACCTTCATCATTCCGGAGGCCGGCGTGTCACTGTAGGCCTCAAGGAAGTAATACAGGCTCGCGTGGAAGGGGGTCAGGCGAAGGTCGGCAATCGACGTGATCATCAACTGTCCTGCCCGCCACTCGGAGCCTGAAGGCATCGAGTCCCCGGTCACGGCGCGGATCTGCGGCGACAGCAGCAGGTCCGATGCGAGCGGCTCGTCTGCATACCCCCGGATCTGCCGCACCGCCCGGCTGGTTCGGCCCGAGACCGAATCCTCCACCGTGACTTCCAGCTCGTACTGCCCGGGCAACACGTGGAACTCCATCATGTTGACCGTGAACGCCCCGGGCTCGCGGAGGTCGGCCCGCACATGCTGCTGCGGCCAGGAGTCCTCGAGAAGCTTGAGCCCGCTGGAGTCCCGTACCACGAAGGCAATGCGGTAACTCATGATGCCGTCAGGCCCCATGACCGTCGGCTGCATCAGGTCCAGCGGGACCTGCACGAAGGCGCGAACCTTCGTCTGGTTGCCGTCCGCCCGGTAGAACCGTACCGCCCGCACCGCCACACCACTGTCGGCCTGCGCCGACACGGGGGCCGGCGCCAGGGCCAGGGCCGCTGCCAGCGCGGCGAGAGTCAATCCTGCCATGCCACCTCTTGATGTGCCCGGACAGGAATCCTGCCCCGACCGGGCCGCATCCATGCTTCGAAAGTTACCAGCCGATATTGAAGCTGAAGAAGTTGGTCGAGCCGAGCACGCCCATGTACTTCCAGGCGTAGTCCACGCCCAGGCGGAAGTTGCCCGTCTGGTAGTTCAGCCCGCCGCCGAACGCCAGGCCCTGGAGGTTTTCCTCGTCCAGCAGCGCCGTCGACGACAGGCTGGCCGGCTCCAGGTTGTTCGCCGGGTTGTACGAGTAGCTCCCCCGCAGGGCGACCCCGAAGGCGCTGCCCCCCAGCTGGTCCAGCATCCACTCCGCCCCGGCCGAGAAGCCCGCCGAGTTGTTGTTCGGCTGGTTGAAGTCACTCAGCACCGTCAGCCGGTTCGACGCCCCCGTCAGGAGGTCGTACGCCAGCCCCACCCGGAACGTCGTTGGCAGCGGGAAGCCCTTCGTCCGCAGCCGCGCCGGCTGGTCCAGGCTCGGCACCGGGTCCTCGCCCGGCAGCGGATCCCGCGCCGAGCCCGTGTTCAGCGCGTCCCCGCTGTAGCTCAGGTCCGTGCCCAGGTTCGCCAGCACGAACGAGAACTTCACCGGGTGGTTGTTCAGCATCGCGTGGAAGTTCGTCCCGAAGTCCACCGCAAACGCCGACCCGTTCGCATCGCCCAGGTTGTCCGAGACGAACTTCGCCGTGATGCCCGCACTGAAGCGGTCCGAGAAGTTCTCCGCGTACGTCAGGCCCGCGAACGTCTCATTCACCGAGTACACCGACCCCGTGCCTTCCGGCTGGTCCACCGTGTACACCGGCTGGTCATTGAACCCGAACGTCCCCAGCTGGAGCCCGAACGTCCGGGCCCCGTTGCCGAACGGGAACGCAATCCCGCCCCACGTGTACCGGGTCCCGGCCACGTAGTCATACGTCCCCAGCATCGCCCCCGGCCGCGCCATCAGCGCCGCGCCGGCGGGATTGTAGTACAGGGCACTCACGTCGCTGGCGATCGCCGAATAGGCTCCGCCCAGCGCCGTGCCCCGCGCCCCGGCTCCCAGCAGCAGAAACTCCGCCGCCGTCGTGCCATAGGGCGTGTTGTCCTGGTTGACGTCCTGCGCCAGCCCCACGGCCGGCAGCCCGCTCAGCAGGGCGCCTACCACCAACCACCGCTTCAGGGAAAAGTCACGCATTGAATCTCACCTCTCCTGGATGGGGAGGACGGGGCCACCACCGTGGCCGCCCCGCCCCCCTTGGTCCCTGGCCTACTGAGCGAAGTTGACGATCGTAAAGCGGCCCACCCGCCGGGCGTTGCCACTCTCGATGTGGTAGAAGTACACCCCGCTGGCGACCACCTGGTTGTTGCGGTTCCGCACGTCCCAGGTCTCCGCCCCCCCGAAGGCCGCGGCGTGGTGCTCCAGCAGCCGCACCAGCACCCCGCTCGAGGAGTAGATCCGGATGATCGCATTGTCCGGCAGGTTCACGAACTTGATGATCTTCGTGTCCGTCGTCTGCTCGAACTCGTTCGTCACGTAGTACGGATCCGGCACCGTGTGGACCTGGCTCAGGTCCGCGTCCGTCGGCGCGTTGATCTGGTTCGTCACGTCATAACTCACCCGCAACGTCGCTCCCACCGCCGTCATGGGAAGGATGTCCTCGGGGTTGGAGTACGTATACGGACCTTCGTTACCGGCATCGCCGTTACCACCGGTGATGGCGCCGACATACTGCCGGAGTGACCAGACCGTCCCGGCAGCAGGCACCTGCCCGCCGGCGAGTTCAAAGGTGAACCAGTCTCCCGGCATCGCGAGAACGAAGCCCGCGTTGGTGGCTACCGGACTCGACGTCGCCGCCGAGAGGCTCGGACTGAAGAAGGAAACCGGTCCCGGGACCACCGTCTGGCTCAGGGTATACGTATCCGAGCCGGAGATGCTCGTGCCGAGCGAGCGCACCGGCTCGACACAACCCAGGTCCGTGGAGGTCAATTCCGTGCGACCATCGAAGCATCCCGTGGTCGCGGCGTCCGCCGCGTTCAGGACGCCCCAGGTACCGCCGATCGTCGGGCTGAACGGCACCACCACGTTGTGGGTCACGTCGATCACCGAGTCGATCGCACCACCACTCCCCCAGTAGACGTTGTAGTCCGCCGCACGGTGCGCGCCGGCCTTGATGCCCTCGACCGGCCGGTACTCACCGCCACCCACCGACTGGTACGCCTGGGTATTCTGGATGGTGACCACACCGGACAGCTCGCCGGCATTGTTGAAGTTGGTGACGGTGTTGCCCGAGAAGTTGGGCTGGTTGCCCTCGATCGGGTCAACCTTGGTCTCGTTGTTCGCCGGCGAGGGGCCGTCGAACCACCGGGAGCCGTTGTAGGAGCACCCGCTGTTGGTGGTGAAGCCGGCACGTCCATTGACGCAGCCGCGGCCGTAGAGACTGGCGTAGTCCGGGCCGCTCAGCTTCATGCTGACCTTGCCCTGGAGCGTGTAGCCCTGCCCACCGCCATACCGGGCCGCGAGGGACGGGTTCACCGCCACCGCGCCGAACTGCGCGGAGCCGGACACGACACCGATCTCCTGGTTCATGGTGATCGGGATCGAGAACGTTGAGGTATCAGGCCCGGAAGCCGCCGTCCACCAGTACACGTGCGGGGAGCCGCCGTACGGCGAGCCCAGCGCGATGCTGTCGAGCGTGGCGGAGAAGCTGCCGGAGGTGCTCAGCACGCTGGCCACGAAGTCACCGAACCCGATGGTCCACGACTTCGCCGGCGGGAACGGCCCGGAGAACTGCCCCGTGGTCGGGTCGATGGTCGGGAGCGGCTGGGTCGGGTCGAGCACCACGCCACGGCCTTCGATGTTGGCGCTGGTGATCGTGCCGACGTTCTCATAGTTCGCCGCCGGCCGCCGCGGGGTCACCGGCTTGGTGTTGCGCGGCGACTCGAGATTCGACGGACCGGACTGGAACGAGTTGATGTCGAACGCCGTCACGGAATAGAAATACCGGAAGTTATTCCGTGGCGTCTGGTCCACGTACACGAACGGCACGCCGTTATCCGACAGCTGCGGATATACGGTGTTGTTGCCCGTCACCGCCGTGTCCGCGATCAGGACGATCGCCGTCCCGTCGGCCAGTGCCGTCCGCTCGCCCAGCTTCACCTGGACGATCTGTCCCACCAGCGGCACGTCATTGTGCGCCGTCCGGGGCACGCCCGGGGTGATGGGATCGTACGTCGTGGGGCAGTCGGTCGTGATGGCCAGTTCCGGCGCGCAGAGCGGCGTCGGGTTCACCTGGGCCGCGTAGTCCGAAATGACCGTGCCGCCGTAGTCGAACTGCGCGAGCAGGGTCAGCGAGTTCGGCGCGTCCACCCGGCCCCGGTAGACCCGGTAGCCTTCGACGTCGAACTGGCGGTAGTTCGGGTCATACAGGGAATTCGTCGGATCCGAGGCCAGCTGGTAGTACGGGTCACCCGTGGTCTCGGAGACCGAGGGGCGCCACAGCACCGTCACCTGGTTGTCGCCCGGCACCAGGAAGAACTCTGGCGGTTCCGGGGCGAACGGGAGCAGGAACCCACCGTCGAACACGGCCTGCGCCACCCGCGCCTTGCCGAGCAGGGAGCCCGGGACCACGTCAAACTCTTCCTGCTCCAGGATCCCGTTACCACTGGTGTCCGTGGCGCTCAGGAAGCCGGTCAGCGAGTCGATCGGGTTGACCCCGTTCGCCACGATGGCCGGGTCGGTCAGGCCCGCGATGATCGTCGGGTTGCCAGGCGGCACGTTACAGCTCGGGCCGGGGCAGGTGCCGGTCTGGACCGGGGCGGCGAAGATGTACGCCACCACTACCGAGCCGAACTCGCCCGGGCCCAGGGTCAGCGGGCCGGACGACTGATAGAAGCGCATGTCGAACGGACCGCTGCCGCGAATGAAGCAGATCTTCGTATTGACCGGGTCGAAGTTACAGGCGTCGTCGCCGGCGGCCGTGTTGATGTTGCCGGAGACGTAGCGCCACAGCTGTGTCGTGTTCCCGGGATCGGAGAAGCCGCCGCCGTTCGTGGTGTTGCTGAACAGCGTCAGGCCCACTTCCTGGCCATTGATCTCCGGGCTCTTCAGGTATTTCACGCCGACGAAGCCGGCGCCGGAGAAGAAGGGCTTGGAGAAGATGGCCGGGTCGAAGGACCAGCCATCCACCCGGGAGAACGCGTTCTCGTAGGTATAGCCCAGGGAAAACGGCACGTTCACCGACGCGTAGTTGTTGCCGGCGCTGCCCACGTCCATGTCCGCCGAGAAGTTGGCGTACAGGTCCGTGATGGTGTAGCCCCCGCTCGGCAGGGTCACGCCGAAGGTGCTGTTGTTCCGCTGCTGGAACTCCTGGGCCTTCTGGATCAGGATGTCCCGCATCCCCGGCCGGACGGCGGCATAGTCCGCCGGATTCGCGGACGTAACGTTGTAGAACGTGTAGACGAAGTAGACGATGTCTTCATTGCCCGATGGGTAGTTCCAGCCCATGCCACGCTGTTCCACCATGACACCCAGCGGGTGCGGCCGGCCGGCGATCAGGCCCGGGTTGCCGTCCCACGTGAGCCACCAGACGTCGCCCTGCGAGGCCGAGGTCCGGCCCTGCAGGAGCGGGTTGAAGATGTCGGCCGTCGCGTCGCCGCTCGGCACCCGGGCCGCCAGGGCCACCGGGTCGCTCGTGGCCGCGTCACCGATGAAGGCCGCATCGGCCAGGTTGGTCGTGTTGTAGATCGGCGCGACTTCATCACCGTGGGTCGTGGTGCCCTTCGGGTCGAAGAGGAACGCGCCAGTCGTGTCGCCGGCCCACGGACCGCCGTTGGGGCCGATGATGCCGGCCACCTGCAGGCCGGAGTTGAAGACGTACTGGTCGGCCGTACCCTTCGGCCAGAAGCCGCCACCGATCGTGGACGAGTTGTTCGAGTCAACGCAGACCTCGCCGATGCTCGTCAGGCCGCAATAGACGCGGTTGATCGTGAGCGCCCCGAGAGCTCGGGCAAACAGGCGGAACCCGCGGGTGTTTTTGGCGCCCGGCTCCGGCGACGCGGACGCTACCTGGGGCAGCGCCGCGGCGAGGGCCAGGGCCAGCAGCCCCGCCAGCATCACGCCTCGCTTACGAAGTAGTGAGTGCATTGGCATCCTCTCTCGTGCTTAAACGTGTGGTTGGCCAGCCGGTCCGTTGCCGGACCGGCCAGCCCCCCGTGAGTACTAGAAGTTGACTTCGATGCCGAGGCGCAGCCGCCGCGGGGTACCGGTAAAGTTGTCCGTCCCGCGGCCGATGAAGTAGAGCGCGTCAGAGGCCGCCTTCTGCTCATCCAGGCTGAAGATGTGGTCACCGTCGCCGTAGCGCTGTTCCGCCCGGATCAGGTACACGCAGCTTGGCGAGGCAGGGGTACCGCCCGCGGTCTGCCACGAGCCGCAGCCCGAGGCCACCGCGCCACCGAAGCGAAGGTCGATGGAGCCGTCGCCACCGTAGACCGCGTTCTTGATGGCCTCCGAGGCGAACAGCGAGCTGTCCGACTTGAACTGCTGGACCTGCTCCACCTCGTTCACGATGTCGTTCGTGGTCGTGAAGACCTGGAGAACATTCCGGAAGTTGAGGATGTTGCGGGCGTCCAGGTAGGCGGTCAATTCGACGCCGCCGAGCCCGAAGCCCTTCGTGAAGCGCATGTCGAGCTGCTTGAATGCCGGCTCACGGGCGCCGAAGAAGTCACCCACGAAGTTCTGGTTGCAGACCTGCCCGCTGACGACGCCGCGGTTACCGAGGTCGTCACCCGGGCACTTCGTGTAGGCCTCACCGCTGGAATACCGGAAGAGCGCCGTGATACCGACGTTCCCCAGGATCGATCCCAGCGTGGTCCCCTGCTTGAAGTCGTCAGGAATCGTGAGGGCGAAGGAGCCGGTGAGGTTATGCGGACGGCTCGTCGCAGTCGGGAAAATGCCCTGCGGCGGCGGCTGGTTGCCACCCGAGACCTGGTTCACGATCCGGGAGCCGAAGTTGATGTAGGTGAACGGGTCGGACCCGGTGTTCTTCGCATCCTGGTACGTGTAGGCCAGGACGCCGTTGAAGAAGCGGCCGATCCGGCGGTCGAGCCGGACGTCGATACCGCGGGTGTTGCCGAAGTCCGCGGAGGTGAGCACCCGGATGTCCTGGTTCCGGCCGAAGAGCGGATCGAACTTCGAGATGAGCCGGCCGGCCGCGTTGGACAGGTTGTCCTTGTTGTACGCGGAGAGGTCGAGCACCATGTCGTCGCTGAACGCGTGACGGATGCCGAACTCGAAGGTGATCGTCTTGCCGAAGTCCAGGTCGGACCCGTAGACGTGGTTCGTGTTGGTGATGGCCAGGTCCGTGTTGATACCGGTCAGGACCACGCCGAAGTCCGGTACCTGCACCTGGTGGGCGTAGGAGAGCCGGAAGTTCGTGCGGTCGGTCACCGGGAAGGAGACCTGGATGTGCGGGCTCACATAGTTGTGGCTCTGGTCCCGCACGAAGTTCGCTGTCGGGTCCGTCGGGTCGAAGCCCGGGGCCGACGAGATCCGCGGGAAGTCAGCCGGACGGCTCGCACGGGAATCGTAGTAGTCGTACCGCAGGCCGCCGACCAGGACCACGTCACCGAGGTCGAGACGATCCTCAAGGAAGAGGTCGTAGCGGATCGGCTTCTCGTGGAAGATGTCCGAGAAGGCCTGGCTGGTGAGGCTGTGTGAGTAGCTGGCAATGTCGTACCGGGTGAATTCGCCGCCGATCTTCACACGGTTGTACCGGTCGAGCTGCCAGTCCAGGTTGGCCTTGCCGACCACGCGCTTTTCATTGTACAGCGACATCCGGCCGGTCGGACCGCCGCCCTCGGCGAAGCCCGTCAGGCCGTACGCATTGTTCCGGTATACGTCGATGACGTTGTACTGGTCGCGATTTTCCAGGTCGAACGGCGAGCGACGCGACCCCGGCGTGTTCAGCCGGTAGTTGTTGATCAGCTCATCATTGATCGGGAAATTGTCGAAGTTGAACAGGAAGTCCATGCTGCCGAGAATGAACCCACCCCACGGATTGCGGGTGTCGATCTCGCTCTGCCGCGTGAGCGGCGCGAGGATCGTCTGGTCGGTCTGGTAGGACAGGGCGACGTCAAGCGCCAGCGCCCGCTCCGCCGACCGCGCCAGGTTCTGGGTCCAGCCCAGCGTGACGTTGTTGCTGCGGGACCGGTTGCCGAACAGCGCCTGCGGATTGTACAGGTTGCCGTAGCTGAAGTTCCGGCCCTGGCTCTGGCTCCGCTGCCCGCTCAGGAAGATGCGGCTGCCCTGGCCGAACGTGTAGTTCATCTTGCCGGCCAGCTGGTAGACCGTCGAGGCACTGACCGGAATCCGGATGCCCTGGCAGTCCGCGCCGTAGTTGTTCTTGATATCCGCGTTCGTGCTGTTGTCAAACGCGTCGCACTTGCCCGTGTAGATCGCGTAGTTCGACACGTCCACGAACGACGTGTCCGCATTCGGGCCGAAGTTGCTGGGCACCGCGACCGTGGTGTCGATCCCCGCCTCGACGAACAGCGGGTAGTTCTCGACGCCCTGGCCGCTTTCCGCCGACTGCTGCCCCTCGAGCACGCCCGAGAGGAAGAAGGTCAGGTTCTCGCGGACGGGGCCGCTGACGCTGGCTCCGATGCGGTTGAAGCCCGGACCGGCCGTCTTGCCGAAGACCTCGTCCGTCTCGTAGCGCAGGTTGCCGGCAAAGCTCTGGCCGCCGTTGCGGGTTTCAATGTTGATGATACCCGACTGCGCGTTGCCAAACTCGGCCGATGATGCGCCCGTCGTGACCGACGCCTGCTCGAACCCGTTGGTGCCGACGGAAATACCGCCGGTACCGTTCGAGCCCACGAAGGCATTGCCACGGTAGCCCGGCGAGACCGGCACGCCGTCAATGTACGTGGCCGCCTCGTCGGACCGGCCGCCCCGGATGTTGATGCGGCCACCGCTCGGGCTCGCCACGACACCTGGCTGCAGTGCCAGCACGTCGTTGATCCGGTCGGCCGGCAGCTTGGCGACGTAGTCACCGTCCAGCCGCTGCTTGGTCGAGACCTCGTCTCGAGGCACCAGCTGCTGCCGCGCGCCGACCACGACGACCGAGTCCACCTGGAACGGCGTCTGCTCGAGCGTGACGTCCGTGGTCAGCGTCTGGCCGGCGAGGACCTTGATGTCCCGCACCTCCGTACGCTTGTAACCCACGAACGCGGCCCGTACGGTCGCAGGACCGATCGGCACGTTGTTGAAGAAGTAGTAACCCTGGTTGTTGGTCAGAGTCGCGAACGCGGTACCCACGATGGTGACCTGGGCATTCGCAATCGGTGCACCCGACTGATCGCGTACTCTGCCTTCGATCTTACCAGTCGCCTGCGCATAGAGCGATCCCGCTCCAAGCGCGAGGCCGACTGCCGCCAGCGCAAACCACCGCGCTGCGCGGGCGAAGGCCCCTACACAACTTTGTTTCATGGAGTCCTCCAATGGCGTGATCACGAAGTACTGCCGAGCCATCAACAAACGCACGTCCCCCCGGCAGATTCCTGGGGACGATAGACCCTGATGCTGGACACGGACCTGCTAGTAAAGCGAGGGGTTGCAACTAGCTGACTTCTGAGATCTTGGACTCCGGTCGCGGCCCGACCGGAGCAGACAATATGGGACGCCCCCTGTAGCATGTCAAGAAAGCGTCACGACTTGCGACATTCGGTGCGAGCCGGTGTAACCCTGTGAAACATCGTGAGATGACCTCGAGGCGGTGAAGACGGTCAGGACGGTCAGGGCGGTCTGGGCGGTCTGGGCGGTCTTGTCCGTCCTGTCCGTCATGCCACTATCAGATCCACCTGCGGCGCCTCCGGCGTCACCCGCGGACCGGAGAGACCCATATGGACGTTGATCTCGCTCCGAACCCCGAAACGACCCTCAAGATACACCCCGGGCTCCACCGAAAAACCCACTCCCGGTAAAAGGACCCGCTCATCCCGGGTTTCGTAACTGTCCAGATGTGGCCCCGAGCCGTGAAGGTCACGATCGATGGAGTGTCCTGTCCGGTGGACAAATGCCTCACCGTAGCCGGCCCCTTCTATAATAGCCCGCGCTGCCCGGTCCAGCTCGAACCCCCTGACAGGCCGCCCGGCAGAAGCCGCCGACCGCGCCAGCTCGACCGCGGCATCCCGGGCATCACGTACCGTTTCCCAGACGGAAAGCACGTCCGCCGGCGGCTCGGCCCCGGCAAACCCCATCCAGGTCTGGTCGGCGAAGACCGTCCGCCGACTCCGGCCACCCCACAGGTCCAGCAACACCACATCCCCCGCCTGAAGCTCCGCGTCCTTCCCCTCCATCGGCTCATAGTGCGGATTGGCCGAGTTCGGCCCGAAACCCACAATCGGAAGGGTATCGAGGGCAAGCCCGCCCTCCTTCATGTCCGCAATCACCCGCCGCTGGAGTTCCACTTCCCGAAGACCCGATCCAGCCTGCCGAACTGCGTCCTGCACCGCCCGCCGGGCGACCCGGGCCAGTACCTCCGCCGCGAAAAGGTGGTCCTCCAGCTCCTCCGGGGTCCAGGCCGCGGCAAAACGGGTCACGAGGCTGGAGGACGGAACCACGGTGGCCCCGAGACGGGTCAGGAGCTGGATCACGCCATGGGGCACACGGTCCAGGTAGGGCACCGCATCCTCGGGCGAGACCTCCATGGCGACCGTCCGGCCGGCGACCACCCCACGCAGCGCCTCATGCAACTCCTCCCAGCGGGCATACGGCACGACGCGCCCGGGAAAGTCCTTGAACGGCTGCAACTCGATCCGGTGCACGACGGCCACCGGGTCGCCCGCTTTCGGCAGGTAGACGAACAGCCGGCGTGTTCCCATGCCCAGGGGGCCAAGCATCCTCGGCGTGACCGGGTTCACCCCATGGAAATCGTAGAGGAGCCAGCCATCGGCTCCCAGTTCATTCAGGGTCTCGGCCAGAAGGCCTCGATCCAGCCCCGCCAGGTCGGTCATTCGTCATCTCCCACGTGCGTTGCTTCCCAGTGACAGCGAGCCGCCCCCTGCATCCGGCACCCGCGGTGCAGCATCGCCCCCTCGAACCCGGTCTGCAGCCGGAGGAGCTCGGCGAAGGCCGCCCCGTAGAAGGCGCAACTCCGCGAGGCGCCGTCAGACATCACCCCGATGGGCTCGGCGAGCTCCGCCTCGGCAGTGGACCCGCTCATGGTCAGGCGGCCGCGGAACACCCGCCACGCCACCCGCCGCGCCACGCGAAAGCCGACCCGCCGGCCCAGAAAACCCGGCGTCGAGTGCACCAGCGACCGCACCGCGATGGTGGCGGTACGCACCGCGTGCCGGGCTGCACGCCGCCCCGCGTCGGCAAAGACAAGCGAAGCATCGGGGCGCCGGTCCACCAGGCGGAATACTGACACCACCTCTTCCTCGGGGAGCGACTGGTTGCGACGCATGGCATCCGTGTAGCGCTGGATCTGCGCCGCCACGGTGGCGCTCAGGCCAAGCCGCTTCGCGACGATTTCTGCCGCGACCTCGCTCAGGCCGTCTTCCACGGGCGTATCGAGGTTGCGCATCGCTTCGAGCAGGCTCAACGGGATGATCGCGGAGACGCGGTCGGCTGGCACGGCAGGCTGTCTCGGGCTTCGGGACGGGTCGCTCGGGCGATGTCGGCCGAATCCTAACCGCGCATCGAGGCAGGAGCCAGTAGGAGTTGCTTTCCGGAGCGGCTTCCGGGACATTCCGGCATGACCACGCACGCCCTGGCGCGGGAAGAATTCGACGCCGTGGTCCTGCCTCACCTCGACCTGCTCTACCGGACGGCGTTGCGGTTCACGTCCGACCCGGCCCGCGCCGAGGACCTGGTGCAGGATACCATGCTCAAGGCCTACCGCTCGCGTACCAGCTTCCAGCCGGGAACCAACGCCCGGGCATGGCTGTTGACCATCCTGCGTAACACGTTCATCAACGCGTACCATCGCCGGAAGCGCGAACCGGTCGCCATGGACATCGAGGCGATGGAATCGAGCCTGCGGCCCCGGCCGGATGACCCGGCCGCCGCCGACGGGGCCTTTCTCGATCACATCGTCGACGAGCGCATCCTCCAGGCCCTGGATGCCCTTCCGCAGGAGTTCCGGGAAGTGCTGGTGCTGAGCGACGTGGAAAACCTGCCCTACGCGGAGATCGCCCAGGCACTCGACCTGCCCCTGGGCACGGTGAAGTCCCGCCTCTTCCGTGCCCGGCGTCTCATGCGCGCCGAGCTGTATCGCTACGCCGTGGAGGTGGGTTACCTGTCACCCCGGAGGACTCCATGACCCATGATCACGATTGCGGCGCCGGGGGAGATCCCTGCGGGGAGGCGATGCGGGAGCTGGTGGACTACCTGAAGGGCGAAGTCCCCTCCGACGCGGCCGACCGCATCCGGGAACATCTCGCGAAGTGCAGGCCCTGCGAGGGGGAAGCCCACTTCGAGGAACACTTCCTCGCCCTGCTGGAGACACGCCTCCGCGGAGAGCGCTGCCCCGACCGCCTCAAGGCCCGGATCCGCGAAGCGCTCGACGCCATCGAGTCCTGACATCCCCAGCCTGCCCCTTGCCATCCTGCTGTCCGGTGCCGTCGTGGCCGGTGCGGCACTTACCGGTCACCTCGGACGATCAGGCGCCGCCGCAGCCATGCTGGTAGGCACCGCCGTGCTCACGGGCGCGGGTTACGCGGGAGGCCTGACCCTCCTGCTCTTCTTCGTAGGCGCCTCGGCCGTCGGGCACCTCGCGCCCGACCCGGCCCGCCACCTCGGCGCGCGGGGCGGCCGCCGGGATGCCTGGCAGGTGCTCGCCAACGGCGGCGCCGCCGCCGTTTCCGCCCTCCTCTTCCCCGGTCCCCTGGCGCTCTGGATGGTGGTTGCGAGCCTCGCGGCTGCCGCCTCCGACACCTGGGCCTCCGGCCTTGGCGCCCTCTCGCGCCGGGAGCCCCGCGACATCCTCCGGTGGCGGACGGTGCCGGCCGGTACCAGCGGTGGCGTCACCGCGCTGGGGACCGCCGGGGGACTGATCGGCGCCCTGACAGTGGCGCTCCCCCTCGGCCTCCTGACCCGGGCCGCACCCCCGGCCGCGGCCGCAATGGGGATAGGTTTCGGGGGGATGCTGCTGGACTCGCTCCTGGGCGCCTGGCTGCAGGGCAAATTCGCCTGCCGACGGTGCGGGATGAACAGTGAGCGCCGGCGGCACGCATGCGGAGACCTGACAGAGAGGACCGGAGGCCTGACATGGCTCACCAACGACGGCGTGAATGCAATCGTAACGGTTTCGGCCGCTGCGGTGTCGTGGTGGGCCTGGCCCTGGTAGCTGCCCTCCTCGGTTGCCGGGCAGAACTCCGATCACCCACCAGCCCGGGACGGGACACCCCTGACATCGGAACAGGCGGGGGCGGGGACGGCCTGGCGGGAAGCCCGCTGGCCGGCTCGTGGGCCGCCACGTTCCTCATCACGCTCCCGACCGACATCCAGCAGCAGACCATCACCTGGACGTTCCGCACGGACGGGGCCTGTGCCCGAACCGTCTCCACCTACTCCACACTTGAGGACCGCACGCTCACGACCACCTCCACCTGTGCCTGGGCGGCGGACGGGTCGAGCATCACCGTACAGTACGCTGGCAACACCACAGCGGTGACCTTCGCGTGGAGCCTGGCGGGGTTCTCACCAGACCGGCTGGTCCTGGACGGAGTCGAGTATGTCCGGCGCTAGCGTACCACGTACGGCGGACGTGCTGGTGGCCGGGGCTGGTCCGGCCGGCAGCCGGCTGGCTGCCCGGCTCGCCTCGGCCGGGTACGACGTCCTGCTGGTCGATCGCGCGGCCTTCCCCCGCGACAAGGCCTGCGCCGAATACATGAGCCCGGCCACCCTTGAACTTCTCGACCGGGCCGGTGTCCTCGCGCTGGCGGACGCGGCAGGGGCCAACGCGATCGCGGGCACGTCCGTGTTCGCCCCGCGCGGCTCGCACCTGACGGGCCTGTTCGCCCGCGCGGGACATCGACCGTTCCGCGAGACGGGGATGTCGCTGCCCCGCCGGGTCCTGGACCAGCTTCTGCTGGACGCCGCCCGCGCTGCCGGAGCCCGGGTGCTCGAGCGCACCACAGTCGAGGCGGTTCTCCGCACGGATGGCCGGGTCTCGGGGGCCCGCCTGCGTACCGCCGACGGATGCCACCACGAGGTCTCGGCACGGGTCATCGCCGGCACCGACGGGTTGCGCAGCGTGGTCGCCCGGGCAATGGGGCGGCCGCGGCAACTCGCCCCGCGCCGGATGGCCTTTGTGGCGCACGTGGAGGGCGTTCACGGCCTGGCCGACACCGCACAGATGCACGTCTCCGCCCGGGGATACGTCGGCCTCAATCCCCTTGGCGGCGATCGGGCGAACGTGTCGCTGGTCCTGGGCCGGGAGCATGCCGTCCGTTCCTCGGGTAGAGTGGAGCCGTTCTTCTTTGAATCGCTGGAGACGTTTCCAGGGGTGCGTGGTCGCGTGCCGCGCCATGGCCTGGTTCGGGAGGTGCTCGTCACCGGCCCCTTTCACCAGTGGGCTCGCTCCGTCATCACGGATGGCGCGCTGGTGGCGGGTGACGCCGCCGATTTCTTCGATCCGTTCACGGGCGAGGGCATCTATTGTGCGCTTCGGGGCGCCGAGATGGCCGCCGACGTGCTGGAGGAGGCACTGGCAATCCCGGGGCCGGTGACGCGGCGCTCGCTCCAGCCCTACGCCCGGCGGCGGCGCCGCGCGTTTGCGGGGAAGTGGGCGGTCGAACGCATGATCGGCTACGCCATGAATGCGCCGGCGCTGTTCGACCGGGCCGTCGCACGGCTCGGGCGCCGGGGGTCCATGGCGGATACGCTGATCGGCGTGACGGGCGACTTCGTCCCGGCGCGCGAGGTGCTGAATCCGCTCTTCCTCGCCCGGATGGTCTGGTGACGCCCCCGCCGGTCGATCCCTCTGAGTTCCGGCGCCTGCTGGGCCGCTTCGCCACCGGTGTGGCCATCGTCACGGCCACGGACACGGACGGGAATCCGGCGGGCATGACCGCCAACAGCCTGACCGCGGTATCGCTCGATCCGCCGCTGGTGTCCGTCTGCGTGGATCGCGCGGCAGACATGCATGTCGTGATGGAAGGCTCGCAGGCCTGGGTCGTGAACATTCTCGAATCGGGGCAGGAGTCCCTGAGCCGCCGCTTCGCCCTCAAGCACCCGGACCGGTTCGAGGGCGTCGGGTTCCGGCAGCAAGAGGGGCTCATCCTGCTCGAAGGTGCGCTCGCGCACATCATCTGCGAACCATTCGCCCGCCACGCCGTGGGCGACCACACGATCTTCATCGGCCGGGTCGTGGGCGGCGAGACACACCCGGGAGCGCCACTGCTCTACTATCGGGGCGGATACGCCGGGCTGGGTCGCGGATGACCGACGTGTTGCGCCCCCCTCCCGGCCGTGAACTGCTGGACGATCCCCATGCCGATGAACGCGCCGCCGGCCTCTCGCTCCACAACATCGCGCGCAGCAACCGCTGGTTCGGGGGCGTTGGCGCCGTCCGGTTCGGGCTGCGCCGGCTCCTCGCGGGGGCGGGCCTTCCCCGCACCCTGACGCTGCTCGACATCGGAACCGGTATGGGAGATCTGCCCCGCGCCCTGGTCACCACAGCCCGCCGGGCAGGACACGTTCTCCGGCCATTCGGCGTGGACTGGCTGCGGATCGCGGCCCGGCTGGCCGGGCGCCAGGGCACGCCGACCGTCGTGGCCGACGTTGAGGCGCTGCCCGTCCGCGAGCAGAGCGTCGACATCGTTCTCCTGAGCCAGTTCCTGCATCACTTCCCGGCCGACCAGGCCTCCAGGATCCTGATAGAGGCCGACCGGATCGCCCGGCACGGCGTCATCGTGGCGGACCTGCGCCGCAATGGCGCGGCGGTCGCCGGCTTCTGGATCGGGTCACGGCTTCTCGGGTTCGATGCAGGCACCCGCGCCGATGGCATCACCTCGGTGCGGCGGGGATACAGCCTGCCCGAGTTCCAGGGCCTGTTCCGCCGGGCCGGGGTGAACGCCTCCGTTCACCGGCGGCCGGCCTATCGCCTTATCGGCTACTGGCGCCCTGCCCGCTGATGCGGACCCTGGACCGGCTGTCCATGCGCGCACCACCGCGGGTGGTGTACGAGGCCGCGCGGGATGTCGAGCGCTGGCCGGACGTGTTGCCGCACTATCGGTGGGTACGGTTCCGGGAACGGAGGCCTGATGGCGGCGTGGTGGAGATGGCCGCCTGGCGGCCCTTCGGGGTTTTCCACTGGCCCACGTGGTGGGTCTCCGAGATGTGGACCGATTCGTCGCTGTACACGGTTCGATACCGTCACGTAGCCGGCATCACCGCGGGGATGGATGTCCGGTGGGAGATTGTGGAGGATGGCGGAGGTTCCGTCATCTCCATTGTTCACGAATGGACGGGCCCGCGGTGGCCGCTGGTGGGCGGCATGGCTGCCAGCCTGGTCATCGGACCGGTGTTCATCCATGGCATCGCGTCCCGAACCCTCGCCGGGATTCGCCGGCATGTCGAGCAGTCACATGAATGAACGTCGCGTTGTCATCACAGGGCTGGGCCTGATCACGCCGATCGGGACCGGTCCGGACGGTGTCTGGGCCGGCCTGCGCGCCCGGCAGAGCGCAGTCCGGGAGATCACCCGCTTCGATCCGTCGCCGTTCCGCAGTCACATCGCGGCGGAGATACCCGAGTTCCATGCGGTGGACCACATGGATTCCCGGCGCGCGCGGCGACTCGACCGCTTCTCCCAGCTGAGCATCGCGTCCGCGCGCCTCGCCATCGAGGACGCCAGCCTCCGCATCGAGCGGGAGGACTCGGACCGGCTGGGCGCGATGATGGGTACGGCGCTGGGGGGCGTGGCGCAGGCGGAGGCCCAGCACGCGCGCTACCTGGAAGGCGGAATCCGGAACGTGGACCCCGCACTCGCGCTGACGGTCTTCGCGGGGGCGGCAAGCTGCAATATGGCGATCGAATTCGGGCTGACCGGCCCCAACTCCACCAACGGCATGAGCTGCGCATCCGGGACCATTGCCATCGGCGATGGTTTCCGGACGATTCGCCGCGGCGAGGCGGACGTGATGCTGGCCGGCGGCATCGAGGCTCCCCTGTCCCCGCTCAGTTTCGGGGCGTTCGCCATCATCCGCGCCATGTCCACGCGGAATGAGGCCCCGGGGAGCGCCAGCCGTCCCTTCGATGCCGGACGCGACGGGTTTGTCATGGGCGAAGCCGCCGCCGTGCTCGTTCTGGAGGAGCGGAGCCGCGCGGTGGCCCGCGGGGCACGGATCTATGCCGAAGTCCTGGGGTACGGCCTCACCAACGATGCGCACCACATGACCGCGCCGAGGCCGGACGGGGTCCAGGCCGCCCGGGCGATCCGCCTGGCCCTGGCGGATGCGCACGTGGTGGCCGGAGAGATCGGATATATCAACGCCCACGGGTCCTCGACGCCGCTGAATGACCCGACCGAGACCGGGTCCATCCGTCAGGTCTTCGGGGAGCAGGCGGGGCGGATTCCAGTGAGCGGGACCAAGGGGTACTATGGGCACGCGCTGGGCGCGAGCGGCGCCGTCGAGGCCGGCATCTGCGCGCTGGCCAGCACGAACGGGTGGCTTCCCCCCACCATCAACCTCACCACGCCTGACCCGGCGTGCGACCTCGACTACCTGCCCGGCGAAGGCCGGAAGGCGAGCCCGGAGTTTCTCCTGAGCAATTCATTCGGGTTCGGGGGGATCAACGCCGCGCTCGTCTTCCAGCGCGCGAGCTGACCGCCGCCTTGCTGGGGCCGGGCCCGGCCCCTAAATTGGCCGCCGTTGTGTGGTTCCCCTCCAACTCCAACGCGGGATTGTCCTGATGCCGTCGTTACCTCGCCGGGCGGTCGCGGAGCTTGTCGGTACCTTCGGGCTGGTTTTCATCGGCGCCGGCTCGGTCATGATGAGCACGTACGCCGGAACGAACTACGGGCTCCTTGGGATCGCCCTGGCGCACGCGGTGGTCCTGTCGGTCATGGTGACCGCCACGATGAACATCTCCGGCGGGCACCTGAATCCCGCGGTCACGGTCGGCTTCATCGTGACGCGCCGTATCGACGCGATATCGGCCATCACCTACCTGCTGGCCCAGCTCGCCGGCGCCGTCCTCGCCGCCGCCCTGCTGCACTACTTCATCCCCGCCAACCTGTCGCGCGTGGGCGCGCTGGGCACCCCGCTCATCTCGGGGAACGTCACGCTCGGCATGGCGATCGGCCTCGAGGCGGTACTCACCTTCTTCCTGGTGTCGGCCGTGTTTGGCACCGTCGTCGCGGTTGACGCCCCGAAGGTCGGCGGTTTCGGTGTCGGCCTCGTGCTGCTGTTCGACATCCTGGTGGGCGGCCCGCTGACCGGCGCGGCCATGAACCCGGCACGCGCCTTCGGCCCGGCCCTGGTCAGCGGGACATGGACCGGACACGTCGCCTACTGGGCGGGACCGCTCCTCGGCGGGATCGTCGCGGCGCTGTTGTGGGACCTGGTGCTGCTGAGGGAAACGCATGACCGGAAGGTGTGAAAGAAGTGAATAGTGAGTAGTGAGTAGTGCTTCAGTGCCGGGATCCCGCCTTAAAGCACTAATCACCACCCACTATTCACTATTCACTACGCACCGCTTTCTTCTCCTGCCGCCGCGTCCGCACCACCAGGCTCACCGTGTAGCTCAGGTAAACCACCGCCGTCACGATGTAGGCCGCCACCATGTAGCTGCCGTTGTCCGGAAGGCTATGCACCGGTCCCCTCCTCATCCAGTGTCTGCAGCAGCGCCAGCCCGTAGCGCCACGTCACGAATCCCAGGTACAGCAGCGTCGCCACCCCGAAGGAGATGAGGAGCGTCCGCAGCATCACGGGCGGCAGGGAGGGTGCGCTCGGCTTGAGCACGATCGGCTGGGGATGGAGCGTGCGGAAGAGATAGACGCTCAAGTGGATGAAGGGCACCAGCACCAGGCCGAGGATTCCCACCACCGCGCTGAACCGGGCGCGCTCATCCGGGTCGGCGATCGCCGCCCGGAGCACGCGGTAACCCACGAAGAGGAAAAACAGGAACAGCGTGAGGGTGAGGCGCGCGTCCCAGGTCCACCATGCGCCCCAGATTGGCTTTCCCCAGATGGGGCCGGTGGTGAGCATGATGGCGCTGAAGGCGAGCCCGACCTCGGCGGAGGAGGCGGCGAAGAGATCCAGCCGCCGGTCCCGCAGCCAGAGGTAGAGGATGCTCACGATACCGACCAGCGAGAACGCCAGCAGGGCGGACCAGGCGGCCGGAGCGTGGATGTAGAAGATCTTCTGGGCCAGGCCCTGCCGCGCCTCGATCGGCGTGTAGCGCAGGGCCAGGACGTAGACGACCGCCAGGCCCAGAAGGGCCAGGCCCGTGATCCACATGCCCCGGCGAATCGTCCGGCGGGCCTGCGCATCGCTCAGGATCATTCGTCCACCACGAAAGCGAAAAGGAGGGTCGAGAGTACCAGGAACACCACGTCGTATACGGCGAGTAACCTAAGCCAGCCCATCAACTCACTCAACGGCCTCCCGCTCAGCAGCCGGGACGTTGCCTGGGCCGCCGCGAGCAGGGGCGGCACCATGAATGGCAGGAGCATCACCGGCAGCATGAGCTCGGCAAACCGGGTGCGAACCGCCATGGCGCTGAACATGGTGCCTGCGGCCACGAAACCGATTGTCGCCAGGGCGATCACGGCGCTGATTCCCGGTAGCGCGTGCCCCAGGTCGACATTGAAGAAGAGCACGAAAAGGGGGACGGTGATCAACTCGACGATACCGACGAAGACCAGGTTCGCCACGACTTTCCCGAGGTACAGTGCCTCCCGCGGCACCGGCGCGAGGCGCAGGCCGGAGAGCGCGTCGTGTTCGCGCTCCACATGGAATGACCGGTTGAGCGTGATCACCGCCGCGAAGGCTATCGTCACCCACAGGACGCTCGGCGCCAGGTCCACCATCGCGGTGGCAGTGGGGTCGCGGGAGAAGTTGAACACGACCAGGACCAGTGCGGCGAACGTCACGGAAGACAGCAGCGCGGTCCGGCTGCGGAACTCGAGCCGGAGATCCTTGGCGGCCACTACCAGGGCCAGACGGAGCGCGCGGATCATCCGGCAGCCTCCAGGCACCGCCGCTCGAATGCCTGCACGTCACCCTTCCTGGCCTCGGTAAACGCCCAGGACCCACCCGCCAGCAGGGCCACGTGCGTGGCCTCGGCCCAGACCTCGGTCGGCTGGTGGGTCACCACCAGCGCGGAGCCGCCGGCATCGCGGTGCCGGGCCAGCTGTCGCCGCAGCGTGCCGGAGGAATGCGAATCGAGCCCCGTAAAGGGCTCGTCCAGGAGGAGCAGGAGCGGGGAATGCAGCAGCGCCCGGGCCACTGCCGCCCGCTGGCGCATCCCCCGGCTCAGGCTCCGGAGGAGGTCATCGGCCCGGGGGCCGAGGTCGGCCAGCTCGATACCCGCAGCAGCGATGGTGGAGGGCATCGCGAGATCGTGGCATCGCGCCGCGAACACCAGGTTCTCCCGGAGGGTCAGGTCGTCGTACAGCATGGTCTCATGCGCCACGTACCCGATACCGCGCCGGGTCTCCGGGTCGCGGCGGTCGAGCGCAATCCCGCCGATCCGCACCGTGCCGGACTGGGCCGCGAGCAGGCCGGCCAGGATCCGGAGCAGCGTGCTCTTCCCCGAACCGTTCCGCCCGGCCACCAGCCACAGCTCTCCCGCTCCGACGGTGAGGTCCAGGTCGCGGAAGACCGTGACCCGCCCGAATCTCCGGGTCAGCCCGCGGGCTTCGACGGTCGGTGCCTCAGGCGGCATCGATGGTCTGGGCGAGCGTGTCGAGATCGAAAGGCTTGACGAGATAACCGGAATATGCGAGGTCGAGCATGCGGAGTTGTGGCTCGCTGCTGACGTAGGCGGTGGTGATGATCACGGGAAGGTCCGGGCGGATTTCACGGATCCGCCGGAGGAGGTCCACTCCGTCGGTGTCGGGCAGCCTCATGTCGAGCACGACGACTTCGGGCTCGTGCACGCGCAGACGGCCCATTGCCTCGCTGCCACTGGCGGCGAACGCCATGTCGTAGCGGGGGTGAAAGTAACGCTGGTAACTGGTCCGGAGCGCCGGCTCATCCTCGATGAAGAGGACCCGGCGTCGCGGCGGGCTTGGATCCATCCCTGCTCACCTATCGCAGCGAGGCGTTGGCCAACGGTGCAATATAGCGGAGGATGGGACTCGCGCACGGCGGGCCGGGAGACGGGCAGCAGGCCCCGGACGGAGGAGGCCTCCCTCCGGTCGCCTGCGACCCGCCTGCGGGTTACCCGTGGTGGGTCTCAAGCAGGAAAAGGTCGTCCAGTTTCGTGAGCATGAGCAGGTAACGCAGCTCATCACTGGTGTTGCGCAGGACCACGTCGCGCTGCCGTTCGGCGGCCTTGCGCTGGATCAGCATCAGCGCGCCGAGTCCGGCGGAGTCCACCCGCGTTGTGGCCTTCAGGTCGATGATCAGCTGCCCATCGCCTTGTGGCAGGTCGTCCAGCAGGCGGAAGGCTTCCTGACGGAAGTTATTACGCGAATCCAGCCCCAGGTGTTCGGGTGCGGACAGCATGGCTTTCTTCGGGTTCGGCGACATGTTTCCTCCGCCACCCGGAAACGAGCAAAGCGTGGGGGGTCCACGCCGCTCCTATGGCTGAACGCACCACGCTTTCGCGTTGCATTCCACCTTCGGCACCGAGCTATCTCCCATCGGGAGACCTCTGGTTTTGCGGCCCCGGATCGCTCCGGGTGTGCTCTTATCGGGCGGATCAATTGTCTGCGAGCCTTTCGGGCCCGCGGTCACTGTAGATGGCGAGACGGGTGCCAGAACCCAGACCGAGTTGTGCCCCAACGACTTAGGAGCGCCGTGCAATAGCGTGCGCAGGCCTTTTCCCTAGCACTCCGCCTGTGGCGTGGGAGAACTGCAACGCGAAAATCAGCACTCCCGAACGGGCCGTTCCCGTTTACATATGTATGGTACCGTGTCGCAGGACATCACTGGCCGTCCCCCAACCAGACGGAACACCATGAGCGACCAACTCGACACCCTTCTTTCCGAGCAGCGCAGCTTCCCGCCCGACCAGGCCTTCCAGGACCAGGCCAATGCACAGCCGGAGATCTACGATCGCGCCGCAAGGGACCGGGAAGCCTTCTGGGCCGAGGAGGCCAGGGCCCTGGACTGGATCACCCCCTGGACGACGGTGCTGGAGTGGAAACGCCCCCATGCGAAATGGTTCGTGGGCGGCACACTCAACGTTTCCGCCAATTGTCTCGACCGGCACCTGGCCGGTCCACGGCGCAACAAGGCCGCGCTCATCTGGGAGGGAGAGCCCGGCGACCGCCGGGTCCTGACGTACCGTGACCTCTGGCGCGAAGTGAACCGGGCTGCCTCCGGGCTCAAGAAGCTCGGCGTGAAGAAGGGAGACCGGGTCGCCATCTATCTGCCCATGATCCCCGAGGCCGCCATCGCCATGCTGGCGTGTGCCCGGATCGGGGCGGTGCATTCGGTGGTCTTCGGCGGCTTCTCCGCGGAGTCCCTCCGGGACAGAATCAATGACGCGGAGGCCAAGGTCCTGATCACGGCTGACGGCGGGTACCGGCGGGGTGGGATCGTACCCCTCAAACGGTTTGCCGACGAGGCCGTGAAGGAGTGTCCCTCCATCCAGCACGTGGTGGTGGTTCGCCGTCGCGCCGGGTCCGAGGGCGACGAGGCCTTTGCGTCCTTCAACGAGGGCCGGGATCACTGGTGGCACCGCCTGCTGGATTCCGCCGAGCCCCGCTGCGAGCCCGAGCCGATGGACGCCGAGGACATGCTGTTCATCCTCTATACGTCCGGCACCACCGGGAAGCCCAAGGGCATCGTCCATACGACCGGAGGCTACCTCACGCACGTCACTGCCACCACGAAGTACGTCTTCGACCTGAAAGACGAGGACGTCTTCTGGTGCTCGGCGGATGTCGGCTGGGTGACTGGGCACTCCTACGTGGTCTATGGCCCGCTCGCCAACGGGGCCACGGTCCTCATGTACGAGGGGGCCCCTGACTGGCCGGAGCGCGACCGGTTCTGGGATATCATCGAGAAGTACGGCGTCACGGTGTTCTACACCGCCCCCACCGCAATCCGCGCTTTCATGAAGTGGGGCGACACCCACCCGGCAAAGCATGACTTGTCCAGCCTCCGCCTTCTCGGCACCGTGGGTGAGCCGATCAACCCGGAGGCGTGGATGTGGTACCACCGGCACATCGGTGAGGAACGGTGCCCCATCGTGGACACCTGGTGGCAGACCGAGACCGGAGGCATCATGATCACGCCGTTGCCCGGAGTCACCGCGACCAGGCCCGGCTCGGCTACCGTACCGTTCCCGGGCATCTGCGCGGAACTGGTGGACAGCACCGGGAAGGCCATTCCCCAGGGCGGCGGCTTCCTGACCATCACCGAGCCATGGCCGGGGATGCTCCGGACGATCTACGGCGATGACGAGCGCTACCGGGAGACGTACTGGAGCCGGTTCCCCGACCGCTACTTCGCCGGCGATGGTGCCAAGCGGGGGGAAGACGGCTACTGGTGGATCCTGGGCCGGGTGGACGACGTGCTGAATATCGCCGGGCATCGGATCGGCACCATGGAGGTCGAGAGTGCGCTGGTGGACCACCCGGCCGTAGCCGAGGCGGCCGCCGTCGGCAAGGCGCATGAACTCAAGGGCCAGGCCCTGGCGGCGTTCGTCACGCTGAGGGAAGGCCGGGACCCCACCGACGAGCTGAAGGATGACCTGAAGGAGCACGTCGTCACCAAGATCGGGGCCATTGCCCGCCCGGACGACATCATCTTCACCGCGGACCTCCCCAAGACCCGGAGCGGGAAAATCATGCGCCGGCTCCTTAAGGACATCGCCGAGGGGCGGGCGCTGGGTGACACCACCACGCTGGCGGACCCCAACGTGGTGCAGGCGCTGAAGGAGAAGTACGAGGGGAGTGAGTAGTGGGTAGTGAGTAGTGCTTTAGGGAAAGTCCCCTGCACAATGGGCAGCCCCGATCGCGATGCTTCCGCGCGGCAGTGAAGCCTGCCACAAAGCTACTCGCTACTCACTACTCACTACAACTGTATCTGCGCCCCCATCTCCACCACCCGGTTCGGCGGCAGGCCGAAGTAGGCGGTGGCGGTGCGGGCGTTTCGCGTCATGATGATGAAGAGTCGTTTGCGCCAGCCCGCCATCTTCGACTTGCCGGTGGGAAGCAGGGTCTCCCGGCCCAGGTAGAAGGTCGTCTCCATCAGCTTGATGGAGAGGCCACGGGCCTCGAGGATTCGCAGCACCGCCGCCATGTCCGGCGACTCCATGAAACCGTAGCGGACCAGCACCTGGAGGAATCCTTCGGTCAGCGGCTTGATCTCCACCCGCTCGGTTTCTGGGACGGTCGGGATCTCATCCGACACGAAGCTCATCAACAGCACGCGCTCGTGCAGCACCTTGTTGTGCTTGATGTGATGCAGGAGCACCGGCGGCGCGCCGCTCACGTCGGAAGTCATGAAGACGGCGGTGCCCGGGACACGCGCGGGCTGGCGGCGGGCGATGTCCCCCAGAAAAAGGTCAATCGGCAGGGAGTTGCTGCGCATGATGCTGGAAAGGAAGAACCGTCCCCGCTTCCAGGTGGACATCAGGACGAATATGATGCCCGCCACCATCAGTGGGAACCACCCGCCATGGGGAATCTTCACGAGGTTGGCGAGCAGGAAGGCCAGGTCGACGAAGAGCAGGGCCGCCCCGAGGATGGCCACCCGCCACCAGCCCCATCGCCACCGCTCCCGCGCCACGGCACAGAAGAGAATTGTGGTGACAGCCATGGTACCCGTCACCGCCACGCCGTAGGTCGCGGCCAGTGCCGAGGAGGTCCGGAAACCCAGCACCAGCCCCACGCAGGCGATCCCGACGGCGATGTTCACCTCGGGGATGTAGATCTGCCCGACCTCGGTCTCCGAGGTGTGCACAATGGTCACGCGCGGGCTGTAGCCGAGCTGGACGGCCTGCTGGGTCAGGGAGAACGCCCCGGAGATCAGCGCCTGCGACGCCACCACCGCGGCAGCCGTCGCAATGCCGATCATGGGATACAGCGCCCACCCCGGGACCAGCGAATAGAACGGATTGACCGCCGCGGCCGGATTGCGCAGTAGCAGCGCCCCCTGGCCGAAATAGTTGAGCAGGAGGGCAGGCAGGACGAAACAGAACCAGGCGAGGCGGATCGGCCGCTTGCCGAAATGTCCCATGTCGGCGTAGAGGGCCTCGCCGCCGGTAACCACCAGGACCACCGCCGCGAGGACGAGGAACCCCGTCTTCCCCTCCCGGCTCAGGAAATCCACCGCGTGGAGCGGCGACAGGGCGCGGAGGACGTCGGGCTCCTGCAGGATCCCATGCACGCCCAGGGCCGCAATGCACACAAACCACACCGACGTCACCGGCCCGAACATCTTGCCGACCGCCGCGGTCCCGTGCTTCTGCACCGCAAACAGCCCGACGATGATGACCAGGCTGATCCAGATGACCCAGTGCTGGAGCGCGGGCGCGGCCACCGCGAGCCCCTCCATCGCCCCGAGGACGGAGATGGCCGGCGTGATGATGCCGTCCCCGTAGAGGAGCGCGGAGCCGAACAGCCCGGCCATGATCAGGAGCCAGCGGCGCCCGCGGACGTTGACGCGCGGGCGGAGGAGGGCGAGCAGGGCCAGAATCCCACCCTCGCCCCGGTTGTCCGCCTGCATCATGAACCCCAGGTACTTGAAGCTCACAATGAAATTGAGTGACCAGAAGATCAGCGACAGGACCCCCAGCACGTTCGCCGGGGATGCGGTGATACCGTAGACGCCGTAGAAGCACTCCCGCAGGGCGTACAGCGGGCTGGTGCCGATATCGCCGTACACCACGCCCAGGGCGGCAAAGGAGAGAAAAAACAGGGCCTTGCCCCGCGGGGACGGGGCGTCGGGCCCTTGGGGCGGCAGGGGCGTCTCACTCATGCCGCCATCCGGGGGCGCGAGGATCGCCAGGCAAGGAGGGAGGCGATGAACAGCAGCAGGACGATGACCGCCGACCCGACGCACCAGCGGCAGATGGCATGGATCACGAACAGTTCGAGCGCGGTGAGGTACGCGGCAAACGCGAGCGCGCCACCACTCAGGGCCACCAGTACGGCATCGGGCCAGGTCCGCCCGGCGTAACGGGCGGACAGTCCGGCGAGGGCCACGCCCAGCATCAGGACGTATCCCACCAGGCCGATGAGCGAGACCTCCACGCCAAGGAACCGGGCGTATGGGCTCAGTTGAACGGTCTCACACCCGCCAGTACCGCACGCCAGCGTGCCGATGTACCCGAGCTTGTACAGGTAGAGGTAGGCCGCCACGAACACGCCCGCGAGGCTGAGGATGGCGGCCGCCATCCGGTATTTCATGGGGTCGTGTCAGCGGCGATGAGCGTGTTGACCATCTGCTCGATCCGGTCGGAGCCGACCGCGCCGGGCACGAGCGTATTCCCGATCACGAACGTGGGCGTGGAGTTGGCGCCGACCCGGACGGCTTCCTGGAGGCTGGCCTCAATGCGCCCGGCGTACTTCGCCGACTCCATGCAGGCATCGTACTGGCCCATGTCCAGGCCGTTCTGCTTCGCGTAGTCCCGGAAAAGGTTTCCAGCGTTGTTCGACGCCGACCACGCGGCCTGCCCGTCGTACAGGGCGGCATGCTGCTCCCAGAACTTCCCCTGCTCGTCAGCGCAGGCGGCGGAGTGGGCCGCCAGCCGCGAATGAGAGTGGATGTTCAGCGGGAAGTCCCGGTACCGCCAGCGGACCTTGCCGGTCTCGATGAGGCGCCGCTTCACCGCCCCGAACTGCTGGAGTTCGAACCCCTGACAGGCAGGACACTGATAATCCGCATACTCGGTGATCATGACCGGCGCGGTCTCGCTGCCGAGGTAGTAGCCGCTGAACCCCGCGGTGTCGGACGCGACGATCTGCACGTCGGCGGGGATCGTCACGTTCCCGGGACGGTTGAAGACAATCCAGGCCAGGCCCCCAAACCCGGCTACCGCCAGTACCACGAATACCACGTAGAAGCGGCCTAGTCCCCCCTCGGTGGACGCCATGGATCGTCTTCCTCCGGTTCATCGCTGCTTGGTGTGAAGCCGGATCCCCGGGCCTCCTCCACGATACGGCGGCTCTCGGCGATTTCCGGCGTGTCGTATGTGCACCTGACCTCGTAGTGGAACAACTCACTGCGGGCCTCGCCCAGCAACCGGATGAGCTCCGGAACGTGCCCCAGGAGGTCATCCGCCCCATCCAGGCGGTCGATCCGATCCCTCAACTCACGCAACAGCGCCCGCAGACGATCAGCCCGCTCCCTGCCGTAGATTTCTTCGTGATCCGCCACGCCAGCCATCCTTCAGCGAACCGAAGTCCGCCCGGGTCCGTAAGAGAAGTAGGGAAACATAACTACGGGCCCAGACCACGGGGCGTATGTTCGGTTTGCACCAATCGGTGCAAGCATGTATATTAAGAGGATACTGAAACCACTTTGGAGGGTGATGCATGGCCAAGAAAAAGACCGGGCAGTCCGAATTCCCTCCTGCGTTCAGCCAAGCACGTGATGAGATGTTCAGCCATATCCTCCGCTGCGGCGTGCTGGAGGCAGAGCCTCCGCACCAGAAGGAATGGTTCGATGATACCATGCTGTACCTCGCGGAGCGCTACGAGCAGCTGAGCGAGGAGGCACTGGCCGAGCTTCGAGTCCTGGGCGAGCGGTATTGCCAGCCGGTAATCAACAACCGGGTGGCCGAGCCGGAAACGGCCGGAGCCGCCTCGGAGTAACGCAGGTGACCGGGCCACCGCCCGGTATATAGAGCATGAAGACGCGGCCCGCCGGAATCCGGCGGGCCGCGTCCTTTCATATCATCAGCGTGCCCGGCGCCAGCGCCAGGCAGCCCCTACGCGCACGCCGCCTCCCAATCCGACCTCCAGCGCCCAGCCGGCCGGCAGCGCGGGCGCCGACTCCACCCCGAAAACCAGCACGACATAGCCGTCCGTGCCGTCCCCGCTCACCAGCGCAATGCCCCCGCCGGCGTAGGGCGTCAGCCCCGTGGTGCTGGGCTGGAGGAGGAAATGAGCGACGAGTTCGCCCCGGGCCGCCGGGTCCCCGCCCCGGCTGCCACCCAGGAGACCCGCCATCACGCGCGAATGGGACGAGCGGAGCGCAACGAAGCCACCAGCACCCGCGAAGTCGCGATCGGCGAACGTCGCCACCGCGAGAGGCCCGTACTCCATCACCCGCTGGGCGCGGGCGGGGGCCGGGAGGATCGACCCCGCCCCCAGCACGATCAGGCTAGTCCAGCACCACTTCATGCGTGATGTCGATGTCGGGGGCCAGGGAGTGAACCACCGAGCAGTATTTCTCGAGGCTCAGTTCCACCGCGCGCCCAGCCTTTGCCTCGTCCAGACCGTCACCCCGCAGGTGGTAGGCGAGGTGCAGGGCGACATATCGCCGCGGCTCCTCCTCGCGGCGGGTCCCGGAAGCCTCCACCCGGAACGCACGCAGGTCGATCCGCATCTTCTGGATGATGTGGACGACGTCCGCCGCACTGCACGATGCGACGGCCAGCAGGAGCGTCAGCATCGGCCCCGGACCCATCGCGTTGTCGCCGTCGATGGTGATCCAGGGACGGTTCGCCTCCCCGCCCTCGAACCGCAGGTCCTTCTTCCAGTCCAGTGTGATGCGCTTGATTTCCTGGGCCACGTGGCACCCTCGGTCAGGTGGATCCGGGCGCTGGCCCGGAAGGATCGCGCGGCGCGGTACGAAGCCGGCGGGCCTCGCGCGATGCGACGCGCTGGTAGTCATACACGGCGTACAGCCCCATCCCGGCCGTCGCCCAGGCCAGGGGCCGGAGCAGCACCGAGTCCGCCAGGAATGCGACCAGGGTGAGGACCTGCGCCAGGGTCACGGCCTTCCCGCCGGCACGAGCCGGAATGGCGGCAGCTTTCTTCCGCCGGAGCGTGACGAGGAACGCGAGCGTCGCCCAGGCGTCCCGAACCAGAACCCCGGCGACTTCGTAGAACTGGAGCCGGCCGGAGACGGCCACCACTCCGAATGCCGCGGCCATGAACAGCTTGTCCGCGATCGGATCGAAGACGGGGCCCAGCCTGGACCCGCCCCAGCGCCGTGCCAGGTAGCCATCGAGAAGGTCTGACGCCGCGGCCGCTGCCAGGATAGCGAACCGGACCCCGGTCCCCGGCACCAGCACGAAGGCGACCGCGAGCGGGATCCGGAGGACCGATAACGTGTCGGCCGGAGACCACCGGCCGGGTTGCTCAGCCACCCGCCGGCCCATACCTTCGGACGAGCCCCCACTTCCCCGCCCCGGACAGGCCCATGGACCTCACGCTGCTGCGCCAGACCGCCATCTTCGCCGACATTGACGACGGCGAGATCATGCGCGTCGCCGAAACCTGCCAGGAGCTCACGTTCGGTGGAGGAGACTTCGTGTTCCACGAAGGGGAACCCGGCAACCGGCTGTACATCGTCGCCGAAGGCGAGGTACGAATCAGCCGCAACATTCCAGGCTCAGGCGAGGAAGCCCTCGCGGTCCTGAAACCCGGCGCGTGTTTCGGGGAGATGTCGGTCTTCGACCGTTCCCAGCGGTCCACCGATGCGATCGCCAATGGGCCCTGCCGCCTCATCTCCATCTCCCGATCCGATTTCGAACTCCTGCTCGACTTCAACCGCGAGCTCGCTCACAAGGTGCTCTGGTCCGTTGTCCGGCTGCTCTCCACGCGGCTCCGCGTTACGAACGATAACCTCCGGACCTTCCTGGCGATGTCGATGTTCTGACAGACGGACAGACGGACAGGCGGTCAGTCGGTCGGTGGGTCCGCCTGACCGCCCGTCCGCCCGTCCGTCCCGCGCACCACCCCCTCGGCCCTCCGCCCATCTCCCAGTATCTCCCCCGCCACCCGCTGGACGTCGCCCCGCGTCACTGATCGATAGCCCGCGGCCGGGTCCTGCAGGTCACGAAGGCCGGTGCCGATCAGCCACGCCTCGAGTATCTCACCCAGGACAGCCGATCCGCTCTGGCGGCTGACCAGCGCCTGTCCGGCCAGGTACTCCACGGCGCGCTCAAGCTCCTTCTCCTCGACCGGTTCCCGGATGAACCGGTCGAGCTCAGCCAGCATCGCATCTCGTGCTTCGGCTTCGCGTGACGGCGCCATGGCGATGTAGGTCAGGAAAGCCCCGGCCCCGCCTCGCTGCCACGACGACGCAAGGACGGTATAGGCCAGGCTGCGCCGATCGCGGAGAGCCTCGAACAGCCTGCCTCCCAGTCCACTGGCGATCGCGCTCAATACCTCGGCGGTATGCCTGTCCGCCGCACGCCGGGACGGACCGGGGAAAATCATCGCCAGGGCAGTCTGCGCCCTGGCCCGTTCCTTCACGTCCTGAAGCACGCCCGTCATTCCCATCGTCTGCGCGAGGCCGCCCTCACTCGCCGGAGTCTCCGGGAGATCCGCGACGACGCCGGCCAGCGTCTCCATCATCTGCCCGGGCTCCAGGTCGCCGACCGCCACCAGGACCGGACGCGCAGCCCGGGAGCTACGATGCCAGTCGCGCAGGTCCTCCACACCGATCCCCATCAGGGTATCGGGAAGGCCATGCACCGGGAGACCGTAGCCCTGGTCGCCAAACGCCGCCCGGAATCCGAGAAGCAGCGGATAACGGACCATGTCGTTCTCGACCTGCCGCGCCTCTTCAACCAGGAGCGAGCGTTCACGCGCCACATCCTCGTCCCGGTACTCGGGCGTTGCCTCCACGGCCGCCAGCAGCGATGCCGCCTCGGCCATCCGGTCGCTGCGCACGGTGACGGCAAAACCGGTCCAGTCGGCGGCAGCCGAGGTGCCCAGCGCACCACCGAGCCGTTCGAAGGCGAAGGCAAGTTCCGCGGCATCCCGGCCGGCTGCCCCACGCACGGCCGCGCGCGCCGCAAGTGCGGCAAGCCCCGCCTTCGCGGGCGGGTCCGCCAGAAGGCGGCGGCGGTAGAACCCCATCGTGACCAGGGGAACGCCGGCCTTTTGCCGCACAAGGAGGTCCGCCGCGGGAAGCTCGGCGTGCAGTACGCCGGATTTCATGGACGACCGGACGGAGCGTGAAACAACCGTCTCCGGTGGCCGAGGTACCTGGTCCGTCACAACCGGCAACGCGACCACCGCCAGCGCACGCTCGACCGCCTCGACCGTGAGGTCGTCGCCGCGGCCTTCGGGGAGATGGACGACGGCACTGATGGTTCCCGGATCGAGATATCGCAGCGCCGCCTCGCGGACCTCCTCGGCGGTCACCCGTCCGAGCGCTTCATAGGCGCGATCCAGGTAGGCGACATCCTGCAGCGCCTCAGCGGAGGCGAGCGCACTCGCCCGGCCATCCATCGATTCCAGCTGGCGCGCCCAGCGCGTCAGGAGGAGTGCGCGCGCACGCTCCATGTCGCCGGGGCGCGGACCGGACATGGCCAGCCGCGAAACCCCCTCGGCGATTCCGGTCAGGACAGCGGGGATCCGCTCCGGTTCCGTCTCCGCCGTGATGCTGAAGACACCGAGCTCAGTCGGGGTGTAGTGGTGGCACCCGACCGACGTGACCAGCCCTGTCGTCCGGAGCCCCTGGTAGAGCCAGCTCCCCCGGCCCAGTCCCAGCACGGCAGCGACGAGATCGAGCGCGGGAGCGTCGGGATGCAGCGGTGGCACGCCACGCCAGCCCAGGGCGAGCTGGGCCCCGACAATATCACCGCGGAGCGTCCGTACGTGGACGCCGTCCCGGGCAGGCTCCCCTGGCGATGGCGCGATCACGCCCGCTTCCGCGGACCAGTCGCCGTAAGCCTCATGCGCCAGCCGGACCGCTGCCGCCACGTCGATATCACCCACGATCGCCACGATGGTCCGTGACGGGACGTAGCGCGACGTGTAATACCCCCACACGTCTTCGCGTGTCAGCCGGGAGAGTTCCTCCTCGGTACCGATTCTCCAGCGCCGGATCCGGTGCCGGTCGTACATGACTTCATGGAGTGTTTCCCAGGTCACCGCCGCAGGCGAGTCCTTCTTCCGTCGGGCTTCCTGGATAATCACCTGGAGTTCGCGGGCCAGCTCACCTTCATCGACCACCGAGTGGCGCAGGGCGTCCGACTGGATGTCCAGCGCCGTCTCCAGCCGGTCGGCGGGCAGTACCACGTAGTAGGAAGTGTGATCGTAGCCGGTACCGGCGTTGAGATACCCACCTGCCGCCTTGGTTTCCCGCGCAATGTCCCCGACTCCGCGGCGCCGGGTTCCCTTGAAGAACATGTGTTCCAGCACGTGCGAGATCCCGACCCATTGATCGGGCTCGTCGAAAAAACCGGCCTCGACGTGGGTCACCACGGCCGCGGCCGGCGCAGAGGGGTCGCGCTGGACCAGGAGCCGCAGCCCGTTGGGCAGGACCTCGCGGTGAACGGTGTCCGTCCAGGTCTGGCTCATTCGCGACCTCCAGCACCCAGGGGACGGAAGCGGAGGATCAGCAGCGCGCCCAGGACCACCCCGCCGCCGTATCCGAGGACGTGCCACAGGGCTCCCCCGGCTGGCTGTGGGCCGCCGGGCTGGGCCAGATGGAATGGCGGGAGGATGGTGGCGAGCACGCTCCAGCCGCCGGAAAGACTGCCTGTCTGGTCCAGTTTGTGGAGGACGGATTCGACGACCAGGACAAGAAAGGCGAGGGCCCAGTCGTAGCGGCTCACCGTGGAAGCCAGGAAGACCAGCCCGCCGAGCAGCAGGTACAGCATCGCCATCCCGCCGAGCAGCGCCGGATCGAGCGTGAACGGCCCGCTCGTGAGTGCGATCGCCCCATAGGCAAGCGGGACGAAGAGCACCACGGCGATGCCGCCGAGGAGCCATCGCAGCATGTAATGAGAAAGCGGCGAGACCGGCCGGTTGAAGTAGCTGCGGAAGTATCCCCGCCGGAAATCACCGCTCACCATCTGGGCCGTGGCGATGAGCACGAACGGGAGTGAGGCCTGCTGGATGACGCTCCCGAGCAGCCGACCCGCCCCCGCCGGCGTTACCCCCGCCTTCCAGGCTCCGGCGGCCAGCAGGCCCGCGACGATCACGAACAGGGCCGCGGGTCCCATGAGCAGGTCCACCGCGAGCCACGGGACGTACCGGAGCGGGTTCCGCCTCATGAGGACTCCCCGACGGCCCGGCGAAAGGCAGCCTCGAGGCGACCCTCCTCGGGATAGAACGCCGTCACCGTCACCCCTGCGCCAATGAGGTGCGCGAGGGTGGCATTGAGGGCCGCGAGGTCCCCGGTAAGCCGGAACTCCACTCCGCGACTCTCCGGCAACGGCTCGGCCCCGGCCAGGGCATCGAGTGCGGGGTGAGGCGCCCGGACCACCAGCCGCCAGGCACCGGCTTCCTCATGATCCCGCGCTTCCACCACGCGCTGGAGCCTTCCATGGTGGAGGATGGCCACCCGGTCCGCCACCCGCTCGAGCTCGTCCAGGTTGTGCGACGCAATGACGATGGCGCGATCGGGATGGCGCAGTTCGCGGACGATGTCGCGAAACTCCTGCGTCCAGAGCGGGTCCAGGCCGTGCGTCGGCTCGTCCAGGATCAGAACCTCCCGCGGGGCAAGCACGGCCTGGGCGAGGCCCAGCCGCTGGAGATTGCCCTTGGAAAGCCGCCGGACCTGGCGGGTGCGGTACTCCTCGAGGCCCAGCCGGTCGGTGACATGGGCCATGCGTTCCCGCAGCTCGATTCGTCCGAGCCCGTCGAGCGTTCCATAGCGTCGGAGCGCGGAGGAGACCGTCCACCGGCCGGGGACGGCCAGCAGTTCGGGCAGGTATCCGATGCCGTGCCGTTCGACGTAGGCGCGGGGGGCGGCGCCGTCGATGGTGGCACGGCCGGCGCTGGGGCGCAGGTAGCCGAGAAGGAGAGACAGGAGGGTGGACTTGCCGGCCCCGTTCGGGCCGGCGATGCCCACTACCTCACCCCGTTCTATCGTGAGGGAGACCTCGTCCAGCGCCTGCACCCGCCGTCGCCGCAGTGGAGAGACGTAGGCCTTGGACAGGCCCTCCAGCACGATCATTGAATGATACGGACGATGCCGGCCTGGGCGCTGGCCCTGAGGAAGGCCTCCGGGTCGGAGGTGGGAATGATGACGCCGGTCTCGGCGCGGCCGCGCTCGGCCTGGGACAGCATGTACTCGTTCAGCGTCGCGTGGGCCCACTCGCGGTCAGCGAACTTGAGCTGCCAGAGGATTTCCTCCCAGGTGCCGTTGTACGTCTGGCCGGACAGCGTGGCAACCTGGTGCGGCTCCGATGCGCCCGGCCGCCGCTGCATGGCGTGCAGCTCGGCCATGAGGGTGCCGAACAGTTCGAGCTGGTTGGGGTCGCGCACCGAGCCGTCAGCCTGCTGCGCTTCCACTTCGGCCAGCAGCAGGTCCACGCTGTCCGGCTCTCCCGCGATCTCGCCGAGACGCGCCAGCCACGGCACCAGCTCGGGGTCCTCATCCGGCAGGCGGTAGGTGGCCTTCCGCAGCTCGATGCAGCGCCACAGCCCGAGTTCCTCGTAGTGATCCTCGGGCGAAGTCCGGTCGAGGTGATACAATGCCGCCTCGGACTCCCCGCGGTCGTACAGGAGGTTGGCCAGGTAGATCCGGGCGTCGCTGTGATCGGGATCCAGCTCCAGGGCGCGGCGCAGCCAGTACATCGCCTGGTCCTCCTGCCCCAGCCGGTGCGTCGCGTATCCGGTGCAGGCCGCGGCCTCGGGTGACTCAGGCTGGGCGGCTACCGCCAGTTCGAAGTAGCGGTGAGCGTGCAGCAGGAGCCCGTCACGGAACAGGGCCCGGCCCACCTGCAGCATCAGGTCGTGGTCATCCTGGAACCCAAGCGCGAGGATCTGCTCGAAGACGGCCAGGCCGCCGGCCTCGTCCCCGATCTTGAGCAGGACTTCCCCGAGACCTGCGAGCCCATCCTCGTGGTCCGGTTCCAGCGACAGCGCCGACTCGAATCCGCGGCGTGCCCAGGCATACTCCTCCCGCGCCAGCCACGCGTAGGCGCGACCGATGTGGAGTTCGACTGCCTGGGGGTAGAGCGCGAGACCTTCGTTGAGGAGGGTGAGTGCGTCGTCGTAACGACCGTCGCTGTAGAGTTGATGTGCCTGTTCGTCGTAATCGTCGGAACTCAGGAAGCGATCCGACATCGGCAGGGCCTCCAGGGAGGTGATGCAGTAAGGTAGAGTTTCGCGTGAAGCCGAGCAAGAGAGGAAAAGACCGTTCTACTTCACCCGCGTCTCCCCGAGGCCCAGTTGGCGGAGCAGGGCGCGCAACTCGTCCTGCTCGCGCGCGGACAGGACGGCAAACCGGCGCGCAATCCCCTGCGCGTGACGGGGGAAGGCCTGGTCCATGAGTCCTTTACCCCGTGGGGTCAGGCGGGCGTAGACGACCCGGCGGTCCGTGTCGCACCGTTCCCGTTCCACCCATCCCGCGGCCTCGAGATTGTCCACTACATAGGTGACGTTCCCGCTGCTTACGAGCAGTTTCTGGCCGATCTCGCTCAGCGGCAGCGGGCCAACGTGATACAGCGCCTCCAGCAGCGCAAACTGCGGCAGCGTGAGGCCATCCTCCCGCGCCAGTTGCTCTGCCGTCCTCTGGACCGAGCTGAAGCAGCGGGCCAGGGCAACCCAGCAGCGCAGCGCACGCTGTTCCGCCGCGGGACGCGGCGGACGGTCCGGAGGGCGCTCCTTCATGCCCGCCACGGCTCCTATTCTTCCGTCATGTACGGATAACGGTAGTCGACCGGCGGCTCGAAGGTCTCCTTGATGACCCTGGGCGACACCCAGCGTACGAGGTTGAGCGGCGAGCCGGCCTTGTCGTTGGTCCCGCTGGCGCGCGCGCCCCCGAAGGGCTGCTGGCCCACCACGGCGCCGGTCGGCTTGTCATTGATGTAGAAGTTGCCGGCCGCGTTCCGGAGGGCGTGGTCCGCCTCCCGGATGGCGGATCGATCGCGGGCGAAGACCGCGCCCGTCAGGGCGTACGGCGAGGTGCTGTCCACCAGTTCCAGCGTTTCAGTCCACTTCGCGTCCGGGTAGACGTGCAGTGTCAGTACCGGCCCGAACAGCTCCTCGCACATTGTCCGGTACTTCGGGTCCTCCGCCACGATGACCGTCGGCTCCACGAAGTATCCCTTCGAGTCGTCGCACCCGCCACCGGTCAGGATGGAAGCACCAGACCCCTTCCCGACCGCGTCGATGTGGCCCTTCAGCCGGTTGAAGGCCTTCTGGTCGATCACGGCCCCCATGAAGTTGCGGAAGTCGGCGATGTCGCCCATCCCCAGTTCCTCCACTTGCGCAACCAGTCGCTCCCGAACCCCGGTCCACAGCGACTGGGGAATGTAGGCCCGGGACGCGGCACTGCATTTCTGCCCCTGGTACTCGAACGCCCCCCGCACCAGGGCGGTGGCCAGTTCGTCCACGCCGCTGCTCGCGTGGGCCACGATGAAGTCCTTGCCGCCGGTCTCGCCCACCAGCCGTGGATAGGAGGCGTAGGACTCCAGGTTCTGCGCGACGGTCCGCCAGAGCAGCTGGAACACTGCCGTGGAGCCCGTGAAGTGGATCCCGGCGAGGGTCCGGTCGCCCAGGAGGAGCTCGGTGACGTCTCCCGAGGGACCGGGCAGGAAGTTGATGACGCCCGGCGGCATGCCGGCCGCCTCGAGCATCCGCATCATGTAATAGTTGCTGAGGGCCGCCGTACCCGAGGGCTTCCAGATGACGGAGTTCCCCATCAGCGCGGGGGAAGTCGGGAGGTTGCCGCCGATGGAAGTGAAGTTGAACGGCGTGATCGCGTAGACGAAGCCCTCGAGCGGGCGGTGGTCCATCCGGTTCCACATCCCCGGCATGGAGGACGGCTGTTCCTCGTAAACGCCACGTGCGAAGTGCACGTTGAAACGGAGGAAATCAATCATCTCGCACGCGGCGTCGATCTCCGCCTGGTGCGCCGTCTTGCTCTGGCCGAGCATGGTGCTGGCGTTGAGTCGCTGGCGCCAGGAGCCGGCGAGGAGGTCTCCTGCCCGGAGAAAGACTGCCGCACGGTCCTCAAAGGACCACGATGCCCACTCACGGCGGGCTTCGTTGGCCGCCGCAATGGCCCGGCCGATGGTGGCACGGTCGGCCTGGTGCACCCGGGCCAGGACGTGGCCATGGTCGTGCGGGGCAACGACATCGTGGAGGTCGCCCGTGCGCACTTCCTCCCCGCCGATGATGCAGGGAATGTCGGCGATCTCGCCGCTCATGTGGCGGAGTTCGGCCTTGAGTGCGTCACGCGCCGTGGTACCTGGCGCATAGGAGAGCACGGGTTCGTTGTGCGGGACGGGAACGGCTGGTATGGCACTCATGTGGACACAGGGAAAGGGAACAGGCAACAGGAACCGGATGCCGCCGGCCAGGGGCGACGGCGTTGAGAATAATAAGCTATGGGCGGGGGGATTCCGGCGCGCCCTCCCCGCGGTCGCCACGGATCTCGGGCGTGATGGGCGTGAGGCCCGAGGCACGCACGATGGCCTGCCCCGAATCGGAGAAGACAAAATCCACGAACTCGCGAGCGAGGGCCGGGTGGGCGGCCGAGTCGGGAATGGTGAGGGCGTACACGATGGGCTCCCCGCGGAACGTGAGGGAATCGCGGTCTCCCGGGCCGGGCAGCCGCACCACTGCGTGGGCGTAGTACTCAGCCTTCGAGGGGTCGCTCAGGTTCACCGCGGGGGGCAGGGACACCGAGGGGAGGCCGGTCGCATGCGCAATGGAAGCATAGGAGAATGCGTAGTCCAGCTCGCCCGTTTCCACCAGCGCGGTCAGGTCCGACTCCTTGGGGCGGATGTAGCGTTCCGGCACCGCGGCACGCAGGCGGGCGGCAAGGCCGGGCTGATGATAATACGACTCCGCGAGCTGGAAGACCATCAGGGTACGGTATCCGTTGGGATCAAGGGCGGGGTTGGAGTGTCCCACCCGGACGTCGGGTCGCAGGAGCACCTGCCACCAGTTGTCGCCGTTGATGTCGGAGGCGCCCCGCGCATCCGGGGCATGCAGGAGGACCATGCTGTTCGTCGCGAAGAGCGCGTACCACGATGCGTGTGCCGGCACCAGCAGGGTCGGCATGATCTGGTAGTCGGCGACACCGACCACGTCGGGAATGCGGTGAAGCTCCGTGAGCTTGCGCGCCGTCTCCAGGCTCCCGGCGTTCTCCTGGGCCACGGTCACCCCGGGATGGGAAGCGGCGAAGGCCTCGAGCAAGTCATGAAACGGCCCCGCCAGGCTTCCCGCGTTGAACACCGTGAGCGGGCCGGTTTCGACCGGCCCGCGTTCCCGGCCGCAGGCTGCCAGCAGGAGACCGAGGCCCAGAAGCAGGGCCGGGCCGCGCCCCTTCACCACGTTCCCTGCCATTCCAGGGCCACGCCACCCGCCCGGGGCAACACCGCCGGGGCCCGGATGCCGAAGATCGCCAGCCGCCCCGTCGCGAACTTCGCGCTGACGTACCCGAGCGCGGCACCTGCCGCGACATCGCTCAGCCAGTGTTTGTGGTCGTTCAGCCGGCTCCAGGCGGTGCCGGCGGCGAGCGTGTAGAGGCCCACCGTCGCCAGGGGCCGGTGGATTTCGTCCGAGAGGGAGGTGGCCAGGGCAAAGGCCATCGTGGTGTGCCCGGACGGGAAGCTGCTCTGTCCGGAGAACGGGGCAAAGTCGTCAGCGTCATCCAGGCGATCCGCCGGCCGTGGCCGGCCGAACGCCAGCTTGGCACCACCCACCATGATACCGGCGGTGAGGATGGACCCGCCCACGCGAAGGCCGGCATCACGAATGCCGCCGTCGCCACTTGCCAGGCCCGCGGTCACCAGCCCGACGGCCACCGTCCCGTAGACCTCGGGTGAGCCGAAATGACGGAAAAAGCCCGCGACGTCATTGCTGGCATCCGAACGCGCCCGGATCATGTCCCGGTTGACGGGCTCGTCGACCAGCGTCAGGAACGCGAGTCCCCCGACCATTGCGGCCCCGTGCCACCACTGCAACCCCGCCGCTGGGCGGGGGGCCTGGGCCGTGGCCGGCGCCGGCGCCACCAGGAGGAAGGACAACACGAAGACCACGCACATGGAGACGTGGCGCGGCGGCAACGGGAAGGGCGGTCTGGACATTCGGCGAATCCGGATTGAGGCGGGGGCCACTCACAATAATGTGGCGGGGGCTTTACATCCATACCCCGGAGGATGACTTTTGAGGCGCTGCGTATCACCATTCACCCCGGAATCGAACATGAAACGTCTCGCGGTCGTACTGGCGCTATTCACCCTTGCCGGCTGCCGGAATTACGACAACTGGGATGCCGTCTCCGACCAGGGAGGCCTGGTGCCGCCCGACGTCTACGCGACGTACGGTCGGGAACAGGCCATCGTCGTCGCCGTGGGCCGCGAGTTTGCCCGGCCCTACAACAGCGGCGCCGGAGCCCAGGCGCGGATCGCCACCGCCTACGCCCGCAAGTTCCCGGATGTGGTGAACGTGACCGCGGACACGCTGGGCAACCGGCTCACCATCCAGTTCAAGGACGGCTGGCTGGCCGCCGTGGTCCCGATCGACGACGGCAAGACCGGAGATGACACGAAGATTCCCTCCTGATCCCCGATGAAGGACACCGGCTGCCTCCAGGTCATGACCATGCTTGAGTCACGCGAGGCGGCCGAGGGAATGGCCGGAACCCTGGTGAAGGAACAGCTGGCCGCCTGTGCGCAGGTGGCAGGCCCCGTCCAGAGCACGTACCGATGGCGTGACGCAGTCGAACAGGGCGAGGAGTGGATCTGCCAGTGCAAGATCCCCGCGGAGGCCTTCGAGGCCCTCGCCGCCCGCATCCGTGAGTTGCACTCCTACGACACGCCCGAAATCATCGCATTCCCCATCGTGGCTGGCGACCCTGCCTATCTCGCCTGGATCCGCGACGCCGTCCGCCTCTGATCGACGCCCTTTCCCCGGAGCCGTCATGACCGAACCCACCGCAGCCACCGCCGCCACACCCGCCGTCTGGGAAGACATCCTCGAGATCTTCTACGCGCCCTCACGTGTCTTCGCCCGGCGCGAAGGTCGAGGGTTCGGAGTGCCATGGCTGATCTACATCATCCTTCTCGCCATCCTCTTCTTTGCCACCCGCAGCGCGCTCCAGCCGGTGTACGACGCCGAAACCTCCCGGCAGATGATGTCCGCGCTCGCCAAGAATCCGCAGATCAGCGAAGACATGGTGCGCACCCAGATGGAAATGGGGAAGAAATTCACCGGCGTGGCCATCATCCTCTTCGGGGCCCTGGCCCCCCTCCTGGTGGGCCTGCTCCTCTGGCTGGTGGGCAAGGCGGTGGGGGCGGCGGAGGTCCTGGGCGCGGCCGTGATGGTGGCAGTCATGTCGCAGTACCCCAGGCTCCTCGGATTCGTGGCCGGCGCGATCCAGGCGGCGTTCATCGCACCGGAGAAGATCCGCGGACAGGCAAGTATCTCGCTGGGCCCCGCCCGGTTCATTGACCCGGACACGGCCAGCGCCCTGACCACCGGGCTGCTCGTCCGGCTGGACGTGTTCACCATCTGGGCCACGGTGCTCCTGGCCATCGGGCTCAAGGTCACCGGCAAGGTGGACATGACCAGGGCCGCCATCGTGGCCGCGGTAATCTGGGTGCTGGGCGCGCTCCCTGTGCTCCTCGGCGCGCTGGCCCAGCGAGGCTGACATCGTGAAGAGAACCACGCTCGTCACCATCATCGTGATCCTCGCCTTCGTGATCCTGCTGGCATGGAGCACGCTCTCGGCCCAGCGGGTCGAGTGCGAGGTCTGTGTCACCCACCGGGGGCTGCGCAACTGCGCCACAGCCTCCGCCGAGAACCAGGGCGATGCGATTCAGGCGGCCCAGAATACCGCCTGTGGCACTATCTCGGCAGGCATGGATGACCGGATTGCCTGTGGAAGGGCCCAGCCCGAAGTCCTCCGCTGCCAGACCCGCTGAGCCGACCCGTGCAGGTTCTTCTCCCCGGCGGCGTCTCCCAGATAGGGCGCCGCCGGGATCTTTTTCGGCTCCCCGGTTGTAACTTGTTAGGAATGGAATACTTAGAAAGGTGAATCCCGGGCCGGGCCGCCACGGCAGGCACAGTCAGGCGAGGGCAATGGCACCAAGATTGCTCGTTCAGTTGCCGGAGCCAGCACCCCGACCGGGGGGATGAGATATGACCGACATGGAAATCTCGATTCGCGACATGGAGGAAGGCGAGGAGTTTGGTGAATGGCTCGCCGACCTCATCGAGCGTGACGAAGCCGAGACCGGCCGCGCGATCCGCAGCGAAGACCGTTACCTGGTCCTCACTGACGCGATCGGCGACTGGATTGGCGGGCTGCGGTATTCCCTGCAGGGCGGAGTGGCCCGGCTGGTCCAGCTGGCCGTCCGCTCGAGCGAGCGCCACCAGGGGCACGCCCACCGCCTTCTGCAGGCATTCGAGGAGCGGGCAGTGGAGTCCGGCGCCCACCTCGTGGAATTCTGGACCGACGACATCCGAAGCCATGGTTTCCTCTCCGCCATCGGCTGGCGCGCGGTGCTGGCCCGGGAGGATTACGTCGGGCACCGCCGCTGGTACCTGATGGAGAAGCCCCTCCCGCAGTTCGCCTCCGTCGAGTCCTGAGCCACCGGCTGGCCTCAGGAAGCCAATAGGGACAGATTACGTATCTGTGTAGCGCTGACACCCGGCTCCCCTGGTGTCCCCCTGAAGTGACAGGATGGAAATGAGCAACAGCCCCGCCGCATCTCTGCATTCCAAGATCGAGGTTCTTCAGGACCTCGAGAATCGGGTCCAGGACCTGATGGCCCGGCACGAGGAAAAGCGGGAGCTCTGGTATCCCTCGGAACTGCTGGATGCCGAAGACGGTGACACGGACGCGCATCTGGACATGCTCCGGAAGCGGGCGCGGGGTATTCCCGATTCCGCCCGCGCCGCCATCGCCCTCAACCTCCTCACCGAGGAAGGCCTGCCACATTTTCACCGGCTCCTCGCCGTCTACCTCGGCGACGACAGCCACTGGCAGACCTGGAACAACCTCTGGACCGCCGAAGAGGACCGGCACGGTGCCGTGCTCCGGGACTACGTCCGCGAAGCCCGCCTCTATGACCAGCAGAAGCTCGAGCGCCTCCAGTTCGCGTACATCCGCAACGGGTTCCATCCCGGCTGGGATCGCGACCCGTATCGCGTGTTCGTCTATACCTCGGTGCAGGAGCGCGCGACGCAGGCTTCGCACGCCGGCACGGCACGGGTCGTCGGGGAGTACGAGCCTCTCCTCGGGACGGTGCTGAACCGCGTGGCCGCCGAGGAGGCACGCCACTACACGTTCTACCGCACGGTGTTCGAGGAAATCCTGGCCCGTGATCCGGACCAGGCGCTCGAATCGGCCTCCCGGATTCTGCCGGGGATCGACATGCCGGGCGTGGCCATGCCCGGCTTCCGGGAATTCGCCGAGGTCGTGCGACGGTCCGGTATCTATGGGCCGTGGGATTACATGCGCATCGTCCAGGAGCAGATCCGCTACTGGAAGATCGAGGGGCTGCGCGGGCTGTCGGAAATCGGGCGGGTGGCCCAGGAGAAGATCCTGGAGATCCCCGAACGATTGAAGCGGGTCGCGGAGCACATTGACCGTCGAAGCCGCTCGAAGACCTTCAGCTTTGACATTCTGTTCCATCGCGAATTCGCGATGGAGTAACCGGCGAATCCCTTCCCCATGCTCCGGCGCTTCCCGGCCACCATTCCCGCCCTGCTGCTCGTGGGGCTTCTCGTCGCCTGCGGAAAGGACAAGCCGGCCACGCCGGAGGCGCGCCAGCAGGTCCGCGCGGAGGCGACAAAGGGAGATCCTGAAGCCGAGGCATCAGTCCTGGGGCGGGAAATCCGTGACCTGGTCGACCGTGCCATGGCGTATCGCAGCTCGCATGGTGGACGGTCTCCCCGCTCCCTGCGCGAACTCGGTATCGATGAACTGACCCACGGCACCCGTCGGTCCCTGTCCGTAGTGGACGGGATGCCCCGGGTCACCGTGGCATTCCGCGTGACCGAGGGACGGCTGGTCGAATCGTGCTCCGGAAACGACCGGATCCTGGAGGATGCCACCCTGAGCGGGACCTATACGCTGGACTGCACATACGTGTCAGGGGGGAATACGACCTTCACGGTTGCGCGCTAGCCCGTGCTGATCGAAGAGGTCGTCCGATACCTCGTACTCGCGGCGTTTGCATTCGCCTGCCTCATTGCCCTCACCTGGTGGGCCCTCCGCGAAGGCCGCCTGGCCCCATCGAATCCCCTGGCGAAGTTCATGCGCCGCGCCGGGGACCCGTTCGTCCAGCCAATGGCGCGGCGGGTCGCCCGGATGGGAGGCAACTCCCAGGACGCACCGTTCTGGCTCATTGCAGCCGTGGTGCTGGGCGGACTGTTGCTGATTACGGCAACAGGCTGGCTGCTCGACATGATCGCGTACGTGCAGTACGCCTCGAGAAGCGGACCGCGGGCGTGGCTCCGGCTGCTGATCGACCTCGCCTATTTCCTCCTGGTCGCTGCCCTGGTGGTCCGGGTGGCCGCATCCTGGCTCGGTCTCTCGCGACAGGGTCCGGTTGTGGGCCTCGCTTTCCGCCTGACGGACTGGATCGTGCTCCCCATCCGGCGGCTGCTCCCCGCGATGGGGCCGCTGGACCTGAGCCCGCTGGTCGCCTGGCTCTTCCTGATGATTATCCGCTGGCTCCTGCACGCGATCGTTCCCGCGTTCTAGGTCATGCCCATCTCGCCGCGTGACGGCGGCGTCCGGCTCCGCCTCTACATCCAGCCCCGAGCCTCCCGCACCGAGGTGGCCGGCCTCCATGACGACGTCATTCGTATCCGCCTCGCCGCCCCGCCGGTGGATGGCGCGGCGAACAAATCCCTGGTCCGTTTCCTGGCGAGACGCCTCGGCGTCCGGCAGTCGGAGGTGACCCTCGCTGCGGGCCAGTCCAGTCGGCGCAAGACTGTGGATGTCACGGGCCTGTCGGTGGAGGAAGCCCGGACCAGGCTCCTGAAGCCGGAGGCGTAGAGCGCTTGCCGCACACGCCCCATCCGCCTACGTTCCGCAGACAATCGAACCCGTGGTGATTTGCGCCTATTGCGGCCACGTTAAACAACTCGCTAAAACGCCGCCCGGGGTGTTTTGGCACCGCGGGTTTCCGTGTTTCGGGAGGTTTCATGGCAGGTGAGGGAGGAGCAGGAGGGAAGGCGGCACGGCGTCCGGCACGAGCGCGCCGGCTGGAGGCGCTGCCCCGGCTCCTGGGGGAGCGCATCCTCCTGCTCGACGGCGCCATGGGCACCATGATCCAGCGCGCCCGGCCCGGCGAGGAGGACTACCGGGGGGAGCGGTTCCGGGAACACACGCGTGACTTGCGCGGAAACAACGACCTGCTGACGCTCACCCGTCCCGACCTGATCCGCGACATCCACGCCGCCTACCTCGCGGCCGGGGCGGACATCATCGAGACGAACACGTTCAACTCGACCGCGATCGCACAGGCCGACTACGGGCTGGAAGCCCTGGTCCCGGAGTTGAACCTCGCCGGGGCCGCGCTGGCGCGGGCCGCCGCCGATGCGGCTGAGGAGGCGGATGGCAACCCCCGGTGGGTCGCCGGGGTACTCGGGCCCACGAACCGCACGGCCTCGCTCTCGCCGGATGTGGGCAACCCGGCCGCACGCAACGTGACCTTCGCCGAACTCGCCGAAGCCTATCGTGTCGCGGCCGCCGCCCTCGTGGAGGGAGGAGCCGACCTGCTCCTGATCGAGACCGTGTTCGATACCCTGAACGCGAAGGCCGCAATCTACGCCGTGATGGAGCTGTTCCCTGACGTCACCACCCGCCCCCCACTCATGATCTCCGGCACCATCACCGATGCCAGCGGGCGCACATTGTCCGGCCAGACCACCGAGGCCTTCTGGTACTCCATCGCGCACGCCCAGCCCTTCAGTGTCGGGCTCAACTGCGCACTCGGCGCTTCACAGCTTCGTGCCCACGTGCAGGACCTGGCCCGCACCGCGCCGGTCCCGGTCAGCACGCACCCCAACGCGGGCCTGCCCAACGAGTTCGGCGAATACGACGACACCCCCGCGTCCATGGCCAGCGTGCTGGGTGGCTTCGCCAAGGACGGGCTCGTGAACATCGTCGGCGGCTGTTGCGGCACGACACCCGACCACATCGCGGCCATCCGCGAGGCCGTGGCCGGATGCGCACCGCGCGCCCTGCCATCCTTCCCGCGCCGCTGCCGCCTGAGCGGCCTCGAGCCGCTGGTGATCAGCCCGGAATCCAACTTCGTGAACGTGGGCGAGCGCACCAACGTGACGGGCTCGCGCCGGTTTGCGAAGCTCGTCCTGTCGGGCGCCTACGAAGACGCGCTCGAGGTGGCCCGGGAGCAGGTGGAAAACGGGGCCCAGATCGTCGACGTCAACATGGACGAAGGGATGCTGGATTCCCGCGAGGCCATGCGGACCTTCCTGCGCCTCATCGCGTCGGATCCGGCCATCAGCCGGGTGCCGATCATGGTGGACAGCTCCCGCTGGGACGTCATCCAGGAAGGCCTCCAGCAACTCCAGGGGAAGGGTGTCGTCAACTCCATCAGTCTCAAGGAAGGCGAGGAGGAATTCCGGCAGCGCGCCCGGGAAGTGCGTCGCTACGGCGCGGCGGTGGTGGTGATGGCCTTCGACGAACAGGGCCAGGCCGACACTGCGGGACGGAAGGTCGCGATATGCACCCGCAGCTACCGGATCCTGACGGAGGAACTCGGCTTTCCGGCCGAGGACATCATCTTCGACCCGAATATCTTCGCCATCGGGACCGGCATGGAGGAGCATGCCGGCTACGCGCTCGCCTTCATCGAGGCCACGCGCCAGATCAAGGCCACCCTCCCGCATGCCCTGGTGAGCGGCGGCGTTTCCAACGTCTCCTTCTCGTTCCGTGGCAACGCGCCGGTGCGCGAGGCGATGCACTCGGCGTTCCTGTACCACGCGATCCGCGCCGGCATGGACATGGGAATCGTCAATGCCGGACAGCTTGCGATCTACGACGACATCCCGCAGGACCTCCTGGAGCGGGTGGAGGACGTAATCCTCAACCGGCGGCAGGACGCCACCGAGCGGCTGCTCGAGGTCGCCCAGGACGCAACATCCCTGACGCGCGCGCACGGGCCCGACCTCTCCTGGCGGGAGCGCCCGGTCACCGAGCGCCTGACGCACGCGCTGGTGGAAGGAATCAACGCCTGGATCGTGGCGGACACCGAAGAGGCCCGCCAGGAATTCGACCATGCCATCGAGGTGATCGAAGGGCCACTCATGGACGGCATGAACGTCGTGGGCGACCTGTTCGGCGCGGGGAAGATGTTCCTGCCGCAGGTCGTCAAGAGCGCCCGGGTCATGAAGCAGGCCGTCGCGCACCTCATTCCGTACATTGAGGCCGAACGGGCCGGAGCCCCGTCGCGCCCGCGCGGCAGGGTGGTGCTGGCCACCGTCAAGGGCGACGTACACGACATCGGCAAGAACATCGTGGGCGTGGTCCTGCAGTGCAACAACTACGAGGTGATCGACCTTGGCGTGATGGTGCCCTGCCAGAAAATCCTGGATACGGCGCGGGAGCATGAAGCCGATCTCATCGGGCTGAGCGGCCTGATCACGCCGTCCCTCGAGGAAATGGTGTTCGTCGCTTCCGAGATGGAGCGCCAGGGTTTCGAGCAACCCCTGCTCATCGGGGGCGCCACGACGTCCCGGGCGCATACGGCCGTCCGGATCGAACCCGCCTATTCCGGGCCGACAGTGCACGTCCTCGATGCCTCCCGGGCGGTCGGAGTGGCCGGTACGCTGCTCAACCCCTCGGCCCGCGAGGCCTTTCACCGGGAGGTCCGCGCCGACTACGCCGCCCTCCGTGAGTCACGGCGAGGCCGGCGCCAGGCACGCGAGCGCCAGGGCATCGAAGATGCGCGAGCCAACCGGTTCCGGATCGACTGGCCCTCGACCGATCCGCCCGCGCCGGCCGCGAACGGGATCACCGTCCTCGACCATTACCCGCTCGAAGAGTTGCGCGAGCGAATCGACTGGACGCCATTCTTCCAGACGTGGGAGTTGCGGGGGCATTACCCCGACATCCTCACCGACGAAGCCCAGGGCGCCACGGCGCGAGAACTCTACGCCGATGCCCAGGCCATGCTTGACCGCATCATCCGTGAGCGCTCGGTGACCGCGCGTGCGGTGTTCGGCCTCTTCCCTGCCGCGGCCGATGGCGACGACATCGTCCTGTACGACGACCCCGGTCGGGAACGCGTCCGCGCCGTCGTCCACACGCTCAGGCAACAGATGACGAAGGGGCCGGACAGGCCCAATTACGCCCTGGCCGACTTCGTCGCCCCCGTCGGCAGCGGGGTCCCCGATCATCTCGGCGCCTTCGTGGTGACTGCCGGCATCGGCCTTCCGGAGCTCATTGCCCATTTCGAGGCGGCCAACGACGACTACTCCGCTATCATGGCTCGCGCGATCACCGACCGCCTGGCCGAGGCGTTCGCCGAGCGGCTGCACGAGCGGATCCGCCGCGAGTTCTGGGGCTATGCGCCGGACGAACACCTGGACAACGCCGATCTGATCCGCGAGCGCTACCAGGGCATCCGACCCGCGCCGGGCTACCCCGCCTGCCCGGATCACACCGAGAAGCAGATCCTGTTCAGCCTGCTGGACGCGGAAGAACGGATCGGAGTCCGGCTGACCGAGAGTTGCGCCATGCTGCCGGCCGCATCCGTCAGCGGGTACTACTTCTGGCATCCGGAGTCGCGGTACTTCGGGGTCGGTACCATCGAGCGGGACCAGCTCGAGGACTACGCCCGGAGAAAGGGCATGCCGGTGAATGAGCTTGCGCGCTGGCTCGCGCCGAACCTCGACCACACGCCGGAAGCACGCGCGGAGGAGGCCCATGTCGAGACTTCGTGAACTGATCGCCGACGGCCGGGTCCATGTGGTGGACGGCGCGATGGGCACCATGCTCTATGCCAGGGGCGTCTTCGTCAACGTCTGCTACGATGAGCTGAACATCCAGAAACCGGACCTCGTGCGGGACATTCACCGCGCTTATGTCCAGGCGGGCGCCGGGCTGCTGGAAACCAACACCTTCGGCGCCAATCCGGTGAAGCTCGCGCGGCACGGCCTCGCCGCGGACACGCACCGGATCAACGAGGCCGCCGCCCGGCTGGCGCGCGACGCCGGCGGTCCCCGCATTGCGGTCCTCGGCGCGATCGGTCCACTCGGCGTGCGCATCGAACCCTTCGGTGAAACGGCGGTGGAGGAGGCGGAGGCGGCCTTCGCCGCCCAGGCACGCGGGCTGCTGGCCGGGGGCGTGGATGGGTTCATCCTCGAGACCTTCAGTGACCTGGAGGAACTCCAGGCGGCGGTGCGGGCGGTCCGCCACGTCGCCGACCTGCCGGTGATCGCCCAGATGACGGTGGGCGAGGACGGCAAGACCGCCTACGGCACTGCGCCGGAGACCTTCGGGCCCATCCTCTCGGAATTGCCCGTGGACGTCATCGGCCTGAACTGCTCCGTGGGCCCCAACGGCATGCTGGACGCCGTGGAGGCCCTGGCGCGGACGACGCGTCTGCCGCTCTCCGCGCAGCCGAACGCCGGCCTGCCGCGGGAGGTGGAGGGCCGGAAGATGTACATGGCTTCCCCCGAGTACATGGCCAGCCATGCACGGCGCATGGTGGAAGCGGGGGTCCGTTTCGTAGGCGGCTGCTGCGGAACCACCCCGGAGCACATCCGCGCGATCAGCAGCTTCGTGCAGAGCGTCTCACCCCGACACCCGGGCGCCGTCGGCATCCCGGCACCAAGCACCCCCGGTGCGGCGGCGATTGACCCTGTTCCGCTCGTCGAGCGGAGCGCCCTTGGCCGGCGAATTGCCACCGGCGAGTTCGTCACGACGGTCGAGATCGTCCCGCCCAAGGGCGTGGACCCGTCCCCGATGCTGGAGCAGGTGCGGGCGCTTCAGGCCGCCGGCGTGCACGCGGTCAACGTTCCTGACGGCCCCAGGGCCCAGAGCAGGATGGGAGCATTACTGTCCGCCCTGCTGATTCAGCGCGAGGTCGGCCTGGAGGCGGTCGTCCACTATGCCTGCCGCGACCGGAACCTCCTTGGCATGCTGTCGGATCTCCTCGGTGCGGCGGCCAGCGGCCTGCGCAACCTGCTGGTGATCACGGGTGATCCGCCGAAAATGGGGCCGTACCCGGATGCGACGGCCGTATTCGATATCGATGCCATCGGCCTCACCAATCTGGTCAACCGGTTGAACCACGGCCTGGACCCGGGCGGCAACGCCATCGGAGCCCCAACCCGGTTCGTGATCGGGGTCGGGGTCAACCCGGCGGCCGTCGACGCTGAGCGCGAACTCCGGCGCTTCGCCTGGAAGGTGGATGCCGGGGCCGAGTTCGCGGTCACCCAGCCGGTGTTCGACCTCGACCAGCTCGACCGGTTCCTCGAGAGGGTGGAACCGTTCCGGATACCGGTCGTCGCCGGCATCTGGCCTCTCGTTTCCCTCCGGAACGCCGAATTCCTCGCGAATGAGGTACCAGGCGTGTCCGTGCCCGACACGGTGCTGGAGCGGATGCGCAGGGCCAGCAAATCCGGCCGTGAGGCCGCGTTGGCGGAGGGCGTCACGATCGCGCGCGAAATGCTCGACGCGGTCAGGAGCCGGGTTCAGGGTGTCCAGGTGGCAGCCCCCCTCGGGCGCGTGCCCGTGGCGCTGGAGGTGCTGGCGGGCACTGTCGCCCCGCCGCCCGGGGCGCATTGAACCGCGGTGCCGCCGGGGGTATGTTCGACCCCTGACGAACCCCGACACCGAGGCCCTGCCTTCATGGATACAACCACTGCCGCTCCCGCACTCACGACCCTGTCGGAAGAGGAGGAGCTTTTCCGCGACACCGTCCGCGATTTCGCACAGACCGAGATCGCCCCGCATGTCCACGCCATGGACCAGGAGGCGAAGTTCCGTCCGGATCTCATCCCGAAGTTTTTCGAACTTGGCCTCATGGGTATCGAGATCCCCGAGCAGTACGGCGGGGCCGGCGGCAACATCTTCCTCGCAACCCTGGCCATCGAGGAGCTCGCCCGGGTTGACGCATCCGCCGCCATTTATGTCGACGTCCACAACACGCTGGTGAACAACTGCGTCCTCCGCTGGGGCAACAAGGAGCAGCACACCCGGTACCTGCCCCGGCTGGCCAGTGGCATGCTGGGCGCCTTCGCCCTCTCCGAGCCCGGGAGCGGAAGTGACGCCTTCGCGCTCGCCACGCGCGCGGAAGAGCGGGACGACCACTGGGAGCTTACTGGCCGGAAATTCTGGATCACTAACGGCGCCGAGGCGGAGTTCTACATCGTCTTCGCGAACGAAGATCCGGCCAAGGGGTACAAGGGCATCACCGGTTTCATGGTGGAGCGGGATTTCGAGGGGTTCAGCGTCGGCAAGAGGGAGGACAAGCTGGGCATCCGGGCGTCCAGCACCACCGAACTGATCCTGGAGAAGTGCCGGGTACCGAAGGAGAACGTCCTCGGGCCTGTCGGGAAGGGATACAAGGTCAGTATCGAGACGCTGAACGAAGGCCGTATCGGAATCGGCGCGCAGATGATCGGCGTGGCTACCGGGGCCCTCGAGGCCGCCACGGCCTACGTCCAGGAGCGGGAGCAGTTCGGCCGGAAGATCAGTGAATTCCAGGCCGTGCAGTTCCAGCTGGCCCAGATGGCCACCGAACTGGAAGCTGCGCGGCTCATGGTCTACAACGCCGCCCGCCTCAAGGATATGGGGCGCCCGTTCCTCCGCGAGGCCGCGATGGCCAAGCTGTACAGTTCACAGGTGGCCGATCATGTCACCTCCCAGAGCCTCGAGCTCTTCGGCGGCTACGGCTACTCGAAGGAGTACCCGGCGGAGAAATACTACCGCGATGCCAAGATCGGGACGATCTACGAAGGCACCAGCAACATGCAGCTCCAGACGATTGCGAAGCTGATGTTGCGGTAGCGTAACTCCTGTGGTGGCGCCCCCACGGGGTCGGACGATTTAACCGTCCGGCCCCTTCGCGTTTCGCAATTCGTTCGGGGGAATCTCCGCGAAGTGCGGCGTCCAGGTTGCCGCCTGATAAGGGGTTCCAGGAGGAAGCCAGCGGGGGGCTCCTGGGCCTGGATCTTGCTAGCCTGCAGGGTAGGTGTGAGATTCATCCGTCGGAAGCGGAAAACCGGTTCCGTACGAGGTGAAGGTCCCGCGGGCTCCCCACCGTCGGTCCAACGTAGCAGTCCCGTAGCTGGAGGCCGGTTCCTGGTGAAATCCCGGCGTGTTCTCTCTGTTGCCTTGTTCATGGCGGCCGCATCCGCGGCCGGGCCTCTGCACGCCCAGGTCCTCGGTCCAGACATGCGGGACCGCCTCGCCGACTGGTTTCGGACTTCGCAGCGGGTAGCCCCCGGACAGTGGGGGATCGCCATTGCCGACCAGGACGGGCGGCTCCTCTACGGAGTAGAGCCGCAGCAGATGCTCGTCCCTGCTTCCACTGTGAAGCTTTTCACCACCGGATACGCCCGAACCGTCCTGGGCAGCGATGCCCGGCTCAGCACACGGGTTCTCGGCCGCGGGATGCTGAATCCCGTCACCGGCACCTGGGAGGGCTCCTGGTCGCTTGAGGTGAACGGGGATCCGTCGCTGGAGAACCCGACCGGCGACGGGCCCCGTCTGGCCGACCTGGCCCGGCAGCTGGCCGACCGGGGCATCCGGCACTTGCGCGGCCCGCTTTCGGTTGTCAGCCTGGATGGGCTCAAGGCGGACGCGGAGTACCCCAGCACCTGGTCACCCAGGCATTGGGGCCGCCTCTTCGCCCCGCTGATCGGCCCGCTCACACTGCACGAGAACATCGTGTCGTTCACGCTCCGCCCCGCCGCCCGGGTCGGTGCCGCGCCGGAGATCGTCTCCGACGAGCCCCACGGGGTACGGAACCTGGTCACGGTAAGAGCCCGCACCGTGTCGGGTCGCCGCAGTCAGCTGCGCCTGCAGTCGCGGGATGATGGCGGCTGGATCGTCTCCGGAACCATCGGCGCCCACGCCCGCACCCAGTACTTCGCCGCGGTGGCCTCCAACCCGAAGGCCGTCCTGGCCCGGGCCTGGGCGGCCGCCCTTGAGGAAGCAGGCGTCGAATGGGTCCACACGGACCCGGACGAAGCCGCACCAGCCAGCTCCGAACCGTACGTCCTGGCCGAGGTTGCATCGCCCGTGTTCGACTCGGTGGCCAGCGAAGTCAATCGGCGGAGCCTGAACCTGGGTGCGGAACTCCTCCTCCAGTGGGCTGCGGGACGGTCCGGCGGGCCGGCGCTGCTGACCCGTCACGTCAAGGACATCACCGGCGACTCGGCGGTCCACCTGGTGGACGGCAGCGGGCTCTCCGGTGAGGACCGCGCCTCGCCGATGATGTTCGTGCAGTACCTGGCCAGGCTGCCCCTGACCGAGGGAGGACGGAACTTCCCCATGCTCCTGCCGGCCAACGGGGTTGGGACGCTCAAGCGGCTCAGCACGGGTCTGCCGGAGCGTGGCGTGGTCCGCGCCAAGACCGGCACCCTGCGGGACGTCTCGGCGGTCACCGGATACCTCGGCCGGCCTGACGGCGTCCTCATCATTTCGCTCATGTACAACGGCAACAAGACCTACAACGCGCGCCAGCAGCAGTGGAGGCTTTTCCGCCTGCTGGGCGCCGACGGCGTCGCAATCCCGCGCGATACGCTCGTACCGGACGACATGCAGTTCGGTGGCGAGGATGAGGGTAGCACCGACGCCGTCAGCGACTGACCCGCGTCAGGCGCAGATCCCGCTGGAGCAGGTCGAAAATCCAAGGTCGAAGGTCAGGGGTCGAATAGCTCTTCGACTTTCGACCTTCGACCTTCGACTTTCGCTTCTCAGCCTCTCACAGCATCAGGTGGGCCAGCTCCCGCCCCTCCGGCTTCGGCTGGTCGCCCTCCATCGGCTCCAGGGTCAGGGCCGCGCCCAGGACGGGCTCGTTGCCGGCGGGCATCCCCATGGTCAGGAGTGCCGGACGCCCCGGTCGGCTGTCGATGGTGGCGCCCCGGACCATGCCGTCGGGTCGGATGAACCAGAACTGGTAGACGTGCTCCGGGCCTGCGGGTGGCAGGCCATGCACCACGACGTTCCAGCGGTGGGTGACCGGGTCGGCGAAGATCAGGAGGCCACCCTGGTGACCATCCATCGTGATCGAGGCCTGCATGACCCGCCCCGCATTTCGCATAATCGAGAGAGTGTCGCGGACCGCGGCGAGCTCGACCCGCTCCGCCTCGAGATGCTGCTGCAGACGCTGACCCGCCGCCCGCCCACCGAGCCAGGCCCCGCCGGCCAGGAGCAGCCCGGCAACAGCGGCGGCCGTGGCCATGGCATTCCACCGCCAGCGACTTCCGCCGGCAGCCCGACCGAGAACCGCCGAACGAAACCCGGGAGGTGGTGCAGCGGGCGTGGCGGCCATGGGCAGCCAGCGCAGGTCACGCTCGATCTCCAGCACGGCCTCGCGACACTCCGCGCATCGCCGGAGATGATCGGCGAAGGTACGTTCGGCCTCGGGATCGAGGCTCCGCGTCGCGTAGTCCGTCCGGTGCTCGACAAACCAGTCGTGCGAGTTCATCTGATCCAGTCCTTCAGGTGTGCCAGCGCCGGGCGCAGTTTGTCGAACGCCAGGCGCAGGCGGGTCTTGACGGTACCGATCGGCAGGTCGAGCCGTCCGGCGATCTCCGAATGGGTGAGCCCCTCGAAGTAGGAGAGGGCAACCACCCGCTGTTGCTCAGCGGGCAGGTCGTTCAAGGCAGCGTGGACCGCGTCATGCACGTGCCAGCCCGGCCGGGCGGCCTCGTTCGGCTCGACCGCACGATCAAACGGCTCGGTGGAACCGGCCTCCACCCGGACCCGCCGCAGCTTCCGCCGCCAGCGGCCCCGCGCCCGCAGCCGGTCAATGGCACGGTTGCGCGCCACGCGCATGAGCCAGGGCATGAGACCGTCAGCTTCCGGGTCCAGCAGGTGCGTCCGCCCCCAGAGAGTGACAAACGTGTCCTGCACCACCTCCTCCGCCTCATGCCGGTCGTGCAGCATTCCCTGCACAAGGCCGAGGAGCCACGGCGCGGCCACATCAATCAGCTCACCCAGCGCGTCTTCGTCGCCCCGCAGCAGCCGGTCGCGCAGGCCGCGCTCACGCTCGGCTGGTATCAGGCGGATCCCGCCCGCGCCGCTCTCCCGCCTCATGGAACGTCCCATGCCCATGAAACGAGCCGGAACCCGCGGGCAGTTTTCCTCACGCCGACAGGGGCCCCACGGCGCGCAGCCGTTCTGACGCCTGTTCCAGCAATGGCAGGGTCTTACAGAATGCGAAGCGAACCATCGATCTCCCGCGCGACTGGTCATGGAAGAAGCTCGAGCCCGGCACCGGGGCCACGCCCACCTCCGACGTAAGCCATCGGCTGAAGGTGGTATCGTCCTCTGCACTCAACGAGGAAAAGTCGGCCAGGACATAGTAGGCGCCCTCGGGCGGCACCAGATCGAACCCCGCATCGGCCAGGGCGCTGCAGAGCAGGTCCCGCCGTGCGCGATATCCGGACGCCAGGCCGTCGTAGTATGCCCGGTCCAGCTCTTCCAGGGCCACGGCGACGCCGTCCTGAAGCGGTGCCGGGGCGCCCACGGTGAGAAAATCGTGGACCTTCCGGATGGCGCCGGTCAGGGCGGGCGGCGCGACAATCCAGCCCACCCGCCAGCCGGTGACACTGAACGTCTTGGAGGCCCCGCTGATGGTGACGGTCCGCTCCGCCATGCCCGGAAACGTGGCCAGCGGCCGGTGCTCTCCAGTGTACCGGATGTGCTCGTAGATCTCGTCGGTAAAGGCCAGCAGGTCATGCGTCCGGCAGAGGCTGGCGACGCCCTCCAGCTCGGCCGGGGTGAGCACGCGCCCCGAGGGGTTGCCCGGGGTATTGACGATGATCGCTCGCGTGCGCGGGGAGACGCTTTCCTTGAGCCGGTCCAGGTCGAGCGGCCGCCCCGGCTCCAGCGGTACGAACACGGGAGTCGCGCCACAGAGAATGGCGTCGGGTCCGTAATTCTCGTAGAACGGCTCCGGCACGATCACCTCGTCGCCCGGATCGACCAGGGCCAGCAGGGTGGACGCCATCGCTTCCGTCGCCCCGCATGTCACCGTCAGCATCGTCTCCGGGTCGACGGCCATGCCATACCATTCCCCGTAGCGGAGCGCGAGCACCTCGCGCAGCCGCTTGCTCCCCCATGTGATCGCGTACTGGTTGACATCCGCCCGGATCGCCCGGCAAGCCGCCTCCTTCAGGGAATCCGGGGCGGGAAAGTCGGGGAAGCCCTGCGCCAGGTTGATGGCATCGTGCTGGCGCGCCAGGCGGGTCATTCCCCGGATGACGGACTCGTTGAAGGCGTGCGTGCGGCGAGCGGTGCGCATTGCAGGTCTCGGGGGAAGGGGGCCCCGGCAAAATGGCCCCCCCGGTCAAGGACCGGGAGGGCCGGATTGATCACTCGCGGGAGGAAGTCAGCTGCGGCGGCCCGCCGTGACGAGCAACACGATACCACCCACAATGGCGATCCCGCCGATGATCGGGGGAATCGGAACCGTCTTGTTGTGCTCGGTGGTGATTTCCACCGGCCCGAGGTCGGTCGAGTCCTTGTCCCGGTATGTCACGCCCTGATAGATCAGCGCGAGAATGCCGCCGACAATGAGCACGATTCCGAGGATACCCATGGGCTTCATCAGCGGGCTCCGGAATGGGGCGTGTGGTCCATGCTGTGGAACTCACGGGTCCCCTGGAGCAGACGCACGACCGACAGGATGATGGCCAGAATCAGCAACCCGTGGATCAGGCCGCCGAAGGTTACCGAGAGTATGAGCCCGGCGAGCCAGAGAACGAGCAACAAGGCAATGACGACACTGAGCATGCAATCTCCTGCATTGATGTGACAATGTGGGCCGAGTCCGGCCTCTGGTCATTGTGCTCCTCTGCGCGTGAAGTAGCCGTGACCCATATCACATGCCTCGGATGGCCTGCTTTGCGGTCACCCTGCGGCCCCCCTTACATTCGGCCACCGCACTCATCGGGGGCCTGATGGCTTCACCTGAACGACCGGCGCCATGGGCGCTGGCGGCGCTCGTGCATCTCGTCCTGCTGGCCTCGGTGCTCATCATGGCCGGGACCGCCTGGTTCCTGCGCACCTCAGGCATGATGGGGCCCGCCAGCCCCGATGACGGTGCCGGCCTCGGACTCCTGCTCTTCAGCGCCCCGGCCCGCATCGGACCCGCGTAACCACACCTTTCCCCTGACCCGGCACGGAAATGCAGAAGACGTCCCTCACCTTTCTCGAACGACTGCTCGACAGCCCCGGCCCTTCCGGCTTCGAACGTGCCCCGGCCCGGATCTGGCGCGGCGAGGCGGAATCCATCGCGGACCTGGTCCGGGGCGATGTCGGCGGGAATTCCTACGCGACACTGAACGCCGAGGGCCGCCCGCGAGTGATGTTCGCGGGGCATATCGACGAGATCGGCATCATGGTGACCTGGATCGACGAGAACGGTTTCATCTTCTTCGACACGATCGGCGGGTGGGACCACCAGGTGTTCGTGGGACAGCGGATCCAGGTGCTCGGCCGCGACGGGCTCGTGCCGGGTGTGATCGGCAAGCAGGCGATCCACATGATCGACAAGGACGACCGCGACAAGGTCAGCAAGGCCTCCGATCTCTGGATCGACATCGGGGCACAGGACCGTGCGGACGCCCAGTCCCGCGTGCGCGTGGGCGACGCGGGCGTGCTCGCGGCGGAGCTCCAGCACCTGCCCGGCGGCCGTCTCGTGAGCCGCAGCCTCGACAACCGGGTCGGCGCATTCGTGGTCCTCGAGGCGCTGCGGCTCCTTGCCGATGACCGTCCAGCCGCCGCCGTTACCGCGGTGGCCACGACCCAGGAGGAAATCGCCTATACCGGCGGAGGGGCGCGAACCTCTGCCACGGGGCTCGAGGCCGAGGTGGCGGTCGTGGTGGATGTCACGCATGCCACCGACTTCCCCGGCGTGGAGAAGAAGAAGCATGGCGAGGTGTCGCTGGGAGGTGGGCCAGTGCTCTCGCGCGGCTCCGCGGTACACACCGGCGTGTTCGAGGAACTCGTGCGGGTGGCGGAGGCGGAGAAAATCCCCTTCACCCTGCAGGCGGCGCCCTGCGTCACGGGCACCGACGCCGATGCGATCTTCACCGCGCACCGCGGGGTCGCCACCGGTCTGGTTTCGGTGCCGCTCCGCTACATGCACAGCCCGAACGAAATGGTGATGCTGGAGGACCTGACCCAGACGGCCCGTCTGCTCGCGGCGTTCGCCCGCGCGCTCGGCAACCGAACCGACTTCGAGACCCGCTAACCCTCTTCGCGGCGCTCCAGGGCCTCGCGGGCAGCGGCCGCGGCCGTGCGCACCTCATCGTCCCGGTCGTCCTCGAGGCGTCGGAGCGCCGTGACCGCGGTGCGGCCGCCCGCGGTGCGAAGCCCGGCGACCGCCGCCAGGCGGGCCCCCAGCGGACGGCGCCGGAAGAGGCGTCGCGCCGGCAGGGCCCGGTCCGCCAGCACCCGCGCCGCATCCTCCGTCCCGATTCGTCCCAGGGCATGCAGCAGTTCGTGCAGGATATCCGCCTCTTCCTCATGATCGAGCCGCCCCACGATGGCCGGCACGAGGTTCCGGAAGCTGACGCTACCGATCGTCATGGCCACCTGCAGCCGGACGGCGGTGGATGGATCGGACAGCGCGCGCCGGAGCGGGTCCATGGCGGCGACGGTGCCGATCTTCCCAAGGGCGCCGGCGGCCGAGCGCCTCACCCGTTCATCACGGTGGTCCATGGCACGCGCGAGCCCGGGAATGGCCTCGGCGAGGCCCATCTCGCCGCACAGGTCCGCCACGTTCCGGACCACGAACCATTCGTCGTGATCCAGCATGTTCACCAGGAGCCCGTGACCCTCCCGCATGTGCAGGATCGCGGAGAAGTACGACCGCCGCTCCCCCACATCCGTCGCCGCCACGAGATGACGCAGCAGCACCTCCGTGGCCTCCCCCCCGTACGACCGCAGGATGGCGACGGCCCGCTCCTTGTGGGCTCCGGAGGGGACAAACTCCGCGACCCGCTCCAGGGAGAAGCGCGGGACGAGGCGGCGGAGAGCAATGCCATAGAGCCGGCGATGCTCGTCATGAGTCGCCCGGTCCTCCAGCTCGGCGAGACGTGCCCCGACGGTCAACACGTCGTTCCAGATCTCCGTCTGCGCCGCCATCTCACCGAAGCTCACCACGGCATCCAGCAGTTCCGCGATCTGCGTATCGGTCTCGGCGGCCTCGAGGTCAGCCAGGAGCTGCTCGGTTTCGCTGCTGGTCTGCCGCTCGACGGACATGAAGTGGATCAGCTCCGGCGTCATCTCGGTCGAGGCCCCGACTCCCAGGGCTTCGAGCCGGTGATCCGCCGGGGAACTGCTGGCTTCGGGAAGCGGCGGGCGGAAGTCCACTCCCCGTATGCCCTCCGCCGTCAGATGGTCCAGACGTTGCTGGAGCCGCGGATACTGCTCCGGCGAGGCCACCACGGTTCGGAGCGCGCCGAGTAGCTGGGTGGCGGGCAGCCCGCCGGGGAGATGGACTTCGCCGATGCCTCGCTTCAGGAGCTCGCTGCGGAGGTGGTCGAGGGCTTCGTCCCCGCCCACCGGGACGGTGACGCCGTTGAACACCAGGGCCCCGAAACGGACGGCCAGGGCCAGTTCCTGGTCGCCATGCCGCGCAAGAAATGCGCGAAAGGCCGCGCGCTGATCCTCCAGGGGCGCATGCGCGTCCTGCAGGAGGGTGAGAACGCGGGCCAGGGTGACCAGCGAGACAGAATCAGATTCCATGCATCATGAGCAGGAATGGGTAGAGGGAGTCCGGCCAAGATACCCCCACACCACCGGCCCGGCAATGCGCGGAAGCGCTCCCCTGCCGCCGTTGACGCCCCGCTATCCCGGAGGTTTTCTTCCCAGTCATGCGACCTGTCCTGAGCCGGGTTGGTGTTGCGACCCTCGTGGTGTTCACCCTCGTCGGGCGGGCGCAAGCCCAGACCACGCCCGAAGCCTACCGGATGCTCGACGATATCCGTGTCCTCTCCAGCGATGACCTGGCGGGGCGCCTGATCGGCTCCCCCGGAGCCGACTCCGCCGCCAATTTCATCGCCGCACGGTTTGCCACCGCCGGCCTCCAGGCGGGGCCTGCGGGCTGGTTCCAGGTGTTCCAGGTGGCTCGGGATGCCCCGGCGGCGGTCCACGCGCGCCTCGGCGGCGCCATCGGCAGGAATGTCATCGGCGTGCTGCCGGGCACGGATCCTGATCTGCGCAACCAGATCGTCATCCTGGGCGCACATTACGACCACCTCGGCCCGGGTGGGTTCGGCAGCCTCGACCCTGACAGTACCGGGATCACGCACAACGGCGCGGACGACAACGCCTCCGGCACTGCCGCCCTGGTACACATCGCGCGACGACTGGCGGCCGCACCGCCGCGCCGCACGGTGGTGTTCATCGCCTTCAGCGGTGAGGAGCTCGGGCTGCTCGGCTCGGAGTACTACGCCAGCCACCCGCTCTATCCGCTCGACAAGACCGTTGCGATGGTGAACATGGACATGATCGGACGGCTCCGGAACCGGCGCCTCATCGTGTACGGCACCGAGACGGCGCGGGAGTTCCCCGCCATGCTCGACTCGCTCAACTGGTATGCCGGGTTCGACCTGCACAAGCAGGGGGACGGCTACGGTCCGAGTGACCAGTCATCCTTCTACGCCCGCGGCCGACCCGTCCTGCACGTCTTCACGGACCTGCACGAGGACTACCACCGGACGACGGACGACTGGCAGAAGATCAATGCTGACGGCCTGGTCCGGGTCGCGGACTTCACCGCGAGCATCGTCCGCGCCCTGGCCGATCGCACGCCGCCGCTCACCTTCGTAAACCTGCCACCTCCGAAGATGGCCAGCGCGGACAGCGGCAGCAGCTCCGGCTACGGTGCATACCTCGGCAGTATCCCCGACATGACCGGGAGCCCCGGGGGCGTGCGGATTACCGGGGTGCGCGCCGGGAGTCCGGCGGACGCGGCGGGGCTCAAGTCCGGCGATGTCATCATTCACCTCGGTGACATGGAGATCCCGGACCTCCAGGCGCTCGCCGTGGCACTGCGGAAGTACCGGCCCGGTGACGTCGTGAAGCTCGACTGGACCCGCGACGGCGAACGGCTCAGCACCGACGTCACCCTCGCGAAACGATGAGCGGCGAGCGAAAACCCGGCGCGGTGCTGGACGCGACACGCGTTGTGGCGGCCCTGCGCGGGGAATTCGCCCGCGAGGTGGGGCGCCGGGAATTGCTGCAGTTCGCTGCCGACCGGATCCAGGCGGCGGGACCGCCCTACACGTCGGTCTACCTCTACATGCTCCATGGCGACACGCTGGACCTGGAGGCCTTCGCAGGCCGGGAGACGGACCACACCCGCATCGCGGTCGGGCACGGAGTCTGCGGGACCGCCGTGGCGACGGGAGAAGACCAGAATGTCGGGGACGTCCGCGCGATCGAGAACTACATCGCGTGCAACACGTTCACCCGCTCCGAACTGGTCGTCCTGATCCGGCGTGGCGACACGATCCTGGGCCAGATCGACGTCGACAGCGACGTCACCGACCCCTTCACGACGGAGGAGGAAGCGGCCGTCCGCCAGGTAGCCGACGCGCTCGCCGTCCTCCTGTGACCTCGCCCCAGCGGCGGGCCTGGTCCTCCGCCGATTTCGTCATCCCACTCCCGCCGGGCCATCGCTTTCCCGTCGCCAAGTACGAGAAGATCCGGGACACCGTTGTTTCCCGGGGCATTCTCCCCCGCGCCGCCATTGAGGTCCCGGAGCGGGTCGAGCCGTGGGCCCTCGCCCTGGTGCACGATGCCGGCTGGGTGGATGCCGTCTGTACCGGCCCGATGCCCCCGACCCTGGAACGGCGCCTCGGGCTGCCCGGCTCCGCCGCCCTCCGCGAACGCTCGCTCCGCACGGTCCAGGCGACGGTCGAGGCCGCCACCGACGCACTCGATCGCGGCCTCGGAATTTCCCTGGCCGGGGGAACGCACCACGCCTTCCGGGACAGGGGGGAGGGCTTCTGCGTCTTCAACGACGTGGCGATCGCCACCCGCATGCTGCAGCGCGAGGGCCGGATCCAGCGCGTGGCCGTCCTCGACCTCGACGTGCACCAGGGAAACGGAACTGCGAGGATTTTTGCGGGCGACCCCGAGGTATACACGTTCTCGATGCACGGGGCGAGCAATTATCCCTTTCACCGGGAGCAGAGCCGTCTGGATATCGAACTTCCGGACGGAACCGGCGACGCGGATTACCTCGCCGTTCTGGACCGGTACCTGCCCGGTATCCTTCAGGACGCCCGGCCGGACCTCGTCTTCTTCCTTGCCGGATCCGACCCGTACCGGCACGATCGCTTCGGCCGGCTGGGACTCACCATCGAAGGCCTCCGGGCCAGAGATGCCCGGGTGGTCCAGGCCTGCCGGGCGCGTGACATCCCGCTCGCCATCACCATGGCCGGTGGGTACGCCACCGACCTGGAGGACATTGCCACCATCCACGCGAACACGGTCCAGGAAGCGCTGGCCGCCTATGGCTGAGACGAGGATGCGGGATGTCCGCGGGGTGTCGCTCTTCGAGCGCCGCGCGGGGGAAGGCCCGGAGGTCGTCGTGCTGCATGGCGGACCGGGAGCGCACCACGACTACCTGCTGCCTGGCTTCGACGCGCTGGCGCGGGAACGCACCCTCATCTACTACGACCAGCGCGGCGGGGGCCGCTCCCCCGTCGAGCGCGACGTGCCCGTGGGGTGGCGTGAACATGTTGCGGACCTCGAGGCCCTCCGTGAGTCATGGGGCCTCGATCAGCTGACCATCGCCGGGTATTCCTGGGGCGGCCTGCTGGCCCTGCTGTACGCCACCACCCACCCAGGCCGGGTCGCCCGTCTGGCCCTGGTCTCGCCTGCTCCGGCCTGGCGCGCGGCCCGGGAGGAATTCGAGCGCCGTTTCGCCGAGCGGAACCTTGCCCCATGGCTCCAGGAGGCGCGACAGGACCTGCGGGAAAGCGGGATCCGCGAAGCCGACCCGGAAGCCTATCGCCAGCGGCTGTTCGAGCTGTCCGTGGCCGCGTACTTTCACGATCCCGCCCGTGCCACCGACCTCACGCCCTTCCGGGTCACGGGACGGACCCAGACGGAGGTCTGGGAAAGCCTCGGCGACTATGACCTGCGCCCGGTCCTCCCGAACGTCGGCGCCCCCGCCGTGGTCCTCCACGGCGACGACGATCCCATTCCCGCCGACTCCACCCGCACCACCGCCGGGCTCCTGGAGGCGCCGTTCCACCTTCTTCCCCGCTGTGGCCACGTGCCGTACGTCGAGGCGTTCGAGGAGTTCGTCAGGGTCCTCGATGCCTTCCTTCCGGCCGCGTCCTGAGGCCGGCCAGCCGGCCGGGCCTGTTAGTTTCCCACGGAAATGAGTGAACGTCCAACCCCGTTCGGCCTCGTGTTCGACGAGCTGTCGCGGTCCAGGTTCCCCGCCCTGCGGGAATCACTGGCCGAGCGCCGTGCGAACCCGCACGACCGTGATGCTTTCCTGCTGGACCCCGTCGGCATCCAGACCCTCCGCGCCATTGTCCCGGAGGAAGGCGTAGGCGAGGCGATCGACCAGCACGTTGCGATCCTGCACAACGCCTATCTCTACTGGCATGATGGCGAGCGCATGGTACGCCTTGCCCGGCCGGAGGCCGAACAGCTGCTCGGCTCCCCTGCGGCTGACGGTGACGGCCCCTCCCCGGCCTGGTATGTACAAATGCCCGAGCGCCTGCTCTGGGCACGCGTGAACGAAGCGCAGCCTCACGAGCCGCTCGACGGGCTCTTCGTCCATCGCGATGGCGGTGACATCCTGCACGTGCTCGCCGTGTTCGGCCTGCACACCGAGCGCCTCGGATTCAGCGTCGTGGAAGCCAGCGGACCGCGCCCGCCAGGCCTGGTGCGAGAGGATGGAACCCCGCTTTTCTCTTCCGTCATGGAGGGCGGCGATCGCGCCGGTCTCTATTCCATCACCGGCGGCGAAGAACTGCTGGAACTCGGCGCACGCGCCCTGGCAGCCGCCAACGCCAGCCAGAATACGCCATGACCCCCCCGATGGGCCGGAAGGCCGTGGCGGGCGTGCTGGAGCAGATCGCGTCGTTCCTTGAGCTCAAGGGTGAGAACACCTTCCGGGTGCGGGCATTCCGCACTTCCGCCCGCGTGGTCGGCGGGTTGCCCGTGGAGGTCCCGGAGGCGCTGGCGGACGGCTCGCTTGCCGCCGCGAAGGGCGTCGGACCGGCCACGCTCGAGATCATTACGGAACTCGTACGGACCGGGCGAAGCACCCTCCTCGCCGAGCTCCGTGAGCAGGTTCCCCCGGGCCTCGTCGAGATGCTCTCCATCTCCGGCCTCGGCGTAAACAAAATCCGCCAGATCCATGAGATGCTCGGCGTGGACTCACTTCCCGAGCTGGAAAGCGCTGCGCGCGATGGCCGGCTCGCCGGGCTCCCACGTTTCGGCCCTCGAACCGCCGAGAGCGTGCTGAAGGGCATCGCATTCCTCCGGCAGACCCGGGGACAGCGGCTGGCGCACCACGCAGCGGAGGAGGCCCAGGCGCTCCGGGAATCGCTGGAACAGCTGCCCGGCGTCCTGCGGGCCGACATCGCGGGGGAGGTGCGGCGCCGCTGCGAGGTGGTGCAGGAGATCGTCCTGGTGCTGGTCGCCGAGGCGGCCCCCGCCGAGATATTCAGCCGGCTGGCGGACCTGCCGGGCGTCCAGGAGTTCGCCGGGCAGGACGAGCGGCGTGTCACGCTCCGCTTCGCCGGGGGATCAGCTGCGCAGATCGTCGTGACGACCACCGTCAACGCCGGAACGGTCCTCGTGCAGGCAACCGGAAACGACGCGCACCTGGAGGCGCTGGCAGCCCATGCCGAACGCCAGGGGTTTGGCCTTGGCGCGGCGGCGCTCTGGCGCGGTTCGACGTTCGTCCCCACGCCTGACGAGGACACGTTCTACCGGGTACTCGGGCTGCAGCCTGTCCCGCCGGAACTGCGCGAGGGGCAGGGCGAGGTCGAGGCGGCGGCGGCCGGTACGCTCCCCGTCCTGCTGGAGAGTGCCGACCTGAAAGGGTTCCTGCACTGCCACACGAATTACTCCGACGGGTCAAATACCGTCCTGGAGGTCGGCCGGGCATGCCTGGACGCAGGGTACGCGTATGTGGGAATTACCGACCACAGCGGCAGCGCGGCGTACGCCGGAGGCCTCAGCAGCGACGACCTCCGTCGCCAGCATGATGAGGTTGTCGCCGCAAACGCATCGCTCAGCGGCATCCGGATCCTGCAGGGCGTCGAGGCCGACATCCTCGCTGACGGTTCCCTCGACTATGACGACGACACGCTCGCGCGGCTCGATTTTGTCATTGGCTCCATCCACAGCCGGTTCAGCATGGACCGCGAGGAAATGACCGCGAGAGTCCTGACAGCAATGGACAACCCTCACCTGGCGATCATCGGTCATCCCACGGGCCGTCTCCTGCTCGCCCGCAACCCATACGGGCTCGACATCGATCGTGTTTTCGAGAAAGCGGCAGCGAACGGTGTCGCCATCGAGATCAATGCCGACCCCCATCGCCTCGACCTGGACTGGCGGCTCGCCCGGCAGGCCCGCGAAGCCGGAGTGACCCTCAGCATCGGCGCGGACGCCCACAACATCGCCGGCCTGCGTCACGTGGAGCTCGGCGTCGGCGTCGCCCGGAAGGCCTGGCTCACCGCCGCGGATGTCCTGAATGCCCGGCCACTCGAGGGATTTCTTGCCCATGTCGGGCACCGGAGAAAGGTCTGATGGCAAAGCCCCCCGCGGTGACTCCGTCCTCCGTTCGCCGGGAGAGCAGGCCTGCCCGCAGGCGCCGCGCGGGAGCCATCCTGGCGCTCCTCAAGAAGGAGTATCCGGATGCGGCCTGTGCCCTGGTGCACCACGGGCCGTACCAGCTCCTCGTCGCGACCATTCTCTCCGCGCAGTGTACCGACGCGAGGGTGAACATGGTCACCCCCGCCCTGTTCGAGCGTTATCCGGAACCGGCGGCCCTCGCCGCCGCGCGCCAGGAGGATGTCGAGGAACTGATCCGCTCCACCGGTTTCTTCCGGAACAAGGCGAAGAACCTGATTGCGATGGCCCGGGCGCTGGTCGCGGACCATGACGGGCTCATACCTGACGACATGGACGCACTTCGCGCCCTGCCGGGCGTCGGGCGAAAGACCGCCAACGTTGTCCTGGGAAATGCCTTCGGAATCAACGCCGGCATCACCGTGGACACTCACGTGACCCGGCTCAGCCGCCTGCTTGGCCTGACGACCGAGACCGATCCGGAGAAGATCGAGCGGGACCTGATGCAACTGATACCGAAGAAGGACTGGACCCTCGTCTCCCACCTGCTGATCCTGCACGGCCGCGCGGTGTGCATCGCCAGGCGGCCGCGCCATGAGATCTGCGCCGTGGCTCACCTCTGCCCGTCCGCGCGAGCCTGATGGCCGGTAACCGCCTCGGGCACGCTGCCTCGGCCTATCTCCAATCGGCCGCGCACCAGCCCGTGCACTGGTATCCCTGGGGCGCCGAGGCCTTCGCCACCGCCCGCGACCTGGATCGCCCCATCCTGCTGGACATCGGTGCGGTCTGGTGCCACTGGTGTCACGTGATGGATGGCGAGTCGTACGAAGACCCGGCGCTTGCGGAGTGGCTCAACACCCGCTTCGTGTGCGTGAAGGTTGACCGCGACGAACGTCCAGACGTGGACGCCCGCTACCAGCGCGCCGTCCAGTCCTTCACCGGGCAGGGCGGATGGCCGCTGACGGCATTCCTCACGCCGGCGGGGGACGTTTTCTACGGCGGGACCTACTTCCCTCCCGACGGCAGGTACGGCCGCCCCGGTTTCCGGAGTGTCCTGGAACGGGTGTCCGAGGTATACCGCGGGGAACGGGACCGGGTCGAGGCACAGGGCGGAGCGATCCGCCAGATGCTGGCCCGCTCGCTCGACGAGACGGCCCCGGGCGAGGTCACGCCGGCCGTGCTCGAGGCCGCCGTCGGATCCATGCGCCAGGCCTTCGACGCGGCACACGGTGGCTTCGGGAGCGCGCCCAAGTTCCCCCACCCGGCCGCGATCCGTTTTCTGCTGGGGTACGCCGCCGACCACGACGACCAGGACGCGGAGGACATGGCGCTCGCCAACCTCACCGCGATGGCGCGCGGGGGCATTCACGACCACCTCGGTGGCGGCTTCCATCGCTACAGCACCGACGCGCAATGGATCGTCCCGCATTTTGAGAAGATGGCCTACGACAACGCCGGGCTCCTGCAGGCCTACGTGGAGGGCGTCGCGTGGAGTGGCGACCCGGCGTACGAACGGGCCGCGGCCGGCATCGTGCAGTGGATCCGCGAGGTCCTCGCGCTGCCCGATGACGGGTTCGGGGCAAGCCAGGACGCTGATGTCGGGCTGGACGACGACGGCGACTACTTCACCTGGACCCTGGCCGAATCCGCCGCAGTGCTGGACGAGCGTGAGCTCGCCGTGGCGGCCGCGTATTTCGACATTGGCACCGCGGGCGAAATGCACCACAATCCCTCGAAGAATGTCCTCTACGTTGCCGCTTCCATCGAGGAGGTGGCCGGGCGGACCGGACTCGGGACCGGGCGGGCCCGCGAGCTGCTCGAGTCGGCGCTGACAAAACTCCGCGCTGCAAGGGATGGTCGTGAGTCCCCGTTCGTGGACCGTACGCCGTACACCAGCTGGAATGCCATGGTGGCGGCGGCATTGCTCCGCGCGGCGCCAATCCTCGATGACGACGAGGCGGGACGCCTCGGCATACGCGCACTCGAGCGTATCCGTCGCGAAGCCCCGCGTCCTGACGCGGTGGGGCATACGCCCGGGGCGTCCCCCACCCTGCTGGACGACCAGGTCCAGGTGGCGCTCGCGGCCCTGGAGGCCGCAGAGTTCACCGGCGAAGCCAGTTGGGCCGACTGGGCCGGTCGGATCATGGCGCGCGCGTGGGACGTGCATGCCGATCCGGCCGGGGGCCTCTTCGACACGGTTCCCGGCTCGGGCGGCGAGGGCCTGCTCCCGGAGCCGGCCAAGGCGGTGCAGGACGCTCCGACGCCCGGACCCAATGCGGTCGCCGCGGTGGTCTGCGCCCGTCTCGCGGAGTGGAACGGGGATCTGGTCTGGGCGAAGCGCCGGGATGCGCTGGTCCGCGCCTTCGGCGGCCGTGCCGCCGAGCTCGGGCTCCATGGCGCGACCCTGCTCTCCGCGGTCGACTGGGCCCTGAACCCCGCCACCCACATGGTGATTACGGGTGCGCCGGATGACCCCGTCGCCCGGGAGATGTACCGCACGGCGCTCGCCGCCTTTGCCCCGAGGCGCGTGGTCCGGTGGCTCGCGCCGGACGAGGACAGGATGGGCCTGCCCCGCCCGCTCGTGGCGATGCTGGACGCCACGGCCGGTGGCGTGCGCGGCTACGCCTGCGCCGGCGCGACCTGCCAGGCGCCGGCGGCCTCACTGGAAGAGTGGCGGGCGGCGCTGCGCAGCGCCGGGGCACGGCTGCCGGCTCGCTGGGGTGAGCCGGAAAACGGGGCTACCTTTCCCTGACCTGTTCCGGGGCCCGGTCGCGTGGAACGTCCTCGCGCCGCCGGAAGAACATCAGTTGGGGGAAGCATGAAGCACGCCGTAATCGAGACCAGCCGTGGCACCATCAAGGCCGACCTGTTCGATGAAGAGACGCCGGGCACGGTCGCCAATTTCGAGAAACTTTCCAACAGCGAGTTCTATGACGGAACCCGCTTTCACCGGGTCATCCCGAACTTCGTCATCCAGGGCGGCGATCCGCTCTCCCGCGACCCGAACAACCCGCGGGTCGGCACCGGCGGTCCGGGGTACAAGATCAAGTGCGAGACCGACCGGAACACGCACAAACACGTGGCAGGTACGCTCTCCATGGCCCATGCGGGGAAGGACACTGGTGGCAGCCAGTTCTTCATCGCGCACTCGCCCCAGCCCCACCTCGACAAGGTCCACACCGTCTTCGGCCAGGTTACCGAAGGCATGGACGTAGTCAACCAGATCCGCCAGGGCGACGTCATCACCTCGATCCGGGTCGACTGACCCTGCAACTCGACTTCGCGGTCCTCGCTGACTACGCCCTGATCGACCAGCAGGGCAAGCTGTCGATCCTCGGCATCTTCCAGAATGTGTGGGTCGCGACGTTCCCGACCGTCCACGCCCGGACCCACCTGGTGGTCCGGGTGCGTGGTCGGCGCACGGAGGTGGGAAGCCACGGTCTCCGGATCCGGTTCGTCGACGACCAGGACACGGAATTGCTTGGCGGCCAGGGCACAGTCGAGTTCGGTGAACCGCCGGCCGGCGTGACGGAACTGGAGGCGGGAGCCGTCCTGGTCTTCGACATCCCCCTCCCCCGGGCCGGGGCGTATGCCTTCGAGATCAGCCTGGACGGAGGGGCAGTCCACCGGGTCCCGCTGGTCGCCGGGCAGCTCCAGGCCCCCGGGAACTACCAGCACTAGGTCGGCCATCCGCTTGCCAGCCCGGTGACCGAACCCGATATTCCTGACACTATCCGCAACACCACTCCTTACCAGCGCGGAGAAACACACAATGCGAAGGTTCCCAGCGAGTCTGGCGGCGGGGGCGGCCCTTGCCCTCGTATTTGTCCTGCCGTCTGGCGCCGCAGCGCAGGGGTTCGGCATCTTCGAGCACGGGGCCTGCGCGATGGCCCGCGCCGGCACCTCGGTCGCGTCCACCTGCGGCGATGGCTCGGCAATCTTCTTCAACCCGGCTGGCCTCACCGGCAGCACGGGTCAGACCCTGAGCGCGGGAGCGACGCTGATCGCCCCGAGCGGGGGGTTCACCAATGATTACACCGGCATCAAGACGGACCTGAACGACCGGGTCTATCCAGTGCCGACACTGTTCTATACCCGCCCTGTCAATGACCGCTGGGCGGTCGGCATCGGCGTATTCGCACCCTACGGGCTGGAGACCGACTGGCCCGAGGACTTCGAGGGCCGCTTCCTCGGGTACAAGAGCCTGGTGCAGTCGTTCTACATCCAGCCCTCGGCCGCGGTGAAGGTCTACGACTGGCTCTCGGTCGGGGGTGGCCTCGACATCACCTATGTCCGGGTCAAGCTCAACCAGCACCTCGACCTGGCCACCTCGCCCACCACGACGCCCGGTGTCACCTTCGGGAACCTCGGCATCCCGGTCGGAACTGACTTCGCCGACGCGGAGCTGAGTGGGAATGCGATGAACCTCGGCGCCAACTTCGGCATCATGATCCAGGCGACGGACAGGCTCACGCTGGGGGCACGGTACATGACCCGCCAGAACGTCGAGATCACCGATGGCGAACTGAAGCTCCAGCAGATCTCCACCAACATCCTGCTCCCACAGGGGAACGCCCTCGGCCTCCCCGCCGGCACCCCTCTGGACCAGGTGCTGCAGCCCCAGTTCTCCGACCCGGGCCTGCTGACCAACCAGACGGCCTCAACCCGCATCGCACTGCCGGACCAGATCGTCCTCGGGGCGGCCTTCCAGGCCACGCCGAAGCTGAAGCTGCTCTTCGACTGGCAGCGGACCAACTGGCAGGTGTTCGACGCCCTGATCCTCAACTTCGAGAAACTCCCCACGAAGATCATCGCGGAGGATTACCAGCACACGAACGACTGGCGCTTTGGTGGTGAGTACGCCGTCAGCCCCAACACGATGCTCCGGGCCGGCTTCCTGACGCATGATGGCGCCGCACCGGACCAGACGGTCACGCCGAACCTTCCGGAAGGCCCCAGGTCGGAATTCACGTTCGGCCTCGGTACCCGGCTCGGTAACGGCCTCAAGGTGGACCTCGCCTACCAGTACATCGATCAGGCCGACCGCCGGGGCCGGACCACGGACGGCGGGTTCTCCGCCCCCCCGGTCTCGGTGAACAACGGCCTCTACACCTTCAGCGCACACCTGTTCGGTGCGACGCTCACCTACGCCTTCTGAGGGGACGCCTACCATGAAGTTGTCGCATCTGACCGCCGCCCTCGCGCTGGCGCTGCCCCTGGTGACCGGGTGTCGTTCCGACGATGCCCTCCAGCCGCCCACCCCGAGTGGCGGGGAACTGTTTGACCGGTACGTGGCCATGGGCAACAGCATTACGGCCGGCTTCCAGTCCGCCGGCATCAATGACAGCACCCAGCGCCAGAGCTACGCCGTGCTGTTCGCCAATGCCGCCGGGACCGTCTTCAACATCCCGACCCTGCAGGGCCGCGGGTGCCCGCCGCCGTTCACCAACAACGTGCTGCAGACCCGCGTGGGCGGTGGATCGGCCAACGACTGCGACCTCCGCGCAGCCACGCCGGCCCCCCCGCTGTTCATCAACAACGTCGCGGTGCCGGGCGCCCGCGTGCAGGAACTGCTGGACAATTTCGGCACGCCCGCATCCGCCTCGAACGCCCTGACCCTCTTCATCCTGGGCGGACGCACGCAGCTCGAAGCCATGCAGGAACTGCACCCGACCTTCGTCTCCCTGTGGATCGGGAACAACGACGTACTCGGCGCGTTGACCAGCGGCACCAACCCGGGCAACCCGGCTCTCGTGACCCCGCTGGCGACGTTCCAGGCGCAGTACACCGAAATCCTCGACAGCATCACGGCCGAGGGAGCGGGGGCAGTCCTGATCGGGGTGGCCGATGTCAGCGCGATTCCCTACGCATCGCGCGGGTCGGTCTACTGGTGCCTCAAGACCGGTGCGTGTCCCGGAGTGCCGGCCGCTCCTTTCCCGCCGAACTTCACCGTGGACAACAGCTGCGCCCCCGCAGCGGCCATTCCGACCGCGATCGGGGACAACACGCTCGTTCCCTGGACAATCGGTGTCGTCCGCATCCTCACTGCGGCGCAGGACGTGGGCAATCCATACACAGTGGATTGCACAGTGGACAGTGACGTCGTGACCCCCTCCGAACTGGCCAACCTCCAGCAGGCCGTCGCCTCATACAATGCCTTCATCCAGGGCGAGGCCGCCACGCGTGGGTGGGCCTACGTGGACATCAACGCCCTGCTGGGGCCCGAGATCGGCACCCGGATTCCGCTCTTCCCGGACATCACGGGGGTGGCCACCGGCGCGCCGGTAGGCTTCGGACCACTCTTCAGCCAGGACGGAGTCCACCCCTCCGGTCTTGCGCATCAGCTCGTTGCCGATGCCATGGCCCAGACGGTGAACGCGTTCTACGGAACGGACCTCCCGGTCCTGGTTCCAGTCCCCTGAACGCACCTGGTCCAGTCGCAGGACAGGGCGGGTGGGAGCTCCGGCTCCCACCCGCCCATTGCATTGCCCATGGAGTCGGCCGGTTCGGCCTCCAGTAGCATCGGCAGCCCACCCCCCACGACAACTCAGCCGATGGTCTCTCGACTGGGGTCGACGCTAAACCACGGAGACACGAAGGGCGCGGAGTCACCCGTTGGGTTCCTCCGTGGAGACTCTGTGTTCTTCGTGTCTCCGTGGTTCAGCAGGCCTTCGGAGCGACCACAGCAAGACAGCGACTACAGCAGCAGACGGCGCACCCCCCGGGTCAGGAGAGGCACGTTGAAGTTGATTAGCAGCCCGGCGGATATGCCGCTCAAACGCATATAGGTCATCAACTGGGCGGAGTGGACCGGGAGGAGACGCTCGAGCGCTTTGAGTTCGACGATCAGAACATCCTCAATCCGGAAGTCGATCGTGAAACAGTGCTGGATGTGCGTGCCTTTGTACTGCACCGGCAGAGGGACCTCGCACCTGTGATGCAGGCCCCGTAAGGTGAGTTCGTGGGACAGGCAGCGGCGGTAGGCGCTTTCCAGAAGTCCCGGACCCAGATGGCGGTGGACTTCAATCGCTGCGCCGAGCGTTCGCTCGCTGACAGTATTCGTCGGATGCTGGACCAGTCCCATCTTCCCTCCGCAGCCTGCAGCATTACGCCGGTGGGAGCTAACCCCGTCACCCTCATGCTGCGGGACGGCACGATTCCGTGCACGGCCCAACTTCAGCAGCCGCACCTTGTTAGCTTTGGAAACCACTTCCGGCGAGGATGCATGGCCTGGACCCGTGATCGCGCAGAGGAACTGATGCTCGAGTACACCGCGTCGGAATCGCTGCGGAACCACATGTACTGCGTGGAACAGGCGATGCGGGCCATGGCCCGGCGGGCCGGTGCCGATGAAGAGGCATGGGGCATCGTCGGCCTCCTGCACGACTACGACTACGAACGCTTCCCCAACGATGCGCGTGCTCCCGACCGTGATCACCCGGGCGAGGGGGTCCGCCGCCTGGCCGCGGAAGGTTTCCCCGAGGAATGGCAGCAGGCGATCCTGGGCCATGCCGATTACACCGGTGTACCGCGCACGACCCCCATGGCCCATGCCCTCTTCGGCGTGGATGAGCTCTGCGGGTTCCTGGTCGCGTGCGCGCTGGTGCGTCCCTCCAGGAGCCTGGCGGATCTCGAAGTCAGGAGCGTGAAAAAGAAGCTCAAGGACAAGGCCTTCGCCCGCGGCGTCAATCGGGATGATGTCCGGCGCGGCGCCGAGGAACTGGGCGTGGACCTCGACGCGCACATCGCTTTCCTGCTGGATGCCCTCCGGCCCCACGAGGCACGGTTTGGACTCGGCCATCCGGCACCCTGAGGTCGTCGCACGAGGCAGCCGGAGCCTCACGGGCTCCGATTACCTGGAGCGGGCCCTCGACCGGGCCGCAGGCTCGCGGACAATCGAGGGCAATCGTGTCCAGCTGCTGATCGACGGACCGGCCGCCTATGAGGCCATGTTCGAGGCGATCGCGAACGCCCGCCGGACCATTCATTTCGAGAACTACATCATCCGCAGTGACGGAACCGGGCGGCGCTTCGCCGAGGCGCTGGCCGCGCGCGCGCGCGAGGGCCTCGAGGTCAGGGTCACGTACGACTGGCTGGGATCGATCGCCACCCGGTCCCGGTTCTGGCGCGCCCTGCGTGACGCGGGAGTGGAGGTACGGGCGTTCAACACGCCCAAGCTGTTCGCGGCCTTCGCCAACATCTCCCGGGACCATCGGAAACTGGTGGTGGTGGACAGGGCCCGTGCGATCATCGGCGGGCTCTGCATCGGGGACGAGTGGGTGGGGCATCCTGATCGGGGCATCAAGCCGTGGCGGGATACCGCCATCGATATCCACGGTCCGGCCGCCGCGAGCCTGGACGATGCCTTCGGGGTAACCTGGCACGACGCGAAGAAACTGCCGGACACCCTGGACCACGACTCTGGCCGGTTCCCGGTGGCGGACCAGCCGCACGGCGAGGCCGGCGAGGCCCGGCTCCGGGTCATCGCCGGCCGGCCCGGACGGGAACGAGCCTACAAGGTCCTGGAAATCCTGGCCGCCGCGGCAGTCGAGCGCCTGTGGATCACCGACGCCTACACCGTCCCCCCTCCCCGGCTCTTCCAGGCCTTCATTGACGCCGCCAGAGACGGCGTGGACATCCGGCTCCTCGTGCCGGGTTCCAGTGACGTCGGGGTCGTCCGGAACCTGACCCGGATCGGATACCGTGACCTGCTGCGTGCCGGCGTCCGGATCTACGAATGGCTCGGCCCGATGCTCCATGCCAAGACCCTCGTGGTCGACGGCCGGTGGGCCCGGGTCGGCACCAGCAACCTGAACGCATCCAGCCTGCTCGGAAATTACGAGCTGGACGTCATCGTGGACGACCGCCAACTCGCCCACCGGATGGAGGACCAGTTCCGACGGGATATCGCGCGCAGCTCCGAGATCGTACGACACCAGCCCGGTCCCCCGCAGCTCCACCGGGTCCTGCCCACCCGTCTCGCCCGCCAGGTTCCGGAAGAGACCCCGGAAGGCCACCGCCGGACCCGTCGGGAGGCCCGTCGCCGGGCTGTCGTCGTCCTGTGGACCGTGGTGGTCGGCGCCCGCCGGTCCATCTACGGCCCGATCGCCCTTGTCCTGATTGCCCTGGCCGGCCTCTTCCTTGGACTCCCCCGTATCACCGCCTACCTCTTCGGCGCGATCTGCGTCTGGCTCGGCGTGGCCGCCGCCAGGGAATCGCTGCGCCGGCGGGGCCTCGACTAGGCCCGGGTGGCCCGGTTCAACGCCAGGCCCTGCTGATGCGTAACTCCCACGTGGACGATGCCGATCTTGCCACCCGTGCCGCCGGTGGGGACGGTGACGCGTTTGGGGAGCTGGTGGCACGGCACGCCCCGGCCGTCCGTCGGGTCGCCCGCGCCGCGCTCCAGAACGAGGCCGACGCCGATGACGCGGCGCAGGAGGCGTTCCTGAAGGCGTGGCAGCACCTGGATCGCTACGACCCGTCCCGGCCGTTCGGCCCCTGGCTGATGCGGATCGTGGTCAACGCGGCGGCGGACCTGCGCCGGCGCCGCCGGGTCCGCCAGGGAGACGAACTGCCGGAATCGCTTGCCGGTGGCGGGGCTTCACCCGCACAGGATACGGAGCGGGCGATCCTGCGGGCCAGGCTGGACCAGGCCCTGAAGACCTTGCCGGAGCGGCAGCGGATCGCCGTCACGATGTTCGATGCCGAGGGCTACTCACACGCGGACATCGCGGAGGCGCTCGAAATCCCTGAAGGCACGGTTCGCTCCGACGTCTTTCACGGCCGGCGCGCCCTGCGCGGACACTTGAGCATGTACCGGGAGGAAGGATGACCAACCCGTTCGGCGCGGAACGCGACGAGGCCCTGGGGCGGATGCTCAGGGAGCATTACACGGCGGGGGACCACGAGGCCTTCGTGGACAGCGTGCTTGCCCTTACCCGGGGGCAGCCCGCGTCGGCGTTCGAAGTGCTTGCCGGCTGGATCCGCCCCTGGGTGGCTGTCGCGGCCCTGCTGACGCTGGTGGTCCTGGGATGGTCCCTCTCCCGTAACCAGGCCGCGGATCTGGTCCGGCTCGACGAAGTTGTCCGGCCGGGCGATGCCCCGGCCAGCCTCTTCGCCTCGGAAAGCCTGGACCAGGACGGTGTTCTCGCCGTCGCCCTGGGCGAGCCATGATGGCCGCCCGTGAACGCAGGAAAGGATCGACTCCCGTATGACCGGATCCACCTGGCGCGCCGCGGCCCTGCTGCTGCTCGTCTTCATCCTCGGTGGCGTGGCCGGCTCGGCCGTCACGGCGACCGTCGAACGCGGCCGGCGTCCATCCGGAGATCACCCGGAGCGGCGGGAGCGCCGCGGCTCCTATATCGACATGCTCGCCCACGAGCTGGACCTGACCACGGTGCAGCGCGACAGCGTGCGTGTCATCCTCGATCGGTACCGCCCGGCCATGGATTCGCTGTGGCACGCAACCCGGCCACGCTTTGAAACTTTGCAGGAGCGGATTCGTTCGGACATCCGCTCACAGCTCACGCCTGAACAGGTCACCGAGTACAACGACATGCTCCGCCGCTTCGATGCCGAGCGGCGCGCCAGGGAATCCCGCTGATGCGTTACCTTCGCCCGCTGTTTCTGTCGCTTGTCCTGACCCTGCCCGCCAGCCTCCCGGCGCAGCAGGCTGTCCCCTCCGTGACCCTGGAAGAGGCCATCCAGATGGCCGAGCGTGTCCAGCCGTCGGTCGTGCAGGCCCAGGGCAGTATCCGCAATGCCGAGGCGGGAGTGCGTGCCTCGTGGGGAGCCTACCTTCCGAACGTCACCGCCAATTCGAGCGGATCGCAGAACTTCAGCGAGTTCGCCCGGCCCGACCCGGTCACCGGTGAGATCAACAGCGGGAACTCCAGCACCCGCAGCGTGAACATGGGGCTCTCCGCCAGCGTGGATCTCTTTACGGGGTTCCAGCGTGGCGCCGACCTGCGCGCCGCACGCGCCACCACGACCGCCGCCGAGGCGAACCTCGTGGACGCCCGGTTCCAGACCAGGCTCAGCGTGACCCAGGAGTATTTCAACGCGCTCTCGAACCTCCAGCTCGTGGCCGTGCGCGAGGCGAGTGTCCGCCGGGCCGAGGAGCAGCTCAAGATCTCGGTCGCCAAGCTCGCCTCGGGGAGCGCCACCCGGTCCGACTCGTTGCGGTCCCTGGTGACGCTCGGCAACGCCAGGCTCCAGCTGGTGAACAACCAGGCCGCACTCGCCCAGGCCGAGGCCAACCTTGGCCGGCTGGTCGGCATGGACGGGCGGGTCGCCCCGGTAGAGGACTCCACGCGCTATGCGGAGGTCACCCTTGCGGATACCGTGGCGCTGATCGCCGAGGCGACGGCCCAGTCCCCGCGGGTGCAGAGCGCGGAAGCGAGCGCGGACGCGGCCGCGGCCCAGCTCAAGGCGGCTAAGTCCGACTACTGGCCGTCGCTTACGCTGAGCGGGAATTACAACTACAGCGGCAGCAACACCAGCGATTACCACCTCTTCAACTCGCGAAACGTCACGCTTCGGCTGTCGTGGCCGCTCTTCAATGGGTTCAACCGCGAGCGGTCCATCGTGGTTCAGGCCAGCAATGCCGAGACGGCCAACGCCCAGGCCGCGGATGCGCGCCGCCAGATTCGCGCGGCCCTGACGGCCCAGTTGGCCAACCTCGACGCGGCCCGTCTCCGGATCGAGATCACCGGTACGAGCGTCCGGGCAGCCGAGGAGGACCTCCGGGTCCAGCGCGAGCGGTACCGGCTCGGCGCGGCCACCATCGTGGAGGTGCTGACGTCGCAGGAAGCGCTCGACCAGGCGGAAGCCGACGTCGTGAGCGCGCGGTTCGACTACCTCCAGGCGAAAGCCCAGATCGAAGCCCTCATCGGAAGGCCGTTATGACCGCCGGAATCGAAACGACCGCCGAACGCATGGCGGCGCTGCCGCCCGACGTTCCGCGTGACGCCGTCATTGTCACCAGGAACCTGATGCGCCACTACGTGATGGGCAGCGAGGTCGTGCGCGCCCTGAACGGCGTTGACATTGCCATCCGCAAGAACGAATTCGTGGCCATCATGGGCCCGTCAGGCTCGGGCAAGTCGACCCTGATGAACCTGATCGGTTGCCTGGACACGCCCACCGAGGGCGAATACTGGCTGAACGGGTACCGGGTCTCCGAGCTCAAGGATGACGACCTGGCCCGGATCCGGAACCGCGAGATCGGGTTCGTCTTCCAGACGTTCAACCTGCTGCCCCGGGCTACCGCCCTCCACAATGTGGAACTGCCGCTCATCTATGCCGGCACCGGCAGCCGTGAGCGTCGGGCGCAGGCCGAGAGCGCCCTGACCCGGGTGGGCCTGGGAGACCGGATGCACCACCGGCCCAACGAACTGTCAGGCGGGCAGCGGCAGCGCGTGGCCATCGCCCGCGCCCTCGTGAACGAGCCGAGTATCCTGCTGGCCGACGAGCCGACGGGCAACCTGGACTCCGCCACGGGCGTGGAGATCATGGCGCTCTTCGAGGCGCTGCACGACGAGGGACAGACGATCATCATCGTCACCCATGAGCATGACATTGCCGAGCACGCCCGCCGCCAGGTTCACATTCTGGACGGGCGGGTCGAGCGTGACTTCCTGACGGAGCGCCCGGCGTAGGCCGGGCTTCACGGAGAGAAACGAGCATCAACATGCAGAACCGCTACCTCATCGCCTCCCTGCTGCTCCTCGTCGCCTGCGACAAGCCGGAGCCGCTGCCGGTCTACCAGGCCGTGCCCGTCACCAACCGTGACATCATCGTCTCGGTCCAGGCCGCCGGCGTGATCCAGCCGGATACGACCGTCGAGGTGAAGTCCAAGGCCTCGGGCGAGATCCTGGACATGCTGGTCGAAACCGGTGCCCAGGTGAAGCGCGGCGACCTCATGGTTCGCGTCGACCCGCGGGTCCCGCGGAATAACATGGCGCAGGCCCAGGCACAACTTGACGTGGCCAAGGCACGCCTCCAGAACGCGGAGTCCCAGAAGCGCCGGGCCGACGAGCTCTTCAAGAGCCAGTCGATCACGGAGACGGAGCACGAGGGCGCCCAGCTCGACTACGCCAACGCCAGGGCCGCGGTCATCCAGGCCGAGGTCCAGGTCGAGACGGCCCGGATCGAGCTCGAGGACACCGACGTCCGCGCCCCGATCACGGGCACCGTGATTGAGAAGAGCGTCGAGCGCGGGCAGGTCATCTCGTCCCCAACGCGTGACGTGGGGGGTGGCACCGTGCTCCTGCGCATGGCCGACCTGGAGCTGGTCCAGGTCCGGACCCTGGTGGACGAGACCGACATCGGCAAGATCCAGAAGGGCCTCGAGGCCAGCGTCACGGTGGACGCGTACCCGAACCAGCCGTTCCGGGGAGAGGTCCTGAAAATCGAGCCGCTGGCCGAGACCCAGCAGAACGTCACGATGTTCCCAGTCCTGGTCAGGATCCAGAACCGCCAGGGCCTGCTGCGCCCCGGCATGAATGCCGAAGTGGAGATCCACGTCGGCAACCGGCAGGACGTGCTTGCCGTCCCGAACGCGGCGCTCCGCACCCGCCAGGATGTCGCGTCCGCCGCCCAGGTTCTCGGCCTTGACCCGGCCGATGTCCAGAAGGAACTGGCCGAGGCGAGCCAGCCGGCCTCCCTGGGAGCGCGGAACGCCGGCGACAGCACCGTGAAGGATTCGACCGCCGCGGCACCGAAGGGCAATACGATGACCATGCCGAACGGCACGACGGTCACGCTGCCCGAGGGCGTCGCCGAAGCTGACGTGCGCAAGGCATTCGAGAAGCTGCGGAGCGGCCAGGAGCTCACCGCCGCCGAGCGGGGGGTCATGCAGAAGATGCGTTCGGCGTTCGGGAGCGGCGGCGGCGGCCGCCGGTCGTCCGCCGGCGCCAACAACTACCAGTTCGGCGGCAGCTATATCGTCTTCGTCCTGCGGAACGACCGGCCCACCCCGGTCAGCGTGCGGACGGGCCTCACCGACCTGGACTACAGCGAGGTGGTCAGCGGACTCACGGCCAGTGACTCGGTGCTGGTGCTGCCGTCAGCCAGCCTGGTCCAGAGCCAGCAGGAATTCCAGGAGCGCATCAACCGCGTGACCGGTGGCGCCACTGGAGGCCTCCGGAACAGCAACAGCAGTACGTCGGGAGGGAATCGCTGATGGTCCCAGTCATCGAAACGGTCGCGGTGGCATTCCAGTCCATCCGCGCCAACAAGCTGCGCTCCGTGCTGACGATGCTGGGTATCATCATTGGCGTCGCCGCCGTCATCACCATGGTGGCTCTCGGCACGGGCGCCCAGAAGGCCGTCGAGGAGCAGATTGCGAACATGGGCGCCCGCCTCCTCACCGTCTACCCGGGCCAGATGTTCTCCCGGGGGGTGGCGAGCGGGAACCGTGTCAGCCTCACTACGGATGACTACGAAGCGCTCAAGCAGGGCGCCACCATGCTCGACGCCGTGATCCCCGAAATGCAGTCCAACCTGCAGCTCAAGTACGGGAACAAGAACCTGAACAGCACCATCATCGGGACTACCGCCGAGTACGTCCCGGTACAGAACTACACCATCGCCTACGGCCGCAACTTCACGGCAGGCGACGACGAGGCCCGGAAGAGGTACGCCGTCCTTGGCGCGGACGTGCCGGAACAGCTCGAGATCAACCCGGCCGCCCTCATCGGCCAGACCATCCTCATCCGCGCGATTCCCTTCGAGGTGATCGGCGTGATGGAGCCGAAGGGCTCCCAGGGATCGTGGTCCAATCCTGACGAGAACATCCTGATCCCGCTGCAGACCGCAAAGTACCGGATCTTCGGCAGTGACCGGCTCCGCTCGCTGACCGTGCAGGTGGCGGAAACCGTCCCGTTCGAGCAGGGCATGGTGGACATGGAGCGGGTGCTCCGGCGCGAGCACAAGATCCGCCCGGGCGGCGCCAATGACTTCATGATCCGCAACCGCCAGGAACTCCTCGCCACCCAGCAGGAAGCCACACAGGTCTTCACCTCGCTGCTGGCCGGCATCGCGGCCGTCAGCCTCCTGGTCGGCGGCATCGGGATCATGAACATCATGCTCGTGTCGGTCACGGAGCGGACCCGGGAAATCGGCGTGCGCAAGGCGCTCGGCGCCACCCGCCTCAACATCATGCTCCAGTTCCTGATCGAGGCGCTGGTGCTATGCCTCAGTGGCGGTTTGCTCGGAATCCTGCTCGGCTGGGGGGCGAGCGCCATCATGGCCAATTCCTTCGGCTGGAACACGATGATCTCCCCGGACGCCGTGGCCCTGGCGTTCGGTTTCAGCGCGGCGATCGGCCTCATCTTCGGCATCTGGCCCGCCCGCCGCGCCGCGGGACTCGACCCGATCATCGCGCTGCGCTACGAATAGCATCACCTGACCGGCCCCCTCCGCCGCGCCATGGCGCGGCGGAGGGGGTTTTGCCGTGCATCCCCTGCGGTTACTCTGCCCTCGTCCGCCCTGGCCCCGCCGGGGCCTCCCCCAGTCGCTGGAGTCCGGAAACGTGCTGTTGCTCGCCTTCGCCCTGCTGACCCAGGCCCAGGCCCCCGATACCCTCGCCTACAACGGGAAGGGCGGCCCGGCCGTCCCGATCCCCCGCATCGATACCAGCGCCGTCGTCGATGGCCGAATGGACGAGGCCGTCTGGGACAGGGCCGCGCTGCTCACGGGGTTCTCCCAGTACGAGCCGGTGGACGGACGTCCCGCCGAGGAGCGAACCGAGGTCCGGGTCTGGTACTCACCTTCCGCGATCTACTTCGGCGTGATCGCCTATGACCGGCAGCCCGGCACCATCCGGGCCACGAGGGCCGATCGCGACAACATCGACAATGACGACCAGGTCACGATCTACCTGGACACCTTCCATGACCGGCGCCGCGCATTCTTTTTCGCGGTCAACCCGCTCGGGATCCAGCAGGACGGCGTCCGGAGCGAGGGCGCCCAGAGCGCGGGGAACCTCTTCGGCGGCACCATCGACCGGAACCCCGACTACGCCTGGGATTCCCGGGGGCAGGTGACCGACAGCGGGTATGTCGTCGAGATCCGGATCCCCTTCAAGAGCCTGCGCTATCCCTCCGGGGGGCCGCAGACCTGGGGCCTCAATGTCCTGCGGCGCAACCAGCGGACCGGGTACAACGACACCTGGACCGACGTGCGCCGCGCGAACGCCAGCTTTCTCGTCCAGGGCGGCACCCTGACTGGAATGCACGACCTGCACCGCGGCGTCGTCCTTGAGGCACAGCCGTTCGTCACCGCCACCTCCAACGGCTCCCGCGATGCGGCAGGCAACTTCGACCGTAGCGCCATTGACGGCGACGCGGGCGCCAACTTCCGGGTCGGCCTCACCAACCTGAGCCTCGACGGGACCATCAATCCCGATTTCAGCCAGGTGGAATCGGACGCGGGCCAGATCTCGCTGAACGAACGGTTCGCCCTGTTCTTCCCGGAGAAGCGCCCCTTCTTCCTGGAGGGAATCGAGCTGTTCTCCACCCCGAGCCAGCTGGTCTACACCCGGCAGATCGCCAACCCGTCCGCGGGAGTGAAGCTGACCGGGAAGTTTGGCCGGCTCGGCGTCGCACACCTGACCGCGGTCGATGAATTCCCCGATGCCGACGATGCCCTCTTCAACATTACGCGCATCCGCTCGGACTTCGGGTCAAACTCCGTGGCCGGAGTCACGGTGACCGACCGCAGCGTGCTCGGCACCAGCGACTACAACCGGGTCGTGGCGGGAGACGTTCGCTACGTCTTCGCCAAGCTCTACTTCATCGAAACCCAGCTCGGCAATTCCTGGACCCGCGAGGGTGGCTCCACCAGGGACGGCCTGATCTGGAAGGCGGAATTCGACCGGACCGGGCGGAGCTGGGGCTTCAACTACCGGATGGACGCCGTCGACAGGAACTTCGAGACCCGCTCGGGCTTCGTCAACCGCACGGGGATCGTGAGCGCGCACGTCTTCAACCGTCTCACATGGTACGGCGCGCGAGGCGCGCTGGTGGAAAACTTCACCACTTTCTTCGGCCCCACGCGGATCTGGCGCTACGGCGACATCGGCGGCAATGCCATCGAGGGCGGCGAGTCACTCAACCTGAACCTGACCCTCCGGGGCGGCTGGCAGCTGCGCAGCGAGATCTCGCGCGACTTCGTCGACTTTGATCCCGCCGACTACGCCACCTACACGGTGGACCGCGGGGGCGGCCCCGTCCCGTTCGTGCCCGCCGAGGGAGTGGCGGGGCCCGACGTGTCGCTCAACGTGAGCACGCCGGTCTACCGGAAGTTCGACGCTTCCGCCCGGATCGAATACGCGGAAGGCGCGCTTTTCCCCGAGGCATCCCGGGGCCGGGGCTTTTTCCTGTCCGGGTCCCTCGGTCTCCGGCCTTCGGACCCGGTCCGGATCACCTTCACCAACAGCCTGCAGTGGCTCTACCGTGAGGACGGCTCGAGCTTCGCCCGCACGATCATTCCGCGCCTCAAGATGGAGTACCAGGCAACCCGGTCGCTCTTCTTCCGGCTGATCGGCGAGTACCGATCGGAGCGCCGGGACATCCTGCTTGACCCCGAGACAGGTGTGCCGTTGCTGGTCAATGGCGTTCCGGCGCCCATGACGGAAACCAATGGCCTCCGGGTGGACGCGCTCGTGTCCCTCGAGCCGACGCCGGGCACCGTGGCCTTCTTCGGCTATGGCAGCCAGCTCGAAACCCCGTCCGGCTTCGGGTTCCGCGACCTCCGCCGGCTCCGGGACGGGTTCTTCCTCAAGCTGGCATACCAGTTCCGCCGCTAGCCGGCCAGGTCGTGTGCTGGGATGGTCCCGGCGGTGAACCGTGGCGTTGAACACGGAGGGCGCGGAATTCACGGAGGTCGCGCGGAAGAACAGGCAGGCATTCCGTGTCTTTCGTGTCTTCCGTGGTGAATCGGCCGGGGACTGCCAGTCAGAACCGTCTGGTGCCACCCCACCTGGCGCCCGAACCTCGACAGAACTGATTCGTCGTCCCCATCGTGTCTGAAGGAAGACCCGAAAGGACCGGCCATGGAAACCGAAGCACAGACCCCCCCTGCAACGCCAGCCGTCGAGACACGACGTGGCGCCTACCGCCATCACTGGCTGGTGCGGCTCTGCCACTGGGCCAACGCGGCCCTGCTGGTGGGGATGATCGCCAGCGGGCTCCAGATCTATCTGGCGTACCGCCATTTCGGCAAACGCGGCGGCCCGTACCTCGGGCCCAATCCCTTCGACGGCTACGTCTTTCCCGAATGGGCTCGCCTGGGTGGGTGGCTCGCCGGTGGACTCAACTGGCACTTCGCCCTCGCCTGGCCATTCGTCATCACGGGGCTCGCCTACGTCGGCTATCTGATCGTGTCGGGCGAATGGCGCGCCCTCGTCTTCCGCCCCCGCGACATCCGCCCCGCCTTCGAGATGCAGAAGTACTACCTGCGCCTCCGGCAGGACCACCCCCCGCAGGGCAAGCACAACGCGCTGCAGAAGGGAGCGTACACCTTCATCGTCCTGGTGGGCGCGATCGCCGTGTTTTCGGGGTTCGCCATCTACAAACCGGTCCAGCTCTCGTGGCTGACCACCCTCTTCGGGGGATACGAGCTGGCGCGCTACTGGCACTTCGTGAGCGTGTGGGTCTTCGTGGCCTTCACCCTGGTGCACGTCATTCTCGTGTTCACGGCCGACCCTGCATCATTCCGGGCCATCATCACGGGAAGGTACCGCGGGAGGTACGTGAGCCATGACTGACCATCACCTGACACGACGCACGTTCATGCGGCTCGGCCTCACGGCTGGGTCCACCGGATTGCTCGCCGCGTGCGGATGGGATGGGGGACAGGTGCTCCAGCCGGCCCTGGGCGCGGTTTCCAGGGTCAACGACTGGGTCGGGGAGCACATCATCCACTCCAACGCACGGCTCGCCCGCGAGTATCCGGCGTCGCTCCGCACGGGTGCCACCTTTCCGGCCTACTTCGTGAGCCCACGCATGCCGGTCCTGGCCGACCCGGGCGCCTGGGCCCTGGAGGTGGGAGGGGAGGTCGAGAAGCCGATGCGGCTCACGCTGGAGATGCTGCAGGGGCTCCCCCGACTTACCTACACCGTCAAGCACCACTGCGTGGAAGGCTGGACGGCGATCGCCACCTGGTCCGGCGTCCCGTTCCATGCCCTCGCCACCCTCGTCACGCCCACATCACGAGCCCGGTTTGTCCGGTTCGATTCGTTCGACGCGGACTACTACAACGGCTGGGACATGACCAGTGCCATGCATCCCCAGACCATCCTGGCCTGGGCCTATAACGACCGGCCCCTCATGGCGGACCATGGCGCTCCGCTCAGGCTCTACTCCCCGGTCAAACTGGGCTACAAGCTCACCAAGTACCTGACCCGCGTAACGTTCACCCGCGAACGGCCCGGCGGGTACTGGGAAGACCGCGGCTACCCCTGGCTCGGCGGCGTTTGAAGCGCACCGGGCAAACGGGTATCATTCGTGGCACTCACCATCCAGTCATCCCGGGGAACCACCATGCCGACACGCGCGTGAGCAATCCGTCCACGCGGGGACACCACCTCGCCGGTTATCTCTTCGGGCTCGGGGCAGGCGCCATCTGGGGTACCACGGGCCCGCTCAGCACTGCCCTTTACGGCGCAGGCGCCGAACTGACCGGCATCGGGTTCTGGCGGATCGGGATCGCGACGGCAGGACTGCTGGCCTACGGCCTCCTCCACCCCGGGTTCTTCCGGCTCGACCGCAAGGCCGTCCTCGTGGTGGGCCTCGGGGGCGGGCTGCTGGTGGCGCTGTTCGAGGTGGCCTACCAGTTCGGGATCGCCGGGGCAGGCGTGGCGGGTGCGTCCGCCCTCCTCTACCTCGCGCCCGTGATGGTCGCCATCCTGGCACGCCTGCTCCTGGGCGAAGCCCTGACATCACTGCGCCTGCTGCTGGCGGTGGTCGTGATGGTAGGGGCGGCGCTCACCGTGGCCGGCGGGTCACAAGGTGGAATGGGGAATGTCGCGCTGCCGTCGCTGCTGCAGGGGGTCGCGGGCGGCGTGCTCGCCGCAATCAGCTACGCCGGCACCACCATCCTGGCCCGCTGGGCCGTCCCCCGCTATGGTGCCGTGCGCGTGCTGTTCCTCGAGATCGGCGGGGGCACTCTGGTCCTCGGCATCGTGCTGCCGCTGGCCGGAGCGCCGCCGGTCGCCCCGACAGCAATCGGACCCTGGGTTTTCCTGGCCGCGCTCGCCCTGGGGCCAGTCCTCGCCGCCAACTTCCTGTTCTTCGCCGCGGTCCGGCGCATTGACGCGGCCCCGACCGCGGTCGCGGCCACCATTGAACCGGTCGTGGGCACCCTGCTCGCACTGGCCCTGTTCAGCCAGGGGCTGACCCCGCTGGGCTGGCTCGGACTCGCGATGGTCGTGGGAGGGGTTGCGGCGGGTTACCTGCGGGAGGGACGGGAGGCACCACCACCGCTCGCGGAACGCGCGGCGGAGGTCTGATGCCACCCTCGCGAACTACTCGTCCTCGCGCTCGACGCCGATCTCGGCTGAGCCGTCAGCCTGGTACGCGACCGTCAGCCGCCACGGCCGACAGCAGACCGGGCAGTCCTCCACGTACTCCTGCAGCGTCCCGCTGCCGGGATCGAGCGTGATCTCGCATACCTCGCCGCAGTGCGGGCAGGTGACTTCACCCTCCTCGGCGGCATCCCCATCGCCGAGCGTGAAATCCTCGTCCAGAGATTCTTCGTCCATCATTGGTTCCTCGAGCCAGCCGACCCCGCTGCCGGGCACGACACCGGACACCATGCCACGATGCCGGACCGGACGGGGCCGGAATTCTGCAGTGCGCCCAACATATACGGCGGCCTCCAGACCCGCAAAGGGGAGCTGAGCATGCCGCCACCGCGCTCCCGCGGACCGTTCCTCCTTGCCACCGCGGCGACGCTCCTGCTCCTGACCGCGTGGGCTACGGGCGTGCCGCCCCTGTCGAACCCCACGGGGCTGCCGCTGCCGGAGGGGCTCGCGCTCCACAGCCCTCCCCTCGTCATCCTGCTCGCCCCGCTGTTCGACCTGTGGGACGGCACGAGCATGCTCAGCATGAGCCGCCTCACCGGCTGGCTCGCCGGCATCCTGCTGCTCTACCTCGCCTGGCGTCTCATCGCGTGGGCCGGGCGGAGACGGCGGAAGACCCACTCGCCGTGGTGGGAGCGGGCGGGCCGGGAGGTCCTCGTGGCAGTGTTCGCGCTGGTGGGGCTGGTGGCCTTCCTCGCGGCCGGGGCGCTGTGGCACCGGCCCATGGTCTCGCTCGCCGGGGCCGGACCGGACCGCATGGTCGTGGACCTGCATTCCCACACGAATGCATCCCACGACGTGAAACACACACTGATGGGGGGCTTCGACGCGGCCGCCCTGCAACGCTGGCATCGCCGGGCGGGATTCGACGCGGCGTTCATCACGGACCACAACACGGTCGAGGGCCTGCCCCCCGCCGGCGCGGATACGATGCTGCCTGCGCTGTGTCCCGGCACCGAGGTCAGCGGCTGGCGGGCGCATATCGTGCTCCTGGGAACGCGCCAGCGTATGGAGCGGTCTCCGTACGCGGACTCCCTGGCCGGCCTGCTCACCCTCTTTCCTGATGCCCGCCGGGCCGGAGCCGTCTCGATCGCCTCACTCCCGGAATATTCCCGGAATCACTGGGAGAACCTCGACCGGTTCGTCCGGGCCGGCGTTGACGGATTCGAGATCGTGAATGCCTCACCCAAGGCAAGTGAATTCACCCGCGCACGCAGGGACAGCGTGATCGCCCTCGCGCGGGAGAATGATCTCATGGTGGTCGGAGTGAGCGACAGTCACGGCTGGGGTGCCACCAGCATGGCCTGGAATCTCGTGTCCCTGCCGCGGTGGAGGCAGGCAACCACCGCCCCCTGCCACATCCTCCTCCAGCGGCTCCGCAAGGGTGGGTTCGACGCGGTGCAGGTCGTGGAGCGCCATCATCTCCGGCCGGACGACTGGTGGCCCGCGTGGCTCACGCCGGTGGGAATGGTGTGGGAGACGTGGCGCGCCATGGACTGGCGTCACCTCCTGGCGTGGCTGGCCTGGATCTGGATCGTGGCTGGTCTCCGGATCCGGTGGACCGCGGTCAGGCCCCGCAGGGGGTAACCGTGGCAGGATCGGGCAGCCCGGCCGGCGGCTCGAAGACAAGGAGGTAGGCCCCTCCCTGGAGTGGAATCTCCTCCCGGGACCGGTAGCCCAGCCGGCCTAGCTCGCAGCGAATCAGCTCCGGAGAAGCGGCCTGTGACAGGATGGGGCCGTCATATTCGATGATCCCGACCCGGGCGCCGGGCGCCAGCGACGAGTACAGACGGGCGAAGTAGGCAAACGGGTTGGGGATTGTGTGATAGGCGTATGCGAGGATGGCGACGTCGATCATCGAGGGCGGCAGCCCCGGGTCGTCCGGGTCTCCCTGGACCACCTGAACGGTTGCAAGGCCGGACCGGTCCAGGCGGGAGCGGAGGTGTGCCAGTATGTCGGGCCGGCTATCCACCGCCCAGACGGTGCCGCCCGCCCCCACCTGCCCGGCCGCCCGGACCGTGTAATATCCGTAGCCGGCCAGCAGGTCAGCGACCCTCGTCCCGGACCCGACGCGCAGCCAGTCGAACACCGTGGCCGCCTCGCGGAGCCGGTCCCGGACGCTTTCGTCGCCCTGGCTGGCATAAATGAGTCGCGCGACCGGACGCTCCGGCGAGGGCCAGTCCGGGGTTCCGGTCTGGGCCCGGACCGGCGCCGGCCAGCAGAGGAGACCACCAACCAGCGCTGCCAGCACGAACGCCGTCAGCCGTGACACGCCGGATTCACCGTGGAGAGTGCATGCAGAGATCCCGTATGCTGGGGACTGGGTTCGCCGTGCCGGAGCGGGTCGTCACCAATGACGAACTGGCCGCGCGGATGGACACGTCCGATGAATGGATACGGACCCGCACGGGCATTGAGGAGCGTCACTGGGTTACCGAAGGCGAGACCGGCGCGGGGCTGGCCCGACAAGCCTCCCTCCGGGCGATCGAGGCTGCCGGCCTCCGACCCGCCGACATCGACGCCATCGTCTACGCCACCAGCACGCCGGATCACTTCGCCCCCGGGGGCGGGGTCTACCTCCAGCGCCTGCTCGATCTGCCCGGCATTCCCTCCGTCGACATTCGCACGCAGTGCAGCGGCTTCATCTACAGCCTGGCCGTGGCCGACAGCTGGATTCGGACGGGGCTGTTCCGTCATATCCTCGTAGTCGGCGCCGAGATCCAGAGCACCGGGATGGACGTCAGCACCGCCGGCCGCAACACGGCGGTGATCTTCGCCGACGGTTCCGGCGCGGCCGTGCTCGCCCCCTCGGAGGATCCGGAACGCGGTTTTCTCGCCTTCGACCTCCACGGCGACGGTCAGCACGCCGAAATGCTCTGGGTGGACAGTCCCGGCAGCATGTACCATCCCAGGATCAGCGCGGCCCACATCGAGGAAGGTCGGCATTTCCTCTCGATGGATGGTCGGGAGGTCTTCCGACATGCCGTCACCCGGATGCCCGAGTCGGTGAGGGCCGTGCTGGACAAGGCCGGGTATCAGGCGGATGAGCTCACGCTGCTGATTCCACATCAGGCCAACCTCCGCATCTCCGAAGCCGTGCAGAAGACGCTTGGCCTCCGCGACGAACAGGTCTACAACAACATCCAGCGCTACGGCAATACGACCGCAGCCACGATTCCCATCGCCCTCGATGAATGCATCCGGGCGGGGCGCATCCCGGATGGCTCCCTCGTGGCGTTGACTGCGTTTGGTTCGGGTTTTCTTTGGGGTAGCGCCCTGCTCAGGTGGTGAATCTGAATCTTCCCATAAGGTGTTCCGTACTGAAACAGAGAAACCCCGTTCACTCTGACCAGGTCTGACACATGTTTGGATGGCTCGCTCTCGCGGCAACCGTGGCCGCCACTGTCGGCGGATTTCTCGTCGCCCGGAATTTCGTCCGGCGCCGCCTCCGCTTCGTTGACGCGGCCTACTCGCCGGTCGCACCCTTCCTGGCCGGTCTCCTGGCGGCGATGATCGCGTGGCCGGTGGCGATCCTGCCGATCATCACCACGACCACCAGTGCGCTGTTCGGCATCGGGGTCGGCCTCGGCACGGCCAGCGGCGTCAAAGCCCTCAAACGGGGTACCTGACAGGCCGACCGCCTTGTCCGTCCTGTCCGTCCGTGCCGATCAGGCGGTGGGCAACTCTCCACCGCCCGGCTCCTCAAACAGGAATCGCTCCATGTTCCCGTACAGGAACTGCTTGGCTTCCGGGTCCCGGACGTCGAGCGCGTAGTGGTTGATCAGTTGTTTCTGGAGGTTGAGCCATTCGGCCCAGCAGACCTGGCAGATCGAGGCATAGACACGCCGGCCGAGGTCATTCTGGAACGGCTGGAACCCCATCTGGTCGCGGTCCTGGCCGCATCGACTGCAGGAAATGGTTGCCATGGTGGAAAGATAGCTACCACGTGGTGCCGAGCCGGAAGATGGCATCGATCCCCGGGCCGGTCGGTGAGACGTCCTCGGTCATCCCCACCCGCCATTGCCGCCCACCCTTCGTCCTGAGTATCCAGCCGAAATCGAGCGAGATCTGCCGGCGGTCAAGTTCCGCGAAACCGGTGCCCTCGTAGACCGGCGTGTGATAGTAGAAGGTACCGAACGCCGAGAGCCTGCCCACCAGAGTGAACCGAAGCCCGGTCGTCACCTGCCCGAACCATTCCCGCTGGTATGCCTGCAGGTCTCCGTGCCCCGGGCTCCAGCCGGCTCCCACGCTGGATTCCCATAACGCCCCGCTTCCGAGCGGCACGCGCGCGACGTTCACCAGAGCCAGCCCGACCGTACCCCGCCCGTAGCCGTCGGGGCCGGTATGGCTGGGCACGGTCGCTGTCAGGGTGCTCTGGAGCCGGTCGGAGTGCCGCCGGGTCGCTGAGAGGCGGGCATCGCCCAGGGCAAGGTCGACGGGCTGGCGGTCGATGCTCGAGCCATCAGGGAACTGACCAGTCCAGGCAAAGGCATCCCTGGGCCGACGGTCCCGGGCCGGAATCGAGAACCCGAAGAGATCGTGATACCAGTTGAAGAACCCGTCCATCCAGCCGGCATAGGCGCCTTCCAGCGCGGCAGAGGCCTCCAGGTGGTACCGCCGGCCGATGTCATGCCCCGCGCTGAAATCCACACGGAGAAGTTCGGCATCGAGGAGATACTCGCGGGAGCCGGCGCGATCCGACTCGATGGCGCTCGCGTAGTCGAGCCCCAGCGACCACGTCCAGTGCGGCGACCCATCGCTCCATGCCGCAAACCCAAGCGGGCTTCGACTCGCCACTGCCGGGTTGATCGGACGGAATGCGGGCAGGCCGGACTGGGCCTCGACCCGTCCTGCCGGGAGCAGCACGAACCACAGCAGTGCCGCCGCGCGACAGGTGCGCGACGGCCACGCGCGATGAAGCACAACAACCTCGTTCATGAGCCGGGATGGTCAGGCAGGATAAACGACGGGCGCCGGGAGTGGAATCCCGGCGCCCAGGTGATCTGGTGTGTCGCGTGAAGGCATGACTCGGAGTCGGCCGTCCTGTCCGCCAGTCCGTCTTGTCGCCTGTTGCTCAGGGATTGACGGTAATCGAGTGGCGCTTGTGCATCCGCATGATGTCCAGGCGGATCGGCTCGCCGGGCTGGTAGCTGCGGAGAATCCGGAGGAGGTGCCCGGGACTGGTCGGCTCACGGCCGTCCACCGACAGGACGACGTCCCCCGGTTCGAGGTCGAGGCGCGAGCGCTCCGGAACGCGGATCACGAGCACGCCATCCCGGACGCCGAAGTAGCGCCCCAGGCCGGGGTTCATCGGTGCCAGTTCGAGATCGCTGACACCGAAGCGGTAGACGGAGAGCTGGCCGAAGGGCGCGCCGGGATCGTCGCGCATGAACGGCGCGCCCACGCGATCCCGGACCTCCATCGACGGCGAAAAGACGCTGGAGTCGGTGTTGACCGTATAGCCGTATGCCAGCTCCGGCGATTCGTCCGCCACGAGACGGGCCGTATGACGGGCGGTCCCGCGGCGATAGACCAGCGATACCGTATCACCGGGCTCGATGCGGGCGGCGAGTTCGATGAGCTGCATGCCTGGCGTGGAGGCACCACCGGGAAGCCGCTGCGCCCGCGTGAGCACGGCACCGTTCATCGCCGTGATAATGTCGCCCGAGCGTATCCCGGCACGCGCTGCCGGCCCGCCCGGCGTCACTGCCGAGACCAGGGCGCCCGTCGAGTCGGCCGCCTGGGTATCAATGATGACTCCGATGCGGCCGCGGCGGCTGACGAACCACTCGATCACCTGCTGGGGGCCGGGGGTTGCCACGTATTGCCGGACCCGGGTGCTGTCCCGCACCTGTCCGTGGCCTGCGGAGGGAATGATCAACGCCAGGGCCACCAGTCCCGTGGCCAGCATGCCGAACCGCATCAGAGCCCCACCGCGCTCGCCTTGGTCACGTGGACATCGACCAGGGCATCCAGCAGGCCCACGCGCTCGCGCCACAGCCGCAGCAGTTCCTCGTCGCGGCGGCTGTCCCGCTGAAGCTGGGCGGCTTCCAGCCGCCGGTCCAGCACCGAGATCCGTCCTTCGAGCTCGTCGGCCATCCGGGCCGTATGACCGTCCAGGACCCTCCGCTCCGGCCCGTAGCGCCTGATCGCGTCTTCCAGCGTGGCCGACTCGGCCTGCGCCTGGCTGATGGCCCGCGTCATGGCGGTCTCGGCCACCGGAGCATTCCCCGAACCGCCGATGAGCACGGCCAGCACGAGCGAAGCCGCCAGCGCGAAACTGGCCACGGCGCCCCACCGTGCATGCCGGATACGGCGGTCGGCCTGGAGGCGGGCACGAACCGCGGGCCAGCGGTCGCGCGGCGGCCGCAGCGCTGGAAGCGCCTTCAGCCGCGCCACGCGCTGGTGCAGTCGCTCGAGCTCGACCCGGCAGGCCGCGCACGTGGCGAGGTGCGCCTGGATATCCGCGCGACCGGGCCCCGCAAAGGGCTCCCGAGCCTCGACGAGCTGGTCCATGGTGAGGTGGGTCATACGTCCTGCTCCTCCCCCAGCCAGCGCCGGAGCCGGGCATGCGCTCGCGCCAGCTGGGACTTCGAAAAACTCACGGTCTTGCCCATCATGTCGCCGATTTCTTCATGCGTATATCCCTCGACGTCATGCAGCCATACCACGGCGCGCGACGTCTCGGGGAGCCGCTCGAGGGCGGCTTCCAGATCCATCCGGAGCAGGCCGTCCTCACGCCGCCCCGGATGCAGTTCGTCCTGCAGTTCATCCGTGTCCCGGTACCGGTTGCGCCGCAACCGCATCAGGGCCTTGCTGCTGGCGATCGTCCGGATCCATGACCAGAGGCTTCCCTGACCCCTGAACTGGTGCAGGCTGCGGCAGACCTCGAAGAAGGTCTCCTGCAGCACGTCCTCCGCATCCTCGGCGGTGCGACAGATGCGCCGCGCGATGGCGTAGACTGGCGCCTCATAGGCCCGGAATACCTGCTCGAGCGCCTCGGGGTCCCCTTTCCGGGCCCGGGCCAGTACGGCTTCCGCATTCGCGATCGCGTAGACAGTGGTCATCGCCTTAAAGATGCGCTGGTCAGCCGCAGCGTTGCAGGGGCAGGAGGACCGGTAGCGTTTCATTATGAAACCTATGCGCAGCCACCCATCCTCCCCTGGAGCCACCAGCGAGGGCCGACGGTTACATTGCGCCGCATGTCAGACGCCCCATCGGATTGGGTGCACCACCTCGAGGACGAGGCGGACGCAGCCTTCATGTATCGCGAACTCGCCGTGATCGAGGAAGATCCGAAGCGGGCCGGTATTTTCCGCCGTCTCGCCGAGGTGGAAGACCGGCACGTCGTCCTGTGGCGAAAGCTGCTTGAGGAGCAGGGGCACAGGGTCCCGGACCATTCGCCGGGCCTCCGTGCCCGGGGGATGGTCTGGGTCGCAAAACGGTTCGGCGCCGGCACCGTCCTGCCGATGCTGCTTGAGGAGGAGGGTCGCGAGGTCAAGGGTTACCTGGACCTTTATCGTGACGCCCCCGATGGCGCGACCGGGCCCACGGCCCTTCGCCTTGCCCGGGAATCAGCCGAGCACGCCGAGTCCCTCGCCCGGATTCAGGGGTCCAGCAGCGAGCCCTGGCACAAGACCGGGGCGGGCGGCTTCCTGCGGAACGTGGTCTACGGGTTCAATGATGGCCTGACGGCCAACTTCGGCCTTGTCGCCGGGATGATCGGCGCGCAGTCCAGCTTCGGGACCGCCGCTCACGCAGTCCTCGTCGCCGGACTCGCGGGCATGGTGGCCGACGCACTCTCGATGGGCAGTTCGGGCTATCTCGCGGCCAAGAGCGAGCGCGAAGTGTTCGAGCACGAGATCGCGATGGAGAAGGAGGAGATCCGGCTGATGCCTGAAGTGGAGCGCGAGGAACTGTCGCTGCTCTACCAGGCGAAGGGAATCCCGGAGGAGCAGGCGGACGCCATCGCGACCCAGGTCATGCTGGACCCGGAACGCGCTTTGGAGGAGAAGGTCCGCGAGGAGCTCAAGATCGGTGAGGCGACCACCACCCCACTGCGCGAGGGCTGGATCACCGGCAGCGCAACCATGGTTGGCGCCCTGATCCCCGTCGCCCCGTTCCTCTTCCTGCACGGCGCTGCGGCCATCTGGACGGCCTTCGTCGCGGCCATGCTCTCCCACTTCCTCGTTGGCGCGGCCCGGAGCTTCTTCACCGGCCGTGGCATCTTCCGCAGCGGGTTCGACATGTTCGTGGTCGGGCTCGGCGTGGCGGGCGCGGGGTATCTGGTCGGGGAGATGATCGTCAGGATGCTGTGAACAGCAGTGATTAGTGTTTCCGGGCCGGCTCCCACCCTGAAGCACTACGCACTACTCACTACTCACTACGCACTATTCACTGCCCCTCACCACCTTCACCCCCCTCCGCCGCTTCACCAGTTCTGCTCCGCTGATACAGGCCGCGAGCCATACCGTGCCGGCGGCGAAACCCGCGACGACGTCACTGAAGTAGTGCACCCCCAGGTACATCCGGCTGAACCCGATGAAAATGGTCCAGACGATCGCGGCGACGATAACGGTGTTACGGGTTCCGCGCCCCGGCACCAGGGAAATGATGACGTAGGCCAGCATGCCGGATGCAATCAGGGTGGACATGGAATGTCCGCTCGGGAAACTCCAGCTTCCGGCCGTGATGAACGGATTGGGGAAGACCGGCCGGGGGCGCTCGAACATGGACTTGAGCCCGTAGTTCAGGACCCCTCCCCCCACCATCGCGACCGTCCAGGCGATGGCCAGGATGCGCTCCTTCCGGGCCAGGAGCGTGACCAGGACCACGACACCCAGGATGCCGAGCGCCGTGCCCGACCCGAGATTGGTGAGCGCCCGGAGGGCGTTCACGCCCCCCTCGGTCGCGGCTCCATGCAGTGCATTGGCCAGGGCCAGGTCGAACCGGACCATCGCGGCGCGGCCGGTGACGGCTGCCGCCAGCCGCACGAAGCCGATGGCCGCGAGGCTCGCCACCAGGCCGACCGCCAGGTGGGCCAGCAGGTACTCGGAGGGAGTCAGGCGGTGCAGGAATCGCCGCAGGCGGGGGGCCCGGCCGGCGGTGTAGCTGAGGGGAGGATGGGTCACGGCCCAGCGCCATCCGCGAACCGCCGCGGACCAGAGACGTCCGCGGTTGCCTATTACCACGCTGCCGAGCACGAGCGCGGCGAGCGAGGTCATCGCGAGAATGACGGCAACCAGCCCGAGGACGAGGAACGGATGCGACCCGATCCGGGTGGCCAGTTCCTCCAGCGTCACGGCGCCCCCCGCTCAGCCCACGACGAGATTGAGCAGCCGGTTGGGCACGAGGATCTTCTTCCGGACCGACTGTCCCTCGACGAACCGCTGAATCGTGTGGTCGTCAAGAGCTGCGCGGACCACGGCATCCTCTCCCGCGTCCCGTGCCACGGTCACGCGCGAGCGCGTCTTGCCATTCACCTGGATCACCACCTCCACCTCGTCCTCGACCAGTGCGGCCGGGTCGTGCACCGGCCACACCCCGCCGAAGACGCTGGGCGTTTCCCCGAGTCGCTGCCAGCACTCCTCGGCGAAGTGCGGGGCAAAGGGGGCGAGCAGGACGACCAGGTCCCGCACCACCGGCCGCGGCGCCTGGCTGTGCTCCCGCAGCACGTTTACCAGTTCCATCATCGCGGCAATCGCGGTGTTGTAGTGCAGGGATTCGATGTCCTCGGTCACCTTGCGGATGGTCTGGTGCCACTTGGTCCGGACCGGGGCCACCATCGCCCCGTCCTCGCCCGCAGCCTCGCCGACCAGCGCCCAGACCTTGTCCAGGAAGCGCCGGATACCACTGATGCCAGCGTCGCGAAAGTCCCCGCCCTCGAGAAACGGCCCGAGAAACATGAGGTACATGCGGAACGTGTCCGCACCCCATGCCTCGATGTAGTCGTCGGGCACCACCACGTTCCCCCGCGACTTGGACATCTTGGCCCCGTCCTTCACGATGAGGCCATGGGCGCGGAACCGGGTGAACGGCTCCTCGAACTCGAGCAGCCCCCTGTCATGCAGCACCATCGTAATGAAGCGGGAATAGAGCATGTGGAGAACCGCATGCTCGTTGCCGCCGATGTAGCTGTCGACCGGGAGCCAGGTCCGGGTCAGCGCTCCATCGAATGCGACATCGTCACGGTCACTCGATGGGTAGCGCAGGAAATACCACGCCGAGTCGAGGAACGTGTCGCTGACGTCCGTCTCCCGCCGTGCCCGGCCGCCGCAGGTGGGGCAGTCGACGTAGTACCACTCCTCATGCCGCGCCAGCGGCGAGACCCCCGAATCGTCCGGGCGGAAGTCCTCGATGGCCGGGAGGAGCACGGGAAGATCCGACTCCGGCACGGGCACCGTCCCGCACGCATCGCAGTAGATGATCGGGATGGGGGGTCCCCAGTACCGCTGCCGGGAGATGCACCAGTCGTGCAGGCGGTACTGCACCCGGGGCGTCGCGGCCCCGCGCTCCGCCAGCCAGGCCAGAATGGCGGGGATGGCGTCCGCGGCCGGCATCCCGTCGAACGCACCGGAATGGACGAGCCGCCCGTCCTCGCCTATCACCTGCACCACGGGCAGGTCGTGGACCCCGGCGAATTCGAGGTCGCGCTCGTCGTGTGCGGGCACGGCCATGATGGCGCCGGTGCCGTATTCCATCAGCACGTAATCGGCAATCCAGACGGGGACGCGCTCGCCCGTGGCCGGGTTGATCGCGTAGCCTCCGGTGAAGACGCCGGTCTTGGCCCGGTCGCCGATCTTCCGGGAGACCAGGTCGCGTGACGCGACCTCGGCCCGGTACGCCTCGACCGCGGCGCGCTGTTCGTCCGTGGTGAGTTCATCCACCCGCGGGTGTTCCGGCGCCAGCACCATGAAGGTGGCCCCGAACGTCGTGTCGGGCCGCGTCGTGAAGACCCGGATCGGCCCGGCGCCCTCGACCGCGAAGTCCACCTCACCGCCCTCGGAGCGCCCGATCCAGTTGCGCTGGGCGGTGCGGGTCGTGTCGGACCAGTCCAGCGTATCCAGGTTGTCGAGCAGCCGGCCGGCGTATTCGGTGATGCGGAAAAACCACTGCTCCAGCGAGCGCTGCTCCACCAGGGTCTCAGGATGGCGTTCGCAGTAGCCCGCGATCACCTGCTCGTTGGCGAGGACGGTCTTGCACTCCGGGCACCAGTTGACCGCGGCCTTCTTACGGTAGGCCTTCCCTGCCTTGTAGAGCTGGAGGAAGAGCCACTGGGTCCAGCGATAGTACTCCGGGTCCGTCGTCGAGAGGGCGTGACGCCAGTCGAACATGCCGCCGATGCGCGTGAGCTGGCGGCGGAAGGTCGCAATGTTCCGGGGGATGAGTTCGCCGGGATGGACCCCGAGCTTGATGGCAAAGTTCTCGCTGTGGATGCCGAAGGCGTCGAAGCCGATCGGCTCGAAGACGTCCCAGCCCTGCAGCCGGCGGAACCGGCCGAAGATGTCCGCCCCCGTGAATGCGAACATGTTGCCCACGTGCAGCCCCTCGGCCGACGGGTAGGGGAACATCATGAGGTTGTAGAACGGCCGGGAGGCATGATCGAGGTCCGGCTCGTTCACGTGGTGGTCGGCCCACCAGGCCTGCCAGCGCAGTTCGATCGCCGAGGGATCGTAGGACGTGGTCTCGCTCATGGCGGTCAATCTAGTCCGGGGCGAAACCCGCCCCAACCCCGCCCCGGGGCGCTTGCCCGCCCTCCGACCGGCCCCTAACTTTGCCAGGCCCCCTCCTCACCGGTCTCTGCTCCGGAGCTCCATGCCTCGCACGCGTTTCAGGCTCACGCGCCTCATCTGGACCCTGAGCGCGGCCGCCACCCTTCTCCTGCTGGCCCTGAGCGGCTTCTTCATGGCCCGTGGGACCATCCTCATGGTGCGGTCCCGCACGGACGGCATGCTCGAGGAATACGCCGCCCGCACCACAGACCTGATCAATCTTCGTCTGGCTTCCCTCGCACCCGGCAGCCTGACGGCCGATGCGGTGCCCCTGGTACTCCGCCTCCCCCCCACCAGGGACATCCAGGTGCAGGTGACCGATCCCGGCCATGCCGTGGCCCTCACCACCGACCCGGCCCTGACCAATCGTACACTGCCGGACGATGTCTACGCCCGCACTGGCGTCGCCGTGCATCGCAGGGCCTCCAGCGGCCTCGAGTCGATCGTGACCATGCCCCTCTCGGTACCAGGCTGGCATCTGGTCGCGCGGCAACCGCTGCGGAGCCCGGCGATGTTCATGATGGACCTCGCCAGGCAGGTCTGGATTGAGTCCGTGGTGCTGCTCGCCCTGGCGGCCCTGGTCATGGCTTTCCTCGTCCGCTTCCTGCAACGGGCCGTTGTCGCGCCGCTGGCAGGGCTCGAAAACGTCGTGACCCGGGTGGCCCAGGGAGACCTCTCGGTCCAGTTGAACGATGACTTGAACTCCTCCCACGAGGTCTCCCAGCTCGTGCGGGGGGTCGGCTTCATGGTGGTGGAGTTGCGTACCCTCGCCCAGTCGATCCAGTCCGCGTCCACCGATGCGGCTACCCTCGCCATGCAGATCTCGGCGTCCACCCAGCAGATGTCCGCGTCAACGGAGGAAGTCGCCGGCACCTGCGGCGACCTGACCGATCGTGCCAACCGGCAGGCAGCGCTGGTTCGCGCCACCGCCGACGATGCTTCTCGCATTCTCGCCATTGCCAAGGAACTGGCACAGGGTGCCCAGGAGGCCGCCGAGCGCAACGCGGCGCTTGCCCGGCTGGCCCGGTCACACAAGGAACAGCTCGACGCAAGCTCCGCTCAGCTGGACCGTCTTGCGGGGGAGATCGAGCTCGGGGCCGACGAAGCCGAGGCTCTGACCACGGCGTCGGAGGAGATCGAGAAGTTCGTGATCCAGACAAAGGCCATTGCCCGGCAGACGCACATGCTCGCACTGAATGCGGGTATCGAGGCAGCCCGGGCAGGGGCGGAAGGACGGGGATTCGCCGTGGTCGCGGAAGAGGTCCGCAAGCTGTCAGGCCAGGCCGCGCAATCGGCGACGAACACCAGCCAGACCGTCGAGGTGGTGCAAAGCCGCGTGCGGACCGCGCGCGAGCGACTGCTGCGACTGGCCCAGGGAGGGGTGGCCGCGCGGGACGCCGCGACGACGGCCGCACAGGGCCTCGGACGGGTAGCAAGCGAGGCCGAGGCCAACGACAGCTGGACCCAGTCCATTTCGGGCTCGGCGGGCGAAGTGAGCTCGCTCGTGGAAGGCATCGCCGACCGGATGGGGGCTATCACCGAGGGGACTGAGGAGTTTGCCGCGGCCGCCCAGGAAATCGCGGCCTCGGCGGAAGAGTTGAGTGCCTCGACGGTTGAGATTGCCCACTCGGCGACCCAGCTCTCCGAGGCCTCCGGCCAGTTGACCGGCGCGGTCCGGCGCTTCCGGGTACGCGACGGGGACTAGCCCCGGGACGCTGACCCGGCAAGAACGTCGGAGAGTTCCCCCAGCAACGCGTCGACATGCGGGACCTCAAGGTCACCCATGTGTCCGATGCGCAGCAGTTTGGGAGCCATCTCGTCCAGGCCGGTCCCGAGGGTCCAGCCGCGTTCGCGAAGCGCCTTCGCGATCTCCGTCGCCGGCGCGCCGCCCGTCACCTCCAGGGCCGATACAGCCCACGAGCGCCGTCCTTCCCGCGCGAAGAAGCGCACCTGCGGCTCCTCCACCTGCCAGCGCTCCACGGCCAGCTGCATCTCGTGGTGCCTTCTCCAGCGTGCCTCGACACCCCCCTCGGCGGAGATCCGCTCGAGCTGGCGGTGCAGGGCGAAGAACTGCGGCATGGCTGGCGTCTGCGTCGGCTGGTTCCGGCGGGCCGCGACGTCATGAAGCAGGACATCGAGGTACCAGCCGCGCGCGGCCACCTGGCGCGCGCGTTCGCGCATCCGCTCGCTGGCCACGGCCAGGGCGATCCCTGGCGGCACCGCCAGCGCCTTCTGGCTTCCGGTGAAGATGAAGTCCAGGCCCCATGCGTCGGTCTCGACTGGTGAGGCACCGAGCGACGTCACCGCGTCGACCAGGATGAGGGCATCGGACCGCGCCCGGATGACGCGGGCGAGGTCGTCCAGCGGGGCCAGCGCACCGGTGGAGGTCTCCGAGTGCACGATGGTGACCGCATCCACCTCCGGCCCGTCGAGGAACTGCTCGAGCGACTCGGGTTCGATCGTCTCGCCGGGATGCACCGAAACCCGCACGACTTCCTTGCCACAGGCCATCGCCACTTTGGCGAACCGGTCGCCGAAGTAGCCGCCGTCCACCACCAGCACGCGTTCGCGCACACCGCAGCGCACCGCGGCTTCCATGAACCCGGTCGCCGAGCTGGTGGCCAGCAGGACCGGCTGTTCCGTCCGGAAGAGCGCCCGGAGGGGCTCCTGCATCCCGCCAAGCATCGCCTCCATGCCGGGGCTCCGGTGGGACATCACCGGATGGTCCATCGCCGCCACTACGTCAGGGTGCACCTCCGTCGGGCCAGGGAGAAAGAAGCGCCCGAACGGCTGGCGTTCCCGGGAGGTACTGGCTGGAGGGCGGGGACCTGCGGTGGGGTGTGGCATCAGCCGACCACCTTTTCCTTCAGGTAACCGTCCAGCACGCCGTCCTCGATGATCTCGTCTGCCGTGACCAGCCGCACGCCCTCTTCCCCCCAGGCCTTGAGCAGGTGCTCGGCCTGGTCGGGCACGATGGCCCGGGCTGCATCCTTCACGAAGTAGAGCCGCGTGTGCGGGCGGTGCTGGATCAGGCCTTCCACGGCGTACCGGTCGCAAACGTCGAGTGCCACGCCGTAGAGCACGATCGCTTCCGGATTCATGGCATGGACCGCGGGGAGCACGTTGGGGTTCGAGAAGACATCGAAGCGGTGCTTGTGAAATAGGATGTCGCCGCTGTGCGCCAAAACCTGCCCGGCGATCTCCTGCGGATCCTGCAGGTCAGGCTCGATGACCAGCGGGTTCTCCAGCCTGGTGGCCTCGATCTTCCGCTGGCCCGGAGTTCCCCGCAGGCAGTGCGGCGGAAACGTCTCCCGGAAATCCGGCGTGTCGCTCAACTCATCGTGACCGGCCACGTGGTCATCCGCGCTCGCGACAATGCGGATGTTCCGCTCGTGTGCCCACTGCGTCAGCCGCCGCAGGACCGGGATGAGGGATTCGCTGTCCGGCACATACAGCAGGCCGTCGGGCATCATGAAATCGTACTGGGTGTCCACGTCCCAGAAGATCAGCTGTCCCATCAACACCTCCTGTCAGCCATCAGTCCACCCGGGAAAGCCGGGGGTTCGGGCGGAACTCCCGCCCGACCTTGGCACACGGCTCGCCCTCGCGGAGCACGACGTCGGCGGTGAAATCGAAGCGACCCTGGAAGAGCGACGACCCGACGCCATAGGCATCAACGGGCACGCCCTCGAGTTCGAAGGCACGGATCTTCTCCGCGTTGAACCCGCCGGACACCACGATACGCACGTGCTGGAAACCCTCGGCGTCCAGGGCGCGGCGCACGTTCCAGACGAGCTGTGGGCAGACTCCCGTCGGCTTGAAGCGCCCCATCTGCGGCACGACGGAACGATCCACCAGCATCTCGCTGGTGTCGATCCGGACGCCGTAGAGCCGTGAGCCCATGGCGCGCGCGCAGGCCAGCGAGGTGCCGACGCAGTCGTTCTCGAAGTCCACCAGGGTGACGAGCATGACGTCATCCGGAATGTACTCGGCGAATTTGCGGGTGGCGAGCACGGTGTCTCCCCCATACGCGGCGATCAGGGCATGCGGGACGGTTCCCACACCCTCGCTGCCCCACCATGAGGCCTGCGCGTCCGTGGACACCCCGATGGCGCCGGCAATGTGCGCGGCATAGCCATCGCCCGTCTGGACCATCCAGTGGTCATGCCGGGCAGGAAAGAACATCACCTGCCTTGGCGCGGCGGCATCCACCACCCGGCGGGTGTTGGTCCCCACCCTGGTCCGGCGGGCAAGGACACCGAGGTACAGCGTCTCGAGGTGGGCGAAGGCGTCGTACGGGCCCTCGATGAGCATGACCGTTTCCCAGGGGGCGATCTCGTCGCCTTCATGCAGGGCATGCACGGCGAGTTCATCCCACCCGATGGAGCACAGCTTGAGGATGGCAACCGCCTCGTCAATCCCGCCGAGGTATGCGGCAGACTTGCCGAAGACCTGCATGGTCACCCGCGGGCGGGCGCCATCTCCCAGCAGGATTTCCCGGGCCCGCACGAAATATTTATCGGAGTAGTAGCCTGCGGTCATCTTCTCGACCGGCAGGTTGAAGATGGCCGGGTCGAGGCGCTTCCGGCCCATCAGCTCCCTCCCGTGAGGGGGCGAGATACCATGGAATCTCCGGGTTTCTCCGGCCGGTGGTGCCCGCGGTGCCATGGCGGCCGGGTCCGGAAGTTACGGGCGAGCGGGGAGCGGGACAAGTTGACAACCCTGCGCGACTCCGCCTAAATCCCCTTTCCGAAGCGGTTCCGTCCACCCCCCTGCCGGAGCTAGCCCGTGTCTGATCAAGTCTCGCGGCGTCACTTCCTCGGAGCCACCGGGGCCGCCATGGTTGCCGGTACTCTTCCCCTCTCCATTGCTGATGCTTCACGCTTCCCCGCGCCCGCGGTCCTGCGCCGTCCACCGGCGAACCCGGTTGCCGTGGCCTCCGCGAACGGCATCAGGGGCGTCGCGCGCGCCGTGGACCTGATGGCCCAGGGCACCGATACGCTGGACGCGGCGGTGGAGGGCGTGAAGATCCAGGAACTCGACCCGAATGACATGTCGGTGGGATACGGAGGGCTTCCCAACGAGGAGGGCATCGTGCAGCTCGATGCCTCGTGCATGCACGGCCCCACGCGTCGCGCGGGGGCGGTCGCCGCGCTCGAGGGGATCAAGACTCCGAGCGAGGTCGCCAAGCTCGTCCTCAAGTACACCGACCACATCATGCTCGTCGGGGAGGGTGCCAGGCGATTCGCCCTGAGCTACGGCTTCAAGGAGGAGGACCTGATGACCCCGGAGTCACGCCAGCGCTGGCTCATCTGGCGGGCAAACCGGGGCAAGGATGACGACTGGCTCGATGTCCCCGACAACGAACCGCTTGTCGTCCGCCCCACCGGGACCATCAACATGAATGTCGTCAATTCGAAGGGGGACGTGTCCTCCGTCACTACCACCAGCGGCCTGGCGTGGAAGATTCCGGGGCGGGCCGGGGATTCCCCCATCATCGGGGCCGGCCAGTATACCGACAACGAAGTGGGCGCGGCGGGCAGTACCGGACGGGGGGAATCCAACATCATGGTGTGCGGGGCGTTTCTGACAGTCGAGTTCATGCGGCAGGGCAAGTCGCCCACCGACGCCGCCCTCGAGACATTGCGCCGGGTAATGGCCATGACCCCGCCCCGCCTGCTCCGGCCCGACGGGCGTCCGGATTTCTCGCTCAACTTCTACGCCGTCAACAAGAAGGGCGAGTTCGGGGCCGCCTCCCTGTACCCCTCCCGCTATGCCGTGCATGACGGGCGTGAGGCGCGCACCCTGGATACGGCTTCACTGTACGAGAGGAATCGCTGATGCACCCTCGCCGCCTTCTCTGCACGGCACTGCTCGCCCTTGGCTTCCTGCCCGGGGCCGCCGCCGCCCAGGACTGGCGGACCTGGTACTTCCCCTACCTGGCCTCCTCAGCCAACGATTTCCCGATGTACTCGGCACGGTTCAACGTCATCCAGCGCGAGCCGGACTACTTCTCCCCCCTGCCCAACCGCGCCATCCTGACGGTGGACGCGGGGGCCACGGCCAAGGGAAGCCGCCGGGCCATGGTGCGCTTCAAGGCGCCCGGCCTCCTGGAGGGGTGGCGGTTCGTGGGCGCCATCGCCGCCGAGCGCGAGGCGCGATTCGGCTACTACGGGCTGGGAAACGACACGGAATTCGACGAGGACCTGGCGAACGACACCCAGCCGTTCATCTACCGGGTACGGCGCACCCGGTACCGGGCCTATGGCGAGGTCACCCGCTGGCTGGTACCGCACGTCGGGATCGCAGTGGCCGGGGGCGTCGAAAAGACCCGGTTCACCGACCTGCCCGGGCCCAGCATCTTCACTTCCAGCTACGGCTCGGAGCTCGAGGACGACGATGCGACCGGACGCGCCACGCTTGTGTACGACAGTCGGGACAACGAGTTCGACACCCATCGGGGCCTGCTGCTGGAAGCCGGCGTCCTGGGAGGAACGGGCGGCGACGGATACAGCCGGGTGCATGCCATCCTGCGGGGCTACATCCCCGTCCGTGAGGGGACCATTCTCGCCGCCCGCATTGGCGGAGCCAGCCTGTCAGGCTCACCACCGCTGAACGCGCTCTTCGAACTGCCGGTCTGGGAAGACGAACTGTCGGCACTGGGAGGCAACACGACATTCCGAGCCCTGGATGAGGGCCGGTTCGCGGGCCGGGGGACACTTTTCGCGAACGTGGAAGTCCGGCATCATATCCTGGACGCCGGTGGTTACGGTGGCTTGACGGCGATCGCCTTCCTGGATGCCGGACGTGTCTTCGACAGCACCGACTTCACCATCACGACCAAAGACGTGAAGGTGGGCGGTGGACTGGGCCTGGCCCTCAGGATCCTCCGCAGCACCATCTTCACCTTCAACCTCGGCCGCGGCCCGGACGGAACCGAGTTCACCGTCGGCAGCGGCTGGATGTTCTAGCGGATCAGGATGCCGCGCGATCCTGCCGCGGTGACAGCGGCCCCGCCAGCGCCAGAACTTCCCGCAATGTGGTTTCCCCGTGGTCACGGGCGTACCACCGCCGGACCAGCGGGTAGCGCTCCGCCTTGTCCATCGTATCCTGGCTGTTCATGACCCAGGCCTGCAGTTCCGCGGGGCGAGGGCCCCAGTGGCCCAGTTCCTGGAACGCGTCATCAAGCACGACCACGATTGGGATGGACCTGCTGCGGTCGGTGAGGTAGCGGTTCATCACCTCGGGGTGCTCATCCCGCCGCAGCAGGCGCAGCTCAACCCCTTCGGTTTCGTCCGCATAGCGCACGAGGTGGGGCACAGTGTTCACCGCATCCCCACACCAGTCCTCGGCCAGCACCAGCAGTCGGAGCCGGTGGACGGGGGCGCCGGCCCAGGCCGGCAACCGGGAGAGCCGAAAGACCCCCTCCCAGAGCGGAATGTTCTTCGTGCTGCCCGCGAGGAACTGCTCGAATGTCAGCGCCTCATCCCAGAGGCGGCGAAAATCCAGCATCACACTTCCCTGTAAGAACCACCATCAGAACCGTCGGCCCCCTCACGCGGTTCCCGGACGCGGGAAGAGCCGGAGCTGAACACCACGGCCCCGGCTCACACTCGCTACTCACTACTCACCACCATTCACGTCTCCTTCACCTCGACCCCTCTTGCCTTCAGCTCGGCGACGTACGGACCGAATGGCATCGCCTCATCCGGCGTGTGGACCCCACGGGCAGTCACGCGGCCGTCCGCCTGCATCAGGCCCGTGATGGCAAGGCTGTATCCGGTGGTGCGCATCATGGCGCTGATTCCGTGCTCTTCGTCGTAGAAGTCGAGCACCTGGAAGCCCGCCCGGGCCGGCTTGCCGTCCTTCTCGCCGGAAACCTCGACGCGGAGGGCCACGAGATCGTGCCCCTCCGGCTTGTACAGTTTGGGCTGGACCGCCGCGATGAAGGCATCCCGGGGCACCACCTTGTGCCCCTTGACCTCCACGGGCGTCTGGGAGAGCAGGCCGAGTTCGCGGATGGAGTGCATGATGTCGGCGTGGCCGGGATAGCGGAGCGTCTTGTACTCCATGACGTCCACCTTCCCCTCGAACTCCCACGGCATGGTGCTGATGCCCCCTCCGGTGTGGAACGCCTCGAGCGTGCCGGCAGGCTGGGGGAACTCGATGTTCTCCAGTTCGCTCAGCGCCTCGACCTGCTTCCGCTTGCCTCCACGGAGGATCCAGGACGGTGTCGTGTAGTAGTCGAGCGCACCTTCCAGGCTGTAGACGATCTGGTAGTTGAGCGGCGGCTCGGGGTGCTGCGGAAGCCCCCCGACGTACACCTTGACCTTCCCGGTCCGGTCCAGCCGGCGGATGCCTTCCATGGCCAGGATATTCACCATCCCGGGCGCAAGGCCGCAGTCGGGAATGACCGAGAGGTCGCGTTCCACCGCTTCCTCATGCAACTTCTTCTGCTCGAAGACGATCTCGGTATTGCCCCCGAGGTCACAGTAGTGGATCCCAACCTCGACCGCGGCCTTCGCCATCTCGCCGTTGAAGTAGTATGGGATCGCGCTCATGGCAGTGACGTGCCCCGCCATGAGGGCCTTGAGCATCTCCCCCTGGGTCACATCGACCTGGGCGAGCGTGAGCTTCTTGCCGATATAGGGCTCGAGGAAGCGGGCGGGGCGGTCGACGTTCAGGTCTGCCAGGGTCACGGCATCGACATCGGCCGAACGGCACAGATCGAACGCACAGGCCGATCCCTGCAGCCCCGCACCCAACACCAGAAAACGCATGGACTTACCTCAAGGGAAAGGAAGGCGATTACGTGAGCGGGGGCAATCTACCCCGGAAGGCCGGGAGGATTCAACCAGCCCCGGTCGGCAGTCACCGCTTGTCCGGTCCGTTATAGATTGTTCCCATGACGACTACTTCCCAGGGCGGACCCACGCCCGCAGCCCCGGCGGCCCCGGCCCCTCCGAAGCGGGACGGAGAGGCTACGCGCCAGCGGCTGATCCGCGCCGCGCTCGAGCTCTATACCGATGCAGGGTTTCTCGGGACCACCACACCGATGCTGGCCCAGCGGGCCGGGGTGGCCGAGGGTACAATCTACCGGCATTTCACGAGCAAGGAACACCTCCTCAACGAGACGTATCGCGGCGTCCAGCGGTGGGGAACCCGGCTGGTTCGAGAAGTCGAGGAAGACCGGAGCGCGAGCCCCCAGATCAGGCTCCGCCGGGCCGGGGTCCGGCTGCTGGAGTCGGCTGAGCGGGACCCGGCCGTGCTCCGGATGCTCTTCTTCCCTCCCCAGCACGCCCACCTGGACGAGCGCAGTCGCGACGCCTCCCGTGAATTCAGGGGAGCCATCCAGCAGGTCATCGCCATGGGCAAGTCCGACGGGGTCATCCGGGCGGGGCCGGCGGAACTCTGGGCCGCCCTGTGGCTCACCCTCGTGGAGTATGCGGTCCAGCGGGTCGGCACCAGGGAATGGACGCCCTCGCACCCGCAGGCCGTGCAGACGCTGGATGCCGCGTGGGATGCCATCGCGGGCCGCCCCGACACCGCCGTCGTTCCTCCCCCCGCCGATGGAGCCATGCACTCGTGACACCCTGGGTCCTCCGCCTGATCCTCGCCAACGTCTTCATGTTCATCCTCGCTCCGCCGGGCAGCCACATGCAGGCGGAGCTGATGCTGGTCCCCGCGGACATCGTGTCTCATCCGTGGACTCCCATCACCTACATGTTCCTGCACGGGGGCCTGGGGCACATCTTCTTCAACATGCTCGCCCTGTTCTTCTTCGGCCCCAGGCTGGAGCTGCGCCTCGGCAGCCGGCACTTCCTTGGCCTGTATTTCGTGAGCGGCCTGATGGGCGCGGCACTGTCGTTCCTGCTGGCGCCGCAGTCGGCCGTCATCGGCGCAAGCGGAGCCGTGTTCGGCGTCCTCGTGGCCTTCGCCAGATACTGGCCACGGGAGCGCATCTACATCTGGGCCATCCTGCCGATCGAGGCACGATGGCTGGTGGTCATCATGACCGGGATGGCCCTTTTTGCGGGCTTCAGCCCGGGACGCAGCACGATTGCCCACTTTGCCCACCTTGGGGGGTTCGCCGGCGGGCTGCTCTATATCCTGTGGATGGAGCGGAGTTCCCCGGGCCGCAGGTTCAAGAAGAAGACCGCGCCCCCGGCGGTCCGGGCCATCCGGCCCGAGCGATGGTCACGGATCAACCGTGATTCTATGCACGAGGTCAATCGTGACGAACTCGATCGCATCCTGGACAAGATCAGCGGGTCCGGCCTCTCGAGCCTGACTCCGGGGGAACGGGAATTCCTCGACCGGTTCAGCCCCGACTGACCGCAGGCCTGAAACGGACCTGCCCACGGGACGTAGGTGTACGCACGACCGTCCCGTCCCCCGACATTCCGGAGCTTGCCATGACCCGCCGGCTATGGTCCGTGTTTCTCCTGTTTCTCCTCGCGCTGCCGGAGGCGGCCGGGGCGCAGATCCCCGACACTTACACCAATCTCAAGGTTCTTCCCCAGGACATCACCCGGGACCAGCTGGTCCAGACGATGCGCGGGTTCGCGATCGGGCTCGGGGTCCGATGCCACTTCTGCCACATGGGCGAGGAGGGGCAGCCATTCTCCGAATGGGACTTCGCCAGCGACGAGAAGCCGAACAAGCAGACGGCTCGCGTGATGCTTCGGATGGTCCAGGCGATCAACGGTGAGTACCTGCCCCAGATCGCTCACCAGAGCCATGGGGAGGCCGCCGAGCATGAGCATGAACACCTGCACGTGATGTGTGTAACCTGCCACCGCGGGCAGTCCCGCCCGTTCATGCTCGAACAGGTCCTGACCGAGGCGCTTGACCATGGCGGGGCCGACAGCGCGGTCGCCACCTACCACAGGTTGCGGGAGGAATACTACGGCGGGTTCACGTACGACTTCCGGCAGGGCGTTCTGGCCGGCCTGGCCGTGAGCCTGGTCGCTGACTCCAACCCATCGGCCGCACTGCGAATGGCCGACCTCAACCTGGAGTTCTACCCCGAGTCCGCGAACACCTGGTATGCCCGTGGCACCGCCCACGAGGCCCTGGGGGACATCGCGGCCGCCCGCCAGGACTACGAACGGGCCCTGTCCATCGATCCGCGTCATCAGGGAGCCAGCCGACGGCTCTCGGCGCTCCCCGCCTCGTAACGGGCGCGGCACCGGATGTGACCGGGATCTTTGCGCGCACACCCCGCCCCTGCCTACCATGGAGGCCGTATCCGGCCTCCACCCTCGGGATCAGGTCGTCATGACCATCACCAGCGTCAATCCAGCCACGGGAGCAGAGCTCTCCACCTACGACACCCTCTCCGCCGGGCAGGTCGCGGAAACGGTCGTCGCCTGTCACGGAGCCCAGCGCGCCTGGGCCACCACGGCGATGGCTTCCCGTGCCTCGCCGGCGAGTCGTGCTGCCGGAGTCCTGCGCGAGGGCCAGGAGCGTCTCGCCCGGCTCATGGCGCAGGAAATGGGGAAGCCTGTCGCGCAGGGCCGCTCAGAGGTGGAGAAATGCGCCTGGCTCTGCGAATATTTCGCGGAGCAGGCCGAGGGATTCCTGGCGCCGGAGGAGGTGGCAACAGACGCGTCGCACAGTTTCGTCACCTTCGCCCCGCTCGGGGTAATTCTCGCGGTCATGCCGTGGAACTTCCCGCTCTGGCAGGTATTCCGGGCCGCCATCCCCGCGCTCCTGGCCGGAAACGGCATGGTGCTCAAGCACGCCAGCAACGTCCCCGGGTGCGCCCTCGCCTGTGAGGATATCCTGAACCGCGCCGGCTTCCCCGAGGGCCTGTTCCGGACGCTGCTGATCGGCAGCGACATGGTCAACGGCGTTATCGACCACGCGCATGTGCGCGGCGTGACGGTGACCGGGTCGGTGGCGGCCGGGCGCGCGGTCGCGGAGCGGGCGGGCCGGCAGCTCAAGAAGACCGTCCTCGAGCTTGGCGGAAGCGATGCCTACATTGTCCTGGAGGATGCCGACGTCGAGGCTGCCGCAGCCACCTGCGTGAAAAGCCGGCTCATCAACAGCGGACAGAGCTGCATCGCGGCCAAGCGATTCATCGTCATGGAAACCGTCCGGGAGGAGTTCGAGCGCCGGATAGTGGATGGCATGGCGGCAGCCGTGATGGGCGACCCGCTGGAGGAGGCCACGGACATCGGGCCCCAGGCGCGGACCGACCTGCGGGACGAACTCCACCGGCAGGTTGAGGTCTCCGTGCAGGCGGGTGCCCGGCTGCTCGAGGGTGGCACCGTACCGGATGCCCCGGGTGCGTGGTACCCGCCGACCGTGCTGACGGACGTGAAACCCGGCATGCCGGCCTGCGACGAGGAGCTTTTCGGCCCGGTCGCAGCGATTATTCCGGTGGAAACGGAAGACCAGGCGATCACTGTCGCCAACGACAGCGTCTTCGGACTGGGCGCCGCCGTGTTCACCAGTGATGTCGCGCGCGGCGAGGAGATCGCCGCGCGCCGCCTGGAGGCGGGCTCCTGCTTCGTCAATGCGCTCGTCCGCTCCGATCCCCGCCTGCCGTTCGGCGGCATCAAGGATTCCGGCTACGGCCGGGAACTCGGCAGGTTCGGCATCCGCGAATTCGTGAACATCAAGACAGTCTATGCCAGCTGAACCATATGTCTGACCCTGAACCGGGGGAGATCCCCATGCGTACGACCATCACCATCGGTAGTTCCCTGCTCCTGCTCGCACTCGTGGCGCCACCGGCCGCCGCCCAGTCGGGGGCGTTTGTCACCAGACTCGGCAACGATACCGTCGGTATCGAGCGATACACCCGGACCGGCAACCGGATCGAAGGCGATCTGGTTGTCCGCGCGCCGCGGACCCGCCATGTGCATTACGTGGCCACGTATGACGGTTCCCAAATCAGTACCTTCGAGGTGAGGGACGTGCCTGCCGGCGGCACCGGGGAAGGCCAGGCCACCACGATGACCTTTTCGCCGGTCAGCATCACCCAGCGGGTCACGCGTGGCGACTCTACCCGGACCGTCACGGTCAAGGCCGATGGTGAGCGGGCCCCGCTCATCTTCGTCGGATACCCCTGGGCGCTGTATGAACAGGCCATCCGGACCGCCCTCGCCGGCGGGCGGGACAGCGCAACGGTGCAGGTCATCTTCCCGGGCGCCTCGCGGGTGGCGGCGATTCCGATCGTCCGGCATGGCGGCGATTCGGTCATGGTGGATTTCTTCGGCGATCCGGGCTGGGCGACGGTGGACGGGCAGGGCCGGATCACGCGCTATGATGGCAGCCAGACGACCAACAAGGTCCTGGTCCAACGCGTGACCGAGGTCCCCCTCGAGCAGCTGGCGAGTGACTTTGCGGCCCGGGACACGCACGGCCAGGCGGTCGGGCAACTCTCGCCGCGGGACACCGTCCGGGGAACGGTGGGCGGCGCCCACCTGATGGTGGACTACGGCCGCCCCGGCATGCGGGGCCGCACCGTGTTCGGCGGGATCGTGCCGTGGGGGGCAGTGTGGAGGACCGGGGCCAACGCGGCAACCCAGTTCGAGACGGACCGAGACCTCGAGATCGGCGGCAAGGCCGTCCCGGCTGGCAGGTACACCCTCTGGACCGTGCCCACAGAGAATAGCGCCACGCTGATCATCAACAGCCAGACGGGGCAGTGGGGGACGGACTACGACGCCTCAAAGGACTTCGTGAAGGTGCCCCTTACGGTGAAGCCCACGTCACAGCCGGTGGAGCGCTTCACCATCGCCGTCGAACCGAGCCAGGGGAACCAGGGCACGCTGTCGTTTTCCTGGGCGGACCGGCGCATGGAGGCTCCCATCGCGGTGAAGTAACCACCGGAACGGGCCGGCTGGACCAGCGGTTGAACCACGGAAATACGAAATCCACGGAATGCATTTGAGCGTCTTGCCTGTGTTCCGTGTGTTCCGTGTGTTCCGTGACTTCCGTGGTTCAGTGCCTATGGAGCGGGAATAAGAAAGACCGTCGGCTGCCGGGGGTGTGGCGGGGCATCCCGCCAGGGAACCAGGCGGACCCGGCCGCCAGCCAGTGGTCGCACGTACAGTTCATCCTTCACGAAGTAGGCCAGGGAATCCCCGCCCCAGCGAAGCGGGTCCCGGGCGGGCCGGGCGAGCGTGTCGAGCCCATCTTCGCCCGGCAGGCACAGTGCGTTCTCACCACACGGCGTGACCGCAACGCCCGGCAGGACGCCCGCACGCGTCTCCAGCCCGAAGCGCGCATCGGGCCCACCATCAACTACCGTGTCATCGCCCGTCGCGTACACGAGTGAACGGTCGGTCGTCGCGATGAACAGCCGGGTACCGTCGGCATTCCAGGCGAGGCGCACGGGCTGCGCCCCGCCGGGCAGTGCCGGGACTTCGTGCTCCGCCCCGTCGTCCAGGTTCATGATCCAGATGGCCCGGTCGGTGGTATCCGCCGCGCGGCGGGCGCGGGTGAAGGCGAGCCGACGCCCGTCGGGCGACAGCGCCGGATGCCCTTCCGCCACCCTGCTGTAGGTAACCTGGTAGACGACCCCCCCGCCCGTGCTCACCGCGAAGAGGTCGCCCTGGCCGTTCTCGCCGTCCCCGACGAACACGAGGTACGACTCCTCACCAACGGCCAGGCGATTCTTCAGTGGGGAGATAAAGCCGCCGCACGCCGCCGCCAGGGTGGCGGTGAACAGCGCCAGCCGGGCGCGTCGCACTAGCGGCCGCCCGCCGTATCCAGGAGCCACCAGTGGTCAGGGTCGACCTGGATCGACGCAGGCGGCGGACCCTGCCACGGGATAACGCGCCGGGTCTCGCGGCTGTTCACATCCAGGGTGACGAGGGTGCTGTCGAGGCGGACGCCGAGCGACGGCAGCCGGAACGCGCCCCAGGAGGTGTCCTGCACCTGCCGCACGGTGACCGCCAGGCGCCCCGCCCCTTCCGGCTTCACGCCCACCGACAGGACCGGATATCCCGGCTGGTGGAGGGCCTGGCGGAAGTACCAGTCCAGTCGCTGGCCGCTGGCCCGCTCCATGACCGCCTCGAGATCATCCGACAGGGCGGTGCTGTCCCGGTAGGTCCGGTACCAGTCGCGGATCCCGCGAAAGAATGCCGAGTCGCCCACCAGCCCGCGCAGCGAATGCAGGACCCAGGCGCCCTTCTGGTAATTGTTGCTGTTGAGCAACCGGAGCAGGTTGTCGGCGGTGTCGACGACGGGCCGCTCGGTCGCCGGGGATTCCCGTACTGTGCGCGCCGCGGCCTGCATGCCCGCCCGGAAGGCGCTGTCCCCGTGCCGGTGGCCGGCCCAGAGCGACGCGAAATAGGTGGCGAAGCCTTCCGAGAGCCAGAGGTGGCTCCAGTCCCGCTCGGTGACGGCGTCGCCGAACCACTGGTGCGCCGTCTCGTGCGCGACCGTGCCCTCGCCCAGTCGCTGGGTCGCGTAGGCCTTCTCGTCATAGAAGATGGCGGTGGCGTTCTCCATGCCGCCGAAGATGGTGCTCGACTGCACATGCGCGAGCGATGGATATGGGAACGGGCCGACCAGCCCGGAGAAGTAGTCCACCATGTCCACGGCGTCGTGGAAGGGTCCGTCCACCGCCCACGCGGAATCGGCGCCATAGGTCCAGACTGACACCGGCACGCAGCGGGACGCACAGTCCGCATCGCCCATGGGGGTTACCGCGAATCGCGCGGCGCCAAGGACCATGGTATAGACCGGCACGGGCACGTTGAGTTCATACTGCCAGCGGGTCCGGCCTTCGCCCAGCGTATCAACCCCGGCGAGCGTTCCGTTGGCGATGACCGCCAGCCCGCGGGGTGCCACGACCGAGAATGACACCGTGGCCTTGTCCGAAGGATGGTCCTGTGAGGGGAACCACCGGTGCGCCCGGTTGGGCCAGTTGTCCGCGAAGAACGCGCGCCCCCTGCCC
>CAWGSK010000031.1:0-29583 GCA_963825055.1 uncultured Gemmatimonadales bacterium
TTCGGATTCAATTCCCCGGCCCGGACAGGCGGGCTCTACCTCAAGCTGGACGAGAAGACCGGCCGGGACGAAAAATTGCGGGAGATGGTCTTCGGCGGCCCCGGCTTCGACGTTCACGACCTGCGCACGGTGCTGGGCCAGCTTCGCGTCATCAAGGACGCGGATGAGGTTACCCGCATGCGCCGGGCGATCGACATCACGGCGGACGCCCAGCGCGCCGCCATGCGCGCCGCAAAGCCGGGGATGTACGAGTACCAGCTGGAGGCGGTGATTGAGGGGACCTTCCGGGGGGAGGGGGCCGAGCGTGTGGGGTTTCCGAGCATCATCGGCTCGGGCGTCAATTCCACCGTGCTCCACTACGACAAGAACCGGCGCAAGACGGAGGCGGGCGACCTGGTGGTCATGGATATCGGCGCGGAGTTCGGGTACTACTCCGCCGACGTTACCCGGACGGTTCCCATCACGGGCAAGTTCAGCGCCCGGCAGCGGGACATCTACAACCTGGTCCTTGCCACGCAGCAGGCCGCCATCGACTCGGTGCGGCCGGGTACCACCGTGGGTGCGCTCAACCGCATTGCCCGGAACTACATGAAGGAACATTCCGGCTCGCTCTGCGGCGACAAGACCTGCGATTCGTACTTCATCCACGGGCTCTCGCACTGGCTGGGGATGGACGTGCACGACATCGGGGACTACAGCACTCCGCTCATGCCGGGCATGGTGCTGACCGTCGAGCCCGGCATCTACCTGTCGGAGGAGAATCTCGGAGTGCGGATCGAGGACGACGTGCTGGTGACGGCGGACGGGCACGACCTCCTGTCGGCGAAGGCCCCACGGTCGGCGAAGGACATCGAGCAGGCGATGAAGTAAGGCCTCGAGGGCGAAGGCCGGAACGAGCGGCGGGGAGCTTTCCCCGCCGCTCGTCATTTACGCACCCCCATTGACAGCTACCTGTTAATACAGTATACCTTGTTATGCCTTCTCGCTTCGTGTCGAACTGGCAAACCCAGGCCCGCAAGGGCGTGCTGGAACTCGCGGTTCTCAATGCGCTGCAGGGCGGCCGCATGTACGGGTATGAAATCGCGAAGCGGCTGCAGGCCTTTCCCGGGCTCATCGTGGTGGAAGGTACGGTCTATCCCCTCATGAGCCGGCTGGAAAAGGAGCACCTCGTGACGTCCTCGCTGGAAGCGTCACCCGAGGGTCCGGCGCGGAAATATTATCGGCTGAGCCGTGATGGACGCGCGGCGCTGGACCGGATCAATGGCGGATGGGATGAAATTGTGCGTGCCGTGAGAGCCATTCGCGCGTCCGCCCCCTAGTTCGGTCTTTCCCGGGACCGACCCGGCTGTCCTCAGATATCGGATGCCCAATGATCGCTTTCATGGAACGCCTGTGGCCTGTCCTGGCCGGCCTGACCCTCGTGGCCGGTTGCGCCGGTGGGGGTCCCGCGGAACGCCCAGCCCGGGTTGCCCCGGTCACCAGGATACGGGCAGCCCCGCGGTTCGCGCGGGCCATCGACAGTGCCCGTGCGCTGCTGCAGGACGTGACCCGGGACGGCCCGGGCGTCGCCGTTGCGGTCTACGACCGGGGTGAGCCGGTCTGGGTCGAGGGGCTGGGCTACGCCGACCCCTCTGAAGGAACGCCGGTGGATCCGCGGCACACGCTCTTCCGGCTCTACAGCGTCTCCAAGGCGATGACGGCGGTGGCAGGCGTGCGCCTGATGGCGCGGGGCGCCCTCGATCCCGCCGCCCCCGTTCAGCGCTATGTCCCGCAGTTCCCCCGGAAGTCCGCGCCGATCACCGCCGTCCAGCTCGCGACGCATACCTCAGGCATCCGGCACTACGCGAGTGAGGCTGAAGCCGCCAGCGGCCGACACTGCGCCACGCTCGACGAGGCGCTGGAGGTCTTCGAGGACGATCCACTCGTGCACGCGCCGGGTGCCGGAGAATCGTACTCATCGTGGGGCTATGTCCTGCTCAGCGCAGTCGTTGCCGGGGCGGCGGATGCCCCGTTCATGGATGCCATGCAGGACCTGGTGTTCGCCCCGGCCGGTATGGAGCACGCGGCCCTGGGTGGCGGCCCGGTGCCGGAGCCGGCGGGTCACGCCACGTACTACGAGGAGATCGACGGAACACTTCACGCCGCCCGGCCAGTCGATAACTCCTGCAAGTGGGGCGCCGGCGCGTTCCTGACGACGGCGGATGATGCAGCGCGTTTTGGCGCGGCCATGCTGGACGGGACCCTGCTCTCCCTGCGCGATCTCCAGCTGTTCCTTCGGGGCTCCGAGGTCTACCAGGTCCAGGGCGTCGGGGTGGGCGGCACGGCCTTTCTCCTGGTGGATACCGGGCCGGGCCTGTCCATGGCCCTCCTGTCCAACACTTCGGGCAACACCGTCGGGCCCCGGCTGAAACAGGCGGTGGCCATGATACACGAAGCCTTCTCCACACGCGCGACGACGGCGGATACGTCGCGATGAATTCACGAAGGGACCTGAGTGAGATGAAGCTGACGAACCCCGGACGAGCGGCGCTTGAGGCCTACCTGGCGAGAGTGGAGCAATCGCTGTCAGGACGGGTCGACGTGGATGCGACGGATGTCGTCGCGGGCATCCGTGAACACGTGGAGACTGAACTGCTGGCCACTGCCGTCGAACGGCCCACCGTCGAAGACGTCGCCGACATCCTCGAGCGGCTGGGGCCGGCCGAAGCCCTGGCGCACAGCCAGATCCTGGACTCCGGCGGCGCCAGTGACGTGAGCCGCACGGCAGCCTTCGCCATTCTCCTTGTGACAGTGGTGGGCCTCGTGCTGCTGTTGCTGCCAGGTCCGCTCTTTCCCCTTGGCTGGGCTTGTCTGATCGCGGGACTGGTTTCCGCACGACTGGCGCTCCCGCGGGAGGGGGGCCACGACATGCCGGCGCGGTTCCTGACCGCCTTCTGGCAGGCGGGCGTGCTGACCGGGTTCCTGGCGGTACTGCTCGCACCCGCCGTGCTGGCATGGGCCTGGGCGCAGACCGGCGGTCCGTTGGTGGGAGTCCTGGCGGGTCACGCCGGGGTGGTTGGACGCGCGCGGCCGACTGGGTACTGGGCCGGGATGGTGGCGGTAGCTGCCGGCGCGACCGGGGTGTGGTGGCTCGTCACCGGGTGGTTGCTTCAACGCCATGACTCCCGGTTGCGTCGTGGCCTTGGCGCCGGGAGCCGGATGCTCCCCCGGCGATCCGGTCGGAACCTGCTGGTTGCCGGTACCGCCCTGCTTGTGACCGGGATCGTCACCTGGCTTCTCTGAGCCGTCAGGGGGCGGGCGGAGCGGTGGGACCGGTGCCGACCGGCTGGAGCGCGGCCCACTCGTGCCAGGCGGCGGCGTGCATCCAGGGATAGCCGTCCAGGCCGTGCGCCAGGGCCTCGCTGAAGAGGGCTCGCGCCGTCGCGCTGTCACCGCGTATGGCCGCCAGCCGGGCGCGGTAGACCGTGTAATCACCGAGCTGGTAGCGCGGACTGTCTCCCAGTTTCCGGCGGGCGCCGGCCGTGTCACCGAGGCGGGCCGAGACCAGCGCGGCGAGGCCGTTGTAGCCGACCCGGTTCGGGTAGTCCGTCACCAGGCTCTGAAAGTAGGGCGCGGCGTCGGACCACTGCCCCCCGTCATACAGCGCGCTCCCGATCCAGTAGCGGTGGGGGCGGTTGGAGGGATCCCGCGCGAGCTGGTTCGCGAGCCAGTGCACGGCCCGGTCCAGGTATGCCGGGCCGGCGGAATATCCGTGCGCGATCAATTCCTCTCCCGCTACCACCATCGCCGCGCCCAGCGACCAGTACGTGTCGGGTGGCAGGGCAGTGGCATCCGTCAGCAGTGAATCAACCGTGGCCGTGTCCCCCATGGCTGCTGCCGCCCGCACCTCCAGGACCAGGCCCACACGCCGGTCGGGAAAACGACTTCGCAGCTCACGCGCCGCGCGGCGTTCCCGCGCATGGTCGCCGGCGAGGTGCAGCGCGTGGGTCAGCTGGGTCCAGTAGGACGACCACCCCCGCATGGCGCCCTTGTCCGGGCTGAGCCGGCCCAGCGCTTCGAGCGCTTCTTCCCAGCGACCCACGCGGAGCGCCGTATAGGCCAGGTCGTAGGTGGCCTGTGAGGCGGGCGCGATGGCCGAAGTCTGCCGGATCAGCCGCAGGGCCCGCTCACCGTCATCGGCGAGGGTCGCCTCGAAGAACTGCAGGATCAGGTCGTGGTACTCACTAAGCGAGGCCCGGCGGAGCCGGATCTCCCCCAGGACGCTGTCCAGCTCGGCGTAGTCCCCGGTGTTGTAGCGGGACATGGCACTGTACACCAGCGGCACGACGAATGACGTATCCAGCCGCCACGCCTGGTCGAACTCGGCGGTGGCCTCCCGGTAGTTCTGCACGAGATGCTCGTCCAGTCCGCGATTGAAGGCGAGATAGGCCTGGTAGGTTGGTGGCCGCTCGGCGAGCCCGGGGACCCGGCGGAGGCGGTCACCCGTCCAGACCGCCATGGCGCCCATGAGCCGGTCCCGGACCAGCTGCACGCCCATGTCCAGCTGACTCCGGTGCACCATCACGGGCAACGGGGCGGCCAGCAGCGCGCCGGTGCCGGCGTCGGTGACCTGCGACTGGAAGCGGATGGAGTCTCCCACGGCATAGTAGGATCCGGTGATGACGGTACCTGCTCCCGTCTCGTCGCGCAGAATGGTGACCGGGTTGGCCGTGGGGTCAGCCGGGCGCCGGGCCGAGGCCTGCAGGACCGTGGGCCAGGGCACGACGCGCACCAGGCCCGTTTCCTGGAGCCCCTGCGAGATCCAGTCACCCGCCATCCGGCCCCAGAGATCCAACGACGAATCGGCAGTTTCGTTCGCGAACGCGGCGACGGCCACCGGAAGATCGAGGGGATCGTGTGATGCCCCCCGATGCGGGAACGCCACGCCCCAGATGACCAGCGCCGTGAACAGGAGCCCCGCGGCAACGAGGGGCCAGCGCCGTTGTCGCCGCGACACCGGTGCAGGAGGTGTCACCGCGCCTGGGACCAGCAGGGGTTCGAGCTGGGCCAGCAGCCCGGACGCGTCCCTCGGCCTGTCGGCGGGATCCTCTTCGAGGCATTTCCCGATGAGCCGCGGAAGCGAGGGCGGTATGTCGTTCCGCAGCAGCGTCATTGTCGGCGTGCTCGACGGCTCGAGGCCGAAACTCGTACCGGCCATGACGCCGGCCACGGGTCTGGCGGGGTTGGCGCCGGTGAGCATCTCGGTGGCGAGCAGTCCCCACGCATAGATGTCGGCGCGGCGGTCAACGGTGTCGCCCTTGCGCTGCTCCGGAGCCATGTACGCGGGCGTCCCCACCAGGAAACCGATGGAGGTGTTGAATTCCCCGTCGCCCAGCGAGGCCAGCTTCGCGATCCCGAAGTCGAGGAGAAACGCGTGGCCGCCCACGCACAGCACGTTCTCCGGCTTGAGGTCGCGATGGATAACGCCCGAGGCATGCGCGCAGGCAAGCGCATCAGCGATGTCGCGCAGGAGGACCAGGGCCTCTGCACAGGGCAGGGGCCCCGTCCGCAGCTTGTCCCGCAGCGTTTCGCCGCCCACCCACGGCATGACGTAGAACGGCAGGCGGTCCACCTCGCCTGAATCGATCAGGCCAAGGATGTGGGGGTGGGTCAGCCGGGCCGCGAGCTTCACCTCGCGCTGGAACCGGTCCGGGCCGAAGGCGGCCGCCGCCTCGGGCTTCAACACCTTGAGCACCACCTGCCGCCCGTGCTTGAGCTCGTGGGCGAGGTAGACGACGGCGCTGCCGCCCCGTCCGATCTCACGATCGATTACGTAGCGGTCGGCCAGGCCCGCAAGGCGCGAGATGAGCGTCTGCTGCGGTGGAGGGAGGGGGGTGTCGAGCGGACCGCCGGCCGCGTCGTGTGCGGCCAGCATCCGGAGTACCTCGTCCCGGAGGGCGGCGTCGTCGGGACAGCGGGCCCGAAGCCAGGACTCCCGCTCCTCCGGGGTTGCCTCCAGCGCGCCGTCGAAAAGCTCCTCGAGGCGCTGCCCCCGATCGGTCATGGGGTGCTGCCGTGTGGCGGGGGGGAGGTGAGTGCCTGGTGCAGCCAGGCCCGGGCCCGGGTCCAGTCGCGCTGCACGGTCCGGACGGTGACCTCCAGGACCTCGGCGATCTCTTCCTCCGTGAGGCCGCCGAAATACCGGTACTCCACCACCTTCGCCATACGGGGATGCAGCGCGGACAGGCGCTCCAGCGCATCATTCAGGGCGATCAGGTCGTCGATGGGGACGGCAGGGTCGGCGCCGATGTTCTCCAGGGTGACGGCCACCAAGCCCCCGCCGCGCCGGGCGGCCTGCCGCCGGCGGGCATGGTCCACCAGGATCTGGCGCATCGCCCGCGCCGCGAGACCCACGAAATGCGCCCTGCCCTCAGTTTCGGGCAGGTTGGAGCCCGTCATCTTGAGGAATACCTCGTTCACCAGCGCCGTGGGCTGGAGGGTGTGGCCGGGTCGTTCGCGACTGAGAAGCCGGGCAGCGGCCTGGTGCAGTTCCTGGTAGAGCAGAGGGAACAGGCGGTCCCGGGCGTGCTCATCCCCATCGCGCCAGCTGGCCAGCAGCATGGCGGTGTTCATATGTTCTGGGAGTTCCGGGTCTTCCGACATGGTCCGGATCCGGGTTGTCGGGTTCTGGCGGGGTTCCCCGCAATATAGGCCACGAACGGAAGGTCGCCACGATGGCGGCAGGAAACAATTTCCCGGATCGGCCAGGAGGTCGCGGTATGGTACGCACAATGCTCATTGCGGGGTTCGTCGCGTGTGTCGGCGCTACGCCGACGATCGCGCAGATGGACCATTCCCACAGCTATCAGCAGGCGGACTCCGCCGCTGTCCCGCTCTACAGCACCCTGGGGACCTACCACGCCGCGATTACGGCGGCCACCCCGAAGGTTCAGGCCTACTTCGACCAGGGGATCCGGCTGCTGTATGCCTTCAACCATGCCGAATCGGAGCGCTCCTTCCTCGAGGGCGAGAGACTCGATCCCGGCTGCGCCATGTGCGCGTGGGGCGCGGCCCTGGCCCTCGGCCCGAACATCAACGCCCCGATGGATTCGGCGGCTGCGCTGAAGGCCCGCGCGGCGATCGACCGGGCCCTCGCGGCCTCCGCCGGCGTGACACCCCGCGAGGCGGCCTATGTCCAGGCCCTGGCGAAGCGGTACGCGGCCGGGCCCATGGCGGATCGTGCCGGGCTCGATTCGGCGTATGCCGATGCCATGAAGGATGTTGCGGCACGATTCCCCGAGGATCCGGATGCCCAGGTGCTGTACGCCGATGCGCTCATGAACCTGTCGCCGTGGAACTACTGGACGCGGGACGGGGAGCCCCGTCCGGCGACTCCGCTGATCCTCGGCAGTCTCGAAGGCGTGCTGGACCGGATGCCGGATCATCCTGGTGCGTGCCACCTCTTCATCCACGCGGTGGAAGCGAACGTCCCTGAGCGGGCGGTGACCTGTGCCGAGCGCCTGGCGAGCCTGATGCCCGGGGCAGGACATATCGTCCACATGCCGGGGCATGTCTATATCCGGGTCGGCCGTTACGCGGACGCGATTGATGCGAACCGGCACGCGGTGCATGCGGACGAGGAGTATCTCGAGGGTCCCATCGTGACCCGCCACGGCATCTATCCGCAGGGGTACTATCCCCACAACTACCACTTCATGGGATTTGCGGCCTCCATGGCCGGTAATGCGCGGACCGCCATCATCGCGGCGCGGAAGGTGACGGAGACGGTCAGCTTCGACGTGGCCCGTGAGGTGCCCTGGCTCGAGGCGATCACCCCGGTCGTGTACCAGTCGCTGGTCACCTTCGGGCGTTGGAACGAGATCCTGGCGGAGCCCCTTCCCCCCAGCGATCTCCGGTATACCACCGGGATCGCGTACTACGCCCGCGGCGTGGCCTTCGCGGCCCGCAGCCGGTGGGCGGAGGCCCGGGCGGCTCTCGACACCGTCCAGGCCGCGTACCGGGACATGCCCGAGGGCGACAACCGGGTCTCGCTGGCGATCGCCGGGCACGCCCTGCGGGGTGAGATCGCCCTGCGCCAGGACCGGCCCCGGCAGGCGGTCGATGCCTTCAAGGAGGCCGCCGAGATCGAGGATGGCATGGTCTATACCGAGCCGCCGACCTGGTATTACCCGGTGCGGCATTCGCTTGGGAAGGCCCTGCTGGCCGACCACCGGCCCGCGGAAGCTGAGCGGGCCTACCGGGAAGACCTGGCGCGGTTCCCGGAAAACGGCTGGTCGCTCTTCGGCCTGGCCCAGAGCCTGGGGGCGCAGGGCAAGCGGGTCGAAGCGGCGGAGGTCCGCCAGCGGTTTGCCAGGGCCTGGCGGGTGGCGGACGTGAAGCTCAGCGCGTCGAGATTCTAGAAGAGCAGTGAGTAGTGAATAGTGAGTAGTGCTTAAGTGCGGGATCTAAACGTAAAGCACTACTCACTAATCACTAACCACTATTCGCCACACGCCAGCCGCTGCTTTCACCCTCCCGGCCACCTCCACCCCATGACCCCGCCTGTCAGCAATCCGTACACCAGCCCGTCGAACAGGTTCTTCCACGTGGTGCTCCAGGGGCGGCTGAACCAGATGGACTCGGAGATGGAGCCGAAGGCGTACGCCATCCAGGCGGCGGTGGCTGTCACCTGGAACACCCTGAGGTACGCGGTGCCGTGGGGCAGGGTGCGGGTGGCGATATAGGCCACGAACACGGTGACCACCGCGCAATACAGGAAATACAGGCCGAGGCTCTTCCCCATGTTGTGCGGCCCGGGTGGGGCGATGGTCACAATGCCCCGCGGGCCTTCCTCGAGCTTCTTCACGTAGGCCGGGTCCTTCATGGCATCTCTCGTGGCCATGTGGGGGACGACATACTGGCCCGGCGCGGCCGGGCGGAGGGCCTGGCGGGCCGCCTCTTCGTCGGGAAGTGCCTTGAAGTCGGACCGGTGGTGGGGCATGACCATCCACATGATCGAACTGGCAACCCAGACCAGGGCCGCCGCAAGGAGGATGGGGAGCCACAACGAAGCGAGCGGGACCATCAGACCTCCGTCGTTCAAGGGGAGTGGCCGACGTAACGGCACCAAAGTGCAAGCCAGTCCGGGACGCGTCAATGCGACCGGGATTGGGGGACGGGTTGTCCTTTCGGGGGCAGGTGCGTAATCTGATGGCCGTCCGGCTCCTGCCCGCTGCCGCCGGGCCGCTAACTTCTTGACGAATGGGAGCTTCGTGGGTATCGTGCCGCACGATTTTCCTTCGGACCGGCCGCACATTCTCGTTGGGGTAATCGCCTAATGTCATTCCGGAAGTTCATTTCCGGACCAGCCGGGCTGCGGGCCCTGCTGCCCGCCGTCCTTCTGTTCGTCGCCGGATGCGCTGAGAACTATTCCCAGAGCACCCTGGCGCCGAAGTCCGATTTCACGCGCATGATCGACGGCCTCTTCATGACGACCGTCTGGTGGGCCGTTCTCGTGTTCGTCCTGGTTGAGGGCGCCCTGGTGTTCGCCATCATCAGGTTCCGCGGGAAGCCGGACGATCCAGAGCCCCGCCAGACGCATGGCAACACCACGGTGGAGATCGTCTGGACCATCATTCCGGCGGTCATCCTCGCGCTGATCGCGGTTCCCACCATCCGGACGATCTTCCGGACCGCCGAGGTTCCGTCGGGGGCACTCACGATCGAGGTCATCGGCCACCAGTGGTGGTGGGAATTCCGCTACCCGGACCAGCAGGTGGTGACCGCCAACGAGATGCACATCCCGGTCGGCAGGACCGTGGCCCTCAAGATCATCACTCACGATGTCCTCCACAGCTTCTGGCTACCCCAGCTGGCGGCCAAGCGGGACGCTTTCCCCCGCCGCTATAACACCCTCTGGTTCAAGGCCGAGGAGGCCGGGGACTACACCGGCCAGTGCGCGGAGTTCTGCGGAATCCAGCACGGCCGGATGGGGTTCAAGGTGATCGCCGACGAGCCGGCGGAGTTTGAGGCGTGGGCCGCCAGCGAGCAGGTCGGCTCGCCGATGGTCAACGCCGGCGCCATGCCTGAGGGGGCGGTGGTGGCGCCGGACAGCGTAATGGAGAAGGGCAAGGCGACCTTCCTGGCGGGCGGCTGCATCGGCTGCCACGCGATGGGGGGAACGCCCACCGGCGGCGTGATGACGATGGTCGGTCCCAACCTGACCCACGTCGGGAGCCGCACCACGCTGGTGGCCAACCTGATGCCGAACACTGACGAAAATCTGGCCCGGTGGCTGCGCGATCCGCAGGCCATGAAGGAAGGCAGCCTCATGAAGCTGCCGCGGAAGTTGACGGAGGAAGAGGTCCAGACCCTGGTCGCCTACCTCCGGGCGCACAAGTAAAACTGATCCTGCGGGTCGTCCACGCGAGGACCGAGAGAGCATGGCAACCACAGCACTGGAACATCACGGAACCCACGCTACCACTGCCAAGAGCGGGTTGTGGAGCTGGATTACCACGGTCGACCACAAGCGCATCGGCATCCTCTACGGGGTGACGGCGTTCATCTTCTTCCTGATCGGGGGCCTCGAGGCGCTGCTGATCCGGTGGCAGCTGGCGCGCCCGGACAGCACGTTCCTCTCCCCGGAGACCTACAACCAGCTGTTCACGATGCACGGCACCACCATGATCTTCCTGGGGGTGATGCCGCTGTCGGCGATGTTCTTCAATTACATGATCCCGCTCCAGATCGGGGCGCGGGACGTGGCCTTCCCCCGCCTGAACGCCTTCAGCTACTGGGTGTTCGTGATGGGCGGGCTGCTGCTGAACGCCAGCTTCCTGTTCTCCGCCGCGCCGGATGCCGGCTGGTTCGGGTACGCGAACCTCACCAGCCCGCAGTACTCGCCCGGGCCGAACATCGATTTCTGGGTCGTGGGCCTGCAGGTGCTCGGCATTGCCTCGCTGGCGGCCGCGGTGAACTTCTTCGTCACCATCATCAACATGCGCAGCCCCGGCATGAAGCTGATGCGGATGCCGATGTTCGTCTGGATGAGCTTCATCACCCAGGTACTGCTGCTGCTGGCCTTCCCGGTCATCACCGTCGCCCTCATCCTGCTCATGTTCGACCGCGTGATCGGGACCCACTTCTACGTTGTGGCCGGCGGTGGCGACCCCACGCTCTGGCAGCACCTGTTCTGGATCTTCGGGCATCCGGAGGTCTACATCCTGATCCTGCCGGCCTTCGGGATCGTGTCGGAGATCCTGCCCGTCTTCTCCCGCAAACCGCTCTTCGGCTACGCGGCGATGGTCTTCTCGGGCGCCTTCATCGCCTTCCTGGGCTTCGGCGTCTGGAGCCACCACATGTTTGCCACCGGCATGGGGCCGGTTGCGGACTCGGTGTTCTCGCTCGCCACCATGCTGATCGCGATTCCCACCGGAGTGAAGATCTTCAACTGGATCGGCACGATCTGGGGCGGCTCGCTGCAGATGAAGACCCCGATGTACTTCGCCCTCGGCTTCATCGCCATGTTCATCATCGGCGGCCTCTCGGGCATCATGCACGCCAGCCCGCCGGCCGACCTGCAGCAGACGGACAGCTACTTCGTGGTGGCGCACTTCCACTACGTGCTGTTCGGCGGCAGCATCTTCGCCCTGGTGGCCGGGGCCTACTACTGGTTCCCGAAAATGTTCGGCGTAATGCTCAGCGACGCACTGGGCAAGGTGCATTTCTGGCTGATGTTCGTCGGGTTCAACCTCACGTTCTTCCCGATGCACTTCCTCGGGCTGAACGGCATGCCCCGCCGGGTCTACACATATCCCGCCGGCCTGGGCTTCGACCTCTGGAACATGGTGGAGACCGCCGGGTCGCTCATCCTGGGCTTCTCGTTCCTGGTCTTCATCTACAACATCTTCCGGAGCGTCCGTAACCGCGAGGCCAACCCGGCTCCCGCCGACCCGTGGAACGGTGCCACCCTGGAGTGGTCCATTCCGTCGCCGCCGCAGGAGTTCAATTTCCCGGAGACGCCCGTGGTCCACTCGCGCGACCCCCTGTGGGAGGTCAGGCGTGAGCGCGGCGGCCCGCTGCCGGAGCCGACGCCGGTGAGCGGCGAGGGCATCCACCTGCCCAACCCGTCATACTGGCCGCTGGTCACCGCCATCGGTGTGCTGGTGGTCTTCTGCGGCTTTATCATCGGGTTCCCCTACGTGAACCTGGTCGGCGCCGTCATCCTCTTCACCGGCATCTTCCGGTGGGCCTTCGAGCCCACGGGCTGACCGCACTGGCATAAGGAACGGAACGTGGCTCACGCTGACGCACACGCGCTGCACTTGGAGACGTCCACCGGCCTCGACAGCCGGAAGCTGGCGATCTGGACCTTCATCGGCTCCGAGTGTCTCTTCTTCGCCTCCCTGATTTCGACCTACATGGTCTACAAGGGGAAGAGCCTGACCGGCCCCTTCCCCCACGAGAGCTGGGTCAACCCGGCCACCGGCCATACGGTGGCGCCCATCCTCAACATCCCGCTCACGTCGGTCAGCACCTTCGTGCTGCTGATGAGTTCCTTCGCGGTCGTACTGGCGCTGGCCGGCGCGCAGCGCGGGAACCGGAAGATGCTGATCGGCTGGCTCTCGGCGACCATGGTGGGCGGGGCGATCTTCCTGGGCGGCCAGGTCTACGAGTTCTCCCATTTCGTGCACGAAGGGCTGACGCTCCAGGGAAACCTCTTCGGGGCCACCTTCTTTACCCTGACCGGATTCCACGGCGGTCACGTCACCATCGGCCTCATCTGGCTCGGCTCGGTGCTGTTTACCGCCCTGCGCGGCGACCTCCCGCCGGAGAAGGCCCTGAACCTCGAGATCGCCGCACTGTACTGGCACTTCGTTGACGTGATCTGGATCGTGATCTTCACCGTCATCTACCTGATCAAGTGAGGACGATGCCCATGGAAGCCCACGCCCAGACCCACGAGCACGCGCACCCCACCGCCGCGACGTATTCCAAGATCGCGCTGACCCTGGTCATCCTGACGGCCTTCGAGGTCGCGGTCTACTACGTCGAATCCATCCGTGCATGGCTGGTGCCGATCCTGCTGGTCCTCATGACGATCAAGTTCGCGCTGGTCGCGATGTACTACATGCATCTCAAGCCGGATTCCAGGCTGTTCACGGGCCTGTTCGTCTTTCCCATCCTCATCGCGATCGTCATCATCCTGGCCCTGATCGCGCTCTTCAGCGTGCATACGCTGATGCCGATGTAGACTGCAGTGAGTAGTGAGGTAGTGAGTAGCGACTGGTGGGCGGGCTTCGGAGCCCGCCCTTCTGTATTCGTGGGGAGACTGTGAACGCATACCTTCCAGATTTCGATGCGCTGGCCGAGGAAACCGCCGGCCGGCTCGCCGAGTACCTCCGGATCGACACCATCAACCCGCCGGGAAACGAGCGGGCTGGCGCCGAGTTCCTGAAGCGGCTGCTGGATGCCGAGGGAATTGACGCGGAGATCCACGACTCCGACCCGGGGCGGGGGAACCTGTATGCCCGGCTGGCGGGTAGCGGTGGTGGGGGGGCGCTCCTGCTCCTGAGCCACATCGACGTCGTGCCCGCCACAGCCGAGGCCTGGAGCGTGCCTCCGCTCTCGGGAACCTTCCGCGACGGATACGTGTGGGGCCGGGGCGCGCTGGACATGAAGGGAATGGGGATGGTCGAGCTCATGACCATGGTGGCGCTTCGCCGGCGGGGCATTCCTCTGGAGCGTGACCTGGTCCTGGTCGCCAACGCGGACGAGGAAGCCGGCAGCACCGGTGCCAGCTGGTTCAGCCGGGAGCGAGGCCACCTGCTCCACGACGTGGAGTTTGTCATCAACGAAGGCGGCGAAAATCCGGTCGGCGCGGACGGCCGGACCCGGTACTACGGCATCGAACTCACGGAGAAACTCCCGCTCTGGCTCAAGCTGATCGCCCGCGGCACGCCCGGCCACGGTTCCCGACCGACACCGGCCAATGCCGTGGCACGCCTCGCCCGGGCCCTCGGCCGGCTCGCCGCATGGGAGACACCCCTGATCCTCACCGAGCCGGTCGAGGAATACCTGAGGACCCTTTCCGCACACGAGCCCGACCCGGCCCGGCGGAGCTGGCTGGCCGACCCCGCCAGGGCATTGGATGACGCAGAAGCCCGTGCCTGGCTCACCGGCGACCGCTACCTCAATGCCCTGCTCCGGAACACCGTGAGCATCACGGGGATGAGCGGAAGCGACAAGGTGAACCTGATCCCCCCGCTCGCAACCGCGCAGGTGGACGTCCGGCTGCTGCCGGGGACCTCGCCGGAGGAATTCCTGACCCAGCTGCGTACCGTGCTGGATGATGACGGAATCGGGATCGAGCGGACCAACCAGGCCAGGCCCACCGCCGTGGCGCCATTCTCCGGGCCGGTCGTGGAGGCGGTCCGGCGAGCGGTGGAAGTGATGGATCCGGGGACCCCGGTGACCACGCAGGTCATGACGGGGTACAGCGACAGTTGCTATTATCGGGAACTGGGCATCGCCGCGTACGGGCTGGACCCGTTCCGGACCACCCCGGACGATCTGGCAGGCATCCACGGGAACGATGAACGGTTGAGCCGGGCCAACATCAGGTTTGGCATCGAGTTCATGTATCGTGTGGTGGAGTCGATAGCGAGTAGCGAGTAGCAGGAGAACAGGGAACAGGGAAGGGGAGTGGGTATGCACTATCCGGCGGCATTGCGTGAGCAACTGGGGCGGATTCTCGACTGGGAAGAGGCGCACCTGAATCTTGAACGCGCGGTGGATGACATTCCACCGGAGCGTCGTGGCGAGGCACCAGCGCAACTCCCGTATTCCTGCTGGCGGCTGCTGTGGCACATCTGGTTCACCCAGCACGACATTCTCGATTTCTGCCTGAACCCGGACTACAAAGAGCACGACTGGCCCGACGATTACTGGCCACCGCAGGGAGCGCCGTCGGAGGAACAGTGGAGTGACACGCTCCGCGGTTTCCGCGAGGACCGGAAGCGCCTGCAGGCCCTGGCCGAGGATCCGGATTGCGACCTGCTGGCGGCGATACCGCGCGGCTCGGGCCAGACATACCTGCGCGAGATACTGCTCACGGCGGACCACACTGCCTACCACACGGGCCAGATCGTGGCGGTCCGCCGGTGCCTGGGGATCTGGTCCGGCGGCTGATCCCGCCAACTCACCAGCACATCGGAGGCCCGCCAGGGCCGGGAGTGTACGATGCTGATTACCACAACCGATTCGCTCGACGGCCATCGCGTCCGGAAGTACCTCGGCATTGTGACCGGCGAGGCCATCCTCGGCGCCAACATCTTCCGGGACCTCTTCGCCGGGATTCGCGACATCGTCGGGGGCCGGTCCGCGAGCTACGAGAAGGAGCTCCGCAAGGCCAAGGACGTAGCTCTCGAGGAGATGTCCGCCAACGCCGAAGCCCTTGGAGCCAACGCTGTCGTCGGAGTGGATCTCGACTATGAGACGATCAGCATGGGCTCCGGCGGCGGCATGATGATGGTCAGCGCCAGCGGGACCGCGGTGAGCCTCGAGTAGCCCGGCAATTCGATGTCCTTCAGGGACTACTTCTCAGCGACAGCCTCGTCCTATGCCACGGCGCGCCCGACCTACCCGCCGGAACTCTTCGCCCATCTCGGATCAATGGCTCCGGGACATGATCTCGCATGGGACTGCGGCACCGGGAGCGGGCAGGCAGCTTCCGCCCTGGCTCCAGACTTCTCGCGGATCCGCGCGACGGATCCTTCGGAGGCGCAGCTTTCCCAGGCGCAGGACGACCCGTGTATCGACTATGCGATCGGGGCTGAAGGGGAGTCAGGGCTGCCCGACCGGAGTGTCGACCTGGTCATCGCCGCCCAGGCCGCCCACTGGTTCGATCTCGACCGCTTCTACGCCGAGGCCCGGCGGGTCCTCCGACCGGAGGGGGTGATCGCCATCTGGTGCTACGGCAACTGCTGCGTGACCCCCGACATCGATGCCGTCGTGATCCCCTTCTACGAGGAAACGCTCGGCCGCGACTGGCCTCCCGGACGGGAGCACATTATCGCTGGCTACACCGACCTCCCGTTTCCATTTGACGAGCGCCCCTTCCCGGACCTGGTGCTGGAGAAGTGCTGGACGCGAGAGGAGTTCCTGGCCTACCTCGGAACGTGGTCCGGGGTGACGCGGCACCGGCAACGTACCGGGTCGGACCCGATGCCTGCATTCAGCCGAGTGCTGGAAGAGCGGTGGGGCGGGGAGCGCCACACCGTGCGCTGGCCGCTTCCCGGCAGGCTTGGGCTCATGCGTAATGGCTGAGGCGCCGACGCTGCGGCCGGCCCGGATGGATGACATTCCCGCCATCGCACGGCTCATCGAGCGCTCGGCGCGGGGACTGAGCGAGGGGTTCTATTCCATTGCCCAGATCGAGGCCCTGGTCCGGTATGTGTTCGGCCCCGATACCCGGCTGGTCCAGGACCGGACCTACCACGTGATGGAACTTGACGGTCGGATCGTGGCCTGCGGAGGGTGGAGCCGGCGGGATACGCTCTTCGGCGGGGACCAGATGAAGTCGGGGGACGACCCCCTCCTCGATCCAACGCAGGAACCCGCCCGGATCCGGGCGTTCTTCGTGCATCCCGACCAGGCCAGGCAGGGGCTGGGGCGTCGGATTTTCGCGCAGTGCCTCGCAGCAGCGGAGGACGCGGGATTCACGGCGCTCACCCTGATGTCCACCCTGCCGGGAGAGCCGCTGTACCGGGCCCTGGGGTTCTACGTCACCGAGCGGGTCGAGCATCCCCTGCCTGACGGGACGGCGGTGCCGATGGTCCGGATGCTCCGGTCCATCCGATCCACGTCCGCGTAGCGGCCGGACCTCCTTCACACTTTTCATACAACCAACGCGTTGCCGGTCCCTGTCACGGGGCGTAACCTTCGTGTGTCCCCAGCAGGAGCCTGCATGCCCGGAACCACAGGCCGTCCCCGTCGGGTCTGGCCGCTCGCCGTCCTCGTCCTGACGCTCGCGATCACGCTGGTCGCGGCGGCGGAGGCGTGGATGGGTGTGTACCGGCACCGCCGGACATCCGAGCACCTGCTGCGGGATTATGCCTCGTTCGCCGTGTGGACCTACCAGCATTCCGCCAGCACATCCCTGGGCGAGGGCGCGTGGTTTGCCCTGAACCCCATTCTGCACGACCCGCTGCATGAGAACCGGCCTGTCCCCACCTCGGTGCGGATCCCGGTCTACCTCGAGCGGAGCCTGCAGAGCTGCCACTGCGCGGTGCCCTGGCGCGCGGAATCGTATTTCAGCTTCACCGTGGGCGCGGATACGCTGGACGTGACCGGAGGCCCGATCGAGGCGGACTTCGGCCGCTGGCTCACCGATACGCTGAACGCCGCCGCGCGCGTGCCGGGCAGTTCCCGGCTGGCCGTGATCGCGGCCACCAGCGGACCGCGCCCGGCCGTAGTGGCCTACGGGCTCATGCCCACCGTGTGGGCCGATACCGTTCTCTACGGTTTCGTGTTCGACAACGCGTCCCTTCCTGCGCTCTTTCACGATGCGCTTGTCAGCACCGACGTCCTTCCGCCGGCCGTGGCATCGGGGCTTGCGGCCGATTCGATCGTGGCGGTCAGGGTAACGACCGCGGATGGCGTGACGCTCTACCAGTCCGATTCGTGGCCGGCGGAGGCCCTGTTCACCGCTCACGATTCAATCGTTCCGCGCAACGGGGGCCTCCGGCTGGAGGCGACCGTGCTTCCCCCGCTGGCTAATCGCGTCTTTGCGGGGGACAACGCACGGTCGAGACTCCTCTTCCTCCTCGCCATCGTGCTGGCCGCGATCGCCCTCACCGTCGTGGCGATGCGGCAGTTCCAGCGCGAGCGGGCTTTTACCCGGCGCCAGGCGGACTTCGTGGCTGCGGTGTCCCATGAACTGCGCACACCGCTGGCGCAGATCCGGCTCTTTCTGGAGACCCTGCGACTCGGCCGTTATGACGGTGATGCGGAACGGGACTGGCTGCTCGAGCACGTGGACCGTGAAACAATCCGCCTCTCGCACCTGGTGAGCAACGTCCTCCAGTTCAGCCGCGGCTCCATGGAGCACGCCGACCTCGCCCCGGCGGATGTGGCCGCCGAGGCCGCGGATGTCGTGCGCGGTTTCCAGCCGCTGGCGGAGTCGCGTCGGGTGACCGTTCGCGCGGAACTGGACGAGGGCGCGGCGGCGCCGCTCAATCGTGAGTTATTTCGCCAGCTCCTGCTGAACCTGCTCGACAACGCGGTGAAGTACGGTCCGGAAGGCCAGCGGGTGGAGGTCCGGGTGGCACGTGACAACGGGACCGTGCGGTTGTCGGTGTCCGACCAGGGGCCGGGGATTCCTGCCACCATGCGCGACCGGATCTGGGACCCGTTTGTCCGGGGCGACGACACCTCGGCGCGCGCGATTGGCGGGAGCGGGATCGGGCTGTCCGTCGTGCGCGATGCGGCGCGGCGCCACGGCGCCACCCTCCGGCTGGAAGATGCAGCCGGTGGTGGCAGCGTGTTCATCATCGATTTCCCCGCGGCCGGTCCATCGGTCTCATGAACCCCAGGATTCTCGTGGTCGAGGATAATGCCGACCTGGCTGACGGCCTGAGACACAACCTCGAGCGTGAGGGGTACGATGTCGTCCTGGCGGGAGATGGCCGGGAGGGGCTCAGGCTCGCGGGTGTCTCCTCGCCCGACCTGGTGATCCTGGACCTGATGCTGCCGGGTCTCGATGGTTACAAGGTGCTGGAGGGCATCAGGGAGGCCGGCAATCCTGTCCCGGTCATGATCCTGAGCGCCCGGGGCGAGGAGGCCGACAAGGTCCGTGGCTTCCGCCTTGACGCGGACCAGTACGTTACGAAGCCGTTCGGGTTGCTCGAACTCCTCGAGCGGGTGCGCGCACTGCTCCGGCGCAGCGCTTCCAGCACCACCAACGGGCGCGACGGACCAATCACGTTCGGCGTCGTGTCCGTCGATCCCGAGGCCCGCGCGGTGGAGGTGAACGGCGCGCCGGTCTCGCTCACGCCGAAGGCATTCGACCTCATGATGGCCCTCATCCGCCGCGACGGGCGGGTGGCGAGCCGGGTGGACCTGCTCCGCGAGGTCTGGGGATCGCCCGGGGACGTGATGACCCGCACCGTCGACAGCCATATGGCCGAGCTGCGCCGCAAGGTGGAACCCGATACGTCCGAGCCCCGCCATTTCCTGACGGTGTGGAAGGTTGGCTACCGCTTCCAGTCCTGAGCTTCAAACTTTCCGCACACATCCGCAACGCCCCCGCCACCGGTGTCGGGCCTTTCCGTGATAACGTGGACTCCGACCCAGCCATCGGAGCCGTCCGTGACCTCGCCGTTTGCCGCCATTCCCCTTGCCCTCGCCCTGTTCAGCGCCGGCCGGGAGGTGCCCCCTCGACACGAGCCTTTTCCCCGGCCGCTCGTCACGGCGACGTGGCTTCGTAGCCACCTCGACGATCCGGACCTGGTGATCCTGCACGTGTCCGCGGGCCCGGCGGCTTGGATCCGCGGACATGTCCCGGGGGCCCGGTGGCTTGACTACCACTCCATTCTCAGCGACTCGACAGGCCTGGCAGTGGAGATCCCACCCGTGCCCGACCTCGTCAGGGCCTTCCGGCTCGCCGGGCTCGAGGACGGGCGCCGGGTGGTGCTGTACGGCGACATCCTCCCGGTGATGCGCGCCTGGCTGACGCTCGACGTCCTCGGGCTCGCGGGGCGCGCCGCAGTGCTGGACGGTGGCCTCGAGGCGTGGGTTGCCGACGGCGGTCCTGTCGAAAGGGAAGCGACAGCGGATTCCGTCCCGATCGGCGGGAGGTTGACGGTCCATCCCTCGTCCGGCCGCATCGTGGACGCGGAGTGGGTGCGTCGGAGGATGCATGACCCGCGAACCTTACTGCTCGATGTCCGGCCTGATGACGAATACACGGGTGACGACGCAGGACATGGTATGCACCTCGCCGGTCACATTCCGGGCGCCGTCCAGGTCAGGTGGGAGGACCTGGTGGGTGGTGACGGCCGGCTCCTCCCGGCGCCGGCCCTGCGCCATCGGCTGGCTGCACTGGGGGCCGACGGGGCGGAGCATGTAGTCGTGTATTGCATGGTCGGCCTGCGCGCGAGTCTCGTGTACTTCGTTGCCCGGATGCTGGATCTCCACGTGCGTTTCTACGACGGAAGCTGGGAGGACTGGAGCAACCGGCAGTACCCGGTTGAGGCCGGCCGCCCTTCTCCCCCGGCGGCTCCCCGCCAGTCCTGTCTCTGACCTAAGGAGTTTCTCATGGCTGTCCTGCTGACGCTCGCCCTGACCGCAGCCCTTGCCTTCCCTCCCGGTGCCCCGCCCGCAGCGCCCGTGGTGGATGCCGCGTGGCTGAGGGAGCATGTGAGTGATGCCAACATTGTCCTGCTGCACGTCGGCCCCGCAGCGCGATACGCTGAGGCCCACATTCCCGGCGCCCGCTACACCACCATGTCCGGGCTGTCTACGAGCTCGGAGAGTCGCTCCCTCGAGCTCCCGCCACTGGCCCAGCTCGACTCGACCCTGGAGTCCCTCGGGATTTCGGACGACAGCCGGATCGTGCTCTACTGGGACCAGGGCTGGGTCACTCCGACCACGCGGACCTGGTTGACCCTGGACCGCGTCGGGCTTGGCGATCGGGTATCCATCCTCGACGGGGGTCTGGACGCGTGGCGCGCCGCCGGCGGCGCGGTCACCTCCGAAGCGCCGGCGACTGCCAGGCCCGGGCACCTCACGCCCCACCTGCGAGAGGTCACGGTAGAGGCGAAGTACGTTGCCGCCCACCTGCGCGATGCGAAGGTGACGATCGTGGATGCGCGAACGCCGCAGTTCTACGACGGCAGCGATGCCGGCGGCCAGCCCAGGCCCGGCCACATTCCCGGCGCCCGGAACGTGCCGTACGTCAGTTTTGTCGACGAGACCGACCATTTCCTGCCCGAGGACCAGGTCCGGCGGCTCTTCGCAAAGGCGGGGGTCACTGGCGAAGGCCGGGTAGTGGTCTACTGCCACATCGGTCAGCAGGCGACCCTCGCCTACTTCAGCGCCCGCCGACTCGGCTACGACGTCCGGCTGTACGACGGATCTTTCGAGGAGTGGAGCAGGCTGGATGACGAGCCAGTGGTGCAGCTGAAGCAGGCCCGGGCGCGGCTCATGACCACGGAGCACCTCGCCCGCATGGTAAGCATCCCGGAGTGGAAGGTCACCGTCATCGATGCGCGCAGTGACCTGGGCGCGTACCTCGAGGGGCACATTCCCGGCGCCGTGTTCCTTCACAACGAGACGCTCCGGTGGACCGGCAACGGTGTCCCCGCAGACCTCCTGCCCGCCGAGTCGTATCGCGCGCTGTTCGAGCGGCTGGGCGTCCGGCGTGACCGGCCGGTCGTGATCTACAGTGCCGGTGACCAGGCTGACTTTCACGCGTCATTCATTGCCTGGCTGCTGCGTGGATTCGGCCACCCGCAGGTCTACCTTCTGGACGGTGGACTGGTGAAGTGGAAGGCGGAGCAACGGCCGGTCACGCAGGAATATCCTGTGGTCGAGGGTGGCTCACTGGCCGGGAAGCCCTTCGCGCCCGCGCTGGTGGGAACGGAGGAGGTGCACCGGGCCGTGACCAGCAGGTCTGCCGTGCTGGTGGATGCTCGGCCGCCGGCGCAGTACACCGGGCAGGCAGGCCCGCAGATGCGGCGTGGGCACATTCCCGGCGCGATCAGTCACCCCTGGATCGGTGACCTGCAGGGCGCCGATGGCCAATGGGCATGGAAGAAGGTGGAGGCGTTGAAAGCGGCCTATGCGGCCCAGGGGGTCACGCCGGACCACGAGATCATCGTGTACTGCAATACGGGCACGGAGGCCAGCCACCTGTATTTCGCCCTGAGCGAACTGCTGGAATACCCGCGCGTTCGGGTTTACGTGCCAAGCTGGACGGCATGGGCGGCTGATCAGGGGTTGCCCGTGGAATAGCTGGAGGGGAAGAGGGAACAGGCAGGAGGGAACAGGGACAGGGGCTGGTCAATCCGGCGGTCTCCCGCTTTCTGTTGCCTGTTCCCTCTTCCCTACCTCTTGCTCAGCACCGCCACCCCGAGGCAAATCCATCCCGCCAGGAAAGCGAGGCCCCCAAACGGCGTGACCATACCGAGGCTGCGCTGGCCGCTCAGGGCGAGAGCATAGAGGCTGCCGCTGAAGAGGACCGTCCCCACGACGAACAGCCATCCGGCGGCGGGGCCTGCGGGGCTGGTCCAGCGGGTGAGCGCCCAGGCGACCGCGAACAGGGCCAGGGCGTGGTACATCTGGTACCGTGCGCCGGTCTCGAAGGCCTGGAGCAGGTCGTCGGAGAGGCGTGCCTTCAACGCGTGGGCGGCGAAGGCACCGGCGGCGACGGCAACGAAGGCGGAGAACGCCCCGAGGGCGGCAAAGACTCTGGTCATGGCAGGTCTCGTCAGGTCAGCGCACCGGCGCGGGTCGGTCGGCCCAGGCGGCGAGGGCCGCGAGACCGAGGAGCAGGACGATGGCCGATATGCCGAGCACCGTCACGTTGTCCGGCGGCAGGGCCATGAAGCCTGAGAGGTACAGGCCGACCATGACAACGACCAGGGTCGTGATGCGCCACGGCCGCGGGTGGATCCGCCTGGAAGGAGCGGTGAGATAGAGGAGGAGTCCCGCCGCCAGGGTGAGCAGCTCGGCAGCAATGCTGAGCGGCAGGTTCTGCCAGAGACCAAGGCCCACACGGGTGGATTCCGTCCCGGCGAGCGGCAGGTCACGGACGTGGACGATCAGGTCGAGGAACCAGTGTGAGGCGACGGCCACCGCGATCAGCATCGCGGCACGGGCATGATGCCGGCTGGTGTCCCGGGTCGGGAGGCTGTAGGCTACCGCGCCGGCGACGACCGCCCAGCACAGGGCGGCGAGCAGGCTGTGCGAGAGGGGGTAGTCGGTGAATACCAGGGGTGACGAGGCGGTGAATCCCGGTTCCACTCGCACGTGCTCCCAGCCGAGGAGCAGGAAGACCCCCCACAACAGGTCCACCAGCTGGACTGCCAGGAAGAGCGACCCGAGCGAGAGCTTGGGGTCAGCACGCTTCAGCCCGAAGGCGATGCCGTAGTGCCCGACGAACATGGATCCTCCACAGGCTGACAGGCGGTCAAACGGACAAGGCGGACAGGGCGGACAGGACGGTCAGGGCGGTCAGGACGGTCAGGGCGGTCAGGACGGTCGCGCGATTCAACGACTCAACGACTCAACGACTTACGCTCTCCCGATCCCCGATCCCCGATCCCCAATATCCCTACCGTCCCGTTCCCGCCAGCCACGATCCTCCATCCACGACGAAGATGGCTCCGGTGATCCAGTCCCCGGCGGGGCTGGCGAGATAGGTGACCATCTGGCCGATGTCCTCCGGCTTTCCCCAGCGGCCGGCCGGGATGCCCTTGCGCGCGTTCTCCTCCGAGAAGATATCCCGGGCCGGGTCGACCCCCGGCTTCGCAAAGGCCTTGAGCACGCCTTCGGTCGGTATCGGCCCGGGGGCGATCGCGTTCACCCTGATCCCGGCGGGCGCCCATTCGAGCGCGAGGGTCCGGGTCAGGGCGTCCACGCCAGCCTTTGCCGCTGTCGCGTGCGCCATCATGGGCCAGCCGCGGTAGTGGAGCGTCATCGAGATCGATACGATCCGGCCGCCGCCCTGCGACTGCATCACCTCGTACACGGCCTGTGAGCAGTAGAACGTACCGTAGAGGTCGGTCTCGACCACGGCGCGCCACGCATTGGGCGAGAGCGTCGCGGAGGGTGCGTAGAAGTTGCCGGCGGCGTTGTTGACCAGGATATCGATCCGGCCGTAATCCTCCATGACCTGCTGTACCGTCCGCTGGACCGTCTCGGGTTCCCGGACATTGGTCTCCACCGCCCCGATCCGAGTTCCGTAGCGGCGCAGCTCCTCGACCGCCGGCGCCAGGTGTTCCGGGCGGCGGCTGGTAATGACCACGTCCGCTCCCGCCTGGGCGAGAGACTCAGAGATGCCACGCCCGATCCCCGTGCCGCCTCCGGTCACCAAGGCGACCTGCCCGTTCAGCAGGTCGGGGCGGAAGATCGATTCCTCCGGGCTCACTCCGGCTGCTCCAGTCCGCTCACCGCCATGCCCATCGAGTGATAACCGTTGTCCACGTATACCACGGTCCCGGTAATGGCCGCCGCCAGCGGGCTGGACAGGAACGCCGCCGTGTTCCCGACATCGGTCGCCTCGAAGTCGCGCGTCAGCGGGGAGTTGACCTTCGAGTAGTGAATCATGGTATCGATGAAGCCGATCGCGCTGGCGGCCCGGGACGCCCATGGCCCGGCGGAGATGGCGTTTACCCTGACCCCGTGACGGCGCCCGGCTTCGTAGGCCAGGGTGCGGGTGTCTGATTCCAGCGCGGCCTTCGCGGTGGACATGCCGCCGCCATAGCCCGGGATGACACGTTCGCCGGCCATGTAGGTCAGGGAGAGGAACGTGCCGCCAGGCCGCATGAGGGGGCTCAGTTCCCTCACCATGGCCACGTTGCTGTACGCACTCACGCTGATGGCCGAGAGGTAACCGGCGCGACTCGTGTCCATCAACGGTTTCTTCACTTCCGGTCCATTGGCGAGGCTGTGCACGACGATATCGAGCCCCTGGTCCCCGAAGTCCTCGCGCAGCCGAGTGACCATCCCCTGGATGGTGAAGTCGCCCTGCTCCGTGTAACGCTTGTTTTCCCGGACATCGGCGGGGACGTCCTCCATGCGGTCCCAGGCGGCGTCCAGCGGGTAGATACGCTCGAACTCCATCCGGCGACCACCGGACAGCTGCAGGGACTCATCCATCTTCCCCCGCTCCAGGAGCTTGGTAAAGATCCCCAGGGCCGGCGGCCAGCTGGCGACGCAGATGCTCGCGCCCGCTTCGGCGAGGGCCTTCGCGATGGCGAACCCAAAGCCCCCGTCGTCACTGACGCCGGCGACCAGTGCCCGCTTGCCGCTGAGATCGATGGACAGCATGCACGTCTCCAGGAAGGAAAGAGGATGCGGAAAGGTACTGTCGGCGTCACGGCGACGGAACGGCCGGCCGCTACTCCGTGCGGAGCACTTCCAGCGGTGTGCGCCGCAGGACCTCCCCGCTGTTCCAGAGCCCGGTGAGGGTCGTGACGGCGAGGATGGCGGCCGCCAGCAGGCTGAACGCCCCCCAGGGCACGGTGAACGCGGAATCGAACACGAACCGCACCAGTGCCCAGGCGGCGGCTGTGGCGAGGACCATTCCGACCAGGATCGCGAGCACGCCCAGGCTGCCGAATTCCACGAGCATGACCCGGAGCACCTGCCCCCGGGTGGCACCCAGAGCCCGGAGCAGCACTCCTTCCCGGAGGCGCTGCCACCGGCTCGTCGCCATCGCGCCAACAAGCACGATGGCGCCCGTCACGAGGCTGAAGATCGCCATGAACCGGATGGCCCAGGAGACACGACCCAGCAGGCCTTCAATGGTTGCCTGGACCTGCCGGATGTCGATGGATGCGACGTTCGGGAAGCGCTCGACCACGGCGCGCTGGATCCGTCCCACGTCGGCGCTGTCGGCCACGCGTGTCAGCGTCACATAGGAGTGCGGGGCCGCCTCGAGAACCCCCGACGGGAAGACGACGAAGAAATTGGGCTCAAACCGGGCCCAGTCCACCTCCCGAAGCCCGGCCACGCGCGAATGGATTACGACGCCCTGCACGTCCCAGTCCACCGGGTCTCCAACCCCGACGCCGAGGTCTCCAGCCAGTTCCACTTCCATGGAAACGGGCACCAGGCCACCCGCTTCCTGCGTCACGGGCCACGTGCCCCCGACGGACTGCTCTGAGCGGACCAGCGTGTCGCGCCAGGTGGAGCGGTATTCCCGGCGCAGCGCCCAGCGTTCCGGACGGTCTTCGCCGCGCGTGGTGTCCGCCAGCCATTCGGTGACACTGCGCCCCCGGATATTCGCAATCCGCATGGGGACGATGGGTACGGGTGTCTCGATCCGGAGTCCCTCCACCTGGAGGAGGGAATCGACACCCTCGCGCTGGTTCGGCTGGATGTCGAAGAGCACCAGGTTCGGCCGGCCGCCGCCCCCGAGACGAAGCTCCCTCAGGAGGTTCTGCTGCACCAGGAACAGCGTGGCAAGGAGGAATGCCCCGAACCCGAGCGCGAGCACGACCATGAGCGTCTGGTTCGCCGGGCGATAGAGGTTGGCGATACCCTGCCGCCAGAGGTAGGGCAGCCGGCGCGGAAACCAGCGGCGCACCAGCCGCACCAGACCGAAGGCGGTCAGGCCCAGGAGGCCCAGGACGATCCCGATGCCCAGGGCGAAACCGATCCCGGTCTGCCAGCGGTCGGCCTGGAGCATGGCCAGCCCGGTCACGCTCACCGCAATCAGCACCCGGAGGGCCACGCGCCACAGGTCGCGGCGGCCGAGTCTGCCGGGGTCGACCTCGCGCAGCGCGGCCAGGGGCGGTACGTGCCGGACCGACAGCAGGGGCAGGAGCGAGAAGACGAACGCGACCCACGCACCGATCGCGAGACCCATCAGGACGGCGGGCCAGGATGGCGTACCGCTCACCGCCACCGGCAGGAAGTCGGCGAGAACGCGCGGGAGCAGGCCCTGAAGCAGTACCCCGAGCCCGACGCCCGCCGCGCTGCCCAGGATACCCATGGCCAGCGCCTGAATCAGGTAGATGGCGATGACCTGCCGGGCGGTGGCGCCGAGGCAACGGAGGATCGCGACGATGGTGAGCTTGCGCCGGATGAATACGTGGACCGCGCTCGCAACGCCCAGGCCGCCGAGCAGCAGCGCGATCAGGGCGACCAGGCCCAGGTAGCTGCTCAGGCGGGTAAGGGCGTCGGTGAGGTTCTCCTGGTTTTCCTGCGCGGTCCGGACGCGAAGTCCCTCGGGACGGAAGCGGTCACGCAGGTTGTCCGCAAGCGTGGCAGCGTTCGCCGTCGCGGGAAGGCGGAAATACAGCGCGCGCTCCACCCGGGAGCCGAACTGCAGGAGTCCGGTCTCCTCAACACGGGACGCGCTGATCCATACTCGCGGTCCGAAGAGCGCCCGGATGCCGGCATCGCCCGGCATCCGCGTTACGGTGCCGACGATACGGAACCGGGCGTTTCCCAGCGAGACGGTGTCGCCCAGCCTGGCCTCGAGGCTGGTGAGCAGGGCCGGGTCGGCCAGAATGCTGTGGCCATCCGCCAGGGACCGCCAGGCGCCGGCGGGCTCCGTGACCACGTCGCCATAGAACGGATAGCCCCCGCCGATGGCGTTCACCTCCACAAGCCGGGCACCCGTTGTGCCGGGTACGTACGCCATGGCGGAGAAGGAAGTGACCTCGGCGCGATCGGCCGCCTCCCCCGCCATGGCTGAGTCGAGCTGCGCGACCAGCTCGGGAGAGATCACCGTCCGCGAGGTCACGCCGAGGTCGGCGCCATAGAGGGAGCGCGTTTCGCGGGCCAGCGCGCCACGGAGGTTTGCCGTGAAGCCGTTGATGGCGACCAGCGCCGCGACCCCGACGGAGATCGCGCTCATCAGGAGGACGAGCCGTCGCCGTGACGCCCGGCTTTCCCGGAGCGCCATGCGGAGCAGGAACCGGAATGACGTCACGTGACGGCGTCCGCCACGATGCGGCCGTCGGTCAGGCGGATCGTGCGGCGGGCACGGGCCGCCAGTTCGGGATCGTGGGTCACCAGGACCAGCGTGGTGCCGAACTCCGCGTTGAGGCCCGCCATGAGGTCGATGACCCGGGCACCGGTGACTGTGTCGAGGTTACCTGTGGGCTCATCGGCGAAGAGGATGCGGGGCCGGTTGCTGAACGCGCGGGCGAGGGCAACCCGCTGCTGCTCGCCGCCCGAGAGCTGGGCCGGGTAGTGATGTCCCCGATCGCCCAGGCCGACCCGGTCCAGGAGCTCCGCCGCTGCCCCGGTACCGTCCTCGCCACGCAACTCGAGCGGCACCGCAATATTCTCGGCCGCCGTCAGCGTGGGAATCAGGTTGAACGACTGGAACACGAAACCGATCTTCCGCGCCCGGAGGACAGCCCGCTCGTCCTCGCCCATCGTCGTGATGTCCTCCCCGTCAAGGAGGATCCGGCCCCGTCGGGGCAGGTCGAGCCCCGCCAGCAGGCCGAGCAGGGTGCTCTTTCCGCTTCCCGAAGGGCCCAGGATCGCGAGGAAGCCGCCATCCTCGAGGGAAAAGGAGATGTCGTGGAGGACGGTGAGTTCGTGCCCGCCCGAGAGGTAGGCCTGGGTGACGCCTTCGCACTGAATCATGGTTGCTATCTTACCCCGGATGCGATCGAGATACCTGCTGTGCGCCGCGGCGCTGCTGCTGTCCGGCTGCGGCTCGCGGGGGAACGATGCCCCGCCTGCCTCGGACCGTGCCGCCCATGTCCCTGCCGGCCGTCCACGGATCGTCTTCCTCGGCACCAGTCTGACTGCCGGACTCGGCGTGGACCCGGGACAGGCCTACCCCGCCCGTATTCAGGAGCGCCTGGACCGGGAGGGGCTGGACTACGAAGTCGTCAACGCGGGACAGAGCGGTGAGACCTCCGCGGGGGCCAGGGCCCGGATCGACTGGGTCCTGCGCGAGCCGGCGGCCGTGCTCGTGATCGAGACCGGGGCCAATGACGGGCTGCGGGGGCTGGATGTGGACTCGCTGCGGGCCAACATCCAGGCCATCATCGACACCGCCCGCCACCGTCCGGATCCGCCCCGGATTGTCCTCGTGGGGATGGAAGCGCCGCCCAACCTGGGCCCGCGTTTCACCGGACGCTTCCGTACCGCCTACCAGGATCTCGCGCGCCGCAACGGGGTCGCCTTGGTGCCCTTCCTGCTCACCAACGTGGCCGGGATCGATTCACTGAACCAGCCGGACGGCATCCACCCCAATGCCCGGGGCCATGAGATCGTGGCCGACAATGTGTGGGCGGTGCTGGGGCCGATGCTGAACAGTGGTGCGAACTGAGCGTTAAGAAGTAAGACGTGTGCATCTTGCCCCTCTCACTTCTTACTCCTTATTTCTCACTGTGGTGCAGCCGCTCCTCCACCCTCCTCGCCGAGGCGTGCAGCGGGGAGCTGTCCGAACTGCGCGCCTCGTCCAGTATCTCCCTCAACGAGTTGCCGATACCCACGATGTGGCGGCAGATCTCCGACTCCTCCACCATGCCCTGGTGCATGAGGCCGAAGGCCATGGCGCCGCCGGCGTTGGCGACGTAGTCCGGACAGTACAGGATCCCCCGCTGGTGCAGGACGTCGGCGTCCTCGTCTCGTTCGAGCTGGTTGTTGGCCGACCCCGCGACGACCCGGCAGGCGAGGCCGGGAATGGTGCGGGTGTTCAGGATGCCCCCGATCGCGCAGGGCGCGAAGATGTCGCAGGGGGTCTGGTAGACGTCATCGTTTGCCACCACCTGGCCGCCATGTGCCTTCGCGAGCGCCGCCGAGCGATCAGGGTCGATGTCGCTCACGAGCAGCGATGCCCCGGCCTCGTCAAGCAGCGCAGCCAGCGGCGTCCCCACGCCGCCGGCCCCCTGAATCAGTACT
>CAWGSK010000032.1:0-31849 GCA_963825055.1 uncultured Gemmatimonadales bacterium
TCGCGGAAGTATATACTCGTTCCTCCCCGTTGCCGTAACGTCTCCGGAGCCTCCATGCCAAACCCCCGCTGGCCCTCCGTCGTCCCTGTCCTCGCCCTTCCCCTGGTTTTCGCCTGCGGGGGCGAGGCTGCGCCGCGCGCGGCCGTGGAACGGGACAGCGCCGGGGTGCATATCGTCGAGAACACGGCACCGGCATGGAAGGAAGGTGCCGGCTGGCGGGTGCCGGACACGACACTGGTGGAGATTGGTGCGGATGCCGACCATCCCGAGCGGGATTTTGCCAGGGTCGGGGGAGCCTTCCGGCTTTCCGACGGCCGGCTTGCGGTACTGGACGGGGGGAACAGGCAGGTACGCTTTTACGATTCCACCGGGACATGGCTCGGCTCCGTCGGCCGGGAGGGGAGTGGCCCGGGAGAGTTCCAGAACCCCTTTGGATTCTGGCGCCGGGGAGGAGACACGCTCCAGGTCTTCGACTTCCAGGCGCGCCGGATCTCGATCCTCGACGATACGGGGGCGTTCATCCGGGCCTATGTCATCCGCTCGCCGGGGAACCTGATGTTCCCCATACCGGCAGGCGTCTTTGACGACGGAACACTCCTCGTTGCCGTGCAACAGATCGACACCACCGCAAAGAGCGGCGGCCCCTACCGTACACCAACGGCCTATGTGACCTACCTGGATTCGGGAGAACTTCGCGATACGATCGGGATCTTTCCCGGCATCGAGATGTACCCGGCCACGATGTCCTTCAACGGGCGCGATTTTCCTTCGCCCGCGCCCGTGCCGCTCGGCCGCAACACCTTTGCGGTTGCGCGAGGCGGCCTCGTATACATGGCACCGAACGAGGGGTGGGAGGTGCGGGTGCTGGATTCGACGGGCGCGGTCCGACTCCTGGCGAGACGCGACTTCCAGCCTGCCGCCTTGTCGGCGGAGGATGTCAACCGGGCGAGGAACGACGCGATGGAGCGGCTGAAGACCAACTCGAACAACATCCCGGCACCCATGATGGAGCAACTCGAAAAGCGCATAGAGACGGCGCCATATCCCGATCATCTCCCGTCGTACAGCGGCCTCCTCGTGGATGCTGGAGGGAATCTCTGGGCCGAGGAGGCGCGCGCACCGGGCCTGACGCAACGCACCTACAACGTGCTGGACTCCACTGGTCACTGGCTCGGCGATGTCACGCTGCCCGATGGCTTCCGCCCGACGGACATCGGCACTGACCACGTCACCGGGGTCTGGCAGGACGAGGACGACCTTGAGTACGTGAGGGTCTACCGGCTGTCCCGCACGCCGTGATGCGCCGCGGCCTCGCCAGCACACTGGCGCTGGCCCTCCTGGCGGCAGGGCCAGCCATGGCGTCCGTCGCGGTCACCGATGTCTTGATCGTGGATGTCGCGGCCGACAGCGTTATCCCGGGGCGCACGGTGCTCATCCGGGATGGCCATGTCGTCCGTGTCGAACCCGCTGGCGGCAAGTGCTCTGGCCGCCAGAACCGTCGTGGATGGAAAAGGCCGTTATCTCATGCCTCTCGACGGATGACTCGAACTTCCGATGTTGGGTTTACGAGATTTCGGATCCTCCTCCAGGCAGCGGGCGGCGGCCCAACGACCTGCTGTCATTGTGGCCTGAACCCATGATTCGCGAGGGTGTCCAGGCGAGCACGTGCCATGGCGTTGCGGACGGTGCCCTGGGAATGCAGCCGTTCCAGTTCCGCCTGACCTTCAGATCCCATGTGGGATAATGCCATAACGGAGGTGTACTGGAGGGGAAACGGCAATTTCCCGCGCCCCTTCGGAGAGTCAGACTGGGCTGCAACATCTGCGAGAAAAGCTGCTGCGACTTGACGGTCCGCCTGCTGGACCGTTGTCCTGATAATCACCCACTTGACCCATTCGTCGCCCGACTGCTGGTAGATACGCGCCAGCCTCGGGACGATGCCGGGATAGGGGGGAGGGCCGGCATGTGGGTCCTGCCCCAAACCCCAACCAACAGCTGCCAGGGCAATGGCAGCTGAACGTCGCTCACCAGAGGTAGCAGAGCTCAGCGCTGCGTGCTCCAGAGAATCCAGCGTCGGCTGGATCTCTGCGACGGACAAGAAGTCCTGAGCTGCTGTACCGCGTGGCACCAGGACAGCAACAAGGAGGAGGCAGCAGGATACCACCCCGCTCCAGCGTAGTCCGGCTGCTCGAAGGCTGATATCTGTGCATCGTAACATTGGGATGCCTCCTAATGTCATGAACTCGTTCGGATCACAAACACTCAAATTGCCCATTTACGAGTTGGGTCAAAGAAATCTTGTAGTATCGAGAATAAGTACTGTCGAATACCCAGGTATCACCGCACTTCCCTCCATTCTGGACGTAGTTGTCTTTCACGAATTCGTGCTCGTTCGCGAAAGAACTAATCATCGCGTCGATCGCATGCACGCGTTGTCCAACCAATGCCGTGAGCCAAGGCATTGTGGTTTGAACGACAGGCTCGAGCACTCGATAGGGATCGTTCAGAGTATCGCGAGCCGCAATGCGGCGTCGCGCCTCATGCCCATTTGCGGTCGCGGGATTGAGCGGATCGTGAGTACCAAACCCTTCGTGACTCCAGATCGCGGCGAACATGGGAGTCAGGCTAAACCCTTGGCACGACTCATTGTATGTGAAGAAGTTCACGACAACCGGATCATTCCCGCCTAGGCCTAATGCTCGACGGCATGTCCGCTGATCGGAACTATTGTGCAGGGTGTCGGTTGGCCCTCCTGGCTGGACGAAAGGATTCATTTCGCTGGTGTGGTTCATGGAATACGTGACGCTGACGAGATATAGCAATCCTTCGTTGGGGCCTCCGCCTATTGAATCGGGTGGGCCCTGTCGCGCCCGGCCCGACTAGATAGTCTGCGTCGCGGTGGTCCTCTTTCTAACGGCGAGGAGCCGCGAACGCCCCCCAGCATCGGGTCCGTCCGTGGGGGTCAAGGGCTAGTGTATCGGTCATATCCGGGTCCGCAAGGGGGGAGATCTCCAAGCTAACATTTGCTGACTTCCAGGGGCCCTGAGTGGCGGGGCATCCCCCGGCTAGCGTGTCGGTGCTGGAGGCGGCGGAACTCGGCATGCTCCCGCGGTCAGCCGGCGCTGATGCCGCCATCGCCCTGGGTGAGTGGCAACGCTCACTTGCCTGCCGGGTCAGGGCGGATCAGGAACAACAGGTGGCGCGCCGCGAGCGATCACCCGGCAGGCACTCGATGCCATGCTGGCCGCCCCGGTCAATTGACGGCAGTCAGGCTGCGCGGCGCCCGAGCGCGCCGAGCGGAAGGAGGGCCAGTGCCAGCACACCCAGGCCGCCATAGAGGGCGCCGTGACGGCCTGCCGATCCCAGGGTGGCACGCTCGTCGCTTCCGGACAGCGCAGCCTGCCGGATCAGCATGGCGTTCACGTCCCGGTCGGTCACGGGGACAGGAATCGTCCAGCGCCCGTCCTGCCGCGTGGGAACCTCCACTCCGGCCACGGTCCCGTCCGTGCGGAGACTCACCACGGCGCTGGCCATGTTGCCGTGCTCCCCGCCATGCATCACGAGCAGCCAGGTGCCGCGTGTCTCAGGCGTGAATCGCACGGCAAAGACGCCCGCCTGGCCGGTACGCGCGATCTCCAGCGGGATGCTGCGCCGCTTGCCGTCCACCAGGCCCTCGGCACTCCCCGTGGGCATGAGCCCGAGCGCGGTGCCGTGATGGTACAGGTGGACGAGGAGGTAGGCACCGCGACTGCCGTCGATGTACGGATTGGCGGGCAGTTCCACCGAAATCCAGGACGGGCCCGCGAATGCCGGCGGGGCGACGGCCACAAGGGCCGCGAGTACACCGGCGCTGCAGATGATGGTGCGGAGTCTGGCGAACATGGGCATCTCCTGTGAGGGGAAGAAGTATCGCTTTCCCTACTGAGACGCCTGCCGAAGGGCAAGGGTTTAGGGAAGCTTGCGACAAGTGTCTGTGTCGCTCCGTCACTCATAAAACGGCAGCTTAGCTGCCCCTTCTCCGCGCCCCTCTCGTTGAGGGTGATCGTGCCCTTGAAGGTGCGCACGGTAATGTGCGCACTGGCGTCACCCTGCGTCACGTGCAGTTCCTGACCGAGCCCGTCGGTGGAGGGCACCGGCTTCCGCCCCGCCCACGTGTCCCGGATGGTTCCCCGGTAGCTCTCGGCGCTCACTTCGGCGGCCAGGCCGGGCGGGAGACGTAATTCGATGCTGCCGGCATGCGTCTCGAGCTCCAGCGATCCGTCGCGCTGCAGTGTGCCGCGCCAGGCGACGTCGCCGGTGACGGTCTCGAAGCGCGCCCGCCTGACGTCCACTCCCTCGACCACGATGCTGCCGCTCACCGATTCGGCGGCGACATCTTCACCGGCCCCCGAGATACGGATCCCGCCGCTCGCCGTCTTGGCGCGCATCCACGGGCTTCGCGCGTCAAGGGCCACGTCGCCGTCCATCGTCACTACCTTGAGCTCGCGCATCACGCCGCCCACCGCGACCGCTCCCGCGGTGGAGGCCACATCCACCATGCCGGTCACGCCCTCGACATCCACCCGGCCCTCGGCCGTGATCACCCAGAGCCGGGCACCCGCGGGGAGCCACACCTCCACTGTCCCCTCGGAGGCCGGCGCACCAGGTGGCGTCTCGAGGCCGAGCTTCACGCCCTTACGGCCCCCACCCATGAAGAAACGGCCACCACCCTCCACGGCACGCACCATGATGGAGTCGCGATTCCAGCCGTGGATGGTGACCGGCCCGGTCATGTTGTGAACCTTGACGGCAGCTTCGGGGTCGAGGCCCTGGGCGCGGGTCACCGGCCCCTGGGCGAAAAGGGCGCCGGGGCAGAGAGCCGAGAATCAGGACGGCAAGGGGTCGCATGGGTCAGGCCTCCGTGGATGCCGCGGCGCGCCGCAACAGGTCAAGTTTCTTCTCCCACGCGGCGCGGAGCATCAGTGCCAGGCCGGTGTCGCCCGGCCGCTCCCGCAGTGCGTCCTGCAGTTCTGCGATGGCCTGGTCGGTGATGCGCAGGTTCCGCTCGACCACGGTCACCACGCCCGGGGCCATGGCCTCCTGCCGCGCCTCGACCGTGGTGAGGAGCTCGGTGGCTGCGGCGCGATACTCCGCCTCCATGGCGGCGAGTCCGTCGTGAGTGACCGGTGCCGGGCGAGCAGCCCTGCCACGATGGCCCCGCCCAGGGCCAGCAGCGTGATGATGGCCGCGGCCGTGAGCCAGCGACGCGCCGGGCGTGAGGGTGCGAGGCGGGCATCGATACCGGGCCAGAGATCGCGCGACGGCTGGATCCTCTCCGGGAGCAGCGCGGCATCCGATTCGAGTCGATCGAGGAAATGGAAGTCGGCGGAGCAGGAAGCGCAGGGGGCCAGGTGGGCGCGCACCTGTGCGGCATCGTCGTCGGGCAGCGTACCGGCGCGGAGGCCATCGAGAAGGGCCAGGGCTTCGTCGCAGTTCATGAGTCGAGCATCTCCCTCAGCAGCCGGCGGGCGCGGAACAGCTGGGCCTTGGAGGTTCCCACCGCGATGCCGGCCACATCGGCGATTTCGTCGTGCCGGTATCCTTCGATGTCGTACAGGACGAACACTTCTCTTGCGCCGTCCGGCAGGCGCGCAATGGCGCGCTCGAGGTCAAGCACCAGGCCCGGAGGCGCGGGTCGGGACCGGAAGATTTCTCCCTGTGCCGCTTCCTGGTGCCGCCGCCGGCGCCGGTCCGACCGCCGTTCGCTCAGGACCACGTTGACCGCCAGGCGATGCAGCCACGTCGTGAAGGCGCTGTCGCCCCGGAACGAGGCGAGCCGCTCCCACACCCGGACGTACACGTCCTGGGTGAGTTCCTCGGCACGCGCGGGGTCACCCGAGAGGCGAAGGCAGAGGGCGTAGGTCCGGGGCACCGTCCGGCGGTGCAGCTCGCTGAAGGCACGCCGGTCCCCGCCGGCCGCCGCGGCGGCGAGCTGGTTCATCGCCGGACCCGTAACCGGGCAGGCGGCAAGGGAGCCGAGGGTGAGGATGGAGGTCGCCACTGCCATGAGACGCCGGTCGGGCGCACGGGGTTTGAATCCTCAGGCCCCGTCTACCACCTCGGCGATCGGGCCGATCTGGCAGGCGCTCATCAGGTCCGGCCGGGGCCGGAGGGTGAGCGTCGCCTGGCGGCCGTCCACCAGGATCGATGGATCGGCGCCGGCCCGGAGCTCGAAGTGCCCGCCGCCTTCGAGGTCGAAACGCCAGCAGCCACCCTCCACGTTCACCCGGTGGATGGTCCCTGTGGCCCGGAACGTCGTGTCACCGGACATGGGGGTTCCCAGTTCTGAATCGGGTGATGCCGGGGTCGTGGCTGCCTCCTGCTGACGGCATCCGGTGGCCACGAGGGCCAGAAACAGGACCGCGCCTGTCCAGCGGGCAGATGAAGTCATGGGAAATTCCTTTCATGGTGTTGCATCGCCAGGGCTGGGAAGCGGATCGCGGGCCCGGCGCACTTCGTGGCGGCCGCGGAGCATGGCGACCGTGACGGCGATGGTGATCATGATAAGCGTCGCGCCGACCAGGATCCGGGTCGACACCGAGACGTAGAGGCCGAGCGCCGCGAAGAACCAGAGCCGGGGGGCCCGTCCCAGGAACGTCGCCAGCAGATAGGGACGGACCGGATAACCGGCGAGCGGCGCGAGGAATCGCACGGCCCAGAAGGGCAGTGGACTCCAGCTGCACAGCCAGACGGTGAAAAATGGCGCGCGCTCGAACAGCGCCACGGTGGCCCGGACGGCGCGGGAGTCGCGGGCGCGGTCCAGCCGCGGATGGTACAGCGCCTTGCGGTACAGGTGGTAGTTCAGGAACTCGACATACAGGGTCCCCGCGATGCCGACGAGTGCTACCGCCAGCGGGGGATAGACCCGCCCGGCCACCATGAGTACGGGCTCGTAGGTGGCCGGGAGCAGCGGCGCGAGCGGCCCGTTGACGAAGATGGTGATGCAGAGGAAGCCGACCAGCCCCGCCGCCGGGGGCCACCAGAGCACCAGTCCGATGCCGACGACTCCCAGCACGCCGGTGGCCCGGAGGATGCCGTCCCACACAGGGGTTCCCCTCGGGCGCAGCCAGACGCTATGCGACCGGGTCAAAGCTCGCTTCAGGGAGTGCGGCCAGGGCCGACGCCGGGAGCCCGTCGAGCCCGGGGGGAATCGGAACGTCCAGCATCTCCAGCATGGTCGGCATGAGGTCCACCGTCCGCATCGGCGCCACGGGGAGCGGGATGGTCGCCGCGATCGGCACCAGCATGTGGTCCGCGGTCAGGCTTCCGTGCCCCGAGCGATGCTCGGGAATTTCCCAGGGCCCCCGGAAGTCGCAGCCCGGCGCGGCGGCGAGAATGATGTCACCGGCGCGCCGGGCTGCGAAGACCTGAAGCAACTGGCGCGGCGCGTCGGGAAGGTCGGTGCTGAGCGAGCGGGCCAGGACGTCGCGGTCACGTCCCTCCACCGGTCCGCCCAGCCCCAGCGGATCGCCCGTGACAGGGAGATAGCGTATCACGTCGTCCTCCTCCACGAGATGGGCGCGCTCGTTCCGGCGAATGACTGTCACCCGTCCGTCATCGTCGCGGAAGGCGGCGAGGCGCACCGAGCGCAGTCCCGCGAGCATCGGCAGGAGGTCGGGCGGGAACTCCGACTCGGTCCGGGGCGTCACGCGGCCGGAGCGGGGCTCGAGGTAGATCTGCACGCTGGCGTTGCCGGAGACCATCGAGGCCGCGCGGGCGTCCCGCCGCCAGACGTGCATCGGGTGCCTGAGGGTGGGTACTCCGTGATTTTCCAGCCAGACGGCGATGTCCTCGTGCTGGTGGATGGCGTCGGCGCCATGGTCGGAGGCCACGATGATCCCGGGCGCCTCGCCGAGCTGCCGGGCGCGGTCCACGAAGCGCCCCAGGGCGCGGTCCACCAGCCGGTACGCCTCGAGCACCGTCTCATGCCACGGATCGGTGAAATGCGTGAGCCCGTCCACGCCGGGAAATACCACGAACAGGAACCGCCAGGGATCATCCAGTGCGGCCACCCAGCTCTCGGCCACGGCGTTGTCCAGCGAGGCATAATTGGCCGTGTAGTGTGCCGGGGTTCCCAGCAGCATGCGCCTGATTGGCATCCGATGCGCGCCCCCGGGGAGGCCCCGGGTGATCGGAGTGCAGATCGCCTGGCTGGGGACGGCGTCGAACATCGAGGTGCCGGCCTCGATGTCACGGTTTATCCAGCCGCCCTGGATGCCGCAGTAGCTCCGCGCCGCGGTCCAGCGGTCACGCCACCCGCCGCCGGCCCGCCCCCGGTCCAGCCATCGGATGCCGGGGATGCCTGCGGTTCCCGGATACCGGCCGAAGAGGAATGGGATGTAGCCGACGCCCGTGGTCGAGGGGAACACCGTCGTGCCCGTCGTCCAGCTTCCCTGCTCGATAACGTGCCTGGAGAGATGGGGCAGTTCCCCCCGGTCCAGCAGCATCTGCAGGACGTCGGGCCGTGCTCCATCGATCAGGACGAAAACGACACGCTTCACGGTACTTCCTCCCGGCCGGGCAGTGACATGAGGATTCGGCAGCAAATTAATCGACCAGACCTGACCACGGTCCCCCGGGCAGGCTTCCGCCGACGGTATTATTGTTTAGACTAGATCGGCAGGGCATCCAACCGGGAGCCAGCCATGCCGGTACTCCCCCTGCCGCTGTATCTCTCACGCCTGCTGTCCCTGCACTCTTCCCTGGAGCCTGCCATGAAGATCAGGAAACTCACCCCCCTTATCACCGTCGAACGGATCGAACCCTGCCTGAGTTTCTGGGAAGAGCGCCTGGGATTCACCCGGACCGTGGAAGTGCCCCAGGGGGACGCGCTGGGTTTCACGATTCTGGAGCGCGACGGCATCGAGGTCATGTACCAGAGCCGGGCGAGCGTGGCGGCGGACGTCCCCGCGCTCGCGGACGACGGTTCCCGCACGCTGCTCTACCTCGAGGTCGAGTCACTGGACGGGATCATCCCCTCGCTGGATCCCGCTTCGGTTGTGGTGCCACGCCGGAAGACCTTCTACGGGGCTGACGAGATCTTCGTCCGGGCGCCCTGTGGTACTGTGGTCGGATTTGCGGCCCACGGCAAATGAACCCGGTGGAGGTTCTCACCACGCCCGACCTCGTGGTCCTCAGTCTGCTTGCCGAGCTGCCGATGCATGGCTATCAGCTGGCACTCGAACTCGAGCGGCGAGAGGTGAAAGACTGGGCCGGCATTTCCCGGCCTCAGGTGTATTACTCGCTGCGGAAGCTGGCGCGCCTCGGGCTCGTGGAAGAAGCCCCCGATCCGGGGGCGGCCCGGGGGCCGGACAGGCAGCCGTGGCGACCGACCGGAGCGGGCATGGAAGCCCTCTCCGACGCGCTGGAAGTGCCGTCCTGGGCCACGCGCCGGCCACCGCCACCGTTTCTCACCTGGCTGGCGCTGTCGCATCTCGCCCGGCCCGGAGTGGTCGAAGTCCAGATCGGGCGACGGTCCCGGTTCCTGCGCGGGGAGCTGGAACGGGAGCGCGCTACGCGGTCGGACCTGTGTAATGCCTCAGGCCCGATGGCACAGTCAGCCCGCTGGATGGTGGAGTTGACGATCCGGCACATGGAGGTGGAGTTGGCCTGGCTCGACGAAATGCGCACCGATTCCAGGGTGGGAAATACGGCCCCGGCCTGACCCCGCTTATTCGTGACGAATGGCGTCGATGGGGGAGAGTCGTGCCGCCCGGAGCGCGGGATAGGTACCGAAGGCGAGCCCGATCACGATGGCGGCCGTTGCGGCGAAGATCACCGTGGGCCAGGTGAACGCGGCCTGGATCGGGCCGCCGGATTTCGCCCGCATGATGGCCGTGACGAGGAACGCTCCGCCCAGCCCCAGGAGCACGCCGAGGAACGCCCCCACACCCGTAATGGTGACGGATTCGGCCAGGAACTGGAACATGATGTCCCGCTGACGCGCACCGGTGGCCTTCCGGATGCCGATCTCGCGGGTCCGCTCGGCCACCGCGGCCAGCAGGACGTTCATGATTCCGATGCCGCCGACCAGCAGCGAGATCCCGGTGATCGCGCCCATGAAGAGCTTGAACAGCAGCATGCCCCGACGCGCCTGCTCCACCCGACCCTGCTGGGTCTGCACTTCGGCCTGGTTCCCTCCCGGCCACCGCTCCGCGAGCCACGCCTCGGCGCTCCGGCGCATCGATTCGACGTCCTCGACCGTCGCCGCCCGCGCGAGCAGCTGGGCCGGGTCTCCGGTGCGGGCGGCAAAGGCGCCGTCAGCCGCCGGGAGCGGGACGAAGGCCATGCGCTGGTCTGCACCGCCAGCCCTGGTGACCCCGATGACCGTCCATGGGCTGCCACCGAGGTAGATCGTGTCGCCGACGGAAGCCGTGCCTCGGCGCGTGGCCGAGTCCTGCGCCAGCGCCGAGGCCAGACCCGGCGTGATCACGACCACGCGGGTGCCCTGGCGTGCCTCTGTCTCCGTGAAGAAGCGACCCGTGTCGATGTCGACCATGGCGACCGCCGGGTAACCGGCGCTGGTGCCGACGAGCACGGCCGCGCGGGGGCGCGCGCCGGGGCGGAGGGAGGCCAGGGTCCGGCCGTTCCGCGTGACGGTTACCGTTCCAACGGTCCCGAGCCTTCCCCCCATCTGCTCCGCATCATCCAGGGTGAAGTGGACATAGTCCTCACGGGGAAAGCGCTGGCCGTCCACCTCCCTCGAGGTGCGGGGGACGACGGCCATCACCTGGAGGCTGGACGTGGTTGCAATCTGCTCGCGGGCATACCGCTCGAGGCCGTCGCCCACCGCGAATACCGCGACGAGCGAGGCCACCCCCATGATGATGCCGAGGGTGGAGAGCAGGGTCCGGAGTGGATTGACCCGCAGGGCCTGAAGGGCGATACGGCCGGATTCGACCAGCGATGAATTCATGGCTGGACAAGATAAACACCGGCGGGCATAAAACCCGCCGGCCCCGGAGGTGCGGTTTCAGAGTCGATCGATGACCAGTGCCGCGAGTTTCCGGGCACGGTCGCGGGCCTTCGCCTGATCGGGGTCGTCAGCGTCACCCAGACGACCCGCACTGGTCGTGATGATATGATGGTCGGTGTACGTCGTCTGGGAGCCGTACTCGGGGGTGAACCAGGCCACGCGCCCAACCCCGGAGACCGGCTCGCTGGCTTCAATGACCTCGAGGGACAGCCGCTCGGCGCTCCCTTCCTCCGTGCCTTCCGCCTCCGACCGGGCTTCGGCAACCATCGCGTCATAGTTGCCCGGTACGTCCAGCTTCGGCTGGTACACTACCTGGATGGAAACCGTCCGGCTGGAGGACTCGGCGTCATAGTAGCACTGGGAGATGGAGGAGCCCATCTGCCGGTCCACGTGATGCACGCCTTCCCGACCCTGCGCGACCGGTTCCCCCAGGAGGTCCGCGGCTTCGCTGCGACTCACCAGCGCGCAGGCGTCGATTTCGGCGGAGCCGGTCGGGGTGTCGTTCGAGGCGGTCTTGTCTCCGGCATCGCCACCGCACTTCGCCCCACCCAGTACGGCGATGCAGGCCAGGGAAATCAGGATGTTGCGCATGCTCACTCCTTTCGCCGCCGGGCGGCGCTGCTGAATGGACGGCTTCATCGTGTCGGAAGGCCCAGGCGGCCCTTCCGGACCTCGCCCAGGTCGGTCTCTCCCTCTCCCCATGCCACCCGGATATGCCCGTCCGGATCGGTGACGGCACTGGAGCCGGCGGGGAATGTCCGGAGTGCCTTGCCGGTGCTGTCCTCCACCACCCACCGGAGGTCGTCTCGCGTGGCCCGCGCGGCGAGCGTGTATCCGTTGGCCAGGTGGACTTCGTGGCCGGGCTGGGCCTGGATCGTGTGGCGAACCAGGAGCAGAGGGGCGACCATCTGTACGGGTGCCGGCGATGCGCGCCGGAGCGCCGGCTTTTTCCCGGGCTTGGGAGAAGGAGGGGGAGGTGGCGGCGCCTTGGAGCTGGGCCCGGTGCTCAGGGCGACGGCCTCAGCCATGCTCGTCCTGCCCCTTGTGATGGGGCGGTTCGCCTTCCAGGCTTCATCCAGCGCAAAGAGCCCGGTGTTATTGTGGTAGTCGGCGCCGTTGCACGCCGCGGTGGTGATCATTGGATCGTCGCTGCAGAGGAAGACGCTCCGGACTTCACCACCAATTACCTGTCCCGCCCACTCGAAGCCGCCGATGATCCGGAATCGCTCGGTCAATGCCTGCTTCGTCGCATTCCAGTGGGTGACCGCGTCCACCGGGAACTCGCGGATCAGCCAGGCCCCTTTCTGCGTACCCACCCATTTGTGGTCCTTCTCCACTCTCTTGATGAACTGGCAGGACCCCGTGAAGTGGTAGGTATGGTTCCCGGCACCCGGCAGCCCGCCTGACTCCTTGAGATGGACGCCGGAGCAGTCAGTGACGTAGGAGGTGGTGGTCGTATGCGTCGATGAACGGCAGCTGCGCCACCCCGGCCTGCGGGGCGGAAGGCCAGCAGGCCCGCGAGGAGCCAGCAGAAGGGGGGCCGTCCTGTCCGTGCCATGGGGCCTCCGTTGAAGGGTTCACTCCCCTGAACGTCAGGCCCGGCCGGGCGGGGCCAGAGCCCCCTGCTTGACATCGCCGCCCGCGAGAACGCAACTTGGCCGTACCCCCTCTTCCCTTTTCCCGGATCCAATGACCGACTCCCCATCTTCTGCCGGGGCAGTCACCGACCTCCTCGCACGTGTCCGAGCCGGTGACGCCACGGCCATGGACCGGCTGTTCACCCTGGTGTATGCCGATCTCAAGTCGCGCGCGCGGCAGCAACTGGCCCGGGGAAGGCCCGGCGAGACGCTGGATACCACGGCCGTGGTGCATGAGGCCTATCTCAAGCTGGTGGACAGCCGCCACACCGCCTACAACGACCGGGTGCACTTCTTCGCGGTTGCTTCCCGTGCCATGCGCCAGATCCTGGTGGATGCTGCCCGGAAGAAGCGCGCGGCCAAGCGGGGGGCCGGCGTGCCGGCGGTCTCCCTCGCCGGGGTCGCCGACGAGACCGCTGGCCGGACCGTGGAACTCATTGCCCTGGATGACGCGCTGGTGGAGCTGGCGGCCCTCGACCAACGGCTGGCCCGGGTGGTGGAACTTCGCTTCTTCGGCGGACTCTCCACCGAGGAGATCGCGGAGGCCATGGGAAGCTCTCCCCGAACGGTGAAGCGTGACTGGCAGAAGGCGAGGGCCCTCCTGCTCGATGCCATCGGTCATCCACCCGACTGACCTCGCGGTCACATGCTGGCCCCCGGGCGCCGCCATTTCCGTTCTGCGTGGTAGACCATGACACTCTCTGCCTCCAACCGCTGGCCTGAACTGGAACCACTCCTGGACCAGGCGCTTGACCTGCCGCGGGCCGCGCGGGCTGCATTCGTGGACACCGCCTGTCAGGGAGACCCCGACTTGCGCAGGCGACTGCAGGCACTGCTGGAAGCCGACGATTCCACCGGCGGCCTGCTTGATGCCCCGGTCAGCGTCGTGGCCGCGGACCTGCTGGAGTCGTCATCACCCCTGCCGCCACCGGTCCGGCTCGGAGCGTATCGGATCGTGAAGGAAATCGGCCACGGGGGGATGGGCACCGTCTTCCTGGGCGAGCGCGACGACGGCGCGTTTGAACAGCAGGTCGCCCTCAAGGTGGTCCGCGGCGTGGCGGCCCATGAGTCGCTGATGTCGCGATTCCTGACCGAGCGCCGGATCCAGGCCCGGCTGGCCCATCCGAACATCGCGCGCCTGCTGGATGGAGGATCCACAGACACCGGCGAACCGTGGTTCGCGATGGAATACGTGGACGGCGAGCCCATCACGACCTGGTGTGAGCGTCACGGGCTTGATGTTGGTGCGCGCGTGCGCCTCTTCCTGGAGGTGTGCGAGGCCGTGCGGTATGCGCACGCCCGGCACATCGTGCACCGCGACCTGAAGCCGTCCAATCTCCTGGTGACGGAGGACGGGCAGCCCAAACTGCTGGACTTCGGCATTGCCCGCCTGGTGGAACCCGGCGCACAGGCGGACGCCGGAGACACGCGCACCGGCATGTGGGCGATGACGCCGGAGTATGCCGCTCCCGAGCAGGTCCGCGGCGAAGCCGCCACTCCGGCCACGGACGTGTATGGCCTGGGCGCCGTCCTGTACGAGCTGCTCACCGGCGAGCGGGTGCATCGCTTCGAGCGACGCACCCCCGCGGAGTTCGAGCGTGTGGTCTGTGGGGTGGAGCCCGCGCCGCCGGGCTCGGTGGCGCGACGCATCGGCCGTACTGTTGACGCCGACCTCGAGACCATCGTCCTGAAGGCGCTGCAGAAGGACCCGTCCCGGCGGTACGCAACGGCCGGTCTCCTGCTCGACGACCTCCAGCGCCGGGAAGCGGGCCTGCCGATCCGGGCCCGGCCGGACTCCCCATGGTACCGCACGCGGAAATTCATGGCGCGCCACCGTACGGCCGTGCTCGCCGCGACGGCGGTGATGGTCGCCCTCGCCGGGGGGTTACTCGCCACGGCCCGACAGGCGCGCATCGCACGGGAAGAGGCCGGCCGCGCCACCGCCTCGCGCGACTTCCTGCTCGGGCTGTTCGAGGGTGCGACGCCAGAGGTGGCGCTGGGTCGGGAGGTCACCGCCCGCGACCTTCTCGATCGCGGCGCCGCGACCGTCGGACTCCAGCCTGGCGGACCGACCCCGGCTCCACGCCGAAATGCTCTCCGAACTGGGAGAGGCCTATCGCGCGCTGGGCCTCTATCCCCGCGCCGACACACTGGAGCGGCGGGCCATCGCCGTGGCGGCCCGGCGTGGACGATGGTGACGGCATGCTCTCGGCGGCTGTCCTGCTGACCCGGGGCAGGCTTCTCCGGGCGATGGGTCACGATGCTGCCGCCGAGTCGGTGTTGACGCGTTCACTCGCCATTCACCGCCGCCGGGCGCCGGGAGATGTGGCGGGGGTGACCGGGGTGCTGAGCGAGCTTGCCTCGAGCGTGAAGGATCTGGGTCGTTCGGAAGAGGCGATCCGGTTGATGCGGGAAGTCCTTGCCGTGGATGTGCGGGAGTATGGGCCGGACCACGAGGAGGTCGCTTCCGACCTCAACCTGCTGGGCGTGATCTACGATGAGAGCGGGCAACTGGACGCCGCCGACAGCATGTATCGGGCAGCGGTCGCGATTCAACGCCATCGATTGGCTCCAGGGCACCCTGACCTGGTATCGTCACTGGAGAATCTTGCTGGAGTCCTGCGACAACTCAGCCATTATCCGGAGGCCGAAAGCCTGCTGACCGAGTCCCTGGAGCAGCGCCGTCGCGTCCAGGGGCCCGATCACCCGGAGCTCGCTTTTGCACAGAACGCACTGGCGGTGCTGTACGAAGAACAGGGCCGCTACGCGGAGGCTGAGTCGCTGCATCTGGCCGCGCTGGATCTGCGAAGGCGCACGCTGGGGCCTGACCACCCCATGACACTCCTGTCGATGAGCAACCTTGCCGTCGTGCGCTATCGCAAGCAGGACCTGGAAGGGGCCGCCGCCGCCTTCCGCGCGGCGGCCGAGGGTTTCCGCCGTACTGAGGGAATCCATCACGTCAACTACGCCACGGCGACCAACAATCTCGGCGTGGTGCTTACCGGTCTGGGCCGCTACGCCGAGGCGGAACCGCTCCTGCGTGAAGCCCTGGAACTCCGCCTCGAGAAACAGGGGGACTCCACTGTGGATGTGGCCATGTCCTACACCAATCTGGGTGTGGTCGCGCAGAAGCGTGGCCGGCTGGCAGAGGCCGATTCCCTGTTCCGGCTTGCCCTGCGCCTCTTCCGGAGGCTGTACGATGTTCCGAATCTCCGTACCGCCGGCGTGTTGACCGGACTGGGCGAGGTCGAGGCGGCACGGGGGCACCCCGCAGAGGGCGAATCATCCCTCCGGGAGGCCATGGCGATCCGGGACAGCCTCCTGGTGGCGGACGACGCCCGTCGGGCGGAGGTCCGGCTGTCCCTGGGCCGGGTCCTCATCGCCCGGAAGCAGTGGGAGGATGCCCGGAAGGTCCTTCTCGGCGCGGACAGTATCTTCCGGGCAGCGGGCCGCCCGGCCGATGCTGACAGCGCCATCCACCTGCTGACCCGACTGCCCCGCTGACCGCCACCCCTCCCCGCGTGGTCGCCCCAAGTCCTTACTCCACAACATGATAAACTGCCACTGACGGGGGAGTGTGACCCCGGGGCATCACGTCCGGGCGGGTGCGGCGTGTTCCAACCTTTTATCCTGCTGTCCTATCCAAACTGTTGCAATGACGACTCGTGCCGCGGAGACGAGGCTGAACCCGAAACCCGATGTCCTGCCGGTTGACCAGGATGCCGTGGACGCCACGCTGGCGGCGGCCGGGGATACGTCCGCCTTCGAGCGGCTGTACCGGCGGCATGTGGGGCGGATTCACGGGCTGGCCCGGCGGATGATCAACGATGAGGAAGCCGACGACGTGACGCAGGCCGTGTTCATCCGTACCTGGGACAAGCTGGACACCTTCCGTGGCGAGTCTGCCTTTGGGACGTGGCTGCACCGCCTGGCGGTGAACGTGATCCTGGCCCGGCGGTCGGTGCTGGGGACGGAGCGGCGGAGGATGCAGGGCGGGGAGGACGTCAGCGAGACCTTCGCGACCCGCCCTGCGCGGCCCGACCTCTCGATGGATTTCGAGGCGGCGATCGGGCGCCTGCCCGAGGGAGCCCGGCGGGTGTTCGTCCTCCACGACGTGGAAGGTTACAAACACGAGGAAATCGCCGAGCAGCTCGGAATCGTGGCCGGCACCTCGAAAGCGCAGTTGCACCGGGCGCGCATGGCGCTCCGTCAGTACCTGGAACGATAGGAAGGTCGACGATGCATGATCCCTGGACGGACCGGTTGTCCGAATACCTCGACGGCGAGCTGGCCGCTCCTGAATCCGAGGCGCTCGAGGCACACCTGGCGGTCTGCGAACATTGCCGGGAGAACCTGGCCGGGTTGACCGCGGTGGTCGAGCGGGCGCGGTCGCTGCCGGAACGCGAGCCCGCGGTTGATCTCTGGCCGGGCATTGCCGCGGGCATCGGTGGCCGGCGTGGGGCTTCGGTCCGGCCGATCCGGCCTCGGACCGCGAGGCGGTTCAGCTTTACGATGCCGCAGCTGGCCGCGGCTGCACTGTTTCTGATGGCGATGTCGGGTGGAGCAGCCTGGCTCCTGCGGCCCGGCGCGCCGGTGGAGCGCACGCCGCTGCCGGTGGCCGGGGGCGCCGCCCCGGCCGTGATCCGCACCACTGGCGCATCACGGGACCCGGTCTCGTATGACCACGCCATCCAGGAGTTGCAGGAGGTGCTGGAACGGCACAGCGGGGACCTGGACAGTTCCACGGTTCGGGTCCTCACGGAGAACCTTGCGCTGATTGACCGGGCCATCGCCCAGGCGCGGAACGCGCTGGCTTCGGACCCGAGCGATGAATACCTGACCGAGCACCTGGCCGAGACGATGCGGCGGAAGCTTGAACTGTTGCGGCGCGCGGCCAACCTGACCGCCTCCGCCACCTGAACACGGAGTACAACGATGTTGCTCACACTCGCCGCTGGAGTCCTTCTCCTCGGCATGCAGGGAGACACCACGGTCGCGGTCAGTCGCGGCATGCGCCTGGAGCTGAACCAGCACCAGGGGAGCATCACGGTCCGGACCTGGGACCGGCCGTCCGTGAAAGTGGCCGCCACCGGTTCCGACCGGATCACGCCGCGGGTTGTGGTCAGCCGCAGCGCAATCCGCGTCACCGGGGTGGGCCGTCGCCACGGGATCGAGGAGATGGACTTCACCCTGACCGTGCCGCGCTGGCTCGACCTCGACCTCTCCACCCATCAGGGCGATATCCGGGTGGACGGCAGCGAGGGGCGGCTCAGCCTGCACTCGGTGGAAGGTGATGTGGAGGTGCAGGGAGGCCGCGAGCTCATCTCGGTCCAGACGGTCGAGGGGATCGTGACGATCCGTGGGGCGCGCGGGAGGGTCGAGGTGAATGCCGTCGAGGGCGACCTCCGGCTCACGGGGGTCTCCGGCTCGATCCGGGCGCAGTCAGTGGACGGGGACGTGACGATGGAGGACGTCGACCTGACCGAGCTCGACGTGAATACGGTGGATGGCGACATCTCGTTCCGCGGCCCGATCCGTCCCTCCGGTCGATATCGCATCAATACCCACGATGGCGACATCGTCGTGAACCTGACGCAGGACCTCAACGCGGTAGTGTCGGTGTCCACCTTCGATGGGAACTTCGAGGCGGGATTTCCCGTCACGATTACGGGGACCAGCAAGCGGCAGTTCCGGTTTACGGTCGGCTCGGGGGCGGCGAACCTCGACCTGGAGAGCTTCGACGGCAACATCTACCTCAGGCGCGCGCGCTGAGCGGCGCCACGTGCGAAAGGATCGAACCATGAAGGCAGGAGCAGCAGTGGGCGCCCTGGCGGCGGTGGTATTCTTCTGGCCCGCGCAGGGCGGGACGGTACGGACGTCCGATTTCGAGTGGCACGGCCGTATGTCGGCCGGGCAGACGCTGGAGGTCAAGGGCGTCAACGGGAGCGTCCGCGCCGTCGCATCATCCGGCAGCGAGGCCCGTGTCACCGCGTCGAAGCACAGCCGGCGCGACGACCCGGAATCGGTCCAGATCAAGGTGATCGAGCATGCGGGAGGCGTGACCATCTGTGCCGTCTACCCGACGCCACGGAACGCGCGGCACGAGAACGAATGCGCGCCGGGCGACGAGGGCCACATGAACACGCAGAACAACGACGTGGCCGTGGATTTCGAGGTTGAGGTGCCGGCCGGTGTCCGCTACGAGCCGACGACGGTGAACGGCGACCTCAGTGCTACCGACCTGCGCAGCGACGTGATGGCCCGGACGGTGAACGGCGGTATCGACCTCTCCACCTCCGGCCTGGCCGAAGCGGTCACCGTCAATGGTTCCATCGAGGCCAGTCTTGGCCGGGCTGACTGGAAGAACACAGCCACGTTCAAGACGGTCAATGGTGCCATCACGCTCTACCTGCCCGAGACGGTCAATGCCGAGGTCCGGGCGCGAACGGTCAACGGCGACATCTCCACCGACTACCCCCTGACCGTGAAGGGCCGTTTCGGTCCCCGGTCGGTCAACGGGACCCTGGGCGAGGGCGGCCCGATGCTGGAACTCGAGACGGTCAACGGAGGCATCGCGCTTCGGCGTTCCCGCTGACCCTCGTTGCCTGACGCAATGCCGGCCCCCGGGGAATCCCGGGGGCCGGCATTCTGCGTACGGAGGCCGCGTCAGGCCGCCGCGGGGATTTCCGACGTGCACTGCGGGCAGCGCGTGGCCTTGATCGAGATGGTCGAGGTGCAGTAGGGGCAGTTGCGATCGGTCGGCTCCGAGGGCGCGGCATCCTCCTTCCGCTTGAGCTGCTGGAAGGCCCGGACCAGGAGGAAGACGGTGAATGCCACGATCAGGAACGTCACCAGGTTGGTGATGAAGGTTCCGTAGTTCAGCGTGACGGCCCCGGCCTCCCTGGCGTCGGCCAGGGTGAGGTACGGGCCGGGGGTCTCACCCGGCTTCAGCACGGTGAACATGTTGTTGAAGTCCACGTTGCCGAGGAGAAGGCCGATCGGGGGCATGATGACATCGTCCACAAGGCTCTTCACCACGGTGCCGAACGCCGCGCCGATAATGACGCCTACAGCGAGATCGACGACATTGCCCTTCACGGCGAAGGCCTTGAAGTCTTTCCACATTCGCGGCTCCAGAGTTCCGGGGAGGAGGGTTAGCGGGGGAATCAGGCCGTCGGCCGATGCCATAGTACGAGCCGGGCCGGAAGGTGTCAACGCGATACCGGGAACCCTGTACCCGGGACGTACCGGCGTGGCGCCGGCCGTATTACCATCCGGCATGCGCCTGCTCGACTCCAAGTACCAGCGTGCGGCTGTCCTGATCCTGGTCCTGGGTATGGCCCTGGTGGTCGCGCTGTACCCGTTCGTGACCGGGCTCATCGGGATCCCGGTGCTGTACGTGATCTTCGCTCCCGTCTACCGGGCGATCACCCCGCCGCTCCGACCCTCGATCTCGGCTGGACTCGTGACGGCGCTGGCGCTGGTGCTGATCGTCGTACCGGTCGCCCTCATCACGGGCGTGCTGGTCAATGAGGCGCCGCAGATGGCGGCGAATATTGTTCACAGTGCGGCCATCGGCCGGCTTGCCGAGATGAGGGTGGGCCCCTATGAGATCGGCCCCGAGCTGGTCAAGCGGGGCGAGCAACTCGTGGCATGGATCGGCAGCGGGGCCATCGGCCTGATCGGGACGGCGACGCGTCTCTCGCTGAACATGACGATCTCCCTCTTCGGGCTGTACTACCTCCTGATCTGGTCCGAGGAAACATGGGAAGCGATCGTCCCCTACATCCCCTTCTCGCCCGCCAACACCAGGGTCCTCCGGACGCGCTTCAAGGATGTCACCAACAGCACCCTGATCGGGACGGGCCTGACCGCCATCATCCAGGGACTCATGGTGGGGGGCGCCTTCTGGGTGGCGGGGCTGTCCAACCCGATGTTCTGGGGGATCATCACGGTCTTCCTGGCGATCCTGCCGATCGTGGGCAGCGGGCTGGTCTGGCTTCCCGGCGTGCTGGTGCTGTTCCTGGATGATCGCTACGTGGCGGCGACCCTGATGGTGGTATGGGGGCTGGTGGTGGTGGCCAACGTGGACAATGTCATCCGGCCGATCGTGTTCCGGCGATGGGCCAAGATCCACCCGCTGGTCACCCTGGTGGGTGCGTTCGCCGGCATCCGCTACTTCGGCCTTCTTGGCCTCCTGGTCGGGCCGCTGGCGCTGTCATACTTCTTCGCGCTGATCGGCATGTACAAGGAGGAATACATTCACCGTCGTCGCCGGCTCATCAGTGCCCCGGACGACCGACGTTCGGCCCCCGGGCGGCGGGCCGAGACCGACGCCGCCACGTGAGGTAGGCGGGGACACCCAGCCCGAGAAGGAGTGTGCCCCGCAGCGCGTTCCCCGGGTTGGACACGATCGATCCCACCACAACGTAGGCCGCCGCCATCAGGAACAGGATGAGGAGCCAGGGATAGAGCGGCATGCGGAACGCCTCGCCGGGCTGAGCCGCCCCGCCGTCCCGTCGCCGGAAGACGAAGAGCGTGGCGGCCGTCAATCCGAAGAAGATCCAGTCGCCGAAGACCACATAGTCCAGCAGCTGGCCATACGTCCCCGAATACACCAGCAGCGCGCCCCAGGCACCCTGAAACACGATCGCCACGGTCGGCGTGCGGAAGCGCCGGTGCAGGCGGGCGAACTGCGGGAAGAAGAGCCCGTCGCTGGCCATGGCCTGGTACACGCGCGGGGAGACCAGGATCACCAGGTTCAGGAAGCCGAAGGTCGAGAGCGCGATCCCCGCGGCGATGCCCCGGCGCCCCACCTCGCCCATGAGGCTTGCCATCGTGTCTGAGGCCGGTGCGGGGCTGGCCGCGAGGCCACCCGGGCCGAGGACGCGGAGGTACGTGTAGTTCGCGAGGACGTAGACCGCGACGACGATGACCACGCCGAGCACCAGCGCGCGCGGCAGGGTGCGGGGGGCGTCGATGACCTCCTCGGCGATGAAGTTGGCCTGCTGCCACCCGCCGAAAGCGAAGAGCACCGGGACGAGGGCGGTGCCGATGATGACGATCAGCCCGCCTCGACCTGTCGTGTCCCCGGCGGGCATGCCTCCCCCGCTTCCGGCCAGCATGAGTCCCGCGACGACCAGGGCAGCCAGCGCGACCAGCTTCAGGACCGTGAAGATGTTCTGGGTGATCGCCCCCGGCTTCACGCCGAGGTAATTGATGCCCGAGAGCACCACGATCGCCCCCACTGCCAGCGCCCGCCTGGAGGAATCCGGGAGCCCGAGCATGGGGGCGGCATAGCTGGCGAAGGTTACCGCGACTGCGGCGATGGCCCCGGTGGCGATGACCAGGAGCAGCGCCCATGCGTAGAGGAAAGCCGGCAGGGAACCGAATGCGTCGCGGAGATAGACATAGCCGCCGCCTGCCGCGGGTTTGCGCTGTCCCAGCTCGCCGAAGATGAACGCGCCCGCGAGAGCAATGGCGCCGCCGAGCGCCCAGACGGCGAGGGTGAGGCCGCTGGTGCCCGTGCGCTGTGCCACGATCGCGGGGTTCAGGAAGATGCCGGCGCCGATGATGCCACCCACCACGACCATCGTGGCGGAGAACAGGCCGAGGCTCCGGGCGTATTCCACCCGCGCGGGTTCGCTCATTGCGGGACATTCCTTTCGGGGAGGGTCGGCAGGGCCGGTGGCACGCCTGACGTGCCCCTGAGTGTCGGGGTTGGGGCGGCGCGCGTCAAGCTGGAGGGACGAAGGACGAAGGACGAACGACGAAGGGCGAAGGGCGAAAGGGTCAGGAGGCAGGCAGGGGTGGCATATCCAGGATCCGACGGACTTCGGCACCGAGCCCGATCACGTCGAAAGGCTTCCGGATCACGCCGCGTGCCCCGACGATGCTGGCGACGGCTTCCGGGTCGGCGGCCGTCAGGAGAATGACCGGGATCTCGCGTCCCGAGCCGTCGCGCTGCAGGCGCTCGAGGAAGGCGGGGCCGCTCATGGTCGGCATCATCAGGTCAAGCAGGATGGCGTCGGGTGGTTCGGCACGTGCGCGTGCCAGCGCCTCGACGCCACTGGTGCAGCCGATGGCCTCGAAGCCATCGACCTGCGTCAGTGTCCGGATAACTCGCTGCAGGACGTCGGCGTCATCATCCACTACCAGCAGTCGCATCATGCTCCCCGGTTCGGGATCTGCGCGGGGGTGAGCAGGCGGCGCACCCTCGCGATCAGTTCCGGCGAGGCGAACGGCCTGAGCAGGTAGTCGTCCGCCCCCGCCTCGAATGCACGCACGATGTGTGCCTCCTCCCCGAGTCCTGCGAGCATGAGTACCGGGGTGTTCTGGTGGGCTGTCATGGCGCGTAACTGCCTGACCAGGCTGAATCCGTCGATCCTGGGCAGGTCCACGTCCACCATCACCAGCGACACATCCGTGGCGCCGGCGCACTGCAGCGCGGCCGCCCCGTCGGGGTGATGCAACACCTGGAAGCCTTCCCGCTCGAGTCTGCGGGAGATGGCGCCGGCAATGTAGGGGTCACCCTGGGCAAGCAGGATCCGGCGCTCCGGCAGGGACAATGGTGCGTCGCCGACGAGCAGCCGGTGACCGCCTGCGCTCCGCGCGGCATAGAGGAGGCGGTCGGCCTGGTTGAGCAACATGTCGACCGGCTGGCCCGGCAGAACCTCCACGATGCCGGCGGAGCAGGACGGTGAGTAGTCGCCCTGATCGTCCTCGAAGCGTTCCCCGCCCAGCCGTGCCTGGAATTTCTCGAGCGCCCGCCGGCCATCGGCGGCGCCCGCCCGGGGAAGGAGCAGGGCGAAGGTGTCGCCCCCCCACCGCGCCACGAGGTCGGTATCGCGGAGTCCCATGCTAAGGAGGCTGGCGGTACGCCGGAGCAACTCGTCCGGCATCCGGCCGTCGGTTGTCGCGCCGGGTCGCGGATCGAGCTGGAGCAGTGCGAGTGACAGTGGGGCGCCTCCCCGCACGGCCATGGCACGCAGCCGGTCGAAGGTCTCGTAGAAGGAGGCCCTGTTCGGCAGGCCGGTCAGCGAGTCATGGCGGGATTCGAATGCCGTCTCACCTGCCCGCTGGAGCCGGGACGCGACGGCCGCGGCGATGACTCCCGTATCCGGGGGCTTGTCGAACAGTGCGTCCGCCCCCAGTGCGTAGCATTCCGCGCGCGGCTGGTCCCCCAGGCGCGGCGCGAGGACGAAGATCGGGATCCCCGCGGTGGCCGGGGATTCCCTCAGCCGTCCGAGGAGCTGCCGGCCATCCCCGTCAGGCAGCACCAGCTCCAGCAGGATCAGTGCGACCTCGTGCTCCGCGATCGCCTCCAGGGCGGCGGCAATCGAACCCGCCACCGTGATCGCCCGCGTGGGCGCCGCGAGCGCCGCTTCCAGCAGTTTCGCAGTCAGGGTGTCGGGCTCCACGAGCAGGAGCCGCAGTCGTCCGCCCGATTCTTCATGCACCAGGCCACGGAGGAAGCTCAGGAACTCCGAGAGACGCTGCCGCATTGCGGCCGGGGTGGCCGACTCGAGCCTGGCGGCCTCCGCGCCGAGCTGGCGGCTGCCGCTGGCGGGGCCGAGGGTTCGCAGGTTTCGCGCGAGGCGGCGCACCGCTTCCTGCGCGGCGGCGTCGCGCCGGGCGACGGCGGCCTCCAGTCCTTCCAGCGCGAGAATTCTCGCGGTGATGCCTTCCGCGATCCAGGCGCGCGGTTCGGCCACGTCCGGCTCCGGGTGTCAGGGATGTGTGGCGATCTCCCGGAAGGTAGGGGGCGGACCGGAAGTGGGCGAGGGCGGCCGTTTCCCCCGTCCCGTTCCGGGCTTACTTTTGCCGGCCATGCCGAGCCCGCCGTCCGGAGGTCATCTCAACCGGGGAGCAATCCTCCTCGCGTTCGCCGCAGTGTACGTCATCTGGGGATCGACGTACCTCGCCATCCTCTTCGCGATTCAGTCGCTGCCGCCGTTCCTGATGGCCGGTACCCGGTTCCTGGTGGCCGGCGGGATCCTGCTGGGGTGGGCGAGGCTCGCGGGACCGTTTCGAATCACGCGCCGGCAACTTCTTACCACGGCGGCGGTGGGTTCGCTCCTCTTCCTGCTCGGCAACGGCTCGGTAGTGTGGTCGGAGCAGCGCATTCCAAGCGGCGTGGCCGCCCTGATCGTGGCGATGGTACCGCTCTGGATTGTCCTGCTCGAGTGGCTCCTCCCCAACGGGCGCCGACCGGACTGGCGCGTCGGGGCGGGACTCGTGGCCGGGACGGCAGGCCTCTTCCTGCTGCTGGGCCCGGCCGACGCGACCCTCGGGGAACCCGTGGATCTGGTTGGCGGCTCAGTGCTGCTGCTGGGGACATTCTGCTGGGCGGCGGGGTCCCTGCTGACCCGGCACGGCGACAACCCCGGGACGCCCCGGCTGGCCATCGCGCTGCAGATGCTGTCGGGGGGCGCCGGGCTGCTCGTGGTGGCGGCATTACACGGAGACTTCCAGGCCTTCGACGCGTCGCAGGTGACGCTGCGTTCCTGGCTGGCGCTGGCCTACCTCGTGATATTCGGGGCCCTGATCGGGTTTTCCTCCTATGCCTACCTGCTGCGTACCGTGCGGCCGACGCAGGTGGCGACCTATGCCTATGTGAACCCGGTGGTCGCGGTCTTCCTCGGCTGGGTGCTGGCGGGCGAGGCGCTGACGGCCCGGAGCCTCATCGCGATGGTGGTCATCGTGGCCGCGGTTGCCTTCATCACCTCGAGCACATCCTTCCGTCCCGCGCCGAGGCCCCAGGCGCCAACCTCCCCGCGCGGGGTATAGGTAATACAACAGCCGCGCCGGGCAGGGCCCGACGCGGCTGGTGTGCGTTCAATGGGTTGAACGGCTAGTCCATCTTGATCAGCTCGACCCGACGGTTCTGGGCCCGGCCTTCCGGCGTCTTGTTCGTCGCCACCGGACGGTCAGGACCATATCCCTTCGCGGTCAACCGGCTGGCATCCACGCCCTTCTTCACAAGGTAGTCCTTGACGGACTTGGCGCGGGCGTCCGAGAGCCGCATGTTGAGGCTGCGGCCGCCGGTGCTGTCAGTGTGTCCTGCAACCTCGACGTTGAAGCCCTTGCTGGCCATCAGTGACGCGGCTACGAGGTCCAGCACCTTCTGGGCGTTAAGGGTCAGGCTCGCCTTGTTCAGCTCAAACGTGACGCCCTCGAGGGTGACGCTGTTCTTGCCTTCCTCGAATAGAATCACGCAGCCGTTCGGCCCGACCAGCAGGCCGGCGGGCGTACCCGGGCACTTGTCATTGCTGTCCGGAATGCCGTCCTTATCGCTGTCGGTGATGGGGCAACCCGAACCGTCGACCTTGGTACCGGCCGGGGTATTCGGGCAGCGGTCGGCGGCGTCGGTGACGCCGTCGCCATCGGTATCGACAGAGCAACCCGTCGTGTCGACCTTGGCACCGGCCGGCGTATTCGGGCACTTGTCCATGCCATCCATGACGCCGTCCTTGTCGGCATCCTTCGGGCAGCCCGTTCCGTCGACCTGGACTCCGGCCGGCGTGTTCGGGCACTTGTCGACGTTGTCCATCACGCCGTCGTTGTCGGAATCCTTCACCTCGCAACCGGAGGTGTCGACCCGGACGCCGGCGGGCGTATTGGCGCACTTGTCGTTCTTGTCGAGAATGCCGTCGCCGTCCGAATCCTTCGGGAGCGAACAGCCAGCGCCGTCGACCCGGTCACCCATCGGGGTATCGGGACACTGATCGAACTCGTTGGCGACGCCGTCCTTGTCAGAGTCCTTCGGACCGCGGCTGCCGACGAGGAAGCTCAGGCCGGCCCGGACGCCGTAGTGGATGTTCCGGCTTACCCCGGGACTCGTGATCGTCTCAGGCGCCTCGTTTTCGGGGCTTGGGATATAGTCGATCGTCCCGTCGATCCGGAGGCCGACGTGGTCGCTCAGCCCCAGGCGGAAGCCCGCGAGGCCCGTGGCGCCGTAGTCGGTAAAGTCGAGCGGAGCGTAAGCGCTGGAGAACTTGGCGCGGACACCGCCGGCGCCGAGCAGGAAAGCGGAGTAGCCGCCCAGCGGGATGTTGTACGTCAGGCGGGCCCGGATCGGGAAGTACTTGACATCCGTACCGCTGGGATCTCGATGCGTCTTGGTGTACACCCCCTCGGCTTCCAGCGCGAGATTGTTCGCGAAGAAGAGGCCGATGAGTCCCCCGCCGCCGATCTTCTTGTCGAGTTGGAGGCTTTCGTCAAAACGCGTATAACTCGCGAACCCTGCCAGCTCCACGTTACCTGCGTTCTGCGCCATGGCCGGGACGGCCAGGACAGCTGCGCAGAGCACGGTCATGGAGAGCGTTTTCAAACTCATAGATCCCCCTTTGCTGGTTGCCCTGATGATGGTCGGATGTCAAAACAGCCACGGATCGCGCGATCAGGTGCGCAAGCGGTTTCTCGTGCGACCAGCGAGGATCCAGGGTGCCGGCGGTTCCGGTCACCTCTCCCCGGGCGTTTCTATACTGCACTGCCTTAAAAGGTAGCAAGATGGCACAGCAAAGCACGTGATGGAGGTCACCGGCCCGCAGGTTGTACAAGCCGTTATCTCCCAGCGATTTAAGAAGATCCGGAGTGGCATCGGGACCCAACCCGGGGGCCCAGTCGGCCCTTGACAGCGTATCGCATACGTGCTAAATAATCAGCATACTGCTGTATTTTCAGCATAGGCTACCTCCGGAGGAGTCGCATGCAGGATCAGAAGCTCAGCCGTCGCGAGCGGCAGATCATGGACATCCTCTACCAGCGGGGAGAGGGGACGGTCAGTGAAGTCATGGACGGCCTGGCGGATCCGCCGAGTTATTCCGCCGTCCGTGCCACGCTGCGCGTTCTGGAGGAAAAGGGCCATGTGAAACATCGGGAAGACGGGCCGCGTTACGTCTACCTGCCGGCCGTGGCCAGGGAGCGGGCCCGGCGGGATGCCCTGCAGCACCTGCTGCAGACCTTCTTCGGAGGTTCCGCCGAGCAGGCCGTCGCGGCCCTCATGCAGATGTCGGAAGCCGATCTTACACCGGGCGATCTCGAACGCCTGGCCGAACGTACCCGTCAGGCCCGGAAGGAGGGGCGCTGAGGATGCCATACTCCATTGATACCCTCCTCCAGCCCACCGGGCTCTGGCCCCTGTTTCCCGACATGGTCATCAAGGGGACCATGCTGCTTCTCCTGACGTTCGCCGCGGTAGTGGTGCTGCGCCGCGCCTCGGCAGCGACGCGCAACTTCGCCTGGGGGCTCGGGCTCGCGATCCTCATCCTCCTGCCGCTTGTGCCAGCGGTCATGCCCTGGCGCGTCGGCCTGCTTCCGCCGGCCGCACCACGCGGCGCCGGGGCGGAAACGGCGCTCCGCTCCGACCGGGGCGGCGAGCCGGCAGTGACGCCGGCGATCGGAGTGCCGGAAACGCAGTCGGCACAGTCGGCCGCAGGATCCGCCACTACGTCTTCCCCCACTGATGCCCTGCCGCTGCTGTTCACCCTCTGGGCCCTGGGCGCCCTGATCGTGGTGGGGCGACTGGGTGTGGGCACGATCCAGGCCCGCCGCCTGGTTGGTCGTGCGCGGCAGGTTCGTGACCCGGAGTGGGCCGACGTGCTGGACGCCGCGGCGCTCCGGCTCGGGATCCGCCGCGATGTGGACCTCCGGGTCAGCGGGGACGTCACGATGCCGATTACCTCGGGCATCCTCCGCCCCGTCGTGGTGCTGCCCGATGGAGCCGCCGACTGGCAGCCCGATCGGCGAGAGGCAGTCCTTCTCCACGAACTGGCACACGTGCGCCGGCACGACATCGCCTGGCATTTCCTGGTCCGGCTGGTCGCGGCAGCGTACTGGTTCCATCCGCTGGTCTGGTCAGCGCTGCGCCGCTTCCGGGCGGAGAGCGAGCGCGCCTGTGACGACCTGGTCCTCGCCTGCGGTACGCGGGCGTCCGATTACGCGCAGCACCTGCTCGACATCGTGCGCGGGGCGGGCGAACGGCGCGCGCCGCTGGCCGCACTCCCCATGGCGCAACGTTCCGACTTTGAGGGACGGCTGCTGGAGATCCTCGCCCCCGGCCGGGACCGCCGTGGCCTGGCAGTTGGCGGGAGCCTTGCAGGCCTCATGCTGGCCGGTGCAATCGCTCTTCCCCTGGCAGCCATCATCCCCGTTCGCGCAGAGCGGGCGGAGCAGGTCGTGCTCGAGGGTCCGTCGACCAGTCCCGGCTCCATGACCGGGGAGCCGAAGACCGGCGCCAGCACGAATATCAGCACGAACACGACACTGAGCGTCACGACGAATACCGATGTCCAGGTGGATGCTTCCACCAGTACCGGGGAACCCGCCCCGGCACAGAGCCCCAGGCTCGTTCCCGCTGGGGCCATGGCGTCCCTCGTGACGGCGCTCCGTGACTCCGACGCCGGCGTGCGCCGTGCCGTAGCCCGGTCCCTGGGCGAGTCCGGCGACTCGACGGTGGTCGGCGCCCTGTCGCAGGCGCTTCGCACCGATGCCGATGTCGAAGTCCGCAGAAGCGCGGCCTGGGCCCTGGGGCAACTCGAAGACGCTCGCGGTGTGCCGGCCCTGGGTGAGGCACTCCGTTCGGACAAGGATGCCGAGGTCCGGCGTAAAGCCGCCTGGGCACTCGGCCAGATCGAGAACGCCTCCGCGGTTGGCGTCCTGGTGGAGGCCCTCGAGGATTCCGATGGTGAGGTGCGCCGGATGGCCGGATGGGCCCTGGGGCAGATCGAGGACCGAAGCGCGGTCCCCGGACTGATCACGGTCCTGAAGGATGCCGACCCGGAGGCCCGCCGGATGGCGGCATGGGCCCTGGGGCAGATCGAGGATCCGGCGGCGGTGCAGGCGCTCGGTGCGGCGCTCAAGGATTCGAACGCCGAAGTACGCCGCAGCGCGCTGCATGCCCTGGGCGAGATCGAAAGCCCCGAAGCTGTCTCCTGGCTCGTTCCGATGCTGCGTGATGCCGATGCCGAGGTCCGCAAGGAAGCGGCATGGTCGCTCGGGCAGATCGAGAGCGCCGATGCCGTCGCCGCGCTCGTCGCGGCGCTCCGTGACAGCAACGCGGAGGTTCGCAAGACTGCCGCGTGGGCGCTAGGTCAGATCGAGAGCCCCCAGGCTGCCGAAGGACTCGCGACGGCGCTCGCGGACAGCGATGTCGGGGTCCGGCGCAGCGCCGCGTGGGCCCTGGGCCAGATCAACGATGTTCACCAGGCGCCGAAGGCCCTGATCGACGCCCTTCGGGACAAGGACGCGAAGGTCCGTGAGGCGGCCGCCCATGCCCTGCGCGAGATCGCCGACCCCGCCGCCGTGTCCGCCCTGGCTGCCGCCATCAAGGACACGGAACCCGCGGTCCGCCGAGCGGCCATCCAGGCCCTCAGCGAGATCCGTGATCCGGCTGCCCTGGACATGATGGTTCAGGCCCTCAAGGACAGCGACCCGGAAATCCGCAAGGCGGCGGCCCGGGCCCTCGGCAACGACTGAAGGCCCGCGCCCTCCCCCTTGCGGGGGTGCTCTGGACAATTAATTTAAGCTTGAACTAATTGCCTGGAGCAGCAACGATGGGACGCACGGCAGGACTTCACCATGTCACGGCGCTCGCGAGTGATCCCCGCCGAAACCTGGCTTTTTATACCGGCCTGCTCGGCCTCCGCCTGGTCAAGCGTACGGTCAACTTCGACGATCCGGGCACCTGGCATCTCTACTACGGGGATGCCAGGGGCACACCTGGCACGATCCTCACCTTTTTTGCCTGGCCGGGGGCGTATAGAGGAACGATCGGGGCGGGCGAAGTTGACCGTATTGCCTTCGCCGTCCCGGCCGAGAGTACGGATTTCTGGCGACGCCGCCTGGCGGAAAGCGGCAGCCTGGTGGATGACGCGCGCAATGATGTCCTCGCCACCGTACGCGATCCGGACGGCCTGACGATCGAATTCGTCCCGGCTCCGTCAGGCGGACCGGCGCCCACCTGGTCCACACCTGATATTCCCCGCGAATCCGCCATCTCCGGCCTCGGTGGTCTCACCCTGCGCAGCCGGAACCCCGCTGCCACCTCCGCGTTACTGTCCGAGGTGCTCGGCCTCACGCGCCCGGAGGCGGATACGTTTGTGGCGACCGGAGACCGGGTCGGGCGGATCGGGATGCAGGACGCTTCCGGGGGTCGCCCGGGGATGCTGGGCGCCGGATCCGTCCATCACATTGCATGGCGTGTCCCGGACGAGTCAGCGCAGCTGGCACTGCGCGACAGTGTGACGGCCACCGGTATCGGTGCTACGGAGATCCTTGACCGGAAATACTTCCAGTCGGTGTATTTCCGTGAACCGGGTGGTATTCTCTTCGAGCTGGCCACCGAGGGCCCAGGATTCCTGGTGGATGAGCCGGCCGAGTCGCTCGGGGAAACGCTGCAGCTGCCGGCGTGGCTCGAGGCCGATCGGGCCCGGATCGCGGCGCGGCTGCCACCACTCGAAGTCGCGGCATCACAGCGATGATGCCGCCCGCCACACCAACGGGGGGAGCATGCGGGCACGCGGAGGTCTGGTGGTCGCCGTCCTGCTGGGCGGACTGGTGCCGGGCCGGGCGGTGGCCCAGACGACGCTCGAACTCTTCATCGGAACGTCAGTCAGCCTCCCCACTCCACTCCACATCACGCAGGAGGGGGAGGCGGATCTCGACTTCACGGGCCACTACTCGACCCGCCCCGAACAGGACACGCCCTACTACGCGGCGCGAATCGGCTTCTGGAGCGGCAACCGGGGCTGGCTGATCGATTTCATCCACCAGAAGCTGTACCTGGAAAATCCCCCGCCGGACGTTCAGGGCTTCAACATCACCAACGGGTTCAACATCCTGGCGCTCAGCCGGGGCTGGGCGCGGGACAAGCTGGTGTTCACGCTTGGTGCAGGCCCGGTGGTTACCCACCCGGAGACGATCGTCCGGGGCAGGGTCATCGAGCGGAACCGCGGCTTTATCCGGGACGGCTATTTCCTGTCGGGCGGGTCGCTCGTGGGCAGCGCCAACCGCCGTTTCCCGATCACGAGCCACTTCTTCCTGAGCATCGACGGCCGGGTCTCGGCGTCCTACGTTCGTGTGCCGACCGCCGGGGGACACGCGTCCGTCCCCAACCTTGCCTTCCACGGGCACGGCGGCCTCGGCGTCAGCTTCTAAGGTCCGGCGGCCCCCCGAGGCCGCAGCGAGACCTGTATCG
>CAWGSK010000033.1:0-31702 GCA_963825055.1 uncultured Gemmatimonadales bacterium
GGTGCCCGAAGCGGCATCACCATTCCGGGTGGGGCGGTGGGCCCTTGCGGGTGGGGCCCTCCTGCTCCTCGTCGCCATCCTGGCTCTGCTCTGGATGGGCCTACGTTCCTGAAGCAAAACACGCCCCCGGAACTCCGGGAGCGTGTTTCGGTAATGCTCTGCACCACGGGCCTACTTCGGCGGATCGACGTCCACCGTCGGTACGGTGACTTCCTTTTGCTTCGTCGTCACCTCGGGCACCGTGATGGTGTCCTTCTTCGTGCCCACATCGACCGTCGGCGTGTGCACGGTGTCCGTTTCGGTGCCGACCACCGGCCGTTCAACCTCGTACTCGCCTTCGCCGGTCTTGTTGCAGCCGACGACGGCGGCGGCAGCCAGCAGGACTACGGGTACGGTGATATTCCTCACAAAAACCTCCTCGTTGGGCGCATGTGCCATACGCCCGTCAACTTAGCAGTTTGAAGGCTCGAAGGCCGTGATTGTGCTCACGGTAATCTCGTGTCGGGCGTCGGGTCGGGGGTGCGCAGAGGGGGCGGGGACACGGGCAGCAAGCCGACGCTGGAGGTCTGATGGGAAGGTCACCGAAGGACATGATGAAGGCTGTGGCGGGGACCATGAGAGAGCGCACCGGCCGCAGTCTCGAGGAATGGATGGCGCTGGTGCAGGGGAGTGGCCTGGATCCCCTCGACCAGAAGGCGGTGCGCTGCTGGCTCAAGGACAAGCACGGCGTATTGCAGAACTCGCAGTGGGCGATCGCGGATGCCGCCGCGCGGGTGGCGGGGTGGACCCGGCCGGAGGTGGAGGAATACGTGGACCGGCAATATGCCGGGGCGAAGGCCCCCCTTCGCCCGATCTTCGACCGCCTCCGCGAGGTGATCGAGGGACTGGGGGATGACGTGTCAATCGAAGGGCGCGGGACCTATACGCCCTTCGTCCGCCGCCGGCAGTTCGTCGCCGTGGCCGCGGCGACGAAAACGCGAGTGGATGTCGGGCTCCGCTTCACGGATCCGCCGGCGTCACCGCTCCTCCAGCCGGCCTCGGCGCCAGGCCAGGCAACCCACAAGCTGTCGCTGACCTCACCGGATGCGGTCACGGCAAAGGTCGAGCGACTGCTCCGGGCGGCATACGAACAGAACGGCTGAGCCTCCTCACTGCCGGCGGTACAGCAGCAGCCCCCCGCCGGCCGCGCCGGCTACGAGTTCCGAGCGTGCGTCGCCGTCCAGGTCACCGAAGGCCGGCGCGGAGTAGGGAGGCAACTCCAGGTCGGCGGTCTCGTCACGTTCGAACCTGGGCGCCTTCCGGGTTCCCACGTTCCGGTACACCTGCAGCCCACCCTCCTCGCTTCCGATTACCAGGTCCAGGTCGCCGTCGCCATCGAGGTCCGTGAGCGACGGCGCACTCCGGCGGCCCACGTCGATCCCGTCCATGTTGTCGGAGACGAGGGTGAACCGGGGCGCGGTCTTCGTGCCGTCGTTCCGGTACCAGTTGATCGTACCCGACGACTCCCCCACCAGGAGGTCGAGGTCGCCATCGTCGTCCAGGTCGCCAAGGGCGGGTGTCGTGTTGCTGCCGCGAGTGATCTGAACCAGCGAGGAATCCACCAGGGCAAATGAAGGTGGATCGCCCGGGGTGAGCCGGTACAGCCGAACCGCGTCCTTGAAGGTCCCGAGCAGGAGGTCGGGACTTCCATCGCCGTCCAGGTCGCCAATGGCCGGGGCCATGTGATAGAGCCCCGTGATTCCCAGCACCCCGCGGAACGCGAAGGCCGCCCGCTGGCGGCTCCCGGTATTCTCCAGCCAGTACAGCCCGCCGGTCCGCTGGTTCAGGGGCTCGATCTTGTTGCCGACCAGGAGATCGAGGTCGCCGTCCCCGTCGAGGTCGGCGAGCGCCGGCTGGGTCTCGCTGCCCAGGTCGAGCTGCGAGAGGTAGCGGCTGGTCCGGAGCGTGAAGGCGAGCTTCCCGGTCTGCTCCAGGAACAGCAGGTTGTCGCGGGTGGAGACGTTGGGATTGAACGCGCCCCCGAGGACGCCCACCAGGACATCGAGGTCGCCGTCCGCGTCCAAATCGGCGATGGCGGGGGCATTGTACCCGCTGGTCCTGAGCGGAGCATTGGGCGGGAAGGGGACGGTATCGCGGCCGATGTTGGGCGAGCCGCAGGTGCCGGAGTTGACCAGCCAGAGCAGTCCGGCCTCGAAGAAGTCGCCCCAGATGATGTCCGGGTCCCCGTCCTGGTCGATATCCGAGACGACCATCGTATTCGCGCCGTGAAGGCTCCCGAACTGCTGGCCGATGATCAGGATGCCCTGGAACTCGTCGGTCAGGAACTGGAGCTGCCGGATGCCGTCCGGCCCGCCATGGGCCATCTCGTAGCGGGTGACCCGACCGCTGGCCCGGCCGAGCAGCAGGTCCAGCCGCCCGTTGCAGTCCACGTCCACCACCTGGGGGATGTTCTGCCGGTCGCTGAAGATCGGTTCGCCCTTCGCGTCGCGAACGGTGTCGATGGCGAGAACCATCCTCGGGTCGGTCCGGGTGCCCTCGTTGCGGAAATAGCGGATGTAACTGAAGGGTGATTCGGCGAGGATGTCCACCACCCCATCCCGGTCGAGGTCGGCGAAGCGGCTCCACTCGCCGACGTCCAGGTCCTGCCACCGGTCGGTGCGCCACGTGAAGCGAGGCGCCTGGGGTGACCCGGTGTTCTCGAAGAACATCAGGTGTCCCGTGTACTCCTGCACGAAGAGATCCAGGTCGCCGTCGCCGTCGATGTCCACCAGCTGGGGTCGCGGGTGGTCGAGGCCACCCAGGAAGGGAAAGGTGTAGGCCCTGCCGGAGTCGTCTACCACCGGGATGCCGTCGAGCGAGCGGGTCCACCGGCCACCTCCGGCCCTGTCGGGTGCCTGGGCGGCGGGGCCGGCGGGATGGCAGGCAGTGGCCAGGGCGATGAAGAGGGTCGCCCCGAGGCAACGGGACACTGGCCTCAATGGCTGCCCCCGACCCCGATGCCCGCTCCATCCGGGGAGGTCTCGACCAGGCCCGTAATCGAGCCCGTGGCCCGGTCGATGATGATCACCGTGCCCGGGGCCTTCTCGGCTCCCTGGCCTTCGTAGACCCCATGCTGGTTGTGGCTCGAGACGAAGACGGTGCTCCCGTCCGGGGAAATGCCGATTCCGTGGGGTTCGGCCAGTCCCGCGCCGTAAATCACCTGTTTGACGGTCCAGGTGCGGGCGTCGACCACGGTCACCGCATTTTCCTTCTGGTTGGGGAACCAGACTTCCCGCCCATCCGGCGTGAACTCGACGTGCCACGGCCAGCCCGGTGCCTTCACCGTTGCCACCTGGCGCAGGTGCAGGGGGTCACTCGAGTCGAGTACGATCAGTTCACCGCGCATCTGCGCGGTGCCGACCAGTCGGCTTCCGTCCGGGGAAACGGCCCACTGCACCATCATCTCGTGTTCCTCACCACCCAGCTCGAGGTCCTCGAGCGTCACCTCGAGTGTCTTCGTGTCCACCACGGCGATCTGGTGCTGGCCCATGCTGCCGACGTAGAGGTGGCCCCCGCGCGGGTCCATCGCGATCGCGTGGGGGCGGCTGATGAAGACGTCCACCTCCTCGATGGCCATGCTCGAGCGGTGGATCGCGCCGATGCGCGCCGGCGGATTGACCGCGGACATCGAGCGTGAAGCGTACAGCATGTCGCTCGTGGTATCGAGCGCGAGCAGGCCGGGTGTCTCCATGGGCGCCTTGCCGACCACGTGGTTCCCGCGGTCGAACTTCACCACGTAGTTGTCGCCCACGAGCGTGACGTACCAGAAGGATCCGTCCGGTTCGACGGCAATGTCATGGGGCTTGGCTTTCGCAGTGAAGCCCGCGTCACGCAGGTCGACCGTCGTGACCAGCGCGTGGGTCGTCGCATCGAGCACCGAGACAGTCGCCGAGGCCTGGTTCGCGACGTAAACCATGGGGTGGGGTGCGGGGGCCGGTCCACCCGATGCGGTGGCGGGGTGGCCGGCGCAGGCGGCGAGCGCCGCGAGCAGCAGCCCGGCGGGGCTGCGGAATTTCCTGGGCATGCGATCATCCTCCTGAGGCAAGGGGGAGCGCACGGACGCTGTCGCGCCCGCGGCTCCCCCTGGCCCGTTGCTTCGCAAAGGTTACGGGACGAGCGTCTTCTTGTGCTTCCGGAGCATGAACAGCCCCTCTTTCATGCTCGTCACCACCACGGTTCCGCTCGGGAAGTAGGGGTAGTTGCTCCAGGAGCCCCCGAAACCGGGAGCATCCTCGCCAACCGGTACCGTGTCGAAGTAGCCGACCTGCACCGGGTTCGTCGGATCGCTGATGTCCAGGATCCGCAGACCGCTGACGTAGTTCGACTGGTAGACCAGGTTGCCCTTCACGTACAGGTTGTGGTCGCTGGCCTTGTCTTCGGAGATGTACTCCTTCGCCAGGACCGGGTCATCCAGTTCGGCCAGATCCCAGACCAGGGTCCGGGTGCCGTTCACGAAGCCCTGCAACTCGTCCAGCTCGTCATCCATATAGAAGTACCGCTGGTCCTCGGACAGCCAGCCCTGGTGGGAGTATCCCACATTCGGGTAGCTCGCCTTGGCGATCGTCTTGGGATTCTTCTTGTCGGTGACGTCGGCGATGTCGAGCGCCGTCTCGTTGGCGCCCAGGCAAATCTCGCGGCCGGTGTAGCGCTTGTCCGGGCCCTTGTACATCACGCACTGGGCGTCGTGCGTGTAGCCGGTGCCGGCGCGGCCCGTATTGGGGTTCGCGTAGCACCCGGCGAACTTCGGCTGCGCAGGATTCCGCACGTCGATCATGTGCAGCCCGCCGCCGCAGGTCTCGCCACCCGACCCGCTTCCCACGGAGTAGGCGAAGCCGGTAGAGGTATCGATCACGATGTTGTGCGAGCTGTGGATCCGGTCGTAGTGCGCGTCCTCGGTGAACGTGACCGGCGCGCCGCGGACGTTCCGGAGGCGGGTCAGGTTGAAGACCTGCATGCCGTGGTCACCCGCGCCGTCGGCGACGATGAATGCGTAATTCTTGTAAACCTTGATATCGCGCCAGGCGTTGGCGATCGCACCCTCGGTCATGGGCAGGTTGCCCAGGTATTGCGGGTGCAGCGGGTCGGTCACGTCCACGAAGGATGTGCCGTCCATCCGGCCGACCAGGGCGTACTCCTTCTTCGTCTGGGAATCGGTCCAGCCCCAGATGTCGTTCAGGAAGGCGCCGCGCACCCCGCCGATGGCGCTGACCGGCAGGAACGACAGCATGTCCACGTCCTGACAGTCGAAGATGCTGGCGGAGCCCTTGCCCGCGCAGTCGATTTCCTTGCCGGTCACCGCCGAGAGCGACTTGGGCTCGCTCTTGAGCATGGGGCCTGCGGTCCAGGCGTTCCCGCTCTTTGTCAGGGTGATTGCCGCGCCCTCGCCGTAGTCCACGCCGCCGGCGCCGACCACCGCGAGGTTTCCGCGGAGGACAAGCGGGGCGCTGAAGCCCGCGCGGGCAGGCAGGCCACCGGGGGAGAGCTTTGTGGCGGAGGTGAAGTGCCCCTCATCATCGCGCTGGAAGCGATAGATCGCGCCGTTGCGGTTATTGGCCCCGGGGGCAGCGACCCAGACCTCATCTCCATTGACCGAGACGTTGGTCCCGAACTGGAGGAAGCCGGGATCAAACGGCTGCAGTCGGTCCACAAGCTGCCAGGCACCCGACGCGGAGTCGGCCTTGAAGATCGCGACACCGCCCGCATTCCGGTTGTAGCCGGGGGCGCCGGCGAGGAGCATGCCGTCCTCGAAATGGAGTGAACTGCCCAGGCGGCTGTTGGCGTCAATCCCGCGGACCTGGAGGACCGTGTCCTGGGACCAGGCGCCGGCGTCACGCTTGAAGACGTAGATGGCGCCGCGGGCGGAGTCCTTCGACATGGCGCCGATGAAGACCTTGTCGTTGCCGATGGCGAGGGCGGAACCGAAGAGGTCGCCCGATTCGGCGTCAGGCGCGCTCAGGCGCCCTTCCTGCGTCCAGCCGCCGGCGCCACGCCGGAAGGCATAGACCGCGCCTCGGCTCGAGTCGGCGCCCCAGCTGGCCACGAGGGCCAGGTCGCCCTTCAGGGCCACGGCCCGGCCGAGGGCGTCGCCCTTGCTCAGCCCGGTCGCATTCAGGCGGGCAGCCTGCTTCCAGGCGTTGCCTGTCTTCTGGAAAATGTACGCAGCCCCGGCGTTGTCGCCTGCCGTGGTCGCGCCGACCAGCAGGGTGCTGCCACTGGCCGCAATGCTCCGCCCGAACGAGTCGTTATTGCTCGCGTCGGCCGCGGTGAGCTCGCTCGCGGCCTTCCAGGTACCTCCGTCCATGCGGTAGACGTAGACGACGCCGGGCGAGTACGTGTTATGGGGCTCACCAACGAAGAATTCGCCGTCGCCAATGGCGGCGGAACTGCCGAAGTTGCCGCCGAACTGGGCGGCGGCCGAACCAGCCGTCATGGTGACGGCCAGGAGCACGGTACCTAATGAACGTGTCCAGTGCATGTAACTGACTTGCCTCCGCTTAGGGGGATCGGACGGTGGGCGCGGGGGGAGGTGCTTCCGCGGCCATTGTGAGGCTCACGGAATGTAATACGGGCTGGGTGACCGGGAGTTTCCATGAAGCCGGGACTCGGTATCGGGGGATCGGGTGTCGGGCGAGATGGTGGCAGGGCCGCCGCGGTACCGGTCAAAGCACCGTGTTGCAATCAGTTAGGTTGAAACCCGGCCGCTGCCGGGATCCGGATGCCAGATCACGACTCCCCGATCCCCGATCCCCGATCTCACATCTTTACCAACTCCACCCGACGGTTGTTCTGGCGGCCTTCGGCGGTGTCGTTGCTGTCCACCGGGCGGCTCTCCCCGTAGCCCTTCGCCTCGAGGCGGGATCCGTCAATCCTCTGCTCCTCGACCAGCCAGCGGCGAACTGCCTGTGCCCGGCGCTCGGAGAGCTCCTGGTTGTGCCCATCGTCGCCGGTGGCGTCCGTGTGACCCTCGATGGCCAGGCGCAGGTCCGGGTGCTCCTGCAGCATCCGCGTAATCTCGGTGAGGGTAGGCGTGCTCTCCGGGCGGATCCGGTCGCTGTCCACGTCGAAGAGGATGCCTCGGGTGGCCACGCGGCCGTCGGCGGCGAGCTTGTCGTAGAGGTCCTTCCCTCCGGCCGCGACCCGGATGGGGCCAATGTAGATCGGGTTCGTCTGGGAGGCGGAGTAGACGTTCTCGAAATAGAGGGCCTTTCCGCGCGGGAGATCGGCGTTGGGGATGTTCGCCACCCGGGTGTCGCCGATGTAGACCTTCACGTACCGGCCGTCAGCCATGAGCCGGACCGGAACCACCCGGTCCATCAGCGCGGGCGCCTGATTCCGGGACTCCGAGGCGTTGCGCCCAGTATGCGCGATACCCGCGGTATGGAGGTTCACCGCCAGGTAGTGGTGGGGGTACTGCGATGTGTATCGTCCCTCGCCGGGGTCCTCGGTCAACACGACGATCTGGTGGTTCCCGTGCGTGAAGAACGCGTCGAACTCGATGGTGAAGCGTTCCGGAAGGCTGTCGGGAAGCATCACCTTGAACGCGGATGCGCGTGGGCCGGTGTTCCGGAGCAGCCGGCGTCCCTCCCACTCCGCCACTTCCCAGTTACCGCGGACAAACTCGAGCCGGCGGGGGAAGTCGCCCACCTGGTCCTTACCGTAGTCCTCCGCGAAGATCACCTTGTCGCCGGGGACGAAGTCGTAGTTGACCCAGACCCCGCTGCCCGGCTTCTCCGCCGCGCCCTTCGCCGCCTCCCGGTCGGACACCGGGTTTCCCGATTCGTCGGTGATCACCTCGCCCCCGGCGTCCGTATAGACGACGGTGTCGCCGTTCTTCTCTGCCTTTTCGGCACACGCGGGATCATCAACGGCACACCGGATGGTGTTCCGCACGGCCTTGTCCACCTGGCGGTTCGCCTCGCTCTCCGCCGCGCGCTCCGCAGCCTTCTTGAGGGAGCCGAACTGCGCGCGGGCACTTCCGGGAACGGAGAGAATCGCCGCCGCGAGCAGGGCTGCGGCGGTCAGGGCGCGTGATGTCATGAAAGTCCTCCCAGGATTGCGGCCGCGGACGTGCCGAGGTTTGCACTATCGTGCGGGTGGAGGCAGGTGTCAACCGTGGAGAGGGAACAGCAGCGGGGAGCAGGCTAGGTTTCCCCCATGTCATCGTCCACCCCCACGCCTGCACAGCGCGCGGCCATCGAGGCTCCCCTCGGACCGGTCCTCGTGGTGGCCGGCCCGGGGGCGGGGAAGACGTTTTGCCTGATCCACCGCATCGGGTACCTCGTCAACACGCTTGAGATCAGACCGGACCGGATCTGTGCCTTCACCTTTACCAACAAGGCGGCGGAGGAGATTGCCGCCCGGCTCCACGAGGCACTCGGGGATGCGGCCGATGACGTGACCCGGGGGACACTCCACTCGCTGTGCGTCGGGATCCTGCGGGAGCACGGTGACGAGGCCGGGTTGCGCCGGGGATTCGGCATTGCCGACGAGGAATACCAGCTGGTCGTTCTCCGGCGGGTTGGGGTCTACAAGGAAGGGCGCCGCCGGCAGCTGCTCAATCTCTTCAGCCAGCATCGCTTTCAGGGTGTCGTACTTGCCCCGGCGGATCGCGACGTCTTTCTCCGCTACGAGGAGTACCTTCGCAGCCGGAACATCCTCGACTTCGACGGCCTGATCGAGCGCACCGCCGACCTGTTCCACCGCCATCCTTCGGTGCGGGACGCAGTGGCTGCCCAGTGGGATTACGTGCTGGTGGATGAGTTCCAGGACCTCGACCCGGTCCAGTACCGGATTCTCCGCGCGCTGGTCGCAGGTCACCGGAACTGCTTCGCGGTGGGTGACGACGAGCAGTCTATCTTCTCCTGGCGCGGCGCCGACCCCGAGGTGCTCCGGCGCTACGCCACGGACTTCGGGATCGACCGGCCATACGTCCTCGACCTGAACCGGCGATGCTCTTCCCAGATCTTCGCGATGGCCCGGCAGCTGGTAACTGCGGAGCCGTCGCTCTTCGAGAAGCAGCTTCGCGCCGAGCGCCATTCCAGGCACGAGGTCACGGCGTGGCACTTCGAGGACGAGCAGGCGGAGGCGGCCTGGTTGATCGAGGACCTGCGGCAGGATCGTGACGCCGAGCCGAGGGACTGGGGCGATTATGCCATTCTCTACCGCAAGCACTCGGTCGGCGTGGCCCTGGAAAGCGCCCTGGTGCAGTCCGGCCTGCCCTGCCGGCTGGCCCGCGGGCGGGCGCTCAGGGACGACCCGGTGATCGGCTTCGTGGTGGCCGCCCTGCGGGTAATGCGGTCGCCGGAGGATTCCGCCCTGGTGGAGGCGTTCGCCCGTCGGGTGCTTCCCCGTCATCTGGTGGAGAAGATCCTGCGCCAGCCAGGGCACGACGAGGATTTCCTTGCCGCCGTGCGAGCCTTCGCGAGGGCGAGCCCGTCGAGCGCGCCGGAAACGAAACAGGCCTGGCGTTTTGTCTATCACGTCCAGAACCTGGCCGGCACCTGGCAGGCCGCGTCGACGCTGCACGGACTGGTACAGGACCTCCTCTCCCAGCAGGTGGGGGAGTACCGGAATCCGCTGGACGACCGCCATGACGAACTGACCGATCCCGCCCGGTTTCCCGGCGCTCCCGACCTGGCCGGGCGGCTTTCCGCCGCCCTGCACGGGCGGCAGCAGGTTTGGCTCCCCCCAGAACGGGGGATCGAAATCGCGCTCCGGGGAATGCTGCTCGCCGCGGGTGTGACCACGGTCGAGTACCTGAACGCACCCGACCGCGCCCGCGAGCCCGGGCCGGGGGACCTCACGCTCGAATCGGACCCCCTCACGCTGTTCAAGGCGCTGCAACTCCTGCACAGCCGCGACTTCGGGGAAGAGTTCGACAGCTTCGTTGCCTTCGACCTGGAAACGACCGACAAGGATACGGAGACGTGCGCCGTCGTCGAGATCGGCGCTGTTCGCGTGCGGGGGGGAGAAGTCGTGGACCGCTACCGGGCGATGGTCTGTCCGGAGCTCCCGATCCACCCGAAGGCGACCGAGGTGCACGGGTACACCTATGCCGATGTCGCCGGCGCGCCGACGTTCCAGGAGGTATGGCCCGCGTTCCGCGCATTCGTCGGTGAGGACATCCTCGTCGCGCACAACGGGCTGATGTTCGACGTGCCGGTGCTGCGCCGCATGGCCGAGGGGCTTCCCGGCGCCGAAGGGCTCGTCTTCTTCGATTCCCTCCCGCTGGCCCGGTCGCTCACCAGCGGCAGCGCCAAGCTCGTCGATCTTGCCGAGCGGTTCGGGATCGACCCGGGCCGTTCGCACCATGCCGACGACGACGCCGAGACACTCGGCCGGGTGTTCGTGGAACTGGGAAAACAGAAAGTCGCCAGGGCCCGAAAGGCTTCGCTCGTCAACCTGATGGACTGGCTGGGCGTGGGCCTCGCGCTCGAAGATCCCCGTCCGGGGTCCGCTGAAGCGCGTACGCTGCTCGAGGTAAGCCGCGCCCGTGCCCTGGGACGGTACAGCAGCTGCCTCGAGTCATATGAAATGGAGCGCACCCGCCTCGCGGATCCGGCGGTGCCCACGGTGGACGCGCTCATTGACGCCCTCGGGGGACAGCGCCTCATGGATCGGCTCCGGCAGGAGCGGGAGCCGGAGGACCGCTACCCCGAGGCGATCGCACGGCTTCGGGGGATCATCGCCGCGAGTGAGATGGACAGCATGGAAGAATCGGTGGACCGCCTGCTGGAACATGTGGCGCTGTCCACCTCCGACGGGGCGGAGGTGGACCGCCACCAGGTGAACCTCCTCACGCTCCACGCGACGAAGGGACTGGAGTTCTCCCGGGTGTACGTCGTGGGCGTCGAGGACTACCAGCTTCCGGGATATTACCAGACGGTGGACAACCGCCTGGGCGAGATCAGGGAGGGACGGCGCCTGCTGTATGTCGGCATGACACGGGCCATCGACCGCCTGGTTCTCACGCGCGTCGCCCGCCGGGAGGGGAAAGACGCGGGTGGCAGCCGGTTTCTCAGGGAGATGGGGATAGAGGTGACAACGCCGTGAGGGGTGAAAGGTGAACGCCGTTTCCGTTCACCCTTCCCCCTTGACCCTCTCCCGTACCCAATCCTCGTATTTCCGTCCGTCCCGTCCGAGGAGTTCCCTCGTTCCGGCCCGGTCCTGGTCGGTGGCGGCGAAGCCGCGTGCCAGGAACTGGCGGTACATCGTGCAGATGTCCCGGGCGAGCCACTCGGGGAGCGCCTTGCGGAGCTGGGCGCACCAGGCCTCGATGTCGTCCCCGGTGTAGATCACTTCCCGGCCCAGGACCTCGGCCCAGGTCCGGGCGTTGTCCTCCCCCGTCCGGACCTCGGGACCGACCACATTGATGGTGCGCCCCGCAAACCCGTCACCGGTCAGGGCACGAGCCGCGCACTCGCCGATATCAGCCACGTCCACGGCGCTCAATCCGATGCGGCCCACCGGATGGGGATAGACGCCGTGCTCGCGGATGACGTCCACCAGGCGCTCGTCATTCTGGAAGAAGCTGTTGGGCCGCAGGATGGTGTACTCCATGCCGCTGGCGGCGACGGCGCGCTCGACAGGGACTTTACTGGCGAAGTGGGGGATTTCCGGGAACGCATCGGCGGCCTGAACCGACATGTAGATGAATCGCCGTACCCCGGCCTCCCTGGCGGCCGCCACACCATTCGTCCCGAGCGTCGTTTCCTGCTGGTCGAGCGGGGTCACCATGAAGACCCGCTCCACTCCTTCGAGCGGGCCGGCGAGCGAGGCCGGGTCGTCCAGGTCCCCGACCACGCCGCGCTGGCCTTCGGGGAGACTCCGGGCTTTCTGAGGATCCCGGGTCATGACCCGGAGGTCGTGCCCGCCTCCGGCGAGGCGCCGGGCGGCGGCCCTCCCCACCCTTCCCGTTCCACCGATGATCAGAATGCGCATGGGTCCTCCGGGCTGATTTCAAGGGATGGTAAGGGGCCTGCGGCGGGTGGCAAGGGGCGAGTGGTAAGTGGCAAGTGGTAAGTGGTAAATGGAGATGGTGCGCAGCCTGGCGATACCCGATACCCGATACCCCATACCCGATACCCCATACCCCATACCCCATACCCCACCCTGCGACCATCCGCCCGGCTTCCGCATCTCCGGGGTAGTCAACTCACTTCCTCCACAGGGGACCTGACATGAAACGGCAACTGGTAATCGGGGCGCTCGGGATCCTGCTCGCCGCCCCGGCGACCCTCGCGGCCCAGGGGCGGATGGCGTGGTCATCCGACCGTGGTCGGATCGGGGTGATGGTGCAGATGGGGACGGATTCGGAGAAGGAAACGCGCGGCGCGCTGGTGGCTTCCGTGGTGCCGGACGGGCCCGCGGACAAGGCGGGAATCAAGGCGAATGACGTGATCACGAAGTTCAACGGCACCTCGCTCGCTGCGAGCTCCGACGACGACTCGCCGGGACGTCGGCTCGTAGAGCTGGCCCAGAAACTCAAGCCCGGCGACAAGGTGGACCTCGAATACCTCCATGCGGGCAAGAGCGCCAAGGCCACCCTGAAGGCTGACGAGGGCAACCAGATGTTCTCCTTTGTCACCCCGGGCGGGCGGGGGGAGTACCGCTTCGATGTCGGACCCATGATGGGGCGGATGGCCCCGCTGATGGAGCGGAGCCCTGACATGCCGGGCCAGTTCAGCTTCACGTTCAGCCGCGGCGGGCTCCGGCTCGAGGACATGAACAAGGGCCTTGGCGAGTACTTCGGGACCTCCGATGGGGTGCTGGTGCTCGATGCGCCGGAGGACTCGGCGAGCCAGCTCCGCGCCGGAGATGTCATCCTGTCCATCGACGGCCGGTCACCCAACAACGCGGCCCACGCCCACCGCATCCTCGGCAGCTATGAGCAGGGGGAGAGCGCGAAGCTGGAAATCATGCGGAAGCAGAAGAGGATGACCGTCACCTGGACGGCGCCCCGCGTCGGCGGGATGCTGCGCCGGATGCCAGCCCCGGAACGCACGAAGCTGCGGTCGACCGTGCGACCGATGCGACGGCTGGAGCGGACGTGAACCGGCAGTGAGTAGTGATTAGTGATTAGTGATTCAGGGTGAGATCCCGCGCTGAAGCACTACTCACTACTCACTACTCACTGCGGTTCTCAGTCCTCCACCAAGATGAGGTAGTGGCTCGGCGCCCAGAAACTCCGGGGATCGACGATGTTGATCTGGCCGGTTACCCGGCCCTTCTCGTCGGCGCCCTCGATGGCCGCGAGGTTCTGCCGGGAGACGATCTTGTAGCGCTTGTCGGGTTTCGGCAGCGGGATCGACTGGACGTCCCGGATGTCCACCTGGGTGAAGTTCTCGGTGGGGAGGGTCCGTGACGGCTGGAGGGACTTGCCGCCGAAGAAGAGGAACTTGCTGCCTTCTTCCGTCACGACGCCCATGTCCTTCAGTTCATCCTTCGAGCCGATCACGTACCAGGCCGCATTCTGCTCGTTGACCAGGCTCGACCGCTCCTGGGCGAGGACGGTGACGGTGTCGGTCAACGCCTGCTTCTGGGCGACCAGCTGCACGTTCTGGGTCTGGAGGTCCATGATCTGCTGGTTCATGCCATCCATCGTGACCTTCTGGGTGTCGATGATGGCCTGAAGTTGCGATACCGTCTTCCGGAACTGGTCAGACTCCTTGGACACCCGGGCAAGCCGGGACTGGGCGGACTTGAGCCGCTGTTCGCTCTCGTTGATGCGCTCCGTGACTTCCTTGACCCGGTCCAGCAGGTAGGTCTTGGCGTTCACCGTGTCAGGCTGGCCCGACTCGGGGTTCGTCACCGGCACGACGCCGCTCTTCAGTCCCCTGACCTTGGAGATCTCCTGGTTGATCTCGTTCATCAACTGGGTGTTGTCGACGACGATCTGGAGGAGGCTGTCCCGCTCCGCGCTCGCCAGGGCCATCTGCTGAACCTCCTCCTTCAGCTGCGCGTTCTCTTCCTTGACCTTCTTGTCGCACCCGGTGGTCACGACGAGCGCGATGCCCAGCATGGCCCCGGTCATAATCCTGCTCCCGATCCTCATGTACTTCTCCTTGAGCCACAATGCGAGACAGTGATCCGGTGACCGCCCAGAATCCCGACGGTACCTTCCGGCTATGGTGTACAATTTACGCCGCAGTATTGCTAGCGACAGGGACCACTTTTGCAATGTGACCCCCGTCACAGTGCTCCGAGCGGCACCTGTCCCGCGGCGGGGCTGTTTATCTTTGCGACATGTCCAACCCTCGCGAAGCCCTTCCCGCATGGTTCCTGGGCCCCCGGGCCGAGAACGCCGACCTGCTCGAACGAGTGGTCACCGAGGCCCTCCGGGACCATGTCTTCTGGCGCCGGAACTACCATCCTGAGGATGGGTTTGTCATCCGGGAGACGGACAAGCGGACCGAGGGGTACGACGAGGCGGTCGCCACCCTGACCCAGGAGCTGATGGGGCTTCTGGCCCGGCTCAAGCGGGACGTGCCCTTCTTCAGTGGTCGCTACAAGGGGCACATGAACTTCGAGCAGACCATCGCGTCGCAGGTGGGGTACTTCGCCGCGATGCTGTACAATCCCAACAACGTGTCCACGGAGGCCTCGCCCACCACCACCCGGCTCGAGTTGGAGGTGGCGGAGCAGCTCGCCGTGATGATCGGCTATCCTGCCCGCCGGAGCTGGGGGCACCTGACATCGGGTGGGACTGTCGCCAACTTCGAGGCCCTCTGGATCGCCCGCAATATCCAGTACTTCCCGCTGGCTGCCGCGGGGGCGGCGGCGGAACTTGGCGTGGACGTGGAGGTCGGGCTCCCCGACGGCTCGACCAGTTCGCTTCGCGGACTCGGACTCGCTGAACTGCTCAACATCCGGAACGACGCGGCCATGGACCTCTGGGAGCGGCTCTGGACCGTGGCGCCCCGGGAGGACATGGCTCGCGCGCTCAACGGGCACACCCTCGCAACCGCGGGATACCAGGAATACCATCGTCGGCTGGTCGCGGCGTTCACCGACCCGCTTCCCGACAGCGTTGTCCTCGTCGCGGCTACCGCCCATTACTCCTGGGAGAAGATCGTCCGGGCGCTGGGGATCGGCTCGAACCAGCTCGTATACGTCCCGGTAGACCAGCGCTACCGGATGCATCCGGACGGCCTCTGGGACGTGCTGCAGCGGCTGGCAGGGCAGCAGGTGCCCGTGATGGGCCTGATCAGCGTATGCGGTACGACCGAAGAAAGCGCGGTGGACCGGCTGGACCTGGTGCTCGAGGTGCGGGCGCGTGCCGAGCGCGAGCTGGGGATGACGTTCCATGTGCACTCGGATGCCTGTTATGGCGGCTACGCGGCTGCCGTCACCCGCCGGGCAGACGGCAGCCGCAGGAGGGCGGCGGAGATCCGGGCATCCACCGGAACCGACTGGCCGAGCGATGAGTGGGTGAAGGCGATCGGGGCGCTCGAGGGGGCGGATTCCGTGACGATCGACCCGCACAAGCTCGGCTATGTGCCGTATCCAGCCGGGGCCATTCTCGTCCGGGACCGCCGGGCGCGAGAACTGGTTGCGGTGGACCCGCCGTATCTCCTGCCCGCCGAAGACATCCGCCCGAGCGAGGAAACCTTCATCGGCCGATACATCCTCGAAGGCTCGAAGCCGGGCGCGTCCGCCGCAGCGGTCTGGCTCAGCCACAAGGTGCTGCCGCTGGATGAGCGCGGGTATGGCTACCTGATCGAGCGGACCGTGATCGGGGCCCGGAAGCTGCACGCCGCGCTCCGCAACGCACGGCTCGACCCGTTTCGCGTGATCGTACTGCCGGAGCCGGACATCAACCTCGTCTGCTACCTGGTTTATCATCCCGGGCGGCACTCGCTAGCGGGGGTAAACGCCCTGAACGAGCACATCTACCAGCAGATGAGCATGTTGCGCCCGGATGACTCGCCCGAGTACATCATCACCCGTACCCGCTTCCAGAGCCCGATGTACGACGGAGCGGTGGATCCGCTTCTCGACGACCTTGGTGTGGCCTCGGCGGAGGAGTGGCGAGCCAGCGGGGCCCAGGGGCTGGTGGTGCTGCGCTCGACGGTCATGGATCCCTACCTTTCGTCTCCCGCCCAGGACGGCCAACTTGCCGGGTTCCTGGCAGCCCTGGGCAGGGCCAGCGAGACCGCGCTGGCGGCGACCACCGCGCTCGCCACGGCGCCGCCGGCTTCAACGACCCGATAACCTCGAGGAGAAGTGCATGGCCGATGCTCCGATGCACGAACCGGGTTCCTTCTGCTGGGCCGATCTCGCGACCAGTGAGGTCCAGGGCGTGCTCGACTTCTACACCGGGCTGTTCGGGTGGACGTCCGAGTCCCGTAAGATGGATGGCGGCCCGGACTACCACCTGCTGAAAAGCGAAGGTGGCGCTGAGGTGGCAGGCCTCTTTGCGTCGAGTCCCGACTCCCCTCGCGGGGCGGGGTGGCTGAGCTATGTCGCGGTGGCCAACGCAGCCGAAACCGCGGCGAAGGTGGAGGGCTTCGGCGGAACGGTCACGACGGAGGCGGTGGATGTGGCGGATGCGGGTCGCGCCGCCGTGATTCGTGGCCCGGATGGGGAGGCGCTGGCCCTCTGGGAGGCCCGCACCCACCCCGGTGCCGCCATCTGGAACCGGCCCGGGGCCATGAGCTGGAACGAACTCGCGACGCGTGACAGGGAATCGTGCCGGGTATTCTACACCAACCTCTTCGGCTGGAACACCGACCAGCAGCAGCGGCCCGGTTACGGGTACACGACTTTTCTCCGTTCACGATTTCCAGTTGCCGGGATGCTGGAGATGACCCAGGAGTGGGGCGAGATGGCGCCCCACTGGATGGTCTATTTCGGAGTGCAGGACTGCGCCGCCGCGACGGCGAAGGCCGAGTCGCTTGGCGGGAAGGTTGAGGTGCCGTGCACGGACATTCCGGAGGTGGGCACCTTTGCCGTGATCTCCGATCCGGGCGGTGGGGTGTTCTCGGTGCTGAAACGGGTGGGATGGTAGATCGGTGAAGAGTGAGTAGTGAGTAGCGAGTATTGACTGGTGACTGGTGTGGCGCGTGGGTGCGAAGCACGTGTCACGACCAGGTGACGACTCCCGACTCCACGGAACGGATCACCCGTGCTCCTGATCCCCTTTCTCCTGATGGCGCTTGCCTTGCCGTCCCCTCCCGTCTCCGTCATGTCCTTCAATATCCGCTACGGGACGGCGAAGGACATGGAAAATGCGTGGCCGAATCGGAGGGACCAGGTGTTTGCGCTCCTCCGGCGGGAGGCGCCAGACCTGCTCGGCGTCCAGGAGGCGCTTCGGTTCCAGCTCGATGAACTCCACCAGGCCGTGCCCGGGTACGGGGAGGTCGGGGTGGGCCGGGCCGACGGGGACACCGCGGGCGAGTACGCCGCAATCCTCTACCGGCGTGCGCGCTTCACTGTAGCGGACTCGGGCTGGTTCTGGCTTTCCGATACGCCTGGCGTGCCGGGCTCCATGTCCTGGGGGAACCGTATCACCAGGATCTGCACCTGGGCACGGCTGGTTGATCGCGAGACCGGCGATACGATCCGTTTCTACACGCTGCATCTCGACCACGAGTCCCAGCCGTCCCGCGTAGCTTCAGCAGCGCGGGTGGCCCGGCACATCGAGGAGGGGGGCGGGCCGGCAAACGTGATCCTGACCGGCGATTTCAATGCAGGCCCCGGGAACGAGGCCATCGGACTGATACGCGATTCCCTCGGCCTGGTGGACACGTGGGAAAAGAAGCATCGAGACTCCCTGCCCGCGGGAACCTTCCACGCGTTCAGCGGCGGGGAGACCGGGGACCGGATAGACTACGTCTTCGTCTCCACGGATTTCGCCGTTCTCAGTGCGGAGATACGACATGACTCAGAACGCGGCCGCTGGCCGTCCGATCATTTTCCAGTGACGGCGGAGGTGAACTATGCCCATGGCAGGAAGCAGGGAACGGGGAACAGGGAGTAGGGAGTCATGATGGGCGACCGCCCGCCGCCCGAATACCCGGGCGGCGGGCGGTCTTCAAACGGAAGTGGTGGCCGGCGGCTCAGTTGCCGCTCGCCGCCTCGGCCCTGGCTTCGGCCTTCATCTTGTCATTCGCAAAGATCGCCACTTCCACCCGCCGGTTCTGCTGGCGGCCGGCGTCCGTATCATTGCTGGCCAACGGGTCGTTCTCGCCCATGCCCTTCGTACCGATACGGCTCCGGTCCACGCCGACGGTGGCGATGTAGCTCGCCGCTGCCTCGGCACGACGGCGCGAGAGATCCAGGTTGTAGCTGTCCGTGCCGACGCTGTCGGTGTGACCGACGATGAGAACGTCCTCGCCAGGATTCTTCGCCAGGCTCGCGGCCAGGTTCCTGAGGTTCTCCCGGGCTTCGGACCTGAGCGTGGCGGAGTTGAAGTCGAACAGAAGTCCGGAGTCGAAGGTCACGGCAATTCCCTCACCGACACGCGTAACGGTGGCTCCCGGAATATCCTGGTCCAGCTCCTTGGCCTGCTTGTCCATCTTGGAGCCGATGATCGAGCCGGCGACGCCACCGACGGCGGCACCGATGATGGCCCCACGGGCCGTATTCCCGGTCGCCTTGCCAATGGCTCCCCCGACCACGGCGCCCGCACCGACCCCGATCGCGGCACCCTCCTGCGTCTTGTTGGCGCAGCCGCCAAGCCCTGCGATCCCCGCAAAGCCCAGGAGCAGCGCCATCCCGGTTGCCCGGTTCGCATTTAGCACGGTATTCCTCCTCATTCAGTGACGACTAACATTGCTTTCCGCCACAACTTACAGCCTGGTCCCGGATCCGTCTGTGATGGGGGACCATCAGGCCGGTCGAAGGGCGGGGGTCGGAGGTCAAAGGTTGAGGGGCCGAAAACGAGAGGTCGAGAGCCAGGAAGCGTCAGGAGAGCCACGAGTCCAGGTGCTCCTGGACAAAGGCATCATCCCGGAGGTGCGGAAGTTCCTTCCAGATCCGGTCGATGGCCTCCATTTGCCCCGGCGAGAGCTGTTCATCGCGATCGAGGCACCACCTGCCCTGCAGGAGTCCCATCCGGCGAAGAACCTCGTGGATTCCGGGAATGACCCCGGCGAACCCGTTGGCGGCGTCGAAGATGGCCCCATTGGCCTGCGTGAGGTCGTCGGCGTATCGAAACAGGGATGCCGGGGCCCTCCCGGTCGAGCGGACCCGCCGGCATCGGGCGAGATCCCGGACCGCCTGCCGGGTCCAGACCGACCACTGGCCCAGGAGGCCGCCGGTCATCGGGGAGGGGCCGGGTGCGAGGAGGTCGTGAATGATGTGGTCGTCGTTGCCGGTGTAGAGGGCGACGTCCCGCCGACCGGAATCCAGCAGGGCCCGCCGGACGACCAGTGTGCGGTATCGGTCGAACGGCGCCACCTTGATGGCCACGAGATTTTCGAGCTCCAGCAGGCGCTGCCAGAACGCCTCTGGCAGCGGTCTGCCTCCGACGGCGGGCTGCAGATAGAATCCGAATACCGGGATGATCTCTCCCACGGCCCGCATGTGGTCGAGGAGTCGTGGAATGGACGCCCCCGGCAGCGCGCCCAGGCTGACCAGGCCGGCGTGGTAGTGCAGGTCGCGCGCGAGCCGGGCCTCGCGGATCGCCTGCGGGGTCCTGCCGCAGATGCCCGCCACGAGTACCGTGGTCTTCGCTCTGGTGGACCGTTCTCTTGCCGCGAGCGCAGCCAGCTCGAGGACGGGCTGCAGCATCCCCGCGCCCGGCTTCCGGATGCCGAACTGGGTGGTGTGAACACCGACCGCCAGGCCGCCTGCGCCTGCCGCCAGGTAGTAACGCGACAGGGCGGTCTGCCGTCGTTCGTCCAGCCGTCTCAGCGAAGTGAGCGCCAGCGGATGGGCCGGGATGACCATGCCTCTGCGCAGCAGGCGGGTGAGCGTTGCCCGGCGCACTAGAAGCGCCCTTCCCGTTCCTCGAAATGCGTAGGCTTGCCCAGGCTGCGTCCGCCCGCCTCGACCCACCCGGCCACCAGGTCCACCATCGTGTCCAGGTCGAGTGACGGAGGGCCGTAGCGCGCCATGGCGAGGGCGGCGTTCGAGAGCAGCGCGGTCCGGGCTTCCTCCCCGGCAAAATGCGGCTCGGTGCCGAACCGCCGGGCGAACCGTTCCGCGATGTCGCGCACCGCGAATGCTTCAGGTCCCGTCAGGTTCAGCACGAAGGGGGGACTGGCGCAGTCCGGGATGGCGCGGAGGGCGATGGCGTTCGCGTCCCGCTGCCAGATGAGGTTCACATATCCCATCCGGAGGTCGACGGGCGCGCCGGCATGGACGCGTCGGGCGATGTCATGGAGGACGCCATAACGGGGTTCGACGGCATAGTTGATCCGGAGGATGGCCATCCGCGTGCCCCACCGGCGTGAGGCAAACGCGGCGAGCCGTTCCCGTGCCAGGGCGGATTGCGCGTACTCGCCGACCGGTCCGGGGGGATCATCCTCGACCGGGCCGGGCAAGTCGACGCGGCTCAGCGGGTAGATGTTCCCGGTGGAGAATACGACCAGCCTGGAGTGGCGATAGCGACGGAACGTGTCGGCTGCGACCATCGCGTTGATTGCCCAGGTCGCGCCCTGGTCGCCCTCGGTGCCGAACTTGTGTCCCACCATATAGACCACGTTCGGCACGTCCGGAAGCCGCTCCACCGCTCCCGGTTCGAGCAGGTCCACCGCGATGATCTCCGCACCCGCCTCGGCGACGGCGTTCCTGGTCACGGGATCCGCGAAGCGCGCCGCAGCCAGAACCCGGCCCGGGTTTCCCGCGGCCGCTCTTGCCCGACAGGCCAGCCGGACCAGGCTGGGGCCCATCTTGCCGGATGCGCCGACAACCAGCAGGTCGCCATCCAATGCGCGGGCCGCTTCAATGTCGGAGGACGTCGGGCGGCTGAGTTCGTCGTCGAGCTCGGCTTCGGTCATGGCCCAATGTGATAGTGAGACGTGAGAAGTTGCGTCGTACGGTGGAAAAGTGGAACGGGAGGAGCGAAAGGCGAAGAGTGCCGCTTAAGACCATACGCCGGGCGTTCCTTTCTGAAACCTCATCCGCCCTGCTCCCGTCAGGGGGCCATTCCGCCAACCTGGAGATCCGATGCGCAAGCTGGTGTGGGCAGCCGCTGGTACCGCGGTAATCCTCGGGGGCTTGAGCGTGGCGGTCCTGACCGGGACCAGAAGGGTGCCGGTGATCGAGGACGTACCGGAACCACTCCTCCCGGTTCCGATCATGACCATGGAGCAGTATGACTCGATCGAGGACCACGCCAGGCCATACGTTTTCGAACTGTCACCGGATGGGGGCTCTGGTGCACTGCTGTTCTACGGGAGCACCCATACCAGGGATACCGAGGATCCCCAGCTCGCGGACATCCGGGACCGATGGGACGCATTCCATCCCACGCTGGCACTCGTGGAGAGCATGCTCGGTCTCTATCCGGGGTTCCTCAATCCCGTACACGTGTTCGGGGAGATGGGATACGTCGGCGCCCTCGCCCGGTCCGACGGGGTGACCCTCATGAGCTGGGAACCGTCCCGGGAAGAGGAGGTCCGCGGCATGCTGCGGGATTTCCCGCCCGTACAGGTGGCCATGTTCTACGTGCTGCGGCCCTACTTCGGCGCCCTGCGTTTCGGCAGGCCCGCGGATCCGGAGGGCTTTGTTGAGGAGTACCGGCGGAAGCGGACGAGGTATCCCGGGCTGGAGGGAACCATTCCCGACATGGCCGCCCTGGACTCGCTCTGGAAGCAGGAGTTTCCCTCCGGGCCCGACTGGCGCGACGTCTCCGACGAATATGGCCTGCCGGGGTTCCTCCCGCCGCTCTTCAGTCGCTCCAACGCCATCCGGGACGAGCACCTTGCTGCTGTTGTCCTGGATCGGATGGCGCGCGGCGAGCGGGTCTTCGTCATTGCGGGATCAAGTCATGCGGTGAAGCTGGAGGGAGCGCTGCGCGCGGCGATGGGTGGGTGAGACCCGACCCCCGAGCCTACGTCGTCTCCAGCGGCAGCCGCGTGTTGCCGATGGCGCGCACGACCGGACGGAGGCTCGCCGGGAGGTCGGCGGGTGGTGTGTTCGACCAGCTGTTCACCCGCGGGGTAATGGCGGTCCGCAGGGTGCCGTACCGGCGCGCGGTCTCGGGGCTGCTGAAGACGATGCTCGATCCCTTCACCTCGTAGCGGCCTTCCTCGCCGGAGATCAGGCCGTACACGTTGTCGATCTGGGCCAGGAGGTCGTCGACCATGCGAGCCGATTCGGCGGATTCCTTGAGGATCTTCCGCTTGTCCCAGCCGCGAAATTCCTGTTCCGACAGCCCGAGGCGCTTGCCGACCTGGTTCAGCGTGTCGCTGTACGCCTGCTCGATCCGGTTTTCCCGCTCGCGGTACTGCCGGATGGTGGCGCCCGCGAGTGCGAGCGTGCGGCGTGCCGACTGGAGCTTCCCGGTCGAGCTGAGCCTGGTGGCGTCGAACAGATCGCTGAAGCCAATCTGGGAGAGCCGCGCGTCCATCTCGGACTGGGCCTGCTCATAGGCCGACGCGTAGTGGCTGGCGAGCACGACGGGCGAGATGCTGATCTGCGTTCCCGAACCCACCCCGGGCTCAAGCGCGGCGGAGGCCGCGTTCAGGTCCATCTGGAGCGCTGGAGGGCTCGGGGCGCGTGCCGTGGGTATGCTGTCCGGCCCACGAGCTGGTGCCTGCTCAGGAGCGGCAGGAATCTCGGGAGCGACGATGCTCGAGGCGCGTGCCGTGTCTTCCAGGGGCCGCACCGGCGCGCTGGTCGCACCGGAGGGCAGTCCGGTCGGGGAGGGTGACGTGCTGGCGAGCGTCTGCACGGAATCGCCTCCCTCCCCTCGTGACCACGGATGCCAGGCCACTGCTCCCACGGTGACGGCGAGGGTAACGATGGCTGCCACTGCGAGCGCCACCGGCACGCGGCGTCGCGGCGCCGGGGAGGGGGGTGCGTAATCGAAATCGGTTTCCGCCGCGGGCTCCTCCGCCGGCGGCATGACGAGATCGGGGCTTGGCACCGGCTCGTGGGTGTCCTCGACCTCCAGTACCGGGAGGCCGGCGAGGGCCTCCTCGGGGCCGGCTTCTGCCGGTGGAATGCTCTCGGCAGCGGCCTCCGCAGCCGCCCCATATTCTTCGGCAGGTGGTGTTTCGACGGGGGCAGCGGGCTCAGCCGGCGCGTCCGACATCATCGGCGGGAGCGGCTCGGGGGACGCCGCCGGCTCAGGTGCGGGCGGTTCCACGACTGCACGACTCACCGGGCTCCGCGGCTCAGCGATGGGGCGCTGCATCTCACGGAGCCGCCGGACCTTGGCCTGGATCATCGCATCCCGATTCTCCACGGCCTGCTCGTTCTCGGCCTCCTGCGAAGGACGCGCAGGCACCAGCGGTGTCGCCGGTGACGGGGCCGGTTGAGCCGGGGCCGGGGACACGGTAGCGGCGGGAGCTGGCGGCGTGCTCGAGCGCGCCTGGATGGTCTGGTAGTGCGGGTGCGTGCTGATGGCCAGCCATCGATCGGCGCGCCGGTGGTAGATCAGCGCATCCGGGGTGACTTCACCGCTGCGGACTGCGACCGCAAGCGCGTCGATCGAGTTGTAAACCGTCTCTTCGCCCGAAGTGAGCTTGATGCGATACATGAACGGCCCCGGCTCTTTCAGGAGGTACAGGTGGATTCCCCCTATTGCATAGCAACAGGCGGGCCATTCATAAGTTGTTGTCACACAGCCACTTGGGTAATGGGGTGCAGGATGGTGCCTTGCAAAGTGCCATGGCAGGGCGGTCGGGGGGCGTTCAGGGGGGACAAGACGGCCGGCCGCCCGGACTGTCCTTGTACGTCCCGCCGTGACCTGGCCTACGGCGCTCCGGGCGCATCCCGGGGAGCTTGGGAATTCACTTGTTGAGGGAGGTGTAACGATGAAGCGCCTGACGTCGAGGCTCCTGCTCCTCGCCGCAGCACTGGTGTCCGGCGGTTGTGTGGCCGCGGCCGCCGGCGCCGGGGCGGCGACGGGGGTCTACCTGACTACCCGCGGCGCGGAGTCCCTCGTCAATGCCAGTGTGGAGGACGCGGCGGGCCGTACGCGGGACGCGTTCGACCATTTCGACATCACGACGACAAAGACGACCGAGGAGCGGGGCGGGGACATACGGCAATTCGACGGGAAGACGGGTGACCTGGACGTGGCGGTCAAGCTCGAGCGGAAAAGCCCCTCCACCACCAGGGTCGAAGTGACCGCCCGGAAGAACGCCGCCGAGTGGGACAAGGACTTCGCCCAGAAGATCCTTGCGGAAATCGTCGGGGACTGAAGGGCGTCAGAGGTAGGGGGCCGCGAGGCGCGCGACTCCGTCGCGCAGCTTGACCGGCAGGCTCCGGCCGTCGACATCGGCGAGGGTGACTTCGCGGGCAGCGTCGCGCCGCTCGTCCACCAGCCTGGTGAGATCGGCCAGGAGCTCCTCGCCGTAGCACTCGATGTCGAACTCATAGTTCAGCCGGAGGCTCCTGGCGTCCCAGTTGGTTGAGCCGATGAACGCCCATGCTCCGTCCACGAGCATCAGCTTGGTGTGGTCGAACGGGGCTGGCGAATAGAGGACCCGGCAGCCCCGCCGCAGCAGCTGCCACAACTGGGCGGTGCTGGCCCACTGGACGAGCACCAGGTTGCTCTTTTCGGGCAGGATGATCTCGACCTGGACGCCGCGCATCGCGGTCACGTTCATTGCCGTGATCAGGCGGGCGTCCGGCACGAAGTACGGTGTGACGATCCGGACGCTCGACTGGGCGCAGGCCAGCGCCCCGAGCAGGCAGTAGCGCGCCTTGTCGAAGTTGAGATCCGGGCCATCGGAGATGCCGCGGGCGATCACCTCGCCGACTTTTTCCAGGCGCGGATACCACCCCGGTCCCTCCAGTGTCTCGCGGGTGGTAAACTCCCAGTCGTCGAGGAATGTTGCGACCAGTTGCGCCACTACCGGCCCTTCGACCCTGAAGTGGAGGTCGCGCACTGGCTTGCGCGGGTGCGTCGAAAAGAGGCTCCCTTCGCGGATGTTCATCCCGCCCGCAAACCCGATCCGGCCGTCCACCACCAGGATCTTGCGATGGTTGCGGAGGTTCATGTATGGCATCCGCCAGGGGAGGAACGTGCGCTCGAACCGGGCCACGGGGATCTTCCGGCGACGCAACGCGCGGATGATTGGCGGCCAGCTGTAGCGGGCCCCCACCGCGTCCACCAGGACGCGCACCTCCACCCCGCGGGCGACCGCGCGCTCGAGGGCATCCAGGAACATCGTCCCGGCGGTCCGGCTGTCGAAGATGTAGGTCGCCAGCCCCACGGTGTGTTCGGCCTCGTCAATGGCGGCTACCATGTCCGGATAGGCAATGTCCCCGCCCTCCAGTGGCCGGATGGCATTGCCGCTGGTGAGCGCGCGGCCCGACACGCGATCCACGAGGTGCGTCAGGGGAAGGAGGTGGGCGCGCTCGGCGGGGAGCCGGAATTCCTGCGGGCGGGTGATGGCGGTGGGTGCCACCAGCCGCTGGGCCGTACGCTCGTGGCCCCTGCGGCGGATCCGGTTGATCCCGAACATTACGTAGAGGATTGCACCAATGACCGGCGCCAGCCACACCAGGCCGACCCAGCCCACCGCGGAGCGGCTGTCACTCTTCGTCAGGACGATATGACTCGAGGTGATGATGGACAGCAGGAGGGTGAGCGTGCCCGCGATATAGGGCCAGAGCTCGGACAGATGGACGAGTATCGCGGGTTCACCCTGCATGGATAAGAGAATAATGGGGGGCGAACGGAGCTGGTGGACAGGGGGGAGGGGGTGTCGAAGAACCGTACGGCCGCCCGGCAGGTCGAACGCCGGCAGGCCGGGATTCAAGATTTGATGCAGCAACCACTTCCGTCGAATAGCATGAAAGCGCCTGTCCGCGAATCTCCCACCTCCGAGGGGACGTGTTCAATACTTGTGAATAGCCTTGCGGCGGTTGGGGCCGCATATTGGTGTGCCGGGCACCCCCAGCCCGGATGATACCCGGTGTTTCCCATGATGCCCGTACCCAGCCAGATGTCCCTGCGGCGGATTCCACCCGCCCTGCAGCCGCGCCTTCGCGTTGCCTATGCCGGCGCATGGGAGGCGCTGGTGGAGACGCACAGCCTCCAGCTCGTGGATTTCGTGGAGGAATTCGCCGCACGTGTCCCGGTACTGGACGCGCTGGATCTCTACTTCCGGGCGGTGGCCGTTCCCGAGGCGATGCGCGAGTCCATACGGACACGAGCGCTGGTTCATCTCGACCTGGACAGCCTTCCCCCGACCACAGCGCTGCCTGAGGTGACGGGGTGGAAGCTGCTGCGGCTCGACCTGGTGCTCCGGACGGCGCGGTACCGCCGGGACTATCACGATCGCACCATGCAACTGGCCCGGCTCGTCGGGGCGCGGGCGTCGCAGGCGGTCACCGACACCCACGTCCACAACGCGCTCCACTTTGCGCGGCTGCTGGGAGGGAGCTGGCCGGTGGAGCAGGCCATCGACCACTATGTACGGGAGTTCACCCTTCCGATGGCGACGGCGGCCGGTGTCTCGCAGCGGGCGCAGGCGGCGCTGGCGCATGAGCACCTCGAGGCGCAGGTACGCGAGCTGCCACTCCTGGAGCGTCCAGCCGTTCCCCTGCTCGGCCGCCCGGCCGAGCAGCGTTCCTGACACCAGGCCCGCTCCGGAAATTCCCGCTCAGGCAGTCCCGGTCGCCGCGTGCGATTCCGGGTCGGCCACCGCTTCCCCGCCCGGGTCGGGATCCGGCCTGACAAGGACAATCCGGTCCTCCAGTCGCCGGATCATGGCCGAGAAGCTCTTCGCGACACCACGATCGAACACCCCGCCGGCGCCATCCTCGATGTGCTGCACCGCCTGTTCCGGTGACCACGCCGGCCGATAGCTGCGCGGGGAGCGGAGCGCGTCGTAGGCGTCGCACACGGCCACGACCCGGCTCACGTAGTGTGCTTCATGGCCCGGCCGAAGCACGGGGTAGCCGGAGCCGTCCGGCCGCACATGGTGCTCGTAGGCGGCGGCCGCGACGAGGTCGAAGTCTTCCCCGCCCCGCATCAGCATCCGGGCTCCATCTTCGGGATGGCGCTCGATCCGCTGCCGCTCCTCCCGGGTCAGCGCCCCCGCCGTGAGGAGCTCCGGCGGCACCTGGGTCATGCCGATGTCGTGGAGGAGGCCTGCACGCCCGAAGGCGCGGATATCCGCACCACTCAGGCCCAGGGTTTCAGCCAGCGTCATGGCGAGGACGGAAACATTCACCGCGTGCATGACGACGTACTGGTCCATCCGCTGCAACTGGAGCAGCGGTGCCATCAGCTGCCCCTCGGCGTGCATGGCGACGGTCAGGGACCGCACCACACCCTCGACCTCCGGCCGAGGGAGGGCCCGTCCGGCGGCGGCCTCGGCAATGATCCACTGGACGGTTTCCGCCTCGTCGCCAAGGCGGTAGGGCAGGGAGACGGTACCTGACTGGCGCCGGGTCACCGTGACGTCTTCATTCCGCAGGCGAACCGCCCCGCAGGCGATACCTGGCCAGGAGAGGGTGGCTTCGATCGGCTCGTGGGCAGTCAGGCGTGCGAGCAGGGTATCCAGGAAGGCGCCGAAGCCTTCGCGCTGAGCGGCAACCGAGAGCTCGATCCGCTGGATCCCTATCCGGGTGAGCCGACGCCCCCAGATCCAGTTGTGGAACCCGTGGAGCACGGCCTCGTCCATGATGACGTCGCCTTCGAGGAAGGAGATCCGGACGGTGGGCAGGCTGCGCTGCAGCGTCGCCAGAGACTCGAACGCGGCATCCACCACATGCTCCCGTGCCGGATGTCCCGGCGTGTACAGGAGCATGGCGGAGAGCGCCTGGGCGAACGAGTGAAGGAAGCGGGCCGGGGTGCCGACCGGGGCCGTGTTCATGGTCCCTCCATGCCGGGCAACAGGACGCGGTCCGCGGGATTGATGCCGAGCTGCGTCTCGATGCTCGGTCGCTCGATCGCGTGGCGGACGGACGGATCACGGGTCTTCCCGGCGAGCGCGAGGGCGGGTGAGGCGGCTGGATGCCAGTACCAGTGTTCAGCGAGCGCTGACAGGGCGGCGACGCATTCGGGGGTGCGGGACCGCAGCCGGAGTCGCCGAAGGATCCGGGTCCGCGAGGTGGCAAGATCGAGGAGGCAATCGCAGACCGCCGGTTCGGGCCGTGCACTCACGGCCCGGATGGCGACCACCCGGAGATCGGGGTCGAAGGCGCCGGAACGGAGGCGGCCGAGGATGAGGTGCAGGACGGCAGGGGAACATCCCTCCGCGGCCGCAAGCAGGCCGAGGTGGCATGTCTGCACGTCGTCGGAAACGATGGCGCCCGCGATGGCGCGGTCCCGGTGGCCGGGGTTTCGCAGGAGCAGCTTGAACGCCTCCTGGCGTACACGGGGGTGCACCTCAGGAAGCTGGATCCGGAGGCGCACCGTCTCGGGAATGTCTGGAAGCATGTTGAGCAACGTGAGCAGGTTCCGCTGCACGTACCACTCGGCGCCGGCAAACCGGGGAGCGATGAAAGGCCCCACCTCGTCACCGAACCCGGCGAGCAGGTCGAGCAGGCGGCGGCGGTCGGCGCGCTCGCTGGCGACCGCAAGCCCGTCCAGCAGGGGCTCGATGGCGCGCGCGCCTATCCGGGGGACCAGCCGGGTAATGGTTTCCCAGTCGGGGGGATCGTGTCTCAGCAGTATGCCGAGGGTCTCCATGCTCATGACCTGCCGTTCGATCTCCAGTGACGCCTCCCCGATTTCCGGCGATGCGTCAAGGAGGTCCAGGAGGTCGCCGGCCTGTCCCTGGCGGATCGTCCCGGCGATGGCGCGGACGGTGGCAGGCTCGACGCAGTCCATGGCGAGACTGAGGCGGAGGATGCGGAGCGGCTCACATGCGTACGCGCTGTCCGGCTCGCGGTCATCTCCCGTCTCGATCTTCCCGAGCGTCTCCTGGTAGAGTTCCGGCAGCGCCGACCCATCGCCGGCGGCCCATTCATCCAGCAGTTCCCGGAGCTGGTCGCGCAGGGCTGACCTGGCGATGGCGTGACACTCCCCGCTGCCGCTGTCACCGTGGACGGCCATCTTGTGCAGGAGCTGAAGCAGGGCGGGTGACATGCTCCGGCCGCGCGCCCGTGCCGCCGCCTGGGCCAGATCCACCACACTCTCCAGTGCCATGACCTGGGAGGCCTTGAGCAGGATCCGCCGGTGCCGGCTCCCGTCCGGCTTGTCCATGGAGAGCAGCCGGTCGAGCGTTTCGGGCGCGAGGGCCAGGATCATGCGGGATACCCGGCGCTGGAGCGCGAGGGTTTCGCTGTCACCGGTCCGGGTGCAGGTGTCGATCGCCGCCTCGACGCTGCTCATGAGCGCGCGGTCCCGGTCAGGGTCGGCGTCGCCGTCGTTGAAGGCCCGGGCCAGCTCTTCCGGCTCGGGGGGGGCCTCCCTGCCCCGGACGTCGCCGGTGGCGGCCCGTGCCAGCCCCTGCCAGACCTGCGCGTCCCAGCCCGGTAGCGCCCCGCCGGTGTCGGCGTCATCCATGAGGCGGAGGTGCTCGTAGTGGATCCCATGTATCGCGGCATGGGCCCATTCGCCCTCCGCCCGCTCGCCCTCCGACAGCCGGGTCAGGACCGTGTTCAGTTCTTCGGGAGTGATACCGCGGTCGAGCCGGAGTCCGGCGATCTCGCGGCGATGGAGTCGTGCCGCGAAGTCGCGGAGGAAGCTGTTGCCCACGTCCGTGGGCTGACCGTCCACCAGGAGCTGGGTGGGCGTGACACCGAGGGTAATCGCGGGCTGCTCGAGGAGGAGGAGAGTCACCCGCTCGTGGAGATCGTCGACAGCGCTGATGCGCGCCGGGTGGCCATCGGGATACATGGTCCATCGATGGAGCGTCCCGCCCAGCGCGAGGAGGAAATCCGCAGCCTCACGGGAGAGCAGGGCCCTCTGGCTTGCAACCGGCTGAGACAAGTTGTTGCTCCGTCTAAAATAATGACATATCGTCACTTCCATTATGAATCAGGCAACAAATATGCCTGTACACGGCGAAGTGCAATAAATTGCAGTCAGGTCGGTTGTGAGTCGGGCGGACGGGAGACCGGGCGGCTGGACGGACAAGGGCGGTCAGGTGGTCAGGGCGGTCGGGATGACAGGTAGACAGAAGTCAGGGACTCAACCACTCAACGACTCCTGATACCCGTTACCCATCACGAGGTTGCCCCCGCCCCGTCCCCCCTCCACCTTACCCCCATGACTACGGAAACCACCTTGTCCGACGACGCCATCTTTGACATGGTCTCGGACATTTTCGAGCACCAGATCAACCCGGGCGTCGCATCGCACGGTGGCAAGGTCGAGCTCATCGATGTCCAGGATGGGACGGTCTACCTGCGGATGATGGGCGGCTGCCAGGGGTGTGGCATGGCCAGCGTCACTTTGCGTCAGGGGATCGAGGCTTCACTCCGCCGCCGTATTCCGCAGCTGCGGGGCATTCGTGACATCACTGACCATGCCTCCGGGACTAACCCGTACTACGAGCCCGACCCCGGCACGGCCGCCGGCTGATCAATCCGATCTCCCCGGTTGCCGCCCATCCGGCTGGCCTTGCGCGGGTTTCCCGCGAGCTCGCCGAATGAATCCACGGTGACCTCGTGCTCCGGAATCCCCTCCCGTTCCCGATCTCGTCCTGCTGCATGCGGGCGGACTGCCGGGCGTAATTCTCCGGCGTGCGCTTCGTATCGCTCATTGATGGTCCGTTCCGTGCCAGGGTCCGGCACGGGCCGGCCCCCCTCATGGTGGCATGCGCGGGCTGCCGGCGCCGTTATGTGGCTTGCGCACCCGTGATTTGACTTTCCCTCCCGCCCTCGCCAATCTCGACGGCGGTCCCTCGCCTCCCGACACCCGGTCTTCGCATGCAACGCCTTTCGGCCGAACAGTCCCGTCTCGTTACCGGTTCGCTCGTGATCCTCGCGGCGACTGCGATCGCGACGGCGCTGGTCTTCACCCGGGTCGTCATGGTGCCGTTCGTCCTCGCCATCATGTTCACCTACCTGCTCGCGCCCCTCGTGGATGCGCTGCAGGACCGGCTCCGCTTCCCGCGTGCCGTTGCCGTCGCACTGGCGATCGTGATCGGTGTCGGCCTGCTGACCCTGCTCGGCCTGCTCATCACCGTGTCGACGTCCGGCCTGCTGCAGTCGGCCGATATCTACCGCGAACGGCTGGCGATCCTCACCGAGCGGGTGCAGGTGGCGGTGGCGGGGTGGGGGATACCGCTTGACCAGCAGCCGCTGTTCGACACGCTGCGCCGGCTTCCGATCGGGCGGCTGGTGCAGCAGGCGGCGGGCACGGTCCTGGGCCTGGTCACCAACGGCGTCCTGGTCCTGATTTTCCTGGCCTACCTGCTCGGCACCCGGCGGCCGCCGGCCCTGCGGCAGGGGATCTACCGTGACATGGACCGCGCCATCCAGCGGTACCTGGTGACGAAAGTCTCAACGTCGGCGCTCACCGGCGTCCTGGTGGGCCTGATCCTGAGTCTCTTCGGGCTTGACCTGGCGCTGGTATTCGGGATTCTCGCCTTCTTCCTCAATTTCATCCCGTCCCTCGGCTCTATCGTGGCAACAC
>CAWGSK010000034.1:0-230906 GCA_963825055.1 uncultured Gemmatimonadales bacterium
GCGAGGCCATCCGGCATTTCGTTGAGGGAGACCGGAAGCCGGAGTCCACGGTCCGGAGCCAGGCCATGAGCGCCCTCAGGGCGTCGACCAGGGGTGGCACCACATTTGCTAACCCACGCTCCCAGTGGAAGATGAGATGGGGGCACGGGCCCCGCGAGCCTGTACACGGTGAACGTCTGGATGGATAGATGACGCTGGGCGCGACACGGTCCGATCACCCCGGAGAGGATCTCGAAGGACGTCGGGGGCCTGCGGTGGCGGTGGTCCTTCCCGCCAGTGGACGGCAGGACCGGCTGGAGCCTGCCCTCCGGCGGCTGCTGCCGGCCTGCCGGGACCTGGGCATCGAGGTCTGTGTTATCTGGCCCCAGGGCGCCGGGCCGGTTCACCGGACACTGGTCCGTGACGGGCGCATCACCTTCCTTGCATCCCCGAGCCAGGCGACCGCCGACATGCGAGCCATGGCCGCGCGGGAACTCGGCGCCGACATCCTCATCTTCACGGACGAGGATCGCGCCGTGCTCGAGAACTGGGACGACAGCCTGATGTACCGGTCCGGCCTCTTCATTCGCCGGACCTCGGGCGAGATCAACGTGGACTGGCTGGCCCGGTTCGAATCCGAAGGGGTCTCGGACCCGGGACGGATGGCCCGCGGTGCCTGAGCCGCAGCTCTCGGTCGTGGTCCCGTCGGTAAACGGGGCCGGTGACCTGATCGGGTGCCTGGAAGCCCTGGAGCGACAGCGCGATGACGTGACGCTCGAGGTACTGGTGGCCGACCGCTGCGGCGACGGCCTGCGCCAGGCGGTGCGCGAGCGCTTTCCGGACGTCACGGTTCTCGACGCCCCCGCGGGCACGACGATCCCCGACCTCCGGGCGATGGCGTTCGATGCCGCCTCGGGCGCTTCGGTGGCCGTGATCGAGGACCATGTGATCGTCCCGCCGGGCTGGGCTCGCCAGTTGCTCGAGGCGCAGGCCCGCGGGGAGGACGTGGTGGGCGGTGCCGTCGAGAACGCGGCGAACCAGCGGGTCGTGGACTGGGCCGCGTTCCTCTGCGAGTACAGCCACCTGCTCCCGCCGCTTCCGGACGGGCCGTCGGACTGGCTCACGGGGAACAATACGGTCTACCGTCGCGCGCTCCTGGAGAAGTACCGCGAGGTAACGCGCGAAGGCCGCTGGGAAAACCACCTGCACGACGCGCTTCGGCGCGACGGGGTGACCCTCTACTGCCGTCCGGCGATCCGGGTCGGCCACAAGAAGCACTATACCGTCTGGGAGTACCTCTCCCAGCGCTACCTGTATTCGCGCTCCTATGCCGGGGCCCGTACTGCTGGAGCGCCGCTGGCCCGCCGGCTGGCCTGGGGGCTGGCCGCGATGGCCCTGCCGCCGGTCCTGTTCGGGCGGACGGTGGCCCGGATCTGGCATAAGGGAGTGCATCGCGGCGAGCTGGTCCGGTCGCTGCCCCTTCTCGGGCTCTTCGTCACGGGGTGGGCCGCCGGGGAAGTGGTCGGGGCCTGGTTCGGCCCTGGCGACGCCCTGGCAAAGGTCTGTTGAGCAATCGGTCAATCGCGGTGCCGCCGGCGCCGCCCTGCATGGAGCAGCCATGAACGAGTCACACCCCGAGGGGCCACGGAGCGTGGACCAGCTCGCGCCCGGCGATCACACGATCGTCATCGGCGGCGGGCCGGCGGGGCTCACGGCCGCCTACCTCCTCTCGAAGGAGGGGCGCAAGGTGACCGTGCTCGAGGGCGACGACATGCTCGGTGGTATCTCGCGTACCGCGCAGTACAAGGGCTACCGGTTCGACATCGGCGGGCACCGGTTCTTCACCAAGGTGGTTCCGGTCGAGGCGTTGTGGTACGAGATCCTGGGAGACGAGTTCATCTCGGTCCCCCGGATGTCGCGCATTCATTACGACGGGAAGTTCTTCGACTACCCGCTGAAGGCCGCCAACGCCCTCAAGGGGCTCGGGATCTGGAATGCGATCCTGATCGTGCTGAGCTACCTCCGCTGGCACTTCTGGCCGAACCCGGTGGAGGAGAACTTCGAGCAGTGGGTCACCAACCGCTTCGGCAAGCGGCTCTACAAGATCTTCTTCAAGACGTACACGGAAAAGGTCTGGGGCATTCCCTGCACCGAGATCCGCGCGGAATGGGCGGCACAGCGGATCCAGGGCCTCTCGCTCGCGCGCGCCATCATCTCGGCCGCCTCGCTCAACCGGCGCAGCACGAAGATCAAGTCGCTCATCAACGAGTTCCAGTATCCCCGCCTCGGCCCCGGCCAGATGTGGGACACCTGCGCGGCGCGCATCCGGGAGATGGGCAACGAGGTCCTGCTGCGGCACTACGCCGAAGCCATCGAGACCGAGAACGGTCGAGCGGTGGCGGTGCGGGTCCGCACCCCGGACGGCGTCGTCCGGATGCCGTGCGACCACGTCATCTCCACCATGCCGGTCCGGACGCTGGTCCGTTCGCTTTCGCCGAAGCCGCCCGCTCCCGTGGTGGAGGCCGCCGAGGGGCTGGCCTATCGCGACTTCGTGGTGGTGGCGCTCATGCTCAAGGCCGAGAACCTCTTCCCGGACAACTGGATCTACATCCATACGCCGGGCGTGAAGGTCGGCCGGATCCAGAATTTCAACAACTGGAGCCAGGCGATGGTCCCGGAGCCGGGGACGACATGCCTCGGCCTCGAGTACTTCTGCTTCAAGGGTGACGGGCTGTGGGAGAGCCGGGACGAGGACCTGGTCGCCCTCGCGAAGAAGGAGCTCGGCGAACTCGGCCTGGTGGATACGAGCACCGTGTTCGACGGGGCCGTCATCCGGATGCCCAAGGCGTACCCGATCTACGATTCCGCCTACCGCGGCCACCTGGACCGGGTCCGGGCGTTCGTCGACCCGATCCCGAACCTGCACACGGTCGGCCGGAACGGCATGCACAAGTACAACAACCAGGACCACTCCATGCTGACGGCGATGATGGCCGTCTGGAACATGCAGGGCGCACGGCATGACATCTGGGCGGTGAACACGGACTTCGAGTACCACGAGGAACAGAAAGTCGAATCGGGAGAGCCCTCGGGGGCGGTCGCGGCGACCACCTGAGCATGCGGATCGCCATCGATGCCACCTGCTGGGCCAACGGGCGTGGCTACGGGCGCTATACCCGCCAGGTGCTGCCGGAGCTGGCGCGGCTCGCGCCGGAGGACGAGTTCCTCTGCCTGCTCGACGCACGGGCGGACGCGGTGTTCGACCTCGACGCCCCGAACCTGCGCCGGGTGCTGGTGCCGCAGGCCCGGAGCCCGACCGAGGCGGCGGCCGCCGACGGCAGCCGTTCGCCCGCGGACATGCTGCGGTTGACGCGGGCCCTGTGGCGGCACCAGCCCGACGTGTTCTTCTCGCCGTCGGTGTACACGTTCTTCCCCCTCCCGCCCGGGCTCCGGGCGGTCGTCACCGTGCACGACGCGATCGCCGAGCGATTCCCCGAGCTGACGCTGCCGTCGGCCCGGGCGAGACTGTTCTGGCGGATGAAGGTGGGCCTGGCCCTCCGGCAGGCGCGCCTGGTACTCACGGTGAGCGACTTCGCGCGGCAGGAAATCACCGAGGTCCTGCACGTGCGTCCCGAACGGATGCGGGTGGCGCTCGAGGCGCCGGCGCCCGCCTTCCGGCCGGTGGATGATCCCGCCGCCATCCGGGCCGCCGCCCGGCGGGCGGGGCTCCCCGACGGGGCGCGCTGGTTCATCTACGTGGGCGGCTTCAACCCGCACAAGTACGTGGACGTGCTCGTGCGGGCGCACGCCGAAGCGGTACGGCAGGCGGACGGGGACCCGCCCCACCTCGTGCTGGTGGGCGCGGTCTCGGGCGACCCGTTCCACGGGGCGCAGGGCGCCATCCGGCAGGCGATCGCCGAGGCCGGGACGGAACGGCTGGTGCACTGGGCGGGCTTCGTGGCCGACGAGGAACTCCGCTTCCTCCATGCCGGTGCGCTCGCCCTGGTGCTGGCCTCGGCCTGCGAGGGATTCGGCCTGCCCGCGGTGGAGGCAGCCGCGTGCGGGACGCCGGTGATCGCGACGACCGCGAGCCCGCTGCCCCAGATCCTGGAAGGCGGAGGGCACTTTGTCCGTCCCGGGCAGCAGGGCGAGGTGGCCGCGGCGATGCGCGCGATGATGCAGGACGAACCGGCGCGGCAGGCGCTGGGCCGGGAGGCCCTGCGGCGCGCGAGCGCCCTCAGCTGGCCCCGCACGGCGCGTGCGGTGCTGGACACGCTCTACGAGGCGGCGGCGTGAGCGGGCTCCGGTTCGCGTTCCTGACGACGTTCTACCCGCCGTACAACTTCGGCGGGGACGGCATCGGGATCCAGCGGCTGGCCCGCGGGCTCGCCCGCGCCGGGCACCACGTTACGGTCATTCATGACGCGGATGCCTACCGGGTGCTGCATGCAGGGGCAGGAGCCGGCGCCCGCCGCGGAGGAGCCGGGCATCGAGGTCGTGTCGCTCCGGAGCGGGTCGCCCATGCTGTCGACGCTGCTGACACAGCAGCTCGGCCGGCCGGTGGTGAACGGGCGGCGGATCGAGAGGTTGCTGGAGGAGGGGAACTTCGACGTGACGACGTTCCACAACGTGTCGCTCGTCGGTGGCCCGGGCCTCCTCAGGTACGGACGCGGGCTGACGCTCTACATGGCACACGAGCACTGGCTGGTCTGCCCTACCCACGTGCTCTGGCGCTACCGGCGCGAGCGCTGCGACGGGCGGGAATGCGTGCGGTGCCAGCTCAGCTACCGGCGGCCGCCCCAGCTCTGGCGGCTCACCGGGTTGCTGGAGCGTGAACTGAAGCACGTGGACACGTTCATCGCGATGAGCGAGTTCAGCCGGGAGAAGCACCGGGAATTCGGGTTCCCGCGGGACATGGAAGTGCTGCCCTATTTCCTGCCCGACCCGGAACCGGGCGGGGCGGCGGTGGCCGGCCCGGCGCCGCACGAGCGGCCGTATTTCCTGTTCGTGGGCCGGCTGGAGAAGATCAAGGGGCTGGACGACGTGGTGCCGCTGTTCCGGGACTACCCGGACGCGGACCTGCTGATTGCGGGCGACGGGGAATACGCGGCCCGGCTGCGCGAGCTGGCTCGTGACATCCCGCGGGTGAAGTTCCTGGGACGGGTCTCGCCGGAGGAACTCCGGCGGTACTACCAGCACGCGATCGCCCTCGTGGTGCCCTCGGTCTGCTTCGAGACCTTCGGCATCATCCTGATCGAGGCGTTCCGGCAGGGCACGCCGGTCATCGCGCGGCGGCTCGGGCCGTTTCCCGAGATCGTGGAGGAAGCGGGGGGCGGGGAGCTGTTCACCACGCCGGAGGAACTCCGGGCGGCCATGCGCCGCCTGCAGGACGATCCGGCGTACCGGAAGGCTCGCGCGGAGTCCGGATACCGGGCCTACGTGGAGCGATACAGCGAGCAGGCTGTTGTGCCGCAGTTTCTGGATATCGTGCGCCGCACGGCCGTCCGCCGGAGGGCGGAGCGGGTCGTCGAGGCGCTGGGACCACTCGAGGTCGGGAGCTGATCATGCGTGTCTTCATCACCGGCGGTGCCGGGTTCATCGGGTCGCACCTCTCCGAGCAGCTGCTCGACCGGGGGGACCGGGTCACCGTGCTGGACGATCTCTCGACCGGCGGCATGGAGAACATCGCCCACCTGGTCGGGCGGGAGGGGTTCGAGCACCGGGTTGGCTCGGCCATCGACGCCCCGCTCGTTTCCGAGCTGGTGGACACCGCGGACGTCACAGTGCATCTCGCGGCGGCGGTCGGGGTCCGGCTCATCGTCGAGCGGCCGGTGCACACCATCGAGACCAACGTCCGCGGCACGGAGGTCGTGCTCGCCGCCGCGGCCAAGAAGCGGAAGCTCGTGGTCCTGGCGTCCACCAGCGAGGTCTACGGCAAGGGGATCAAGATCCCGTTCACCGAGGATGACGACCTCAAGCTCGGTCCGACCATGCATTCCCGCTGGGCCTATGCCTGCAGCAAGGCGCTCGACGAGTGGCTCGCGCTGGCCTACCACCGCGAGAAGCGGGTGCCGGTGATCATCGCGCGGTTCTTCAACACCGTCGGGCCGCGACAGACCGGCCAGTACGGCATGGTGCTGCCGAACTTCGCCCAGCAGGCCCTCCAGGGCGAACCGATCCGGGTGTTCGGGTCCGGGGAGCAGTCCCGCTGCTTCGGCCACGTGGCGGACGCGGTGGAGTCGATCATCCGGCTGATCCATACGCCGGCGGCCGTTGGCGAGGTGATCAATGTCGGCACCGACCGCGAGGTCACCATCAACCGCCTCGCCGAGATGGTGCGTGACGAGGCCCGGAGCGAGTCGGAGATCGTCCACGTGCCGTACAACGAGGCGTACGCGAAGGGGTTCGAGGACCTGGAGCGGCGGGTGCCCGATCCCTCGAAACTCGCGCGGCTCACCGGATTCGCCTTCAAGCGGACGCTCGAGGACATCATCGCCGATGTCGTGGCGGACCAGCGGGCCCGGCTGGCGGCCCGGTAACGGACGGAATGCGCGCGATCCTCATGTATCACTCCATCGACGCGACCGGGTCGCCCATCTCGGTGGACCCCGCGACGTTCCGCGCCCACGTCGCGTGGCTGGCGCGCGGGCCGGTGCGGGTTCTCTCCGTGGCCGCCCTCGCGGCGGCGCGGGAGGACGAGGACGCCGTGGCACTCACGTTCGATGACGGATTCGCCAACCTCGAGACCGAGGCGGCGCCGCTGCTGGCCGACCATGACCTGCCGGCGACGGTGTACGTCGTGCCGGGCGCAGTGGGCGGGACCAACGCGTGGGGCGGGCGTGATGCCCCGGGTATCCCGACGCTTCCGCTGCTCGACTGGGACGGGATCGGCCGCGTGAGGGAGAATGGGATGGAGGTCGGGGCGCACACGCGGACACACCGACGGCTCCCGGGCCTGCCCGGCGCCGCCCTGGAGGACGAGGTGGCCGGAAGCGGTGAGGCGATCGCCGCGGCCACCGGCGCCCGGCCCGCCACCTTCGCCTACCCCTACGGCGCGTACGACCGGGCGGCCGCCCGGTCGGTCGCGGCGCACTATGAATGGGGCGTGACCACCGACCTCCGGCCGCTCGGGCCGCGCGACGATGCCGCGCTCCTGCCGCGCCTCGATGCCTGGTACTTCCGCCGGCCGGGACGGCTGGAGGCCTGGGGCAGCGCCCGCTTCCGGTGGCGGCTCCGGGCGCGCGGGGCGGCCAGGCGCGTGCGGGAGACCTTCCGCCCGGCGGGGGGGCGCGCATGACCACCCCGTTCCTGTCCGTCATCGTGCCGGCATACAACGGCGCCGGCGTGCTGCCCCGCTGCATGGACGCGCTCATGGCCAGCGACTTCCCGCGCGACTGCTGGGAACTGGTCGTGGTGGATGACGCGAGCACGGACGATACCGCGGCGATTGCCGCACCGTACGCCGACGCGATCGTGCGGCTGCCGGGCCGTCCGCACGGCCCGGCCTACGCCAGGAACCGCGGCTTCGAGGCCATCCGCGGTGACGTGGTCGTCTTTGTGGATGCCGACGTCTGCGTGCACCCCGACGCGCTCCGCCGCTTCGCCTGGCTCTTCGCGCGCGAACCGGACGTCGGCGCGGTATTCGGCTCCTATGACATGGCGCCGGCTGCCGGGGGGCTCATCTCGCAGTACCGGAACCTGCTGCACCACTACGTGCACCACCAGAACCCCGGTGACGCCGAGACGTTCTGGGCCGGCTGCGGCGCGGTGCGGAGTGCGGTGTTCTCCGAAGTGGGGCACTTCGACGAGTGGCACTACGTGCGTCCCCAGATCGAGGACATCGAACTGGGCCACCGAATCCGCGAGCATGGCTACCGGATCCTCCTGGACCCTCCATCCAGGGCACCCACCTGAAGCGGTGGACCTTCCGGAACGTCGTCACCACCGATTTCCGCGACCGGGGCGTGCCCTGGACGCGGCTGCTGGTCCAGGGGGGTGGGCAGAGCCGCAACCAGGCCCTGAACCTCCAGACCACGGAGAAGGTGAAGGTGGCGCTGGTCTGGCTCGCCGTGCTCGGCGTGCTGGCCGGGCTCGTCCTGCGGGACGCGCGCGTCGCAGGCGGCGGCCTGGCGGCGCTGCTCCCCGTCCTGTGGCTGAGCCGGCACCTCTACGGGTTCTTCCAGCGGACGCGCGGCACGTGGTTCATGCTGCGGATCATGCCGTTGCACCTGTTGTACTACTTCCTGAACGGGATCAGCGTCATCTGGGGCGTGGTGCTGCATCACCTCGTCGGTGAACCCGCGCCGCCCCCCGACATCCAGGCCTTCTCGGAAGTCGGCGTCAAGAAATGGCCGCCGGTGCCCCGTCGGGCCCACGGCAGTCCCTGGCACCGCTGAGTGATGCGGAATTCGTTGCCGTCCCCCGGACCGGATGGCATATTGGAGGCACCCTTTCATGGCTGCTGAAGCGATGGAATACACACCTACGACGCTCGATCCGACGCCCCAGGCGTTCCGGCGCGCAATCGCCCTCGCCTTTGCGCCGCTTCACAAGCGTGCCTTCGGCCTCGCGATCGGCTCGGCCGCAGCGGTCGTCGTCTTCCTGGTGACGATCATCTACATCCTCCGGGCTCCCGAGGACGGTTTTCAGCTCGGGCTCCTGAACCAGTACTTCGCCGGCTACAGCGTGAGCTTCGGCGGCGCGGTCGTGGGGGCGGCCTGGGCGTTCGTCAGCGGCTTCGTGGCGGGCTGGTTCCTCGCCTTCTGCCGCAACCTGGTTATCGCCGCCTCGATCTTCATCATCCGGGCGCGCTCCGAGATGGCACAGACCCGCGATTTCCTCGATCACATCTGACCGGCGAGCCACCATGGGGACCCGTATCATGGACCAGAACGAAGTTGACCTGAATTCCGCGATCCTGCGCCTCAACGGGCGCGCCTGGGGCCTCGCCTTCGGGCTGCTGCTCGGCGCCGGCCTCTTCATCGCGACCAACATCCTGGTCCTGAAGGGCGGCCCGCGCGTCGGGGAACACCTGCGCCTGCTCCGGGTCTTCTTTCCGGGCTACAGCGTCACGTTCCTCGGCAGCGTGATCGGCTTCATCTACGCCTTCGTCATCGGGTATGGCCTCGGCCGCCTGATCGGTGCGGTCTACAACCGGATGGTTGGCTCGGGCGCGCGCTGAGCCCCCATGCCCACCCGATGACCGCCCTGAACTCCGAGCCCGCCCGGCCAGCGGCCGCTCCCCTCGCGCCCGCCGGCGCCGGGGTGCGCGACTACGTCCGGCTGCTGCGCCCGCGGCAATGGGTGAAGAACGGGTTCGTCCTGGCCCCGCTCCTGTTCAGCGGGCTGGGCACGAGCACGGGCGCCATCGTCAACGCGGCCGTCGGCTTCGTGATGTTCTGCATGGTGGCGAGCGCGGTCTACACCTGGAACGACGTGTACGACCGGACGGCGGACCGGGCACATCCCACCAAGCGGAACCGCCCCGTGGCGTCGGGCCGCGTGACGGAACGGGCGGCGGTAACGCTCGGGGCGGCGTTGTGCGCGCTGGCGCTGGCGCTCGGCTGGCTGGTCCATCCGCCGCTGGTCGCGATCGCGGTGACCTACCTCGGCCTGAACCTGCTGTACACCTTCCGGCTCAAGCAGGTGGTGATCCTGGACGTGTTCTCGATTGCGGCGTTCTTCATCTTGCGACTGCTGGCGGGCGCCGTCGCGATCGACGTCCAGGCCAGTATCTGGCTGCTCACCTGTGGCGGGCTGCTCGCGCTCTACCTGGGCTTCGCCAAGCGGCGGCACGAGCTGGTGCTGCTGGGCGAAGGGTCGGCAGCGCACCGGACGGTCCTGACCGAGTACAGCCCGCACTTCCTCGACCAGATGTCGTCGGTCCTGCTCTCGGTGACCGTCGTCTCCTACATCCTGTACACCGTCTCGCCCGAGAAGGTGGCGGCGTACGGTTACCTGCTGGCCTACAGTTCCGTCTTCGTCCTGTACGGCGTCTTCCGCTACCTGTACCTCGTCCACCAGCGGGCGCAGGGAAGCCCCACCGAGGCGCTCCTGACCGACCGCGCACTCATCGTGGATGTCGGTCTCTGGATCCTATACTGCTTCTGGGTGCTGTACCGCCCCTTCTGAGTCCGCGGTGCCCGCCCGCTCCAGCTCCCGGATTTCAGGCGCCACCACCAGGGAGCCCGGCAACCGGTTCGTCACGTAACCCAGCCATTCGCCCCAGGCCCACGCCGCCGTCATCGCCATCAGGGCGGGAAGGGCCCGCAGGAACTGCAGCCGTGCACCCCGGCGGCGCATGGCGCGACGGCCCATCCGCCACAGGATCACCGGCGGAAGGGCAGGGGAAAGCATGGCGTAAATCGCCCGCTGCCCCGGGGAGGCGAACTTGTTCCGGGTGACCCCGAAGAGCCGGCCGAACGCGTAGCGCTCGTATACCGCGTCGCTGAAGGTGACCGTGCGCCGGGTGCGAACCTCGGCGGCCGGGGCCAGCCAGAGGGGGCCGAAGCGTTCGGCGAGCGCCGCGTTGATGGCCGTCTCATGGAAGAATTCCTGCCAGAGCGGCGCGATGGCCTCGAGATAGTCGCGACGGTAGGAGACATTGCAGACCGTGAGCGACGCGGACGGCCCCTCGGGGAAGGGCCGCATGTAGCGGTAGTAGTCCACCAGGTAGAACGCCCAGGTGAGCGCATTGCCCGCATGTTCCGTTTCCACCGCCCCGCCCACAGCGCCGCGCCCGGGGCCCTGGGCCTCGAGCAGGCGCCGGACCCAGTCCGGCCGGGGAACGCAGTGGTCCTCGGTCACGATGATCAGGTCTCCCGAGGCTTCCCGGAGGGCGAGGGAAGCCAGCTCCATCGGTGTCCGCTGTCCCTCGTTGCAGACCATGCGCACCTCGGGATGCGCCTCCCGGAGCGGCTTGCATTCCCTTTAGGTTGGGATCGTAGACGACGACCACCTCGAACGGCGGGGCCCCTTCCTGGGCGAGCACGGCCTCGAGACAGCGCCGGATGTGCTCGGCGCCGGCAATGGCGGAGATGGCGACGGTGATGGACCGGAATTCGGGCACGGCTGCTCCGGGAGAACTGGACGGTCGGGGCGGACAGGACGGTCGATGCTCAATCCCCCATCAAGATCCGTGCGCGGGGGGCCCTCCCCGGAATCGGAACCGGTTGGCATGTCTGGAGATCGCACCGCCGGGGGGTGTGGTCTGGTATAAGTATTGCTCACAGTATGGCATCTCCCAAGGGGTGCTCCAGCCCGCCCGGAATGCCCAGATCGGTCTCATCACGCGAGGTTCATGGCGATGCTCCACCTCCTCTACGTCGGTCCCGACACGATCCTTCCGCTGACCTCGATTCTCGGGGCTATTGGTGGCGCCCTGATGATCTTCTGGCGGCAGGTTTCGGGGGCCTTCAAGAAGTTTGTCGGCATTTTCAAGCGCAGTTGAAGCAACAGTGTTGCGTCGCCGCCTCACCTCAGGGGCGGTCCCGGCGGCTGCCGTCGTTGTATTGTTGCAACGGTGCGGCAGTCGCGTTCTATTCCAGCAGGCATCCGCAACGCCCGCTGGCGAATCCTGAATCACTGGCGTACTGAGAGATCCTGATGGCTTCTTCCATTTCCCCGGGCGTATCCGAAGCGCCGCTGGCCCGCGAGAGCGGGAACGGCCGCGCCTCGATGAGCATCGTGATCGGCGGTCACGTCGATCACGGCAAGAGCACGATCATCGGTCGTCTGCTGGCCGATACCGGCTCGCTCCCCGAGGGGAAACTCGAACAGGTCAAGGCGCTCTGCGAACGGACCGCCAGGCCGTTCGAGTATGCCTTCCTGCTGGATGCGCTCAAGGACGAGCAGGCCCAGGGGATCACGATCGACGCCGCCCGGGTCTTCTTCAAGACCGGCCTGCGCGACTACATCATCCTGGATGCCCCGGGCCACATCGAGTTCCTGAAGAACATGGTGACCGGCGCCAGCCGGGCCGAGGCCGCCCTGCTCGTGATCGACGCGAAGGAAGGCGTCCAGGAGAACTCGCGCCGCCACGGCTACATGATGTCGATGCTCGGCATCAGCCAGATTGCCATCCTCGTGAACAAGATGGACCTGGTGGACTACGATCGTGGCGTGTTCGAGACCATCGAGCGCGAATACCGGGACTTCCTGGGCCAGATCGGCGTGGAGCCCGCCTGCTTCATCCCTGTCTCGGGGCGCGAGGGCGACATGATCGCCGAGCACACCCCGGCCATGGAGTGGTACGAGGGGCCCACGGTGCTCGACGTGCTGGACCAGTTCCGCACCGAGCCGCCGCCGGTCAACCTCCCGTTCCGGATGCCGGTCCAGGACGTCTACAAGTTCACCCGCCAGGGCGACGACCGTCGCATCGTGTCGGGGACGGTGGACACGGGCACGCTGCACGTGGGCGACGAGGTGGTCTTCTACCCCTCCGGCAAGCGGAGCCGGGTGCGCTCCATCGAGGGGTTCAATACGTCCCCGAAGGAGATGACCGGTGCCGGCGAGGCGACGGGGTTCACGCTCGAGGAGCAGATCTACGTCTCCCGCGGGGAGCTGGCCGCGCGCGCCGGCGAGGCCCGTCCCCATGTGACGACCCGCCTCCGGGTCAGCCTGTTCTGGCTGGGCCGGGAGCCGATGGAGCTGAAGAAGGACTACACGCTCAAGCTCGGGAGCGCGCGCGTTCCCGTCCGGCTGGAGGAGATCCACCGGGTCATCGACGCGTCCGACCTCGCGGCCACCACCGAGGCGAAGCGGATCAACCGCCACGACGTCGCCGAGTGCACCCTGAAGCTCAACCGCGCGATGGCGTTCGACCTGGCCGACCAGGTGGCCGCCACGAGCCGGTTCGTGATCGTGGACAACTTCGAGATCCGGGGTGGCGGCATCGTCCGCGAGGACCTGCCCGACCGGCAGACCTGGGTCCGGAACAAGGTCCTGCTCCGGAACTACAAGTGGGAACGCAGCATGATTCCCACCGAGCACCGCGCGCGCCAGTACAGCCAGAAGGCCGGCCTGCTGCTGGTGACCGGTGCCGACGAGGCCGAGCGCAAGCGCCTCGGCAAGGATCTCGAGAGCCGGCTCTTCGCCGAGGGGCGCGTGGTCTACTACCTCGGCATCGGCAACGTGGTCTACGGCGTGGACGCGGACATCGAGAGCAAGGAAGAGAACCGCGGGGAGCACCTCCGGCGTCTCGCCGAGGTCGCCAACATCATGCTGGACGCCGGGGTGATCCTGGTGGTGACCGCAGCCGAGCTGACGCAGGAAGACCTCGAGATCGTCAAGACCACCGTGGATCCCGAGCGGATCGAGACGATCTGGGTGGGCGAGCAGGTCACGACCGACCTGATGGCCGACGTGCTGGTCGGCAACCTCGACCAGGAAGCCGAACGCCTCGACCGGATCACCCGGATGCTCGAGGACAAGGGAATGATCTTCCGGCCATGGTGAGCCGCACCCTCTCCGGCCCGGTCACGGTCTCGCGTGACACGCTGGACCGCCTGTCCGACCTCGCCCGCGACGCGGGCAGGGTGATCATGCATCACTACCACCAGGGCGTGGCCGTGGCGCACAAGGACGACCGCTCGCCGGTCACCGCGGCCGACCGCGATGCCCACGAGGTCATCGTCGGCGCCCTGACGGCATGGGATCCGTCGGTGCCCGTGATCTCGGAGGAGGGGGACATTCCCCCGCATGCCGAACGGCGCGACTGGCGACGGTTCTGGCTGGTGGATCCGCTCGACGGCACCAAGGAATTCCTGAGCCACAACGGCGAGTTCACCGTGAACATCGCCCTGATCGAGGATGGCATCCCGGTCCTCGGCGTGATCTTCGCGCCTGCGCTGGACCTGCTGTATTTCGCCGGCCGCGGCGAGGGGGCCTGGAGAGTGGACCGCGACCACGGTCTCCAGCGGATCACCTCGGCGCCCCCGGCGCCGGGCACGCCGCTGGTCGTGGCGGAAAGCCGCTCGCATCCCTCAGCCGCGCTGGAGGAGTACCTCCGCACACTCAATGTGGGGCGCCGGGTGCAGGCCGGGAGTTCGCTCAAGTTCTGCTGGGTGGCTGAAGGCCGCGCGGACGTCTATCCGCGGCTCGGGCCGACCATGGAATGGGACGTCGCCGCCGGCGACGCCATCTTCCGCTATTCCGGACGGGGGGGCGAACGTTCCTCGCCGCTGACGTACAACACGCCCGACCTGCGCAACACCGGGTTCGTGATCGGGTTCCCCACGGATGGAGGCACCGGTGGTTGAGCACTCCGTGTCGGCCCGTCGACACGCCCTGGAGGCGGTCCGGATTCCCGAGGCATCGGTGGTCTGGTTCACCGGGCTCTCGGGTGCCGGCAAGAGCACCATCGCGCATGGCGTGCTGGAGGAGCTGGGCCGCCGCGCGGTCCGCCACGAGGCACTCGACGGCGACGTGATCCGCGACATCTTCCCGGCCACCGGGTTCACCCGCCCCGAGCGGGATGCCCATATCCGCCGGGTGGGCTGGCTGGCCAGCCGGCTCGAGCACCACGGCGTCTTCGTGATCGCCTCCCTGGTCTCGCCATATGAGGCCTCGCGGCAGTTCGTGCGCGGCCTGTGCCACAATTTCATCGAGGTCCACGTCGCCACCTCCCTCGCGGAATGCGAGCGGCGCGACGTGAAGGGCCTCTACGCGCGGGCCCGCCGCGGCGAGATCGCGCATTTTACCGGTATCGACGACCCCTACGAGCCCCCCCGGTCGCCCGAACTGACCCTGGACACCGCAAAGCTGTCGGTGCAGGAGTCGGTGAACGCGGTGCTCGACCGGATGGGCTTCCGCACGGAAGGACTGCAGTAATGGACCACCTGGACCATCTCGAATCGAAGAGCGTGCACATCCTCCGGGAGGCGTACGCCAACTTCAAGCAGCTCGGCATGCTCTGGTCGATCGGCAAGGACAGCACTGTCCTGCTGTGGCTGGCGCGGAAGGCCTTCTTCGGGCACGTCCCGTTCCCGCTGATCCATATCGACACCTCGTTCAAGATCCCCGAGATGATCGAGTACCGCGACCGCCTGGTGCGGGAGTGGAACCTCAACATGATCTACGGGCAGAACACGGCCGCCCTGGCCGAGAAGCGCACCTTCCCCGACGGCGCGGTGGACCGGATCACCTGCTGCGGCCTGCTCAAGACCCAGGCGCTGCAGAACACGCTGAGCGGCGAGTGGCCCCGGTTCCGCTTCAACCACGCGACCGACCGCTACGAGGAAGACAAGAACCGCGAGCCGTTCACGGGCGTCATCGTCGGCGCGCGCGCGGACGAGGAAGGCAGCCGGTCCAAGGAACGGTACTTCTCGCCCCGCTCGACCCAGAACCAGTGGGACGTGGGCGACCAGCCCCCGGAGTTCTGGAACCAGTACAAGACCGAGTTCGCGCCCGGCACGCACGTGCGGATCCACCCGCTGCTGGACTGGACCGAGCTCAACATCTGGGAGTATATCGAGCGCGAGGAGATTCCCACCGTCTCGCTCTACTACGACCAGGGCGAGGGCAGGCGCTACCGCTCGCTCGGGTGTTACCCCTGCACGCTGGCGGTGGACTCGGACGCGAAGGACGTGGCGGAGATCATCGTGGAGCTCAAGACCGGCAAGTTCCACAACATCGCCGAGCGGTCGGGCCGCGCCCAGGACAAGGACGACGGCGGCGGTCTCGAGGCCCTGCGGCGCGAAGGGTACATGTAAGGCCGGGCCGGCCACCGCGTGCCTGACACCCCCGAATCCCCGGCGCGGCTCGTCACGCGCAACTTCATGGCGCTTGGACTGGGCGAGGCGGTTTCCCGCCTCATCCTGTTCGGCGCCATGGTCTATGTGGCCCGCCATCTCGGCGCAGCCATGTTCGGCGTGGTCGGCGTCGCGTCCGCGATCATCCTCTACTTCAACCGTCTCGCCGACGGAGGCCTGGACCAGGGACTCGGCGTCCGCGAGATCGCGGATGACCCCAGCCGGCTCGAGACCGAGGCGCCCGAACTCCTCACCGCCCGGACCCTCCTTGCCGCCGCCCTGACGCTCGTCATCGTGCTGGTGGGGCTGCTGGTACTGCCCAGGCCCGACGGCACCGTCCTCGCCGTCACGTCCCTCACCCTGCTGGCCGTCGGGGCCGGAACCCGGTGGATCCACCTGGGCCTCCACCAGAACCGGATCCCGGCCCTCGCCATCACCGCGGGCCAGGCCACGGCCGCTGTCCTCATGGTCGCCCTGGTGCATGGGCCGGGCGACGTGGCCCTGGTGCCGGCCGCGCAGTTCGCCGGCGACTCGCTTGCGGCGCTGCTCATGCTGCTCGCCCTGCGCCGGGCCGGGGCACGGCTGCCGGTCCGGTTCAACTGGGCGGTGATCCGTCCGCTCCTTCCCAGGGCCCGGGCGCTGGTGGTGAGCGCAGTGCTCGGCCTCATGATCTACAACGCCGACTTTGTCTTCCTCCGCATCCTGCGAGGCGCCGAGTCGGTCGGCTATTACACGGCCGCGTACACGCTGGTCACGTTCTCGCTGAACCTCGGCACCGCCTACAGCATGAGTCTGCTCCCCTCCCTCACCCGGCTGGGGCGGACGCCCGTGGAGCAGGAGTCGCTCTACCACACGGCCATGGCGCATGTCTTCGCTGCCGGCTTCCCGGCCGCCGTGGGAGGCTGCCTCCTCGGTCCGCTGATCGTGGGCCTGCTCTTCGGGCCGGCCTATCGCGAGGCGGCACTGCCGTTCCAGGTGCTGATCTGGTGCATCCCCCTCTGTCTCCTGCGCGACATACCGCTCATGGCGCTGATGGCGCGAAAACAGGAGGGACGGGTCCTCCGGGTCACGGCCTGGGCCGCACTGCTGAACCTCGGCCTCAATGCCGTCCTCATCCCGCCCTGGGGTGTGGCCGGCGCTGCCGCTGCGAGCATCGTCACCGAGGCCGTGCGGATGGTCGTGGCGCTCGTGTACGCCCGCCGGGAGGGCTTCCGGCTGGTCGGCCTCCGCCGCTTCTGGAAGGCCGGGCTGGCAGGCGTGGCCATGGGCGGGCTCCTGGTGGCCTGGGGAACCCCCCTGCTCTGGCTCGCCATTCCGGCCGGGGCCCTGGCCTATGCGATTGCGCTGGCCCTGCTCGGCGGCATCTCGTGGCGCCCGGGCCGGCTGCCCGCCCTGACGGTCTGAGGCCGGTATGGTATTTGCCACTACTGAGTTAGACTTTCTGGCGCCCCGGGTCGGCTTCCGGGGATCCTCCTTGAGATCCTAGAGCAGGCCAGGCAGCGTGCCGACGTATACCGCCACGATGAACCGGTTCGAGGTCAAGTATCTCGTCCCGACTCACGACGTGCCCCGGCTGGTCGATGAACTCGGTGAGTTCATGGCCCCGGACCCGCATTCGGCGGACGGGCAGGGTTACCCGATTTTTTCGATTTACTGGGACTCGCCCGACTGGACGTTTTTCTGGGAGAAGGTCGAGGGGCTCAAGTACCGCCGGAAACTCCGGTTCAGGCGGTATGCCGACAGCGCCGACGCCTGGGTCGAGATCAAGCAGCGGGAGGATCGCACGCTCCAGAAGCGGCGGCTCTGCTGGCCCGTGGAGCGCGTGGCACGGGTATTCGACGTCGCGGCGGGGACCGACTGGGACGGCGCGGGCGACGACCCCGTCGCGACCGAGGCGCTCCTGATGATCCACCGCATGCGCCTCCGCCCCCGGATCGGCGTGCTCTACCGCCGGCAGGCCTGGTTCGGCGCGTTCGACCCCGAGCTGCGCGTGACCTTCGACGGGCGGCTCCAGTACCGGACGACCGACCTCGACCTCGAGCGGCCGTTCGCGCGCGGGAAGTACATCATGGATCCGCGGGTGACCGTGATGGAGATCAAGTACAACCACCGTGCCCCGGTGTGGCTCACCAAGGTGATCCGGCGCCGCGGCCTCCAGATCGTGCGGATGTCGAAGTTCTGCACGGCGGTGGACCGGGAGTATTTCGACCACCAGTTGACCTGACCACGCTCGAACACCAAGAGGGTGCTGTGGACGAATTCATGAGGCAGTTGACGGCGGGCGCCGCCACCGGGACCGGCTTCGGGATCTGGGAGACCTTCGCGGCCCTCATCCTGAGTTTCGCGTTGTGTCTTGTCGTGGCCTACTTCTACCGCCAGACGCATCGCGGGCTGTCCTACTCGGTCTCCTTCGTGCATGCCATGGTGCTGATGGGCGTGACGGTGTCCATCATCATGCTGATTATCGGCAGCAATATCGCCCGGGCATTCACCCTGGTCGGCGCGCTGTCGATCATCCGCTTCCGTAACGCAGTGAAGGATTCGCGGGACGTCGCCTTCATCTTCCTGACCATGGCGATCGGCATGGGGGTGGGGACCGGCTTCTACCTCACCGCCGTCATCTTCACGATCTCCATCTGCTTCATGATCTACTTCCTGGCCCGGTTCCAGATCGGCGCCACCACCTCGCGGGAGATGCTGCTCAAGATCCACGCGCCCGAGGCCCTGGACTACCACTCCGCGTTCAACGACATCTTCTACCGGCACCTGCGGGAGTATGCCCTGCTCAGCGTCGAGTCCATCCGCGACGGTGAGGCGGTGGAACTGATCTATTCCGTGGAGCCGAAGCGCGGGACCGACGAGACCCGGCTGGTGGGGGAACTGCGTGACCTGACGGGCGGGCGGAAGGTGGCCCTCCTCACCGGGCAGGAAAACATCGACGTATGACCCCGGAGGCGGGGCCCGGCACCCGGGCGCACGCATGGTTCCGCCGCCACGAGCGGGCCCTCGCCCTGGGCTGGATCGTGGCGACGGCGCTGTTCCTCATGGCCCTGGCCGCGGCGCCTTCCCGCGAGCGGCTGCTGTATGGCGTGCAGCGGGTGGTCCAGGACTGGGACGGCCGCTGGTCGGTCGCGCTCGCGCGGGGAGACTCGCTCGTGGCCGCCGGCCGCTGGACCGAGGCCGAGGCATACCTGGCGGGACTGGACCGGCGCTTTCCCGCGCGCACCGCGCGTCACGCCATGGACAAGGAGCGCGAACACCTGCTCCTGCTGCTCGGCCGTACGTACGTCAACCTCGACAAGAAGTCGAAGGCGCTCGACGCCTACCAGCGCCTCGTCGCGTTCGATCCGAACAATTTCCGCAATCACTACGCACTGGCGCTCGCCTCTGACCGCCTGCTGAGCGGCTGGGCCCTCGCGCGCGAGGCTCGTGACGCCTACGCAGCCGTACTCGTCATCAACCCGAGCCACCTGCCGAGCCTGCGGGGGGTTGTCCGCTACGACAGCGAGAAGGGCCTCTTCGGCGACGTGCGGGACAGCTACGAGGCCTACCTCGATGCCTTCCTTGCCGCCGACGTGACCCTCCGCAGCGGGGATTCCTCCGTGGCGGTGGTGGTGCCGGTGGACGGCCGCTGGCACGAGGTGGAGGTGCCCCTGGGCCAGCCGGCCGGCGCGGCGGCCACGCTCACCGTGGATGCGTCCGGGTACCCGGTCGAACTCGGATCCGCGACGTTCCTCCCGGCGCTGGTTGCGGGACGCGCCGGCCGGGGGGCGCCGGCCGTGCTGCCGGTGGACCAGGCCGTGGTCACGGGCGAGGCGGTCGTGCGCGATGGCCGGGTGCTTCCGATGTCGCGCGCCGTCGCGCTGGAGGTTCCGGGTGCCGTCTCCCCCGGCACCACGGGGCTCCGGCTCCGCCTCCGGCTGTTCAAGCCGGTCGACCAGGGCTTCTGGGAGACGGTGTCCGCCGCATACCGGAACGTGCTGGACATGGATGGGCTCGACACGGCGCGCGACCGGAGCGCTGTCTACGACGATGCGGCCGCCGCCGACGCGGTCACCGGCCGCCAGGAATGGGCGACGGAAGGCCTCGAGGGCCGGCCTGACGAGCGGGTGTTCTGATGCGCCCGCTCTCCTGGAGGAACCTGCGGTTCGTGGACGCGCTGATGCTGACGAGCGTGCCGCTGCTGGTCGCGTTGTGGCTGGTGGTGGCGTCCGTTGTGGACTACCATGGCCGGATTCAGTTCGATGACTACTGGACGCGCGGCGCGAGCGTGAACGGCCTGTTCGAGGCCCGGGTGCATGCCGCGCTGTCGCTCCCGCGCGCGCTGGTCCACGACCACCGGATCACCTGGGAGTCGCGCGACCCGTCCCTGCTCAACCTCCACGTCCAGGGGAAGCAGTGGGACCGGATGTGGGAGGACCCGCAGGAGGGCTGGGGCCAGTGGGTGGGGGGGTCGCTCAGTTACGGCGGGACGGTGATGCCGGTCGACGTCCGCAAGCGGGGCGACAACAGCATCCACTTCACCACGCCCAAGCGCACCCTGACGGTCAAGACGCCGCGCACCGAGTTCTTCAAGGAATACCGCCAGTTCGGACTGTCGGTGAAGGACGTCCTGACGGCCACGGTCGCCAGCGGAATGGCAGACCGTTTCGACCTGATGGCGCCGCGGACCACGGCGGTTCCGGTCTTCCTGAACAACCGCTTCGCGGGGATGTACCGCTTCCTCGAGGTGATCGACGAGTCCTTCCTGCGTCCGCTTCCGCGGATGCCGGGGAACATCTACCGTGGCGATGCCGCCGAGCGCGGCGACTACTTCAAGGGCCTGCCAAGAGGCGTCTTCCAGAACCCCTACATCTGGGACCGCGTCTCGTTCAACGACCGGCCCTCGGGCCCGGGCCAGCAGTTGCAGGCGTTCATCGCGGACGTGAATGGCACGACCTTCGAGGACCACCTGAGCCTGATGGGCCGGGTGGAGCGCCCCGAACTTGCCCGGCTGATGGCGTACTACCTCATCATGGGCGATCCATGGCACGCCGACGCCATCCACAACCAGTTCTGGTACGAAGACCCGAGCTCCGGGCTGCTGCACCCGATCCCCTGGGACGTGCGCATCATGGAACTGGGGAGGAACAACCAGCGCCTGAACCCCTTCCTCCAGGCGGCGCTGCGCGACCCGTACCTGGTGGACCTGGTGCTGCAGGAGGTTCGTGCCTACCTGGACGCGGGCATCGAGGCCTCGGCCGACAGCATGGCGACGGCCCTGGAGCGTCGCTTTCATGACGAGTTCGAGTTCGACCGGCTCCGGCGCGGGCTCGTGCCCGATGTCGGGACGGCGGGGGAAATCAGGCGCATCGTGGCCGGGAACGCCGCGCTGCTCAGGCAGTGGATGGCGGACGACACGATAGCCGTGTCCATATCGCCGTCTGCCGGCCTTACCATCCTCGACATCGCCACCCGCGGGCGGGTGGGGGCGGATCTTGCGGGATTCAGCGCTGCCGGGGCCACCGCGCCCCGTCTCTATGAAGACCGGAACGGCAACGGCGTCCTCGATCCCGCGGATTCCGGGGTTGCCGTCACCTGCAGCCAGGCTGCCGGCGGGCAGGACTGCATTCTCCGGCGCCCGGAGGCCCTGTTCCCCGGGTGGGACGCGGGCGGCGTCGGGATTCACCGCGGCACGGTGCATTACCGATTCTTCCTGACCGGTGAGCGCCGGCAGGTGGTGCCCACGCTCCGCAACCGGATCACCGGCGCCGAGGCGGCGGTGGTGCCGCTCCAGCCGGGAGCGGTGCTGGCGAGGACCCGGTCGTTCTCCCCCTGGGACTTCCCGGTGCGCGCCGCGCGGTCGCACCGGCTCTCCGGTTCCATCCGGCTCGATTCGACGCTGAAGATCGCCGAGGGGGACACGCTCATCATCGCGCCCGGCACCGACATCAGGCTCGGTCCCGATGCTTCCATCCTGAGCCGGGGGCTCGTGATCGCCCGGGGCACCGCCGAACGGCCCATCCGGATCCGGCAGGGGGACGCGCCGCATCCCTGGGGGGCCTTCTCGCTGCAGGGGCACGGGGCGGACCGGAGCGAGCTTGCCTGGGTCGAGATCACCGGCGGGGGAGGGGCGCTTCTCGACGGGATCGAGTACACCGGGATGGTGAACCTGCACCGGGTGGACGGTGTCAGGCTTACCCATGTGCTGATGGCCGACAATGTCCGGAGCGACGACACGTTCCACGCCCTGCACGCCTCGTTCGTGCTGAGCGACTCCCGGGTACTCCGGGGGAACTCTGACGCGATCGACCTCGACCTCAGCACGGGCGAGATCAGCCGGAACCTGATTGAGCGAGCGGGTGGGGACGGGATCGACCTCATGACCTCGACTCCGCGGATCTTCGACAACAGGATTGTCGATTCCCATGACAAGGGCATCTCCGTGGGGGAGGCGAGCGCGCCGGTCATCTTCAATAACGTGATCGCCGGGTGCGCGCGCGGCATCGAGGTCAAGGACCTTTCCCGGCCCCTGATCCTGAACAACACGCTCGAGCGGAACGGGATCGGGATATACCAGGACCGGAAGAACTGGCGCTACGGCGGTGGGGGCTGGGGTCTCATCGCCAACACGATCATCCGCGGTGGGGGCGCCGACCTCCGGAGCGATCCCTACTCGCGGGTGACCCTGGCCGGCGGCGTGGAACTGGACTCGGTCATCGGCCCGGGCGGATCCGTCCTGCACCAGGAGGAGCCGAAGGCCGCTCCCGAACTTTCCTGGCTCTACCGGAGTCTCGGGCTGGCCGCGCCGGACGGTACCCCCGGGACCGTTGCCCGGTGGACCCCGGCAGAGGCCGTCCCGCCCCGCTGGGGCGGGACCTTTGAGGACGACTTCACCAGCCCGTCCGATGGCTGGACCGGCACCGGGTTCGTGAACCGGCTCGAGAAGCGGAACGCCACCCTGGTCATGTCGGTGGAGCGTGACGCGGGCGCCATCGCGCTGCCGGTCGGCATGGACCTCCGGAACGCAGAGTCTCCGGCCACGGCCGTGCTCGAGCTTGCGACCAGCGACATCACCTCGGCGGAAGTGACATTCCTCTCTCCCCAGGGCGATGTCACGCGCCCCCTGCCGCTCTCCAGCGACCCGGCCCTGTTCCAGCTCGCGGTGGTTCCCCTGCCGCCCAGGCAGTACACCGGGATCCGCATCTCGGCGAGGCCCCGCCCCCGCATCGAGCGCGTGGTAAGTGGCGGCGTCCTGGACCTCAAGCCCGGCCGCCTCTTCCTTCATCAATGGCAGGTCTACCCGCCGGAGCGAGAACTTCCGGCGCCCAGGACCGTCGCCGCCGGGAACTCGCCATGAATCTCACTCCGACCGCCCTGACCGTCCTGGCCGCCTTATCCGCCCTGCCCTCCCTCGGGTCACCGCCCGGCTCGTCCGCCTCGACCGCCCATTCGGCGTCCGTCCTGTCCGCCCTGTCCGCCCTGCCCGACAGCTTCAGTTTTGCCGTCCTCGGCCACGTCCGCGGCAACAAGAAGGGCGAGCTCAATCCGAAGCTGGGCGAGATGCTGGATCGCGTGCGGGCCCTGCACCCGGCCTTCGTCGTGCTGACGGGCGACATGATCTGGGGCGACGTGGACAGTGACCCGGTGGACACTGCTGCGGTGCTCGCGGAGTGGACCCGGCTCGACTCCGCGCTGGCGACACTCCATGTGCCGGTCTACCGCGTACCGGGCAACCATGACATCAGCGATGTTCCCAGCCGCGACATCTACACCCGGCGGTACGGCCGCCCGCCCGCGGCGTTCGACTACGGGGACAGCCGCTTCGTGCTGCTCTCCAGCGCCTGGATTCCGGCGGACAGCGACACGCGGCACAACCCGTACATCCGCACCCGTCGCCTGGCCGAGGACCAGCTTGCCTTCCTCAGGGCACAGCTCGCCGACACCTCGGCGTACCGGCACGCGTTCGTCTTCATGCATCACCTGCTCTGGTGGGAGCCGGACAGCACGCAGTGGTGGCGTGTGGTGCATCCGATCCTGGCGGCGGGGAAGGTGAGGGACGTCTTCACCGGCGACTACGGCCCGATGAAATTCAGCACCCGGGAGAAGGACGGCGTGCGCTATCTCCAGAGTTCCATGGAGGGCCAGCCCACCCTGGGCGTGCTGCGGGCCTTCGAGTCGAGCCGGATGCTCTCGTCCCAGTTCGACAATTTTCTTTTTGTCAGCGTGAACGGGCCGGACGTGAACGTGGCTGTGAAGACCCTGGCCGAATTCAGTTCGGGCCACTTCACCCCTGAGACCTACCGGGCCATCACCGCGCCCGACCCCGGGAGCGGAACCATCATCGGCCGGCTGAAGCAGGCTGTCACGCCGAAGCGGGCGGTGGCGGGAGTAGTGCTGGTGCTGCTGGGATTTGTGGTGGGGTGGGCGGTTGGCAAGGAAAAAGCGTAAACGGTAAGCGGTGAGCGGTGAACGGATTTGCAGCGGTTGACATCGTGCCGAGCAGGTGGGTCATGACGGTGAACTCACAGTGATGATACCGCTCACCGCTCACGGCGTCAACCCTCACATTCACCGTTCACCGCTTACCACTCACCGCTCACGCTGTTTGTTTTTTCCGCTCACCGCTTACCGCTCACCGCTTACGCTGTTTCGTTGCCAGACCAGCCAGATAACGACTCCCGTCAGGACGAAAATCGCAATTGGATCGGCGCCCTGTTCCAGGAATGGCAGGTAGGCGCCGGCGGTCTTCTGCAGCACGGTGAGCCACGGCAGCTCGAATCCCCGGAAAAAGACATGCAGCAGGGAGGTGGGGACATCCTCCCGGACCATGGCCACGCTCCAGGAGATGGCCACGGTCGGGATGACGAGCGCCCAGCGCGCCCAGCCCGGCAGGCGGAGCAGCACCGGGACGAGCGCCAGAAAGAGCAGCGGGACGGCCGGGATCATGTAGCGCACGCCCGTGTTCCACTGCAGGGCGGCGAACTGGACGGCGCTGCTGAAGAGCCAGAGGCCGAGTGTCGCGCCGAAGACGAGCGCCAGCTCATCGCGGGCCAGGAGCCCCGGGCGGCGGCGTAGCCAGGGCGCGGCGATTGCGGCGGCGAGCATGGGGCAGAACGCCAGCAGCCCGTACCGCGGGTCGAGCATGTTGCCGGCCAGGAGCCGTATCGTCGGCCACGTGAACCCGTGCCAGCCCCGGACGCTGAGCTCGGTATCGGGCATGTACGTCTGGGCGGGCAGGAACGGGTTACCGAACGCCAGGTACTGGTAGAGGAAGAGGATCGCGATCGGAACGGCGGCTCCGGCACTGAATCGGAGTGCCTCCTCGATCCCGCCCTTTGCGCCCCCGTCCCTCCAGGCGCGCAGCAGGACCCAGAGCCCGAATGCCAGGACAACCGGCGCCGCGGAGTAGTCGCAGAGGATGCCCACGCCGAGGAGCATGCCGCCCAGGACCGTCAGTCCGCCGCGGCGCGGTGACCCCCGGGCGCCCGGCGGGGGCTCGGCGAGGGTGACGAAGCCGAACAGCACCGCATGCGCCACGAGGGCGTTCTGGTTCAGGAAGGCCGACCGGAAGAAGATGGGCGTCCCGAAGGCGTACAGCAGTGCGAGCCAGAGAGCCTGGCGCTCGTCGCCGAGGCGGGCCCCGAGGAAGCGGAACACGACCACCGCGGCCAGCCCTGCCAGCGGGACCATCAGCCCCAGGTGCATGGCAACCGCGGCCAGCCCCAGCTTCACGTCGAGCCCCCTTGCCCGGGCTTCGTTGAAGAACGTCGTCCGGTTGGGGCGCGGGTCGTCGTAGGTGGAGGGCGGCTTCGGCCGGGCGAGTTCCGGCTTGAGCTCCAGCAGGCCGCTGATGAACGGCCGGGCGACGGCGTAGGGGATGGCCGCCAGCATGGAGGCGCCGGGGTTGTTGTTGATGTACGCCCCGCGCCCCTCGATCTCGAACAGGTCCGGATGGAGCCCGAGGTACGGGTCCACGCGGACGGATCGCGTCCTCTCCCAGCGCAATGCCCAGGTAGGTCTCCCGCACCACGTTGGTCGCGAAGTGGATCGTGTAGACCAGTGCGACCGTCAGGAAGATCCTGGTGGCGGTGGAGAGACGCATGGGGCCGCTCAGATCTCCGAGAGCTTCACCGGGGCGCCGCTGGTGCTGCTCTCATAGACGGCGTTCGCGATCTCGACCGCACGGAAACCGGCGACACCGTCCGCCAGTGCGGTACGCTCTCCCTCCACCATTCGCAGGAAGTCCGCGAGTTCGTCCTGGAAGGACAGCAGCGCGGTGGAGGTCCAGCTCCGGAGCTTCTCGCGCACCATGATCTCGGGATAGTACTTCGTTTCCTTCCGCCGCGGACCGCCCGGTTTTTCCTGCGTGATGAGCACGTTGCGCATCGGGGCGTAGAACCCGCGCACCATCCCGCGGTTGCCGTAGGCCTCGACGAAGAACCCGTAGCCCTTCCATTCGGTCCAGGTCGCCTGGTAGACGGCGGTCACGCCTGACGGGCTTCGGAAGATCGCCATGGCGTTGTCCTCCGATCCCGGCACCTCCCAGACCCGGTTCGTGGCCACACCATAGACGTCGCTGACCTCGCCCAGGACATAGCGCGCCAGGTCGGTCATGTGGATCCCGACGTCCATCATGGCGCCGCCGCCACTCTCCGGCGACTTGTACTGCCAGTCCGCGCGGAAGTTGTGCAGCCCGTCGTGACCGCCGAAGACCCGGACGTGGTCCAGCTCCCCGATACGGCCCGCGTCGATTGCCTGCTTCAGGAACTTCATGGAGGGGTAATAGCGGTGGTTGAACCCGGTGGCCAGGACGCGGCCGGCCTTCCGGCCCGCCTCGACCATCCGGCGGCAGGAGTCGACCGTGTTGGACAGCGGCTTCTCGCAGAGCACGTGCACGCCGGCATCGAAGGCCTTCAGGACGGCCTCTTCATGGAATTGCACCGGCGACGACACGATGACCGCCTCCAGTCCGGGCAGCGCGAGCAACTCGTCCATCGAGCGGCAGGCGGTGGCGCCCGAGCCCTCCACCGCGCGCTTCGCCTGGTCGGGGGCGGGGTCGGCCACACCCGCCAGCACCGTGGCCGGGTTCGCCCGGATGGTCTGTGCCCGCAACTGCCCGATCACACCGGCTCCCACCACTCCGAATCGTATTGGCACAGCGTCAGTCCTCCACCACGTGTCGAGTGAATTCTTCCCGGTACCGCGCCCACCGGTCCTGGTCGAACGTTCCATTGGTCAGGCATTCCACGGCGGCGTACGCCATGTAGAGGGCGTGGTGCGTGTTGTCATGGGCGAAGAGGCCCTGCCGACCGTAGCTGAGCATCCGTGGGAGGGATTCGACCCACGCATCCAGCGTCCCGAAGGGGACTTCGTAGCCCTGCTGGTAGATCGGGTAGGCCTGGGGCAGCCGCCGGGTGTGGACCGCCACCGGCGGCCGCTCCAGCGGGATGCCCGCCCGGGCCAGGTCGCCCGCGACCCGCTCACCGAGCGCGGCGTCGTCCATGCCCCAGACGTCGTCGTCCATGCTGCACGGCAGTTCGGCGCACAGGATGGTCCGGCCCTCCGGCTCCCGGCGCGCCGCATAGTTCTTCGGCTCCGACAGGCGGGTGATCGTGATGTCGCGGCCCGGAAAGTAGTGCGCGTCGAACGGCGTGAACTGGTCCTGGTCCAGCACCAGGTAGACCAGGATCATGGAGCGGTAGCTGATGTCCCGGGCCGCCGCCTTCACTTCCGCCGGCACGCGGTCGCCCATGGCACGGGCGAGAATCGTGATCGGGATGGTGGACCAGACGTAGTCCGCCTCGAGGCGCTCCTCCCGGTCCCCGTTCTTCACGGTCACCCGCCAGGGCTGGTCCGGTCCTGCGGGCGGCTCGAGACCCGTCATGCTGGTCCCGAGCCGGAGGTCGGCGCCGGCCTTCCGGGCGGCGTCGGCGTACGCCTCGCTGATCTGGCCGAAGCCCTGCCGCGGGTAGAAGAAGCGGCCGGCGCCGGGCGGCTTGAGGCCGGGCACCGCGCTCAGCACCTTCCGGATGAGCTTCAGGAATGATCCGGCCGAGACCCGCCGCCTCGCCTGGATGCCAGACAGGGACTCAGGGTCACGGCCCCACATTTTCCAGGCATACGGGAAATAGAAGTCGCGGCAGATCGTTGGGCCGAGGTTGGCCATCAGCACCGAGGCGAAGGTGTTGCCCTCGTCGGGCTTCCGTCCAAATGCCTTGCGGACCATGTCGCCGAAGGAGCCGAGCGCGAACTCCGGGTCGATCCGGAGGACGAGGTCCACCGGCTTGAGCGGGAAGTGGATCCAGCTGCCGCGGAGGCGGATCCGGCCGTGGCGCGGCCGGTCCAGCAGGTCCTCGCCGAGAAGGGCACGGATATCGGCCAGGATGCGCGAGTCGCTTGACGGATGAAGCCGGTGGCTCCCGTAATCCACCCTGAGCCCCTCCAGCTCGAAGCTGCCCGCATTGCCCCCCACCACGGGGTTCCGTTCAATGACGGTGACTTTCGCGCGGTCCTGACGGGCGAGCTGCCAGGCGGCACCGAGGCCGGCGGGGCCTGCGCCCAGGATGACGATCCGCGGCTCAGGCATGGCCCCGTCCCTGGGCGACGATGGACGGCGTGATCGTGCCGACGGTGCCATTGCGGCGCTGGCGGCGGCGCGAGAGCAGGAGCCACACCAGGCCGCCGGCGAGGCCGCCCACAATCAGGACGGTTTGCCAGAGGAGCGAGCAGACGACGGCGCGAGCCGCCGGGACGCCGAAGGGCACCAGGATGGCGGCCAGGCTTGCCTCGCGCACGGCCAGTCCGCCCAGGCTGATGGGCATGAGGCCGGCGACCTTCGCCAGCGGCCAGGCGAGGAACCATACCGCCAGCGGCACGTCGATGCCGATGGAGCGCCCGAGCCAGGCATTGAGGAGGACGAAGCTTCCCTGGATGGTGAGCGACATGAGCAGGCCGGCCGCCGCAAAGCGGGGCCGGCGCACGAGGCGTCGCATCGCCACGAGGCTCCGCCCGATGGGGCGGCGGAAACGGGCCGGCCACCGGGCAAGCGGCCGCCGGAGCGCGAGCGGCAGGAAGACGAGGGCCACCCCCGTGCCGACCACCGCGAGGACCGTGAGCACCGGACCGCCCCAGCCGGGCAGTGCCCCGCGCGAGCCGAGCCCCCCGGCGGCGACCAGGATCCCGAGGGAGGCCACGTCGGTGGCGCGGTCCATGACGCCGCCCCAGATCGCAGCCTCAGGCCGGCGGCTGATGCGCCCCGCCAGGGCGGCGCGGAGGACGTCCCCGCCCACGATGCTCGGCAGGCACAGGTTGGCGAACAGGCCGGCGCTGTAGCACAGGGCCGCGTCCACCGGGGCGAGCGCCGCACGCCCCGCGTTGACGAAGAGCCGCCACTTGAAGACGCCGAGAAGGTGCCCGGCCAGGAAGCCGCCGAGCACGCCAAGCCAGACGCCTGGAGGCAGACGCGTCAGCGAGGCCCAGACGTCGGACCACGGCAGGATGAGCAGGATGACGGTCAGCAGGACGGCGCTGACCGCGACCTTCAGCCAGAGCTTCACCGGTGCATCGCGATGCGGGCGTTCTGGTCGGCGAGCAGGCCGACCGCCCAGACGATGAGCGCGCCCAGCAGCGCCAGGACCGCGCTCTCGGACAGGTTGTCCAGGGTGACGTCGTAGATGAACTTCGCGATCCCGGCGACGGCAAGGACGGCGCCTGCCGGGATGAACACCTTGAGCGGGTTGAAGAAGACGATCGTCCGCAGAATCAGGAGCAGGAAGTCATACGCGTGCCGCGGCCGGATCTTCGACTGCCCGAGCCGGGCATGGTAGTCGATGGGCACGTACAGGACGTCATGGTCGTTGCAGGCCGACGCCAGCGTGATGGTCGTGGTGAAGGAGAAGCCCGAGGGCAGCAGGTGCTCGTACCGCCGGACGAGGTCCTTCCGCATGAGCCGGAGGCCCGAGTTGATGTCCGGCAGGTTCTGCCCGGCCAGGTAGCTGGCCAGCCACCGGAGGAACGCTTTCGCGGGGCGCCGGACCAGCGGGATCTTCACGGTGGAGCCGGTTCGCGCGCCCACCACCATCGCCTGCCCGCGGCTCTGCTCGAGCATGCCGGGAATCGCCTCGACGGGATAGGTCCCGTCGGCGTCGGTGATCAGGATCCAGTCGTAGGCCGACTCGCGAATCCCGAGCTTGAGCGACGCGCCATACCCGCGGTTCCGGTTGCGGCGCAGCACCCTGGCCCCCGTGGTCGCGGCCGCCTCCGCGGTGCCGTCGGTCGAGCCGTCGTCCACCACGATGATCTCGAACTTCCACCCGGTCTCGCGGAGCACCCGCTGGACCTCCCGGACCTGGTCGGCGACGTGCTCGCCCTCATTGAATGCGGGGATGACCACGGAGACGGCATTGTCGATGGCCACACGATGCTCGTCCAGCACTTCTTCGATCACGCCGGGGCCCTCGTTCTGGAGCAGGGAAGTCATCGGGACACCATCACCACGACCGCGCCACCGCCGACGGTACCGGGGAAGACGGCCGCCGTATCGTAGCGGCTCTGCAACCGGTTCCAGATGTCGGGATGTACGGCCGAGAGTCGGATCGGAAAGGTATAGAGCAGCCAGGTCTTCCGGTGCCGGCGCTCAATCTCCTCCAGCGTCTGGAGGTTGTCAACCGAGGGCCACGTGGTCCCGTAGTACCGGGTGTACGGGTATGCCGTGAGGTCCACCGAGACGACGGCATCATCCCGCCCCGCCATCGAGGTCACGTAACGCGCGGCCCCCTCGTAGTCCTGCTTCGGCCCCCACGCCCGCCGGACCCCGAGCACGCTGCCCAGGATCACGAGGGTGAGCGCCGCCGTGGCGGGAACGGCGTTGGCGCCGGGCAGCACGGCCCGGACCGCCTCAAACACCCCCCGCACCGCAATCATCAGCGCGAAGCCCGCGGCAAAGAAGAAGAACCGGGGCCAGAGGTTGTGGGCGACGACGAACATGAGACAGGCCGTCACCAGCACGGGAACGACCAGCATGGCCGCGACCGCGCGGTTGCGGCGCCACCAGCTCACGAGCCCGCCGGCCAGCACCACCCCGCCGAGTATCAGGCTCACCATGCCGCCGGGAAGCCCCCGGCTCAGTCCCCGCATCGTCTCGGCGACCATCCAGAGCGGGCTCTTCCACGCCGTGGCGGTCCCCTCCATGGTGGGCGTGAGCACGGTGTGCACCAGCTGGGGCAGCACCGGGGCGTACACCAGCAGCGTCAGGAAGGCGGACAGCCCGATCGCGAGGGCCGGGGCAAGCCGGCCGCGGTCCCCGCGCCGCGCCGCCAGGGCGGCCCAGATGAGGGCATGAGCGATCACCACGAACGCGCCGGTCACATGGGTCCAGCTCGCCAGGCCCATCGCCACGGCGTAGAGCAGCACCATCCGGCCGCGCCGTTCCGGGCGTCCGGCCAGCAGCTCGAGGAAGGCCAGGCTTCCCACCAGCGACCAGAGCAGCAGGCCGGTGTAGCCGCGGGCGTTCTGGGAAAACCAGACGTGCTGGTAGCTGAAGGTGAGCAGCGCCAGGACCAGCATCGCCTCCATCCGGCTGCCGGCCCGGCGGGCGAAGCGCCAGGCCGCCCACAGGCTCGCAATGCCCAGGAGGGCCGCGGGAAGGCGGAGTGCCCAGTTCGACTCGCCGAACGAGAGGAACGAGAGGCGTGCCAGGACGGAGTAGAGGAGGTGGTTGTTCTGGCTGTCGTAGGTCGTGAGGATCTGGCCCAGCGGGAGCCGGACGTAATTCACGAGGGTCTCGATCTCATCATACCAGAGACCGGTCCCGAGATCGGTCAGCCGGAGGAGGACTCCCACGGCGACGAACCCGAATGCTGCCCAGAGCTCTGCCCTCGAGAAAGCGGCCGGCTCCGGCAGGTCCACGAGCGGGGCACCGCGCTCGAGCGGGAGCATCCCCCAGAAGGCGGCCAGCACGGCGAGGAGTGCCAGGATTCCCTTGAAGATCCAGAACCCGGACGCAACCGTACCGACGAGGGCGGGGGACGCCATCGCCACGGCCAGGCCGTCGGCGGGAATCAGGATGGCCGCCAGGGCGAGCACTGCGGCCCCGGCGAGGCGGAATCTGGACATCATCTCTCGGCGGTGGATCGTTGGTTACCGATTCAGTGAAGCAAGCTTCGTTCCACCGCATGCAATTCGCGGCACACAGGCCTGCAGCCGCCAGCCATGATGTTAAATCATTATGTCACAGATACTTACGGTGTGATACCCGTTCAGGGCAAGGGGGCGAAGATCACGACCAGAGCATCGTCATCTCCGGATGGTGCGGGGTGCTGTCGCAGGAGCGCAGTTCCCGGGCGGGATGCCGAGTGTCCACCGATGGCGATCCGGCCGTCGGCACTCAGGGCGACGGACCGCCCGCGCTCTGGCATGGTTCCTCCGACGAGCGCACCGCCGAGCAGACCATCCATGCGGGCACTCGTTACTGCGACCCAGACATCATCTTCGGTCCGCTGGCGCCGGAGGCCGGGGAAGTCCCCGCTCTTGGTCCCTCCCGTCACATATGCGCGCCCCAGCCCATCCACGTCGATTCCCTCCGACCAGTCTGCCCGGCTTCCGCCCAGGTAGGTAGCCCCAAGGAGCCGGCTGCCATCCGGCGCGATGGCGGCCAGGAAGGCATCCGGGCGCCGGTATCCCGCACTGCCGGGCCGGGTCTGCCAGGCGCCCGGCGTGACCGGAAAGTCCCGCGAAGTGGTGGGGCCCGTAACAAACACCGAGCCGTCAGGACCAACGGCGAGCTGGTGCGTTTCGGCACTCTCATATCCCGAGCCACCCACGTAATTCCCCCAGAGCAGGCGGGACCCGTCGAGAGACAGTTTTGCCACGAAGACATCGGAGTCGCCATGCTTGGCCCGGCCGAACCCGGTGGCCGGCATGTCCGGCGAGCGGGTATACAGGGCGACATAGACGCCTGTACTGTCTACCCGCACGGTGTTGGTGTTGCCCTCGTTGCCCGATCCACCGAGCCACGTCGCCCACAAGACCGCCGTGCCGTCGCCCCGGACTTTCGCGAGCAGTGCGTCTCGCCCGCCGGCACGCTCCGGCTGGAGGGCATGGGCGAACCAGGCGGCGGGGAAGGTTCCGGTCTCCGCGGATGAGACGATATAGAGATCACCGGCGGCATCGATGGCAATGTCGCGGATGGGGACGTGGTCTTCGTTGCCGAACCAGGAACAAAAGCGGATGGCCCCGTCCTCCGGGGCCAGTCGGCAGATGAACCCATCCTGCTCCCCATAGCCTGCCCCGGGCTCGCGGCCACCGGCAAACCTCGTCTGCAGCGCGCCTGGTGTGACGGGAAAATCGCCGCCGGCGCGGCCCACGGCATACACTGATCCATCCGGCGCCACTTCCAGGCCATAGATGCGCTCGTACCCGCTGCCACCGATCAGCCGGGACCAGCGGACGGAGCCGTCGGGACCCAGCTTCACGATGAAGGCGTCGCTTGGTCCCTGGAGGACGCTGCCGTCGGTGGTCGGGAAATCCGGGCTCTGCGTGCTCCCGGCCACGTAGAGGTTTCCTTGCCGGTCCCAGGCGACGTCCCGGGCCATGTCGTCCCGGCTGCCGCCGATGGTAGCGACCAGCTCCGTGCGGAGATTCGGCACGGCAGCACGCTGGGCCGGAGCCTGTCGGCAGCACAGCAGGCTGGTCGCCAGAGTCAGCAGGAACTTTCCTCCGGCATGTCTCACCTGGCGGGCTCCAGCTGCACCTTGCCCTTTGTGATCGACAGCGTCCAGAGCTCGCGTCCAGGCCAGGCGTCGAGAATGGCGTCGTGTATACCTGGCAGGTCCCGCGCGAAGAGGATTCGACTCTGTTCCAGGGGGTAGGCGTTCAGCGGAAACGTGGATTTCCAGGCCCAGTCGCCCGGCTGCACCAGAACCAGGGCGTGGTCGAGATGCCGGCGCTTGACCTCCCGGCGGACGATCGCGGAAGATCCGCGGTAGTTGTCACCGTATTCCCGGACCAGCGGCGGCAGCGCGAATAGCGCCACATGTGCGAGGAGCGCGGCCAGCGCCGCGGCGGCCACCCGCGGGGCGCCCGAGCCGCCATCTGCCCCCGGCCGGCCCTCGACCAGCCGGGCGAGCAGGACCGCAAGGGCCGGCAGCGCGAGGTAGAGGTGGCGCGACCCGTACGCAATGCCATGGTAGAAATGGAAGAAGTACACGCCCGCGAGGGCCATCGCGGAGGCCGTCAGCATCAGCGTCCACTCGTCGAACAGGGATCGGCGCCGCTGCCAGGCGAGGAAGGGCAGGGCGAAGACCAGCAGCGGGAGGCCGTAGACGTCCCTCGCGAACTGCACCACACGGTAGGCGGTAACCCGCACGGCGTCAGGGGGATGGAAGCCCGGCCATTCGTCGCCGTGCATCTTCGTGCCCATGTCGTCGCCGAACCCGATACCGAAGCGTTCGTTCGGGTTCCGCGCCTCGAAGTACTTCGTGACCGGCATCTGCATCGGGTCGCCGGTCAGCGCTCGGTCGTACGCAAGCGTGCCGGCGATACCGCCCGTCGCAAGCAAACCCGTCACCAGCGCCGGCAGGACCAGGCGGCGGTCGTGCCACAGGCGGACCAGTCCCTGAATGGCAAACGGAAGGGTCACGGCCGCAGTGTCCACCGGGCGGACCAGCAGGTTGAGCGCGACGGCGAGCCCGGCGACGGCCGCCCACCCGAGGCTCCGGGTGGCGAGCATCCGCGCCCAGGTCCAGCAGAAGAGACCGAACAGCAGCAGGTTGGCCGGGTGCGACATGTAGGTGCCGTTCATGAACAGGACGAACGGCGAAACCGTGAGCAGGGCCAGCGCGAGGCGGCTGGTGCGGCGGTCGAGGGCCGTCTCCCGGAAGAAGCCCGCGAAGGCGAGAATCGCGAGCGCCCCGAGAAGCGGATTCACCAGCCACGGCGCGTGCACCGCGTATCCCGCCGCCAGGAACAGGGGCCACCCCGGATTCATGATCCCGTACCACCGGTCCCCGTCCACGAACGTATGAATGAAGGTCCAGGCATCAACCGGGGAGGGCGCAGGGAAATACAATTGGCCGTGGGCCAGCGCCCGGGCCTGAAACTGGTAGGCGACCTCGTCGGAGACGTGGGGGAAGTTCTGCAGGACCAGCAGTCCCGCGGCGAGGGCGAGGATCATGCCGGCCAGGGCGATCGTCAACGGCCGGAGCGTCCCGGTGAACCGCGCAATGCGTGCGGCGAGGGCGTCGAAGCGGAGGAAGAGCACCGCCAGTGCCACCCAGGCCACCGCGCTCGCCACGAAATAGGAGGCTTCGGTCCCGACGTCGATGTATCGCGCGGCCAGCAGCATCGTGATGCCGGCCATTGCCAGAGCGCCGAGGAGGGCCGGTCCTTGGCCGTGGAGCGCATCACGCAGGTCACGGATGGCCTGGCGGATGCCCGTGGGGCGGGAGACGGCCAGGGCGGCCACGCTCAGTACGAGGGCAGCGGCCATCGGGTATCGGCTCATGTCCGTTCCCTGAGTTGGGTGGGCATCCAGCGCCACAGCACGAGGAATCCGGCTGCGGTGCCGGCATACAGGAGGATCCCCAGCAGCGGGCGCAGCGCCCAGTCACGCTCGAGATACCATCCCTGGTTCAGGACCGGGATCATGAGACAGAACGCGAACGCGGCCCAGGCGGCCGGGGAGCGCCAGAGCAGGGCGGCCGCCGGCAGCAGCCAGATGGCAAACCAGGGCCAGACGTGGCCGACACCGGCGAGGAGGATCAGGGCGAACCCCGCCAGGACGACGGAGACGAGCCGGAGGAACTCGGGCTGCCGGCAGTAGCGGATGACCGTCACCAGCAGGCCGGCGCCCAGCAGGGCCTCGACCGCCCTGGTCAGAAGGGCGGTGTTGAGCCGCAGGCCGGCGAGTGCGGCCAGGTCCCGGACCGTCGTGGCAGGGGTCCAGAAGACCCAGCCACGCATCCGGGCTGCTTCCTCGAACATTCCCGGGCCGCGATAGAAGGGGAGGAAGGCAAGCAGCATGACGGCTGTCGCGCCGAGGGCCGAGGCCAGATAGGCCCGGCGGGAGGCCCGCCGGAGATACAGGGCCAGGGCATCGAGCAGGGCAAACGGGGCGCTGACATACTTGATAAGCACCGAGGCCGCCAGCGCGAACGGCGACAACCGGAACCGCTCCCGGAACACCAGGTACAGCCAGAGAGTGAACAGGGCGACCATGACGATGTCGTTGTGACCTTCGATGATGGCCATCTCCGACGACATCGGCATCCAGCCGAAAATGCACATTGCGATGGCGGCGGATGCCTCGTAGCCCTGCGCCCGTGCCATACGGCCGATGAGCAGCATCGTTGCCAGCCACGCGACCACCAGCACCCCCTTGCCCAGCATGTAGCCGAGGAAGACAGAGCTGCCCGCCACGATCGCGAGGCCGCCGTTGAGCACGGCCCAGAGCGGCCCGTAGGTCATCAGGTCCCCGTAGTCCTGGCGCGGCACGCCTCGCAGCGCGTCGACCGTAAAGGTCTCGTAGTAGGGATTATGCCCGCTCGCCACCATGCGTCCCCAACCGATGGACAGCCAGAAGTCATTGGTAAACATCGGATAGGCCAGGATGCCGAGCAGTGCCACGGCTGCTGCGGTCCGGAAGATCATTCTGGAGGTGTCGGTCGTGACCAGCCGGCGGTGCATCACCAGCGCCCGCAGCGCCAGGATGAACAGAACCGTCGTGCCGACGACGGGCAGGAGATAGGCGGCCGCGCGTATCGGGGGAGACGCGAGTATGGAGTCGCCGGTGAGCCATCCATTCAACACCCCACCGGGCCTCGCCGTCAGGTGGACGGCCTCCAGGAGGCGGCCGAACATGAGGATCTCCTCCGGCTGGCGCACGCCCAGCGGCGTGAAGGGAGCGATCCCGAAAGAGATCGGCACGAGCAGGGCCGCGCAGAAGACGATTCCGAGCCCGCACCGCCGGATGAATCCGTCCAGGTCCATCGGAGGCGGCGAAGGAGGCGTCATCGCGCCGGCCGCGCGTCGTCGGGCGCTCCACGACTGAACAGGTACACGACGTGGGGATAGGGGAGCCAGTCGGTGATCGGATACGCCTCCATGCTGAACGACGCGTCGACCAGTCCGCGGAACTGATCGGCGGTCCAGTACCACATGTCGAAGCTCCGCGTCATCAGTACATCGAGCAGCCAGGTGAAGCCAAGTTTGTAGGCCGGTTGCCGCATGATGTCCTTGATGACCAGGTGCCCGCCCGGCTCCAGCCGGGGGAGTACACTCTCGATAAGGTGCCGTTTGCCCGTGTCGGGAATGTGGTGCAGCAGGTCCATCATCAGGATACCGTCGTAGGTCGTGTCCAGTGGCAGGTCACCGCAGGCATCTCCGACTTCAAACTGGACGTTGTCGAGTCCCAGGCGCGCGGCCGCGCGACGCGCCATGGCGATGCGACCCTCGTCGAGGTCGAATCCCTGATAGACCAGGCCCGGATTCCTGGCCGCGAAATACAGGCCGAACAGGCCGAATCCGCACCCGATCTCCAGCACGTGCTGCTTGCGGCGCAGGCAGAGCTGGAGCATGTGCAGGATGTTGATGTTGATGATCATGAACCGCACCTTGCAGTAGGCGCGGACGAGTGTGGAGTCGTAGGCGTCGATGATCTCGCGGAGAATCTCGCGCTGCGCACGCAGGTCGCTGGCGATCCGGGCGCGTGAGCGGCTCATGGGCGTAGTGGACAACATTATCTCCGGGGGTAACGGTAGAGCTGGACCGAGTCGGCGGCGAATACCGCCGGGCCATAGCGTGCTCTGAGGCGGTTGCGGCGCGACAGGTCATCGCCATGGAGAATGAAGATGTAGGCCGGCCGGTCAAGTGCCGCGACATAGCGCATGTCTTCCGGCGTCAGGCTGTCCCCCTCGACCGCCGCCGCGGCAATGGCCACGCGTCGGGGCGCGTCCGGGTTGGCGTCCACCATGTAGCTGTCCAGGTAGGCGGTGAACAGTGGATGCCCCGTCATGACGGGCAGTTCGGGTTGGTTGCCCATCGCCGTGAGGATCGGGCGCCCCGGGTCGGCGATGATCATGGCATCCGGTTCCGCGTTCGTCCGGATCCAGTGGTACGCGCTGGCCAGGGGCCCGTCAGCCGGCTGGCGGGCCAGGCCACCATCGGCCATCACCGCCGGAATCGGCGGACGGTCCAGGTAGGACAGCAGGACGACGGCGGAGGAGATGGAAAAGCAGACCACAATCGCGATGCTCCAGAGGACCCGCCGTCCCCAGTTCCAGCTTGCGGCCGGGACAAGGGCCGCCGCCGCCGCAGGCGCAATCAGGAAGCCCGCGGCGTGGAAGAAATTGGAATCATTCCCCCGCGGCAGGATGATCACCAGCGCGGCGAGGAGCTGCAGGGCCGTCGCGATGAGCAGGGCGACCATGAATTGCCGCACCGGGCCGGTGGAGCGCCAGGCGCCGATGAGGCCCAGCGCCACGACCGGCCCGGCGCTGGCGATCACCGCCACCAGCACCTCCCGCCGGAGGCCCAGGGCAATGCCGCCGCCACCGGCGCGGGCAAAGAGGTGGTAGTAGGTCGGACTGCCCAGCAGCAGACCCGCCACAATCGCACCGGCGGCCAGCAGCCAGGGGCGACGATTCTCCACGAGCGGGAGTCCGACACGCAGGGCGGCGGGCATCAGCGCCACCGCGCCCAGCCCCGCCGCGAGGGACAGCCCGGCCGGCAGGCCGACCATCGGCGCCAGGGCGGAGCCCAGGGCGGCCACCCCCCCTGTGGCGACCGCCCAGCGCATCCGTACGGTTGTCAGGTAGTTGGCCAGGCACCAGATGAGGATCAGCAGAAGGGCGAGGCCGACCGGTCGCGACGTCACGTTGAGAAAGAAGCTCGTGAGCGGACCGTAGAGGCTGCTCCGGTCCGAAATTCGAGCCATCGTGATCATCGGGTGGGCCAACCCCCAGAGGTAGACGCCCGTATCCGGGGGCGGCCGGTTTCCGAGCGCGAGGAGCGCCAGAAACCTCCAGCCTCCGAGCACGTTGGTCCCGGCGATTGCAAGGAGGCCGACGAAGAGCCCACCCGAGAGGCTGCCGAAGAGGCGCCGTCCGAGCAGGGCGCCGGCGACCCACAGGCCAACCAGTGACATCCCGACCAGGACCTCCACGGCATACAGCGGATTCAACCCGGTGGCCCGGGCGATCATGGCCAGGACATAATGGTAGAACCAGTAGTACGGGATGGGCTCGCCCGCATAGAACGGGTTCAGGGGGCGATGCAGGTCGGCCGGCCCCTGGAACTCGCCGATGACCGCCAGGTGCAGCATGCCGTGAGCGTTCACCATCGTGCGGAAGCTGTCGGCGTGGACGTACCTCACCAGGGCGATGCAGAGGGCCGCGGCAAAGCAGGCCCAGCCCACACTCGCGATGCGTGACGGCGTGTTCATGGGCCCTGCTCCGCCGTGAGGGATAATCGGTCTCGCAACAGCCGCTCCATCTGATGGGCTCGGGTAGTATCGGATCCCGCCAGGTCACGATGCTCGCCGGGATCCTGCACGAGATCGAACAGTTCCACCATCGAGTCCCGCCGTGTAATGACATGCAGGCCGTGATCCACCAGGCTCTGCATGTCGCCGAGTGCGCCCGGATACCAGCGAGGAAGCCGGATGCCCCGCTGGACCATCGAGAGCGCCGGGCTGTCCTCGGCGTCCGCCCCGGACCAGGTCCTGGCCAGGGAATGACCCGGGAACACCGTGCTCCCGAGGCCTGCGATGTCCTCCACGGTGGCGGCCAGGTCACGCAGGCTCACCGGCCGCTCGACCCGGAGGTCGGCGGGAACGCCGGGCCCGAACACCAGCAGCGGCACGTGCAGGGCCTGGATGTAGAGCGTGTGCCCATGGAAGAAGATGCCGTGCTCACCGAGTTCTTCGCCATGGTCCGCCGTCACGATGACCACCGTGCGGTCCAGGAGGCCCTCACGGTCGAGGTCCGCAAAAAGTTGATCGAGCGTGTGGTCGATGTACCCGATGGCGCCGTCGTAGGCGGCGACCTCCTCGGCCACCTCGTCCGGCGTGACGAGTTCCCGACGCTCCCGCATGCCGAACCGGCGCAGGGGGCTCAGCCGGTTCGACCGGGGATGGCCCGCGAACTTCTCGAACCATGGCTCAGGCGGGAGGTAGGGGTCGTGCGCGTCGTAGAAGTTGAGGAAGGCGAAGAAGGGCCGGCCCCCGGTCCGGGACTGCCAGTCGAGAAACTCGCGGGTGACCATCGGCGCAGTCTTCCGGTTGGCGGACTCGTCGGTGCCGATCAGCTCGCGCAGGGTCCGCGTGTCGAGCACGCGACGGGAAAGGGTGGCGTCGCGGAACAGGGTTCCCCACCCGAACGGGTGGTCCTCGTAGTGCACGAATCCCCGGGCGAGGCCGTGTTCGTATGTCGCATAGATCAGGTTAGCCACGAACCCGCCCGTCGCGTACCCCCTGTTCCGGAACGCCTCGGCCAGGACGGGATACGTGTCGTCGAGCGGCGTGCGCCAGCCGGTGGAGAGATCGGCAGGGTAGTGGCCCGTGAAGATGCTGGCGTGCGAGGGCAGCGTCCACGGGGCCGTACTCACGGCCTGGTCGAACACGACCCCCTTCTGGCCGTAGCGCTCGAGCGCCGGGGTGGTCTCCTTCGGATACCCATAGAGGCTGAGTTCCGTGGCCCGCACCGTGTCCAGGATGATCAGGAGGACGTTGGGTGCGCCTGCCCGCGCCTGGGGCAGCGAAGCCAGCGTGAGGCGTTCCCGCCAGATGCGCGTGCCGACCATCGATCCGGCCAGTGCGCCGACGCCGAGGCCGAGCACCAGCGTGATCCGCGGGGCCAGACGTGCCCAGCCGGCGGCATGTCGCTCGATCATCCTGGCCCCCTGAATCCCGATACCGATCGCCAGCAGGGCGAGCGCCAGCGGGTGGACCTTCTGCCACGCGACGAGGGCGAGGATCGACATGGCGCCCATGGCCACCAGCGGGAAGACCGAGACGCCGGGTCGCCAGCGCTCCGGCCAGCGACGCGCGAGGAGGGCCAGTACCAGTCCGGGCAGGGCGAACATGATGAGGTAGGCCACCGGCGCCAGCCAGAACGCATCGCGGCTCCGGTTGATGAACTCGTGGAGCGCAAAGCGGCGGACGGCCAGGATGACGGCTTCCGCCACCCCGGTGAGGAGTGCGACCGCGGCCGCCGACCACACCACCGTCATCCAGGCGGGCGGAGCCGTCCTGCCACCGGGTGAGTTCATGGATCCGTCGCCGCGGAGCTGTCGGGCCAGGAGAGTGCAGTGCCGCCGAGCCGATGGCGCAGCCCGGCGCTGAACCCCGCGACCAGCGCGGCGTACTCCGGATCGCCTGCCAGGTTGCGGAGCTGGCGCGGGTCGGTCGCCATGTCATACAGCTCGCTGGCTCCCGATTCCTCCTGGATGAACTGCCAACGCCCCGTGACCACCGACGCGACCGATCCACGGGAGGCCGGCCACCCCGCCGGCACGGCCGAGCGTCGGGCCAGTTCCGCCGTGACGGGGGCATCGGACCGGGTAAACAGGTCCGGACCGGGCGCCAGCGCCTTGGCGCCGGCAAGCGCCTCGACCGTCGCGGGCACCTGGTCCAGGCTGACCGGGCGCGCGACACGCTCACCGGCCGGCACGCGACCGGGCCACCGGATGATGAGGGGCACGTGGATCTGGTCGGCATAGAGGCTGTGCCCGTGGTACATCAGGCCGTGCTCGCCCCAGCTCTCGCCATGGTCGCCCGTGACGATCACGATGGTACTGTCGAGGAGGCCACGGGTCCGGAGCGAGTCGAAGAGCGCCCCGAGCGATGCGTCCAGCATCAGGATGGACTCGTCGTACGCGTCCACCAGCGCGCGGAGCTGTTCCGGCGGTGGAAGTTCCATCTCGCCGGCCAGCGCGCCGATCTCCAGGCGGTCGTACGTGGCCTTTCCGCCCGGCGGCGAGAATTTCCCCGCGAAGGGTGCCGTGGGGAAGAGCGGGGAATGCACATCGAAGTAATTGAGGAACGCGAAGAATGGCCGGTCACCATCCTGCCTGTCGAGCCATCCCAGGAAGTCCCCGTTGATGTCCGGTGCCCATTTGCGGCCCGGCACGTCATGCAGGCCGACGTGGGGGAGCCAGTCGTAGGCCAGCATCCGGCCCAGCACCGTGCGCGCGACGGCGTCGCCCGGCTTCCCGAAGAAGTCTTCGTAGTGGATGAAGCCCCGGTCGAGGTGCGTCTGGCGACCGGTCCAGAACGTGTTCGCGACGAACCCCGCCGTGACGTAGCCCCTGTCCGCCAGGGCCTCGGCCAGGGTGGGGTAACGATCGTCCAGCCACGGCCGTCGCATGATACCGGCACGGTGTTCGTGCAGCGGCCGGCCGGTCATCAGGCTGGCGTGCGTGGGAAGCGTCCAGCTGGACGACGCGATGGCGCGGTCGAACACCGTCCCCTCGCGGGCAAAGCGCTCAAGCTCAGGCGTCGTGGGTCGGCCGTAGCCGTAGAGCGACATGTGGTCGGCCCGCTGGGTGTCCAGCACGATCAGCAGCACGTTGGGGCCGTGCGCGCCGGCCGCCAGCCGTCCCGTGGCCAGCCGCTCGCGCACGACGCCCCACCCGGTGATGCCGATCATCAGCAGCAGGACCAGCGCAGCCAGCGGAACGAGGGTGCGACGGATCAGTCCCTGCCAGGCGGTGGCGTGCTTGCTGTAATGACGCGTGAGGGCGACGGCGAAGCCGAGGGCCAGGATCAGGGCGGCGAGGGGCGAGAGGATCTGGCCCTGGAGGCTGGCGGCGAGCCAGGCGCCGATGAAGACCAGGGCCGCGAAGAGGACCTGGTCCCAGGCCGGCCCCCGCCACGCGCGCGAGAGCAGTGACGCGACCGCGCCGACCAGCCCGAAGGCCACGAGGTACACGAGCGGCGCGACCCAGAAGATCTGGGCAGCGTTCCCCGTCCGCCAGGAGAGGGCTCCAGGCACGAGCGAGAGGAGCCCGGCCTCGGTCGCTTCGACCAGGCCGTAGGCGAGCCCACCCCAGACGGCCATCCGGAGAAGCGACGGGCGGGCTGATACGCTCACCGGGTGTCCGCCTCGGGGGTGCTGTCCGTCCGCGCCAGCTTTCTGGCGGCGGGAGGGTAGAAGGAGGGAAGTGTCTCGCGGAAACGCTTGAGGACCGCCAGCCGGCTCGCCGAATCCGCGAGGTTGGTGTACTCCTGGGGATCCGTACGCAGGTCGAACAACTGTTCGTGCCCGTCGCCTCGCCGGATGTAATGCATATGGTCCGCCATGAGCGACTGCATGGGGCCCAGTGACGCGGGGGCACCCGGCCGGTCGAGCGCTTCCTCCACCTCGGAAAAAATGGTTTCGGCGTAGATACCGTCGGGCAACCAGGCCTGGCGGAGCGGTGTCCCCTCGAAGCTCCCCCGGGGTGCGCCTATCAGGTCGAGGATCGTGGGGGCAAGGTCCCGCAGGGTGACGGGGCGCGCGACCCGGACCCCCTCAGGAACCAGCCCCGGCCAGCGGATCACGAGCGGTACGTGGATCACCCGGCGGTAGAGACCATTGCCATGTCCGAAGAGCGTGTGGCCCCCGAACTGTTCCCCGTGGTCGCTCGCGACGATTACCAGGGTGTTGTCGAGCAGCCCTCGGCGCTCCAGGTCGTCGAACAGCAGCCCGAGTTCGTGGTCCATGTACAGGATGTTCTGGTCGTACCGGTCCACCTCCTGATCGGCACCGGTGAGGCGACTCGCGAACGGCTCTGGAGGGTTGTACGGCTTGTGGGCGTCAAAGAGGTTCAGGAAGGCGAACCACGGCCGGCCATCTGCCTTCGGCAGCCAGGCCAGGAACGACTGCCGTACCTCCGCGGCCCTCCTCCGGTGCGTGGTGCGCTCCGGGTCGTAATGGTAGCGCCGGCGGAACACCATCCCCTCGACCACCTGGCCCAGCAGGCTGGAGCGGAGGATCTGGATTGCGTTGGTCGGGAGAGCCTCGTAATGCACGAACCCGCGGGACAGACCCGATTCCCGCGTCGTGTAGTAAGGGTTGGCGACGAAGCCGGCCGTGACGTACCCGCCGTCACGGAGGGCTTCCGCCAGCGTGGGAAACTCGTCGTCCAGCGGGACGTGCCACCGGGCGGAGAGTTCGGAGGGCCAGTGGCCCGTGAACATGGTTCCGTGCGAGGGGAGCGTCCACGGCGCGGGGGCCAGGGCCTCGTCGAAGACGACGCCCCGCTCCGCCCATCGTTCCAGGTTGGGAGTCGTCGGACGGCTGTAGCCGTAGAGTCCGAGCGACGCGGCCCGCACTGTATCCAGGATCACAAGCAGGACGTTCGGTCTGTCCGACGGCGCGATCCTGCCCATCGCCTGCCGTTCCCGGAGGATACGCCATCCGGGGACCGCCAAGGCGAGGAGGACGACCAGACCGGCGAGCGCAGGCGTGGTGTGCCGGAGGAGCCGGACGAACCCGTCGCTCCCTCCCTGAAGACGGCTCCCGAGCCGGATACCCACGCCGAGGGCGAGTATGGCGATCGCCCAGGTGGCGAGAGCCCCGTTGGCGGCCACCTCGACCAGTGCCGCCGTCGTGAAGAGCGCGAGCACTGCGCCCAGCAGCGGCAGTGGCACCCAGCGGGGGCGCAGGGCAGCCAGGAGCGAGAGGATGAATGCGGGAACGATCAGGAAGGCGACGTTTGACACGGGTGCCATCCAGACGACATCCACCGACGACCACGTAAAGCGATGAAAGACGAACCTGCGCACCAGGAGCACCGCCGCCTCGCCGAGTCCGGCCGCCAGGGCGAACCAGACAATGGCCAGCAGGACGAGGACGGCGTGATCCGTGGTCGTTCGCGGCCCGCCTCGCCCGGTCACCGGGAGCTCCCGGCCGTTCGCGCCGATGAGTCCGCCAGCGCCCGCAGCGCAACGTCCAGACTGTCCCGCCGCATGCGCCAGGCGGAGTCCGCGGCGAGGTTGTCGAGTTCGCCCGGGTCGGTGGCCAGGTCGTAGAGGTCCGCCGTACCGTCCCCGTTCAGGATGTAGTGCACACCATCGGTGTACAGCGAGTGCATGTCCCCCTTCGACACCGGCTCGGTGGTGTCGGTGTTGATACCCTTCTGGAGCGCGGAGAACAGCGGGCTCGACTGCCAGGTGCCGGGCGATTCCCAGGCGCCGCGCAGCGGCGTACCCGGGAGCGGATTGCCGCCGATGCCGGCCAGGTCCACCAGCGTGGCCGGCAGGTCGCGCAGAGTCACCGGCGTCTCGATCCGGTTGCCGGCGGGAACCCGCGGGGGGTAGAGAATGACGAGGGGGACATGGAGCTGAAGGTCGTACAACGCGTTTCCGTGTTCGGTCAGGTGATGCTCGCCGAGCAGCTCGCCGTGGTCCGAAGCCACCACGACAATTGTGCGGTCCAGTTCGCCACGGCGGTCAAGCTCCGTGAGGATGGTGTCGATCTGGTCGTCCAGGAACCGGATGCTCGCCTCATAGCGGCCCGCACGGGTGTTCGAATATTGCTTGCGGTACCCTGTCGGCGCGTAGAACGGCATGTGGGCGTCGTAATAGTTCAGGAAGGCGAAGAACGGCCGCCCCGAGGGTTTTCCGGACCAACGGAGGAAGCGGTCGGTCACCTCCGTGCCGATCTTCCGGTCATAGGTGCGCCGGGCCGGCGGATTCCGGCGATGGATCCCGTTCCACCACTGGCCCAGGGCCGTGCTCTTCGCGAACTGCTCCCCGGAGACCTTGTAGTCGCGATAACGCGCGAAGCCCCGGGAGACCCCGGATTCCCGGGTGGTGTATAGCAGGTTCGCGGTGAAGCCCCCGGTGCGGTAGCCCGCCTGGCGAAAGACCTCGGCGAGCGTCCGTCGCTCGTTATCCAGCGGGTGCTTCCAGCCGGTCGAGAGGTCAGGCGGGTAGAACCCGGTGAACATGGAGGCGTGGGAGGGCAGGGTCCATGACGTCGTCGCGATCGCCCGGTCGAAGACCAGGCCCCGCCCGGACCACCGCTCGAGGGCCGGTGTGGTCGGCTGCTCGTAGCCATACAGGCTCAGCGAAGCTGCGCGCACCGTGTCCAGGATGATGAGTAGGACATTCGGGGCATCCGCCCCCACCCTCCGGGGACCGGCCACATCCTGCTGTTCGCGATATGCCTGGATGACCGGCCTTCCCGCCGCCGCCAGGACGACGACGGCCGCCGCGAGCGGCATCAGCCGGCGTACCCGGAGGGCGAAAGGCAGGGTGTGCCGGTGCACAGCCCGGCCCACCTGGATGCCGATCCCGAGCGACAGCAGGAGGAGCGCGATCACCTGCAGGCGGAACCAGAATAGCAGGAACAGGAGGGAGAGCCCCATGAGGCCCGTGGCGAGCCCCACCGTGAGCGCGAGCGGCCAGCGCCGGCCAAGCACGGCGGCGAGCAGTGCGGCTCCCGCCCCGAGTCCCGCGAAAACCCCGACGTAGTAGAGCGGTACCATCCAGATCATGTCCGTTCCGGTCCAGACGAACTGGTGAAATACGCTCCACCGGAGCTCAACGACCAGCACTTCGGTGAGCCCGGTGGCGACCCCGATTCCCAGCGCCGCGAACAGGTGGTCCCAGGGACGCACGCCCGCATGGTCGGCGCTCGAAGTCATCGTGGTTCTCCCCTGACGGTGTCGGAGTGCTGCCCGGCGGCCGTGATCGCCGGAGCGTGACGGGCAGCTGCGAGCACGGCCCGCAGGCCCGGCAACACCGCCTGGCCTGCTGCCGAATCCGCGAGGTCCCGCGCCTCGAGCGGGTCAGTTTCGATATCGTAGAGCTCTTCCGTCCCGCTGCCGAGGTTCCGGATGTAGCGGTACCGTCCGCTGATAACGGCGGCGAGGTCGCCCTGGCTGGCAGGATACCACTCCGGCTGCCGGATCACCTTCCGCACCTCGGAAAGCACGGGATCGTCGGGCATCGTGTCCGACCCGGTCCAGAACCGCGCGAGCGACCGTCCCGGGAACGTGGAGTCCACCCGGCCGAGGGCCAGGTCCAGGATCGTGCGCGGAAGGTCGCGCAGGGACACCGGCGCGGCGGCGGTGCCACCCGCCGGGACCCTCGGCGCCACGATGACCAGCGGAACCTGCGTGGCCTGGCGGTACACGCTGTTGCCATGGTCGAACAGGCCGTGCTCGCCGAACTCCTCGCCATGATCGCTGGTGACGATCACGATGGTGTGGTCGAGGAGGCCCCGATGCGCCAGGGAGTCGAGCAGCCGGCCAAGCCGGTCGTCCAGGTAGGCCAGGGCGCCGTCATACGCGTTGCGCGCCCAGTCGGTTTTCTCAATGCGGTCTGCGTCGCCGGGCTTCGCGTTGCGGGCCAGGCGTGGGTCCGGCTCGGTGCCTTCCGGAATGAAGCGCGAGGCGAACGGTTCCGGAGGCAGGTAGGGCCGGTGCGCGTCATAGAAGTTGAGGAATGCGAAGAACGGCCGGTCGGGGGGCGCGTGGTCGAGCCAGCCGAGGAAGGCGCCGCTGATGTCGTCGGCACTCCGCCGCCCGATGGCGTCCTGGTCACCGATGACGCGGCGGAACGCCCGGTTACGCGCGAAGACCCGTACGAGGGCGGCGTTTCGCGCGAGCAGCGCCGGTGAGGGCACGTAGTCCTCGTAGTGAATGAAGCCGCGGGCGAGCCCGGTTTCGGCGCTGGTATAGTTGGTGTTCGCGACGAACCCTGCCGTCACGTATCCTTCGGCCTGCAGTGCCTCTGCGAGGGTTGGCCACGTCCCGCCAAGGGGCACGAGCCAGTCTGCCGCCATCTCGTGCACCGCACGGCCCGTGAACATCGAGGCATGCGACGGCAGTGTCCAGGGTGCCGTGGAAAAGGCGCGGTCGAACCGGAAGCCCCTGGCGGCGAAGCGCTCCAGGGCCGGGGTCGTGGGCCGCTCGTACCCGTAGAGACTCAGGTCCAGGTCGCGGACCGTGTCGAGCACGATGAGCAGCACGTTGGGGGTTCCTTCGCGAGCGTCTCCGAGGCCGGCCAGCGACCGACGTTCCAGCCAGCCGCGGCCAAGGTGAAGCCCCGCCCCGAGCAGCGCGACCAGCAGCAGGAGCACCGGCGCGCCCCACCGGGAGAACCTGACGAGCGCCGGCTGTCTGGTGACCAGCAGCCGCGCGGCCTGGACGCCGATACCCATCGCCAGGACCAGCGCCGCCACCCGGTGGAATTGCGGGTAGAGATAGAACCAGCTGAACGCGCCGAGGAAGACGAAGAATCCCGCCGTGCGGGCGGGGGTGACCAGCCTTGGCAGCAGGAATGCGAACAGGGCGATCGGCACCGCCACCAGACCGAACACCAGGCCCGTCACGAGCGGCGCCGACCAGATCACGTCCGCACCGGTGAAGAGGAACTCGTGCTGGACGTATTTGCGGACCCCGAGCAGCAACAGCTCGCCGAATCCGGTCAGGAGACCGAAGGTGAGACCCACCAGCAGGACCGCCCCCACCAGTGCGGTGGGGCGGCCCCGGGCGGAAGGTGGAAGGTCCTCGCGGGAGGGCCTGGCTGGCTTCGTGGGGTTCATCGGCTCCGGGGAATTAAGGAAGTGGACCCTGCTTTGAGCACATATGGTGCCAAGCTATCCTTCACCCGGAAGGGCATTTGGGCCGCGCGGGCCCGTGCCGCACCCCGGGGCTTCCGGGGGTGGCAAACCCCGCCAAGTCGGGGATTTTTCGCCCCTGACAGCCTTGATAGGTATGGTCCTGCACGGAATGTGCAACAGGCGCAGGATTCAAAGCTTACCCGGTCGTTGTCCCGGCGCAACATCAGGTGCCGGGCAGGCCTGACATCCTTTCAGGGACCTGGAGGGATCGTCCTTCGAAGTCATTTATCCGTAACGACTTGGGTGGCATATGAGCCAGAAGGCGCGCAACGACTGGATCCGGACCACGCTTCAGGCCCTGCCCCGCTTCTTCCAACTGGCGGGCAAGATGAAGCCCACCGTGCACCTGCCGGACATCCGCGCCCTGGACGAACGATTCATCCGGCAGCATGACGTGCGCGGACTGGTGTGGGATGTGGACGGAACATTGATGCCCCATCACAGCCTCGAGGTCGATGCCGCTCTTCAGGAAACATTCCAACACCTGCTCCAGCTCGATGGACTCCAGCATGTCATTCTTTCCAACTGTGGCGAGGAGCGGCTGGAGGAACTCGGCCGGATTTTCCCCGGGGTGCCGGTGATCAAGGCATACACCGGTGCCGGCAGGGCCGTCGCCCGCCGGCTGGTGGGTGGAGTCGAGTCCTGGCGTGACCTTGAGGGGAACGCGGTCGAACCGGACGGGCTCACCCCCGTCAAGAAGCCCAGCGCGTTGCCGATCCGGCTGGTGCTGAGGGAAATGGGCGACCTCCCGGGCGAGCAGGTCTACATGGTGGGTGACCAGTACTTCACGGACATTGCCGGCGCCAACCTGGGCGGCATCCGCTCAGTCAAGGTTCCCACCTGGCAACGCCACAGCTTCCCGTTCGTGCTCCGTACCTTCCAGCGGGTCGAGGCCGCGCTCTTCCGCGCGCTGCACGGCTCGTCCCGGACCTGATGCACATCCTCCACGCGATCACGCCCGGGGTTGTGGGTGGTCTTGAGAGCGTCGTGCGCGCGCTGGCCGCCGGCCACGTCGCGCGGGGCCACGAGGTCACGGTTGTTGCCGTGGTGGATCCCGAGCCGGATCCCCATCCGCTGCTGATGTCGCTCGAGGAAGCGGGAGTCCGGGTAGTGCGGATCCCCGCCAGGGGGCGGCGATACCTGCATGAACGCCGGAGGCTGCACGGCGAGATCGTACGACAACACCCCGATGTGGTGCACACCCACGGGTATCGTTCGGACGTCCTCGCGGGCTCGGCCGCGCGCGCCGCCGGCGTCCCGACGCTCACCACGGTGCACGGCTTTACCGGCGGGGACTGGAAGAATCGGTTCTACGAGGCGGTCCAGCTGAGGGCATTCCGGCGTGCCGACGCCGTGGTCGCGGTGTCGCGTCCACTCGAATCCCTGCTCCGGAGCAGGGGAGTGCCCGCCAGGCGGCTCGTCTTCCTCCGGAACGCCTGGGCGCCGGGCGGGCAGGCGCTCTCCAGGGAGGAGGCGCGTCAGCGGCTGGACCTTGGCGGGCCCGAGTTCCATGCGGGGTGGGTCGGGCGGATCAGCGCGGAGAAAGGCCTGGATGTCTTTCTTCGTGCGCTGGCGGACCCCCGGCTGCAGGGTGTTCGTGCGGTCGTGGTCGGGGAGGGCAGGGAAGGCGACGCGTGTGAGTCGCTTGCGCGCTCCCTGGGCGTGAGCGACCGGGTCACCTGGTGCGGCATGGTCCCGGAGGCAGGGCGGCTGGTACGGGCGTTCGATGCATTCGTGCTGAGCAGCCGGACGGAGGGCACGCCGATTACGTTGTTCGAGGCCATGGCGGCCGGCGTGCCGGTCGTGGCCAGTGCCGTGGGCGGGGTGCCCGACGTGGCGGGGGAGACCGCCCTCCTGGTACCGCCCGACGATCCGCCGGCACTCGCGGGGGCGCTGGACGCGGTCCGTCGCGAACCCGAGCCGGCCGCCGGGCGCGCGGACGCCGCACGCCGTCGGCTGGCGGAACAGTACGGTACCCGCCCCTGGCTCGAAGCCTACGAGACTCTGTACGCGCGGCTCGCGTCGCGCCCCGCGCCCCGGAGACCATGAACGTCCTGATTGCGGTCCTCATCCTGATACCCGCGGCGCTCTTCGGCTATACGTATATCGGCTACCCGCTGCTGCTCCGGCTCCTGACGGTGGGCCGCGGGTCGAGGTTGCCCGCCACGGATCCGGACCCCTGGCCCGTCGTCAGCATCAGCCTTCCCGCCTACAACGAGGAAGCCAGCATCGGCCGCACCATCGAGTCACTGCTGGCCCTGGACTATCCGCCTGACCGCCGGCAGATCGTCGTGGTGTCTGATGCGTCCACCGATCGCACCGACGAGATCGTCCGGTCCTATGCGGACCGGGGGGTGGAGCTCGTCCGGATGCCGGAGCGGGGGGGCAAGACCGCAGCCGAGAACACGGCGGCGGCCATGCTGCGGGGCGACATCGTCGTCAACACGGACGCCACGATCCGGATACTTCCCGGGGCCCTGAAGCCGCTCGTTCGCGCCTTCCAGGACCCGACTATCGGCGTGGCCTCGGGGCGGGACATGAGCGTGGGTGACGTGACCAGCGACGCCAACAGCGGCGAGTCCGGGTATGTGGGCTACGAGATGTACGTGCGCGACCTTGAGACACAGTTCGGGTCGATCATCGGGGCGAGCGGGTGCTTCTATGCCATCCGCCGGGAGCTGCACCAGGCGCTGTTCCCCGAGGCGCTCAGCCGGGACTTCGCCTCCGCGCTCATCAGCCGGGAACACGGCCTGCGGGCGGTTTCGGTGCAGGACGCCGTGTGTCTCGTGCCGCGCGCTCCCTCGCTGCAGGTGGAGTTCCGCCGGAAGGTGCGTACCATGGCCCGCGGGCTCGACACGCTCTGGTACAAGCGTCACCTGCTGAACCCGTTCCGCTTCGGGCGCTTCGCCTGGATGCTCGCCAGCCACAAGCTGGCGCGGTGGCTGGTGTTCCTGACCCTGCCGCTCGCGCTGCTGGGGCTGTTCATCTGGAGCCTGGAAAGCCTGGCCGGAAAGGTGGCGCTGGGCCTCGCGGCGCTGGGCGCCCTCGCTGGAGTGGCCGGGGTGCGGTGGCCGACCTCGCCGCCGCCCCGGCTGCTCGGTCTGGCCGGGTTCATCCTGGCGTCACATGTGGCGGGATTCCTGGCCTGGCTCAAGGCGTTGCGCGGTGAGCGCAACCCGATCTGGGAGCCGACCCGGCGTTCCTGACGTCAGGTGGGCAGGACGCGCCGCATCACGGGGATGACCTCGCCGGCCACGTCCCGGGCGAGCGCGTCCGCCTCGCCGGGAGTCCGGCCTTCGAGCAGCGGCACGACAATCCGGACCAGGGCCTCCTCGGTCCGGCCGCGGAGTGCCGCGTCACGCAGCAGCTGGACCTTCACGCGGTATTCGTTCGACTCGATCCGGCCCCGCCCCTGATACCAGTAATACACCAGCACCTGCTGCTCCCCGTTCTGGAGCAGGTAGCGGTTGACCACCGCCGAGTCGCCCGCGCCCGCCGGCATGGCGATAATCGTGTTCGAGAGCTCCTCCCATCCGGCGCCCGGCAGGCAGTTCTTGGGCGAGTGGATTGTCTTCCCTTGCGTCTGGTGGTCGTAGTACCCGACGTACAGCGTGAACGCGATGAGCGTGTCGCGGGGGAAGACCCGGAAGAGATACTCGTCCATCCCGGCCACCCGCTGCTCGTCCTGGCTGATCGGCTGGTCGATGCCGGCGTATCCGGCGACCGTGTCGGGCAGGGTCTCGAGCGGCGCGGCGAGCGGCATGTCCCGCTGCCGGTTGATGAACAGGATGAGGATGCAACCCGCGCCCAGCAGGGCGCCGGGGAGCCACGCCTTCCAGTCACGCATCGGCCCGGCCCTCCAGGATCCGCTGTTCGATCGCGCGTCCCGCCCAGGCGGTGAGCGCCAGGATGGCGAAGGCCACCACGAACAGGAGCCACCCTTCACTCAGGTGCATGAAGCCCTTGCCCATCTCGGGGGAGACGTTGTAGACCAGGAACCCCGTCAGGAACACGCGGAAGGCATTGATGAAAACCGCCACGGGAAGCGTGAGGACCAGGAGGAGCACGCGAGTGACGGGATGGCGCAGCCAGAGCCCCCCGATCAGGACGCCCAGGGCCAGCAGGGCCGTCAGCGAGCGAAGGCCGCTGCATGCCTCGGTGACGAAGAGCGACTGGCCCGGCAGCAGGATGACATTGCCGGAGAGGTGCACCGGCACGTGCCGGAACTCGAGCAGCGCCGCGCCCATCGCCGACGCGCGCAGCTGCAGCGGGAACGCCAGCGCATTGGTCAGGACCGCCGGGATCGGGATCGAGAGCAGGATGAGCGTGAGCGGCAGCCACCAGTGCAGCAGCTGGCGCCATCCCCACACGAAACAGATGATGCCCCCCAGTGCCAGCAGCATCGAGAAGCGCATCGTGAAGAGCTCGGCGGCCAGTCCGGACAGGTAGCGCAGCAGGATGGCACTGACCAGCAGCACGATCCCCAGTGGCCCGGTTCGGCGTCGTCCCCGCGCGGATCCCGGCCCGCCACGCCAGCCAGATGGCGATGGGCGCGAGCAGGAGGCCGTGTCCGGCATCGGGATCGTTCCACCAGTCCCGGCCGAGCAGGTAGAGCGGCTCGGCGAAGAGGAGCAGGAACGTGACCGCGGTCAGCAAGTGGGGCGCCAGGCCCCTGAAGCCTCGCGCCCCTCGTGACACGGCGATCGATTCGGCGTGCGTGGCCACGCGCTACCAGCCTCCCCGCCTGAAGAGCATCACCGGCACCGTCTTCAGCATGATCTTGACGTCCTCCCACACCGACCACCGCTCGATGTACTCGAGGTCGTAGCGAACCTTGTTGCGGACGTCGTCGAGGCAGGCATCATAGTGCTGGTTGATCTGGGCGAGGCCTGTAATGCCCGGCTTGGCCCGCTGGCGGAGCGCGTAGCCGTCCACGTCCACCCGGAGCTTCGCGAAGAGACTGGGTCGCTCCGGACGGGGGCCGACGATGTTCATGTCGCCGTTGACCACGTTGATCAGCTGGGGCAGCTCATCCAGCCGGTACTTCCGCAGCAGCCGCCCGATGAAAGTCACGCGAGGGTCCTCCTGCGTGGCCCAGACCGCGCCGGAAAGATGCTCGGCGTTCACGTGCATCGTGCGGAACTTGTAGATCGTGAAGATCTGCCCGCCCAGATCCTGGATCCGGCGATGGTGGGGCACGCGTGCGGCACCACCCCGACGGTCAATGCCCACCCTGGTCTGGCTGTAGAATACCGGTCCCCGGCTGGTGACCTTGACCAGGACGGCGACCAGCAGCATGAGCGGGGAGAGCAGGATCAGGGCCGTTAGCGCAAGCGTGACGTTGAGCGCCCGGGACAGGCGCTCGGCCCCGCCGCCGGCGTGGTCGGCCGGCGGCGCGTCCTCGACGAGGCGGAGGTTGTTTGGCTGTCTGGGCCGCATGGGCAGGGCCCGGGTTGGGCTGGTTGTCTGCGTCATTACCAGATACCGGCGAGACGTCCCAGGCCGTAGAAGCTCAGGATGAGGCCGGGGATGATCGCGAACGTCCGGAGGGTCTGCAGCCAGTTCTTGGGCGGGGTCTGCACCAACCTCGAACTCATCGCCGGGGCGGAGGTTCAGCTGGTCCGGCGTCCTCGCCTCCTCAATGGCCCGGGAAATCTCCTTGCCTTCCCAGATCTCCTGTCCACTCCGGCGGATCTTGGACTTGTCATAGTCCACTGCCCCGGTCGGACCTCCGGCCTGCATGATCACCTCGGGCAGCGGCAGGTCGGCCGGAACCTGGTAGAAGCCGGGATTACCGATGCCACCCATCATGGACAGCCGGATCAGCGGTGTCACCTGGACGGTCTGGTCCCGGAAGAGGTGGCTCATCTGGTCGGCGATGTACTGCCGAGCCTCGGAGCGGATCACACCGTGCATCGAGATCTCGGGGAGGCCGGGCAGCTGGAGGATCTGACCCGGCGCGATCGTAAAAATGCCATTGACGGGCGCGTCCCCGGGGGTGACCGGCACCGACATCACAATCTGGATCTGGTCACCGTTGCGGAAATCGCCATCCTGGAGACGTTCCTCCAGTATGGTGACTTCCTGCTTCTTCTGGTTGCGGAGATCGTCCGAATAGGCCCGGGAGCTGACGATCCGCTGCGCTTCCTCAAGCGAGGCCTGCAATTCCGCCCGGGTCGCCATGGCGCGCCTCCCGCCGCCCGGCTCCTGCGCCTTGGCGGTGGCCGGAGCCACAAGCAGGACGAGCGCGAACAGGACGGCAAGGCGTCCGGCCACCGTGCGGGTAGATCGAAGGTGTGCTTGGGTCATGGGCTCCCTGAGCGCATGGTGCGTGCTTGGAATGGGGCCTGCTCCGCATATCGTGTTGCGGATCTAAGTTGCCAAAGTACAGACATTTAGCAAAAATACCAGCCGACAGGCGGTCGTTCAGTGATGCGCGTTGTTGCAACCGCTGGACAGCACCTGAAGGGAGCCTGCCACATGATGCACCCTTCCCTGACCTCACATCCGGCTGTGACAACGCCAATGGGCACCCGTCACAATCAGTTTCCCGCGCTTATGGACGGCGCTCCACGCGAGGATCGGGCCACTGTCACAACTTGTGCAGTGATTTGCACCTGATGGCCTAACTGCAGTCGCTAGAGGGATTTCCGGGACGAAAGTGTGGCACTTGCGCGGCGGCGTTGCGCGATCTCCCGGCTGCCTTGCCACATAAAGTGCTGGCACCAAACAGTTTGACTATTTTCAGCCTGACTGCACGACTCCTGCAGTACACTGGGTGAACTCCTCAGATAGTCCAATCTCTCTGTCGCCTGACCATACCCCCGAGAGGCCATGAGCGATCGCGAGAAAACTGCCCGACCCCCACTCGTGCTGATTGCGAGCGACCAGGAATGGTCCGCCCGGTCCATCGAGACCATCCTCGCGCCGAACGGGTACGCCGTGCTGCGAGCGTACACCGGCGCACAGGCGCTCGAGCGCGCGGGGGCGGCACAGCCCGACCTGGTCATCGTCGATGCCCACCTGCCGGATGACAACGGCATCGAATTGTGCCGGCAGCTGCGCGCCGATGACCGCATCGGCGACAGTGTGCCGATCATCGTGACCACCTCAGGCCCGTCCGGGCGCGCCCAGCGGCTCGATGCCTACCGCGCAGGTGCCTGGGAGTTCCTGGGCCAGCCGCTGGACGGCGAGGCCCTCCTGCTCAAGCTGGATCAGTTCATCCGCTCCAAATTCGCCATGGACCGCATCCGCGACGAGAGCCTCATCGATGAGATGACCGGCCTCTATAACATGCGTGGCCTCGCCAAGCGGGCCCGCGAGATCGGTTCGGAGGCCTGGCGGCGCCAGGGCGCGCTCGCCTGCGTGGCCTTCTCGCCCGAACCGGGCAACATATCCATCGATTCCGCGGATGACGATACGGCTCGCCAGGTGGCCCGCTGGGTCGGAGAGGTCATACGGGCTTCCGGCCGGACGTCAGACGCGATCGGCCGCCTCGGCCGGGCCGAGTTTGCGGTGATCGCGCCGTTCACGGAATCCGAGGGTGCGGTGCGCCTCATGCGCCGGCTGGGCGAGTCCATCGAGGGCCGCCCGATCGACCTGGGCGCCGATGACCCGACGTCCCTCAGGATCCGGGCCGGCTATGCAGCCGTCCCCGACTTCCGGGAGTCCTCGGTGGATGCGGTGGAGATGCTCCTGAGAGCGACAACCGCCCTCCGCCACCTCAAGAGCGAGGGCAACGGAGAGCGGATCAAGTCGTGGGACCAGGTGCCGGTCAGGCCTTCGAACTGACCTCTGCGGACTCGGCGGCCAGTCGGCCCGTCGCTTCCTCGTCCGCCGAATACCCATACAGGTACGAGTAGTAGCGGTAGACCCCCTCGGTGCGGATGTCGTTGAGCACCGCGCCAAGGACCCGCACGGGCAGCCGGTCGAGGAGCTTGAGCTTCGCCTCGGCCATCGCGCGGTCCGTCTCGCCGGAGCGGAATACCATCAGCATGTGGCCGGTGGCAGTGCCCAGCACGAACGGGTCGATGCCGGCGCCCAGGGGCGGACTGTCCACGATCACGACGTTGAACTGCGTCTTGACCGCGCCCATGAGGCTGCTCATCGCTGCCGAGCCCAGCAGCTCCGGACCCTGCTGGCGGCGGGTGCCGCACGGGATCACGCTCAGGCCGTCATGGCTCGCCACCTTGATGATGGATTCCATGCTCGCATCGCCCACCAGATAGTCCAGCAGCCCCGGACGGCGGTCCAGGCTGAACATGCGGTGCAGTTCGCCCCGGCGGGTGTCGCCGTCGACCAGGAGCGTCTTGTAGCCCGCCTCCGCGAACGAAAGCGCAAGGTTGGACGAGACGAGCGACTTGCCGTCACCCGGGCCGGGGCTCGAGACGGTCAGGAGCACCGGGCCCGCCGAGCCGTAACTGTGCGCAAGATTGAGGCGGATCGTGCGGAATGCCTCGACCACCTGGGCGGCCTCATCGGTGCTGAGCTGCCGCCCGTTCGACTTCCGGATGGCCGGCACGGCTCCGAGGATGCTCAGCCCCAGCTCCTTGGTGACCTGCTCGGGATAGCGGAATCGCTTGTCGAGCTGGTCGAGCAGGAGGGCCAGGGCCAGGGCGGCGCCCAGGCTGGCGGCGAACGCCATCAGGATGATGCGCGGCGCGGTGTTGCTGGTCGGCCGACGCGGGGGTACGGCCACGTCCAGGATGCTGATGTCGGCGAAGGCACTGGCCTCGGCCAGCCGGTTGGTCTCGTAGCGGGACTGAATGTCGGCGAAGAGGTTCGCCTTGGCGCCCACCTCGCGCTGCAGTCGGTTTTCCTCGATGGTCCGCGCGGGGATCTCCCGGAGCTCGGTGCTCTGCGCGCTGATGTCCTGCTGCAGCTCACGCTCCCGGCTCTGCAGCTCGGTCACGAGGGCCGAGGCATACCGTGGGATCGTCTGCGTCCGGAGGGAATCCATCCGCTCGCGCACGTCCTGCACCGGCTTGTGCTCATCGGTGTAGCGGTAGCGCAGTGCCCGCAACTCGGCCTCGCTCGCGGACAGCTCCTGCAGGGCCGCGTTCAGGTTGGGCGAGTTCTGGGCGGCCCCGATCGTCTGGAAGGCCTCGACCGAGACGTCACCGTTGCGCGCCCGGCCGATAGTGGCCTGCAGCGCCGCGCGGTCACGCTTGAGCTGCTCGAGCGCCACCTTCTTCTGGAAGAAGTCCGTGATGGCCGGTGCCTGGGTGGACTGGATGCCCGGCGCAACCGCGAAGCCCTGCTCCGAGGGAAGGGTGATGACCTGCGTCCGGAAGTTCTGGAGCCGGGACTCCGCCGAGGCAAGCTGCGCGGCGGCGGTATCGAGCTGCTCCTTCAGGATCCGGGACATCTCGGTCAGCTTGGCCCGCTTGAGGTCGGCCGCCAGCTGGACGAACTGGGTATCGATCGCGTTCAGCGTCCGGGAGAGGCGCCGCGGGTTGGTTCCCGACAGCGAGACCCGGAGGAAGTTGCTTTCCTCCGGCATGCTCGTGTTCAGGTTCTGCTGGAGGTCGACCGAGGCATCCCGCGGGGTCGTGATGTCGAACTTGATCTCGCGGTCCTGTCCGAGCTGGGCCGCCGCCGGCTGCCACTGAAAGCCCACCGGGCGCCCGATGGAATCGCCCACGGCTCCGGCGTCCACCGGCTGGCCGTCCTCGTCCAGCAGGGTGTACTGCCGGCCCCCGCCGGAGATCACCAGCTTGTAGCCGCCCGGCACCAGGTTCTCCGCCACCCGCATGCCCCGGAAGAGCGGCGCGTCGTCCGGGCTGTCGGGCGTAGCGAAGAGTGCTTCCCGCTGGACGACGCTGTCAATGACCGCAAAGCTGCGGAGGAGCTCGATCCAGCCGAAGCCGCCGACGAGGCTGGCAGGCCGGATCGGGCCGTTCTTGCCGCCCCCGCCGTCAATGGTGAGGGTGGTACGGGTGACGTATTCCGGGTCAATGAAACGGGTGATTGCGACGCCTATCGCGGTTCCCACCAGCGTGATCAGGAGAATGAGCCACTTGTAGCGGGCAAGCGCGGACAGGTAGCGGCTCCACTGGATCCCGTCCGACGATTCCACCGGGGCAGGCGGATAGGCCCCCCCATGCTGGAGCGCCGCCGCATTATGGGCGTCGACCGTGGTCGGGGAAGAAGAAGGAACGAGATTGCCGGCCATGCACGATTCTCCGGATTACGGGGTCCCGCCGTACAGCTAGTATGGAATGGCTGCCAAACGATACGCAAAGGCGATACCGCCGGGTCCATCCCGGCCAAAGTCAGGCAATGGCCCGACTTTCGCCATCATGAATTTCAAAGCTAACGACGATTCCGCACCGCGACATGATTCATGTTGTCGCGCGGACGCACCTTATGTTGCTGCAACGCAACAGCCAATGTTGGGCCAATCAAACGATTTTGCTTGACTTGCGCCTCATAGTGTGGTATTTCGGAAACTGCTCGGTATTTGCAGGAAGTACCGGAGAGGTCGCCCGACGGCGGCCTGATCTTCCGGGGATTCCCCGGCCGCCGGCCCTGAGGGGCCAGCCTACTGCCGTTTGTTGCAAGGAGACTTTCGATGGGTTCCTCGCTCGCCTCTTCCACGGGGCGCACCGAACGAGACGACGACGGCCAGGCCAGTCGCGATCCGCTCGCCATCCCGACCGAGGTGAAGGCCAGTATCCGGATCCTGGTGGTGGACGATGAGCGCACCCTGCGGGAGAGCTGCGCCAGCGTCCTCCAGATGGACGGCTACAATGTCACGCTGATCGGGCGCGGCGAGGAGGCCATGGATGCGGTGAAGCGGCGGAAGTTCGACATCATCCTGGTCGACCTTTACATGTCGCAGTGCTCCGGCATGGACATCCTCCGCGCGGCCCTCGGGGCGAACAAGGACACCATCGTCGTCGTGATGACGGGGAACCCGAGCGTCAGCAGCAGCATCGAGGCGCTCCGGGCCGGGGCCTGGGACTACCTGCCCAAGCCGTTCTCCGCCACGCACCTCCAGGTGCTGATCGGCCGGGCATCCCATGCGGTGATGGTGGCGCGCGAAACGCAGGACCTCCGCCTCCAGCTCATGAAGAAGCACGGCCACAGCGAGAGCGTGGCGCTGATCGGTATCTCGCCCCTCTTCCGCAAGGCCGTAGAGCTCGCGCGGAAGGTGGCGCCGACCGATGCCTCCGTCATGATCAGCGGTGAGAGCGGTACCGGCAAGGAGCTCATCGCCCAGTTCATCCACCAGAACTCCCGGCGCGCCAGCCGGACTCTGGTGCCCATCAACTGTGCTGCCCTCCCCGAGCCGCTGCTCGAGTCCGAGATGTTCGGCCACCGGAAGGGCGCCTTCACCGGGGCCGACCGGGAGAAACCGGGCCTCCTGGAGACGGCCAACGGCGGGACCCTCTTCCTGGACGAGCTGACCGAGATGAGCCTGCCCCTCCAGGCGAAGCTCCTGCGGGTCCTGCAGGACGGCGTGGTCCGCCGGGTGGGCAGCGAGCAGCAGGACGCCGTGGTGGACGTGCGGTTCGTATCCGCTACCAACCGCGATCCGCAGGAGTCGGTGAACGAGGGTGTTCTCCGGAACGACCTCTTCTATCGCCTGCAGGTGGTGCCGATCAAGCTCCCGCCGCTGCGCAAGCGCCAGGAGGACATCCCGCTGCTGGCGAATCACTTCCTCACGTATTACTGGCAGCGCCACCGGCAGATGGGCGATCGCGCCCCACGGCTCTCCGAGGGGAGCATCAGCTTCCTCCGGTCCCGGCCCTGGCGCGGGAACGTCCGCGAGCTCCAGAACGTGATCGAGCACGTTGCGGTCCTGGCCGAGCCGGACCAGACCATCGAGCCAAACGACATTCCGCTCTATGACGAGTCGGACAGCATCCCGACGGACAGCGGCCTGCCTGCGGGGGTGATGGACGAGGCCTATCATCCGGCCAAGGACCGCGTGGTCGCGCAGTTCGAGCGGGAGTATCTTACCCGGCTGCTCGGGCGGGCCGGCGGCAACATGTCAAAGGCCGCGCGGCTGGCCAGCATTGACCGCACGACCCTCTACCGGCTCATGGACAAGCACAAGTTCGAACGCGACTCGATCACGGGCAGTTCTGCGTGAGACGGGACTTCCCCGCGGGGCCCGCCGCCGACGAGCGGACGCGTCCTGCGGGGCGGCGGCCTCCGGAGTCTCCGCGTCTGGTCCGTCCTCCCCCTGGTCCCGGCGGGGCCGCATTGGCCGAAGTGGTCAATCGGGCCGTCCTGCACGTGCAGGCGGAGTGGCCGATGGTCGAGTCCTCGGAGCAGATGGCCGAGGATGTCATGCTGCACGCGGGCGTCGTGGGCGAGGCCATCCGCCAGGCCCTCGCCGGTGGGGAGCCGGACCTGGGGGAGGTCACGCGGCCGCCGCTCGCGCGCCGGCTGGTCGAGCGAATCCGGTCGCGGACCGTCGAACTCCTGAGCCGGCAGCCGGATCCACCAGAGGCCGTGGCGCTGCTCGCGCTGTTCGCGGCGATGGACCGCGTCATGCTCGCGCTCTCGCCGGAATGGGACCAGGTCTTCGCCGACCGGCTTGCGGGCCCCAGCGGCCTGGAACTGGTGGTCGAGGTGGCCCATGACATCCGCTCCCCGCTCACCTCGATTCTCTTCCTGGCCGAGACCATCCAGCGGGGCCGGAGCGGCCCGTTGACCGAGATCCAGGAGCGGCAGATCGGGCTGATGTACAGCGCCGCGTTCGGCCTGAGCGCCATGGCGAGCGACGTCATCGAGCTCGCCCGCGGCGGCGACCGCCTGATCGACCTCGACCCGATCCCGTTCTCCGTCACGGACATCCTGGAATCGGTGAAGGACATCATCCTTCCCATCGCGGAGGAGAAGGGCCTGACGGTCCGGCTGGCGCCGCCCGAGTCCGACTTCCGGATCGGGCACCCCGTAGCGCTCTCCCGGGTGCTGCTCAACCTCACGACCAACTCGCTCAAGTTCACCGACGAGGGCTACGTGGAAGTCGTCGCGCGCCAGACCACGCGCACCGCCATCGAGTTCTCTGTCCGGGACACGGGGCGGGGCATTCCTGAGAATGCCATGCGCACGCTGTTCGAACCGTTCCGCCGCCGGCAGAAGGAGGGCGAGTACCGCTTCAGCGGTGCCGGGCTCGGCCTGTCCATCTGCCGGAAGCTGGTGGAGACCATGGGGTCGGAGCTCCGCGTGGAGACCGCGCCCAACGCCGGTACCCGGTTCTTCTTCGAGCTGGAACTGCCCCTCGCCTCCCAGCTGTAGGCGCGCCATGACCCGGTTCCTGCATATCGTGGGCGCGCGCCCCAATTTCATGAAGGCGGCCCCGGTGATCCGCGCCGCGCGCGCGACCGGTGGCGTGTCCCAGCTGCTGGTGCATACCGGCCAGCACTATGACGACGCCATGAGCGACGTCTTCTTCCGCGAGTTGGACCTGCCGGCCCCGGACGTGAACCTGGAGGTCGGCAGCGCGACCCACGCCGTCCAGACCGCCCGGATCATGCTGGCCTTCGAGCCGGTGCTGGAAAAATCGAATCCGGACTGGGTGCTGGTGTACGGCGACGTGAACTCGACCGTGGCCTGTGCCCTGGTGGCCGCCAAGCGGGGTGTCCGGGTGGCGCACGTGGAGGCTGGTCTCCGGAGCCGGGACCGGACCATGCCGGAGGAGATCAACCGGATCCTGACCGACCAGCTTGCCGACCTCTGCCTGACACCGAGCCGCGACGGGGACGCCAACCTGCGGGCCGAGGGAGTGCCTGCCGAACGGATCGCCTTTGTCGGGAACGTCATGGTGGACACGCTGCTGTACCTGCTGGACCGCGCCCGGGGTCGCCGCGCGGCGGAGCAGCTCGGCATGAACGGTGACCGCTACGCGTTCGTCACCCTCCATCGTCCCGGGAACGTGGACGACCCCGCCATCCTTCGGGAACTGCTCCTGGCACTGGATGACCTCGCCGCCCGCATGCCCGTCGTCTTCCCGATCCATCCGCGCACGCGCTCCCGGGTGAAGGAATTCGGCCTGGAGGACCTGACCTCGCGCGTCAGGCTGCTGGACCCGCTTCCCTACCTCGACACGATCTCCCTGGTGGATGGCGCCGCCATAGTCCTGACCGATTCCGGGGGACTGCAGGAGGAAACCACCGTCCTCGGGGTGCCCTGCCTGACCGCCCGCCCCAACACCGAGCGCCCCATCACGGTGGAGGAGGGGACCAACCGCCTGGTGGCCTCGAGCCGCGCCGCGATCGGGGCCGCCGTGCAGGATGTCCTGGCCGGTGCCGAGGGCATCCGGGCCCGCCGCCCCGAAGGGTGGGATGGCCGCGCTGCCGAGCGCGTGGTCGCCGCCGTCCTCTCCCGCTGAGGAACCCGCCTCCTTCACTGTCCGCCCTACCCGCCGCCGCCCCGCCCCGGCTAGATTAGAAGGCTGTTAACGGTGTGGAGGCTTTTACTTGGCATTGCTCCACCTGGGCCGGCTCTTCGAGGAGCAGGCGCGGGAACAGTCCGGGCGGGACTTTCTGGTTACCGCCGAGCGCCGACTCACCTACGGGCAGGTCGCGTCACAGGTTCGCGCCCTGGCCGCCGCGTTCCAGGGGCTGGGGATCGGCGCGGGCGACCGCGTGGCGATCAACCTGCCCAACTGGATCGAGTGGGTCGTGTCGGCGCTGGCCTGCGCGCGCCTCGGCGTGACCATGGTTCCGGTGGATCCGGGCCTGAGCTTTCACGAGTTGAAGTACCAGCTGCGGCACAGCGAGGTGGGAGCGGTCGTGACGGCCGAGTCCTTCGGCGGGGTCGATTACATGGACCTCTTCGATGAACTCCTCCCGGAACTGCCGGATCTCCATTTCCTGGTGACCGTTGGCAAGGAAGAGCTGTGGCACGATGACCGGGTCTTCCAGTTCGAGGACCTGGTCGCGCGGGAGCCGCGCGGCCAACTGCCGCCGGCCGATGACGACCCCGCCGCGCTGCCGCTCGCATTGCTGTACACGTCGGGCACGATGGGCAAGCCCAAGGGCGTGGTGCTGTCGCACCAGGCCATTGTGGAGACCGCCCGCCTGACGTCGGAGGCCCTCGATGCCGGGCCGGACGACCGCGCCCTCGCGGCCGTGCCGTTCTTCTCGGTGTTCGGGGTGAGTATCGTCGTGGGCACCCTGGCCTCCGGCGGTACGCTGGTACTGCAGGAGCGGTTCGAGCCGGGGGGCGCGCTGGACCTGATGGAGGCGGAGCGGATCACGCTCTGCCACGGTGTCCCCACCATGTTCCAGCTCCTGCAGCGTGATCCCACGTTCGGCCGGCGGGACCTGTCCGCCGTACGCTCCGGCATTGTCGCCGGCAGCGTGGTCGCAGCCGACCTGATCCGCCGCATCCGGGAATGGTGCGACGTGCAGGTCGCCTACGGCCTGACCGAGACGGGGCCCACGGTCTCCGTCACCCGCTTCGGCGACCCGGCCGACAAGCGGCTGGAGACCGTGGGCCGCCCGCTGCCGGGCGTGGACGTGAAGGTGATGGACGTGGCCAGCGGCGTCCTGCATGGCGAGGAAGCGGTGGGGGAGGTGGCCGTGAAAGGTGCCACCCTCATGCACGGCTACCATCGCATGCCGGGCGAGACGCGGAAATCGATGACACCCGACGGGTACTTCCTCACCGGAGACCTCGCGGTCCTCGACGAGGACGGATACCTGCAGATCGTCGGGCGCCGGAAGGAACTCATCATCCGCGGGGGCCTCAACGTCACCCCCAGGGAAGTAGAGGACGTATTGCGTCTCCACCCAGGCGTGGAGGAGTCCTGCGTAGTCGGGATTCCCAACGACGTGCTCGGCGAGCTCGTCTGCGCCTGTGTCGTACCGGTGGAGGGTGCCATCATCACTGGCGACGAACTCAAGGAGTTCTGTCGCGACCATCTCGCCGACCACAAGGTGCCCGACCTCGTGCGGTTCTTCGACGCCTTCCCGATGACCGGGTCCGGGAAGGTCAAGCGACGCGAACTTGCACGGGTGGTGGCTCTGGAGCTGAGCGCTACGTGAATCAGATTCTGTCGTCCCAGGCCCGCACGGGAGTGCGGCCGACCCATGCCCCCAATGCTGCCCTCCTCATCGACTTCGACAACGTCACGCTGGGCATCCGCTCCGACCTGACCAAGGAGCTGAAGAGCCTGCTGTCCAGCGACATCATCAAGGGCAAGGTGGCGGTGCAGCGCGCCTATGCCGACTGGCGCCGCTACCCGCAGTACATCGTGCCGCTGTCAGAGTCCTCGATCGACCTCATCTTCGCGCCGGCCTTCGGCACGAACAAGAAGAACGCGACCGACATCCGGCTCGCGATCGATGCGATCGAGCTGGTGTTCACCCGCCCCGAAATCGGGACCTTCATCCTTCTCTCGGGCGACAGCGACTTCTCGACGATGGTCATCAAGCTGAAGGAGTACGGCAAGTACGTCATCGGCGTCGGCCTGCGGGAATCCGCCAGCGACCTGCTGATCCAGAACTGCGACGAGTACTACTCCTACAGCGACCTCGCGGGCCTCTCCCGGGAGGATGACCGTCCCTCCGCCCAGCGCGACCCGTGGGAACTGGTCACGGAGGCGGTGACCCAGATGATCCGGCGCAACGACGTGATGCGCTCCGACCGCCTCAAGCAGGTCATGCAGCAGATCGACCCGAACTTCGATGAGCACAATGCCGGCTTCAACCGGTTCAGCAAGTTCATCGTGGAAGCCGGCAACCGCGGGCTCGTGAAGGTCCAGAAGCTGGAGAACGGGCAGTACGAGATCGCGCCGGTGGCCGGCGGCACCGGCGCCGGTACCGCGGCTGCCCCGGCCCCCGAGGCGAAGCCCGAAGGACGCGAAAGCTCGCGGCGGGGCCGCGGCCGTCGCGGTGGAAGGGGCCGGGACCGGGGCGAGAAGGCCGAGAGGGTCGAGACTGTCGAGACGGCCGAGACGGAGGCGAAGGCGCCGGAGGCCACCGCGAAGAGGGCGACGCCCGGGCGGAGTGGGGGCCGCCAGGACCTGAGCCTGGCGCAGGCGTTCGACCTGCTGCGCCGCGCGCTCGAGGAGCTGCCGCGTCCCACAACCGACGATGCCCTCCGCAACCGCATGAGTGCCCTGTACGGGCGGCATGACGTGCTGCTCGAGGGAGAGCGGTTCGAGCGTCTCATCCGTCAGGCGCACGATGCCGAGATCATCGACCTCGCCAAGGGGGCCGAAGGCGGGTTCAGCGTCACCCAGCGCGGCGTGGCCCCGACGCCCCAGGCCCGGACCGCGCCGGAGGCATCCAGCGGCCCCGCAACCGATGGCAAGGTGTCGCTCGACACGGCAACACGTGGCCGGCTGGGATTCCGCCGCGGCTCGCGTACCGGGATGCGGTCCGCGGAGGTTCAGCTGGTCGGGGTAGTCGACCTCGGCGAGGAGGGTGGCCCCGCGAAGGAGGAGAAGGCCGTGGACAGCGGGAAGAAGGAGACGGGCTCCCGCACGACCCGGAAGAAGGCCACCAAGCGGACGAAGAAGACCGGGACAAAGAAGGCCACGAGCCGGAAGAAGTCCGCGAGCCGGAAGGCGGCCTCCAGCGGTTCCGGGGAGTCCGCGGCCGACCCGAAGGACGAAACGAAGGCCGCCTCGGAGAAGGAGGCCAAGCCGCGCAAGCGCCGCCCCAGGCGGAAGAGTACCAAGTCCACGGCGAAGTCGGCCGGGGATGGCGAGTAGGCCGCGACGGGCAGCGACTCCGCTGCCCGTCCGCTTTTTCGCCCGCCGGGCCGACGTGGTCGCGCGGGCACTGCTGGGGCAGGTGGTGGTGTCCACCATTGACGGCGTGCGCACCGCCGGGCGCATTGTGGAAACCGAGGCCTACCTGGGTGGCGAGGATCCGGCCAGTCACGCATGGGCCTTCCGGAAAACGGAGCGGAACCGCGGGCTCTTCGGCCCGGAGGGCAGCTGGTACGTCTACCGCTCCTACGGGATCCACTGGTGCGCCAACCTGGTGTGCGCGCCCCGGCCGGCGGGCGGGGCAGTCCTTCTCCGGGCGCTCGAGCCGCTGGAGGGTATCGACGCGATGCGCGCCCGCCGCGGCCCCCGCACCGACCGCGAACTCTGCGGCGGGCCCGGCCGGCTTTGCGAGGCCCTCGGCATTACCCGGGAGCTCGACGAGCGCATGATGGAGGAGAGCGAGGTGCTGGTCATCCCGGGCGAACGCATCCCCCGGAGCCGGATCGCAGCGGGCCCGCGGATCGGGATCACGAAGGCGGTGGAGCTGCCGTTGAGGTATGTCGTGAGGGGGAGCGGGTGGGTGTCGCGGAAGTGACTGGCGATGAGTGAGTGAATGATAGTGATTAGTGATTAGTGCTTGGCGTGCAAGCGCCTGAAGCGAATGAGCGGCGATCGGGGCAATGGCCCGTCGCCGCTCACTCGTATCTGCCTTGAATTACCAGTCACGACTCAACAGTCACTACTCATTACCCGTAATGCTCTCCTTCGCGCCACCCAGCGACAGCCGCAGGCCACCCACGAAGCTGTGGGTCGGGCCGCTCAGGAGTTTGCCGGCCGCAGGCGAGGTGGTGATCTGGTACATGCCGAACACCTGGACGCCGCCCGCCTGGAGCTGCAGGCCTGCCACGAAGGTGCCGAAGCCCGTGCTGCCGAGGTCCTCGGCAACCCGGCGCGCGTTGGCGGCCTCGTCCGGGGTCGCAAACGGGCCGGCCGGAACCGGGTTGTGCAGGTGCATGATCCCGCCCCCCACGCCGATGAACGGCTGCGCGGGTGACTTGAGCGGATACACCATCAGGACGGCTGAATATTTCCGGATGTCATTGAAGGTGACCTGGCGCTGGCCGGTGGCCGCGCTCGGGTCGATGTAGGCCGTCACCTCGTCGGACCCGATTCCCTCGTCCACCGACACCATGAGCGCCGTGCGCCTGGCCGTGATGACCATGCTGCCGCCGGCGGTGGGAATCCCGGACCGTGTCTGGGCGGGGGTCTCGAAGACCGTCACGCCGCCCTGCCCGCCAATGTACCAGTGGAACATGTTTCCCTTGAGCTGGGCCGCGAGATTCGGGGCGGTCAGCAAGGCGGCGGCAAGGACCAGGATACCGCTCTGGATGAACCTCTTCATCAGAGTCCTCCGGAAGTGCGCGTCTCGTTTCGCGGTGCGCAGGTAGGGTGAGACGGGTGACGGCAGGGCCGGCCGCCTCAGGATTAACATCGGGCTTTTGTCGGAATCCGGCAAATCCCGAACCGGGAGCCGCTCCCGGGCCGTCCGGCGGTGCGCGGGGGCCGCCGGGGAGCCCGGGCTTGTGCTGCATCTATTTGGTATGGTTGAACTTGGATCATGACAGCCTGGTCGGCCCGCCGTCCGTTCCGATGAAGGCCGCCGCAGGCGCCGGATAGCCCCCGCCTTCCTGGCGCCGTCGGCCTAAGGCATTTGCAAACAACAGCTTGCAAAACGCCAGAAGACGCTCCTAGATCAATTCGAGTTTCCTGCCGACTTTCCGGATGGCTGACAGGGCCTCGTCCAGGTCGTCCCGTGTATGGGCAGCGGAGATCTGGCATCGGATCCGTGCCTCACCCTGGGGCACGACCGGATAGCCGAATCCGGTCACGAACACGCCTTCGTCCAGCAGCATCCGGCTCATCCGGATCGCCTGTGCGGTTTCGCCCAGGATGACCGGGATGATCGGTGTCTCACCCGGCAGGGGGCGGAAGCCTTCCGCCAGAAGTTGCTCGCGGAAGTAGTTCGCATTGTCCCGGAGCCGGCCGACCAGATCGGGATGGGCTTCGAGGTACTGCACGCTTGCCAGGGCGCTTGCGGCCACTGTCGGGGGAAGCGCGTTGGAGAAGAGCTGCGGGCGGGCCCGCTGCGTGAGGTAGTCGCAGGCGGCCTCGCTGCCCGCGACGAAGCCTCCCGCAGCGCCCCCCAGCGCCTTGCCCAGGGTGGAGGTGATGAGGTCCACCTCTCCCACCATGCCGAAGTGTTCTGCCGTGCCGCGCCCGTTCGTGCCGAGGACGCCCGTGGCGTGGGAATCGTCGAGCAGCAGGACCGCGCCGTGCTTCCGGCAGACCTCCAGGAGGTCGGGCAGGGGGGTAATCGCGCCTTCCATGGAGAACACGCCGTCGCTCATCACCAGCTTGACTTTCCGGTCCGACGCGGCGGCCAGCTTCGCATCCAGGTCCTTCATGTCGGCGTGGCGATAGACGCCCGTCGCGCACTTGGTGATCGACTTGGCGAGCCGGATGCCGTCGATGATGGACGCGTGGTTGAGCTGATCGCTCAGGACGAGGTCGTCCTCGGTGAGGAAGGTCGCCGGGACCGCCTCGTTGGCGTTCCAGCAGCTCACGAAGCTCAGGGAGGCACCCGTCCCCACCAGCCGGGCGCAGGCGCCCTCGAGTTCGCGGTGGACGGTGAACGTGCCGCAGATGAACCGCACCGAGGCCGTGCCGGCGCCATAGCGGTCAAGGCCCGCCTTGCCGGCCGCCACGACCTCCGGGTTGTTGCTGAGGCCGAGGTAGTTGTTGGACGAGAGCACGATCACCTCGCCACGGCCTTCCATCGTGACGCGGGCATCCTGCGGCCCCTCGATGTAGTTCAGGGTCTTGTAGACCTCGTCGCGGCGGAAATGCTCGAGTCCCTCGCGGAGCCTTGATTCCAGGGTGTTCGTCATGCGCCGATCTCCAGGATGACCTTGCCCGCCGAGCCGTCTTTGATGACCTGGATGGCCTCGGCGATCTGGTCGAGGCGGAAGCGATGGGTGATGACCGGGGTCGGGTCGAACTGGCCGGCACGGAGAAAACGTCCCATGAGCGACCACGTCTCGTACATCCGGCGCCCGGTGACCCCGTACACGGTGATGCCCTTGAAGATGATGTCGCGCGCGAAATCCACCTCGGTGGTGCGGTTGGGCGTACCCAGGAGGTTCACGCGCCCGGCCGGCCGGACCACGGCGAAGGCCTGGGCGTGGCCGCTGGGATGTCCGCTCATCTCGCAGACCAGGTCGATCCCGTCACCCCCGGTCAGTTCCATGACGCGGGCGGTGACATCCTCCGAGGCGGGGTCGAGCACCGCATGCGCCCCCATGGCCTGCGCGATCTTCCGGCGGGTGGGGTTGTAGTCGCTCGCGATCACCTGCGAGGCCCCGGCGGCGCGGGCGATGCCCACGGCAAAGCAGCCGATGGGGCCGCACCCGATGACCATGACCGTGCTGCCGGGCACCTCGGCCTCGAGCACCGTATGGACCGCGTTGCCGATCGGGTCCATGATGGCACCCACCTCCGGGGCGATCCCGTCCAGCCGTATCACGTTGGAGGCCGGCATGGCGATGTAATCGGCAAACGCGCCGTCACGGTCCACGCCGATGATCTGGGTCCGGGTGCAGACATGGAAGTCGCCGGTGCGGCACGGGATGCAGTGGCCGCAGATGATGTGCCCCTCGGCCGTGACCAGGTCGCCCACGGCCAGCAGGCCTGCGGCCTCGGCGTCGTCGCCGAGCTCGACGATCTCCCCGCTGAACTCATGGCCGATCACGACGGGGGGCTTGAGCCGGTTGCTGGCCCAGGCGTCCCATTCCCAGATATGGAGATCCGTGCCGCAGACGCCGGCGAAGCGAACCTTGATCAGGACTTCATGGGGACCGCAGGTGGGCCTGGGGACCTCCCGCAGTTCCATTCCGGGGCCGGCGGTTGTCTTGACCAGCGCGCGCATGAGTGCTCGAGGCTGAGGTGCGGCGGGAAAGGTAATGGGATGCCGAGGCGAGGAGCAGTCGCCGCGCGCGCGCGGCGACTGGCGAGTGGCGAGTGGGGAAGGGGCCTAGGCCACCGCGGCGGGGACGGGCTCGATGCGTACTGCGCTCACCTTGAACGAGGCAATCTTGGCATACGGGTCGAGAGTCGGGTTGGTCAGCAGGTTCACGGCGGCCTCCCGGAAGTGCATCGGGATGAAGATCTGGCCGGGGGCCTGCCGATCGGAGATCCGGACACCGATCAGGAGCGTGCCCCGCCGCGAGGAGATGCGGACGGTGTCGCCCTCGCCCACGCCGAGACGCTCGGCGTCGGCGGCGTGCATGTCCACGATGGGCACCGGCTCGCGCGAGTCGAGGCCACGGCTGCGGCGGGACATGGTGCCGGTATGCCAGTGGTACATCATCCGGCCGGTGTTGAGGACGAAGGGAAACTCCTCATCCGGGAGTTCGCTGGGCGGGAGGAACTCGACGGGAACGAAACGGCCGCGGCCGTCGGGGGTGGGGAAGCGTTCGGCGAACAGGAACGGCGTACCGGGGCTGTCGGTGGTCCCCACCGGGTACTGCAGCCCTGCAGGCCGCAGGTTCGGGTACCGCACGCCCCGCCAGGACGGGGTCACGGTGGCGATCTCGTTCATGACCTCCTCCGCGCCGGTGAAGTGGGTGGGTAGTCCGAGGCGGTTCGTCAGGTCGACGAGGATCTCCAGGTCACGGCGCGCGTCACCCGGTGGGTCGAGCGCGGCGTCGAGGATCTGGATCCGGCGTTCGGTGTTCACGAAGGTGCCCTGCTTCTCGGCGAAGCTCGAGCCCGGAAGGACGACGTCGGCCCAGCGGGCGGTTTCGGTCAGGAAGAGGTCCTGTACGCCGAGGAACTCCAGGCCACGGACCCAGCCCTCCGCGTGCGAGATGTCGGGATCGGACATCACCGGATTCTCGCCCATGATATACAGGCCGCGGATCCCCGACTCGGGCTTCGTCATCTCGGTGACCATCAGGCCGTTTTCCAGCGAGAGCGTCTCCGCAGGAATCTCCCAGGCCGCCGCGTAGTCGGCGCGGACCTCGGGGTTGGTCACCGGGCGGTAGTCGGTGTAGACGAAGGGAATCGCCCCGACGTCGCTGGCGCCCTGAACGTTGTTCTGGCCCCGGATGGGGAGCATGGCCGCTCCCCAGCGCCCGATCATCCCGCAGCCCAGGATCAGGTTGAGCAGGCTCGCGACGATGTCAGTGCCGGTGGAGTGCTGGGTCAGGCCCATGGCCCAGAGCGTCGAGGTGTTCGGCCCCCGGGCGTACCGTTCGGCCGCCCGGCGGATCGTCTCCTCCGGGATGCCGGTCAGCCGGGAGCCCACTTCGAGGGTATACGGCCGCACGGCCTCACGGACCGCGTCGAAGTCGGTCGTCCGGTTGGCGACGAACTCCTCGTTCACCAGTCCGGCATCGATCACGTGGGCCAGCATGGTGTTGAAGAGGGCGACGTCGGTGCCTGGCTGGAGCTGGAGGTGGATATCGGCCAGGGCGGCGAGTTCGGTCCGGCGGACGTCGGCAACAATGAGCGTCGCCCCGCGAGCCACGGCCCGCTTGATCAGCGCGCCGAAGACGGGGTGCGACTCCGTGGTATTGGCGCCGGCGATGAAGATGACGTCACACGCCTCCTCGATCTCGCGCATGGAGCCGGAGGCGGCCGAGGTGCTGAGGGCCCGCATCATGGCGCTCACGGAGGTCGAATGGCAGAGCCGGGTGCAGTGGTCCACGCTGTTTGTGCCCAGGGCCCCGCGGACCATGCGCATGAAGAGGTAGTTCTCCTCGTTCGTGCACTTGGCCGAGGAGAGCCCGGCGAGGGCGCGCGGGCCGTGCTCCTCCCTGATGCGGGTGAGTTCCTGGGCGGCCAGGCTCAGCGCTTCCTCCCATGTCGCCTCGCGGAAGGCGCTGAACCACCCCGGCGGGGTCGCGACCCGGTTGCGGGAGTCGTCGTCGCTGACGACCGGCAGGCCGGTCCGGCGGGACTTTCCGATGCTCCGCTCGGGCGGCCGTGGCTTGCTGTGGCGCGCGCCTTCGGCAATCGTCTCCCACGGTCCCTCGCGATGGCGGGGCCACTCGCCGGACCACACCCAGCGGTCGCCCTCGCGCTCCCATCCCTTCCGGATCAGCGGCGAGGTCAGGCGATCCCGGTGCTGGAGGAAGTCGTACCCGAATCGTCCCTTCACGCAGGTCGACCCCTGGTTCGGGGTGTCGTCCTCGATCCACGGCGAGGTTACCCGCAGGAGGTCGTCATCCTTCACGTGGAGGTCGAGCTGGCACCCCACGCCGCAATACGGACAGACCGACCGCACGACCTTGTCGGGGTGACGGAGCGCCTGGGCGCCGAAGCGCTGGTGCGGGATGAACTCGAAAATGGCGCCGGTCGGGCAGACCCGGACGCACTCGCCACACCAGGTGCACCCGGCGTGGTCGGGGTCGCCGTCGCCGCCCACCACGATGCGGGTGCCGGCGCCACGGTCTCCCACGTCAAGCACGCCGACCTCCTGGATATCCTCGCAGGCGCGCACGCAGCGGGTGCAGAGGATGCACAGGGTCATGTCGTGCTGGATCATCACGTCCCCGGGCCTCTCGTCGCCAGTGCGGAGCGGGAGCTCCGAAGGGTGGTCGACCGGCACATCATAGCGTTCGAGATAGCCCTCGAACTCGTTCCGCGCCTCGGCCCGGCCGCCGTTGTGCAGGTGTCCCGTGGGATAGCGTTCGAGCAGCAGCGAGAGAACCCCGCGTCGGCTGTCGATCACCGTGGCGGACTCCGTCGCGATCTCCATCCCGTCCTCCGCCGGCGTGGCGCAGGCGGGCGCGAGCTTCGGCCGGCCGGCGACCTCCACCAGGCAGATCCGGCAGTTGCCGACCGTCGGCAGCTTCGGGTACCAGCACAGGGTCGGGATGTCGGCGCCGGCGCGTCGCGCGGCGTCGAGGATGGTTTCGCCGGGGGTAAATGAGACCGGTGCGCCGTTCAGCGTGATTGTGGGCATAGGTCCTTCGCGGGTGATGACGAGCGAATACTAGGGCACAATGCCGCGGGCGGGCAAGCGCTGCGCCGCATGCGCGAAAGTGTGAACAAACGATGCGATGTGCAGCGATTCACGAAATTCGCGAGACTTTTTTGCACGTGATCGGCATCCCGGATCCGATCCGCGGAAGAAACTCAAGTGACGGATTTCAAGGAAAGGTATTGCGCGATTTGGTTTTTTTATGATTTTGGTAGTGGCGCTGAGCCCGGAAGTTGCAGGCCAGCACCAGATGCCTCCGTGCATCGAGGCTTTTTTCCGAAGAGACAGCGGTCTCTTCAACGTCGCCGGCACGAAGCCGGTATCTTCACGCTGGAGGAGTTATGGCGGTAAAGAGAAAAGCGGCCAAGCGTTCCACGAAGCGTAAGGCGACCAAGAAGAAGGCCGCCTCGCGGAAGAAGGCCTCGAGCCGCAGAAAGACCACGAAGCGGAAGGCGACCAAGAAGAAGAAGTAGTCTCGCCGTTTTGTGTGTCACCGAGGGGCCGGCCGTTGCCGGCCCCAAGTGTTTCTACCCCCCTCGCCTCGTCATCCCCAAAACACGAACGCCCCCGGGTACGAACCCGGGGGCGTGATTCCACCTGCACGCTTTCGCGCTCAGGCTGCGCGGATCACGGGCACATGCTGGTGCCAGTGGTCCTGGGCCTCTTCCTCGTCCGCGGTCCACATGTAAGCCCAGATCACGGCCGGCCGGGTGACGGGCTTGCCGTTCTGGATGATGATGCCCATTGGTTCCGCTGGGGCGGTGCGTGGAATGCTCGTCACGGTCCTGCTCCGGACAGGGGTTTACGGCTCTGAGTTCAGTCCCCTATAAAGGAAGCAGGTGGCGTGCCGCGCGATTTTGATTTGTAAGCTGATGTAACAGAATGGCTTACCTAGGCAAGCCCTTTCCTGGCGTGTCTTTCGGACACGGACTCGGGTGTGTCGAGATGACACGATGGAGGGTGCGTGAGGATCATGCCGCGGGAAGGACGGGCGCCTTCACGGGGGCGGGTGACGGCCTCGCGTCCCCAGCCGGCGTAGTAGCCGAGAATGGCGTCCGGAGACAGACCCCCGCTCCTGCCGGGAAGCAGCACGTGCAGGCCACCGGGTACGGTGGCCATCTGGACATTGCGGAGCATCTCCTGGCGCTCGGCGCCCTCGAGGTGGTCCAGGGTGGAGGCGTCAAGAAGGATCACTTCCGCGGGCTCGACGGGGGGGAACCAGTGGCCCAGCTGGGCGACGAAAGCGTTGAACTCGGTGCCGAGCGATTCGCTCGCGGCGCGGGATTCGACCCGCTCGACCAGGCCGAGGTCGGCCGCGACGAAGGTGACGGCGGCATCATGCGCGGCGAGGAGGTATGACGCTTCCTCGCAGGCCCCGCCCACGGCCAGCACATGGTCGCCGGGCTCGATCCGGGGCAGCAGCGGGATGGTCGGATGGTCCGGCGTCAGCCTCCAGTGGGTCGGCTCACGCTGGGCCTGGCGGAGGGCCAGGAAGTGGGTCCGCCACCGCCGGTACGAGCGGATGCTCAGCCGCTTCATGATGATGCGGTCGACCGAGTCCAGCATGAGCACCTCGGTCAGCACGAACTGTCCCTCGGCCGTGGCGTTGAGCTCCTGGACGGCATCGTCGCCCACGCGGAGCAACTCAGCCCGCGAGAGGGAGTTCTTGTACCCCTCGATCCGCTGAAGCACGTACTCCTGGTACTGCTGCTTCAGGGAAGGGGGCGGCCGGCGGCGCCGCTGCTGGCGGAGCTGCTCGAGCGTCAGCATGGTTCCACGTGGACAACGATCTCCTGGATGTCGAGGCGGGCGCGGATTTCCTCCTCCACCGCGTCGGCGATTTCGTGGGCGATCGTGACGTTGACCGTACCGCTCACCGCGATGGTCAGTTCGGCGAAGCGCACCGCGGCCGCGGTGCGGCTGCGGATGGCGTACGCGCTCTCGACGCCCTCCACCTGTTCCGCGACGCCGCGGATGTCATCGCCATGGAGCGCCGCCTCGTCCACCAGGGTCGGCATGGCCCGGCGGATGATCTCCACCCCGATGCGGGCGACCAGGACCGCCACGATCATCGCCAGGACCGGGTCTGCCCACGGGTACCCGGAGGAAGACAGGTACAGCCCGGCGATGACCGCGGCGGTAATGAAGACGTCCACCCGGGTGTGAGCCGCGTCGGCGAGGAGCACCTCGCTCTTGAGCCGCCGTCCGGCGCGGGTCTCGTACCAGGACACCCAGATGTTCACCACCAGCGTAAGGGCCAGCAGGGCTACGTCGAGCGGGGCGGCCGGCAGCGGGCCCGCGCCCTCCAGCAGGCGGCCGATGGAGCCCTTGAGCAACTCGAAGACGCTGACGGAGAGGAACACCACCACCAGCAGCGCCCCCAGCGACTCGAATTTCTCGTGCCCGTACGGGTGATCTTCGTCCGGAGCCTTTGAGGCGACCCGCATCACGGCCAGCCCGAGCACGTTGTTCAGCGCGTCCACCGAGGCGTGAATGGCGTCACCGAATACCGCCAGCGATCCCGTCGCCACTCCCACGGCGACCTTCAGGAGGACGACGAAGATATTGGCGGCCAGGAGCCCGATGAGCACCCGCCGGATCGCCCGATGGCGGGCATCGGCCTGGAAAGGATTGCGCACTGCGGACAAAACTCATGCATCCCCGACAGGGTGTCAACGCACCACGGTGGCCGATCCCCGCGGCTTGAATTAGATGTTTAGCAAATTATTTTATTATATCATGCTGGACAAGTCCTATAAGGCCCTGGCCGACCCCACCCGGCGCCGCATCCTCGAGCTGCTGCGCGACCGGGACCTTCCCGCGGGGGACATCGCCGCCGAGTTCCCGGTGGCGTGGGCCAGTGTGTCACACCATCTCTCTGTCCTGCGCGAGGCCGAGTTGATCCGGAGCGAGCGGGACGGCCAGTTCATCCGCTATTCCATCAATCCCGCCACCGTGCAGGGACTGCTCGAACACCTGAAGACCGTGACGGGGAGCCGCCGCCGCCGGCGCGCCTCCTGAACCTCGAGGACATTATGCCCCGCCCGCGCACGCCCCTCACCGCCCTGCTCCTCATCCTGACCCTCGCCGCCGTTGCACGGCTCCAGGCGCAGGCCCCCGACTCGGCCGAAGCCCGCCAGGAAGCGGTCGCCTTCCTTGACCTTCTGGTCGCCGGCCAGGTCGACTCCGCCTGGGTCCGCTTCGATGACAACATGCGGAATGTGCTTTCCGCGGAGAAGCTGGAGGCCACCTGGCAGACGGTGCTCAACAGTGCCGGGGCCTTCCAGCAGGTGGACAGCACATCCTTCCAACGCTCCGGGCCGTTCCGCGTGGTGACCCTCCTGGCCGCCTTCGAGCAGGTGCGGGCCGATATCAGGGTCGCCCTCGATGACCAGGACCGGGTGTCCGGCCTCTACTTCCTGCCCCATCGGGAGCACCCGGCGGAGACCTGGGAGCCCGCCTCCTACGTGGACACCGCAGCATTCCGTGAAGTGCCGGTCATGATCGGTGCGGGTGACGACACCTTGCCGGGCACCCTGTCCGTCCCCCGGGGCGACGGGCCCTTCCCGGCGCTTGTCCTGGTGCACGGCTCGGGGCCGCAAGACCGGGACGAGACGATCGGCCCCAACAAGCCCTTCCGCGACCTGGCCTGGGGGCTGGCAAGCCGGGGCGTGGCGGTCCTGCGCTACGAAAAGCGTACGAAGGTGTACCCGGCCCAGTTCTCCGCAGCGGCGGGCGGCTTCACGGTCGAGCAGGAGACGATCCGGGATGCGGTTGGCGCGGTGGCGTTGCTGCGCGAACAACCCGGGATCAAGCCGCGGCATGTGTTCCTCCTGGGCCACAGCCTGGGAGGCATGCTGGCGCCGAGGATTGCGTTGCGGGCCCCCGGCCTGGCCGGACTCATCATCCTGGCCGGGACGACCAGGCAGCTCGACCTGGTCATCCTGGACCAGATCAATTACATCGCCAGCATTCAGGGGGATTCGCTGCCCGCCGCGCAGCAGGCGGCCCTGGACAAGGTCAGGACCGAGGCGGCCCGCGTCCGCGAACTGAAACCGGGTGACAGTGCCTCCACCGCGCCCGTCCTGGGCGCGCCACCATCCTACTGGCTCGACCTGAGACGGTACGACCCCGCGGCCACCGCCCGGAAGGTGCATGTGCCGATGCTGATCCTGCAGGGGGGCCGGGACTACCAGGTTACGGAGCAGGATTTCGACGGGTGGCGGAAGGCACTGGATGGCAGGAAGGATGTGACATTCCACCTGTTCCCCTCGCTGAACCACCTGTTCATTGCCGGGGAGGGGCGGATCGCGCCGGAGGAGTACAGTCGTCCGGGTCATGTGGATCCGGAGGTGGTGGAGCAGGTGGCCGGCTGGATTGCCGGCCACTGAGTCAGACCGCGCGGACTATCGCGCCCTTCAGGTAGCTGGTTTCGGGAATGGTGAGGACTTCGGGATGGTCGATCCCCTGAACCAGCAACTCCTCGAGCCGGAGGCGCCGGCCACTGTCGGCGGCCGCCTGGGCGAGCATGCCGAAGAACTTCTCCCGGTCCACATGGTGGCTGCAGCTGGCCGTGAGCAGGATTCCGTCGGGCGAGAGCAGCCTCATGGCCCTGAGGTTGATCTCACCATAGCCCCGCAGGGCCTGTCCCACGGCGGAGCGACTCTTGGCGAAGGCCGGAGGGTCGAGGACGATCATGTCGAAGGCCGCGCCCTCCCGCTCCCTCGCCCGCAACCACTCGAAGGCGTCGGCCGCCTCCCACCTGATGTTCCCGAAGCCGTTGAGCCCGGCGTTGCGGCGCCCGCGCTCCAGCGCCTCGGCGCTCGCATCGAGCGCGACCACCTCCCCTGCCCGTCCAGCGAGGTGTATCGCGAACGAGCCGTGATAGCTGAAGCAGTCGAGGGCACGGCCGCCCTCCGGCGCGAGCACGCCGGCCCGGAGCCGGGCGGGACGCTGGTCCAGGAACGCGCCGGTCTTCTGGCCGGTCCAGGGCGCCGCCAGGTAGCGGACGGCGCCTTCGCGTACCTCGATGTCGCCGGGGACGCTGCCTGCCGCGAGCGAGACCTCCCTGGGCAGGCCCTCCCGGCTCCGGACGGCTGGATCATTCCGGAGCAGGATGCCTTCCGGCCGGAGTACGTCGGTAATGGCCGCGAGTACGTCCTCGCGATGGCGCTCGAGACCGGCGGAGAGCAGCTGCACCACTACCCAGCGATCGTACCGGTCCACCACCAGCGAGGGCAGCCCGTCCGCCTCGCCATGCACTACGCGCCAGGCCGTGGCATCGATGTTCTTGCGGCGGCGGGCCGCCGCGCCAATCCGCTCGCGCCACCAGGCCGGGTCAATGGACCGGTCTGTCTCCTCGATCAGCCGGAGTCGGATGCTGGATGCCGGGGAGTTGAGGGCCTGGCCCACGAATCGGCCCCGGGTGTCATGCACGGCGACGATGCCGGCCTCATCAGGGGCCTGGCGCACGTCGCTTCGGAAGATCCACGGATGGCCCCGCACCCAGCGCGCGGCGCCGCGATCGCTGACGACGGCCGTGGCACGCGGGGACGCCGCATGAGGCGGAGGAGAGGTCGATGACATCGGCACGCAATTTAGCCGCGGTACTCCGGCTCATGCTGGTGACCGACGACGGCCTGCTCGCGGGACGGGACCCCGTGGCGGTCGCCCGGGCCGCCGTCCTGGGCGGCGTGACATCCGTGCAGGTGCGGCTCAAGGAATGCCCGCCGCGTGAACTCTGTCGTGTCGTGCGCCGGATGGTGGCCGCCCTCACCGTGCCCGTGTTCGTGAACGACCGCCTCGACGTGGCGATTGCCGCCGGGGCCGCCGGTGTCCACCTCGGTCCGGACGATGTCCCGGTTGCCCTGGCGCGGCGGATCACGCCTCCCGGATTCCTGCTCGGGGCCAGCGTGGGGACACTCACCGAGGTTGCGGGCGGCGCAGGCGCGGACTACTGGGGCATCGGCCCCTGGCGCGCGACCGGGACCAAGCAGGACGCCGGCAGCGCGCTCGGCGCGGATGGGGTACGGGCGATCCTGTCGCTGCCCTCCGCGCCACCCGGCGTGGTGATCGGCGGCGTGCGTCCGGAGGACGTGCCGGAGATACGCGCGCTGGGTGCGGCCGGGGTTGCCGTGGTGAGCGGGATACTGGCCGGCGAGGACGTGGAGGCGAGGGCGGGGGAGTATCGGGAGTAGGGAGTAGGGAGTCGTTGAGTGGTAAGTAGCTAACTTCGGTCCGCCCTGTCCGCCCTGTCCGCCCTGTCCGCCCTGTCCGCCCTGTCCGCCCTGTCCGCCCTGTCCGCCCTGTCCGCCCGGTCCGCCCTGTCCGCCCTGTCCGCCCTCTCAGTTCATCACCAGCGAGTCCGGCACCGCGGAATCAGGTACCGTCCGCGGGGGCGCCTTTTTCATGGCCCGGGCCCTCGCGATGGCGGCGAGGTGCTGCTGGTAAGTCCGGCTGAAATCGTGGCGTCCACCCTCGGTTGCGACGAAGTACAGGTACGGCACCTTCTTCGGATAGAGCGCCGCCTCGATGCTGGCGAGGCCGGGGGAAGCGATCGGTCCCGGCGGGAGTCCGGGGTTCAGGTAGGTGTTGTACGGGCTTGGCGTGCGATAGTCGCGCACGAAGAGCCGGGCCTTCCGCTCCCCGGTGCGCTGCTGGATGGCATACTGGACCGTGGGGTCGGCCTGAAGCGCCATCCCGATCCTGAGACGGTTGTGATAGACCCCGGCGATGACCGGGCGTTCCGAGTCGTGGATCGCCTCTCCCTCCACGATCGACGCCAGGGTGACGATCTCCCGTCGCGACATGTGCAGCGTGTCGAGCCGGGCCGTCCACTCCGGCTTCCAGGCACGGAGAAAGCCATCAACCATGGTCCCGACCACCTGTCGGGCCACGACGTCCACCGGGAACTGGTATGTGTCGGGCAGGAGGAACCCCTCGACGGAAGGCGCGGCGATGCCCAGCAGGCCGGTGATCTCCGGGTCGCGGGCGGCAGCCATGAACGAATCGGGGCTGACCTGGAGCTCTTTCGCCGCCAGTTCCGCCACGTCCTGCAGCGTCAAACCCTCCGGCACGGTGAGGCGAAGAGTGAGCACCCTCCCCTCCCGGAGGCCGTTCAGTACCTGCCAGGCCGAACTCCCCGGGGTGAACTCATAGATTCCCGCCTGCACCTCACGATCGATCCGCCGGACCCGGGCGAGGAGGTTGAACCAGGTGCGGTGGGTGACGATGTCGTGTGCGACCAGGCTGTCAGTAATCTGGCGGAAGGAGGCGCCCTTCGGGACAGTCACCCGCTCCGGGGTGCCGCCGGGACTCCCGCCGCACGCGGCGGCCAGGATGATCACGGGAAGCGCGCGGCGGAGCACCCTCACGCGCCGCTCCGCCGCGCGTCCATCACCTGCTGCAGAAGCACGGCCGCGGCGAGCGCGTCCACCTCCTCGCGACGGCCGCGCACCGACCCTCCCTGTTCGCGGATGGCGCCGAGGGCGCGGGCGGTGGTGAAGCGCTCGTCGGCGAGCACCACCGGCAATCCCGTCCGCCGCCTGATGGTGTCTGCCAGGGTCCGGACCTCGGCCACCTTGGCGCCCTCCGTGCCGTCAGGTTCCAGGGGGAGGCCGATGATGACCGCCGCTGGCGCGAGCCGGCCGACGATTTCCAGGAAGGCCGGCATGGGGAAGCGCTTGCCGCGCCGCCGGGTGAGCGTGGTGACGGGGGAGGCGATGATCTGCATCTCGTCGCTGGCGGCGACGCCGAACCGCACCTCGCCCCAGTCCAGGGCGAGCAGGCGGCCGGACACGGGGAGGGGCGTGCTGGAATCCATCGGGGCGGCCCGCGCCATGGCTCGGGCTACTGCGCCATGGTCGCGAAGAATTCCTTGTTGTTCTTGGTGCGCTTCATCCGCTCGAGCAGGAACTCCAGCGCCTCGACCGGCGGCATGTCGGCCAGGAAGTTCCGCAGCAGGTAGATGCGGTTGAGCTCGTCCTTGTCCATGAGGAGCTCTTCCTTCCGCGTGCTGGTGCGCTGGATGTCGATGGCGGGGTAGATGCGCCGGTCGGCGAGGCGGCGGTCGAGCACCAGCTCCATGTTGCCGGTGCCCTTGAACTCCTCGAAGATGACCTCGTCCATCCGGCTGCCGGTGTCGATCAGGGCTGTCGCGATGATGGTGAGGCTGCCCCCGCCGTCAATGTTCCGGGCGGCCCCGAAGAACCGCTTCGGCTTCTGGAGCGCGTTGGCGTCGACACCGCCGGAGAGGATCTTGCCGGAGTGGGGGACGACGACGTTGTGTGCGCGGGCAAGCCGGGTGATGGAGTCCAGCAGGATGACAACGTCGCGACCGTGCTCCACCAGGCGTTTTGACTTCTCGATGACCATGTCAGCCACCTGGACGTGCCGGTCCGCCGGCTCGTCGAACGTCGAGCTGATCACCTCGGCCTCGACGTTTTCCTGCATGTCGGTGACTTCCTCCGGCCGCTCGTCGATCAGCAGGACGATGAGCACGACGTCCGGGTTGTTCTCGCTGATGGCGTTCGCGAGTTTCTGGAGGAGGATGGTCTTGCCGGCCTTCGGCGGGGCGACGATCAGCCCGCGCTGGCCCCGGCCGATGGGGGAGAGCAGGTCCACGACCCGCATCGAGAGGTCACCGTTCTTCCGCTCCAGCCGCAGGCGGGCGTCGGGGTACCGCGGCTTGAGGTTGTCGAATGCGATCCGGTGCTTGGTCTTCTCCGGCTCCTCAAAGTTGACGCTCTCGACTTTGAGCAGCGCGAGGTAGCGCTCGCCCTCCTTGGGCGGACGAACCTGGCCGCTGACTGTGTCACCGGTGCGCAGGTCGAAGCGCTTGATCTGGCTCGGGCTCACGTAGATGTCGTCGGGCCCGTACAGGTAGTTCCAGTCCTGGCTGCGCAGGAACCCATAGCCTTCAGGGAGGATCTCGAGCACGCCCTCCCCACGAATCACCGTATCCGCGTCGAGCAGGGATTGCTCGATACGAAAGATCAGGTCCTGCTTGCGGAGCCCGGAGTAGTTGGTGATGTTCAACTGCTCCGCAAGCTCGTGCAGCTCGGCGACCGATTTCTGTTTCAGCTCAGCGATGTCCACGGGGAGACGGCTCCATGCGGGGAAGGTCCGCCGGCCGGGCGGGGCACCCATGTGCCGCGCGGAAGCGGCGGCCGGATCGGATTACGTTGGTCAGATTTGCGAGGGCCCGTGTACGGGACCGGGTATTCGGATTGGCCGGGGAGTCCAGGGGTAAAGGAAGCACTGCATGATAGAACGCGCCGGAGACACCGTCAAGAGGGCACCGTGCAGGACCTGATCCCGGCCTTCAGGGCCTGGCGGACGGTTCAGGCCGGTTCCCGGGAAGTGATTGACGCGATCGTCGCCCCGGAGCACCGGGGGCCTTCCCCGGAACTGGCCCGGGCCCTCAAGTCGTGGCGGGGCGCGTGGTACTGGCCCCGCCCTGACCGGAGCCACCTGATCCTGATCCGGGAGACCGGGGCACGCCGACGGGAGCGCTGGGGACTGCACCTGGCGCTTTTCCTCATCACTATCAGTACGATGCTCGGGGCGGGCGCGGCGCTGGCCGGCAGCTGGACCCCGCCGCCCAGCTTCGGCCTGCTGGGGCTGCTCCAGTCGGCCGGGCAGTTCTTCGTGGACACGGCGACCGGCGGATGGCGCCAGCTCATCCCCGGCTGGTCCTTCGCCATTCCGCTGCTCGTCATCCTGCTGATTCATGAGCTGGGCCACTACTTCGCGGCGCGGCGCTACGAAATCGACACCTCGCCGCCCTTCTTCCTCCCCTTTCCACCAACGCTCTCGCCCATCGGAAGCCTCGGGGCCTTCATCCGACTCCGGAGTCCGGTGCTCGACCGCCGCCAGTTGCTCGACGTGGGTGCCGCGGGACCGCTGGCCGGGTTCGTCGCCGCCTTTGCGGTGCTGGTCTGGGGGTACTCCACCAGCGCCGCCGTCCCCGCCGGCATCGGGACCGCGCACACCTTCGTCTCCTTCGCCGGCACCACGCTGGCCCTGGGTGACTCCCTCCTCACCGACGCCTTCCGGGACTTCTTCTTTCCCGGCGCGGGTGCGGTGCACCTGAGCCTTCCGGCCTTCGCAGGCTGGGTCGGGATGTTCGTGACCGGCCTCAACCTCATTCCCCTGAGCCAGCTCGACGGCGGCCACGTGCTGTACGGGCTGCTGGGCCGCAAGCAGGCGGTGATCGGGTTCCTCGCCATCCTGGGCCTGGTCTACCTCGGGCAGTATCACTGGACCTGGTATGCCTGGGTCGTCCTGGCCCTGCTGGTGGGCGGCGGCCGGTGGACGCACCCGGCCGTTGTGGCACCCAGGCGGGCGGTCCCCCGGAGCCGCCACGTGGTGGGCTGGCTCTGCGTGGTGATCTTCATTCTCACCTTCGTGGCCGTGCCCTTCAGCCTGTAGTCGCGCGTGATCGTATTGCGCCAGCCAAGGTATTTATTATCTTGGACTTACCCGATTCGGCAGCGTGTCCTTCCGCACCGAGGATCATGCATGACCGTTCAGAGCCTTCGGCACTTTGGTAATGATCCCCGCGAACCCGCCGTTCATGAACTGACCCCCTTCCGCTTCGAGGGGGCCATGATTGCAACGCGGCTGTGTGTGCGGCATGCCGAGGACGGCGTCTGGCGGGGTCGCCTGCTGTTTGGTGGTGGCGGGGAGAACGAGGCTGTGGAATGCGAGACCGCGGAGATCTTCTGCGCGACCACGCAGCAGGACCTCTGGCACGCGGTGCACAACCTCCGCGAGCACCACCTCCGGGATCTGTACCGGTCCCTTCTCTGATGCCATGCGCCCATGACTGAACTCGACCGCATCAACAAGCTGCGCCACGACCTTGCCAATCCGCTGTCCGCCCTGCTCGCCGAGACCCAGTTGCTGCTGCTGAACGAGGCGGAACTCGACGCCGAGACCGTCACCAGCCTCCGCGAGATGGAGGCGCTGGCCGTGCGCATGCGCACGATCCTGCGCGAACCGTAGGATACCGGTTACTCAACACCCGACCGCAGCGCCGCCGCACCGTTTGCCAGATACAGGACCAGAAAGACCAGGCTGGCCGCCCCGACCGCGAGGCGGTAGGCCACCGAGCCGGTGCCCGCTGAAACGAATCCCTCGATCACTCCCGCAACAAGCAGCATGACCGCGACCGCCCCGATCATCCGGAGCGCCTGTCGTCCGTTCACGACCAGGGCTTCCCCGCGCGAGAGCCGGCCGGGTGCGATCAGGGCGATCCCCAGCAGGTATCCGGCGGCTCCCGCGACGCAGATGGCGAAGAGCTCCAGGGTCCCGTGACCCGCGATGAACGTGCCGAGGTACCCGGCGAGTCCCGCGTTCGCGAAGTGGCCGTAGGTGGCACCGATGGAGAGGCCGTTGAACGCCAGCATGACCAGCGCGCCGATGCCCGCCAGGATGCCGCCGGCAAAACAGAGGAACGCCACGCGGATGTTGTTACCGATGATGTAGCCCGCCATCGCCGGGCGCTCCCCGGCGGATGCCTCGTAGTAGCCCCGGCCCTCCGCCTGCCGTGCCGCCCCTGCCTCCGCCCGCCGGAGCATGCTCTCGGGCAGGACCTGCTCGGCGAGGGACGGGTCCTCCCGGATAACCACGACGCCTGCCACCAGCGGTGCGCCGAAGGTGAGGCATGCCACCAGCACCAGACCCCGCGCCTGCACGACGGCGGCCGGACACTCCCGCATCAGCACGTGCCAGATGCGCCCCGCGGTCGTGCGCTGGTCCCGGTACAGCGCGTTGTGTCCGGCGGCCACGAGGCGCTCGAGGCGGGAAATCGTCAGGGGTGGGGCGTGGTACGTCCGGGCCCGCGCGAGGTCGGCCGCGACTTCCCGGTAGCGGGCCGCGAACTCCGGCAGCTCGGCTGCCGCGAACCGGTCGAGCCCGTCACGCGTCGCCCGGTCCGCCAGGCGCTGGAATTCCTCCCAACGGTCCATCTTCCGGGCAGTGAAGCGTTCGGCCACGCCCCCACCGCGTGCGGCGGGAGCGAACCGGCTGCGGCGACGGGCCCGCTCGAGGGTGAAGAGCTCGGCGAGTGCCAGCGTCGGGTCGGCGGTGCGGGGTGTGAACCGGCCGGCGAAGCGGGGAAGGAGGCGGGCTGCCAGGGCCTGCCGTACGTCCGGCAGCAGCTCGGCGCTGCGCTCGGCGAATTCCCGCACCAGCCGGAACTCGTCCTCGCTGAGCTCCGGCGCGCCATGGTCCACCGCCTCCTCGGCGGCGAGGGCCGTATCCGTCACGCCGGACGTGTCGAAGGGCCGGTCACGGACCACCATCGTGCCGGCCGCGAGGTCGCCCAGCCGCTTCGCCTGCCGGTGCGTTGCGACCAGGACGGCGTCGAGAAGGAGGGTGGGGGGAAAGAGGTCGAGGGCCCGGAGGAGATTCCGCACGACCGCCGCGCCGAACGTGACCGGATGACCGGTGGACTGCACCACGCGAATGCCGAGACGCCGCTTGCCGGGCGTCTGGCCCTGGCGCAGTCCCTCGAACAGGGCGAAGTACCCCCAGAACCCCAGCACGGTCACGAGGGACAGCACGGCCTCAACCCAGGAGTTGTGGAGGAGGTTGCCGATTCCCATGACGACGAGCACGGCGAGGATCCACAATGCCATCACCAGCATGTCGAAGAGCGATGCAAGCAGGCGCGAGCCGAGGCCGGCGACCTCGAAATCGAGGACGACGTGCTCCGGTGTCTCCACCTCCAGGTGCTGCCGGTACGCAGCGAGCGGTGCGATCCCCGTCGGGTCCATGCCGGATTCTATCGCGCGTCAGAGGCGACGGTAAGGGTGGTGGCTCTTGCGCGCCCGCGGGCCCACCGGCAAACTCAGGTCGGCCCGTCCCCGGCTCACCTCTCCGCAAGGAGCCATTCGCATGGCGCAGCTGACCCTCCGGCCGCTCTCCATCGGTGAAATCCTCGACCTGGCATTCACGCTGTACCGCCGCCAGTTCGTCACCCTCTTGTCCATCGCCGTTGTCACCACCGGCCTCCCGCTCATCCTCCAGGTTTACATCCTGTCCGCCGGGGGATACCTCTATCACCTCGGCATCTCGCTCGCCTATGTGCTGCTGTCGGTGGCGATGAGCGCGCTGGCCACGGCCGCCACGGTCTTCGTGGTCAGCGAGAGTTACCTGGGCCGGGCCCTTGATGTCGGCGCGGCGTTCGGGCGTGCGCTCCCGCTGCTTGGCCGCGTGGTCCTGACCAGCCTGGCGTTCTCGCTCCTCGTCGGGCTGGGCGCGATGCTCTTCATCGTCCCCGGCATCATCCTCGCCTGCGGTCTCGGGCTGGCCTTCGTGGTAGTCGTGGTCGAAGGTGCCTCCACCGGAGAGGCGCTGTCGCGCTCCTGGGCCCTGACCAGGGACTACAAGGGCAAGATGTTCCTGCTCCTTCTCGCCGTCTGGTTCATCATCCTGCTGCCCACGATCACAGTCGGGGCCATCGCGGGCCTGGCGATGACCCAGGATCCGCTCACGGCCGGCGACGCGACCGCCGGTGTGCTCGTGGCGGTGGTTGCCGGGCTGGCGCAGATCGTGGTGTATCCGCTTCTCTACTGCTCCCTGACCGTCGCCTACTACGACCTGCGCGTGCGGAAGGAAGCCTTCGACCTCGAGGTGCTCGAGTCGGCCCTGCAGCGGGTGGGCGTCTGACCGGGCCGGGATTGCACGGATGATCCAGGGTCCCCTGAGCGGGATCGGTGACGATTCCCTGCGGACCGTCATCGATACCGTGTTCTCCGGGCGTGCCTACGACTGGGTGGAGCCCCCGCGGCCCCTCGCATGGCTCACCCGGACCTGGAACCGGCTCGTGGACTGGATCTTCGGGCTCCGTGAGGTCAATCCCGTCGCCTACCAGTGGTTGCTGTGGGGGCTCGTCGCCGTGCTGGTTCTGGTATTTGTCCACGGCGGCTACGTCCTGTATCAGACCATCCGCGGTGCCGGGGCGCGCGAGGGCGGGCGGGAGCCGGGGGCCGTGCTCGAGGTGCGGGACGAGGCGTGGTATCGCGGGGAAGCCCGGCGTCACGCGGCGGCGGGACACTACCCCGAGGCGATGCAGGCGGCGTTTCAGTCCCTGATGCAGCGCCTCGAGGCGCGCGGGGCCGTTCGGACTGACCCCTCACGTACCGCGCGCGAGTACCTGTCCGTGGTGGCGCTCCCCGACGATGAGCGCCGGCGGCTCGCCGGCCTGGTCGGTACGCTGTACGCCTGCGCCTATGCGGGACATCCCTGCGATGCCGAGACGTATCGCCGGTGGGACGACGAGGCCTTCGGGGCACCGTGGCATGCGACCGCGCACTGAAGTCGGGCTGGCCGTCGCGGGACTCGCGGTCGTCGCGATTCTCGCCGGCCTGGCCGGGGCTGACCGGAACCGCGCGGCCCCGCCGGACAGCCGTCGGAGCAGTTACCTCGCGGGCCCCGAGGGCATCCGGGGGTATGCGGACGCACTGGAGCGCCTCGGGGTGGACGTGGAGCGCACGCGCTCCAGGCCTGCCCGGCTGAATGCCATGCTGGGTGATGGTGAGATCCCGCTGCTTGTCATTCTCGATCCAGCGGTGCCGCTCGACCTCGCCGAAGGGGCGACACTGCTCGATTTCACCAGGGAAACCGGCGACCTGCTCCTGGCCGGACCTGCGGCCGGCGCGGCGATGGCCTGCTTCGGGTATGCGGTGGACCTCCGCAGCCCGGACAGCGTCCCGCTCTACGAGCCCGGCGGACAGCGCATAGTCGGATGGGGCCGGGACATGGTGCTGGCGAGATTGAACGATTCCGTGGCCGTCGACTCGTCGGCGCGTTCCGCGGGAGTGGACGCCCGCTGTCTCGTGCCGCCGGTGGACACGGTCGATACACTGCTGGTCACCTCCGGGGGCCGCACGGTCGCGCTCGCGCTGAGCGTGGACGGCGGTCTGACCGAGGTTGTCCTGGTGGCTGACGGGAGCCTCTTCAGCAATCGTCGCCTTCGCGCCGACGATGCGCTGGGGCCGTTCCTGCTCCGGCTTGCCGACCGGCCGCGGGTGGTATTCGACGAGTTCCACCAGGGGTTTACGGCGGGTGGGTCACTGGCGGGAGCCGTTCTGGCCTGGAGCGGCCGCTCGCCGCTCGGCTGGCTGGGATGGCAACTCGCCGTGACCGGCCTGCTCGCGATGCTGGCCGCCGCCATCCGCTTCGGTCCGGTGTGGCACGTCATCGTGCGGCGGCGACGTTCGCCGATCGAACATGTGCAGGCCCTGGCGACGGCGCTGGCTTCCGCCCGGGGAAGCGGCGTCGCGGTCGGGCTCATGGTCCGGGGCCTGCGACGGCGCCTGTCCGCTGCCGGTCACGTCGAGCGCGGCAGTGCCGCGGAATGGCTTGACCAGATCGCCGATCACGTCCGAAGCCGGTCCGCGCGGGACGCGGTGGCCGCGCTCCAATCACTCATGCAGGACCCGCCCGCGCCGGACGGCGTGCTGCGGGCCGCTCACGCCGTGGAGGATGTGTGGCAGGATCTCAGCCAGTCAGCCCCGAGGAAATAGCCCGCCAGGGAGAGGTCGCGCGGACCATCCTGGACCGTCTCGGCCGGGTGGTCCTCGGCCAGCCCGACGCGTTGCGCGACATCCTGATCGCCCTGATCGCGAGGGGGCATGTTCTCCTCGAAGGCGTGCCGGGCACCGCCAAGACCCTCCTGGTGCGCACCCTGAGTCTCGTGCTCCGCCTCGAGTTCCGGAGGATACAGTTCACGCCGGACCTCATGCCATCGGACATCACCGGCGTGAGCCTCCTGACGGGACAGGGAGACTTCCGCTTCCGCCAGGGGCCCGTGTTTGCCGACCTGGTCCTTGCGGACGAGATCAACCGCGCGCCCGCCAAGACACAGGCGGCGTTGCTCGAGGCGATGCAGGAGCGCAGCGTCACCGTGGACGGGACCTCCCACCCGCTCAGCCGGTACTTCACGGTCTTCGCCACGCAGAACCCCATTGAGTTCGAGGGGACCTACCCGCTTCCCGAGGCGGAACTCGACCGGTTCATCATGAAGGTGCTGCTCGACTACCCGGATGCGGATACCGAGCAGCACCTTCTGGTGCGCTCGGTGGAGGGGTTCGAGGCCGACGAACCCGCCACGTACGGCGTGTCCGCCGAGGTGAGCCCTGAGGCCCTCGACGCGCTCCGGTCGGCCAGCCGGGGCGTGCGGGTGGAGGAGACGGTCCTCGCCTACGTGACCCGGGTCGTGCGGGCAACGCGCGAGGCGCCGGCCCTGACGCTCGGGGCCTCGCCCCGGGCCAGCGTGTCCCTGCTCCGTGCCGCACAGGCCGCAGCGCTCATGGACGGGCGGGAGTACGTGGTCCCGGATGACGTCAAGGCACTGGCCGCCCCTGTGCTGCGGCATCGCGTGGTGGTGGCGCCCGAACTGGAGCTCGAGGGGATCTCCGCGGACCAGGCGCTCCGCGCCATGCTCGACCGGATCGAGGTGCCGCGCTGATCGTCCTGCCGTCGCGCCGATGGCTGCTCGGAGCAGCCGCGCTGGGGCTCCTCGCCCTCTTCGGCTTCGTCCGTCCCGCCGCCCTGTCCTGGATGGTGGTGGCGGACGTTGCCTGGCTGGCGGCGTTCGTGGCCGACGCGTTCCTCGCGGTGGGGCCCGACGAGATCACGGTCTCGCGCCAGGCGCCACCGGCGTTCTCGGTCGGCCGGAGTGTGCCGGTGACGTATCGGTGGCAGAATGCCGGGCGGCATCGCGCGCGGCTGCTGGTGCGGGAGATGCTGCCCGGCCCGCTGGGTGGTGCGGAGGGTCCCACGAGGGACCTCGTGCTGGCCGGGCAGGGTGTGGTGGATGAGCGCCTGGACCTGCGGCCGCTCCATCGAGGCCGGGGAAGCGGCGGCCGGCTCTCCGTGCGCGCCCTGGGCCCTCTCGGACTCGCGTGGCGGCAGTTCAGCCGCGATCTCCCCTGGACCACTACCGTCTACCCCACGCTCGAACGCCTGTCGCTTCGCGCGCTGCCATCACAGCAGGCGCGCCGCCGCGAGTCCGGCTTCCGGAACGTCCGGCGCCTCGGCGAGGGGCGGATCTTCGAGACCCTGCGTGAATGGGTGCCGGGCGATGATACCCGCAGTATCGACTGGAAGGCGACGGCGCGGCGGGGCAAGCTCATGGCCCGGCAGTATGAGGACGAACGCCGCCAGCAGGTGCTGCTCGTGATCGACGCGGGACGGCTGATGACCGCCGAGAGCGCCGGAACCTCGCGGCTCGAGGCAGCGGTAGGGGCAGCGCTCAAGCTGGCCTGGACCGTAGTAGAGCATGACGACGACGTGGGTCTCATGGTCTTCGCCGACGATGTCCAGAGCTTCCTGGCGCCGGCCCGGGGCCGCCGCGCGCTCCGCGGGGTGATGGAAGGGCTGGCGACCGCGGAAGGTCGCCTGGTCGAGAGCGACTACCCTGCCGCCCTCGCATACCTCGCTGCGCGCAACCGGAAGCGTGCGCTCACGGTGCTCTTCACCGATGTCATCGACCGGAGCGCCAGCGAGGCGCTGGTGGCGCGGGTGGGCTCACTCCGCCCCCGGCACCTGCCGCTCGCGGTCGTGCTCCGGGATCCGGCGCTCGAGATGGTGGGTACCCGCCACGCAGGGACGGTCATGGAGGCCTATGAGCGAGCCGCGGCCGAGGAGTTGCTGTTGGCGCGCGAGGCGGCGCTGCTCGACATGCGCCGGCGCGGTGTCCTGGTGCTGGATGTCCCGCCGGCCCGCGCCGCGGAGGCCGTGGTGGACCAGTACGCGCAGCTGAAGCGGCGCGGGGTGCTCTGATCTAACTGGTTGGAATCAATGGGTTTAAGGTGGAGTACGGAGAGGTATGTGGCGTGAGTCACCGCGCTGTGGCTGCCGGACCGGCATCTTTCAGCCAATACGCAGTGCTGTACACCCCAAGAGGAGAATGTATGCCAAGTGTGGAACGTATGAAATCAATGCTTGCATGTCTCGCGGTCGCCGTCGTGTGCACCGCCGCCGTGACATCCGTCGCGGAGGCCCAGCAGCAGTTGCATCTCGGCCCCCGCGTTTCCTACAACTTCGACGCTGAAGAATTCGGCATCGGGGCGCAGTTCAGCTATCCGGTCGCGCGGCGGATCGAGTTCTATCCTTCGTTCGACTACTACTTCGTCGACCCCGGTTCGCTGTGGGCGCTGAACGCGGACCTCAAGTACCGCGTGCCCATGGAAGGCGAGTGGCTGTACCTGGGTGGCGGCCTCAACATCGCGCATGCCAGCTTCAACGGGAACGGCAACAGCGATGCCGGGCTCAACCTGCTCGGCGGCGTCGAGACCCGGGTCGGGCGCGTCCACCCGTTCGCCGAAGGTCGGTTGACCCTGGGTGACGGCAGCACGTTCCAGATCAGCGCCGGATTGAATTTTACGCTTGGCAAGAGTGTGGAAGTACGGTAACAGGCAAGTAGCAAGTAGCAAGTGGCAAGTAGCAAGTGGCAAGTAGCGAGTAGTGAGTAGCGAGTGGCGAGTGGCGAGTGGTGAAGTGCACTGCTTGCCATTCGCTATTTCGCTATTCGCTCTCCCTCCCCATTGCATCCCGCACCGCATCCCCCAGCAGCGTACTCGCCACCACCACCAGCACCAGCGCCGCGCCCGGGAAGAGCGCCCCCCAGGGGGCGTTCACGAGGGTATCGCGCCCCGAGGCGATCATGTTGCCCCAGGACGGGGCAGGAGGCTGTACGCCGAGCCCGAGGAAGGAGAGCCCTGCTTCGAGCATGATCGCGTTACCGAGGCCGAGCGCGGCGGCCACGATGACCGGGGTGAGGGCATTGGGGATGACGTGGCGGAACAGCACCCGTGTTCGCCCGGCGCCGAGCGCGCGCGCGCCGTCCACGAAGGGACGTGCGGCCAGCGACTGCACCTCTCCGTGCACCAGGCGCGCGACCGACATCCAGCCGGTGAACCCCAGGACCAGGACGACGAGCAGCGCGCTGGGCTGCCACAGCGCTGCCAGGAGGAGGAGGAGCACGACACGGGGGAGGGCGAGCGCGAAGTCCGTGAACCCGAGCAGCACGGTCCCGACACCGCGCTGCCAGAGGCCCGCCACCGCTCCGATCACGAGGCCGAGCGTGGCGGAGATGAGCACCGCGAGGCCGCCCACCACGAGCGACACCCTGGCGCCATAGACCAGCCGGGTCCAGAGGTCGCGGCCGAAACGGTCGGTGCCGAGCAGGTGGAAGGCGCCGAAGGGATCGGTGGCGAACGGCGCGAGGAATCGCGTCGCCACCACATCGTGCTGGGCCGCGGGGTCACCCGCCGTGATCAGCGGCGCCAGCAGCGCTGCTGCCACGGCGAGTCCGAGCACGATGGCGCCGGCACGCCCCCGCCCGTCCTTCAGGACACGTCGCAGGAGCGAGGTCTCACGCATGCTGGTCCCGGACGCGCGGGTCCACACGGGTGACCAGGAGGTCGGCGAGCAGGTTTCCGGCGACCACCAGGACCGCGCTCACCGTCGTCGCCGCCATGACGACCGGATAGTCCCGCGCCTGCACCGCCTCCACCAGGATCCGGCCGACCCCGGGCCAGGCGAAAATCACCTCCACGAATACCGCGCCCGAGAACAGCGCGGGAAGCGAAAGCCCCAGCAGCGTGACGACCGGGACCATGGCATTCCGGAACACATGGCGCCAGAGGATGCGCCGGGGCGAGAGCCCTTTGGAGCGCGCGATCACCACGAAGGGCAGGCCGCGCACGTCGAGCACCGCCCCGCGGACGAACCGCGCGACGCCGCCGATGCCGATGAGCGTCAGGGTGAGAAGTGGGAGGGCGAGATGCCGGAGGCGGTCGGCCACGCGCTCCCATCCGGCCAGGAAATCCGCGTCCAGCCCCGCGGCGCCGAATGCCGGCAGCCATCCGAGCAGGTAGGTGAACAGCATCACCAGCATGAGGCCGAGCCAGTAACTCGGCATGGCGAAGAGCGTCACGGTAGAGACGGACAGCGATGTATCGAGGGTGGATCCTCCACGCGCACCCTGGATCACCCCGACCAGGATGCCGATCAGGTAGCTCGCCAGGAGTGACAGGCCGACCAGGACGACCGTGGCCGGCCAGGCCCGGCCAAGCATCGCGGCCACCGGGCGCCCCGTGGCAATGCTGCGTCCCCAGTCGCCCCGCAGAAATCGGCCTACCCAGGTGACGAACTGGGCCGGAAGCGGGCGGTCGAGACCGAGGGCATGCCGCTGCTCCTCCACCTGTGTGGCGCTCGCGCCGGGCCCGAGGAGGCGCGCGACCGGGTCGCCGGGCGCGACCTGAAGCAGGGCGAAGGTGAGCGCGACGACCCCGAGGACCACCGCGAGTCCGGCCAGCAGCCGGCGCGTGAGGAAGGAGAGCATGCCGCAATCTCAGGACAAGCGGCCGGCGGCGCCAGCACGGGTGACCGCCCTGTCCGTCCCGTCCGCCCTGTCCGCCCTGTCCGCCCTGTGACTAATATCTATCTGTGTTCCGATCCCTCCTCCTCGTCATCCTGGTGGCGGGCGCCGCGTGCGCGGACCCGGGCCAGCGCCGGCCCGGAACCGTGCTCTTCGCCTCGGGCGCCGACCTCCAGAGCATGAACCCCCTCATCACGCTGCACCCGCTGGCCCGCCAGGTCCAGCGCTACGTGCTGCTGACCACGCTCGTGCGATACGATTCCACCCTGCGCACGGAACCGTACCTGGCACGCAGGTGGGAGTGGTCCGCCGACGGGCGGCGCCTCACGATGCACCTTTTCGATGGTCTCCGGTGGCAGGACGGCGTGCCCACGACCGCGCGCGACGCCGCCTTCACCCTGAACGCCGCGCGCGACCCCGTGACCGGCTACCCCCGCCAGCGCGAACTTGACGGCATGGACACTGTCATCGCGGTCGACGACTCGACACTGTCGATCGCATTCCGCGCCGCGCCCGGCGGACTCCCCGACGTCCTGACCGACCTCGCCGTCGCGCCCGCGCACTGGCTCGACTCCGTCCCGCGGGATCGGATGCGCCGCGCCGCCTGGAACCAGGCTCCCGTCGGGAACGGGCCCTTCCGCTTCATCACGCACGACCCGAACCGCCGCTGGGTCTTCGTGGCCGATCCGCGGTTCCCTGCCGCGCTGGGCGGACCCCCGCACGTCGAGCGCCTCGTGGTGGCGATCGTGGACGAGCCGACCACCAAGCTCGCCGCGCTCGCCGCAGGGGAGCTGGACTTCGCGGGGATCAACCCGGCCCACGCTTCGTTCGTGGAACATGACCCGCAGCTCGCCGTCCTCAGTTATCCGCTGATCTTCACCTACGGCCTCATTCTCAATACCCGGCGCCCCCCGTTCGACGATCCTGTGGTGCGCCAGGCCATTTCGCTGGCAGTCAACCGGCAGGAGATCGTGCAGGGGTACCTCTATGGCTTCGGCACTCCGGCCTATGGTCCGGTTCCACCCGGCCTTCCGGGTGCCCTCACGCCGGAACCGGTGCCGTGGGATCCGGATTCCGCCCGGAAACTGCTTGCGGGACGGGACGTTCACTTCGACCTGCTCACCGTCGGCAGCGGTGAAGCAGCGCTTGAACAGATGGTGCAGGCCCAGCTTGCGAAGGCCGGCATCACGGTCACGATCCGCCAGATGGAACTCTCGGCGTTCCTGGACCGGGTGTATGCCGCCGACCCGGCATTTTCCGCGGCCGTGACCGGCATCCCGGGTGATCCCGGCCTGGGCTACCTCTCGCCGCTCGCCGCCGTGGCAGGCATACCCGATGGTGGGGGCCCGCCCGCCTTGCAGGAGCGCTTCCGTAAATCGACCGCGGTAGTTTTCCTCTACCATGCGCGGGGCGTGCAGGGCATGAACCGCCGGATGCTGGACGTGCGGATGGACCTGCGCGGCGAGCTGGCCACCGTCAGCGACTGGCGGACCACCGGCAGGGCGGCTGGACCATGACCGGGCCGCTGTGCATCAGGGCGCCGCTCCGGCTCGACCTCGCGGGGGGCTGGACCGACGTCCCTCCATTCAGCGCCGAAGTGGGCGGCAGCGTCGTGAATGTGGCCATCGGCCTCTCGACGACCGTGCGCTGGCGGCCGGAGGGCAGGACGGTCCGCCTCTCGTCACGGGACCTTGAGGCAACCCTGGAGGCTCCCTCCGCGGACATGCTTCCGCACGGGGGCCCCCTTGAGCTGGTGGCTGCGGCAGCCCGGCGTCTCGGCCTGCCGCCGGGCTCTCTTGAAACCGCTTCCGAGGCCCCCCCAGGCTCGGGCCTCGGAAGCAGCGGGTCCCTTGGCGTTGCCCTGGTGCACGCGATGCGGCAGGCCCGCGGCGAGGCGGTGACGGCGATGGAGGCCGCGGAGACAGCGTGGTTGATCGAAACCGCCGATGCGGGTATCCCGGGTGGCCGGCAGGACCAGTACGCGGCGGCCCTGGGAGGCGTTCATCATTTCCGGTTCCGCGATCCCGGAGGTGGAGGTGGTCCGGCTCACCCCCGGACGCGGGGTTCTGGATGCGCTGGCATCCCGTCTCGTCCTCTGCTACACCGGCACGTCGCGGATCTCGGGCCGGATGATCGCCCGCGTCGTCGAGGGATGGGAGGCGCGGCACGACCCCGTGGTGCGCGCGCTGCATGGCATGGTGGATGTCGCCGGGCGCATGAGCGACGCCGTCCGCTGTGGGGACCTGGCGGCGGTCGGTGCACTGCTGACGGAGAACTGGTCCCACCAGCAGGCGCTCGATCCCGGCATGCGGACGGATGCAATGGCGCACCTGGAACGCGCGATGCTGGACGCCGGCGCCCTGGGCGGGAAGGCGGCTGGCGCCGGGGCCGGCGGCTGCATGTTCTTCCTTGGCCCGGAGGATCCGGGGCCGCTGCACGCCGCCGCGCGAAGCGCTGGTGTCCGTGTCCTGCCGGTCACCTTGAGCATGGAGGGAGTACACGCGTGTTGACGGCTGAAGAGCTGGGCGCCCGGCGGGAGGCCGTGGCGGCGTCCGCCGACCTGACCGAACTCTACGGGGCCCTGAAGCGGCGCGCCGCCCACTGGCGGGCGGACCGCCCAGCCGTTCCCCGGCGCAAGGCCATTCTTTCGACCACCGGCGGGGTCTGTCCGCGTGACGGCTCAGCACTCCGGTTCGATCCACGTGCCGGTGGCGCCCATGTGTGTCCGGTGTGCCACGAGCGCGTGAGCGACCAGCGGCACGAGGACTGGTGGGTCCGCTTCCAGCATCTGTGGATGGCCGAGCGGACCGCCGAACAGGCCGCAGTGGGTGCCATCGGGGAGGACCGGGAAGCACTCGCCGCCGCGCGGGAGGTACTGGAAGAGTACGCCGGGGTGTACCATGCCCTTCCCAACCGGGACAACGTCCTCGGCCCGACCCGCCTGTTCTTCTCGACCTATCTCGAGTCCATCTGGCTCGGTAACTATCTCTCGGCGGCAGTCCTGCTCCGCGAAATGGACGCGCTGGATGACGCGGCATCCGATGCCGTGAGCGGTGTGGCCGATGCCGCGGCGCACCTGATCGGGGAGTTCAACGAGGGGCTCTCCAACCGGCAGACGTGGCACGCCGCCGCGCTGACCGCGGTGGCCGCCTGGTTCGGCGACGAGGACCTGGCCCGCGATGCGATCGAATCACGAACGGGACTGATCGGCCACCTGCTGGAGGGTTTCGGCGACGACGGCCTGTGGTACGAAGGGGAGAACTACCACCTCTTCGCGCTGCGTGGGCTCCTCACCGGCCTCTCCTGGGCCCGGTACATGGGCGCGGACATCATGGAGGACGCGGACCTCGCCGCCCATGTTCATCTCGCCTTGCGCGCCCCGATGCTGACCGCACTTCCTGACCTGACCTTCCCCGCGCGGAAGGATGCCCGCTTCGGTGTTTCCCTCGCCCAGCCGATGTACGCCGAACTCTGGGAAACCGGGCGGGCGTGGAGCCGCGACGAGGAGCGGGAACGGCTCGAGCGGTGGCTGGTGTCGCTCTACGGGGCGCCCGCGCCGGGTCCGGCGACATTCGACTCCTGGCTGCACGAGGCGGGTGAGGAGGGCGCCGGCAAGGGGCGGACGGGCCTTTCCTGGTGGATGCTGCTCGAAATGCTGCCGGATCCTCCCGGTGGGGAGCCGTGGGAAGGGGAGACGGTGCTCCTTCCTTCACAGGGGTTCGCGATCCTGCGCGAGGGGCAGCGATATGCCGGCATCGAGGCCGGACCGACCGGCGGGGGCCACGGCCACCCCGACCGGCTGAACCTGATCGTGCATGCGGCCGGCCGGTACTGGCTGCCGGACCTGGGGACCGGCTCCTATGTGAGCCCGGATCTCTTCTGGTATCGTTCGAGCCTGTCCCACAACGCGCCCCGGCTCGATGGCCGCTCACAGGAATCCGGCCGGGCGAGTTGCGAGATGTTCGACATGCAGGATGGGTGGAGCTGGGTGCGGGGACGTTTCGGCGAGATGACCCGTACGGTGATCGCAGCCCCTGAGTACCTGCTCGATATCGTCGAACTGGCCGCGGAACTCCCGCATGTCCTGGAGCTGCCATGGCACCTGATGGGAGACGTCACGGCGCCGGGCAGCAGGGGGCCGGCGGAGATCAACAGTGAGTTTGCCCGCGATGCCGAGCGACTCGTTGGTGGAGAGGCGGGTGGAGGGGTCAGGCTCGACGCCGAAGCGGATGGGGCACACGCCCGTCTCATCCTGTCCGGCGGTGAAGTGCTTCGGGCGGTGGGGCCGGGCATCCCGGGGGGGCCGCCGGCCCCGTTCTTCGTGCAGCGCGGGGAGGGGCGCCATGTCCGCTTCGTCAACGTGATCGGGCTGGATCCGGCACAGCCGGTCGCCGCGCTCCGCACCGATGGTGACGTGGTGGAGGTGGACCTGCCTTCGGGCACGGACCGGCATGCCCCGCAGGCCCTGGGCTGGCAGGTCTCCCGCGCGAATAAGACATGGCGGCTCGGTGGTCCGCTTCCGGACCAGGGCCCGATCCAGACGCTCTTCTCGCGTACCGTCACGCAGGTCAGCGAGGCGCAGGTTCCATGGGTGAGCGATCCGCCGCCGCTCGATGGAACCATGGAGGGCTTTCCGGGCACCGTACGGATTGCGCTGGATCATGACGACCAGTACCGCCGCACGGAGGATCCGTGGGAAGGGCCCGGGGAGTTCTCCGCGGGCGCGGAACTGGCATGGAACGAAGGGGGCCTGTACGCGGCCGTTGATGTCCGGAAGCCGGAACTGGTTTTCCGCCCCCCCGACGACACCCCGCTCGGGCTGGACAATGAAACGGACGATATCAACAGTGACGGGCTGCAGGTGTACGTGACCATCGACGACATCACGCGCGGGTGGCTGGTCGTGCCCGACGTGTCAGCGGACAGCCTCCGGGTCCAGCCGGTCTCCGGCATGGACACGCCCGGCGTCTCGCTCGAGGGCCGGTGGTCCGCGACGGATGTTGGCTATCGTGTCACGATGGCCCTCCGCCCGGAGGATATCGAGTTCGGGCATGGCGAGCGGCTCGGGTTCGAACTGGTGGTGAACGAAATGCGTGAGGGGCGGGCGCGGCGGGCCGGACAGCTCGTCTGGACCGGTCGTGGCGGATGGGCCTACCTGCGCGGGGATCGTGAGGATCCGGCCAACTTCGGGACGCTCGAGCTGGTATGAACCGCCCCGATGATCCCGCGGTTGCCGGTTTTACCTCCACGGGGAGCAAGCACCCACGGCTCCTCTACGGTGTCGAACCGATGGTCGCGGTGGAGGACGGGCTGCCGGTCCGGGTGGCGCGAGCCCGGGGTGCCATGGTGACCGACAACGAGGGCCGGGAATACCTCGACTTCATCATGGCGCTGGGTGCGGTGGCCCTGGGGTACGGGCATCCGGACGTGACCCGCGCGGCAGTGCGCGCCGTGGAGGAGGGTGGAGTGGGACCGCTGGCCCCCGTGCTCGAGGAGCAGGTGGCCGCACGGCTGGTCACGCTGTTGCCACCGGTCGAGCGGGTGCGGTTCCTCAAGACCGGGGCGGAGGCGGTGGCGGCCGCGGTGCGGCTCGCGCGCGCCTGCACTGGGCGGGATCTGGTCATCGGGTGTGGCTATCACGGATGGCTCGACTGGTGCAGCGACGGTCCGGGCGTGCCCAGTGCCACCCGATCCCTGTTCACGCGGATCCCCTTCAACGACCCGCAGTCCGCCCGGGAGGCCATCCGCGCCGCCGGTGACCGGCTCGCCTGCGTCGTCCTCGAACCGGTGGTGGAAGCCTGGCCCGACCCGGAGTGGCTGCGTATCGTGCGGGAGGAGACCGCGCGGACAGGCGCGCTTCTCGTGCTGGACGAAATCAAGACGGCGTTCCGGGTGCACCGGGGCGGGGCAGCCGGGCGGTTCGGGATTCCGGCGGACCTGGTCGTGGTGGGCAAGGCGCTGGCGAACGGCTTCCCGCTCGCGGCAGTGGGGGGGCGCGCTTCGGTCATGGAAGCCGTGGGCCGGGCATGGATTTCATCCACGCTGGCCACGGAATGGGTTTCCCTGGCCGCCGCCCTCGCGACGCTTGATGTCATGGCATCGGTGGACCTTCCCGCCGCCCTCGAGCGCTCCGGCCAGGCCTGGTGCGACGGCCTGGCGTCCCGGGCCGGCAGCGGACCGCTGGCGTCCGTGCGCGGGGTTCCGGCGATGTCCCTGTGTGTGTGGGCGACTGTCGAGTCCGGGAACCGGGTGGTCCGCGCCGCCGCCCGCCATGGCCTGCTGCTCAAGCGCGATGCCTACAACTTCACCTCGCTCGCGCATGGGATGGACGAGGTGACACGGGCCCTGTCTCTGTTCGACCTGGCGCTCGAGGATGCAGGGAGGGAGCGGACCAGTGCTGGTTGACGTCCACGCCCATTTCTGGCACGACCGCTCGCCGCGCGCCGACTGGCAGGAAGTGAACGCCAGCCGGCTTCGCTGGGGCGAGCGTATCGGGATCACCTGGCACGTGGCCTCGATCCTCGGCAGCTGGGGACGGGACTCCCCCACGTACTTCCCATCCCCCGCGGACGTCTCCCACGGCAATGCCGTGATGCGGCAACTGGCCGCCGCGCACCCCGGGCAGGTGCTCGGGTACGTTACAGTCAACCCGAATTACCCCGAGCATGCGCGGGACGAAGTGCGGGCTGGTGTCGAGGGTGGCATGGTCGGTATCAAGCTCGCCGCGAGCCGCCGCGTAACGGATCCGCTCGTGGACGGTATTGCGGGCCTGGCCCGCGAGCACGGCCTGCCGGTGCTCCAGCACATCTGGCAGCATCGCCGGCGCGACTGGCCCGGGCAGGAGGCATCGGACGGCGCCGAGCTGGCCGTCCTCGCTGGTCGGCACCCCGACGTTGCCTTCATCCTCGCGCACCTGGGTGGGGGAGGCGACTGGCTGCACACGCTGCATGCCGTGCGACGGGTCGACAACGTATTCATCGACCTCTCCGGCAGCGGCGCGGACGGCGGAATGCTCGAGGCGGCGATCGATGCCGCGGGCGCGGGCCGCCTGCTGTGGGGCTGCGATCTCACCATCTGCACCGGCCTTGCCAAACTCCGCCGGCTGGAGGGCCTGCTCGATCCCGAATCGTTCGAGGGTGTCCGCTGGCGGAATGCGGCGGCGATTTTCCCTGAAGGAGCCTTCAGCGGCGGAGCCCGGCGATGAGCCTGGTCGACGTGAATGCATTCATCGGGGCGTACCCGTGGCGACGCGTGCCCGGGACGGCGCCTGCCGACCTGCTCGCAGCGATGGACCGGACGGGGATCGACCAGGCCTGGGTAAGCCACCTGCCCGGTGTGTTCTGGCGTGACCCGATGGAGGGGAACGGCTTCCTGTTCGACCTCGCCCGCGCGGAACCACGCTTCTCGGCAGTGCCCGCGATCCACCCCGGCCTGGCCGGCTGGCGCGACGCGCTGCGCGTGGCCCGTGAGTCCGGCGCTCCCGCCGTGCGATGTGACCCTGCCTTCCACGCCCTGGCGCCGGCCGGGACGGAGATGCACGAACTGGCCCGCGCCTGCGGCGATGCGGGGATGCTCCTCATGATGGCCGTGCGGCTCGAGGACGCCCGACAGCGCCATCCGCGCGACACGGCCCCGGAACTCTCCGGTGCCGACCTGCGTGGCCTGCTGCGCTGCGATGACCGGCTGCGCCTGCTCGTTACGCACGCCGACCGGGCTCTCATCCATGAGGTCCATTTCGGCAGCACCACGACCGAAGCGTCGCGCGTGTGGTGGGACATCTCGTGGCTCTGGGGCCCTCCCGAGGAGCATCTGGCACGGCTGGTGCATGAGATCGGGACGGACCGCCTGGTGTTCGGCACCGGACAGCCCCTGCGCCTTCCGGAATCGGGGGTAGCCCGGCTGGAGCTGACCGACCTGGACGACGTGGCCGTGAGCGCCATCGGCTCGGGCAACGCCCGGGCCGCCGCCGGGATTTCCTCCGCCAGGACTGGACGGCAGTGAAACGACTCTCCCTGATCATCGCTGCGCTCCTCGCCCTCGGGTCCGCTCGCCTCCCCGGGCAGGCCCAGCCCATCGCGATCACCCACGTGACCCTCATCGACGCGACCGGCGCCCCGCCGCTGCCGGACCGGACCGTGGTCGTCCGGGACGGCAGGATCGTCGCCGTGGAGCCCTCGAGCATCTTCCACGTGCCTGATGGCGCCACCGTGGTGGATGGGACCGGGCGATACCTGATTCCGGGCCTGTGGGACATGCATGTGCACATGTCGACGGGATCCCTGCCGCCATATTCGGCCGGGCCGGAGCGCGTTGTCGACAACTGGCGGTATTTCTTCCCGCTGCTCGTCGCACACGGGGTCACCGGCGTCAGGGACATGTCGGGCGATCTCGACCTGCTCGTCTCCTGGCGGGAGGCCGTGCGCGGGGGTGAGCGGATTGGTCCACGCATGGTGGTAACGGGGTGGAAGCTGGGGGATCACCAGCCGGTCGTCGCGGGCGCCCCGTATCCGGTTGAGACCGCCGCGGATGTGGTCGCCTCGGTCCGGCTGCTCAAGCAGCACGGGGCGGACTTCGTGAAGGTCGACTGGTTCGAACCGTCGCTGTATCCGGCCCTGCAGGATGCCACGCGGCGTGCCGGGTTGCGGTTCGTCGGTCATGTGTCGCCCGGTATCAACGCCGGTGTGGCGGCGCGGCTGGGCCAGCACAGCATCGAGCACCTCGATGGAATCCAACTCGCCGTCTCGTCCAATGAGGCGGCCCTTCGGCGGGAGTACGTCGACGGCCCGGGCTGGTGGCGGCGGTACCTCATCCGGATGCACCTCTCCAGCCGGGACCGCTGGCTGCTCGACTGGCAGCGGCGCCTCAACGGCACGCTGGACACTGCCAGGCTCCGCGCGCTGCTCGGCACGTTCCGGGCGGCCGGCACCTGGGTGGTACCCACCCTCACGGAGCTCCGGGACATCAAGTCGCTTCCGGCGCCCGCACCGGACTCCGCCGCCCGGGCGCCCTATACGCCGCCGCCGCGGGCAGTCCGGCAGCAGACCTACTTCGCGCTGGACTCAGCCGTAGCATCCGCAACCTTCGCCGAGGAAGTCCGCCTGGTTGGCGCGATACATGAAGCCGGCGTACCGATGCTCGCGGGTACCGACACACCAGGGCTGCGCCGGCTGCCCGGGTTCAGCCTCGCCGACGAACTGGAACTCCTGGTGCAGGCAGGCTTCACCCCCATGGAGGCGCTCCAGTCGGCCACCGTCGAGCCGGCCCGCTTCCTTGGCGCCCTCGATTCGATGGGAACCGTCGCGACGGGGAAGGTGGCGGACCTGGTACTGCTCGATGCCGATCCGCTGAAGGACATCGCCAACGTCGGCTCGGTGCATGCGGTGATCCTGCAGGGGCGGTTGTTCGACCGGAACGCCCTCGACGCCATGCTTGCCGGCGTGCGGACGCTCGTGGAGGGCTGGCGCGGGGCGCGCTGAGCGGATAGTGCGGATGAGTTGACAGGAGGCGATGGGTTCCGCATTGTCCCGGAAGTGGTCTCCCCCGTCTCCCGGGGCCCTTCCGAGGAGGAATCCATGCGTTCCCGTCTCTTCCTTGGAGTCCTGATCGTGGTGGCGCCGGCCGCCCTGCCCGCCCAGGACTCCACTCTGGTCACCGCTGTCGTCGAGGCCCAGCCCTTCTCCTACAGTACTCCGGAGTGCGGCATCAAGGGCGGCCATTACCGCGTCAACAGCGCGGCTACCTACCTCAAGACCGCCATCTCGAACGAAGCCAACCGCGGGCGGCTCCTGCACGACGCCCGGAAGGCAATTCTCGACGCGATGCGGGAGAACAACCAGGGTGACAACCCGGCCGCCTGGTATTACCTCGGCCGCGTCTCCCTGTACGAGGGAGACGTGATCGGGGCCGACACGGCGCTGGCCCGGGCGGAGGAACTGGCCCCCCAGTGTGTCGACGAGATCCGTGGCTTCCGGGAGAGTACGGGACAGGCGCTTCTCCAGGCCGGGAGCGTGGCCATGGAGTCTGACAAGGCCCGCGCCGCCCGGGCATTCCAGCTGGCCGCCCGTATCAATCCCAGGGACGCCCGGACGTGGTATGTCGTCGGTGGTGCGATCGAGGCCGCCGGGCAGGCGGACAGCGCCATCCCCTATTACAAGAAGGCGTGGGAGGTCTCGCCCGGCCCCGCCGACCAGTATGGAAAGCTGGGCCTGACCCGGGTTGCGGGGCTGTATGATGCCGCCGGGAACGTCGACAGTGCCGTCGCCTACTACATGGTCATCGTCGACAAGGTCACGAATGATCGCGACGCGCAGAGCCGGGCCGCGCTTGCCGCAGGCCGCGCCCTCTATGGCGCGCAGCGCTATCCCGATGCAATCAAGGTCTTCCGTCGGCAGCTCCAGGCCAGTCCGGACGATGCGGATACGAAGCGGTTCCTTGCCATCACCTATGATGCCAATAACCAGCCGGACAGCGCACAGGCCCTGCGGGCACAACTGGGCATGAGTTCGGGCGTGTCCGCCACGGATACGACCGGAGCAGTGTTCCTCATCAACCGGGGGGCGCAGAAATACAAGGCGGGCGACAAGGAGGCCGCCGCGGCGGATTTCCAGAAAGGCCTGCAACGCGAGCCTGGAAACCGTACGGCCCTGCGGAACCTGCTCAGTACCTGGAATGAGTTGAAGAACGGGCAGGGCCTGGTGGAAACAGCGAGCGCACTCCTCGAGCGGGAACCGCTGAGCGAGATGGCCCGCCGGTACCAGATCCAGGGCTATATCTACCTGAACGACCGGGACGCCGGGGGCAAGGCGGTGGACGCGCTGGATGCCATGCCCATGACGGTGGACGACATGAAGATGACGTCCTCCGGTGGTGGGGTGACGCTGGCGGGCGTGGTGAACGGGCGAGACGCGAAGCGCGCGGACAAGACGGCAATTCCGCCCGCCGCCACCTCTCTCGTATTCGAGTTCCTGAATGCCTCGGGGGAGGTGGTGGCGACGGAGACCGTGTCCATACCGCCCCTGCAGGCCGGCGCCATCCATCCACTGTCGATCACCGCGACCGGGGCGGGGATCAGCGACTGGCGGTATCGGATCGGGAGCTGACCGGGCTAGAACCGGTTGAGGACGACATCCTCCGGCGCGTAGCCGACGCCGAGGATGAGGTCACGCATCTGGTATCCGTTGGCCGTCACCCGGACGGTCTGGGTCCGGCAGTTGTCCACCAGCGACGCGTCGAACTCGAGCCGGTAGGTTCCGTTGCCGTCGGTGAAGGTGGACCACGGCGTGCCGAGGACCTGCAGGAATGCGTTGGCCACCGGTGTCCTGTGGTCTGACCGGAGTACCCGTCCCGTTGCCACGCCCATCTCCACCGCCTCCCCGTCCCGTCGAGGCGGGCGCGGGGTCATCCGGCAGTCGTTCCGCTCCGCCTCGTAGTTCCGCGCCAGTTCCGCCGCCGACCCGATCCCGAGCCGGGCGCCGCCGAGGTTGCCCGCTCGAACCCCCGGGCTCCCGAAGAGTCGCCGTGCCTCGGACTCCAGGGTGGGCACCGCGGACCGGGGGGCGGGAGTGCCCGATGCCGTGGTGGCGGTTTCCCCGGGCGAGGCCGGCTCGGGACTCTCGCCCTTCGGTGGTGACAGCGCGGCCTCTCCGGGGGCACTCGGCGCGTCTTCGGTGACCCGGGGAGCGCGGCTTGCCCGGTTCTCCGGCGCCTGCACGGCGTCCGGGGCCGGGGGCCGGCTGGGAGGAAGCGGTTCCGGCGCAGTCGTGCGAGGCGCGGGCGGGATGTAGATCATCGAGACTTCACGCGGTTCGGCCGGGGCCGCCCCGGCCGCAGACGGGGCGGCCCGCGTTTCCGGCTCATGGCGAAAAGCCAGGAGAATGAGCACCACGAGCGCCGTGTGGAGGAGGAAACTCACTGCCGGACCGATCCATTCGTGGCGTCCGCGTACGGGAAAAACGCCGATACCCCCGACAGCCGGCCGGGCCGGTGAACGGGGGTCGAATGTCCGGAATCCTGGTGGTGATCTCTTCCGCAATACCACTCCGTGAACTGCAGAGTGCCTCGTCGCACCCTCCATGACTACGTTTCAGGGGCGCGAGCCGTTGGCCGCCTTCGGACCCACATTACGAAGAATGTGTCCCTCGTATCCCCGCGGGTACCCCACCGCCCGAATCCGCCCGGCCCAGGCGCCGCCCCAGGGAGTTCCCATGAGACCATTGACCCTGCTGGCCGTTCTCGCCGTCCTGTCGCCCTCGACGGGCCTGGGCCAGCATCGTATCCGTGCCGGCCTCGGCGTCAGTCTCGACCTCAATACGACCGGAAACCTGGAATTGTTCAGTTCCGCCGCCCCCACGGGACGTTCCGCGGTGCTCCACTTTCCGATTGAGGTGGGCTCACGCCTCCGGGCCGAGCCGACCCTGGGCTATTTCCGGACCACCGAGGAAACCAGCGACGACGTCGGCAGCACTTCGGATGCCTTCTCCATCTGGCGGGTTGGGCTCGGCCTGCTGTACCAGTTCCCCATGGATTCCTCAGTCCGCCTTTTCGTCGGCCCCAGGGCCGGCTTCCGCCGGCTGCGGAGGGATCGCGAGACGTTCTTCGGGGGTGCCGAGCGATTCATCGTCACGAGAACGGACTGGTACGTGACCGCGGCCGGGGGGGGCGAATATTTCCTCGCGGACCGCTTCAGCCTGGGGGGTGAGGCGCAGTTGACCTGGACCAGTTTCGGCAATGCGGACTTCTCGGTCGACCCGGCGCCGCCGACGCCGCTGCCGGCGCAGCGGACGGGAGGCAGCGAGATGGAAACCAACGGCCTGATTACGGTGCGCTGGTATTTCGCGGGTCGGTAGCCGGTGTGGGATGTGTCTGGTCGAAATCAATGACCAGACGCGACAGGTCACGCCCGAAGCGGTGTCGGATGCGCAGGAGGAGCAGGATGGCCACCGTGCCGAGGCCCGCCACCAGGCCGTACCAGAGGCCGACGGCCCCGAGCGGCGTGCGGAAGCCGAGGAGGAGGCAGAGCGGCATCATCAGGATCCAGAAACCGACAACGTTGATCACCATCGGGATCCGGGTGTCGCCGGCACCGCGGAGGATGCCGGCGGAGACCACCTGGAGGCCGTCAAACACCTGGAAGATCCCGGCGATCGGGATGAGCGCGGATGCCAGGGCCAGTACCGCGGGCTGGCTCGTATAGACCTTCGCCAGTTCCGACGGAATCGCGATGAACATCAGCGCACTCAGCATCATGAATCCGGTGCCACACGCCAGCGCCGCGCCGGCGAAACGCCGGGCCCCCTCCGGGTCGTGCCGTCCGATCGCGTTCCCGACCAGCACGGCCGCCGCGGCCCCGATCCCGAGCGGTACCATGAAGGTGAACGAGGCGAGGTTGAGCGCGACCTGGTGCCCGGCGAGTTGCTCCGTGCCCAGCCACCCCATCAGCAGGCCGATGATGGCAAACGCCCCGTACTCCAGCTGGAGCTGCACGCCGATCGGCGCGCCCAGCACGAGCATCCGCCAGAGCGGGGCGGGCTCGAGCACCCGGGGGCGGAACCGGGTGAGGTGGGCCCGCAGGCTCGGCCACCCGGTGGCCAGCATGCCCAGCGCCATGAACCAGCGGCTGATCGTCGTGGCCCACGCGGCGCCTTCCGCCCCTCCCGCCGGGAAGCCGAGGTGGCCGAACACGAGCGCCCAGTCCAGGCCGGCGTTGACCAGGTTGGAGGCGATGATCGTGAGGACGATCGGCCGCATGCGGTGCTCAGCCTGCAGGGTCTGCCGCAGGACGAGGAAGGCCAGGAACGGGAAGATGCCCGGGATGCAGATGCGGTCGTAGAGCGCCGCGATCGGCACCACCTCCGGAGGCTGGGCAAGCCAGCGCAGCACCGGGCCGGCGGGGAGCATGAGGGCGGTGGCGGGGATGGTCAGGAGCAGGGCGAGCAGGAGGCCGCGCTGGAGGCCGCGGCTCACGCCGAGCTCGTCGTTGGCACCCACTGCCTGGGCGATGACGGGATCAAGCGCCATGACGACGCCCATGCCGAATACCGATGCCCCGAAGAAGTACAGGTTTCCCAGTGCCACCGCGGCGAGAGCGACGCCCGAGACGTGGCCGACCATGACCGTATCCACGACGCCCATCGCCATCATGCCGACCTGCACGAAGGCCACAGGCGCCGCCAGCTTGACGGTGCGTCGCAGGTCCTCGAGGTTCGGGATGAAAGGGCGCATAGGTGAGGGCGGACAGGGCGGACAGGGCGGACAGGGCGGTCGATAATAGGGCGGTCGGAGGGAATAGTGAATAGTGACTGGTGATTCGTGGTTAGTGCCTGGGCGGAGAGTACCTTCGCGATACCCGATACCCGATACCCGATACCCGATACCCGATACCCGATACCCGATACCCCGAGCTCCCCATGTCCACGCTCCCCCGCCGCGACTTCCTCCAGCTCACCGCTGCCATCGGCGCGGCGGCGGCGATGCCCGCAGTCCGTCGGCCCATCCGCCGGCCCGATGCAGGGTTCGATGAGGTCTCCGTCCGCGAGTTCCAGCGGCGGATGGCCGCCGGCGAGCTGACCTCGGCTGCCCTGACCGCGCACTACCTGCAGCGGATCTCGGCGCTCGATCGTACCGGCCCGGCGCTCCACAGTGTCCTCGAGGTCAATCCCGACGCGGCGTCGCTCGCGCGCGCGCTGGACCGGGAGCGCGCGGCAGGGAAGGTGCGTGGGCCCATGCATGGGATTCCGGTACTGATCAAGGACAACATTGACACCGGGGACCGGATGCAGACCACGGCCGGGTCGTTTGCCCTCGACGGGCATCCTGCTCGCGCCGATGCGTCGCTCGTGGCCCGTCTCCGCGAGGCCGGGGCGGTCATCCTGGGCAAGACCAATCTCAGTGAATGGGCCAATTTCCGCTCCAGCCACTCCAGCAGTGGATGGAGCGGGCGCGGTGGCCAGTGCCGGAACCCCTACGTGCTCGACCGGAATCCCTGCGGTTCCAGCAGCGGATCGGGGGTGGCCGTGTCCGCCAACCTCTGTGCCGTCGCCGTGGGGACGGAGACGGACGGGTCTGTCGTGTGCCCGGCGAACGCCAACGGGATCGTCGGCATCAAGCCGACTGTCGGATGGGTAAGCCGCACCGGCGTCATTCCGATCAGCCACAGCCAGGACACCGCGGGCCCCATGGCGCGCACGGTGGCCGATGCCGCGCTGCTGATCATGGCAATGGCGGGCGGTGACCCCGGGGATCCCGCCACCCGCGAGGCCCCCGGGCCGATGCCGGACCTCGCGGCCTCCCTCGACCCGCGCGGCCTGACGGGATTGCGGATCGGCGTGGTGCGCCAGGCCTTCGGCTTCGACGACCGGGTCGACACCATCATGGAGCAGGCGCTCAGGGTCCTGAGTGGCGGCGGCGCCACGCTGGTGGACCCGGTGGAAATGCCGACCTGGGAAAAAGCGGGAGACGACGAGTACCAGGTCCTGCTCTACGAGTTCAAGGCCGACCTGAACGCCTACCTGGCGCGGCGCGGTCATCCCGGCGCGCGCACCCTCGGCGACCTCATCAGTTTCAACGAGGCCAACACTGGTCGTGAAATGCCATGGTTCGGCCAGGAGATTTTCCTCGAGGCCAACGCGAAGGGTCCGTTGAGCGAGGAGGCGTATCGGACCGCCCGGGCGAACTGCGTCCGGCTGACCCGGGTCGAGGGGATCGATGCCGCCCTCCGGCAGCACAGCCTCGACCTGCTGGTGGCCCCGACGGGCGGTCCGGCCTGGGTGACCGACCTGGTCAACGGAGATCATTTTTCCGGAGGGAGTTCTTCCATGCCCGCGATCTCCGGGTACCCGGCGATCACGGTGCCGGCGGGGATGATCCATGGGCTGCCCGTGGGCTTGTCGTTCTTCGGGGCGGCCTGGAGCGAGCCGGTGCTGGTGAAGGCGGCCTATGGGTTCGAGCAGGCGTCCCGGGCCCGGCGGGTGCCGGAGTTCCGCGGGATGGTAGAGGGTAGGGAGGTGGGGGAGGTGGGAGAAGATTGAGTGATTAGGGGGTGTGTGTTGGGGGTAGGATTGGTGAGCGCTGGGATGGGGTGAGGTCACAGTGTAGGTGGTACGCTGCGCGATGTGCGTACGACTGCGGTTTTCCCAGTATGGTAGGGTTTGGCCGGTATACCTGTAGAGTGCTCGGATTCCAATGCTCCGCGTGTGAAGGTCAGCCCGCTGGTGAGGAGTGAAGGGTGTGCGGATTCCGGAATATGCGATGTGAGCGGACGCTGCATGTCAGGGTGGGTGGTGTGCCGGAATGGATAGGTCCTGAGCTGTGGTAGCGGTGAGGGCGCAGTGGTATGCCCATCTGGTAGGATGAGTTAAGGTGATGCGCAGATAGGTGATGTAGGTGGTGTGGTTGGTTGTGTTGTGGGATGGGGGGAGAGAGGGTAGGTGTGAGTTTGTAGATGCTTCAGGAGCTGGTGCGGGCGCAACGGAAGCACGGCAACCAGTGACGTACCGGAGCGGTGGAGAGAATGTGCGGATTGTGATGTATTGCTGCGCAGTGGTATGACCGCGACGCGGCGGCGCGTAAGTATGCGGTAACAAGTGCGTACGTGTCGGTGCGGGGGTTGATGAGTGATGTGTTATGCTGATCGTTAGGTGTAAGGCGCACGGCGACGGTAGCGTGAGACGGGGTACGTGGTGCGTGGGTAGCACGTGCGGGTGCTGGGTGAGCGCGGAAGGTCATGAGAGTGAAGGCCGGAACGCGCGCAGCTCGACGATGTCTGCGGCGAGGGCGAGTGCTGTGAGACGAGGCGCTCACGTCTCGAGTGTCTTCCATGGCTGCGACCCGGGTCAGGTGGATCACGGTTTCCTGGTGGTGGAATCGAGCCAAGAGAGTTCGAACGGGACCCGTGCCTCAGGGGATCGTCCCGAAGCGGATTCCCAGCAAGTACCTCGCCCAGCTGGGTCGCGGCATCAGGTGTGGGATAGTCGTCAGGATCGACCGGTAGTAGCTCCGCCCGGTGATATCGCCGGCGTGCCAGGACGCGAAGGCCTCAACCAGGGTGCGTTGTGATTGGTGAGACGGTGCGATAGCGCGTCGCGAGGTAGGGCCGCGCGTAGGCTGTGCGTCGACCAGGTCGCGAGCGCGCAGCGGTCAGGCGAGCGCGAGGTGGTGGAAGGGTGCGCTGGTAGGTTGCGTCGTGTTTGTCTGAGAGGGCGCGCGTGAAGAGGGTGGGGAGTGGGTGGGGGCAAGAGGGAGAAGGGGAGGAGGGGGAGAGGAGGAGAGAGAGAAGGGAGAGGGGGGAAGGGAGAAGAAGGAGAGAAGAGAGAGAAGAGAAAAAAGGGGGGGCCGCGCGTATCCGACTGACCCTTCCGGTGGACAACTTTTTTTTTTTTTTTTTTTTTTTTTTTTTTTTTTTTTTTTTTTTTTTTTTTTTTTTTTTTTTTTTTTTTTTTTTTTTTTTTTTTTTTTTTTTTTTTTTTTTTTTTTTTTTTTTTTTTTTTTTTTTTTTTTTTTTTTTTTTTTTTTTTTATTTTTTAAAAAAAAAAATTAAAAAAAAATTAAATATATTTAAAATATAATTAATATATATTAATAATAAATTTAATTTAATTTTAATTTAAAATAAATAATAAAAAAAAAATAAAAAATATAATATAAAAAAAATAATAATTAAAAAAAAAAATTAAAATTATTATTTAATTTAAATAAAAAAAAAAAAAAAAAAAAAAAAAAAAAAAAAAAAAAAAAAAAAAAAAAAAAAAAAAAAAAAAAAAAAAAAAAAGCCCCGCCGACGGTTTCGCCGGCGGGGCTGTTGTCATGGGATATGGGCCCGACAGGATTCGAACCTGTGACCTCTTGCTCCGGAGGCAAGCGCTCTATCCAACTGAGCTACGGACCCTTGCGGGGGGTGGAATGTCGCCACGGCCGGGGGTGGAGTCAACTCTGCCCCACCGGGGGCGCGCGGTACATCCGCCTTCCTCAGAACTTCAGACTTTCCTCAGGATCGTTCTCCTATCCTGCGGGCATGACGACGCGTCCCCTGTGGGAGGTTCCTATGAAAGTCGCCGATGTGATGCAGTCCCGGGTGATCTCGGTGGCGCACGACGCCACCCTGGCCGATGCGGTGGTCACACTTGCGGAGGCCCACGTCAGCGGCCTGCCAGTGATCGACCGTCATGACCGGCTCGTCGGGGTACTCTCGTCGAGTGACGTGATGGCGGCGCTTGCGGACGACCACGGGCTCGGCCGGGGCCGGGATTACCTCAATGAGACGACGGTGCGGGAAGTCATGACCCCGCGACCCGCCACGATCCTGGCCGACGTCGACCTCCGTGAGGCGGCCCAGCAGATGCTGTACCTCGGTGTCCACCGGCTATTCGTGGAAGAGGGAGGGGAACTGGCGGGGGTGGTCTCCCAGACGGACATCGTCAGCGCGGTGGCGACCGGCAGGGCCTGACATTATATCCTCCGGGGTCGGCAGCATCTCCTTCCCCGGAGGTTCGGTGCGCTCCTCCCTGCGGCAGGCAACCGTCTGCCTGCTCCTTCTCCTTCCGTTGTTTTCAGGATCCAGGGCCCAGGCCGCGGATCCCGAAGGACCTTCGGGCTACGGGCTTCTCGCGCTCGATGTCCGGGCCCGCCAGGCCATCCAGGCACACCGGACTCCCGCGGGCAACACCGTCTCCAGGATATTCCGGGAATACGGCGAGGCGCCGGTCTATGTCACGGTCGTTGTGCTGCTCCTCGCGTCCGGCCGTGTCCTGCGGCGCCGGCGGTTGACGCAGGCTGGCCTCCGGCTCGCGGGCGCGCTCCTGCTCGCGGGTCTCATCGCCAATACGGGGAAAGTGGCGCTGGGCCGGGAGCGGCCCTCCCGCTCCGAGGCGCCTGACGTTTTCCGGCTGTGGAGCAGCCGGGGCTCGTTCCCGTCCGGTCACACCGCTGTGGCGTTTGTGCTGAGCGGGTCGCTGGCCGCGGAGCTCGCCAATCCGGTCGTCGGCGCGGGACTGTACCTGGTGGCCGCCGGCACGGGCTGGTCGCGCATGAACGACAACGCGCACTGGCTGACGGATGTGGTGGCGGGGGCGCTGGCGGGGATCCTGTCCGTGATGATCGTGCGGCGGCGCTGGCCCGGGCTCGTCGTGTGCCGGTCGCTCCGGAGGAGCTTCCGGCGGCGGGGTTGTGAGTGTGATTATAGTGTGGTGATGTGGGTGTTGTGGGTTTGTATTTTGATTATTTGTGTTATTGGTTGGATATATATGATATTGTTTTTGTGGTGTTTTGTTAGTGTAGTATGGAGTTTGTTTTTTTTTTTTTTTTTGTTTTGTGTGTTATTTGTTTGTTTTTTTGTTTTGTTGTTGTATTTGTTTGTTTTGTTTTGTGTTTTTTGTGTGTTTGTTTTTTTTTTTTTTGTGTTTTTGTTTTGTTTTTGTTTGTTGTTTTTAGTTTTTTTTTTTTTTTTTTGTGTTTTTGTTTGTTTTGTTTTTTTTTTTTGTGTTGTTTTTTGTTTTGTTTTTTTTTTTTTTTTGTTTTGTGTAGTCTTCTATTCTTCTGGGGTGAGAGCGATGTCGTCTCGTAGTGCTTCCCGCCGGCGCTTTCGGGGTGCTGGGTGACCTGCCAGCGGCGCCATAGCAGGTAGATGGCGGGTATGACGATGAGTGTGAGTAGAGTTGACGTGAGCATCTCGCTGATCATGGGTGAGGCGATCCGTTTCATCACGTCGGCCCGTGCGTGGCTCCAGAGAATGGGCCCAGTCCGCGATGATGGCGATGACAGTCATCACTCGGGCCGCAGCCGTTCTAGTCGCTTCCCGGACGCGCGGCGACGTCGGCGTCCACTATCCGCCCTTCCAGGCGCGACGATGGAAGGTCTCATCCAGGTAGATGAGCATCACGACGCCGGTTTCCGCGGCGACGCCGGCGAGGGCGATGCTCGACGCAGACCGCCACGCTGTATTGTAGCTGAGCGCTCAGAGGAACCAGATGCCGCCGACCAGGGAGAACGGCAGGGCCAGCATGACGATGAGAGATTCGGGTACGTTCCGAAGTTCAGATAGAGCAACAGGAAGATGATCTCAGGGTCACGGGACGACGATGCGCATCTCTGCGACCCGCTGCATGAATTCGTACTGTCCGCTCCATATGAGGCTGTACCCGGTGGGTAGAGTGAGCCGGCTACGACGTCCTGGGCCAGGCGCACGTAGCCTCCGATGTCCCCCTCACTGATGTCGACGAAGATCGTCGTGACGGGGAAGGCGTTCTCGTTTTCACGCCATGGGACCGTGCACGACGCGGACCGTCGCGACCTGGCCCAGGGGGATCTGCCGGCCGCCTATGGCGGGCACCACCACCTCCTTCAGCTTCTCGACGTTGTCACGCAGTTCGCGCGGGTAACGGACTTGACGGCGTAGCGTTCGCGGCCCTCGACGGTGAATGCGGCACTGATCCCCCCGACGTGGCCATGATCGCATTGTGGATGTCCCCGACGTTGAGGCCGTAGCGTGCCGCCTCGCTCCGGTTGACGTCGATGTCCACGTAGTAGCCAGACACGCCCCGCTCCGCGAAGGCGCTCCGCGTTCCCGGAACCTGCTGCATGATGCGCTCGACCTGTTCGCCGAGGGCCTGCAGCGTGTCCAGGTCGGGTCCGAAGATCTTGATGCCGACGCCGTTCGCACCCCGGTGGCGAGCATGTCGATCCGGCCCTTGATGGGCATGGTCCAGGCGTTGGTGACCCGGCATGCCCACCGACCGGTCCATAACGGACACCAGCCGCTCGTACGTCATCCCCGCCCGCCATTGCTTTCGGGCTTGAGGGTGATGGTTGTCTCGTACATGTCGAGTGGGGCGGGATCGTGGCGGTGGAGGCGCGACCGCCTTGCCCAGGACCCGTTCGACCTCGGGGAACGAGGCGAGGATGCTGTCCTGGTAACGCATGATATCCCGCGCCTGCGCGATGGAAACGCCAGGCACGGTCGTGGGCATGAAGAGGATGGAGCCCTCATGGAGCGGCGGCATGAACTCGCTTCCAGCCGGCGCCAGGGCAGTGCCGTGACGGCCAGAGCGCGTGGCCACGAGAATGACGCTCCAGGGACGACGCACTGCCAGGTCGATCACCGGCCGGTAGACGCTGGAGAATCGATTGACCGGATTTCCCCGGCCGGAACCGGCGCGAATGAGGTAGCCCATCAGCACGGGCACGAGTGTGATGGAGAGAAGAGCGGCGCTGGCCATGGCGAACGTCTTGTGAACGCTAGGGGCTTGAACAGTCGCCCTCCTGCTGCTCCAGGGAAAACACGGGCAGGAAGCTGAAGGTGATGATCAGGAGCGAGAAGAAGAGCGGCGGCCCGACCTGCTTCGCGCTCCCAGCACGATTCCCATCGTGAGACATCGGGGGCGGCGCGTTCGAGATGCTTGTGCATGTTCTCGATCATGACGATCGCCGCATCCACCATGGCGCCGATGGCGATCGCAATTCCGCCCAGGCTCATGATATTGGCATTGACGCCGATGGCATGCATGACCAGGAACGAAATCAGGATGCCAATGGGTAGCGTGATGATGGCCACCAGGGCGGAACGGAAGTGGAGCAGGAAGAGCACGGCTACGGCGGCGACGATCAGGGATTCTTCTATGAGCTTGTCCCGCAGGGTGGCGATGGCGCGGTGAATCAGGTCGCTCCGGTCGTAGGCGGTGCGCAGCCGCACGCCGGCCGGCAGGCCCCGCTGGATGTCGGCCAGCCGGGCCTTGACGGCCTCGATCGTCTGGAGTGCATCGGAACCGAAACGCATGACCACGATGCCGGCCACACCTCGCCCTTGCCGTCCAGATCCGCCGCGCCCCGCCGGGGCGCGGGTCCCACCTGCACGGTGGCGACGTCCCCGACGCGGATCGGCGTGCCGTTCATGGTGGCACCGACCGTTACGTCCTCAATGTCGGAGGTGCCCTCGAGGTATCCGAGGCCGCGGATCATGTACTCCCGGCCGCCCATCTCCAGCACCCGGGCCCCGATGTCCACGTTGTGAGAGCCGATGGCCTGGGCCACCCGTGTGACGGGGATGCCGAACGCCCGCAGTCGCTCCGGGTCGACCTCTACCTGGTACTGCTTCTGGAAACCACCGAGGCTGGCCACCTCGGACACGCCGGGCACGGCGGTGAGCTGGTAGCGGATGTACCAGTCCTGCAGGGTACGGAGCTGGGCGAGATCCAGGCTGTCCGATTCCAGTACGTACTCGAACACCCAGCCCACCCCGGTGGCATCGGGCCCGAGCGCAGGCTCCACACCGGTCGGGAGCGTCTTGCGGATCCCGTTGAGGTATTCCAGGACCCGGGAGCGGGCCCAGTAGATGTCGGTGCCGTCCTCGAAGATGACGTAGACGAGGCTGAGCCCGAAGAACGAGTAGCCGCGCACGACACGGGCCCCGGGCACCTTGAGCATCTCGGTGGTGATCGGATAGGTCACCTGGTCCTCCACAATGCCGGGCGCCTGCTCGGCAAAGTCGGTCTGGACGATGACCTGCACATCGGAGAGGTCGGGAATGGCGTCGAGCGGGGTGGCGAGCATGGCCCAGATGCCGCCCGCGACGAGTGCCGCCGTTCCCAGCAGGACGAGGAACCGGTTCCGGAGCGACCAGGCGATGATGGCGTTAATCATGGGAGTGCTCTGCCGTGTCGGGGGTCGTGCTGTCGGGCGCCCCGTGCTGCATCCCCGGCATGACCGAACCGGTGGTGGCCAGGCGTGACTCGGCGTCCACCAGGAAGTTGGCCGAGCCGACGATGACTTCTCCCTCCTTGAGACCGTCGAGGACCTGCACCCGGTCGCCGGCGCGTGCACCCAGCACGACTTCCCTCGGCGACAGCATGCCGGTGGAGTCCTGGATGAAGACCAGGTTGCGCTCACCCGTCACGATGACGGCCGCCATCGGGACTGAGGGGAAACTCCCCCCCAGGTCGGATTCGAAATAGATGGTGGCAAACATGCCGGGCTTGAGTCGGAGGTCGCGATTCGCGACGGTGACCCGGACCCGGTTGGTGCGGCTTCGCACATCCACGGTGGGATAGACGAAACTCACCCGACCCATCACGTGTTCGCCGGGATAGGCCGAGACCTCGATGTGGGCCTGCATCCCCTCACGGACGAACTTCAGGTCCTGTTCGAACAGCTCGCCCTCCACCCAGACCTCGTGCAGATCGGCGATGCGGTAGAGCTTCTCACCCGGCATCACCCGTTGCCCCTCGACCAGGTTCTTCTCCAGCACGATCCCGCTCACCGGAGACACCAGCGTGAGGGTCTTGGTGACCTCACCGCTCTGCTCCAGCCGGGAGATCTGGCCGGGAGTGATGTCCCACCAGGCCAGGCGGCGGCGGGAGGCCTCCAGTGTGGCCTGGGCGGCCTGCCACGCCTCGCCGGCGCTGGTGTCGATCGACGATGCGAGGCGCTTCGCGGTCAGGAACTCCTCCTGCGCGGCCACCAGTTCGGGGCTGTAGAGTGCGAGGAGCGGCTGGCCCCGGCGCACCGTTTCACCGGTGGTGGCGACCATCAGCCGCTCCACGTAGCCCGCCACCTTGGGGGTCACCTCCACCACGTTCTGCTCCGGCGCCATGATCTCGCCGACCGTGCGCACCGTGCGGGTGAGCGGTTCCCTCCCGACGGTGGTGTAGACCACCCCGAGAGCCTTTTCCTGCTCGGCGGAGAGGTGGACGGCCTGCCGGAGAGCGGCGCCGGCACTGTCGGTCGCCCCCTGCGTCCCGCCGGCCTGCATGCGGGCGTGCTCTTCCGCGGTCATGCCCGCCATCGAAGCCTGCTCTTCCGGCCCGCCACAGGCAGCGACCAGCGTGGCCACCGCCAGGGTGACCATCCAGGTGCGGCTCATTCGATATCTCCTTCTCTGCCCAGGAGGGCGCGGATGCGGGCCGTGGCCTGCTGCCACGACGCCGCCAGCCGGACCGACTCGGTCTCGTAGCGGTTCACCGTCATCTCGTTTTCTATGAGCGTCATGAAGTCCACCTGCCCAACGCGGTAGGCGGAGAGTGCCGATTCGACCGCCGCCCGCGCCTGGGGGATGATGGCGGTTTCATACAGGGCGTGGAGCGTCCGGGCCCGCTCGGCTTCCGCACGGGCCTCGGTCAGTTGGGCGAACGTCTCGTTGTGGAGGTTCCGCGCCATGGCTTCCTCCCCCTCCTGCATCGCGGCCATCTCGCGCCGGAGCGGCAACTGCCGCGAGCCGGCCCAGAGCGGGACGCTGATGCCGACCATGACGCTGACCATGTCGTCGAACTGCGGTCGCTGGCCGTAGCCCACCGTCACCATGAAGTCGGGGTAGAGTGCCCGGCGTGCGGCGCGGTATCCGGCCTGTGCGGCGTTCACCCGCTCGGCCGCCGCCGCGAGTGCGGGTCGCTCGCGCACCGCGGTGGCCAGCAGTTCCCCGGCCGGCGGCAGGGCCCCCCCGGGGGCGGGCAGCGCGAGTGCGCCCACCGGCGCGGTGGCTTCCCGTCCCAGCAGGGCGTTGAGCCGCGCCGCGAGGGCCACGCGCTGCTGCTCGGCCACCGTGATGTCTTCGGTCATCCGCGCCACGGCGACCTGGGCCTGCAGGACGTCCTGCTGCAGTCCTGCGCCGGTCGCGTACCGGCTCCGCGAAACCTGGAAGAAGTCCCGCAGGAGATCGCGGGTCCTTTCCATGATCAGCAGGCCGCGGTCCACGAAGGCCAGTTCGTAGTAGGTCTCCGTGACACCTCGGGCGAGCTGGAGGCCGGCCTCGTCCGCGTCCAGGGTGCCGGCACGGGCAAGGTGCGCCGCCCGTTCCCGGCTGAACCCGAGTTTGCCCGGCCACGGAAGGGACTGGGTCACCTCCAGCCGGTTCATGGTCATGGGCTCGGCCGTGCCGAATCCTGTCAGCGGTCGGTTTGCCAGCCCAAGCGTCAGCCTGGATCGGGAAGCGCGCCCGCCTGCGAGACCCGCTCGCCCGCCACCAGGGCGGAACTGCGCGCGGCGCCGAGGGCGGGGTTGTCCTCCCGGGCGATCCGGAGCGCCTCCGCAAGCCGTAACGTGTCCAGGGCGGGAGCCTGTGCGGCCGAGTCGCCCGGACCCGCAACCAGCAGGGCCATGGCAACTGACCACGGGCGCGCCAGTGTGGCGCACCAATTGATGATGGACATACCTCTCCTGCCTGCGTGTGAGAATTGCAGCCTGGCGCAACGCGGGGCGATGCGACCAGCACGATCAGGTTGGGGAGGTCAGGCCTCGGGAGGTGGGCAGGGGGGTGCGACCGGTTCGGCGGCCCGAAGGGACGGCGGCTCGGCTGCGGGTGCCGAAAGGGGGTTGAGCGGAATGTTCGGGATGATACCCGTCTGGATCACGGGTGCCGTATTCACGCAGTGGCTCGGCATGAAGCAGCCCGGCGCGGATGGTACAGTGTGGTGGCCGGGTGTGGCGGGCGCGGTTTCATGGCACGGGGTGGATGCCGGGAGCAAGCACGTGGCCGGGAGGGCCAGCCAGGAAAGCTGGACCACCAGCAGCAGCGTTGCAGCGATCCCGATGCGCTTCAAGTGAGTGTCCTTTAACCCTGATGGAGGCGAACCGTCTCCGGATCCTGTCGCTTCGCCCATGACGAATCTGGCGTTCCCCCGTAATGCCGCTCGTGAAGGCGTCGTGAGGGTTCCTTCACTCTGCCGGCAGAGTCCGGCTCGGTATAGGGGTAGGGGGTATAATGGCAGCTCATGCGAGTTCTGCGCAAGGGGACGCCATCGGCTGCGTGGGGATGGCGCTCCTGGCCGGTGATTGCCCAGTTGCTCCGCCGGGAGCGGCTGTAACTGCGGCGCTGGCCCGAAAGAAAAGCGGCGAAGCCACGGACCTGCCGTGAGTCGCCGCTCATGATCTTCGCCGCTCATGATCCCATCGGGGCGCCCGGATTTGAACCGGGGACCTCCTGCTCCCGAAGCAGGCGCGCTAACCGGGCTGCGCTACGCCCCGTCACTGTTCCGCCGGGTCGGGGCCCGGCGGACGCGGAATATAAGCGGGGGGGACCCGGACGGAACCCCGCCTCCCTGTGCGAGATCGCGCCGGCTGGTCGTCGCCAGCAATAGGGGACCCGCCTAGATTACCGGGGTCCGGCGCGCCATCGGCGCGTGCCCCCTTCCGAGATATCCTGGAGGACGTTCATGTCCCACCGGCTCCGACTTGCCGCCCCGCTGCTCACCGTCGCCGCCCTTCTCGCCGCCTGCGGCGGGGGGACGGATTCCTCCGGCATCAAGTACAAGATCACCGGGCAGGACCTTGCCCCGCGGAACGAGCGGTTGCTCGTGTCCCGGGATGGCCAGGACGTCCCGGACGCCACCGTCAAGGTCAACGGGGTGAACCTTGTGTACGCGAATGGTGCCTACACCGGGCTGCTGCCCTCGGCGCTCTCGGCGAATGCCACCGTGAACCTGAGCGTGGAGATCGGGAACACGGTTATCACCGGCAGGGGGACGATGCCCGACCCGGCCGATGTCCAGGAGCCTTCCGGGGATCCGAGCGTCCCTGTGATTGCCTCGGCGCCGATCATCGTGGAATGGGTGGCCCTGCATGACCCGCAGAAGTTCATCCTCCGGGCCGAGTGCACCACCTGCACCCACACGTACTTCAGTTCCCCCACCGGCAGCATGCGGAGCTTCCCGATCCCGGCCAACACCCTCATGGCCAATCAGACCTACCAGTTCACGGTGACATCCTACAACAACGGCACGTTCACCGGCGCCACGGACAATGGTTCCAGCATGAACATCGCAAACACCGGGCAGACCAAGACGGTGCCGGTCCAGCCCTGATCCACACGTGGTGGATGTCGAACGGGGAGGCACGCTCTGGCAGGCGTGCCTCCCCGTTTCGCGTTGCGCTCCCCTCAGAAGGCGAAGCCGGCCCCCCCGTACACGGCCATGCGCCCCTCGCTCGTGGCCAGACCCACCCGCATCGTGTTCGCCGGATTGAGAAAGGCGAACCACAGCCCTCCGCCCCAGGCCGTGTGCCAGAGGTCGGATGACTCTCCCCGTACGAAGACGCGCCCGGCGTCGGCCAGGCCGTAGACGCCGAAGGTGCCGGGCAGGATGACGAAGAGCCGGCTCAGTTCGAATCGCAACTCGGCGTTGCCGTACAGGGAGGCTTCGCCCGCGTAGCGGTTCCGCTGGGCGAGCCGTGCCGTCTCATCGTCCCCGATGAAGGCCGCGTCCTGGTACGGCACGTCTCCCCACAGTTTCCTGCCGCCGGCACGGAGCGCGAGCACGGGACGGAGGGGCAGCGCACCCAGGCCAAGGTAGGTGCTGGCCGCTCCGTGGACCTCTCCGAAAAGGTCACGCACGTCGAGGAGCCCGGGCACCAGGCTCGCTCCGGCGTCCAGCAGAAATCCCTTCCTGGCGTTGGCCGGGACGTCCCGCGAGTCATACTGGAAACCGGCGTGGAGTCCGGCCTCCGCAAAGTCACCGGTCCCATAGGGCTGCAGCAGGCTGATGAACCGCGGCTGGTCGAGGTTGGTGGTGGTGTAGCGGACCATGGGGCCGACCGAGACCCGGCTGCGGTCGCCCATGGGCATCACGAGCGACGCCGAGAGGGAGTACTGGCCCTCGCTCACGCGGAAGAACTCGTTGTCCACTCCGCCCGGCGTCTCGTTCCCGAAGCCGTAGAAATACAGCACCTCGATCCCCGAGGCGAGCGCCTCGACGGTGGTGTACACCCGGCTGTTCTCGCGATGGAATTCACCGAGAAAGTCTGCCCGGAAGGTGGAGGGTTGCGTCGCGTAGCCGGCCCGGATTCGCATGCGGTCGGAGAACGGAAGGGTATGGAACCCGTAGCGCGTGCGCTGGACCCCGCCGCCCAGGAAGAGACCGATCCCGGGGCCGCCGGCAAACCAGGCGGAGGGCTGCCAGCGCGAGCCCCAGTCGCGTGGCGGCAGTTCGGTTTCGGTCTTCTTCGGCGGGGCATGCCAGTCCCGGGTGTCGACGTGGACCGGGCCGGTGACGGAGTCCCGGATAGAGCCGTAGTAGCGGATGCCGCCCGTGCGCGAGCTGTCGACCAGGACATCCCGGCCGTCGCCTCCCAGGATCCTCAGGCCGATGCCGGCGCCCTCACCGCTGACCGTGGCCACGTCCCGGCCCCCGTGCAGGAAGATGCGGAGCTCCGAGGTCTCCCGGTTGAGAAACCGTCGCTGATAGTAGGGTGTCGCAGCGCGGTCCTCCCCCGTGCCGGACCAGATCCGTACCTCGGTCCCGTCGGCGCCGCGCTCCACTTCGAGCGTTTCGTCCGCATCGGTGGCGTGGATGTCCACCTCGTCCGCCAGGAGCCGGTAGAACCGGTCGGCGGCCTCGCGGAGACCGTCCCGCCGGCGGCGGAGGACGTTCCGGAACGGGATGCCGATGATGTTGCGGTAGTGAGTCGGCAGGCGCGCGATGGCGGAGTCGATCACCTGGTCGGTGAGTTGCCAGCCCACGGCGGCCGCCACCGAGTCCCAGGCGGTCCGGTCCAGCTCCATCAGGATGCGGCGGTCGAGTTCGCGCCCGTTCCAGACCAGCCCGAAGATGCCGGGGTACGAGGATTTGAAGTCCACCAGTTGCGGTACGCTCGAGCGTGCGATATCGAGCAGGAGTCCGTTGTACTTGACGAAGGCCTGGTCACGGTCGCGCGGGATGGGCAGCCAGCGGTGCGGCTTTCCGTCGCCGAAGCGGGCCCAGCGCCACTGGTCGCGATGGCGATCCCAGTCGCCGAGGTAGATGTCCACGAGCCGGGCCCGAAGGAAGGCCCGCGCATCCACGCGGTCGTCCGGGGACTCCTCCATCTTGTCGAACAATTCGTCGCTGCCGATGACCTTGGCAGCGCCCTTCCAACCCGGCTTCTCGTTGGGCCATTCCTCGATCGTGCCGAGCATGCCCGCAAACGCCTCGCGGTAGTGGCCCAGCTTCGGGCTGTCCGGCATGACGTACAGTTCAGGGCGCGCGTTGAGTACGCCCGCGGCGTCCATGATCGGTCCGGCCATCAGCGCGCCCGCGGGATTCGCGGCACTGATCTGGTCCTGGATAATGTCGTCGGCAATGGTGCCGCGCAGGTCCGGCGGGAGGATGGTGGACGGGTCCTTGTCCACCGAGCGGAACTTGTATTCCCGGCCGTCCGCTCCGCGGAAGGAGAGGGACGTTGTCTGCTGCCCGCCGCCCAGCTCGAGCGGTGTCAGGCCGCCGGCGAAGGTATCGAGGTTCAGCACCGGGACCTGGATGGGTGTCGTCCAGAGGTCCCGATACTCCTTGCCGAGGAAGAGCCGGTGCAGGCCGCCCGCGCCGTAGCCGGCGCCTGCCACCACCGAACGCACGCTGTCCGCGTCCTGCGCGCGCGCTGAAGGCGTGGCCAGGATAAGGAGGAGGATGGCGAGCGGGAGGCGGGAGTTTCGGGGCATCGGCACCGGAGATGAGTGGTGTCCGTACGTTATACGGAGAGCCGGGTGGGGAGCAACGCGTGAAAAGCCGAACGGCGCCCCTTTCGGGGCGCCGTTCAGGTCAGGCGAGAGAAATGCGCCCCGAGGGACTCGAACCCCCAACCTTCTGATCCGTAGTCAGATGCTCTATCCAATTGAGCTAGGAGCGCATGGGCGGTACAAGACTCGAACTTGTGGCCTCCACGATGTCAACGTGGCGCTCTAACCAACTGAGCTAACCGCCCGTCATGCGGTCGCGGGACCGTGGGTTCGCCTCTGGACAGTCTGAGGGGCCTGTCCGCCTGCTGGCGATCCCGCGGTCCCGCTGGCAGTGCCTGCCGCGCCGTCCGGGCCGCGTGACCTGCAAGAAGTAGCGGGGGTGGGATTTGAACCCACGACCTCCGGGTTATGAGCCCGGCGAGCTACCAGACTGCTCCACCCCGCGCCGTTGTGCGTTGTCCCTGACGAGAGCGGGAAACGGGACTCGAACCCGCGACCCCAACCTTGGCAAGGTTGTGCTCTACCAACTGAGCTATTCCCGCAGCGGGACCAATTCTAGCGTGCCGGGCGCGACGACGCAACCGGCGCCACGGGCCCGACCACCCTCTAAATGGAGGCGAGGGGAATCGAACCCCTGACCTCGTGAATGCCATTCACGCGCTCTCCCAACTGAGCTACGCCCCCATTATATTTTTGCGCCAGGCACCCACGGTGCCGGGCAGCACGAGAAGCTAGTCACCGCACCAGAAACGTGTCAAGCCGCGCGGGGCGGCCGCAGCAGCCCCGGACGGTCACAGGATGTGAAAGTGAACGAGAGATTGCCCCCCGAAACCACCCCGGAACCTGCCGACGCCCCGGACATGCCGGTTGAGGAGATGACGCTCGAGGAGATCCTCTCGGACCTCACCCCGGCGGCGCCGAAGAAAGGCCCTCGTCGCCGGGAAACGGCCCGGTCGCTTGGCGTCTATGACGCGGATCGGAACATCCTGGACCAGTATCTTCAGGAGGTGAGCCGGACGCCGCTCCTGACCCGGCCCCAGGAAATGGCGATTGCGCGCCTCGTGCGGGCGGGAGACGAGGATGCCATGCGGGAGCTGGTGAAGCGGAACCTTCGCTTCGTCATCTCGGTCGCCAAGAAATACCAGAACCGCGGCCTGCCGCTCACCGACCTGATCGGCGAGGGCAACGTCGGGCTGCTCACCGCGGCACGGAAGTTCGATCCGGACCAGGGAGTCAAGTTCATTTCGTATGCCGTCTGGTGGATCCGCCAGGCCATCCTCGCGTCGCTTGCCCGCCACGGCCGCACCGTGCGCGTCCCGCTCAACCGCACCGCGGACCTCTCACGCATCACCCGCACGTCGGAAGCCCTGCGCCAGGAGCTCGGCCGGGAGCCCACGCCGCAGGAAATCGCGGACGTGGTGAAACTGTCGGTGGACATCGTCCAGTCACTCGCCGCGCTCAACACGAGCGACGTCCGGCTCGACGCCCCGCTCGATCCGGAGGGCGACCGCTCGATGATCGAGCGATTCGTCGCCGACGCCCAGGGCGACGCCGAGGATGAGGCGATGGACCGGTTCCTGACGGACGAGATCAACCAGGCCCTGGCCACGCTCCCGCCCCGGGATGCCCGGGTGCTCCGCCTCTACTTCGGGCTCGATGGCGGCAGGGAACACACCCTGGAGGAAATCGGGGGCATGCTCGGTGTGACCCGCGAGCGGGTCCGCCAGCTGCGCGACCGTGCCCTGAGCCGTCTCCGCGCCGGCGACGTCGGGCGGGCGCTGGCGAGTTTTGCGGCCTAGGAAGCGGGGATCGGCAGTCGGCAGTCGGGACGGCCGAATTGCCGATTGCCGATTACCGATGGCCGATCTCAGTACTCTCTGCTCCCGACTCCCTATTCCCAGTTCGCCGCTCGTCCCGTAACTTATTCCCGTGAATCACGCTCTCGCCGCTCGCCCGGGCAGAGTGTCGGGCCTGGTGACGACCGTTGGTCGGGCCACGGTCGACACCACCCGGGCCGTGCTGGACGTCCGGACCTGGGGCCCGCTCCTGGCCACGCAGATGCGTCGCCTGGGGGTGGATTCCATCCCCATCGCGCTGTTCATCGCGGTGTTCACCGGGATCGTCCTCTCGCTGCTCGCCAGCTACATCTTCACCGGTGCCGTGCCGCTCTACTTCGTCGGCGCGCTGGTGGGGAAGACGATCATGATGGAACTGGGCCCCGTGCTGACCGGCCTCGCGCTGGCCGGACGGGTGGGCGCCAACATCGCCGCCGAAGTGGGCACGATGCGGGTGACCGAGCAAGTGGACGCGCTCGAGACCCTCGCCTACAACCCGCACAGTTACCTCGTGGTCCCCCGCGTCATCGCGGGCGCGGTGATGTTCCCCATCATCACCGCCTTCGCCATCGGGGCGGGCATCGTCGCCGGGTGGATCACCGCGGTGAACCTGCTGGACCTCTCCACGCCGGACTTCATCCACGGCCTCCGCATCTTCTACAACTTCAAGGACATCTGGTTCGGCCTGCTGAAGGCCTCCAGCTTCGGCCTCGCGGTGACGCTCATGGGGTGTATCCAGGGGCTCCGCACCATGCATGGCGCTGAGGGCGTGGGCCGGGCGACGACCCGTGCCGTGGTGCTGGGCTGCGAGGCCATCCTGGTCCTCGACGCCTTCTGGGCGGTGGCCCTGCTGTGATCCGGTTCAGGGACGTCCACAAGGGGTTCGGGCCGAAGGTGGTGCTCGACGGCCTCGACCTCGAGATCCCGGACGACGGAACCACGGTCATCCTGGGCTACTCGGGCTCGGGCAAGAGTGTCGCGCTCAAGCTGATTACCGGGCTGCTGGAACCCGATGCCGGCCAGGTGGAGGTGGACGGCGCGGTCGTGCACGACCTCGATCGCGACGACCTCATGGCTCTCCGGGAGACGATCGGGGTCGTGTTCCAGTTCGCGGCCCTCTTCGATTCCATGACGCTGGACGGCAACCTCCGCCTTGGCCTTGCCCGGCGCCGGCTGGATGACGACGAGATCGAGCGCCGTATCGTCGAGAGCCTGGCACTCGTGGACCTGGCCGACGCGCGCGAGCGCTATCCGGCCGAGCTCTCCGGCGGCATGCGCAAGCGCGCCGGCATCGCCCGGGCGATCGCGCTCAGGCCCCGCTACATTCTGTATGACGAACCCACCACCGGCCTCGACCCGGTGACCGCCGCCGTGATCGACCTCCTCATGCGGCGCACCCAGGAGGAACTCGGCGTTACCGGCGTGATGGTGACGCACGACCTCCGGAGCGCGTTCACGGTCGGCACCCGGCTGGCCATGCTCTACGAAGGGCGCATCCGGGCAGCCGGCAGTGTCGAGGAGATGCAGGCCAGCACGGATCCCGTGGTGCGGCAATTCCTGGAAGGACGGCCCGATGCCGTCCCGGGCAAGGAGGCGGCCATGCCGTCACGCGAGTCATGAAGCGGGGCAATGAGTTCCTGGTCGGGCTGAGCGTGCTCGCCGCACTCGCGCTCGTCGTGGTGGCCGCGCTGTGGTTGAGCGAGACCAGCCTCGGCAAGGTGGACGAACTCCACACCGCGCGGTTCCAGACCGTGGGGGGCCTGAGCGTCGGCGCGCCGGTCACGCTGCGCGGCGTACGCGTCGGGCGGGTGCAGACGATCCGGCTGACCGACGACGGCTGGGTCGAGGCCGACCTCAAGGTAGGTGCCGAACTCGAACTGCCGCCCCGGCCCGCCGTCATCGCCGCCAGCAGCAGCCTCTTCGGCGAGTGGGCCGCGTCCGTGGTCAGCATGGACCAGACGCAGGAGGATCCCGCGGTGGAGGCGATGCTGCGCGAGGCGGCACGCCCCGGAGGCCCCGCCTGGCCCGGCGCGACCCTGCCTGATGTCGGCCAGCTCACCGCGCAGGCCGGCCGGATCGCCGGGGACATTGCCCAGCTGGCAGACCGGGTCGGGAACGCCTTCGACACCTCCGCCGTGGAGGACCTCCGCGGCGCCATGCGCGACTTCGCTTCCATTGCGCGGCAGCTTCAGGGCTTCACCGAGAGCCAGTCCGCCCGGCTCGAGAAGATCACCGGCAACCTCGCGTCATCGAGCGACGCCTTCAGCGGCGCCTCGGTCAGCCTGCGCAACACCCTCGCCCGTGTCGACACCGCCACCGGCGAAGGGCAGCTCGCCGAGATCCTCAACTCCGGGCGCGATGCCACCGTTGACCTCCGGCAGGCCTCGGGCGACATCCGCGAAATCGTGGCCAGCATGCGCACGCACGAAGCCAGCCTGATCCGCGTCCTCACGGCCGCGGACTCGCTCATCACCCGGATGCAGTCGGGCGAGGGCACCCTCGGCAAGCTGACCACCGACTCGACCCTCTACCGCGAAACCACCGCGGCGGTCATCCAGCTGCGCGTGCTCCTCGAGGACATCAAGGCCAACCCGCGCCGCTACTTCACGTTCTCGGTCTTCTGATGACGAAACGCCGTACCCAGCGCGAGGTGAGCGCCGGCGGGATCGTGTTCCGCCGGGGCGAGGACGGGATTACCCGGTTCCTGCTCATCCGGGATTCCTATGACAACTGGGGGTTCCCCAAGGGGCACCTGGAGGAGGACGAGGCGCCGGTGGACGCCGCGAGGCGGGAAACCGCCGAGGAAACCGGGCTCACCGACCTGGTCGTGCACGGGCCGATCCGCATCATTGACTGGTACTTCCGGTTCCGGGGCCGGCGGATTCACAAGTACTGCCACTTCTTCCTGCTCGAGAGCCGCTCGGGCGAGCCTGTGCCCCAGGAGGACGAGGGGATCACGGCGTGCGAGTGGTATCCGTTCGAGGACGCACTGCGCGTGATGAGTTACGATAACGCGCGCGGGGTGCTGCGGCGGGCCGGGGAGATGGCGCGGACGCTCGTGGCGGTCGGCGCCGGACGTCCGCGGTACCCGGAGGACGCCCGCCGCTAGCCGGCGCTGCCATGGCCGCCGTCGCCGCCCTCCTCGACCGGCCCGCCCCGCTGACCGCACTCAGGCGCGCGCTGTCCCGCGCCGGCCTGCGCCTCGTTCCCTGCCGCAACACCGACGCCCTCGAGCGGATGCTGCACCAGCGCCTGGTCGAGGCGATCATCACCGACCCGCCGCCGCTGACCGGGCCGCTGGCGGCCCTGCTCGGACGTTTCCCCGCCATCCCCGTCATTGCCTCCGCGCCGTTCCGCCCCGCCGACGGCGCCGTCCTGCTGGACTGCCACCGGCGCGGCATGGCCGGCGTGCTGGTGGAAGGCGTGGATGATGCCGTGGCGGGGGAACTGGTGCGGAGGGTGTCGTTGCGCGGCAACCTCGAGCGCGCGCTGGCGGACGGCCCACGGGTGCTCCGGCTCCGCGACCCCCTGCAGCGGCGCGTGTGGGAACTCCTGCTCGCCGGCGTCGAGCGTCCCTCCGCCACCGCCACCCTCGCCCGCAGCCTCGGCATCACCCGGGAACACCTCTCCCGCCAGTTCGGTGCCGGTGGCGCGCCCAATCTCAAGCGGGTCGCCGACCTCGTCCGGGTCGCCGCCGCCGCCCTCCTCCTGGCCAACCCGGGATATACGCGCACTGACACGGCACAGATCCTCGGCTTCTCGTCAGCCAGTCACCTGAGCGCGACCGCCCGCCGCGTGTCGGGACTGCAGGCCGACACGCTTGGCGCCGCGGGCCCGCGTGCGGTGCTGCAGGCGTTCGTGAGGGGACGGATGAGGAGCAGGGGGCGTAAGTCGTTGAGTCGGTAAGTCGCATCACCTGCTCGACGACTCAACCACTCAACCACTCAACTCAACCATTCACCCGCTCTCCAGCTCCCTCTCATACACCGCAAAAATGTCCTGCCTCCCGATGATCCCGACCAGCCGGCGCGGGTCCATGGAATCGAGCACGGGTATGATCTGCGCATCGCGCGCGCCGAGTCGCTTGAGGGCGGTGAGGAGGTCATCGTCCAGCGTGACGCCTTCGAGAGCCGCGCTGGCGAGCTCGCGCATGAGGGTCTGCTGGCTCGCGGCGCTCTCGCTCAGCGCCTTTTTCATGTCGGACCAGGTGAAGATGCCCACCAGGTGCTGCTCGCCGTCCACGACGGGAAACTCGAGCTGCGCACTCTGGCGCAGGATCGGCAGCGCGCGTTCCAGTGTGTGCATGGCCGACGCGGTGACAGGATCGCTCCGGTACGCGTCGGCGACGGTCAACCGGCGCAGCACCGCCTCGTCGGTCCCATGGCTGATCCGCTCGCCCCGGCGGGCCAGCCATTCCGAGTAGATCGACTCCGGGTAGATACGCCGGGATACCACGTAGGCGAGACTGCCGGCCAGCAGGAGCGGCAGGATGAGGCCGTAATCGTTGGTCAGCTCGAGGACGATGAAGATCGCGGTGAGCGGGGCGTGGGCCGAGCCGGCGACGACCGACGTCATGCCGACCAGCGCGAACGCCACCGGCTGGATCTGCGCGTCGGGGAACAGGGCGGCGAGCGCCACCCCGATGGCACCGCCGAACGTACCGCCCACCACGATGGCCGGTGTGAAGACGCCCCCGATGCCCCCGGCGCCCAGCGTCAGCGCGGTGGCGAGGATCTTGGCGAGGGACAGCGCCAGGAGGACCCCCGCCGTCTGGGTCAGGACCAGGCCCAGCCGGAGCGTCTGGTGACCGTGGCCCCACAGACTCGGGTCGAAGAAGGCGCTCATGGCGCCCACCAGCGCCGCCGCGGCGAGGAGCCGGGCCCATCGCGGGAACCGGTTCATGAAGTCGCCGATGCGCCAGACACCGCGGCTGTAGATCACGCTGACCAGCCCGCCGAGCAATCCGACGAGGGCATACAACATGAGGTCGCTGTTGGTCCGGATGCCGTATTCGGTCGGGATCTGGACGACCTGGTCCGCTCCGAGAAGGTTGCGTGTCACGGCCGCCGCGGAGACCGACGCCACCACCACCGCCGCGAGCGATGACGTCCGGAAGTTCCCGAGGATCTTTTCCATGGCGAAGAAAATCCCGGCAATCGGCGCCCCGAAGGCACCCGAGATACCGGCGGCCGCACCGCACCCCACCAGGAGACGGAGCCGGTTCGGACGGAAATTGAACCACTGGCCGGTGACGCTGCCCATGCCGGCCCCGAGCACCGCGACAGGACCCTCGGCGCCCACCGAGCCGCCGGCGGCGATGGTGATGGCCGCGGCGATGGTCTTCACCGCCACGGGCCAGGCCTTCAGGACGCCGCCGCGCCGCGCGACGGCGTGCATGACGTCCGAGATATTCTCGCCCGGCGAATCGTGCGCCCCGAAATGGACGAGAACCCGCACCAGCACCAGACCCAGGACGAGTGCCAGTCCCAGGACGACCGGCTGCGGCATCCGGAGCGAGACGCTGAGCCCGACCACGATCCGGGTAACGAGGTCGATCAGGCGGTAGAATCCGACAATCGAGAGGCCCGCCAGTAGTCCTACGAGGCCGGCGATGAAGAGCAGGAGGGTATGTTCGCCCACGCCAAGGCGCATGAGCAACTGGATGACTCGGTCGCTCAGGGTGCGGACCTGGGTGGGCACTGCCATGGCAGCAGTACGGAAATCTATGCGGTTCATTGGTTTAGGCAGCCGGAGCGTTACGGAGTCGCGGGGCCGCAGGGCATGGGGACTCCGCGACTTCTCGGGGTCTGGACCTCTCGACCTCCCGCTCGCCTGCGGGCGGGAGAGTGTGTTGCGCGCGGCCGGGGATTGTGATAATTTTCACAAGCTATAACCTAAAACGGTCTTCCCTGTCACGGTAATCACACACATGGCGACTGAATCCATCCTGCGTCCCGGCGAGTTGAAGGACGTACTTCTTCGGGAAATCGAGTCTGCAGACCTCGGGACCGCCGACGTCAAGGACGTCGGGACGGTGCTCGAGGTGCGTGACGGCATCGCCCGCATTTATGGCCTCCAGTCGGCCATGGCGAACGAGATGCTCGAGTTCACGGTCAGCGAGACCGGCGAGACCGTCACCGGCCTCGTGCTGAACCTCGAGGAGGACAACGTCGGCGCCGCCATCCTGGGCGATTACCTCAAGCTCAAGGAAGGCGACGAGGTCCGCTGCACGGGCCGCCTGCTGGAGGTGCCGGTCGGCGCGGCCATGCTGGGCCGGGTGGTGGACGCGCTGGGCCGGCCGGTGGACGGCCTTGGCGCCATCAAGGCCGTGGGGAGCCGCCCCGTGGAGATGCTGGCACCGGGCATCATCGTCCGCCAGCCGGTGAAGGAGCCGCTCCAGACCGGCATCAAGGCGATCGACTCGATGATTCCCATCGGCCGCGGCCAGCGGGAGCTGATCATCGGTGACCGGGGCACCGGCAAGACGGCCATCGCCATCGATACGATCATCAATCAGAAGGGCACCGGCGTCATCTGTGTCTACGTCGCGATCGGCCAGAAACGTTCGACCGTAGCCACCGTGGTCGAGCGCCTCAAGGAAGCGGGCGCGATGGAGTATACCATCGTCGTGATGGCTTCCGCATCGGAGCCGGCCCCGCTGCAGTACATCGCCCCATACTCCGGTTGCGCCATCGCCGAGCATTTCGTGTACGCCGAGGGCAGATCGGTGCTCTGCGTCTACGACGACCTCTCCAAGCAGGCCGCCGCATACCGGCAGCTCTCACTCATCCTGCGTCGTCCGCCGGGTCGCGAGGCGTACCCGGGCGACGTGTTCTACCTGCACAGCCGCCTGCTCGAGCGGGCCGCGAAGATCTCCGAGGATCCGGACGTCGTGAAGCTGGACGAGCGCATCAAGAAGCCGGGCGGCTCCCTGACGGCGCTCCCTATCGTCGAGACGCAGGCCGGTGACGTCAGCGCCTACATCCCGACCAACGTCATCTCGATCACCGACGGGCAGATCTTCCTGACGACGGACCTTTTCTTCTCGAACGTCCGTCCGGCCGTGGACGCCGGCATCAGCGTCAGCCGCGTCGGCGGCAACGCCCAGATCAAGGCGATGCGGCAGGTCGCCGGCCCGCTCCGGCTCTCGCTCGCGCAGTATCGTGAGCTCGAGGCCTTCGCGCAGTTCGGCTCCGAGCTCGATGCCGCGACCCAGAAGCAGCTGGCCCGGGGCGCGCGCACGGTCGAGGTGCTGAAGCAGCCGCAGTACCAGCCGGTACCGGTCGAGCGCCAGGTGGCCATCATTTACGCGGTGACCAACGGCTATCTCGACGACGTCGCGATCGACGACATCCGCCGCTGGGAGGAGGGCTTCATCGAGTACCTGCTGGCCTCGAAGCCCGGCGTGCTCGAGGCCATCCGCACGAAGAAGGTCCTCGACGAAGACGTCACGAAGCAGCTCACGGGCGCCATCGAGTCCTTCAAGCCCCTCTTCGCCGCGCGATAGATGGCCAAGACCAAGCAGCTCAAGGGACGGATCCGGTCCGTCCAGAACACCCGCAAGATCACGCGGACGATGGAGCTCGTGGCCACGTCCAAGCTGAAGCGGGCTCAGGACCGGGTCGTAGGCGCGCGTCCGTACGCCGAGGCGCTGGCGCGGGTCATCGCCGACGTCGTGACCCCCGAGCTCGCAGAGCAGTTTCCGCTGCTGCGGCAGCCGAAGCCGCCGGCGAAGGGCGGGCCGTCGCGCGCTGCTGTCATCCTGATCACCAGCAACCGCGGCCTGGCGGGCGGGTTCAACGCGAACCTGATCAAGGAAGCCCGGCGCCGGGTGCAGGAGCTCGAGGCCGGGGGCTACACGGTCGAACTCCACGCCATCGGCAAGAAGGGCATCGGATTCTTCCGCTACCTCGGCCGGGAACTGTCGGCGGCGTACGCGGAGATCGGTGACCGCCCCACGGCCGATGACGCCGCCAGCGTGGTCCAGCCACTCATCGACGCGTATGTCGACGGGCACCTGGCCAGCGTCGAGGTGGTGTACGCGAAGTTCGTGACGCCGGTGACGACACCGCCCACCACGGTGCGGGTCCTGCCGGTGCCGACGCCGGCGCGCGAGGGCTCGCGTCCGGACTACATCCTCTCGCCCGGGCCCGAGGCCCTGCTGCGGGAGCTGCTTCCCCTCTACGTGCGGAACGCGGTGTTCCGCGGCCTGGTCGAGACCGCGGCGGCCGAGCATGGCGCCCGGCGCACGGCCATGAAGAATGCAACCGACAATGCCGGCGAGATCCTCGAAATTCTCCGGCGGACCTTCAACCGGCAGCGGCAGGCCCAGATCACGCAGGAGATTGCGGAGATCGTGGGTGGGGCCGCGGCACTCGAGTCATAGGACAACAGGGACCGACATGGCGAACGCAACGACGGCAACGCGCAATATCGGACGGGTGGTTCAGGTCATCGGCCCGGTGCTCGACGTGGAATTCGAGCCCGAGCACCTGCCCGAGATCTACAACGCCCTCCAGCTCGAGGACGCCAGCGGCATCGTGCCCGTGAGGCTGGTGGCCGAGGTCCAGCAGCACATCGGCCAGAACCAGGTGCGGGCGGTCGCCATGAGCAGCACCGACGGCGTCACCCGCGGCATGGAGGTGGTGGACACCGGCGGCCCCATCACGGTGCCGGTGGGGGAGGCGCCGCTGGGCCGGATCCTGAACGTGCTGGGCGATCCGGTGGACGGCGGCGCCCCGATCCCCTCGGACGTCGAGCGCTGGCCGATCCACCGGCCGACTCCGAAGTTCGTTGACCTCGAGCCCAAGACGGCCATCTTCGAGACCGGCATCAAGGTCATCGACCTGATCGCACCGTTCGTGAAGGGTGGCAAGATCGGCCTCTTCGGCGGCGCCGGCGTGGGCAAGACGGTCGTCATCATGGAGCTGATCAACAATGTCGCCAAGGGCCATGGCGGCAAGTCGGTCTTCTGCGGGGTGGGCGAGCGGACGCGCGAGGGGAACGACCTCTACCTCGAGATGAAGGAAAGCGGCGTCATCAACTCCGCCGCCCTCGTGTACGGCCAGATGAACGAGCCGCCGGGCGCCCGGCTTCGGGTCGGCCTGACCGGCCTGACGGTCGCCGAGTATTTCCGGGACGTCGAGGGCCAGGACGTGCTCCTGTTCATCGACAACATCTTCCGGTTCACCCAGGCCGGCTCTGAAGTCTCCGCCCTCCTGGGGCGGATGCCGAGCGCCGTGGGCTACCAGCCTACCCTCGCCACGGAAATGGGCGACCTGCAGGAGCGGATCACCTCGACGAACAAGGGCTCGATCACCTCGGTGCAGGCGATCTACGTGCCGGCCGACGACCTGACCGACCCCGCGCCGGCTACGGCCTTCGCCCACCTCGACGCGACGGTGGTACTCTCACGCGCCATCTCCGAGCTGGGCATTTACCCGGCGGTGGACCCGCTCGACAGCTCCAGCCGGATCCTGGATCCGCAGTTCATCGGCGAGCGGCACTACAAGGTTGCCATCGGCGTCCAGGAGACTCTGCAGCGGTACAAGAGCCTCCAGGATATCATCGCCATCCTCGGCATGGACGAACTCTCCGAGGAGGACAAGCTGGTCGTGGCGCGGGCCCGCCGGATCCAGCGGTTCCTCTCCCAGCCGTTCTTCGTGGCCGAGCAGTTCACGGGCTTCCCCGGCAAGTATGTGAAGCTCGATGAAACAATCGAGAGCTTCGAACGCGTACTGTCCGGCGAGTTCGACCACCTGCCCGAGCAGGCGTTCTACATGGTCGGCGGGGTGGAGGAAGCGGTGGAGAAGGCGCGCAAGATGGCGGACGCGTGATGCACGTCACCGTGATATCCCCGGTGGCGGCTATGTTTGACGGCGACGCGGAAGCCATCGTGGCTCCCGCGTGGGATGGCCAGGTCGGCATCCTGCCGCACCATGCCCCGTTCATGACGCTGCTCGGAACCGGCACGCTCCGCGTCCGGCAGGGTGGGGCCGAGCGCCGCTTTCATGTCGAAGGCGGGTTCCTGCAGGTCGTCAACGATACTGTCCGCATAGTCGCCGAACACGTGGGAGATCCTGATGCGTCGTAATGCCGTTCTCGCCCTCATTCTGGGCACCCTCGCCGCCGCGCCAGCCGCGGCCCAGACCACCGGTACCCCCATCTTCCTGGCGCCGTACATGGCCGGGCAGCGCTCCGAGCTCTCCGCCTACGTGACGGACCCGGGTTCCGGCTTCACGGTCGAGGGGATGTACCGCCTGAACCAGGGGTCGTACGACCTCGGCTTCCGCGCCGGCATCGGCGACTCCGACCCGGGCCCGACCGTGTTCCTGGTGGGAATGGACTTCCGGACCACCGTCGTCCGCGCAACCGAGAGCTTTCCCCTCGACGGCGCGCTCACCGTGGGTCTGGGGGCGCAGTTCTCAGACGGGAACAGCATCGGGTTCGTCCCGGTGGGCATCAGCCTGGGCCGTGAGGTCCAGGTGGAAGGCAGCCACACCAGCTTCACCCCGTACGTCCACCCGGTCCTGACGCCGACCTTTGGCGACGGCCCTGACGACGTGGAGTTTGGCCTCGGCCTGGGCGTGAATATCAAGTTCACGCCACGCTTCGAGGTTCGCGTGGCCGGCGGTATCGGCGACCTGCCCGAAGGCGTGAGCGTCGGGATGGCCTTCCTGTACTAGGCCTGACCCATAAACGCCACGAGGGGCGCACCGCGGTGCGCCCCTCTGTGCTTTCGAGCCCTGTCGGCTTCGTTGACGCCCCGGGGACCCGCAAGTAGCTTCCCCCGCGACCCGGCCCCCGCGCCGGGCATCACCACTGATGGATCATCCTGTGGAGGCAACATCATGAGGAAGATGCTGGCCCTCGCGGCCGCGCTGACGCTCGCCGCCGGCACCCCGCTCGCGGCCCAGAACCTCGGCCTGCCCGTGGACAACAGCGGCGTGGGTGGTGGGCTCACCCTCGCCGCCACCGTTGGTTTCCCCAATGAGGATGCGGGGAAGGGCACGGCGTTCGGGCTCACGGGCAAGCTCGGGCTCGGGCCGCTCGGCGTGACCGCCACCGCCTCCACCTGGAACCCGGACGCGTTCAGCGACAAGGTGAACAGCATTGGTGGCACCGCCAACCTCAAGATCTTCGGCGGCCCGCTGATCCCGCTCTCGGTCACGCTGCAGGGCGGGGGAGCCTTCGCCAGCGTCAATGGGACCGACCTCGTGCACGTGCCCGTGGGAGTCGGCTTCGCGCTCCGCATCCCGAACCCGGCCATCAGCATCAAGCCGTGGGTTGCGCCCCGCCTGGACTACGTGAAGGCCTCGGGCAACGGGAACGACTCGGACGAGACGAACTTCGGCTTCAGCGCCGGCGTCGACCTGAACCTGCTTTCCGGGCTCGGATTTCACGCGGCATACGACTATGTCAAGGCGGACAACGACCTCACGCCGTCCATCTTCTCCGTCGGCGCACATTACGCGCTGCGGATTCCCGGCCTTTGAGCGCCGGAGCCCTCCGGCGGGCGGCACGGCAGCTCGTCGCCGTCGTGCCGCTGGTCCTGGCGCTTACCGGGTGCGCCACCACCATCGACGCGTCACTGCTCGGGGTGCCGGCTACGCTGTCCTCGCCGGATGCCCAACCCGCCCAGGGAGAGCATTTCGAGATCACGAAGAAGGCGGTCTTTGCCTTCTGGGGCCTCATACCGCTCTCGAAGCCGGATGCGCGGAAGATCCTGGCGAGCCAGCTGGTGGGGGGGCAGTCGATTGCGGATGTGAAGGTGCGAATCCGGAGCCGGTGGACGGACATCCTGCTCACGGGCCTCACGCTGGGTATCCTGGCCCCGCGGTCGGTGACGTATGAAGGTACGGTGGTCGGGCCGTAAGCGGTCGAAGGTCAAAGGTCAAAGGTCGAAGGGTCCATGAGAGTGCCTTCGACCTTTGACCTTTCACCCTCGACCCGTTCGGCCCCCTACATCCGCGTGCCCCGCCCCAGCACCGTGTCGTCCTGGTCCCGGAAGACAAAGCCAGTGGCCTTCCCCTCCGACACGTCGAACTCCAGGACGATATCGTTCATGACGTCGAACAGGGCACCGTTCTCCACCGTGGCCGGATAGAACCAGTTCTCATCGACATGGATCAACCACATGTGACCGAGCTCGGGCCACGGTGGACCGTCCCAGTCGACCTGAAGCCGGTCGTCCGCGTGATAGATCCGGAAGTGTGAGGTGCGGGTCGTGTCACGACTGCCGCGCATCTTGTACATGCCCAAGAACGGCGCGGCGCCCTCGGCGGTGACGGTGCTGGGACGGGACTCGGGCACCTTGATCTCGATGGGCACCTTCCGGTCAGACCAGTCCATGACGAGTGTCATGCCGTCGGAGCGCACGACGGGGAACGACCACGTCAGGACTTCCGTTGCCGGCGCGTTCCGGACGTTGAGCGGGTAGCGGATCTGCTCCGGGCGTTCCTCTGGCGGATCGGTGTGAAACCGCCGCGCATCGGGATCGAGGACCATGGTCCACGCGTCCTGGTTCACCACGATCCACATCGAGTATTTCCCCGCTGGAACCGCGTGACCGTCAAGCGTGATGTCATGGTTCGTCTCGAGGGTCGTGGCCCAGTTGGCGCCGGGCGTCCAGACCTCGCCCCAGTGCACGATGCCGCCGAAGATCTCCCGCCCCCGCATCCGGGGGCGGGAGTAGTCGACCGTGACCTTGGTGCCATCAACGGTCTGGCTGACGGACGCCTCCTCACTGGCGTGGATCTGGGCCCGCGCGGGCGCGGCAAGACCGAGCAGCAGCATGCTCACCGCCAGATGGGTGCGGAGCTTCATGCAGGTACCTCCGTATGGGGATGATTCAGCCGAATCGAACGTCAATCGCGCGACGGATCTGGTCCAGGGTGCGGCCGGCGTTGTGCAGCCGCCAGGCGAGTCGTCCCTGGCCCTGGCAGATCTCGCACATCATGGCCATGCCGCCGCTCTCGTAACAGGTCAGAAGGGAATAATACCCCGGCAGGGTGGCACAGCCGCAGTGGCACCGGATGCCGTCCACGATCTCCGGAATCTGGCGCACCCCGTCATATGCGTCGATCACGTCGGGATGGTCGCGCAGCTGCTCGGCAGTGAGCACGCGTGTCGCATCGATGCCCGGACGCGGCTCCGGGTGGTCCGGCCCGGGGGATGCCTGCGCAAGCAGCCGCCGGGGAATGAGCAGCGCCCCGGCAAGGGCGCTGCTCACGGCAAGGAAATGCCTGCGGGAGGCGGGATCGCTCATTCCGGGCTCACTGATGGACCTTGAGGTCAGGATGGGAGCTCCGCTCGCCGGGCTTCCGCGCCCGTCCCACCACGATCGAGACATTGTCGCTTCCACCATCGTCCAGAGCGAGCTGCAGCAGGGAATGGCAGATCTGCTCGGAGGAGGTCATGGCACGGAGCTGCTGTTCGATCATCGCGTCCGAGACGTGTTTGGTGAGCCCGTCACTGCAGAGGAGGATCACGCAACCGCGCGGCGTGATGTCGAAGCGGCTCACCTCCGGCAGGGCCTCGCCCCCACCGATGGCGCTGGACAGCACATGGCGGAAGGGCGAGCCGGCCGCGCGTTCCGGCGGCATGGCGCCGACGTCAATCAGGTGCTGCGCCACCGTCTGGTCCCGCGTGATCTGCTGGAGGGTGCCGTCATAGTAGTAGTAGCATCGACTGTCCCCGATCTGGACCACGTAGAGATTGGGCCAGACGGCGATCCCGAGGGTCATGGTGGTGGCCATGCCCTTCGGGTCGCTGCGGGTGCTCGCCGCGGCCCTGACGGTCTCGTGGGCCTCGAGTGCGGCTTCCTTCAGCGCGGCAAAGAACTCATCCTGGGCCGCCGAACCGGCGGCATGGTAACACCGCATCGTGTTCGCGACGTAGCTCGTGATGGTCTCGGTGGTGATGCGGCTGGCCTCGCCGCCGCCTGACCCGCTGCCCACCCCGTCCGCCACAAGCATGATCGTGGCCAGCCGCTCGCCCCGCAGCGGAAGCTCCTCCGGTATGGGGAGGCTCGTCCCATGGACCACCACCTGCTGGTGCACCGTGCACAGCATGAAGTGATCCTGGTTCTCCTTCCGGACTTTCCCCGGATGCGTGAGACCAAACAGGTCGAGCTCGTTGTCCTTTGGTCGCTGCCCGGGCGCCTGAGTGACGCTGACGGTCTGCAGGCCGGTATTCCCCATGGAACCTCCTCGGCGGGCCGGCGGAAATGCCGGTCCAAACCTACTCCCTTTCTAGCACGGTGCACCACTTCGTGGCAAGGGCGGAGTGGTCAGGCCCCCGCCTGCTCCGGAGCGCCGCCGATCCGGCTGGCCAGGGCGCGGGCGGCCTCAGCCAGCCCGACGAGCTCCTCCCGGTCAAGGTCAACCTTGCCACTGGAGAGGTCGTCGTCCAGGAGGCGGATCATGTCCCGGGTCCGGCGGATGCGGAATCGTTCGATGAATGCCTGGTAATCGGACGAACTCCTGGCCGAGAGGAGCGCCCAGAGGCGCAGGCGCATCTCGTCCACCGAGCTCTTGAAATCCTCCATCGCCTCGGTGGCCACCTCGCCGCGGGAAGCCCGTTCCTCGATGGCCATGAGGGTCGCATACAGCCCGGCAATCTGTTCACTGAAATCCTTGTGGGTCATGGCGTTCTCCGTAAAACCGGCGGGGTGGAGGGACGGGCACCCGCGCAGTGCTGGCGTGGGTGGTCCACTCATGGATATCTTGGAATGCAGGGCCGCACAACCTGATCCCGGTCCCCTGCTTCCCCGTACAGCGATTTGTTCATCCTTCCGGGATTCTCATGCGACGGTCCGTCCGCTGGAGCCTTGCCATCGCTGCCGCCTTTGCCGGCGGCTTTCTCATGCTGTCCATTCCCAGCCTCGAGTCGGACCCCCCACCGGCTCCTCCGCATGGTGGCCCGTTCGCCTGGAACCGGGACCAGCTCTGGGACTCGCTCGAGGTGCGCTACCGCGCCGCCAGGTCCGCGGGATGCGACGTGACCGGGCCGGCGGCAGACAGGGCACTCTCCCGGCTGGCAGGGGTGGTCGCCCGCCTGGGCGAGGCTCCCGCAGGGCCGGACTCTCCCTCTCTCGACACGCTTGAAGCCGCCCTGTTCGCATCCGCGCCGCTGGTGTCGGCCTGTCCGGGGCGGCTGCAGGAGTATGTCAGGCTCCAGGAGTTGTCGCGCGCGGCCGTGAAGCGGCAGTCTCGCGGCTGGAACATGGCCCTCCCCCCGGCGCGAGTCCGCGTCTACCGGGCGCTCTATGGGTCCCGTGCCGCCGTGGAAGAGGCCATGCTGCAGCACCCGGACCGGATCGCCCCGCTGCTCCGCGGGACTGACGAACCCTCCACGACCCCGTCAGCCATGGTGGAAGGGGTCACCATCCACTCGGGGGATATCCTCGTCTCCCGGGGTGGATACCCGACGTCCGCGCTGATCGCGCGGGGGAACGACTACCCCGGAAACTTCTCCCATGTGGGCCTGGTCCACGTGGACAGTGCCGGAACGGTGTCGGTCATCGAGGCCCACATCGAGCGGGGCGTCGCCGTTGCGACCGCTGAAGAGTACCTGCGTGACCGGAAGCTCCGGCTGATGGTGCTCCGGGTTCGCGCCGACCTGCCGGCCATCGTCGCCGACCCGATGCTGCCGCATCGAGCCGCTGCCGGCATGCTCGCCCGCGCCCGCGCCTCGACCATCCCGTACGACTTCGCCATGGACTACACCGACCCGGGCCGGTTGTTCTGCTCGGAGGTCGCCTCGAGCGCGTATCATGAGCACGGCATCACCCTGTGGACCGGCCTGTCCACCATCTCGGCGGAAGGTCTCCGCCGGTGGCTGGGCGCGTTCGGCGTCAGCCACTTCGAGACGCAGGAACCCTCGGACCTGGAGTACGATCCGCAACTGGTGGTGGTGGCGGAGTGGCGCGGGGCCGCTTCGCTGCGACAGGATCACATCGACAATGCGGTGATCGATGCCATGCTGGAAGGCGCCGAACGGGGAGACCGCCTGGGCTATCCATGGTACAGCCTGCCGGCTGGTCGGGTGCTCAAGCTCTGGAGCGTGGCGATGGGGTGGGTCGGGCGGACGGGACCCGTTCCGGCCGGGATGTCAGCGGAGGCGGCCCTGCGCAACCGCTACTTCTCCGAACGGGAGCGCTCGCTCGCCGCGAAGGTGGCCGCCGCCGCGGACTCGGCGGCGGCCGCCGACGGCTACATGCCGCCGTACTGGACACTGCTGGCTCTTGCCCGGCGCGCCATGGCGGAAGATGGGTGACCATTCAGGACGGCTCGCGGTCCTCCCTCCTCCCTGACGAGATCAGCCGTTCCGTAAAGTCCATCCGCTCCCCGATCTCCGCAACCTCCTCCCGAGCGCCCGCCACCTGTTCGCGAATGGCGTCCAACTCCTCCCCCAGGCGGTCCATGTCGCGCATGCCGGCCTCCAGCCGGCGGATGCGCTGGAACATGGACATTCCGATCCCTACCATGACGCTGGAACCGGTCACGGCGGCGAGGAGGACCAGGAGTTGCACCAGCGGATCGAAGGACATGGGTCTTTCCCGGTGAGAGGTCGCGTAGGCCGGTCGCAGCAGCCTGGCGAATCAAACATCGGGAGTCTATATCCCCGCAAGTGAGAGACGTGGCCGGTCTCCTCAGTCGCCAGCGGTCACCAGTATCGACCTCGGCAGGGCGGGCAGGAAGACGTCGATCACCCAGGGGACGAGCCGTCCGAAGCCCAGTTCGCGATTGACCACGGCCAGCCGGGTGTTCCACTCGCGATCGTCGGTCGGGATGCGGGTCTGGTCGTCCGTAAAGCAGAGGTTCACCAGCCACGCGTCCGTGCCGCAGTGCTCGTGCAGGAAATAGACATGGGCGAGGCGGCTGGCATATCCCCAGAGTCGTCCCTCCCACTCCGGGTTGTCGCCCACACCAAACCACTCACGCGACTCCGCGATGGCGCTGGCGGCGGCCTCCGCGGCCCGGGGGGTCATCTCCGCTGGTGGGCTGTAGATCTCGCCGGGGTGGCTCCAGCCGCACACGAGGAGGCAGGACGGGGGCCGGTTGCCCCGCTGGAGGATGCCGAGGCCGTCCCAGAGCGATTGTCCGGAGGGCCACCAGCCCGCCAGGGCTTCCTCCCGGGCGCCGAGTTCGAGGAGCGACATGAAGCCCGGTGTGGGATACTCCCGGAAGTCCTCCCGCTCGAGCGGAGCGAGCCACCGGATGGCGGCCCGGGATGGGGAGCAGCCGAGCACGTTCAGTACCTGTCGGGTCAGGTCCGGCGTGCGGCGGTTGACGTAAATCTGTAGCTGCAGCCTGCCGCCGGCGTAGGCGCGACCATCCTGGTCAGTGCGAAACTCCGGGGGCACGGGCGCCTCCTTGGCGAGGTCCGGATTGCAGGGATCCCGGACAAACTCGCGCAGGAAACTCCCGGGGACCAGCTATCAAGCTTGATAGTGTCCTGCCGGTGCGGGGAAACGGTCAGCCGTTCGTCTCGATGCAGCGCTCGACTTCGGCGACCAGTCGCTCCGGTGGGAACGGCTTGGCAATGATGCCGCAGGGAGCCGCGAGACCCCGTTTTTCCAGGTCGGCTGCTCCGTAGCCGCTCATGAGGAGGACGGGGACGTTATCACCGTCACGGGCGAGATGCTCGAGCAGTTCTATCCCGTTGAGCCGCGGCATCACGATGTCCGACACGACCACACGGAGGTCGACCCTCCGGCTCCTGAGGATCTCGAGTGCGACGGCGCCGTCTTCCGCTTCATGGACTGCGTAACCGGCCTCGCGCAGGACCCGGGCGGCAAATGCCCGTACGACGTCGTCGTCATCCACGACCAGGACCGGGAGCGGGGAAACCGAGGCGGAATCGGACGGTACGAAGCGTGGCGCGATCATGTCATGATCCGGAGGTGCGGAGTGGGTGTCGGCGCGCTGACTGCTGCCCCTCAGGGGGACCCGGGCGCCGGGGCGATCGATTGATGGACTCTGAAATCTAGCCTGCCGGAGGGCAGGTCACAGGCGGGTCAGGCGGGCTGGAGCAGCTCCTCGATCATCACCGCGCTCCTGGCCGCCGCGCCCAGACCGTGCTCGACCACGCCGCGCGCCTTCCGACCCTGTGCCTTGCGGCGGACCTCGTTGGACATCCATTCGTCCCACATTTTCTGGAGGCTCTCGGCGGCCTCCGTGGCCCCGAATTCAGCCAGAGCTTCCGCGGCTCCCGCTTCCATCAGCAGGTGGGCATCCCGGCTCTCGGACCATCGGGGGCCAAACACCACGGGAATGCCACAGGCGGCCGGTTCCAGGACCGAGTGCAGCCCGCGGCCGTGAAAGCCGCCGCCAACGTATGCCAGGGTCGCCACCGGATAGAGCGCGGCAAGCACTCCGACCCGGTCCACCACCACCAGCGAGCCGGGGTCGACCTCGGGCCATTCGCTGAGCAGGACGGGGCGTGGCAGGCCGTGACGCGCCGCCACCTCTGCAATCCGCGCGAGGTGGGCCGGTGTCGGTTCGTGGGGGACTAGCAGCAACCGGGCTTCGGGTCGGTGCACTTCGAGCCTGGCGAAGGCCTCAAGCAGGACGTCTTCGTCGCCCGGCCAGGTGGAGCCGGCGACGATCACGGTAGCCCCGTCGCCCAGCGCGCGGTAGGGGTTGTCTTCCTCGAGAGCCCGGATCTGGTCATTGACGCTGTCATGGCGGGGGTCGCCGGTCATGACGATCACCTCCGGGCGCACTCCCAGGCGCTCGAGCCGTCGGCCGTCCTCCGGCGAGATGGCCCCGGCCCGGGCGAGAGCTTCGTAGCCCGGGCGCGTCAGCGACCGGGCCGGCCAGTACAGCCGGCTGCTGCGGGGACGCACTGTACCTGCCACCAGCACGACGGGGATGCCCTTCATGGCCGCCTGGGTGGCCAGCTCCGGCCAGAGATCCAGCTTGGCGAAGACCAGTGCGGAGGGATGCAATGCCTCGAGCACGGCCTCCATCCGGACGGGGGTATCCCAGGGGAGGTAATCTGATACGTCCACGTCCAGTGTATGCGCAAACCCCGCGGCCGAGGCGCTGAAATGTGTGTAGGCAAACTGCCAGTCGGGGTGCCGCTGCTGGAGGCGGTGCAACACGGCCGAGGCCTGGAGACCCTCTCCTACGCTCGAGGCATGAAACCACGCCAGCGGCCGCGCAGGGTCACGAAAGCGCGCTCCCCACGACCGCAGCCGTGCCACTGCTCCGCGCCGGCCCTGCACACCGGCTTTGACCTTCGGCGAGAGGAGGCCGGCGATCGGCGCGAGACAACTGCCCGCGTGCGCCATGAGCCGATAAGGAAGGCTTGTCCGTGGCATGAGGCAAATGTCTCGCGGGCCCGGGCAGAGGGCAAGCCTGTGACAGGCTCTGGCGCCCTCCCGGCCCGCCATTATTCTTCGCCGCCTGACCCCCCCACCGGGACATCCTCCCATGATGGACACGATCGCGCCGGGGCACGCAGATATGCCCCGGCCGGCACTGGCCGTGCGACTGGTCCTGCTGATTGGCGGCGCCAGCCTTGGCCTGCATCTGGCCACCGCGCTCGTCACCTCATTCGGAGTTCACCGGGACACGTTCCTGTACTTTGCGATGGGCGACCACGTCCGCCTCTGGCGGATGGACTTTCCCCCGCTGATTGCAATCCTGGCCAGGATCACCGCGGCCCTCGGGGGCCGGTCGGTCGTCGGCGCCAGTGTGATGCCGGCGCTCGCCTCGACGGCTCTTATCGTCCTCGCAGCCGTCATCGCGCGGAACCTCGGCGGCAGTCGCCATGCCCAGGCGCTGGCCATGCTCGGCGTGCTGTGCAATCCTCTGTTCCTGCGGGCCGGCGCGCTCTTCCAGCCTGTCGTTCTCGACCAGCTGTGGTGGACGCTGGCGCTGCTGGGCGTCGTGCTGCTGTGCCGGGACAACCATCCGCGATGGTGGCTGCTCATCGGGGTCGCATGCGGTCTTGGTCTGCTGACCAAGTTCAGCATCCTCATTCTGGGCGCCGCCCTGCTTGCCGGCTCGCTCCTCGCCGTCAGGGGACGGAACCTCCTCACACCCTGGCCCTGGCTCGCCGCGTTGATCGCGGCGGGTGCTCGGCGCGCCGTCGGTCGTCGGTCAGGTGCGCCTCGGCTGGCCCCTTATGGGTCAGATGCAGGACCTGCGTGAGGCGCAGCTGGCGCATGTCGGCGTGCTGTCCTTCCTCGGCGAGCAGCTGCTCTACGGCCCGGCGACGCTCCTGGCCCTGGCGGGACTCGTGGCCCTCCTGTCGGCCAGCCGTTTTCGCCGGTTCCGGATGCTCGGGTGGACCTGCCTGGTCGCGCTGGTCCTCGTGATGTTCGCCCACGGCAAGCCGTACTACATCGGCCCGATCCATCCGGCCCTGATCGCGGCAGGGGCGGTCATCCTGGAAGCGCTGCCGCACTGGTGGGGCACGGTCGCGCGGGTGGGGGCGCCCGTGCTGCTGGCTGCGTATTTCGCCATCGCGCTTCCGATCAGCCTTCCGATCCTGCCGCCGGAGGCCACGGCGCGCTATGCCACGCGAATGGGCGGGAGTGCTGCGGTGACCACGAATCGTGGAACGGTGGGCACGCTCCCCCAGGATTTTGCCGACATGCTCTACTGGGAAGACAAGGTCGCGGCGTTAAGCAGGGCGTATCACCGGTTACCCGAGGCGACCCGGGACAGCGTTGTCATCTTCGGGGGGAACTACGGGCAGGCCGGTGCCATCGACTTCTACCGGAGGAGATACGGCCTCCCGCCCGCGGTCAGCGCGGCAGGCAGCTACTGGTTCTTCGGGCCGGGTGGGAAGCCGGGGCAGGTCCTCCTCGCCCTGGGCGTCGATCCCGAACGGCTGCGGCAGGGGTACGGCGTCGTGACCGTCGTCGAGGTACTCCACTACCCCATGGCGGTGGAGGAGGAGCAGGAGGTCTTCATTACCCTGGCCCGGCGGCCTCAGCAGACCCTGCAACAGGTCTGGCCTCGGCTCGCGGGAATTCACTGATCGTGACGGCTATTCCTCCGGCACCAGTACCCACATGATGATGTATACCAGGAGCCCAGGGAACGCCGCGGACAGGATGGAGACCACCACGTACAGCACCCGCGCCATGGTCGGATCGATGCCGAAGTAGTGCGCCAGGCCCCCGACGACGCCCGCCACCACACGGTCGTCGCGGGAGCGCCGCAGTGGCCGGGAAAGCTCTGTCATGGTCGTCCCTCCAGCAGGGGAAGTGTAGACCGGGCTACCAGTCGGTCGGCCGGTAGTCCTTCAGGAACTGGCCCCACACATGCGTACCGGTGTTCAGGCCGCTGATGATCGGGTCCGTGATCCGCGCCGCGCCGTCGACGATGTCCAGGGGCGGGTGGAACCGCTGTTCCACGACCTTCCGCTCGGCGTGCTCTGCCGGGTCCTCGTCGGTCACCCAGCCGGTGTCCACGCTATTCATGTGGATGCCGTCCGAATGGTAATCCTTTGCCGACGTTCGGGTCATCATGTTCAGCGCAGCTTTCGCCATGTTCGTGTGCGGGTGCCGGGTGGTCTTGAAGCTCCGGTAGAACTGGCCTTCCATCGCGGAGACGTTCACGATGTGCGCGTCCCGGCTGCCCGGCGCCATCATCAGTGGCTTGAGACGCGCGTTCAGCACGAACGGCGCGACCGCGTTGATGAGCTGGACCTCGAGGAGTTCCACCGTCGGCACTTCGGCGAGAAGGAGGCGCCAGGAGTTCCGGTCCCGGAGGTCCACCTGCTGCAGGTCCTGGTCGAGCCTCCCCTCGGGGAACAGCTCGTACCGCGCCTCCCGCTCCTCCGGCAGGAGCGCCACCTGCGACAGCAGGGCGGCGTGCGTGAGCCCCACCATCACTGCGCCGCGCTCGGGCTTTGACGGCATCCCCGGGTCCTGAAGCAGTCGTTCGCCCCGCACGCCCTCGTAGCGGCCCACCAGGCGCCGCACTTCCGCCGGCGTCGCGGACAGCGCAGCCGATTCGGCTTCCATCATGTGGCGATAGAAATCCGGTGGCCGGCGGACCGTCTGGCAGGCGTTATTGATGATGAGGTCCAGCCGGGAACGGGTGGACAGCATCTCGGCGCAGAAAGCCTCCACGCTGGGCGTGTGGCGGAGGTCGAGCCCGAAGATCTCCAGGCGGTCTTCCCACTCGTGGAAGTCCGGCTCGGCAGCGTAGCGGATCGCCGCGTCCCGGGGGAACCGGGTGGTCACGATCAGCGCGGCGCCTGAGCGCAGGAGCTTGAGGCCAGCCTGATAACCGATCTTGACCCGGCCCCCGGTCAGGAGGGCCATACGCCCGCTCAGGTCGGCCAGCTCGGTCCGCTTGTCCCAGTTCAATGCCGCGCATGCCGGACAGAGCTGGTCGTAGAAGTGGTGCAGCGTCTCGTACGGCTGCTTGCACACGTAGCAGTGGCGTTCCACCGGCGGAGGGGCGTCTTCCGGAGTGTGGGCGTCGTGCGGCTCGAAGTCACGGGGAGGAAAGACGTTCGGCGTGGTGAAAACGGTCTGGCGCCTGGTGGTCCGGATCCCGGTCCGGGCCAGCGTGCGTTCCTCTTTCCGCGTCTTCTCCGCTTTGCGCTGGCGCTTCGTGGCTTTCACGAGGGCCCGCCGGGCCCTCACGTCGGGAGTGTACACCTCTGCGCATGCCTTCAGCAGCCGGCCGCGATCCTCTTCCGGAATCCCGGCCAGAAGGGTGCGGTCTTCCACGATTGCCTCGAGCAGGGCAATGGCCGCCTGGACGCGGGCCGGGTCTGTTATCCCGCCGGGAGCGGTGGCGGTGCGAATGTAAGTCATGGGAGAGAGACTAACGGAGCAGGGCGGGGAACACCACGACCGGCGGGGCGGGCCGGCCGGCCATGGTATGTTGCAGCATGCCCTTACCGCTGCCCCCCATCGCGACCCTGTGCGTCGCACTCCTCGGGGTCACCGCTCCCCTCGTCGCCCAGCACGGCGACACCGTGCGGCTCGTGCCGGCAGCCTTCCGCCTGCGTTCGGGCGACGTCCCCGTGGACGAGGGTACGCTCTACGTTCCGGCCAACCGGTCTCGAGCCTCGTCCGGCACGCTGTCTCTCCGGTTCGTGAGGTTTCGATCGACAGGCGCGGCTCCGGCTCCGGCCATCGTCTTCCTCGCGGGCGGGCCGGGAGACGCCGGCATCCGGGCCTTTCACGGCATACCTGCCGAGTTTCTCGATACGCTGCGCACGCATGGCGACGTGATCGCCCTGGACCAGCGGGGCACGGGACTCTCCGAACCGCTGGGCCTCCACTGTACCGTGAATGCCTGGTTACCCCTGGACCTTCCCGGTAGTGACTCCCTCTATGCACCCATCTTCAGGGAGCGGGTGGCGGGATGCCTGGAGGACGTTCGCGCGCGGGGAGTGGATGTGGCGGGCCTCACCACCCGGGAGAGCGCCGACGACCTGGCCCTGCTGGACCAGGTACTGGGGTCTCCCGGCCTGGTTCTGTTCGGGGGGAGCTACGGGACCCACCTTGCAATCACCACGGCACGCCGGCATCCCGAGATTGTCCGGGGTCTCATCCTGGCTGGCGTCGAGGGCCCCGACCAGACGTTCAAGTTGCCCCTGTCCGCCGACAGGGCCCTGGCCCGCTACGATTCAGCCCACGCCGAAGCCGGGCTGCGGGCCGGGGCCCGGGCGGTGCTCGACACGCTTGCCCTCCGACCGGTGCCGGTGGCGGTGAACGGGGACACCGTGACCGTCGGTCCGTGGGACCTCCGCCGGATGGTGGCGGATGCCGTGGGCAGCGCCAGGGCGCTCGATACCCTCGCGGAAAGCCTCGCACGCATGCTGCGGGGCGAGTATACCGATCTGGCGCGACACGCGTTCCGGTTCCGCCGCAATCCGCGGACCGACCTGCTCAACATTGCCATGGACTGTGCCTCGGGGGCGTCGCCGGGACGGCTGGAGGCCATCCGGGAGCAGGCCGAAGTCCATCGTCGGGAGTACGATCGACTTTCCGAAGCCCCCCGTCTGCACCGTCGCCGGACTTCCCCGCCTCGACAGTACCTTCCGCCAGCCGCTGAAATCAGAGGTCCCCGCCCTGCTGATCAGCGGGAGGCTCGACGGGCGGACGCCGCCGGAGAACGCGATGGAACTGGCGGCGGGATTGCCGCACGCCCGACTGCTGGTAATTAACGACGCCGCTCATGCTCTCCTCGGCCGGCCCGCCGTCATGAGTGCCGTCGTCGCCTTCCTGCGTGAGACCCGCCGCCCACCCTGAGTGGTTCAGGACGCTCAGGTCGGCCTGAGCACCATGGACGCGACCGCCGACAGAAGCAGCAGGAGGTTGAGCAAGCCGAGCAGGCCCAGGCGGCGCTGATTCGCCGCAATGGTGCCGTCGTCCGCCTGCCGTGTGACGGCGTCGCCAAGGGCCGCCGACTCCCGGCGGAGGAAGGTCGCGCCGAAGCCCATTGAGAGGACGAACACCGACAGCCCCCATATCACCCAGAGCGGCATGCCGAGATGTCCCACCAGAATGGCCGCGACGCCGGCAAGAAGCGCCACGCCGGCGGATGGACCGACGATGCGTGAACCGATAAAATCGCTCTGGCGGACGAGGGCCGGGATCGGCGACCGATCCGTCGAACCCGCGAGGCGGAGGTTGAGGATGGCGAGGACCCCGACGGAACCCACCCAGAGAGTGATCGCGGTAACGTGCAGGAACTTGAGCGCCATAGAGTGACGGCATCGTCATTCCCCATTGAATCTGTGCAGATACTGGTATGACTTAAAATATAATTGTACTTAAATAATACTAGTCATTGAAATACTTTCAGGTGAGGGTAGCTTCAGGGTATGGACGACGACCCGTACATCGAGAGCACTCCCGCCGAAGCCTGGCGCCGGATGTTCGACTACCTCATGGCGACCAGCCCCCTGCGGGAAGCCGCCCTCAAGCGGCAGGGCCTCACACCCAATGATGCCCGCGCCCTGCATTCGCTCGAGGAAGATGCGGGCAGGCCGATGGGGGTCCTCGCGGCGGAGTGGGGGACAGACGCCTCCAACGCGACCTGGGTGGTGGATCGGCTGGAGGGCAGGGGGCTGGCGGAGCGACGGGCCGATCCGTCCGACCGCCGCGTCAAGCTGGTCGTCCTCACCCCGGAAGGAGCCAGAGCCCGCAAGGACCTCCTGGAGGAATTTCACCGGGTTCCCGAGGAGATCGCCGCTCTGAACCAGCGAGACCTGAAGGACCTGCTGCGCATTCTTCGCCGAATTTCCCCCACGGCTTGACAGAAACCGCTGGAGTGCTAGTATTTTAGCATATTGCTAGAATTTCAGCACTAACGCGGAGCGCATCATGTTCATCCCGGCACTTTCTACCCTTCTCCTGGCGGTGGCGGCAGGGGCGACGTTCTTCGGCGACCCGGCCATGACCCCCGACTTCCACCCGGCATGGTCCGCCGAGCCTGCCGAGGCGACTGCAGGCCCGATGGAAGATGAGGCCGAGCTCGCCCGTCAGGTGCTGACTGCCGCCCGGGGCACCTCCCCCCTCCTCTGCGCAATGGCGGCGCGGATTACGGAATCCCGCTGGGGCTGGGGTGGGTGGACCGCACCTGGAGGCGCCGATTCCATCCCGGCCCTGCAATGGGTCTTCGAGGACGGCCCCGGTCGCGATGCCGTCCCGGTGCTGGTGAACGGCCTGTCGGACGGGGACCCCTGTGCCCGCCAGATGGCGGCCAGGTTGCTGTCCCGCTCGAGGACCGTCGAGGCGGAGGCCGGGTTGCTCAAGGCCCTGGACGCGGCTGTCGCGTCCACGCGGGCCGCCGCTGCCGTGGGGCTCGGGCTCGCGGAGGTTCCTCGCGCGGTCTCCCCGCTTATCAGCCGGCTCAAGGACGGAGACCCCGGCGTTCGCGCCTCCGCGGCCTGGGCCCTGGGCTCGCTCGACTCACTCCGCGCTGCTGGCGCGCTTCAGAGCACGTTGCGCGATGATACCCCTGCCGTGCGCGCCGCGGCGTCACGGGCGCTCGGCCGTCTGGAGGATACGACGGCGGTGAAAGCGCTCGGCGCCCTGCTGCGCTCGGATCCTGACGAGGCGGTACGGGTTGCGGCCGCCGAGGCGCTGGGGAGGATTGAATCGGCGGCGGCGGTGGATGCGCTCCGGGCTGGCCTGGATGACCGGAGCCCGCGTGTGCGCCGCGCCTCGGCCTGGGCCCTGGGAAACCTGGAGGTCGCCGCCGCGGTCCCGGGGCTGACGAAGGCGACCAGGGATGCGGATGAGGGCGTGCGTGAAATGGCGGCGTGGGGGCTGGGGCAGATCGAGGACCGGTCTGCGGTACCGCCACTGGTTGCGGTGCTCGAGGGCGACGCCTCGGCCGATGTGCGACAGCGCGCGGCCTGGGCCCTGGGCCAGATCGAGGATCAGGGCGCGACCTCGGCGCTCGGCCGCGCGCTGCAGCGGGATGATGACGTGGAAACCAGGAAGACCTCGGCCTGGGCCCTGGGGCAGATCGAGGACCGGGCATCGGTAGGCCCGCTCAAGGCCGGGCTCAGGGACGACGACGCCGGGGTGCGGTCCACGGCCGCCTGGGCGCTGGGCCAGATCGAGAGCCGCGGTGCGACCGAGGCGCTGGGGGCTGCGCTCTCGGATGCCGTGCCCGAGGTCCGGCAATCTGCCGCCTGGGCGCTGGGGCAGATCGAGGATCCCGCTGCCATGCCCGGCTGCGGGCCGCGATGAAGGACAGGGACGCCAGGGTCAGGAAGGATGTCGTGTGGGCGCTCTCGCAGATGAGGACGAGGTCGCGCGTGAACTGCTGGTGGAGGAGTTGAACGACTCGGATCCCGAGGTCCGGCGCGCGGCCGCCCGCGCCATCGGCGGGCAGTCGGGGGGACCGCGTCCCCGCCCGCGCCCGAAGCCGATGCCGCGACCGTTTCCGTAGGAAGGGCGAAGGTCGAAGGGCGAAGGTCGAAGGTCGAAGGGCGAAGGTCGAAGGTCGAATTTTGTCGACCGCCACCCTACTCCGGCGACTGCTGGTGGAAGATGAGCTTCCACCGGCCTTCGCGCCTTGCATAGAGACTGCTGACCAGGGCGGTGTAGCGTTCCCCCTCGCGCTCCGCGGTTCCCCGGTAGGCGAGGATTGCGACGTCGCAAGCCGGATGCGCCAGCTGGAGATCGTCGATGGTGACTTGTTCCCATCTGCTCCCGCCGGCGATGCCCTCGATGATCTGCTCGCGGTTCAGAATGCCCATCCCCGGAAACACCATCAGACAGTCCTCGGCGAGATGCGACCGATAGAAAGCTGCGTCCTCGGTCCAGAACTGTGCCTCCAGGCGTTGCAGCAGATCAGCGTCGGCCATCGCGCTTCACCTTTCGACCCCCGGCCTTCGACTTCCGGTTGCCCACCGCCGGCTTTCCCGCTGCCATCCGGTCCACGCACTGCCCGATCATCCTGCGGAGCACATCCCGGTCCACATCGTCGAGCCGTTTGAGGTAGAGGCAGGACTTGCCGGTCCGGTGCGGCCCGAGCTGTTTCCGGAGTGCGTCCATCCCGCCGAAGCCGCTGATGAGGTACAGGGTGAGTTCCTTCGCCCTGGGCGAGAATCCCACCTGGAACCACTCGCCGCTTCGCCCGCTCGGGGACTCGTAATGCCAGTCGCCGAAGCCGACGATCGAATCTCCCCACATGCGGGCTGGACAGCCGGTGGAGGCGCGCATCAACTTCGCCACCTCCCGGCACTCGCGACGGCGGTCCGGGTCTTCGATCGCGTTGATGAACGCCGTGGCGCTCGCGGTGGTCTTTTGCGTCTTGTTGGTGGACATTGAAGGTCGAAGGTCGAAGGTCGGAGGTCAGAACGCCAGGGCGGTTCCTGAAAAGCTTGACTCCTTCCGCCGGTTGTCAACCTTTGCGACACCCGACACCCGACACCCGACACCCGACACCCGACACCCGACACCCGACACCCGACACCCGATGAAACCACTCTTCTTCTCCACCCCCGGTCGCTTCCGTGCCTGGCTTCGCCGGCATCATGACTCACATGACGAGCTTCTGGTCGGGTTCTACAAGGTCGGCTCCGGCCGTCCCAGCATGACGTGGCCCGAGTCGGTGGACGAGGCACTGTGCTTCGGCTGGATCGACGGGGTGCGCCGGAGCCTGGATGAGGAGAGCTACACGATTCGATTCACGCCAAGGCGGCCCGGCAGCACCTGGAGCGCGGTGAACATCCGCAAGGTCGAGGCGCTGATCTCGGCGGGGAGGATGGAGGCGCCGGGGCTCGCGCGCTGGAAGGAGCGGGAGGAAGGGAATTCGAGAATCTACTCCTACGAGCAGCGCCGGGGGGCCACGCTCGAGGGAGATGCGCTCGAGGCGATCCAGTCCGTCCCGAATGCCTGGGCGTATTTTCAGTCCCAGCCACCCTGGTACCGCCGTACCGCGAGCTTCTGGGTAACGTCTGCCAGGAAACCCGAGACACGCCAGCGGCGCCTGGAGACGCTGATCGCGGACTCGGCGGCCGGCCGGCCGATCAAGCCGCTGGCCCGGCCCGCACGCCGGAAGAAATAGCGACCGGACTACTCAACCACTCCACGACTCAACGACTCAACCACTCTACCACTCGACCACTCCGACACCCGACACCCGACACCCGACCGTCGACCTCCCTCACGAACACCCCTCCACGTACTCCACCGCTGGCCGCCTGCCGGCTCTGTAGCGTGTCACGACCGCGCCATCGGTCTCGAACACGAGCGCAAACGTGGTATCGTCCGGCGCCAGGACCGTGAGGTAGTGCCACTCCGGGCCGCCGTATTTGTGCGGGGTCTGCCGGACGGCGTCTCCGTACAGGTTCCGGATCTGCTCCTCGGTGTTGCCGAGTCCTGCCCCGTCGACCGTGAGCACGCCGGGAACATCCACGTCCACCCGCTCGACGGTGTCTGCGACGACCATGAGTTCCACGCCGTCGGGGAATGATGCCGGGTCGACATAGGCGCAGTCGCCGCCCGGGTCATAGGCGGGGGCGAGGCTGTCGTGCAGGGTGGCGTTGAGCTGCCGGACTGTCCACCCGAAGCGTACCGGGCCGGCCTGGTGCGCGCTGATGACGGGCGCCGCCGGGGGCGTCGCGGCCGATGCCGCCTTGTCGGCGTCCTGGTGCCCGCTGCAGCCGGGCAGCAGGGCGGGGAGGAGGAGAAGAAGGACGTGTAGACGCATGAGTATGGTCTCCGGAATGGCGGCCGGCCCACTTGCGCACCCCGGCCGTGTCGAAGTAACCTGAACGCTCAGCCCGATGTTCCACCCCAACCGAGGAGGTGATCCATTGTCCAGTGACAGTAGCATTCGAGGCTCGACCAGGGCAAACGATCGCCTGGCCGGCTGCTAGACACCTCGGAGACGAGTCGGTTGTCCGCCGTAACCAGCGCGGATCGTCTCGAGCTTCGTATGCCAGGATCGCGCCGTCCGACACCATGTCGGGCGGCGCGTCGTATATAAGACATGGCCGCCACTCTCCCACCCTACTGGCGCGACACCCGCGCCCCCCGCTACAGCGTCCTCTTCGCGCTGCCGTTGCTCGCGCTGTACGAGCTGCTCGCCTTCGTTCTCTCGCACGACGCGATCCGCGGGGTCCGGAACGGCGCCGACGTCCTTCTCAAGAGCGTGTTCATCATGGCCGGGGGAAGGCGCGGTGTGGCGGCCTTCGGTATCCTCCTGGTCGGGACGGCGGTGGTGCTGGTCGTGCGGGACTGGCGCGCCCACGGGCCACCGCGTCCGGCCCGGTTCGTCGGCATGATGGCCGAGAGCATCGTGTATGGCCTGGCGTTCGGGCTGGTCGCCGGGGTATTGACCAATCTCCTCCTCAACGGCCCCCGCGCCCTCATGCTGGTCCAGGAGCAGGGCGGCACCGCCATGAGCCGGCTCCCGGTTCCCTCGCAACTCATGGTATCGCTGGGTGCGGGCATTTACGAGGAGCTGCTCTTCCGGGTCATGCTGGTGGGAGGCCTGGCCTGGCTGGGACGTAAATGGGGGTGGCGTCCGCCGGCGGCGGGCGTCTTCGCCACGCTGGTGGGGGCGCTCATCTTCTCGGCGTTTCACTACATCGGCCCGTACGGCGATCCGCTCGAGCTCTCCAGCTTCACCTTCCGCGCGATTGCCGGGGTCCTGTTCAGCGGGCTCTACCTGCTGCGGGGCTTCGGGGTCACGGCATGGACGCACGCGCTATATGACGTGTTCCTGACGCTGGGATTCTAGATATTCGAAGGTCGAAGGTCGAAGGTCGAAGTGGTCTCGGAGCGATGCCCCACAGCCCTTCGACTTTCGACCTACTTCGCAGTCTTCGCCGTGTAGATGGAATCCAGGATCCTGGAGAATGGCTGCACCGGCACGGCCCCCACCAGCAGTCCCCCCTCGATGTAGAACGTCGGCGTGCTGTTGGCGCCGGCCCGGGCTGCTCCCTCGGCGTCCCGCTTCACGATGGCCAGGCCCTCGCCATTTTCGAGGCAGGTCCGGAGCGAGGCGCGCGGCAGCTTGATGCTGTCCGCCAGGGACAGCAGGTACGGCGTGGGATCATCGAGCTTCGCCCAGTCATCCTGGTGCTGGTAGATGAGGTCGTGGATCGGCCAGAACCGGTTCTGCTGCGCCGCGCACATCGCGAATTCGGCAGCGGCCACCGCATTGGGGTGCAGCGAGGTGATCGGGAAGTTGACGAACACCCAGCGCACCTTGCCCGTCTCGACAAAACGCTTCTCCAGCGTGGGGAACGTCTCCACCGCGTGCTGTCGGCAGTACGGGCACTGGAAGTCGCTCATCTCGTAGACCGTGACCGGTGCCGCGGCCGAGCCCTTGGAGCGCTGGTTGAGCATGTTGCCGGTGGTGTCGAGCGGTGTGACCGGACCGGCGCCGGGGCGGAAGCCACCCACGCGCGGAAGGACAAGCAGCACCGCAGCGAGCGATAACGCACCGGTGAAAAGGATTCGACGCATGGACATCCCGACGGAAAGGGTCACCTGCACGACTCAACGACTCAACGATAAACGATTCCCGACTAGTATCTCGGCCTCCGCACCCCGTTCTCCGGCGTCAGTCGCACCGTGTCCCCGGTAACCGGGACATTCCAGTACCACTCGGCGTTGGGATCGGTTGCGTCCCAGGCGCGGACGTACACCCACCAGGGGCCACCCTTGAGGTGGAACGTGGCCCAGCCGCGGGCCCCGGTGGTCTGCTGCTCGGGCGTGAGTCCGGCGCGCTTCGCGGCGGCCTCCGTCGCCTGCTCATAGCCGCGGAACGTAGTATCTTCCCATCGATCCACGTCACGTCGCAGGCTGTCGATGCGCGGGTTGGCACGGCGGCGGACACGGTCGAGCGTGTCGGTGAGGGCATGCAGCCGTTCGGCGATCGGCGGGAGCGAGTCATGCAGGGCGGTCACCGTCGCATAGATTTCACGGTACGGGTCGCTGTTGCGTGGCAGTGTGTCCAGCATGGCGTTGAGCGCGGAGAGTGTGTCCCGCAGCTGGCGCTCCGCCATGGTCACGCGCGCGAACGGGACGAACGCGTCGCGGAAGGCGTGGAAGACTGAATCGAGTTCCGCCTCGTGCGGGCGAGGCGTCGTGGCACCGGCTTCCATGGCGTCGATGATGCTGTCCCGGTCATACGGGAGCACCACAACTGGCAGGTCCGCGACGGGGGTCAGCTGGCTGTCCGGATCGGTGACCTGCACCTGCACCGCCAGGTCGCGTTGCGACCCGCAGGCGGCTGCGAGGCCCAGAAGGAGAACGGACAGATATCGTGACACGATCGGCTCGCTGGCTGAGGAGAGGGTGCTGGCCGGAATTCGCGAAAGCTATCGGACTGGCCCTCGCGGTACAATTCGCGGCCCGTGCCCTTCCGGCGCAGCAGGAGGGGATTACCGCGCTTTTCCCGGCGCAGCCCACCGGGTGGGTCACCGATGTGGCGGACATCATCGATCCCGCCAGCGAGCAGGCCGCCACGAGCATGATCCAGCGGCTGAAGGCGGCCACCGGGGCGGAAATCGCCGTCGTGACCCTTCCGACCATTGGCGACTATGCCCAGTCGGACGTGGCCCTCCAGATCGGCCGGGCGTGGGGCGTGGGATCCCGGGCGGCGATCGGCGACCAGCAGCGCAATAACGGCGTGGTGCTGCTCCTGGTCCCCCGCCAGGGCGGCCGGGCCGGGACCGGGCGACTTTTCATCGCGACGGGCCAGGGTATCGAGGGAATGGTGACGGACGCGATGGCCGGCCGTGTCCGTGACCTGATGCGGCCGGAGCTTTCCCGGGAAGCCTACGGCCCCGCCGTGGTGACCGGCGTCAACGCACTGTCGGCACTCATCGCCCGGGGGTATGGCATCAGCGATTCGGTGCTCCTGGCCGCCGAGCCGCAGGTCCGGCAGCGGGAGCGGGATGGTGGTGGGGCGGGCTGGGTCTTCATTGTGGTCGTAGTCGTGTTCATCATCATTTCCGCCATCGGTCGGGGCGGTGGCGGGCGCGGCGGCCGGGGGAGGCGGAGCGGGCTGGGTGGTGCGCTCCCCTGGATCATCCTCGGGAACGTGCTGGGCAGCAGCGGGCGCGGGGGAGGAGGCTTCGGTGGTGGTGGTTTCGGGGGCGGGGGCGGCTTTGGAGGGTTCGGGGGAGGCGGAGGCTTCAGCGGCGGCGGCGCCGGGGGGAATTTCTGATGCAGGCAGAAGTCGCGAGAATCGTGAATCCATTCCTCAAGGCGGCGGACACCAGGCTGCCGGCCGGGACCGGGATCCTGCTGTACGGGTCTGCCGCGCGGGGCGAGTACGTGCCCGGGCGTTCGGACGTGAACCTCATGGTGGTGCCACCGAAGGTGGATGCCACCTTCCTGGCCGCCCTGGCGGACAGCCTGCGGGACTGGGAACTGGAGCGCCAGCCTCCACCGCTGCTGCTGAGCCGGGAAGAGTTGTCGCGCGGCACCGATGTCTTCCCGATCGAAATCACCGATATCAAGGTGGCGTACCAGGTGCTGAGGGGTGAGGATCCGGTCGTGGACCTCCGGGTGCGGCCATCCGACCTGCGGCGGGCCCTCGAGGGCGAGTTGCGCGGGAAACTGCTGCGGCTGCGACAGGCCTACGCGGCCTTCCGCGACAAGCCGGGCATGCTCGGCGTGACGGCCCAGGGCAGCATCCCCGTGATCCTGGTCCTGTTCCGGGGCGTGCTGTCCCTGCTGGGACGTGAAGTGCCGGACACGGGGGATGCCACCATTCGGGAGGCGACGACGGCACTTGGTGTGGATGGTGACCTGCTGCGCGACGTCCTGCGCCACCGGGCCGAGGCCGACTGGCCCCTGTCCGCAGAGCAGTTCGAACACTACATGGCCGCTCTCGAGCGGGCCGTGCGCAAGATCGACGAACTTCAACCCGGAGAATCCTCATGAGATCCCGCCTGGTCGCGGTTCCACTGCTGCTGGTGACGGCCCTGCTGTCCACGGGCTGCGGGTATAACCGCATGCAGACCCTCGATGAGCAGGTGAACAAGGCCAAGGGCAACATTCAGGCGCAGCTACAGCGCCGGGCCGACCTCATCCCCAACCTCGTGAACACGGTGAAGGGCTTCGCCGCGCAGGAACAGCAGGTGTTCACCGCGGTGGCGGATGCCCGCAGCCGCCTGGCCGGCGCGGTGCAGTCCGGCGATGTCGGGGCGATGGCCCAGGCCAACGCGGCGCTGAGCGCCCCGCTGGGCCGCCTGCTGGCGATTGCGGAGGCCTATCCCGAGCTCAAGAGCAACCAGAACTTCATGCAGCTGCAGGACGAGTTGACCGGGACGGAGAACCGGATTTCCGTGGCGAGGCAGGACTACAACACCGCGGTCTCGGAATACAACTCCTATATCCGGCGGTTCCCGCAGAACCTGACCGCCAAGGTGTTCGGCATGAGCACCCAGAAGGAGTACTTCGAGGCCGAGCCCGGGGCCACGGAGGCACCGAAGGTCCAGTTCTGACGTGCCTGAGCGCAGAAGGCCCCCGCACCGGTCCGGTGCGGGGGCCTTGTGTTGTGCGGTCGTTGGTCAGTCGACGATGGCGTCCGGCAGGATATACCGCTGGGGGTCCACCGGCCGGCCGTTCAGGATGACCTCATAATGCAGGTGCGGGGAGGTGGCCAGGCCCGTTGCGCCGACCCGGGCGATTTCCTCGCCCCGCGCCACGTGCTGTCCCTTCCGGACCAGGAGCTTGGAGGCGTGGGCATAGCGGGTGACCAGGCCGTAGCCGTGGTCAACCCGCACCGTGTTGCCGTAGCCGCTCTCCCAGCCGGCCCAGATCACGCGGCCGGCGGCCGCCGCGTGAATCGGCGAGCCTTTCGGCGCCATGATGTCCATGCCCTCGTGGGGGCGGGCCACGCCGAGGATGGGATGCATCCGCAGCATGGCGAAGCTGCTGGTGATGTACCCGTCGGTCGGCATGATGCTGGGCATCGCCTTCATCCGCTCGGTGTGGAGCGCGAGGCTGTCAGCGGCTTCCTCGTAGCTGGCGGCCAGCAGGTTCGCGCGCCGGATCATCGCGTTCAGGTCGACCCGGACGCGGGCCGTATTGTTGGGGAGCAGTGAATCGCGCCAGCTCCGGGCATTGTTGGCCATCAGCGGACCACCGATGCCGGCCTGCTGGACCGCGGGATCATTCGGCTCGAGGTTCGCGAGGAGACGGATCTTCTCGTCGCGACGGGCGATGCGGCCCAGCGTGTCATTGAGCAGCGCCATCCGGGTGTGCAGGATGTCGATTTCGGAGATCAGCGCGGCATTCTCCCGGCTGAGCCGGTCGGCCGCGTTCAGGTTGGTGGCGCGCGTGAAGGTCGAATAGCCGAAGAGCAGCGCGAACAACACGACGGTGACCACGCTGGCCGCCACGAGTTTCACGACGGTCTGCGAGATCTCCAGGACGCGCGAGGTGCCGGACCCGGGGGGCACGAACACCAGTGTCCAGCGACGTTTGGCCATGAAATCGACTTCCCCTTGCTTAAGCGCACCGACGCAGGTGGTGATGTGGCACCGTTCCCCTGCGAAGTGCGCGACTACAAAAAAACGGTGCGTAACACACCGGATACATACAAGAACCGTGCTGAGAGGAACAGCTGAGGCACGAAGAAGGTGGGCGCTGCCCCGGCCGATGTCAACCCTTTCCGGGCACGTGTAAGTGTCCAACTGTCAAATAGTTGGGGGTCAGGGGGCTGGCTTGGGAAAGAGAGTCTCCGGCTTCTGAACGAGTTGCCCGGCTACTGTCGTGTTTGTTGACAGGTCGAACCCTGCCCCGCTCAGGTCGACATCGAGCCCGAGCGCCCGTCCGAGCTGCGCTGCCTTCTCGGGCATATAGGGGTGGATCATCACGGCCAGACGGTCCAGAGCCCGGGCCAGCGAGGCCAGGACGTCGTCCAGGTCCTTGTCCTGTCCTGCTTTAGCCATAGCCCAGGGCGCCCGCTGGACGATGTACCCATTCGCCGCCGAAACCAGGGTCCAGGCGCTTTCGGCGGCCCCACGCAGATCGAGCCGGTTCAGGGCATCCTGCCAGCCCGACATGGCGCGGCGGGCTGCCTCATCCAGCGAAGTTTCGTCGCCTTCTGGAACGCGACCGTCCCGATACTTGACCAGCATGGCCAGGGAGCGGGCGGCCAGGTTGCCGAGGCCGTCTGCCAAGTCGGCCGTATAGCGCTCGTCGAAACGCTCCCAGCTGAAATTGCCATCGGCCTCGAAGCCGACCTCCCGGAGCAGGAAGTAACGGAGCGGATCCGGCCCGTGCCGTTCCAGCGCGGTCTCCAGGCTGACCGCGGTACCGGCGGTCTTGGACATCTTGGTCCCTTCCCACTGGACGTAGCCGTGCGCAAAGACCTGGGCCGGGAGCGGAAGTCCGGCCGCCAGCAGCATCGCGGGCCAGACGACGCAGTGAAAGCGGGTGATGCCCTTGCCGATGATGTGCAGGTCGGCGGGCCAGAGCTGCTCGAACCCCGGCTCCGGGAATCCGGTGGCGGAGAGGTAGTTGATCAGCGCGTCGAACCAGACGTAGACGGTGTGACCGGGGTCGCCGGGGAAGGGAATGCCCCAGGGAAACCGGGAGCGTGAGATCGAGATGTCCTGCAGGCCGTCCTCGAGCAGCCGGATGACCTCGTTCCGGCGGATGGCGGGTTCCACCCGGAAGCTGCCGGAGCGGATCCGTTCCAGCACCTCGTCGCGCCACGCACTCAGCCGGAAGAAGTGGTTGGTCTCCTTCGTCCGGACCAGTTCGAGGGAGGGGTGCTCGATGCAGTGTCCGTCCACGATCTGCGCGTCCTGCTTGAACTCCTCGCACCCGGTGCAGTAGAGCCCCTCGTACTCTCCCATGAACAGGGCGTCAGGCGTATGCTCCCGGATCCGCTCAAGCAGCGCGGTCACCGCGCGGGCGTGCCGCGGCTCGGTGGTCCGGATCCAGTCGTCCTGGCTGCACTCGAGGGCCTGCCAGAATCGGACGAAGCGGTCGGACATGCGGTCCACCCACTCCTGGGGGGACACGCCGGACTCCCCCGCGGCCTGGATGACGCTCTGCGAGTGCTCGTCCATGCCCATGACGAAATGGACGTCGTCGCCCGAGAGGCGCCGATAGCGAGCGATGCAGTCCGCGCCGACCTTCTCGAGGGCATGGCCGAGATGGGGGTCGCCGTTGCTGTAGTCGATGGCAGTCGTGAGGTAGTACGTCACTCAGGGCTCGGAGGTGGGGGTGCCGCCCAGTCCGCCGCCGCGTCCGCGCCGCCCCCGGCGGCGGCGACGGCGGGGCCTGGCGGCCTGGGCGGCTTCATCGGTTCCCGCAGGGTCCGGGGCGGACGGAACCTCGGGCGCGATCGCGGGTGCCGGCGCCGTGGCAACGGGGGTCTCGCGGGGAGACGTCTCGATTTCCTCGCGCAGCTGGACCAGCGGGACGATCCGGCTGCCGTCCTCCCCACGGAGGAACACCCGCTCCCGGAAGATGTCGACCGCGACGACCTTCTCCGTCCCCACGGCCGTCTGGAGCAGTCGGCCTTCCTTTGGGAACCGCTTCCGTGAGGCGACGTAGAAGTCGTGTTCGTAGCGGAGGCAGCAGAGGAGGCGGCCGCAGCCGCCGCTGATCTGCTGGGGGTTGAGCGAGAGTCGCTGGTCCTTGGCGAGGCCGAGGTTCACGGGGGAAAGTTCGGTGAGCCAGGTGGAACAGCAGTACTCCCGGCCGCAGCGGCCGACGCCGGAGAGCCGGGCAGCCTCGTCCCGGACGCCAATCTGGCGGAGTTCGATCCGGGTGCGGAACTGGGCGGCCAGGTCGCGTACCAGCGCGCGGAAGTCCACGCGCTTCTCGGCGGTGAAGTAGACCGTGAGCTTGTTCCGGTCCCACTGCCACTCCGTGTCGCTCACCTTCATGACCAGCTCGTGCACCTTGACCCGCTCGATCACCTTCCTCCGGACGTCTTCCTCGGTCCGGCGCAGTTCATTGGCGGTCCGGATGTCTTCCTGGGAGGCCCGGCGCACGACCTTGCGCAGGGGCTCAGGCCTGGCGGTCGTGCCACACCCGCTGCTGCAGGAGCCGCATTTCTTCTCCGCCACTTCGCCGGTGGAATGCACCCGTCCGCAGTCGAGGCCGCGCTCCGCTTCCACGAGCACGGCCTCCTGCAGGCGCAGGGCGTCCTCGCTGTCGGCCCATTCGAAGAAGGCCCGGCGGTTGCCCTTGAAGCGCACCTCGACGGTCTGCATCAGACTTCGGTGAAGGCACCCATCGCGCCGAACTTCTCGGCCCGCTTCCGGACCAGCTTGTCGGGCTTGACCTTCCGGAGCTCGCCGAGGTGGCGGATCAGCGCGTCGCGGACGGCTTCGCCGGTCGCGTCGGGATCAAGGTGGGCCCCGCCCACCGGCTCGGGAATGATCTCGTCGACCAGCTGGAGGCGGAGCAGGTCCTGGGCGGTGAGCTTGAGCGCGTCTGCCGCGCGCTCGCGCTGCGCGGCGTCCTTCCAGAGGATGGCGGCGCATCCCTCAGGGGAGATGACGGAGTACACGGAGTTTTCCAGCATGAGGATCCGGTCGGCCACCCCGAGTGCCAGCGCGCCGCCCGAGCCTCCCTCGCCTATCACCACGGCGATGCACGGAGTGGGGAGGCTGGCCATCTCCAGGATGGACCGCGCCAGCGCTTCCGACTGCCCCCGCTCCTCGGCCCCGAGCCCGGGATAGGCGCCCGGCGTGTCAATCAGGGTGATGACGGGCGCCTTGAAGCGCGCCGCGAGGTGCATCAGCCGCAGGGCCTTCCGGTAGCCTTCGGGGTGGGCCATGCCGAAGTTGCGCTTGAGGTTCTCCTTCGTGTCCCGGCCCTTCTGGTGCCCGATCACCATGACCGATGCGCCTGCGAGGCGGGCCCACCCGCCCACGATGGCCGGGTCGTCACGATAGAGGCGATCGCCGTGCAGCTCGATGAAGTCGGTGAAGATGGTGCTCAGGTAGTCGAGCGTGTAAGGGCGCCGCGGGTGGCGCGCGACCATGACGCGCTGGATCGGCGTCAGGTTGGTGTAGATGTCGCCCCGCATGGTCTCGAGGCGTTCCTGCAGGCTGGTGATCTCCCCGCCGACCTCGATCTTCTGCTCCGCTCCCACCTTGCGCAGCTCGTCGATCTGGCGCTCCAGTTCCTGCAGAGGCTTCTCGAATTCCAGGGTGTACACACTGGGCATGCGCTATCCCGCCTTTACGTAGCGGACGCTCGCGGGACTCAGCACATCGGTGAGTCCACGGACGAGGTCCTCGTCAGGCGCCACGGTGAGGCGACGCGAGCGAAGCCGGAGGGCCTCGCCGTTGCCATCGGTCCATTCAATATAGAGCGGGGCCGGCCCCGGATGCCGGGCACAGAGCGCGACCGCGGCCCGTACCCGGTCCGCGGGTGGCGCCTCAGGCCGGGCCCAGCGCACGCTCACCGCCACCGCCCCGGAGCCCTTGAGCATCTCGAGCGGCTGCGCCTGCTCCACCACGAAGGGCGCGCGGTCTTCGCCCCGGTCGCGCGCGCTGTATCCGCCGGTCAGGAGCACGGCGGCATCGGGATGCAGCACCTGGTTGAGCCGTGCCCAGGCATCCGGGAAGACGATCGCCTCGGCGGTTCCATGGAAGTCCTCCAGCGTGAGCCGCGCGTACTCCTTGCTGGTCTTCCGCGAGATCTGCCGCTTCACCGCCGTGACCACCGCCGCCACCGTCACCTGGTGCTCGCTCCAGGTGCTCAGGGTGGCGGTGGTCCGCGTGCTGAACAGCTCCACCTCGGCCCGGTACCGCTCCAGTGGGTGCCCGGAAATGAAGAACCCGATGACTTCCTTTTCCCGGCTCAGCCGCTCCGCCTCCGACCAGGCCGGCATGTCCGGCAGGGTGATCCCGGGGGCCGGCGGGGTGTGGCTCGCGTCGCCGAAGAGCGTCCCCTGGCCGGCGTCCTGCTCCTGCTGCCGGAGCTGGGCCTCCGCAAGCGCGTGGTCCAGCGCCGCGATCAGCTGGGCCCGGTGGCCGTCCAGTTCGTCCAGGGCGCCCGCGGCGATCAGCGACTCGAGGACGCGCTTGTTGCAGAGCCGGATATCGATCCGCTGCACGAAGTCCGCCAGGCTCGTGAACGGCCCGCCTTCCCGCGCGGCAATCATGCTCTCGATGGCGGACCGGCCCACATTGCGGATGGCGCCGAGGCCGAAGCGGATCTGGCGGTCCCCCACGACCGTGAACTTGAAGCCCGACTCCGACACGCTGGGCGCCATGACCTCGAGGCCGAGCTCCCGCGCCTCGTTGATGTACTGGACGACCTTGTCCGTGCTGCCGATTTCAGAGCTGAGCAACGCGGCCATGAACTCCGCGGGATAGTGCGCCTTGAGCCAGGCCGTCTGGTAACTCAGGACCGAGTAGGCCACCGAGTGCGACTTGTTGAAGCCATAGCGGCCGAAGGTGGCGATCTGGGACGCAAGGTCCTCGGCGAGCCGCCGCTCGTGTCCCTGCTGGATGGCGCGCTCAACGAACTTCGCCAGCTCGCGGTCGATCAGTTCCTGGTTCTTCTTGCCCACCGCCTTGCGGAGCACGTCGGCTTCGGCCAGCGAGAAGCCGGCGAGCACGTTCGCGATCCGCATCACCTGTTCCTGGTACGTGATGACGCCGTAGGTCGGCTCCAGGATCTCGCGCAGCGACGGGTGCGGGTACCGCACCGGCTCCTGGCCGAGCTTCCGGCGGATGAAGACCAGGTGCATGCCGGTATCGAGCGGGCCCGGGCGCAGCAGGGCGTTGGACGCGACCAGGTCGTCGAACCGGTCACACTTCATGTTCCGGAGCGTTTCGGTCGCGAGGGCGGACTCGAACTGGAACACGCCCGCGGTGCGGCCGCGACGGAGCAGGGCGTAGACCTCCGGATCGTCGAACGGCAGCGCGTCCATGTCCGGGGCCGTGCCGTGCCGCTCGCCAATCATGGCCACCGCGTCATGGATCACGGTGAGCGTCTTCAGGCCGAGCATGTCCATCTTGAGCATGCCGACCTTTTCCAGCGCGACCATGTCGTACTGGGTGATGATCGCATCCTCGCCGTTGGCGCTGGCACCCGAACCGCGGGTGGGTGCCGTGCAGACCGGGACGTAATCGTCCAGCGGCCCCGGGGCGATCACCACACCCGCCGCGTGCACCGATGCGTGCCGGGAGATTCCCTCGATCCGGCTGGCGAGGTCCACCAGCCGTTCGTAAACTGGGGCGCTCCGCACCAGCGCGCGGAGTTCGTCCACCTTCGCCACGGCTTCAGGGATGGTGAGGCTGAAGGCGGGCCCCGAGGGAATGAGCTTCGTGATCCGGTCGGCATCGGCCGGTGGAATCTTGAGAACGCGGGCCACGTCCTTTACCGCCGCCCGTGCCTTCATCGTCCCGAACGTGATGATCTGCCCCACGCTCCGGCGGCCGTATCGCTCCCGGACGTACTCGATGACCTCGCCCCGGCGCTCGAAGCAGAAGTCCACGTCGATGTCGGGCATCGACACGCGCTCGGGATTCAGGAACCGCTCGAAGAGGAGGTCGAACCGGAGCGGGTCAACGTTGGTGATGCCGAGGCTGTAGGCGACCAGGCTGCCGGCGGCGGATCCGCGGCCCGGGCCCACTGGAATGCCGCGCTCCCGCGCCGCCGCGATGAAATCCTGGACGATCAGGAAATAGCCCGCGTAGCCTGCCTGGTTGATGACGCCAAGCTCGTAGGCGAGCCGCTCCTCGACGGCCTCCGGCAGCGGCGTACCGTACCGGGTGCCGGCTCCCGCCCGGGCCAGGTCCTCCAGCAGGGCCTCGTCGGAGGGGGACCCGGCGGGGCGGGGGAACTCCGGGACGTAGTACTTCTGCTCGAAGCTGAACTCGCACAGGTTCGCGACCGTCTGCGTATTCTCGAGGGTCTCGGGGTGTGCGCCGAACAGCGCCCGCATCTCCTCCTCGGATTTCACGTACGATTCCTCGCCCGTGAACCGGAACCGCTTGGGGTCGTCCAGGTCGCTGCCCGTCCCGATGGCGAGCAGGACGTCGTGGGCCTGGGCATCCTCCCGGCGCAGGTAGTGCGCGTCGTTGGTCGCGACCACTCCGAGGCCCAGTTCCTCGCCCAGCCGCAGCATGCCCTCGGTAACCAGGTCCTCCTCGGGAATCCCGTGCCTCTGGATCTCCAGCCAGAAACCGTCCCGGCCGAAGGTGGAGGCAAACCACTCGGCCGACGCGCGGGCCTTCTCGTACCGCTGCTGCCGGAGGTGAAGCGCCACCTCACCCGAGAGGCAGGCCGCGAGGCAGACGATGCCCTCCCGGTGCTCGGCCAGGACGTCCCGGTCAATCCGGGGGCGGCGGTAGAACCCCTCGGTGTAGCCGATGGAGGAGAGGCGGATGAGGTTGCGGTAGCCGGTGCGGTTCTTCGCGAGGAGGACCAGATGGCTGTACGCGGCGGGGGCATCCTGGGGTTTCTGGGTCTCCTGGCGCGGCCCGAAGGCCAGGTAGGCCTCGAAGCCCAGGATCGGTCTCACCTTCCTGGCCCGGGCCTCCTCGTAGAACGACCACGCGGCGTGGAGGTTGCCGTGATCGGTCACGGCGAGGCTGTCCATCCCCAGCGACTGGACGTGCGAGACCAGCGCGTCGATGCGGTTGGCACCGTCGAGCAGGGAGAACTCGCTGTGCGTATGGAGATGGACGAAGGCCATGCGATCTTCTGGCAACGGGCGGCGGCCGGGGGAACTCCCCGGCCGGGCTCGCGGCTCTGTCAGGACAAGGTGTGACGGCGGCCGGTGAACGCCGGCGCGTCAGGTCGTGTGGGCGCGGTGGCGACTCGCCCGTCACCCGGGACAGCGGGTAGCCGGCCGGCGGCCGCCACCCGCCGGAAGGGGAAGCTATCCGCCGGGGCACGAATTGTCAAAACCCGTTGTCCCACTTTATCTTAGGCGATATCGTACGTCGCCCGCACCCGGAGCATTCGTGAGATCATACTCGCGCGTCGGTCTCGCCGCAGTCGCCGTCCTTGCGGCATGCGGAGGCTCGACCGAGCCCGACCTGAGCGTCAACCTGAACTGCACGTCTCCCGCGGCCGTCACGTTGGCACCAGGCGAATACACGGTGCTCGATGCCACCGTCTCCGGCGGCTGCATCCGCATTCCTGCCGCGCCCGCCGCCGGTGCGGAGTACGTCATCGCCGCCGTGTCGGCGGCCCAGGGCGGGCAGAGCGCGAGCTACACCGTGGCGGCCGGCGAAGTCCCCGCGGTCGCGCCCGCGGCTCCACGCCCCCAGCCGGCCGCAGCCGGTGGCATGGCCGGGGGATTCCACGACATGCTCCGGGCCCGCGAAGCCGAGGTAGCGCGGAATCCGGCCCTCCGGCTGGCGCCGCCCGTTCCCGGTACCCCGGTGGCCGCGCCGCCGCTGGGGGACGTCCGCACTTTCAAGGTCTGCGGCGACGTCAACTGCACCTCGTTCGCCAATGTGACCGCCACCGCGAAGTTCGTCGGCGCACGCGGGGCGATCTACCTCGACAATACGGTGCCATCGGGCGGCTACACCCAGGGCGACATCGACCAGGTCGGCGCCCTGTTCGACGGGCCTGCTCCCAACATGTACGGACTGGATACCACGGCGTTCGGCCGCGAGAGCGATCTCGACAACAACGGGGTGGTCATCATCCTGCTGTCGGACCAGGTCAACCAGCTGAGCGGCACGTGCGCGGACGGGACCATCATCCTCGGCTACTTCTTCGGGCTCGACCTCTCCAACGACCCGAACTCGAACCACGGCGAGGTGTTCTACGGCCTCGTGCCCGACCCGAACAACAGTGGCTGCACCGTCAGCCGGAACACGGCCCTGTTGCGCCTGCCGCCGGTCTTCATCCACGAGTTCCAGCACATGATCAGCTTCAACCAGCATGTGCTGGTGCGCAGCGGGCCGGCCGAGCTGACCTGGCTCAACGAGGGCCTGTCCCATTTCGCCGAGGAACTCGGTGCGCGGGGCCTCCCGGACAGCCGGTGCCCCCTGGCGCCGAGCTGCCTGAGCCAGTTCGTGGGCTCCGGTGACATCCAGAACGCGTTCCTGTACCTCAGCGACATCGAGGGGAGTTACCTCATCGCCCCCAGTGGCATCGGGACGCTGGCGGAACGGGGGGCCGACTGGCTCTTCGTCCGATGGCTCGCCGACCAGTTTGCGACCGACACCCTTCTCGGTACCTCGGTCACCCGCGCGCTGGTGCAGACCGTCCAGGTCGGGGCTCCCAACGTCGTGGCCGTCACCGCGACGCCGTTCGACCAGCTGGTCGGGCAGTGGCAGCTTGCGAACCTGATGGAGGGTGTCAGCGGGTTTACCGAACCGACGGGACGGCTCCGGTACCGGAGCTGGGACTTCGCAACGCTCTTCCCGTCCTATCCCGTCAACCCGGACCGGGTCACGACCGGCCAGTACTCGCACGCCGGGACCCTTCGCGCGGGAAGCGGGCGGCACGTGTACGTGCTCCAGCAGGGGAACGACGCGGCCATTGACTTCCAGTTCAAGGGGGGCTCGGGGTTCAGTGCCACCGTTCCCCGCTACGCCATCCTCCGCCGCCGCTAGGTCCATGCGGAGTCGCGCCGCCATTCTCGCCACGTTGCTCTGTCTCGGCGCCCACCGTCTCGCGGCCCAGGCCGACTCCACCGCTTCCCCCGTCATCCTGAGCCTGCCCACCTCGGTGCGGCAGGCAGGCCTGGCCGGGGCCAACGTGGCGGTGATTGGCGACGCGGGGTCGGTCTTCAGCAACCCCGCCGGGCTTGCCACCATCAAGCGGCTCAGCCTCGAGGCCGCATTCTCCTATTATCCGGATCACACGGTGCAGAGTGCCGGCGCTGCCGCCGTCCGGATCGGCCCGTTCAATTTCGGGGGGGGCTACAACTACCTCCGCTTCAGCGACACCTCGTCCGTGCAGGACAACCTCGTCTGGGTGGCGAGCTCCGTGTACCGTCGCGGGATGATTGCGCTCGGGGGTTCGGCCAAGTACGTGTCGCTCGAGGATACCACCGGGCGGATCAGCCGCGCCCTCACCGGCGACGCAGGCCTTGCCATCGCGTTCTTCGATATTTCGGCGCTGGCGTTCAGCGTGCAGAACATCACCGGTGACCGGATCTCGGGCCAGCCCCTCACGCTCCCAACCTCCTACCGCCTTGGCTTCACCCAGAATCTCTTCGATCCCCAGACCACGCTGCGCCTCCTCGCGACCATCGAGGTCGTGTGGACCGAGAACCAGGCTCGCCGCACGCTGCTTGGCCTCGAATCCGGGATCGTGCTGGGCGGCGTGGGACTGGTCGCCCGCGTGGGGTACGGGGCCCAGCCCCGGGAGACCGAACAGAAGAAGATGGTCTACGGCGGGAGCATGGTCCTCGGGCTCCTCGTGGTGGACTATGCCTACCAGGGACGCAGCGGGCGCGGCGGCGAGGTGCACCGGCTCGGCATCCGCTGGACCCCATGAACCGACGGAAGGTGCTCCGCATGTTCCTGATCATCGTCGCCGTGCTGTTCGTGGGCTATGGGACGGCATACGTCGCGAGCGAAGACGTCCGCTACCTCACCCGGGCCGGCTTCGAGGAGACCCGCATTCTCGAACGCCGCCAGCCGATCGCGAAACTGGTCGCCGACAGCGGCACCACGGCGGAGCTCCGGAATTCCCTCACCCTCGTGCTGGAAGCCCGGGACTTCGCGGTCAGCCTCGGCCTCGACGCGAAAGAGACATACACCACTTATTCGGACGTCGGCCGGGACACCCTGTTGCTGGTCCTCTCCGCATCGCCGCCCGACTGCCTCTGCCCCTTCACCTGGAAGTACCCGATCGTCGGGCGCATCCCCTACAAGGGATTCTTCGATCCCGGGATGGCCCGCCGTGCGGCGGACCGGCTCGCGGCCCGCGGGTACGACACCTGGCTCCGGCCGTCATCGGCGTTTTCCACGCTGGGCTGGTTCAACGATCCGCTGCTCTCCACGGCCATCACAGCCGATTCCGTGGAAATGGTCGCGGTGGTGATCCACGAAATACTGCACAACACGATCTATGTGCCGGGGGCGACCCCGTTCAATGAGAGCCTGGCGCAGCTGGTGGGCTACCGGGGAGCGGAGGCGTTCTTCCGCCAGAAGGGCGATACGGCGTCGGCCGACCGGGCCGCCGCGCGCTGGCACGATGAGGTCGTGCTCGGGGAGTTCTACCAGGAGCTTGCCGGCCGGCTGGATTCGCTCTACCGGGCCCCGCACGATTCACTCCTGCTCCGGGAGGGACGCGCGGAGGTCGGGGCCTGGGCCAGGGCGGAACTGGAAGGCCCCGTTGCCGGGCAACTCGAGACCTATCGCATCGGCCGCCTCCCTGAGCGGCCAGTGAATAACGCCCGCATCATTGCCGCCCGGATCTACCGGACACGCCTGCCGCTGTTCGAGGCGTGGTACCAGGCGAATGGCTCCGAGGTGAGGACGGCTGTGGCAAAGTTGAAGAGCGAACTGGAGGGCGTGAAGGGAGACAGTGTGTGGGCGGTGCTTGAAGCGGGAGCCGGGAGTCGCGAATCGGCCATCGGGTTGTGAGATTCACCCCTCAGTCCCCGATCCCCGATACCCCATACCCGATACCCCATACCCGATCACCTCAGCTTCCTCCCCGCAAGCCGTCCCGCCGGGTGCCGCACCGCCTCGGTGCAGCTGAAAGCCCCGTCCTTTCCCTCCGCATCCACCGCCAGCCGCCCCGCGACATCCGCCGCCGGGGCGTCCACGGGCTGCTCGATCACGAAGGTTGCCCCCATGCGGTTGCTGGACGCGGCGAGCGATGCCGCGCGCCAGGCCTCCGTGGTCGCGCCGGGCTGGCGCGCGGCCACGAGAGGGATCAGTCCGAAGCCGGGCTCGAGGGTGGTGGACCGGCGCGGGATCCCCAGGGCGCCCGCGAGCCGGTCCCAGGCCGGGTCTCCATCGGGGGTCACGATGACGGTGAATCGCCAGCCCTCCTCCCGGGCCAGCTCCACGAAGGCATCGAACACCGCACCGTCCTCCGCCTGCCCGTCCAGGAGGACGGCGGCGCCTGTCTCGCCGAACCAGCGCCGCCGGGGCCCCAGCAGCTCCGGACGGTCCTGGAAGGCGGCGAAGCGCTGCGTCCTCGAGATCTCGTCGTCGGCCTCCACCCGCTGTTCCGGGAATTCGGCGCTTTCCCTTGCCCCGGTGAATGCGACCTCGGCGGCGAGATAGTGGCCGGCCTCCCGCAGGATCCGCCCCCGCAGGAGCAGGGTCGAGCTCCGGGGCCAGAGGGTGAAGGCGCGGTCGAGTGCAAACAGGGCGTATCCCGGCTGGCCGGTGCGCCAGGCGACATAACCGAGTTCGTGCCACACCGCGCCCTCATCCGGAGAGAGACCGGCCGCGTGTCTCAGGTTCTCGACTGCCTCCCGATACCTGCCCAGCTCGGCCAGTGCAGCCCCGTGCAGGGTGAGCGAAAACGTGTCATCCCCGAACTGCTGCCGCGCGGCGGTGGCCAGCGTCAGTGACTCGTCGTGGCGGCCCTCGCGGCGGAGCAGCTGGAAATACTCCGCCCACGCGGGGCGGAGGAATGGTTCCACCCGGAGCAGCTCCCGGTATGCCTCCAGCGCGCGGTCCGGCTGGCCCTCCCGCAGGTAGTGGCGGGCGGGGACCAGGGCGCGGTGGGCAGGCTCAGGATCGAAGACACGGTACTGGGCGGTGGTCTGCATGAGGCCAATGTACCTCGCGCCGGGCCACGGCGGAACAACCTGGATCACATTCCCCATTCCCGGATCACCCTCCAGGGGCCGGGGCATCTCAGGCCGGGTTATCTTCCGGGTCCGTTCACCGTTCACCGTTCACCGTTCACCGTTCACCGTTCACCGTTCACCTCTCACCGCCCTCCGCCATGACCACCTTCGTCGAACAGAACCAGGCCCGCATGCTCCGGGAACTGAGCGAGCTCCTGGCCATTCCCAGCATCAGCACCACCCCGGAACACGCTCCCGATGTCCGCCGGGCAGCGGACTGGATGATGGACCACCTCCGGGGCCTCGGCTGTCCGGTAGTCCGACTGATCGAGGGTGACGGCCATCCAGTCGTCTGGGCCGAGGGCCCGCATGTCCCCGATGCGCCGACGTTGCTGATCTACGGGCATTACGATGTCCAGCCCCCGGACCCGCTGGATGAGTGGGTGACGCCGCCCTTCGAACCCACGGTCCGGGACGGACGGCTGTACGCCCGCGGTGCCGCGGACGACAAGGGGCAGGTGTACTGCCTGCTCAAGGCCTACGAGGCGGCCAGCGCGGACGGTGGCCCTCCGTGCAATGTGCATTTCATCTTCGAGGGCGAGGAAGAGTGCGGCGGGGAGGTCATCTTCGACCTGCTGGCGCACGAGCCGGAACGCACGAAGGTGGATGCCGTCCTGGTCTGTGACATGGACTACTACGCGCGGGGCTGGCCCGCGGTCTATACCGGCCTGCGCGGGATGTGCTACACCGAGATTGCCGTCCGGACCCTCCAGAGCGATCTGCACTCCGGCACGTACGGCGGTGTGGCTCCGAACGCGATCGAAACCCTCGTGCGTCTGCTCTCAGGTCTCAAGGACGCGTCGGGACGGATCAGGATTCCCGGCCTGTACAAGATGGTGGAGCGCCCCTCGAAGGCCGAACTCAAGGCATGGAAGAAGCTGCCGTTCAATGAGAAGACTTTCCGCAAGGAGGAGGTCACGTCGAAGGCGTTGACCGGCCGGGAGGAGTACAGCGTGCTGGAGCGCGTGTGGGCGCTGCCGACGCTTGAAATCCACGGCATCCGCGGTGGCTTCACCGGCGAGGGGGCGAAGACAGTGATCCCCGCCTCGGCCACGGCCAAGGTGAGCCTGCGCCTGGTTCCCGGCCAGAGTGTGAAGAAGGTCTTCAAGCTCCTCCGCCAGCGGGTGAAGGAGCTCGCCCCGAAGTGGGCTGACGTGGAGGTGCGCCTCATCCATGGGGGCGAGCCAGTGCAGGTGAAGCTGGATGCGCCGGTGTTCGATCTGCTCGGCCAGGCCTTCAAGGAGGTCGTCGGCCGTGCGCCGGTGCCGATCCGGGCGGGCGGGTCGATCCCCATCGTGACCAGCCTCGCCGCGGGCGGGGCGCCGGTGGTCCTCACCGGCATCGGGCTGCCGGACGACCGCCTGCACGCGCCCAACGAGAAGCTGGACCTGCAGCAGCTCTATGACGGGGTGGAGGTGTTCAGGAGGTTCTTCGAGCTGTTCGGGGGGAGGAGTTGAAAGTCACTAGTCACTAGTCACTGTCTTCTTCCATCTCCACTGGCGCCGAGTCACGCCCCGTCCCCGGGTGCGTCGCATCGGCCCTGGCGTGCAGTTCCTCCACACCGAGGAGGGCCCGGACGGACGCGATCAGTCCCGCGACGACGTCCTCGGCCCAGTACTGATCCGGCTTGTCCCCGGTAAGGGCGTTGATCCGGTCCTCCAGGAAGCGGATCGCGGTGCTCACCCACTCGGTCTGCGCCGCGGGAACCACCGCCCATGAGCCGGTGGACTTCAACTCCATGTCGCTCAATTCAGCCAGTTCCTGTTCCAGCCCGCGCGTGACGGGAGGCTGGCCCAGCCGCGTCGCGACGAGGGCCAGCATCTCCTGGCGTTCGCTGTCCTGCGGTTCCGGCAGCGGCGCCAGATAATGTCGCTGGTCGGCAACCATCTCCGCGAGGCGGATGCAGACCGCGCGCACCGGGCGCGAGAGCGCCTCGGGCGCCTCCGCGGCCCAGCTGCCGGCGGCCCGGAGGATAGTCTCAATGCGCTCATCAGCGTGGGTCGTGGCGCTGCGCCGGGACGGAGAATCTGCCATACTAGGGAAGTACGCCAGATGCAGCGGTAATGGCAAGGCGAGTGGGACGTTCAGCGCGGTCCGCGGCGCATGCGCACGGGATCCGGCCGTCCATACCGCTCTTCACGCCACGGATCGCCCCGCATGTGGTACCCGTTCTGCTCCCAGAAGCCCGGCTCGTCCTCGGACAGGAACTCGAAACCGCGCACCCATTTGGCGCTCTTCCAGAGATAAAGGTGCGGGACCAGCAGACGCACCGGTCCTCCGTGTTCGGGGGTCAGCGGCTCGCCCCCGAACGTGAGCGCGAGCAGGTTCGCGGGTTGCAGGAGGTCCACCAGGGGGAGGTTGGTGGTGTAGCCCTCCTCGGCGTGCACCAGCACTGCCGTCGCGTCGGGCCGCACACCGGCCCGCGCCGCCACCGCATCCACGGGGATGCCGCTGAACCGGTTGTCGAAACGGGACCACCGCGTCACGCAGTGCATGTCGCACAGCACCTCGCGGCGGGGAAAGGCGAGCAGCTCGTCCCAGGTAAGGGTGAGCGGCCGCTCGACCAGGCCGGTGATGGCGAATCGCCAAGTGGCCGGGTCGAACCGCGGGACGGAACCGTAGTGCAGCACGGGCCACTTGCGGGTTTCGACCTGCCCGGGCGCAAGGCGGGCGCGGTCGGTGGGACGGGCGTCGATCGGCTGGGTCATGAGCGGGTGGCCGTGGAGAGCACGGCATCGAGGGTGGTCTCGACCGGCGTGCGGTCGAAGCGAGCGCCGATGGCGCGCACCACCGCGCGTCGGGTACGGTCGAGCAGGGCAGGCGGTGCCGCGGCGGACGCGAGCTCGCGCGAGACGGATGTCATCTCCACGCCGGCGATGCCGCAGGGGACGATATAGTCGAACCAGCTCAGGTCGTTCGTCACGTTCAGGGCGAACCCGTGCATCGTGATCCACTGCTTCACGTGGATGCCAATGCTGGCGATCTTCCGCCCACCGGTCCAGACGCCGGTCAGGCCGGGGCTCCGCCCCGCGGTGATGCCGAGATCGCCCAGCGCGTCGATCAGAAGGCCTTCAAGCTCGCGCAGGTACCAGTGCAGGTCCGGGTGCAGCTGCCGCAGGTCGATCAGCGGGTAGCCGACGAGTTGACCGGGCCCGTGGTGGGTGACGTCGCCGCCCCGCTCCGCCTCGAAGACCTCGAGCCCCCGCTGCTCCAGCTGGCCGCGCGAAAGTGGCAGGCTGGCCGGACGGGTCCCGCGGCCCAGGGTTACGACGGGTGGATGCTCCACGAGCAACAGCAGGTCACGCGTGATCTCCCCGGTGAGGCGGCGGCGGATCAGGTCACGCTGCAGGTCAAGCGTGGGCCCGTACCCGCGGGTGCCCAGGTCCACCACGTCGATGGGGGCGCTCATGCCGCGGCTGCCCGCCCGAACCCGCGACCCAGGAAGATGCACCCTGCGACGCACGCCGCCAGCAGGCCGACCAGGCCCGCGGTCCCGAACCACACGTGGAGCACCACGCTCACCTGGCTCACCATCAGCGTCCCGAACCCGCTCACCATGGCGAGCCCGCCACGCCGGTAGAACGAGTCAACCGGCGCCAGCAGGGTCCAGGTCGTCACCGCCCCCGCCATCAGGCTCACCAGCGTTCCTGCGAGCAGGATCATGGTCGCCGGCTGGTCGAGGTTCGGGACCTCGCCCTGCGCTTCGGGCAGGATGAGGGTGCGGACCACCAGCAGTGTGATGGCCATCAGGCCGGTACCGAGCAGGATTCCGAAGGCCAGGGAGCGGAAGGCGAGGCCGACGTGGTCGGGGGGAGGGGAGGAGAGGTCGGGAGAAGACATGGGCGGAATTCGGCAATCGGCTGTCGGCAATCGGCAATCGGAACGTCACGCCCGACTGCCGATTGCCGGCTCCCGCCTGCCGTCAGATATGTATCACCCGTCCCATCGAATCCAGCGCCGCCTCGGCGATGGCCTCCGACAGGGTGGGGTGCGCATGGACGGTCATGTCAATTTCTTCCACCGTGTACTCGTTCTCGCGCGCGACGGCGAGTTCGTGGATCATCTCCGAGGCATGACTGCCGACCAGGTGCGCGCCCAGGATTTCGCCGTACTTCTTGTCGCGGATGATCTTGACGAAGCCCTCGGTCTCGTTGGCCGTCCGGGCGCGCCCGTTGGCGCTGAAGGGGAAGCGGCCGACCTGGTACTCGATCTTCTCCTCCTTGCACCGTTCTTCGGTCTTCCCGATGCTGGCGACTTCCGGGTGGCAGTAGGTGACACTCGGGATGTTGTCGTACTTGATCGGATGCGGCTTCTTCCCCGCGATGGTCTCGGCGACGTTGACGCCCTCACGACTGCCCTTGTGGGCCAGCATCGGCGGGCCAGCCACGTCCCCGATGCTGTAGACCCCCTTCGCGGTGGTCTCGAGCGTCTCGCGGTTCACCTTGATGAAACCACGGTCGGTCAACTCGACCCCGGCCTCCTTGAGGCCGATGTTCTCGGTGTTGACCGCCCGGCCCGCCGCCATCAGCACCTGGTCCACTTCGATGGTCTCGGGCTTGCCGCCAACTTCGATCTCCAGGGTGACGAGCTTGCCCTTCACCGTTGCCTTCTTCACGGCCGCGCCCGCCCGGACCTCGATCTTCCGCTTCCGGTAGCTCTTGGCGAGGGCATCGGATGCCTCGGCGTCCTCCAGCGGCAGGATACGGGGCAGGGCTTCGATCAGCGTGACCTGGCTGCCGAACGCGTTGAAGATGTCCGCGAACTCGCATCCCACCGCACCAGCGCCGATCACCGCGAGCCGCTTCGGCGCGGTCTCCAGGAACAGCGCCTCGTCGGAACTGATCACGGTGGTGCCGTTCAGCTCGAGCCCGACCTGTGGCAGTCCCTTCACCCGGCTTCCCGTGGCGATCACGACCGCCTTCGAGGCCTGGTAGGTGTCCTTGCCGACCTTCACCTTCCGGTCCTTCTGCAGGGTACCGGTGCCGGCGATGACCGTGATCTTGTGCTTCTTCATCAGGAAGCCGACGCCCTTGGAGTTCTGTTCCGACACCTTCCGGGAGCGCTGCATCGCGACCCCGTAGTCGGTGCTGACGTCGCCGGTGGTGATGCCGAGGTCCTTCGCTTCATGCCGGATCACGTTGGCCATCAGGGCGCTGTGCAGCAGGGCCTTGGTCGGGATGCAGCCGATATTGACGCACACGCCGCCGAGCTTGTCTTTCTCGACCACGGCGGTGCTCAGCCCGAGCTGGGCGCAGCGGATGGCACATACGTAGCCGGCGGGGCCACCGCCAAGCACGATCACGTCGAACTGATTAGCCACAGGTCTCCTCGTCGGGTAGAATTGCGGTCGTTCCGGCCTACCAGACCATTGCGAGCGGGTTCTCCAGCAGGAGCCGCAGGGTCTGGAGGAATCGGGCCCCGGTCGCGCCGTCGATGACGCGGTGGTCGCAGGACATGGTGAGTCGCATCCGGCGGCGCACTTCCGTCCGGCCGTCCACCACGACGGCCCGGGGCTCGATCCGGCCGATGGCCAGGATGCCGGCCTCGGGCGGGTTGATGATGGCGGTGAACTCGTCAATGCCGAACATGCCGAGGTTGCTCACCGAGAACGTGCTGCCGGTGTATTCCTCGGGCTTGAGCCGGCGCTCGCGACCCCGCGTGGCGAGGTCGCGCGCCTCGGCGTTGATCTCGCGGAGCGACTTGCGCGCCGCGAACCGGATGACCGGCGTGATCAGGCCCTCCTCGACCGCCACCGCCATGCCGAGGTGCACCTCATGCCACTGGCGGATGTGGTTGTCCTGCCACCACGCGTTGCAGGCAGGATGCTCCTTGAGGGCGAGTGCCGTGGCCTTCAGGATGATGTCGTTGAAGGAAATCGCGCCATCGGGCGCCGCCGCCTTCAGGGCATCCCGGGCCTCGGCTGCGCGCTCCATGTCCACTTCGGTGGTGAGATAGAAGGTCGGCACCGGCCCGATGGACTGCACCAGTCGCTTCGCGATGGTCTTCCGCATCTGTGACAGCGGAATGTCCTCGTATGGCGTGCCGGTTGACGCCCTCCGATCCGGGCCCACGGCGACGTGGTCGAGGTCCCGCTTGACCACGCGACCTTCCGGGCCCGAGCCCTGAATGGTGGCCAGGTCGACCCCGCGCTCGGCGGCGATGCGCCGTGCCAGCGGCGATGCGCGAACCCGGCTTCCCGACGTCGCAGGAGGTGAGGCCGGCGCCGGGGCCGTTTCGGGCTCCGGCGCCTTCGCCGCGGGTGCTGGTGCGGGCGCCGCCTCCGGCTTTGCCTCGGCTTTCGCGGTGGCCGGGGCCGGTTTCTTCTCCGCCGCGGCGCCGTTTCCGGCGATACCGGAGATGTCCTCGCCCGGCTCACCGATGACGGCAACCGGCGATGCGACCGGGACGGTGGCCCCGGCGCTCACGATGTGCTTGAGCAGCGTTCCGTCAGCGCGGGCCACCAGCTCCATCACGGCCTTGTCGGTCTCGACCTCGGCCAGCACGTCCCCCGCCGAGACCTGGTCGCCCTCGGCCTTCTTCCATTCCACCAGTCGCCCTTCTTCCATCGTGGGCGACAGCGCTTCCATTACGACTTTCGTGGCCATGATCAGTCGAGGTAAAGGACCTGTTTCGCGGCCGCCACCACCTTCGCAGGGTCGACCTTGGCGAGCTTCTCGAGATGCTTGTTGTAGGGCATGGGGACGTCGGCGCCCGTCACCCGCAGCACCGGGGCGTCGAGTTCATCGAAGATGTTCCGCTGGATCCGGTCGACCACCTCGGCCCCAACGCCGGCGAAGGGCCATCCCTCCTCCGCCACCACGCAGCGATGGGTTCGCGCAACGGACTCGAGCACGGTCCGCTCGTCCAGCGGCCGGATGGTGCGGAGGTCCACGATCTCGGCGTCGACCCCCTCCTCGGCCAGCATTTCCGCGGCCTTGAGGGCCACCATGACGGTCTTGGAATGACAGATGATCGTCACGTCCTTCCCCGCGCGCTTCACCTCGGCCTGGCCGATGGGGATGGTGAAGTCCTCCTCGTCCGGCACCTCGTCCTTCATGTTGTAGAGCATTTCGCCCTCAATGAAGATGACGGGGTTGTCGTCCCGGATGGCGCTCTTGAGCAGGCCCTTGGCATCGGCGGGCGTGGCCGGCATGACCACCTTGAGCCCGGGGATATGCGCATAGTGCGCCTCAAGCGCCTGGCTGTGCTGCGCGGCGAGCTGGAGCGCCGCACCGCCGGGGCCCCGCACGACCATGGGCACCCCCAGCTGGCCGCCCGACATGTAGCGCATCTTCGCCGCGGAGTTGATGATCTGGTCCATCGCCAGGAGGGCGAAGTTAAAGGTCATCACCTCGATCACGGGACGGAGGCCCACCATCGCGGCGCCCACGCCGAGGCCGGTGAAGCCCAGCTCAGTGATGGGGGTGTCCACCACCCGCTTCGGACCGAACTCCTCCAGCAGGCCGCGGCTCACCTTGTAGGCCCCCTGGTAGACACCCACCTCCTCGCCCATCAGGAAGACCGACTCGTCGCGGTGCATCTCCTCGCGCAGCGCGGCGTTCAGCGCGTCACGGTACGTCAGCGTGGCCATCAGTTCTGCTCCGCGTATACGTCGGTATACAGGGCCTCAGCCGGTGGGTCCGCCGCTTCTTCTGCAAACCGATAGGCGTCCTCCACCTCGGCCACCACTTCACCGTCGAGCGCCTTGATGGCGGCCTCGTCCATTACCCCGGTCTCCCGGAGGTGCCGGCTCCAGACGGCGATCGGGTCGCGCTTGCGCTGTTCCTCCACCTCTTCCTTGGTCCGGTAGTGGCCGTGGATCGGGTCGGACATCGAGTGGCCCATGAAGCGGTACGTCCGGATTTCCAGCAGGGTCGGGTGCTGTTCGTCCCGTGCCCGGTGGACCGCGCGCTCCATCGCTTCGTGGACGGCCAGCAGGTCCTGGCCGTCCACGATCTCGTTGGCCATGTCGTACGAGCAGGCCCGCTCGGAGATGTCGTACAGCGCGCTGGCCCGCTCGAGAGCGGTGCCCATGCCGTATCGGTTGTTCTCGCAGATATAGATCGCCGGCAGCTTCCAGAGGGCGGCCATGTTGAGCGACTCGTGGAAGGCGCCCTGGTTCACGGCCGCCTCCCCGAAGTAGCAGGCCGCGACCTGGCGGGTCTCCCGGTACTTGGCCGCGAAGGCCATGCCGGTTGCCAGCGGGATCTGCCCGCCCACGATGCCGTGGCCGCCCAGGAAGCCGCGGGAGGCGTCAAAGAGGTGCATGGAGCCGCCCTTGCCGCCGCTCGTTCCCTCGGCCTTCCCGAACAACTCGGCCATCACCGCGCGCGGGGCGATCCCGCGGGCCAGTGCCTGGCCATGCTCCCGGTAGGACGTGACGATGTAATCGTCGTCATCCAGGTGCGAGAGGGTGCCGACCGCGACGGCTTCCTGCCCGATATAGAGGTGGCAGAACCCGCCGATCAGGCCGAGGCTGTACGCCTCCCCCGCCTTTTCCTCGAACCGGCGGATGAGCAGCATGTCGCGGAGCCATCGTTTCCACTGCTCCGCGGTCGTGGTGTCCGGTTTCTCCGTCGCCGGCGCCTTCTTCTGCTTTGCCTTCGTCTGCGAACCTGCCATCAGCGCTCCGCGACCTGGGTGCGGGCCTGCTCAACCTGCTCCCAGGCATGGTAGGAGGACCGCGTAAGGGGACTCGCCTCGACGTGCCGGAAACCCATCCGGAGGCCGATGTCCCGAAGCTCGGTGAATTCGTCAGGGGTGTAATAGCGCGTGATCGGGAGGTGGCCATCCGACGGGCGCAGGTACTGGCCCAGGGTCAGGATGTTCACGTCGCTTTCGCGCAGGTCGCGCATGCAGGTGAGGATCTCGTCCCATTCCTCGCCCATGCCCAGGATCACGCCCGACTTGGTGAGGCCGTCCGGGGCCATGCGGCGCGCATTCGCCAGCACCTGGAGCGCGCGGGGGTACCGCCCCCCGGGGCGCGCCAGCCGGTACAGCCGCTCGGCGGTTTCCAGGTTGTGGTTCAGGATGTCCGGCCGCGCGTCCATCACGATCTGCAGTGCCCGCTCCGAGCCCTTGAAGTCCGGAATCAGCACTTCGACTGACGTGCCGGGCAGGCGGCGGTGAATCTCCGTGATGCACCCGGCGAACGCCTCCGCCCCGCCGTTGGGCAGGTCATCGCGGTCAACGCTCGTGATCACCACATGCTGCAGCCCCATCTCGGCAACCGCCTCCGCCAGCCGGACCGGTTCGACCGGATCGAATGGGGCCGGCGTGCCGTGAGCGACCGCGCAGTAAGCGCAGTTCCTGGTGCAGACATCGCCCAGGATCATGAACGTCGCCGCCTTGTGGTCCCAGCACTCGCCGATGTTCGGGCAGCGCGCTTCCTCGCACACGGTGTGGAGGCCCAGGTCCCGCATCAGCCCCTTGAGCCGGACGTAGTTCGGCCCGCCCGGCGCCTTGACCTTGAGCCAGGAGGGTTTCCGGACCGCCGCCTTGAGGGGAGTTCCCGCCCCGGTCGGGGGAGGAGTGCGGGTCAGTTGTACCAGCGGTATTGCCATGCAGCCTGTCCCGGCCCCGGTGCGCCGGGGCCCGTTGCGGTTGAGCCCGGTAAATTAGTCGGGGAGAATGAGATATGCCAAAGGCGGACTCAGTCGCCGCCGGCGGCCTCCGCCTCGGCCAGCAGGCGTTCCACCGTCTCGTTGAATTCGCGGACCTGCTGTGTGTAGCGCGCGCCTGCCGCCGGCCCGTAGAACCCGGCGTGGATCTTCCGCACCCGGCCGTCCGGGCCGATGAAGATCGTGGTCGGATAACTGGTGAAGCCGGTCAGTTGCGGGAGGGTGGCAGCCGTCAGGTCGGTCTCGTTCTGGCCGGCGAGCAGCAGCGGGAAGGGAATACCGAACTTGTCGCGGAACCGGCGCACCTGGCGGTTGTCGATGGCCGTGTCGCCGGTGACCTCATACGCGAGGCCGACCATCGCGAGCCCGCGGTCGTGCCAGGTCTCGTAGAGGTCGCGCAGGACCGGGGCGGCGTCGTGGCAGGTGGGGCACCATGAACCGAAGATGTCCACCACGAGCACCTTTCCCCGGAAACGCGGGTCGTCCTGTGTCACCATCCTTCCCTCGAGATCAGGGAAGCGGAAGGTGAAGGGAGCGGGGTCCGCAGTCGTGAGGGTGGTAGGCTCCGCCAAGTGCGGCCCGCCGTCGCTCCTGACCGCCATCCACGGAGTCTGTGTCCGGGCTCCGGCGTGAAAGAGGCCGCGCAGCGTGTCTCCGTCCAGCCGCCCGGTGATCATGTACACGAATGACCCGTCGAAGTGCGCGAGGCTGAAGCTGTCGGCGTCAGCCCTCCCCCAGAACAGGCCGTAGTCGCCCGTAGCCGAAAGCCAGGTGCCCTCCATGCCCTCTGGGGTGTTCCAGATGCGGAGCACGCGGGGAGGCCTGCGTCCGTCCAGCAGCATCCAGCCGTCCCAGCGCCCGGTGAGCGCAGCGGAAGCCGGCTCCGCGGGCCAGCGGCCGCGCGCCGCCCGGAACGGGATGCGCCTGGGGCCGCGGTTCCCCACGTTCCGGTAGACACCCACGAGGGAGTCTCCCGTGATTCGTGCGGAGATCGTGGCGTCGTAGTCCGCGATGTCGATCAGGACGGTGTCGCCCGCAACCGTCACGGATGACAGGGCGTCACAGCGCGAGCCGTTGCAGAGACGGCCGCCACCCGCACTGTCCACCTCGAGCGTGAACCGGAGCGGCCCGCCCGCCAGGTCCAGCACGGCCCGCCACGGCCCGGCGGCACCCGGCGCCGCCAGCAGCCCGGCGGTGAGGAGGAGCGCATGCAGCATCACTCCGCCTCGTGCGGGGCGTAGCGCTCGCCGGCCTCGATGGGGATGGCCAGCGTATTCCCCGGCCAGGGGGCGGGACAGGCATAGACGGTACTGTAGGCGCAGAAGGGGTTGCGGGAACGGTTGAAGTCGAGGCGGAAGCGATCGGCAGCCACGGGTTCCAGGGTAACGAAGCGTCCGGCAGGGTAGCTCCCGTGGTCACTGGTCGCGTCCCGGAAGTAGATGGTCAGTTCCCGTTCTTCGGTGCCGGGTATGGGAACGCGGTAGACCTGGAGCGAGGCCGGTCCCTCCGCGGTCGGGATCCGGACCTGCCCGGCGATCGTCGCTTCCACCTCGACGCCGTCCATGGTCAGGATCATCCGGCGTGCCGGTTCGCGAGGCGGGACCAGCGGCCCGGTGAAGACCATGTCGTCTCGCCAGGGATACCAGGCCGGTGGTTCGGCCCCGGTGGGATCGCCATACACGGTGAGCACCGACCGGCCCGGGAGTCCGGACGCCTGGAGCTTCCATCGCCCGATCGGCAGCTGCCGGCTGCGGGGAACGAGCCGTTCGGCACCTGCGCTGCTGATCCGGACGACGCCGTTCTGCTCCTTCACCGTTGTCCGGGGCATGCCTTCCAGCGGGATATCGGTTCCGTCCGGGCCGAGCACCAGCCCTTCGCCCACCGCGGCACGGGCCACCGCGGCGTAAGGCGAGTTGTCTCCCGTGACCAGCCACCTGGCCAGGTCGGTGCGTTCGGCCTGCACCGCTGGCGGCGTCTGCGCCGCCAGAAGCCCTGGCACAAGTGTGAAAAGGAAGAGGAGTCGCATGCTTCCATTATAAGCGCGCCGGGTGGTACCCTGGTCGGGGTCGCCGGCGCGTTCACATCGCACCCGGGCGCAGGTGGGAAGGATGCCCGCGTGGATTACCAGTCGAAGAAGCGTTCGGGCCGGAATGGCGTGAGGTGGTCGTCCACCTGGCCGGACGTGATCTGCTCGGACAGGAGGAGCCCGGTGATGCCGGCGAGGAGGATGCCGTTACGGCCGTGGCCGGTAGCGTACCAGAGGCCGCGGGACATGGGCTCGGGGCCGATGATCGGCAGCCCGTCGGGGGTGACCGGCCTCAGTCCCGCCCAGGTCCGGCGCACCTCCGACTGGGCGAGGGCGGGAAGCAGTTCTGTTACCGCGTTGAATATGCGGGCGAGGCCCGCCGAGGTGACCTCGGCGTCGAATCCCGCGTGCTCCATGGTGGAGCCGGCAAGCGCTTCCCCCCCCGGGCCATCAGATAGCAGTGACGTCCGTACACGATGCTTCGTTCCAGGTCCGCGGGCCAGGGCAGGGCGGCCATCTGGCCTCGGATCGGCACCACTGGCAGCGGCCGGGGGACCCCTGTGATGAGGCCGCTCCAGGCGCCGGCCGCGATGACGACCTCGCCGGCGGGATAGCGTTCCTTCCCCACCGCGCCCGTGACGCGCTCGCCGCGGCATTCGAGCGACGTGATGGTGTCCTGGACGATGCGCGCACCGTGGCTTGCTGCGTCGGCCAGCAGCGCCTTGACCAGACTGCCGGGGTCCAGCGCCCCATCATGCGGAGCCCAGAGCGCACCATGCGTGACCCGGAGCCAGGGCCAGCGGGTTCGGGCTTCCTCCTCGTCGAACCAGTCGCAGATGTGTCCCTGCTGCCGCTGCCACGCGACCCGGGACTTGAGTTCCGCCACCTCGTCCTCGGTGGTGGCTACCCGTGCGATCCCCTCCTGCCAGAGACCCACGTCGATCCCGGTCGACTCCAGCAGCTCTTCCGAGAGTTCGCGATAACGCTCGCGGCCGGCGAGCCCGAAATCGAAGAGCGGATCGTCCGGTCCCGCCTCGATCTGGGGCGCGAGCATGCCGGCGGCCGCCCGCCACGCGTCACCCTGGTCGTCGCTACGGTCGACCACGAGAACGCTGCGTCCGGCCCGGGCCAGTTCGCGCGCGCAGGCAGCGCCTATGGCGCCGCCTCCTACGATGACAATATCTTGCGATTGCATCACTTAGGACTCTACGAAACTTTTTGAAACGTTATCCCGTACGTGTGGCTGAGCCTGTTTCCGTGGAGGAAAATAGCAATGTTCCGGACGCTCGTCGGGTTTGCGGCAGTCGCCGTCGTAGGAATCCTGGCCCTGAAGCTCCTCTTCGGACTTCTCGGGTTCGCGATCAGTCTGTTCTTTACCCTGCTCTGGTGGGCATTCATCGGGTTCGTGATCTATATGATCATCAAGATCATCAGCCCGTCCACCGCACGCAGCATCCGGGAGATGATCACCGGAAAACCGGAGGGCACCGCAGCCTGACCGGCGGTGCCTGAGGAGCGCGGGGACGAGGGCCGGAAGGCCTTCGTCCCCGCGCGCGTTTCAGGGCGTGGAGCTGTGGATGTGGAGTATCCGCCAGCGCCCGGTCGCGCGGTCCCGGCCCAGGATGAATGTTGCCCGGCCCTCATGGGCGGTGTGGTCCGGTGCCAGGCAGCGGTAGTCAAGCACGGCCCACGCCGTGGGCCCCTGCGACCAGGACCGGCTCTGGGTGATGGAGACCTGGCAGTCGGGGACGATCCCCGCCATCCGCGGGTATCCCTGCTGGAACGTCCCGTCCACGATGAACACCGCATCCGGCCCGTAGAGGCTGTCGGCGAGGTCGACGCGGGATTCGGCGCGGAGGGCCTCCGTGATGACGGCATTGGCGTCGGACTCGGCGCCCGGTGCCTGGTCGTTGATGACCGGCATGCGGGGTGGCGAGGTACCGCGCGCGCAGGCGCCGAGCAGGAGGATCGCGCCGGTGAGCCGGGTCACGCGCGTACGGGTCACCCCTCCGGCTGCTCCAGCCGGTCCAGCACTCCCCAGAACAGCAGTGGCAGCATGATTTCGTGGTGGCCGGTGAGCTGGATGCCGGTGCCGTTATTTCGTGTCGGCCGTTCCACCACGTTGACCCTCGGGCGGTAGTGGCGCTGCATGTCGAAGTCAGCCGCGAGGAAGCCGGTCGGTCGCCCGCCCTCCAGGTTGCGGCATACGGTGAGCGCCTTGAGGAAGACCTCGGGCATGATCACGGCACTGCCGAGGTTCAGTACGGCCCCGCCCTGGTCCAGGTCGAGCACGGCGCCCGCGAGCCGGCGGAAGTCGCGATGACTGGTCGCCCCGATCGCGGCGCCGTCCGCGGAAGGATGCTGGTGTGTGATCTCGGCACCGATCGCCGCGTGCACGGTCACGCCGACCTCGTGTTCCCGGCAGGCGAGCAGCACCGAGACACCCGGGTCGGCGTTGCCCTTCCGCGCGGCGAGATGGCGGGCGAACCCTTCGCCCAGGCCGAGCCCGTCACGCGCGGCTGACGATGCGGCGGCATTCATTTCGGCCCCGGTCTCTTCCGCCATCCCGAAGGTCCCGTCGCCGAGACCCTCAGCCACGTCTTCGCTCGTCCCGCCGAACGCGGCAAGCTCGAAGTCATGGATGGCGGCTGCGCCGTTCATGGCCACATGGGTGACGACACCGCGCCGGATCCAGTCGGCCAGCAGCGGGCCCATGCCGACCTTGATTACGTGCCCGCCAAGCAGGAGGATCACGCCACGTCCGTCGCGGCAGGCCTGGGCAACGTGCGTGACCACACGTCGGAGGTCGCGCGCGGCGAGGATGTCCGGCAGGCTGTCGAGGAAGGCATGGAACGAACGGTCCCCGCCCGGAATCCGGGCGAGGAGCTCGTCCGCGACCTTGTTCTTCCGCCCCGCGATGGGGACGGTACGGAGTCGGCTGAAGTCCGGCTCGCGATAGGGGGCCATCAGGTCGGGGTCGTCACCGGGACGTCGGGCAGGACCATGTCCTCCAGTTGCAGGGTCACGGTACCGAACATGAACTTCGACTTGATGCGTACCGGGATCCGGCGCGCGTCATCCGTGAGCCAGATCCGCGCCTCAGCCCTCGGCGCGAACATGCCACGTTCGCCCACGATCGGCCGGATCACGAGGCACTGGGTCTTCACGTCACCCGGCAGTTCGCACTTCTCCCGCTTTTCCACCCTCACGATCACCGGGTTGCGGTCCTGGTGAAAATACCGGTCGTACTTGTACGTCCGTCCCACCTCGAGCGGGGTGAAACGGATGAAGTAGAAGAAGGCCGCGTCGTCGAGCGGATTGGCCGGGGAGGCCTTCGTCTCGTCCTTCACCCGCTCGTGGAACAGGCCGCTGTCGGGAAAGATGTCGTAGACCCGATGGCGGATCTTGCCGTCCTCGTCGAAATCCTGCTCGAACTTGAGGGAACGGAAGCCCTGCACCGATACCCAGCTGCGCATCACGTTGTTGATGTCGAACCCGAGCGTGCCGCCCTCGAGCTCGAACCTCATGCGAAAGGCCTCCTGGCCCCGCAGCGTGTCCATCGCGGCTACCTGCATCGCAGCCCGGCCCAGCTTGATGATGCCGAGCTTGGCGGAATAGGAGAAGGACTCCCCGACCTGGAAAGGATAATCCGGCACCGTGGGCGCCTGTGGCGCGGCGGCGGCCTGCAGCAGGGCCAGCGTAATAAGCATCCCGTTCACCGGGCAACCTCCTCTGGTGTCCGACGCGGGGCAGTCCCGGTCGGCGCCACCACCGCAGGTGGAGGCATCCGGAGCCGGCGTCTGGCGTGCCACACCCCGCGCAGCGTCCGCCACGGATCGTGCCTCGTGGGCCGCTGCCGGATGTCGCGCCGCTCGACGGCGTCGATCGTTTCGATCCGCCGTGCCGCCGCGGCCGCGCGCGCGAACAGTTCAGCGTTCGCGGCCCAGCCGTCGGTCGTCAGGAGCGGACCGTCATGCGCGCGGAAGGCATTCCGCAGCGTCACCAGTCGGAAGGCGGCAAACCCCGACACCACGTCCTGCACCCCGGGAACCCGGACGGCCGGCCGCAGCAGCCAGGGCGCGATCCGGCGGACCCAGCGCAGGGCCCTGGAAGGTTCCCCTTCTACAGTCCCGTCCGCCACCACCATGTCGGCGCCGCTTTCGATCTGGCGGACGAGATCAGGTAGGAATTCCGTGCCATGACTGAAATCGGCGTGCATGATGATGGCGCAGTCCCGCCTGGGGCGGTCCGTCCGCTCCACGGCCAGCCGGAGCAGCTCCTCCAGTGTGGCGGCATACCCGAGGCGGGTCGCATGCCGTGTGACTGTCAGGGGCAGGACACGGGCATACGGTTCCAGCACCTCCGCCGTGGTGTCGGTGGAGGCATCGTCGCCCACGAGCAACTGGTACTCCCGCGGAAACTCGGTGAAGGTTCGACGGATCTTCCAGAGCAGCAGGCCCACCGTCTGCGCTTCGTCATGGCTCGGAATACAAATGTAAATCACTATATTTCAACCGGTTACAGATACAGAACGATATACTTCGAGCACCGATTCCGCCATCCTCGTGTCGCTCCACGATTCGACGACCTGTTGCGCGGCCGACAGAATTCTCTCGCGTAGCGCGGTGTCGGTCAACAGCGATACGACCGCGTGACCGAGCCCGGCCGCGTCCCCCACCTCCACCAGCAGTCCAGCCCCACCGTCCAGGATCTCCGGGATGCCACCAGCGCGCGTCGCGGCCACGGGAATGCCGAGGGCCAGGGCGTCCAGGACGGAGGTGCCGAGACCCTCTTCCCGGGAGCTCATGACGAAGACGTCCGCGTCGGCGATGAGGGCCCGTCCGTCGGGAATCTGTCCGACCATGTGGACACGGTCGTCCAGCCCGCGCGACGAGATCTCGCGACCGAGGATATCCCGAAGATCTCCCTCTCCTGCCACCACCCAGTGCAGGGTGGGGAAGGTGTCCCGCGCATGCGCCGCGGCGGCAATGAGGGTTGCCTGGTCCTTGTGCCCGACCAGCGCGGCGACGTTGACCGCGAGGGGGGTGCCCGGCGCGAGCCCGAGGCGGGCGCGGATCCCGAGCGGCGAGACGGCACGAACCTCTTCCAGGGCGATGCCGGAGTGGACGACGGTGATCCGGTCCGCCGGAATCCCGTCACTCACCAGCACGCGCTCGACCGCATGGGAGATGGCGATGACCCGGTCGGCCCTCGCCCAGAAGAAACGGCGACGCAGGTGGAAGTCCACGCGTCGCGTGACCACCAGCGGGGCGCCGGTCAGTCGCGCCGCTGCCCCGGCCAGGGTGAGCGCGTGCGCGTCATGGGCATGGAGGACGCGCAGGCCATCCCGGCTCTCGGCGCGCGCAGCCAGGAGGACGCGCGGGTCGAGCGCCCCGCGCCACGGGACGGCACGCACCGGTACGCCCGAGGCCTCGAGCCGGGATGCCAGCAGGCTCCCGGCGCCCGTCACCACGACCTGCGGCACGTCGAGGCGTGCCAGGGCGCGCGCCAGGAGCCACACCTGGTTCTGTCCGCCGCGCCATTCCCGTCCGGACGCGACGTGCACGATGCCTGGGGTCATGCCGGATCGTCGGGGGAAGTCGTGCGGGCGTTGTGTGCGCTGGCCAGCACGGCCCGGAGCTCGGCGAGGCTGAACGGCTTGTTGAGGTAGGGTTTGCCTTCCTGCTCGAGGAAGTCCATCGTATCGCCCCGGACCGTGTCGCCCGTGCTGAAAACCACGCGCGCGGCACGCGCCGGATCGGCTTCCGACAGCGCTTCGAAGAACTCGCGTCCGCCCACCCGCGGCATGCGGAGATCGGAGATGATAAGGTCGAAATCGCCCGACATCGCCTGGATGAGAGCCTCCTCGCCGTCGGCTGCGACGGTCACCCGGTGTCCCCAGGCTTCGAGTGTCGTGCGCAGGTAATGCAGGATGTGCGGCTCGTCGTCCACTGCGAGGATGTCGAGCGGCGGGACATCCACCGGCCCGGACGTGGGTCCCGACGCCCGGGCCGGGCCCTCGGAGGGGTCGCCGGCGGGGAGCAGGATCCGGAACGTGGTGCCGCGGCCGGGGATGCTCGTCACCTCGATAGTGCCGCCGTGGTCGTGAATAATGTCACGGCAGATGGTGAGTCCGAGCCCGGTGCCTTCACCGTCGGGTTTGGTGGTGAAGAAGGGCTCGAAGATCCGGTCCTGCACCTCCGGCGGTATTCCGGTGCCCGTGTCGGTCACGCTGATCGCGACCTGCTCGCCAGCCAGGCTTGCCTCGAGATGGATCATGCCGGACTGCCCCGTCGCCGAGACGGCGTGCGCTGCGTTGCCGAGCAGGTTGATGAGGACCTGCTGGATCCGGTTGGCCTGCACCAGGACCGGGGGGAGGCCTTCTTCCACGCTGATCTCGAGTTCAACGTGGTGGGCGAGCAGGTGATTCCGGAGAAGTCCGCGGGTGCCTTCCACCATCCGCTCGACGTCCACGTGCCGCCGGGTCCCGTCCCCTTTCCGTGCGAAGCCGAGCAGGTTGCGGACGATGGTGGACGCGTGCACGGCCTCCTCCTGGATCACGCGCAGGGGCTCCCGGAGCGCGGGTGGCACCTCGGGGGACTCCGCCAGGAAGTCGGCGAAGCCGAGCACGCTTGCCAGCGGGTTGTTGAGGTCGTGTGCAATGCCTGCGACCAGCTGTCCCACGGCGGCGAGTTTCTGTGACTGGAGCAGTTGCTCCTGGAGCTGGCGCTGCCGGTGGCGGTCCTCGAAATGGAGGACGGTGAGTCCCCCGGTGCCCGAGCGTCGCGCGCTCACCCGCCAGGCGCCATCGGTGGCAGGCAGATCGATGCCGGCACCATTCTGTTCGAGGGCCGCGCTGACGCCGTCGCGCCAGGCCGGCGGGACCAGGGCGAGCCAGGGTCGCCCGGTGACGCCCTCCGCCGGGACGTTTACCAGGCGGGCGAATTCCAGGTTGGATCGGCGGACCCGTCCTGCCTGGTCTATGATGCAGAGCGGGACGTGAAGCGCGTCCACGGCCTCGGCCCACGTGCGTTTCCCGCTCTCGACCTGGTCGACCAGCCTCGCGCTCTCCAGGGCAAGGCTCGCCTGGGCGACAAACGCCTCGACCAGTGCGACGTCATCGTCGGTGAAGGGCGGGGCATCGCGCCCGAGGGCCAGGGCCCCGATGATCACGCTCTTGGAGATGATCGGCGCCGCGATCCAGGCGCGGGGAGCGCCGGCCGGCAGGCGCTCCGCTTCCTCGGGCGCGAGCACGAGCGGGCCGCGGCGCATCCCGGTATCGAGCAGCGGAACCAGGTATGGATCTCGTTCCGGGTCGCCGTGACGCACTTCCAGGCGGTCGGAGTCGACATCATACAGACTGAGGCCACAGATCCGGGCGCTGAAGTGCCTGGCGAGCGTCTCCATCAGGGTATCGATGATCGAGGGCGGACGGAGGGTTCCCGCAAGGTCCCGGGCCAGCCGGGTCAGGGCCCCGAGGTCCCGGCGGTCATCGTCGGCACGGCGATTGCGGGGAAATTCAGGCGAGGAGGTCATTACTGATGATCCGAGCGGATACGCGAGGCCGGTTTACCGCAAATGACCTGCGGCTGGTGGTCCTGCTGCTGGCCCGGGGTGACGCCTGTCGGCGTGCGCGCTGGGAGGACCGGCTGCGGGCCGAAGGCCCCGATGCCCTGCTGGACCAGTCCGAGCTCTGGGAATGTCTTCTCGCCGTGCGCTCCATCCTGGTACCGAGTGAGCCGCTCTTCTTCTATGTGGCCGTTCGACACACGCTGCTCCGCATCGGCCTCGATGATCGGGAGGTTGCCGACTACCTGGCGGCGGTGCTGATGGCCTTCGGCCGTCGCGACCGCGCCTGGCGGATCGACTGGAACGACGACCAGCGGCACGCATATATCATTGACCTCCTTGCTGACGCCGAGCAGACCGACGGCGAGCGCCGGTTCCGCGTCCTGGCCCACCTCGGTAATTACGCGCTCTGGCTGGCGGGGCTCTACCCGGACTATATCGCGGCCCGGCAGGTCAGGAGGGGCGGCCCCGCCGTGGAATATTATGACCACTGCGGTCGCCGCGGGTTCGCCGCGGCCTCCGACCACTCGCTGGCCAGCGACCACGGCCTTGACCACATCTTCCGGACCGCGGCCGAACGGTTCCCGAGCGTCCGGCAGGCGCTCAACCGCCTGAGCGACCAGGTGCTCTTCCCTACAGTCGCGACTCCCGACCGTTTGCTCCGTGAGCTAGGGTACACGAACTGAACCCGCGGCACGTGCCGCCTCGATGAACGCCGCAAACAGCCGCTGATCTGGCCCCTCCGGCTCGTCATGGTACAGTTCGGGATGCCACTGGATTCCGACCATCCACCATCCGCCGTCCGCCCACTCCACCCCCTCGATGACCCCGTCGGGCGCCTCCGCGTTGACGGCGAGCCCGGGAGCGAGATCGCGCACGGCCTGGTGATGGATCGAATTGGCCTGGAATCCCGCGGTGGCCATCATGTCGGCGAGTTGCGTTCCGGGACGGATCCGGACCTCGTGCACCCGTTCGGCCCGGGGGCCGTCATGACGGTGCATGATTGCGCCGCGATACTCGGCGGGGAGATCCTGCCACAGGGTGCCCCCGAGGGCCACGTTGGCCAGCTGCATGCCCCGACAGATGGCGAGCACGGGAAGCCCGGCCTCGCGCGCCGTGTGGAACAGGGACATCTCGAAGCGGTCGCGGACCGGATCGGGGGTGTCCACTTCCGGACGCGCGGACGCGCCATAGCATGCCGGGTCAACGTCCCTCCCGCCCGGCAGGACGAGCCCATGGATGCCCGACATTGCCGCCCTGGCGTCGAAGTCTTCCGCGGGAAGCGCCACGAGGGGCAGGCCACCCGCCCGGGACACGCTCCGGACGTAGCCGGCGTTCACGCCCGCGCGCGGCGTTCCGTCGGCCGCCGTGAAGTTGCCGGCGATGAGGATCCGGGGATTCACTGCAGTGTCGAGTCCGGGAAGAGCGGACACTGCGGCGCCTCGAACCGGTCGAGTTCCACCTCGATGCCGATGAGCGGCAGCATCGTCGCGCCGATCGACACGGCGCCGATCCTGGGCGCCCCCTGGACGACCCCGCCCTCATACAGGAGGACGCCGCGCGCCCGGGCCGACGGGTCCTGGACGAGCACCCCGAAGGTGGGCGTGGCCCCCTGGGGCAGCCGGCCCTCGATGCCGATCACCCAGCCGCTGTCTGTATGGCCGGCGAGCGCCGGCAGGGCCGGTCCGGCGACCATGCGCGCGACCAGCCGGTCGGGCAGTGTGGACGGGGGCTGGCCCAGGGTGCGGTTGGGAACCCCGAATTCATCGAGGAGCATGGTGGGGCCGGCCAGCCCGACAATCCCGCAGGAGGGCCTGGGCTCACCGCCGCAGCCGATGATGGCGGACGCGAGCGCGAGGGCGCAACAGGTGAGGGTACGCATCGGCGCTCCGGGGTGCGGAAAGGGATCAGGGCCGTGGCGCCCGGAAGATAACCGGGCCCATGGTCGCTTGACGCTCCCGGTGGCGGCCGGTAACCTTACACTACCACTCCGACTCGCTTCTCCGTAGAGTATCCATATGCCGTCATACGATTATCACTGCAACGCCTGTGACCATGAGTTCGTGCGGAGTGAGTCCGTGCGGGAACACGAGCGCGCGCGCGTGAAGTGCCCCGAGTGCGGGTCCACGCGCGTCCAGCGGGTCTTTTCCGCCTTTTACGCGAAGACGGGGCGGAAGTCCTGACGTGTTCGAGGACCTGCGCGCCCGGATCGAGCAGTTCCTCGCCCAGCACACCGCGCCGGCCGATCCGCGTGAACAGGCCCGGCTCCTCGAGCGTTCCATCATTGACATGAAGGTGGCCGTCGGCAGCCTGCGCGACGGCGTGACCGCGACGACCCGGGATCTCGAGCGGGAGCGGGCGCAGCTGGCCGATGCCGAACGCCGGGGCCGGCTGGCGCGTGACATCGACGACCAGGAGACCGCCGGGATCGCTGACGAGTTCGTCACCCGTCACGGCCATCGCGTGTCCCTGCTCGAGCGGAAACTGACCGTCCAGCATGACGAGCTGATGCTCGCCGAACAGGAACTCGAGCAGTTGACCGGCAAGCTGCGCCACCTGCGCCAGGGCATGCCGTCCGCCGGGACCGAGTCGGCATGGCGCGAGGTCCAGGCGGCCGGCGGAACCCGTCCCGGGGTGGATCCGGAAGATGAGCTGCTGCGCCACGACCTGGACCGCTCGGCGCATGAGGCGGCCGCCGAGGCCCAGCTCGCGCACCTGAAACGCAAACTCGGCAGGGACCGGAGCTGACCCGCCGCCCCGTCCGGCACCAGCCGGACGGGGCGCTTCTGTGCGGGGTCCGGCCCCCCATGTCATCCCCGTTGTCCGTGCGGGCTTTTCGCCCGCCAGCCGTCCCATCACCCAAGGACTGTCATGGATACCGACTCGAGCAAGCCGCCCCGGCGCCCGGCTGACCCGGCCATCGAGCATGGGGTACCCACGGGGCCCCCGTCCGAGATGGATACCCGGTTCTTCGGTCATCCGCGGGGCCTTTCCACGCTGTTCTTCACGGAGATGTGGGAGCGGTTCAGCTACTACGGGATGCGGGCCATCCTCATCCTGTTCATGACGGCCCCGCTCGCGACGGGCGGGCTCGGGTTCAACGCGTCGGTTGCCGGGCCCATCTACGCCCTGTACACCGCGATGGTGTACCTGGTTGCCCTGCCGGGCGGGTGGTTCGCCGATCGGGTGATCGGGCAGCAGCGATCCGTGCTCGTCGGCGGCATCATCATCATGAGCGGGCACATCTCGCTCGCGATGGAGGGGATGAGTTTCTTCTTCCTCGGCATGTTCCTGGTCATCTTCGGGACCGGGCTCCTCAAGCCGAATATCAGCACGATTGTCGGCCAGCTGTATACGGAGGAGGACCATCGCCGGGACGCAGGATTCTCGATTTTCTACATGGGGATCAACCTCGGCGGGTTCATCGCACCGCTGGTGTGCGGCTTCCTCGCCCAGCATCCCGCGTTCCAGTCCTGGCTCGTGTCCAACGGCTTCGACCCGGCGCGTACCTGGCACTGGGGCTTCGGGGCCGCGGCCGTGGGCATGTTCTTCGGCATCGTGCAGTACATGATGGGCCGGCGGAATTTCTTCGGCGCCGGGCAGGCGCCGGGAGATCCGCTGTCCGCGGGAGCGCGGAAGGTCGCGATCGCCTGTGCGGGCCTCCTCCTGCTCGGCGTCGCCGCCGTCATCCTCGGCGCAGGCGACAGCGTGGTGGGCGCCATGCCGGACCTGAACAAGGTGGTGGCCTGGGTCCTCCTGCTTACCCCGCTCATCTTCTTCGTCTGGCTGCTGACCGTGGGAAGCCGTGATGCCGACGAGCGCAAGCGCCACCTCGTCATCTTCGTCCTCTTCCTCGGCGCGTCGGTGTTCTGGTCGGCGTTCGAGCAGGCAGGCTCGACCCTCAACCTTTTCGCGCAGAACGACACCGCGGGGGCCTTTCTCGGGATCCGGTTCCCGGCCAGCTGGTTCCAGTCGGCCAATTCCGCCTTCATCATCATGCTGGCGCCGGTCTTTGCGTGGCTCTGGATCCGGCTGGGCCGGCGTGATCCCTCGAGCCCGGCCAAGTTCGCGTTCGGGCTCTTCTTCCTGGCGCTGGGCTTCGCCATCCTGATTCCCGCGGCGCAGCTGGCCGGCAACGGCGTGAAAGTGAGCCCGATGTGGCTCGTCGCCGCGTACTTCCTGCACACCGTCGGCGAGCTCTGCCTGAGCCCGGTGGGGCTTTCGGCCATGACCAAGCTCGCGCCGGTGCGGTACGCCGGGCTGATGCTGGGCGTGTGGTTCCTGGCCTCGTCGGTGGGGAACTTCATCGGCGGCAACGTGGCCGGGTTCTACGGGACCTTTACCACCACGCAGATCTTCACCGCAGTGACGCTCTACGTCCTGGCGGCCTGCGCCCTGCTGGTCGTGTTCGTGAAGCCGATCAAGCGGATGATGGCACGCCGCTGAAGCGGCGCGGACAGGGCGGACGTGGCGGACGGGGCGGTCAGGGCGGACCGTCTCGTCCGCCTTGTCCGTCCGGTCCGCCTTGCCAGCCCTGCCGGGAGGGCAGAATGGATGTTCTGCCGCTCTTGAATACGCGGTAGAGATACCAGAGCGACGGCACGAGCACGACCGTGCCTCCCGCGAGGCCGAGCAGGGTGAGGCGGAGCGTGACCGGCGGTGCGGCGGCCTGGGCGATGGTGAGGTCGGGTGGCAGTACCCAGGGATACTGGGCGATGGCCCAGCCCCAGACGATGAGCGAGACCTGCAGGACGGCCGCCGCCCGGGCCAGGTGGTAGCGACGGAACCACAGGGACGCGAGGGCGCCCGCGGCCAGGGCGCCGGTGGCGAGGTGCCAGAGCAGTCCCCATCCCGGCCGTACCAGGCCGGCGTGGATGAGCGGGGCGCGATGGCCTGCGATGAGGAGTACCACCATGGCGACCGGGAAGGCCAGGATGCCGGTGGCCAGCGCCCGGCGCCGGTAGTCTTCGCGCAGCGCGTCGTTTTCCGCTTCGAGTATGAGGTAGGTCGCCGCGAGAAAGGCAAAGAGGACGAGGGCCATGAGGCCCACGCCGACGGCAAACGGGTTCCACCAGGGCGCGACGTACGTCTCGACGAAGGAGCCGCGGGCCACACCGGCTTGCCCCGAGGCCACGGCGCCGATGCACATGCCGAGCAGGACCGGTGTCACCAGGCTCGCGATGGCAAAGACCCGCCCCCACGTACGCTCCTGCCGGTGCTCCCCGGTGAAGTGACTCCGGAAGACGAACGCCGATCCCCGCAGGACCACGCCCACCAGCATGAGTGTCAGCGGGATGTGCAGTACGATGCCGAGCCGCGCGAAGGCGGGCGGGAAGCAGGTGAACAGCAGTACGATCGCGAGGATGAGCCAGACATGGTTTGCCTCCCAGATCGGGCCGATCGCCTCGGCCACGAGGCGCCGCTGTTGCTCGCGCCTCTCACCGCGTGCGAGCAGGTCCCAGACTCCCCCACCGAAGTCCGCTCCCGCCAGCACCACGTAGGCATTGAGCGACAGCACGATGATCCCGGCCAGCAGCGTGGCGTGCGTGATCTCAGGCATCGCGCTCATCCGGCTCCCGCATCGAGGGACTGCCGGCCATCTGTCGCCGCAGCACGCCGGCCACTACCACCGCCAGCATCAGGTACAGCAGCGTGATCGAGATGAGGGGGACGGGGAGACCGGGCATCGGCGTGATGGCGTCTGCGGTGCGCAGGACATCCTGGATCACCCAGGGTTGACGCCCGACCTCCGTCACGGTCCATCCCGCCTCGATGGCGAGAAACCCGGCCGGGGCGGCCACGGCGAGCGCAAGCAGGAGGCGGGGATGGCGCGAGAAGTCCCGGGTGCGCCACCAGGCCACGGCCGCCCAGAGGCCGAGCAGGGCCAGGGCGCTCCCGAGCGCGACCATGAGTTGGAAGGCCGCATGCACGACACGCACCGGTGGCCAGTCCTCCCGGGGGACCTGGTCGAGCCCGGGGATCGTCGCACCGGGGTCATGCGTGGCGAGGAAGGAGAGTCCCTTCGGGATCTCGATGCCGAAGCGCACGGTGCGGGAGTCCGGATCCGGCCATCCCCCGATCAGCAGGGGCGCGCCGCTCCGGGTCTGGAAGTGGGACTCCATGGCCGCGAGCTTGGCCGGCTGCTGGCGCGCCACCGCCCGGGCGCTGATGTCACCCGAGACGAGCTGCAGCAGCGAGGCGGGAACGGCAACCAGAAGGGCTATGCCAAGGGCCCGGCGATGGAAGGCATTGGCAGGGTCACGCCGGAGCATCCATGCGTGAACGCCGGCGACGGCGAACCCGGTGGCCACGAATGCCGCGAGGGTCATGTGCAGCGTCTGCTGGAACGCCGCCGGATTCAGCATGCCGGCGATCGGGTCGAGGTCGGTGATCCGGCCGTCCACCAGCCGGAACCCGGCCGGTGCGTTCATCCACGCGTTCGCGATGACCACGAAAATGCCGGAGGCAATCCCGCTCACCGCCACCAGGATGCCTGCCGCGAGGTGCGCCCGCGGCGCGACACGTTCCCATCCGTAGAGATAGATGCCGAGAAAGATCGCCTCGGTGAAGAAGGCGAAGCCCTCCAGGGAGAAGGGCATGCCGATGATCGGGCCGGCGGCTTCCATGAACCGGGGCCAGAGCAGGCCCAGCTCGAAGGAGAGCACTGTGCCCGACACGGCCCCGACCGCGAAGAGCACGGCAGTCCCCTTGGCCCAGCGCCGGGCGAGTTCCCGGCATGCCGCGTCGCCTGTGCGCAGCCAGCGCCATTCCGCCATGACCATGAGCACCGGAAGGCCGATGCCGATCACCGCGAATATGATGTGGAAGCCGAGCGAGACGGCCATCTGGGTGCGGGCGGCGAGCAGGTCGGACATGGGGAAGGAATCTAGCGCGGGGCCGTGGCGTGTGACGGGTGTCCTGTGGAGCGGGAAAGGGAAGAGCTATGTTTGGAGGGAAGAGTGAAGAGGGAAGCGGGCGGTAATCAACCAGATGGAGGAATGCATGGCGGCGCAATCCGGCGGATCCCCCGGCACGGGCATTGACGGCATAGAAGTTCTCGGGCCGATGCGTCCCGGCTACAGCGAGATCCTCACTCCGGAGGCGCTTTCCTTCCTGGTGGACCTGCACCGGCATTTCGATCACGAGCGCCGGGAACTGCTTGAAAAGCGCAAGGAGGTGCAGGCGCGCCTCGATGATGGCGACCTGCCGGATTTTCTGGAAGAGACGGCAGAGGTTCGTGCGGGGAACTGGCGGGTCGGGGAAATTCCGGGGGACCTGCTGGACCGGCGGGTGGAGATTACCGGGCCGGTGGACCGGAAGATGGTGATCAACGCGCTCAACAGTGGGGCCAATGTCTTCATGGCCGACTTCGAGGATGCCACGGCCCCGTCCTGGGCCAACCTCCTGGATGGCCACATCAACCTGCGCGACGCGATTGATCGCACCATCAGCTTCACCTCGCCCGAGGGCAAGGAGTACCGGCTTGCTCCGCGGGTGGCCACGCTGCTCGTCCGCCCCCGTGGCTGGCACCTGCCGGAACGCCACGTGCTGGTGGACGGGCAGCCGATGTCGGGCAGCCTCTTTGACTTCGGCCTCTACTTCTTTCATAACGCCCGGCGCCTGGTCAACCGCGGGACCGGACCGTACTTCTACCTGCCCAAGCTGGAGGACTACCGGGAGGCGCGCCTCTGGAATGAGGTGTTCGTCCACGCCCAGCAGGCGCTGGGCCTGCCGGTCGGCACCATCAAGGTGACCGTCCTGATCGAGACCATCCTGGCCAGCTTCCAGCTCCACGAGATCCTGTACGAACTGCGCGACCATATCGTGGGACTCAACTGCGGCCGCTGGGACTACATCTTCAGTTTCATCAAGAAATTCCGCGCCCGCCCCGACTTTGTCCTCCCGGATCGCGGAAGTGTCGGGATGGACCGGCACTTTCTCCGCTCTTACACCCAGCTCGTGATCCAGGCCTGCCACCGCCGGGGCGCCTTCGCGATGGGCGGCATGGCGGCACAGATCCCGATTCGGGGTGACGAGGAGGCGAACCGGGCCGCGCTCGAGAAGGTGGCGGCGGACAAGCGTCGCGAGGTGCAGGACGGGCACGACGGCACCTGGGTGGCACACCCGGCACTGGTGCCGCTTGCGAAGAAGATCTTCGATGAGGGAATGACCGGCCCGAACCAGCTGGGCCGGATGCGGGAAGATGTGCGCGTGACCGCCGCCGACCTGCTGCGCGTGCCGGAGGGCGCCATTACCGAGGACGGGCTCCGCCACAACATCACCGTCGGCCTGCTGTACCTGGAGGCGTGGCTCCGCTCGGTCGGCTGCGTGCCGATCTTTCACCTGATGGAAGATGCCGCCACCGCCGAAATCTCCCGGTCGCAGCTGTGGCAGTGGGTCCGGCACGGCGCCACGCTCGAGGATGGCCGCACCGTGACGGCGGACCTCTACCGCCGCACCGTGCAGGAAGAACTCCTGCGGATCCGGGAGCTGGTCGGGGAGGACCAGTTCGCGCGCGGCGCGTTCGAGGAGGCGACGGACCTGTTCGACCGGATGGTGACCCGGGACGGGTTCACCGAGTTCCTTACCCTCCCCGCGTACGAGGAACTATTACGACGCGAGGACGCGCCGGTTGCCTGATCCGTGGAGTGGACGGCGATAGTGCGCGGACGCCTGCTGCACGTGTGGGAACGGGTCCGCTCCAGCTACTGGTTCGTCCCGACCGTGCTCTCGGTGCTGGGCATCGTGCTGTCGGTGGTGCTGGTGGCGGTGGACCGGCAACAGGGCGCCGTGTGGCTGGACGAGGCCAGCTGGCTGTATCAGGGCTCGGCGGAAGGGGCCCGGGCCCTCCTCGCTGCGGTCGCGGGGAGCATGATCACCGTCGCCGGCGTCACGTTCTCCATCACCATTGTCGTACTCTCCCTCGCGTCCAGCCAGTTCGGCCCGCGCATCCTGCGCAACTTCATGCGGGACACCGGCAACGAGATTGTCCTCGGCACGTTCGTGGCCACCTTCCTGTACTGCCTCCTCGTACTGCGCTCCGTCCGAGGGGGGGACAACCCGTTTGTCCCGCACCTCGCCGTGTCGTTCGGCGTATTCACCGCCCTCGCCAGCATCGGCGTCCTGATCTATTTCATCCATCACGTCTCCGGGCTGATCCAGGTGGACAACGTCGTGGCCGCGGCGAGCCATGACCTCGAGCGGGTGCTCGACCACCCCTTCCCGGAGATCGATCCCGACAGGGCGGCCCGCGGCGAGGAAATCCTGGCCGGCGAGTCGATCGTCATCCTCGGCACGCTGACCGGGTACGTCCAGAACGTCGATGCCGGAGGGCTCCTCGACCTCGCGACCGAGCGTGAGTGGGTGATTCGCGTGCTGGCGCGACCCGGCCAATTCGTGGTGCAGGGCCAGGCGGTGGCGGAAGTCTGGGGGGCGACGGGCGGGGAGGAAGTGGATGTGGGCCATGCCGTGCGTGAACGGTTCTACGTGGGCGCGGGCCGGACGCCGAACCATGACCTGGTGGCGGCCATCCAGCAGCTCGTGGAGATCGGGGTCCGCGCGCTGTCGCCGGGGATCAATGACCCATTCACCGCCGTCACCTGTGTGCACCGGGTGTCCGCCGCGCTCTGCGGGTTTGTGCGACGCCCCCCGCCGGCCCGCCGGTACTTTGACGATGGCGGCCATCTTCGTCTCGTAGCGGAACCGATCACCTTCGCTGAGTTGTCGGGCGCCGGGTTCGACATGCTCAGGTACTACGGCCGGTCGAGCGCCGAGGTGCTGGTGGGATTGCTGGAGGCCGTGCGGGAAGTGTCGCTCTGCGCGGCCGATCCGGGAGTGCGCGCAGTGCTCTCAAGCCACGTTGAGCGCTTCCGCGAGGCAGCGGAGCAGGGAGACCTGGTCGAGTCCGACCGGGAGCGTGTCCGGCGTGCCTGCGTGGAGGTCAGCGCCCGTCTGGCCGGGTGAGCGGGTTCCTGCCGTGCATGAGCGACAACAACCACGCGCCCGCCGAGCCGCTGGCCACGAGGAGGACCGTGGCCAGCGCGCGGGTAGCGTGCGCGATCGCCAGGTCCTGTCCCAGCAGTCCCGCCCGCCCCAGCAGGTAGTTCCAGTCGTGGATGGCCTGCTCCCCGAAACTCACGAGGTCCAGTTGCAGCGCCCGGGCGTCGGCGATGTAGCGCGCGAGGTCAGCCATGCTGATGGCAAGCCATGCCCCGCAGATGACCGTCCCGAAATATTCCCGTTTCGTCAGGAAGAAGATCCCGCAGGCCACCGGCAGGGCGAGCTGTGCGAAGCTGCCTCCTGCAACACCGGCCCACTGGCCCAGGGCCGCGAAGACGAGGTGTCCGAGTTCGTGCACGCCGAACAGGATGCCTGCGAAGAGGCTCCGGTAATCCGGATCGCGCAGCTGGCGGATTCCGGACCAGAGCACCCATAGAAGCACCGGAAGCCGCCAGGTCCAGGATCTTCCCCAGGCCCATTCGCGGATCTCCACGAGCGTCGTCCCTCTCGCCCCTGTTCCATGCACGGTGGCGGTCATGTCCATGCCGGGGCGCATGGGCCGTGCCAGCCCTATCCCCGCGGTACCAGGCGGAAGCGAGGGTTGATATTATGCTCAAAAATTAGCACTTTGCTGGAAACACAGCATTAGCCGGATAGTGGATACGCTTGTGCACCTTGCGAAAAGCTGCGTCAACTTTGCGCCAAATAATGCTGGCAAATCAGCAACCTTGCGCCCCTCGCACGATTCTCATTGCAACCTTTCGCCTTCGGGGTCCGTCAAAGGAGGACAGGGCCGCCGCACTCTACTTCGACTACTGCGTGGAGCAGGATATGCCGATGCCGACGTACGCCGGGAGACCCCGGTGCCCGTCCCTGGTCATGCTGATTCTCGTCTCGGCTACCGGGACGGTCGCGGCCCAGCAGGCCGTTGTGCCCGCGACGGCACGGCAGGCGCGCGCGACGGAAGCCACCGGGGGTATCCATGTGGACGGGGTGCTGGATGAGGCCGCCTGGACCGGCGCCGCATGGACATCGGATTTCCGGCAGAAGGATCCTGACGAAGGCGCGCCTGCCGGCGTCCGGACCGAGGTCGCCTTCCTCTATGACGGCCAGGCCCTGTACATCGGGGCCCGGATGACGAGTGGGTCGCCGGAAGAACTCCAGGCGCTGATGGGCCGCCGGGACAACGCGGGCAGTTCCGAGCGGATCCTGTTCAGCCTGGATACCTACCATGATCGCAGGACGGCCTACACGTTCGGGGTGACGGCCGCCGGCGTCCGGCTCGACTACTACCATCCGTCCGACAACGAGCACAGTCGCGACTTTTCCTATGATCCCGTGTGGGTCGCCCGGACCCGGATCACTCCGGATGGCTGGGTGGCCGAGGTGCGGATTCCCTTCAGCCAGCTCAGGTTCAACGCCCTGCCCGAGCAGGTCTGGGGCCTCAACATCAACCGGTACATCCCAGGCCGGAACGAGGATGACTACTGGGTGATGATCCCCAAGAACCAGAACGGGTGGGCCTCCCGCTTCGGCACTCTGAGCGGGATTACCGGCGTGGAGCCCTCGCGCCGCCTCGAGCTCCAGCCCTATGTGGCGACCAACGCGACTGTCACCGGCGAGGGCGGTGGTGGCAACCCGTTCGACGACGGACGCAACCTGAGCGTGCGCGCCGGCGGCGACCTGAAGATGGGCCTCGGCCCCAACCTGACGCTGGACGCCACGGCGAACCCGGATTTCGGCCAGGTCGAGGCCGACCCCGCCGAGGTGAACCTGAGCGCGGTCGAAACCTTCTTCAGTGAACGGCGGCCGTTCTTTACGGAAGGATCCAATCTCCTGCAGGGTGGTGGGTCGGCCTACTACTACAGCCGCCGGATTGGTGCGGCCCCGCGCGGCCCCGCATCGGGCGACTACGTCGACCGTCCCGAAGCGGCGACAATCCTGGGCGCCGCGAAGGTGACGGGGAGGCTCAGTTCCGGAATGTCCGGCGGGGCACTTCTCGCCGTGACCGACCGGGAGGAGGCCCGGACCTACGACGCGGCCACACAGACGTTCGGCCGCACCCGGGTGGCGCCGCTCACCGGTTATGGCGTGGTGCGTGCCCAGCAGGAGTTCGGGGCGTCGGCGTCCACCGTGGGCATCATCCTGACCGGGGTCGAACGGGACCTCCAGCATGGCCATCCACTGGAGTCCATCCTCACCCGCCAGGCCTTCAGTGGCGGGACCGACCTGAATCTCCGCTTCGAGGGCGGCAAGTACGTACTCGGTGCCGCCCTCGGCTTCAGCTACATCAGCGGCGATACCGCGGCCATCCGGCGGGTCCAGCAGTCCTCGACGCACTACTTCCAGCGTCCCGACCAGGGCCACGTCACCTTCGACCCGGGCCGGACCTCGCTGTTCGGGTGGCAGGCGGATCTCGACTTCAGCAAGAACGGAGGCGAGCACTGGCTCTGGGAGACCGGGGTGGGGTTCGAATCGCCCGCGTTCGAGATCAACGACATGGGCCGGCTCGGCACGGCCGACGACATCGACGGCTACGCCAGCCTCCGCTACCGGGAGAACACCCCCGGGCGCGTCTTCCGCAGCTGGAACGTGGAGCTCTTCGGCTACGGCGGGATGAATTTCGGCGGCATCCGCCAGTACAACGGCATCGAGCTGAGCAGTAGTGTCTCGCTGCTCAATTTCTGGAGCGCGTACCTTGGCGTCGAACTGCGGCCCGGTGCCTACAGCGACGGCCTGACCCGCGGCGGACCGCTCATGCGGACCACCAACGACCACACGGTGTACGGCGGGGTGGAGAGCCCCTTCAGCGGCAGCACGCGGTTTCAACTCGGTGGGAGCTACACCTGGGACGACATCGGCGGCTGGTACTACGAGCTGTCTCCAGAGTTCTCGTTCCGCCCGAGTCAGCGCATGGAACTGTCGATCGAACCGTCCTACAGCCGGTTGAAGGACAGGCGGCAGTACATCACCCAGCGTCCCGGTGGTCCGACGGAAACCTTCGGGACCCGGTATGTATTCGGGACCATCGGCCGCTCGACTCTCTCGGCGCAGTTCAGGATCAACTACGCCGTGACGCCGGATCTCACCCTCGAGCTTTACGCGGAACCATTCGCGGCCAGTGGCGAGTACTACCATGTGGGGCAGCTGGCCGCGCCCCGGACCAACGATCTCGAGCGCTACGGGCGGGACATCGGGTCGGTGTCCGCCACCGACTCGACCCTCACGATCTCCGAAGGGGGCGACACGTTCACGCTGTCACCGGACTTCAACGTCCTGTCATTCCGGAGCAACCTGGTGGTGCGCTGGGAGTGGCGGCCCGGGAGTACGCTGTTCCTGGTCTGGCAGCAGAACCGCGAGCGCTTCCAGTCCAGCGGCCGCCGGATCGGCGCCGGGGACTTCTTCGATGCCTTCGGCGCCGAGGGGGATAACTTCTTCGCGGTGAAGGTGACGTACTGGTTGCCGGTGAACTGAAAAAACAGTGACTGGTGACTAGTGCTTGAATACTGGCAGTCGCCCGGTCCAGTATAGTTCCCGAGCGGAACTCCTCCCCAAACACCAGTCACTGCTCACCAGTCACTAGTCACTGTCGTTCAGAATCTCACCTCCATCCCCAGCCTCACCAGCCTCGGTGTGCCGTAGGCAAAGAGGGGCTGGGCGTAGTCGCGCGCGGCTTCCAGGAAGAGGGGCATGAGCTCGCCCGGCCCGCTGATGAGGCCGTCCCCGTTGAGGTCGGCCCACGCGCGGTAGCGGGGGGATTCGTACGGAATGGGTGCGGGGAAGAGCTCATTGCCCTGGTAGGCCTGGTAGGCTTGCCGGGCCAGGTTTGCCAGCCCGAGGGAGTCGAGCCCGGGTTTTCCCGTGTCCCGTCGAACGGCGACGACGTTGCGCCGGTTGAGCAGGTTCCGCAGGTCCAGGTAGATCGAGCCCATGAATCCGCCCACCGTAATGGGACGGCGCACCAGCAGATCCACCGTGCCGGTGGCCGGTAGCCGCGAGCTGTTCGGCAGAATCGTGACCGACGTGTCATTGAGGTCACCGAGCGTGAAGGGCAGCCCCGATTCCATCCGTATGATCATCGCCCCCTCGAGTCCGCCCAGCGGCCGGATACCGGCGACCCGCGGGCCGCCGTCCTCATTGATCTTTCCCTGCAATATCCCGGTCAGCGTATGGCGCCGGTCGTAGTCGAGCGGGAACTCGACGCGACCCGGGAACAGCGTATCACCGCTCGTGGGATCGATGTGCCCGAAGCGCGTCAACAGGAAGGCGCTCGTGGACGTGGCAGTCGACTTGGCCAGGGTATACAGCACGCGCGCGCCCCATCCCCCGCGCATCTCGCGTTCCAGGACCAGCTCCAGCCCGCGCGAGGTTCCATAGTCCGTCAGCCCGAAAATCGAAGAGTCGGGGTCGAGCCCGAGCGGCACCGAGGCCACCAGACCATTCAGCCGCTTGTAATAGACTCCGACCCGGAGCGAGACCCCCTGGGTGGGGCGGGAGCGTACGCTCAACTCGTACTGCGTACTGGTTTCGAATCCGAGGTTCGGGTTGCCGCGCCGGAACCGGCCGGTTCGCATCGTATCGTCGAACGCCGCGTCCACCAGGTACTGGAAGTCCGGGGGCTGGCTGAAGCGCCCGATGCTCCCGACCACTGTCGCGCCACCGAGGACGGTGGACACGGCGATGCGTGGGTTGAAGGTGGTGCGCGGGCCGAACCGCTTCATGCTCGCCGAATCGCTGGCGGCCTGGGGCCCGCCAGCGAAATGCTCGAGGCGGATGCCGCCGGTGATCGCGATGTCCTCGAAGCGGGCCTGGGCCTCCGTGTAGAGCGCGGACAGGGTCGGCGTGAAGGTACTGGCGACGGCCGGGGGCACCGCACCCCCCACCGGGGAGTAGCCCTGGACGCGCTGGAAGGTCTGCACCCGCTGCCGGGCTACCTGGCCGCCGGCGTAGATGTCGAAATCCGTGCCCACCCCCAAGGTTCCGTCCACCTGGGCGCGCAACTCGCGGAAACGGTTCCAGCCGATGTCTCCCCGGCTCGAGCCGCCGAGGAAGAACGCGGGGACCCCCCACGGGGTTCGATCGCTCAGCATCGGCGGCGCCAGGCCGGCGATCGGCGCGGCGGCTGCCACCGTGTCCTGGGCCCGCGCGATATCCTCGCCCAGGAAGTGGAACGTGTTGCCGGTGAACGCCCCGAACGCGTAGTCGACGGTATCCGTCAGGGTTCCACGGATGAACTGCCGGGTGTACCACCCGAGCCGCACATCCAGCAGCAGGGGCCGTCCGCTCACCTCCAGGTTGCTGTTGAGCCATGCGCTGAGCAGCGTGCCGGTGACGCGCTGGGCTGGTGCGAACTGGGATTCGTACTTGTAGGCCGGATCATACAACAGGCGCTGCTCGGCGGAGCGGAGCCCGAAGAATCGCAGGGTGTGCCGCTCGCCGACCGGCAGGGTGACCTTGCCCGCCAGGTCGAGCCGTTCGCCGCTGTTGTGCGGGAGGAGCCAGGGCTGGTCGTTGCGCGGATCCCGCGCAAGGCCCGAGGGAGGCGCATTGACCGGGTCCGCATCGAGGCGGCCGCTGGCGTCCACCACGCCCAGGACCGTTGCGCGTCCGACGAGAGGCCCATCCGCCTGGAGGATGACGCGATCCAGGCCGTGGTCCCAGCCATTGCCGAGGGGGCGGTCGGTTTCATAGGTCGTGCTCCCGGACCAGTGATCGCCGCCGTCCCGGGTGACGACGTTCACCAGGCCGGAGATGGCCTGGCCGTAGCGCGCGCTGAAGGCGTTCGTGGTGAGCGAAGCTTCCTGCAGGATGGCCGGCGGGATCCGCAGGCCGAGGTCGCCGGTGGAAGCATCCAGCTGGTTCTTGACCCCGAGGCCGTCGAGAATGAACGACTGTTGCCCGAGCCGGCCGCCGCGGTAACTCTGGCCGACGGCGCCCGCCGAGAGCGCCAGGGCTTCGTCGAGCGAGCTCACGGGAAGCTCGCGCAGGTCCTGGGCGGTGATGCGCTGCGTGGTGGAGGTGTTCAGCGGGTCGAGGATGCTGTCGACCCCGCGGATCACGATGGTGTCGAGGATGGTGGGCGCCGGCACGAGCGAAAAGGCAAGAACCGTGGTGGCCCCGGACTGCACGAGCACGCTGTCCCGACGGACACTCCGGTAACCGATGAAGCCGGCCTGAACCTGGTGCCAGCCGGCCTGCACACCGCGCACCCGGAAGGCGCCCGCGCTGTCGGTGGTGGCGTAGTGGCGGCCATTGTCCACCACGATGCGCGCAAGCGACACAGGGTTTCCTGTCTCGGCGTCACGCACCGAACCGCTGATGGCTCCGGAAGTCTGTGCCGCCAGCGGACTGGCGACCGAGACCAGGAGGGCGAGGAAGAGGGGGGCGCGTTTCATGGCAGGTCCAGGAGCCAGAGGTCGGCGGACTTGAGGACGCCGTCGCCCGGCATGCAGCCATCGAAGACAGTGTCGGCGGGGATGTAGAGGTATCCCTCGGCCACGAGCTGGTCCCCCTGGGGTGAGAGTGAGGGGTGGCGCCAGCACCGGTTGACCTGGGGCAGCATCGTCTCGCTCCCGTTGTTGAGGTCCACGATATAGATGATGCCGCCCTCGTCTTTCTGGACGGGGCCAAGCACGGGGTCGAACAGGAATGACACCGGTCCACCGACCACCGCGACCAGGCGGTTGCCGACGACATCGACGTCACGAGCGATCCCCGCGCTCGTGAAGTCATGCACGGTGGTCACCGCGCCGGAACCGAGATCCTGGCGGTAGACGCGGGTATCGCCATTCAGGGTGTAGTAGATCCCGGTGCCCGCGGCATCGAGCGCCACCGAACTGGCCAGATCCGTACCGGGCACGGTCGTGACCGCTGCGGTTCCGCTGTAGTCCACACGATCGATCTGCAGGCCGGACACCACGGTGTCGGGCGCGCAGCCCTGACACGGGGCCGCATATGCGGTGAACATGGCGAGGTAGATCGCACTGGTGGGTGACAACCACCGGATATCCCGGGCATCGAATATCTGGCGCCCCGGGGCCGGGGTATACGGGAAGCTCACCAGATCCTGAGGGGGAAGATCCGGCGCAGCCTGGAGGGCCAGGGTCCGGGTCCGGAAGACGAGGCCCCCCGGATGGGCGATCGTCCGCATAAAGAGCAGGCCACCGTCGGTGGCCGGTGCCGGCCACTCCCAGGCGTCCGTCGTAGTGTCGCTGCCGTCTGCGCGCTCGCACCGCCGGCTCAGGAGCTGGCCGCCCGTCGCGGGCAGGATCCCGACGCAGCGGTCATGGGCCGGGTCGGCGCGGTCTTCCAGGCTGTAGGCGATTCCGGAGCCATCCGGCAGCCACCGGGGCCCCCGGTCCGTCGCCGTGTTGTACGTCAGGAGGACCGGGTCGCCCGGTTGCAGGGGTGTGGACCCCCCCTGATCGGGCGTGGTGAATGCGTCGGCGTGGCAGGCGGCAAGGAGGAGGAGGATGGCACTGGGGGCCGCCCGGAGAACAGTCCCGGGGACCCGGAGGGGGATCGGCATGGATGGCCGGCGATATCGCATCGTCACCCGTGGGTTGCTGGACCGGAAGGGGCGGCCCGTGGGGCCGCCGTGGTCAGTGCATTGAGACGAACCATCAGGCCCGGGAGGCACACCTGCCTTGCGGGCCGGTCACAACATCAGGGAAAAACGACGACGCTTTCGTGCCCTGCGCTGTCGACCGCAGCCACCCCGAACAGCCAGTTGTCGATCACGATGTTCCGGAGCGTATCGACCGTCGCCCCGGTCACGGAGCGGCTGTGCTCCCACTGCGGCGCAGTGGTGGCCCGCCAGTAGACGCGGAAACGGGCTCGGCTGGTGTCCGCCGGTATCCATGAAACGACCGTATGGGGCGAAACTGCTCCGGCGATCCGTACGGAGACCGGCGGGGGCGGCGCCCATGCCAGCCCGGCCAGGCTGGCGACGTTCGCCCTGGTCACGCGCGCCAGGTACGGGAAGCTCATTCCCGTCACCACGTCACCGTAGGCCACGCCGCCTTCCGTCCGGACATCCTGGTGCTGGCGGGTGTAGTCCTCGTGCATCTCCGTCAGCCGGACGGCGGGGAAGCCCAGGTCATTGAACGGGCGATGGTCACCGCCCCGTCCGAACCGGTCGAGTCGATAGATCATGACCGCCGTGGCGCCGGGGACGTACTCCCCCGCCATCCGCTCCACATAGCGCGCCAGTTGCCGGCTTGGCCCGTCCACCTCGCCGCCGCTGAAGCGCCGGCGCCGGCGGGGCTGCTCGGTCTCGGTGGCCGGCACCGGCTCGGAGAAGACCCGGAACTCACCACCGTTGGGGACGCCATCCCCGCCCATCCGGTTGCCGACGACATCGTTGTTGAGCACGGCCTCGACGGTCCACCCGGAGTCGCGGGCGAGCTCTGCCAGCTGGGTGCCCCCGAACAGGCCCTGTTCTTCGCCCGAAAGGGCGGCGTAGACGATCGTCTTGTCGAACCGCTGCCGGCTGAGCACCCGGGCCGCCTCGAGTACCGCCGCCACACCGCTGGCGTCGTCGTTGGCGCCGGGCGCGTCAGTGCTGTCGTCCATCGCGTCGGAGGCGCGGGAATCGAGATGGGCGGTCATCAGGAGGTGGCGCGCGGGGTAGCGTGTGCCGCGCTGGACGGCAACCACGTTCACGATCATCGCGTCCCGCGGAATCCGCTCACCGCTGCCGCCAGGGACGAGGCGGGCCTGGTAGCGCACCTCGAGGCAGCCACCACAGGCGGCGGAGATCCGGTCAAACTCGGACTTGACCCACCGCCGGGCCGCGCCGATGCCACGGGTCGTGGAGAGGGTATCGGACAGGGTGTGGCGCGTCCCGAAGGCGACCAGGTGCCGCACAGTACGCTCCAGGCTGTCCGGCGCGACCGACGCGGCCAGGGCGTGGATGCGCGGGTCGCCGGCGGCCGTGGCAGGCCGGGAGGGTGTGGCTGCGGGATGGCCGGCACAGCCGAGCAGAAGAAGCGCGGCGGCGCCGAGGGGGCGGACCGGGGACACGGACTCTCCTCGGATAGACCCGGGAAGAGTAATGAGGGCCGGGTCAGCGGGGGGAGAGCCGGATCTCGATCCCGTCTACGGTTGCCCCATCGACCTCGGCGGGCATGGTGAACAGGGGAGGTATGCTGGCCAGGGCGAAACGCTCGAGGACACTCTCGTCCACGGCGATGTCGTACTCCCCCGGCTTGATGCCGATGGCGTAGAACTCGCCATCCGAGAACGTGAGGATCGTCCGGGTATCGCCGGTGCGGCGGTTGCGGATGACGAGGGTGACGCCGCCCTGGCCGCGCGTACCGCCGACATCCTCGCGTACGACCCGCCCCTGCAGGACTCCCCCGGGGAGCACGGGAATATCCAGGGTCCGATACCGGTTCGGGGAAGGCTCGACGCTGATGGTGGCGAAACCCGGCACCCAGAGGGGGGATCGGAGGCTGAGGGAATCCACGCTCATCAGGACCGGTTCCCAGGGGACGAGATCCCAGACCTGGTACCGTCCGGTGGAATCGGTGGTGCTCGCGGCGATCCCTGCCTTGAGCCGGACTCCGGGGAGGCCGGGCTCGTCGATGTCCCGGACCCCGTTGGCGTTGGCGTCCAGGAACACCGTGCCCGAGAGGCCCGCCCGATCCACGGCCGGGCCGCTGGAGAGTTCCACGTCCCGCGTGTCGTGGTTGTACAGCACCGCGCCCTGGACGAACTGGGTCGCGCCGGCGGAACCGCCGCCTGCGGTCATGGTCGTGTAGCCGCGCACGGTGGGGAGGTTGGTGGAGAGGATCACCGAAAGGCGCGTGCCCTGGCCCCGTGTCCAGGCCATGCCGGTCTCGACACGGAGCCCCGGGGTCACGGCGCGGGAGAGATAGGCGGAGAGAATCCGGGGAGAGAACGCGCCGGTGAACTCCACGGTGGTCCGCGCGCTGACCTTGCCGAGGAAGGGCCCGAGTGCAGGGCGGGGCAGGGCAAAGGCGTTGAGGCCGTAGAATCCCTGGGTGAGGCTCCGGTTCGCCACGTCGCTTCGCTGGACGCGCAGGCTCGGGAGGATCCGCATCTGGGCGACCTGCATCGCGGCGCTGATGCGGCCACTGGTCGCCCGGCCCCCCACGGCCCAGGTCCGGTCGATGCTGCCGTCGATGTAGAACCCGCGTTCGATGCCGAATGGACGGAGGAGCCCCTGGAGGGTCCACTGGGCCTGCCGCCCCGGTGCGGTGAGGAGCGGGTGGTCAGTGCCGGTGGCGTAGTCGCTGTACTCGGTGGAGAGCTGGAGGTTGAGGCTGGGCTCGTAGCGAATACCGCTGCGCAGCACGGCGCCCGCCACGCCCTCCACCTGCATCGCCCAGGACTGGCCGATCGTTCCCGTCACGCCGGCATAGGGATGCCAGAGGTCGGGGAGCGAGTCCCGCCAGAACGCGTCCATGCCGGCCCGGATCGTCCAGCCCCGGGCGACGCCGTAGCGGAGGTCGAGATTGCTCGTGCCCCGGCAGGCGATGCGGCACGCGCCCGCGGCCATGCCGTACTCGAACTGGCCCACCGGCAGGGCGTCGTTGACGACGCGGTAGGTCCGGTTGAACTGGCGCACCTCGCCGAACGGGCCGTAGGCCACGAAGTCCACCGGGTTCTCGCCATACTGCACGGGGACGTCCAGGGAAAATCGTCCGAGCGCGTTGACGGAGTCGAAGGCGATGAGCCGGCCGCCGCGATAGGCCTCCACCTGCCACCCCGGGCCCAGTTGCCCGTCGTAGCTGAACTGCCCCCAGTCCGAGCCGCGAATGTAGGGTGCATTCGTGATGGCGAAGCCCCGCACATTCCGCGGGCGCGGACCGGTGGCGACGCCGTCACCGATCGTGATCTGGCGGACGCGCGGGTCATCACGGTAGACGCCACGCCAGGCCAGCTCGCTCCGGCTCCGGCCCGCGCGAATGCTGCCATCGGTGGTCATGCCCAGCTCAAGCGAGCCCCCCATCAGGTCCACGCCGAGCATGGCGCTGTAGGCGCCGCCGCCGATCACGTCGCTGCTGGGCGTGAGGACGGAGTAATCGAGGACCAGGCCGTCCAGGCCGGTCCGGTCGAGCGCCACGGACATGTCGGGACGGGTACGCTGTTCGTGGTGCAGCAGGGCTGCGCGCATTTCTTCCCGCGCGACCCGGCGACCGATCGGGAGCCGGTCCGCGGTGGTTACGGCCACCTTCAGGTCGGGCCAGAGGGTGGCGAATTCGATGTCCAGCACCCGCGCCAGGATGATGGTGCTCAGGTAGACCTCGGCGTCAGTCCGCACCACCTGGTCCGCCCGCAGCGGCAGGACCAGGTCCGCCAGACGGACTTCGGCCTTGAGCGGGTCGATCAGGAGGCGGCGGTCACCGGGATAGAGCCGGGCTTCATACCCGCCTGCTGGTGTCCGATGGAACCCGATTTCCGCCAGGTCGAACAACTGGGCGACCGGCACCAGGGCCGTGTCGGCGACGCGGTAGGCCTCCACCGTACGAAGCGCCAGGCGTCCGACCTGGAGATCCACCAGAACGGGTTCGGGCGCGCCCGCCTCCTGGCCTCGCGCCGGGGTGGCAGGGAGGACGAGCCCGAGGGCAAGGAGGAAGGGCCACGCGGCGCGCATCGCTCAGGGATAGAACAGGTTGACGGTGATCGAGCCCTGGTACCGCCCGGGGAGCTGGGTGGGCGAGGGCGAGACCGTGCCGCCGATATAGATGTACATGTCCGGACGGGGTCCCGGTCCGAGCCGTCCCACGTCCCCGACGGCCGGGTCGAAGACCGTCCCGCCGGCCAGGCTCTGCGTCTGCCGCCGCCAGCGGGCGGCCGTCGTGTTGAAGCTGATGGGCATCGTGATACCCGGCGCCGCCTGGATGTTGTTGAGCAGCGAGGGCAGCGTGAAGCTGATGTCGACGTAGGCGTTCGGCGTCCCGCTCACCATCCAGATCCCTGCCTGTGCGGTGTTCGGCGCGACGGTCGACGGGGTGCCCGGCAGCACGGTACCAAAATCGAGTCCCTGCAGGCCCGTAACCGTCATCGGCCCCTGGATGGATGCGCGCGCGCCGATGGCCCCGCTGTTCACCTGGGCGGAGCCGGCCGTCACCACCGCACAGGCGGCGGCGAGCGCGAGAACCAGCCAGCGCTTCACGGGAGGTGAACCTCGACGGAGTCACGGACTGCGGGACCGCGGATCATCTGCTCGGCTGCCAGGTCATCCCGCTCGTTGTTCAGGGTCACCTTCAGTCGGTACGCCCCCGCAGGAAGCCCGGTGACCGGCAGCGCGTAGCGCGGTGCCAGGCTGAAGTACACCGCCAGGGGCCCTTCCGCCTGCGCAACCGCGCGGCCCGTGGAATCCTCCAGCACGGCGTGCAGCATGCCGATGTACGAGGCGTTGCCGGTGCGTTGCATCGGGACGGTGACGGCGAGCGAATCGGCAGCCTGCTCCACGTCCAGCGTCCCGAGTTTCACGCCGGTGGTCGGCTTGCCTTTCCGGTACTGGACCGGGATGACGGTCCGCACCTCGAGCGTCAGGCCCACCTTGATGGCCGCCGTGTCCTCGACGCCGCCGATCGGTACCTGGCCGCCCTTGGCGGAGACCACCATGCGCGCCCAGTACTCCCCGTCGGGAAGGCCTGCGGGCGGGCGCCCGAGGATGCGGACCGTCTGGCGCTCCAGCGGTCCGAGCCGGGTGCGGCGCGGGAAAGCCTGGAGCCATCCCGCGGCGGAGGGCGCGGTGCTGTCGGGATTATCCACGATCTCGAGCCGGTACTGCCCGGCCGAATCGGTGACCGGATAGCCGTAGAGGAGGGAAATGGACACCTCCGTCGGTTCCGGATTGGGGTTATAGAGTGTCACCGAGCCGCTCCGGTTGGCATGCTGGATGACCACCGCGTGGGGGGCCACCATCACGCCCTGCCCGAGCAGGGATGCGGGGAGCAGCAGGAGGATCGAGAGTATCGCGTGCTTCATCCGATGATCACCACGGTCAGGGTGACAGTACTGGCGTAGGAGCCCGCGCGTTGCGTTGGCGACGGGTCGACCTGTCCGCCCAGGTAGAGCGAGTTTTTGCCGCCACTGTCGGTCTGGAGGAACCGCCAGGGGCGTGGATCGAAGACAACGGGCGCCGAACCCTTCTTCTTGCCGACCCAGATCGCATCGCCGGCGCCGAAGGTGATCGGCATGGCTGCGCCCGTGGGGCCGTCGAGTTGTGACGGCAGGGTGAAGATGATCAGGAGGTAGGCGTTGTTCTTCGCCTGGACCTCGAACTCCCCGGCCCGCAGCGGGTCGGTCGGCGGCGCGGCGTTGGGAATCCCCGCGACGACGCTGCCGAACTGGAGATCACGGATTCCGCGGACCTGCAGCTGGGCCGCGGCTGGCGCGACGCCGGCGAGGCAGAGCAGGAGCAGCAGAAGGGGGGTCCGTTGCATCGTGATTCCGGGGTCCGGAGCAAGCGCGCCGGCGTGAGGTCCGGAGACCCCAGCCGGCGCGGTGCTGCTCCCATTCAGACCGTCAGCCTCAGTAGTAGTCCACCGTCATGGCCACCGTACCGGTGTACACGCCGGCCGGCTGGTTGCTGGCTGGAGAGACGGTGCCGCCGAGGAAGACGTAGAGGTCGCCCGCGCCACCGATGGTGGTCGCGGTCGGCGTGGCCGACGGGGTAAAGTTGCTGGCGCTCGGCGTGGCTGCCGTGGTCTCTTCGCCCGTCCACGACCCGATCGGCAGGTTGTTACCGCCGTTCACCAGGTTGGTCGGCAGCGTGAAGGTCAGGTTGACGTTCGCGTTGGAGAGGCCCTGTACGTGGAATGAGCCGGCCTGCGCCGTCCCGGACGTCGCGTCCGTCACCACGACCGTCTTGGCCACACCCGGGAGCACCGGACCGAAATCAAGCGTGTTCCCCGCGATGACATTGATCGGCGTCTGGACGTCGGCCGTCGCGCTGATCGAATTGCTGTTGACCTGCGCCTGGACTGAGGCGGCGCTGAGGCTCAAGAACGCCACCAGAGCTGCCGATACCTTGATCGAGGTGCGCATTGCCCTTCTCCCCTTTGGGTGTGATCGAAAACGAAAGTGGATCGCGACTGGGGAGTTGCACCTCCCCGACGGCGACGAGGGAAGGGCAAGCGGCATGCCAGACCGTGTAATTATTGTCGCACTGTACGAATTGTTGACGAATTTTGCACAAGTTGCTATAGCGCAAGTCGATAGGGCATTTGCAGCACAGTATTCTATACGAATAGTCAAAAAACAATACAGCGCAAAATGAGCGCTTGCAAAGGCCGATATCACTCCGTAACTCTCTGTCAGGCAGTGATTTGAAGCCACAGGAATCCGAGGCTCAGAAATGGATGCCATCCCGGGCGGTTTGGGCCGGTTTGGAACGGCTTTAGGGGTTGTACGGCCATGGCAAATCGCGGCAGCGGTGATTGCTGTGGTTGTCCTGACGGGTGGATCCCGGACGGCGGAGGCGCAGGCCAGTGCCCGCGTCCAGGTGGCGGCTACCGTCATCCCGGCGGCGGCGGCCTGGGAGACCCGTGATGGAGTGCTGGCCCTTCTCCGGACTCAACCCACCGGGGGTATGCTCCACACTTCCGTCGCGACGATCGTGTCGGAGCCGGCTACCGTCCCGGCAGGTCAGGGCGAGGCCGATCCCCGGCGTATCCTGACCGTGAACTACCTCGCGAACTGAGCCGGGCGGACGCTCCGTTCCGCACACACCGCGTTGATGATGGCTTGACGATCTGGCTGACCATTGGCCTGGTGTCAGCAAATTGCCGCGTCAGTGGCAGGTTGATCGGGCGGCCTTCCTCCTTCCTCTGCTGGCCCTGTCCGTCCCCCAGGTAACCTGCCGGCTGCCACCCCTGTCACACCGTGGCCCGTACCTTGCTACCTGACGGCCAGATAACTGATTCCGGCGCCACGGCTTGAGTGGCGCGTCACTGGACCGGGAAGCCCATGAACCCAGTCGTCGTGCTCTCGCTGGTGCTGCGTGTTGCCGCCGTCCTCCTCGCCCTGCTGCTCTGGGCAAGGCGGCGCGACTGGCGAATGGGCCTGGTCGCGGCTCCGCTCCTGGCCCTGGCCTTGTCGGAACTTCCGGCCGTGTCAGGCCATCTCCATCCCGCCACCGGCCTGAACCTCGCCATCATCACGGAACTCCTGGTAAGTCTCTCCGTGGTGGTGGCGGTGCTCTATCTCGACCAGATCATGGAGGCGCATGACCGGGCACTCCGGGCACTCTCCCTGGAGAAGGCGAGCATGGAGCAGCTGTTCGAGAGCGCTCCGGATGCCCTGGTCCTGGTGGACAACGACAGCCGGATTCTCCGCCTCAATTCGCGGTTCACCCGGCTGTTCGGCTATTCCATAGAGGAAGTCCGGGCGCAGTCGGTCGACGGCCTGCTTGCCCCGCCAGAACTGATCGATGAGGCGGTGGCGATTACCTCCGAGGCCGCGCGCGGCGCGCCGGTCGACCGGGAAACGCTCCGCCGCTGCCGCGACGGTTCACTCGTGGACGTCTCCATCTCTGCCACGCCCATCATCGTGAACGGGGAGCAGGTGGCGGTGTACGGCAGCTACCGGGACATCACTGACCGCAAGCGGGTGGAGCAGGCTCTCCGTGAGAGCGAAGAACGATATGCGATCGCCACCCGGGGCACGAACGACGGCCTCTGGGACTGGGACCTCCGCCACGACCGGATCTTCTTCTCCGTGCGCTGGCGGGAGATGCTCGGCTGGTCGGAGGAGGACGTGAGCGAGCGTCCCGCCGACTGGTTCGCCCTCATCCACCCGGACGACGCGGAGCGGGTGGAAACCGCACTGCTGGAGCACCGCGACTCCGGTTACGACCACATCGAACTGGAGTACCAGATCCGCGCCGCGGACGGGACCTACCACTGGGTGCTCACGCGGGGGATGCTCCTGCGGGCCGGCGACGGCACGCCCATCCGCATGGCCGGATCCCAGACCGACATCAGCGCCCGCAAGCAGACCGAGAGCCAGCTGCTGCACGATGCGCTGCACGACGCCCTCACCGGGCTGTCCAATCGTTCGCTGTTCATGGACCGGCTGGATCACGTGCTCGCGAAGGCCCGGCGGCGCCCGGAGGGGCTGTTCGCGGTCCTCTTTCTCGACCTTGACCGCTTCAAGGTCATCAATGACAGCCTGGGCCACCTGCTGGGCGACCGTCTCCTGGTCGAGTTCGGCCGGCGCCTGCTGGAAGCCATCCGGCCGGGCGACACGGTCGCGCGGCTCGGTGGAGATGAGTTTGCCATCCTGCTCGAGGACCTCCGGGAATCGGGCGAGGCCGCGGAGGTGGCGGAACGGATCCAGAAGGACCTCGCGATCCCGTTCACCCTGGACGGGCAGGATGTCTACACCACCACCAGTATCGGTATCGCCTTCGGCGTGCCGAGCTATGACCGGCCGGAGCAGCTTCTGCGGGACGCCGACACGGCGATGTACCGGGCAAAGGTGACCGGCAAGGCGCGTCACGAGGTCTTCGATGCGGACATGCACGCGGATGTCCTGACGCAGCTGCAGCTGGAGACCGACCTGCGGCGCGCCGTTGATGCGGAGCAGTTCCTGCTGCACTACCAGCCGATCCTCTCGCTCACCACCGGGCGTATCGTCGGCTTCGAGGCGCTCATGCGCTGGGAGCATCCCCAGCGCGGGCTGGTCAGCCCGGGCGACTTCATCCCGCTGGCCGAGGAGACCGGGCTCATCGTCCCCATCGGCTGGTGGGTACTGGAAGCCGCGGCGCGCCAGATGAAGGAATGGCAGCAGCGATTCCCGGCGAGCCGGCACCTGTCGGTCAGCGTGAACCTCTCGGCCCGCCTGTTCCGGCGCGAGGACCTGCACGACCGGGTCATGGAGATTCTCCGGGCCTCGGGGCTCGCGCCCGAAAGCCTCCGGCTCGAGATCACCGAGAGCGCGCTCATGGACTATGTGGACGGGAGCGTCCACATGCTCGATGCACTGCGTCGGGAAGGCATTGATGTGCAGATCGACGACTTCGGCACCGGGTATTCCTCACTCAACTACCTGCACCGGTTCAACATCAGCGCGCTCAAGATTGACCGCTCGTTCATCAGCCGCCTCGGCGTGGTGGGGGAAAATTCGGAGATCGCCCGCACGATCATCACCCTGGCCCGTAACCTGGGGATCAAGGTCGTCGCCGAGGGAGTGGAGACCCGCGAGCAGCTGCACCACCTGAAGGCCCTCGGCTGCGACTACGGCCAGGGGTTCCTCCTCTCGGCCCCCCTGACGCCGGGGCGCGTGGAGGAGCGGTTCCTCTGCCAGCCCGGCGGGGAGCCGCGGATCGCCGAACTGGAGCCGGTGCTGTCGAACTGGGTCGGTTGAGACTTCCCCCGGTCTTTACAACGCAAAGTACTTGACAATGCGCCGGGAAGGGTCGATACTCGGGGCCATGTCCGCCATTCGTGCCCTCAGGCCAGACGCCCCAGCCCCCGCGCTCCATGACCGTGCCATGGACAACCTCCGGTTCATCCGTGAGACCATGGAACGGGCGGCGTCCTTCACGGCGGTTCCGGGGTGGGGTGGGGTAGCCATTGGGGCCACGGCATTGGCGACCGCAGCCATCGCCGCCCGTCAGCCCTGGCCCCTCGGATGGGGATGGACCTGGCTGCTCGAGGCTGCGGTGGCGGGCGTGATCGGGTTTGCGACCCTTCACCGCAAGGCACGCCGCTCCGATACATCGCTGTTCCGCGGGCCCGGACGCCGATTCACCCTCGGGTTTCTGCCGGCCGTCCTGGTCGGCGGCGTCCTGACGCTCGCTCTCTGGCGGGCGGGCCAGTTCACGATCATCCCGGGGCTCTGGCTGCTCCTCTACGGTGTGGCCGTCCTGTCGGCCGGGGCATTTTCCGTCCGCATCGTGCCCCTCCTGGGCCTCTGCTTCATCGCCACCGGTGTTTTCGCCCTGTTCACCCCACCCGCCTGGCGCGATGCCTGGATGGCGGCAGGGTTTGGCGGACTTCACGTCATTTTCGGTCTCATCATCGCCTGGAGGTACGGTGGCTAGGTCCGGCGCGGCCCCCCGGCGCGACGGGGACCGGCGCCCTGAACTCAAGGGCGTTTCGGGTGGCAGGGCCACCGAGGCCCCGCTGGCGCTCGACCGCCTGATTCACGAGCGGATGCGGCTGGCCATCGTCAGCGCGCTTGCGGTCAACGAGCGCTGCAGCTTCAACGATCTCAAGGCGTTGCTCGGCACCAGTGACGGGAACCTCAGCGTCCACGCGAGGAAGCTCGAGGAGGCGGGATACATCACCTGCACGAAATCGTTCGAGGACCGGGTGCCGCGGACCGAGTTCGCCCTGAGCCCGGCCGGACGGCGCGCGCTCGAGGAATACCTGGCACACATGGAGGCCCTGATCGAGGCAACCCGTCAGGGATAGGCGTTTCTCTTTTTTTGGGATGCAACTTTATGCGACAAAGCGAACGATCCCCCCAGGGTCTCCACGTGGGGATCATCATGGATGGCAACGGACGCTGGGCGGAGGAGCGGGGGCGGGCACGTCCTCTCGGTCATCGCGCGGGCGCCGATGCCGTGCGGCGCGTGGTGGAAGCCGCCCCCTCCCTCGGGATCGGTACCCTGACCCTCTACGCATTCTCGGCCGACAACTGGCGGCGTCCGCGCGGCGAGGTGGATGCCCTCCTGCGGCTGTTCGGGCTGTACCTCCGGCAGGAAGCCGTCCCCTGCTCCAACCAGGGCGTGCGGCTCAACGTGATCGGGCGCCGGGACCGGCTGCCCCTCCGCCTGGTCAGTGCCATCCGGTCGGCGGAGCGGCTGACGGCGGGCGGGCGGCGACTGCTGCTGCGCCTCGCCGTTGACTACAGCGCGCGCAGTTCCATCGTCTGCGCGGCCGGACGCATCGCGAACCGGTCACCGGGACCGGCGGGATTCCGCCGCGCGCTCGCGGAGGTGGATCACGCCGCACTGGTGCCGACCGACGTGGACCTCGTCATCCGGACCGGCGGCGAACTCCGGCTGAGTGACTTCCAGCTGTGGGAGTGCGCCTACGCCGAGCTGTGGTTCAATCCGGTCCTCTGGCCGGATTTCACCCGGACGCACCTTGAAGCGGCCCTGCGGGACTTTCATGCGCGCACGCGGCGGTTCGGCGGTGTCGAGCCCGCCGACGAGATCGCTCACCGCCCCGAACTGCTCAGCCTTCACCCGGAGTACCACCATGGCCGCCGGTCATCCTGAACTGCTTGCGCTCACTGCGTTGATCGTGCTGGGCGCGGGGGTGATGTCCCTCCGTGCCCTGCTTCGGGCCGATCGCCCGCGCGCGGGACGCTGGACGATTGTGATGCTCCTGCTGCTCGCGGCATACGGCGGCGCGCTGGTGATCGTGTCCGCAACGTCCCGCCCCGTGACCCTGTCACCCGGGCAGGCGAAGTACTTCTGCGGGTTCTACATCGATTGCCACATCGGCGTGGCGGTGGTGGATGACCGGACGGACACCGTGGATACATCAGGGGAGGTCGTGCGTCATGTGGTCACGGTGGAAATGCGCAGCGACGCGAGGCGCGCGACCATCGGCGTGACGGGCGTTCGCGCCGAGCTGGTCGCGGCTGACGGCCGGCGCTTCCAGCCGGAGGATCCTGCAGCCGGAAGTGCCCTGGAGGAGCGCCTGCCCGCCGGCGCATCGTACCGCCGGGATCTGGTGTTCGAGGTACCGGCCGATACGGGTCCGCTGACGCTGGACGTGAGCGAGGGCTGGTGGGTGGACCGGCTGATCGAGCAGGTGATCATCGGGGACGAAGACAGTCTCCTTCATCCGCGCACCACGCTTGCCCTCGGTGCCGCTGCCTAGAGCGCGAGTTCGAGCCCGATCCTGAGCCGCCGCCCGGGGCCGGTGAGCGCCGGTTCCCCGAACGCCGACTGCAGCAGGGCCTGGGAACTCCGCCGCTGCTCGGCCAGCGTGAAGACGTGGTCGCCGTCGCCGAACCGCTCCTCGGCGCGCACCAGGTAGATGCAGTTGGGGGGCGACGGCTGGTACTGTGACGTATACCAGGTCCCACACCCGGAAGCCGCGGCGCCCCCGAAGCGCAGGTCCATGTCGCCATTGCCGAGGTACACGCCGTTGGTAAGCGCGGCCGAGCTGTAGGCCGCGCTGTCCATGCTCCACCGACGGTCGGCGAAAAGCTGGTCGTGCGTTGTGCCGGTCGAGGCGAACACCCGGGTTACGTTCCGGAAGTCGAGCAGGTTCCTGGCGTCCAGCCACAAAGTCAGTGCGCGGCCGCCGACCGGGATGGTCCGCGTCACCCGCAGGTCGAGCTGCTTCACCGCCGGAAGCCGGGCGCCGTTGATCTCTCCCTCGAAGAACCCGGGACAGAACCGGTCTGACAGCGTCCCCGCGTTGTTCAGGTCGCGCACGCACCGGGTATAGGGCGTGCCGCTGGCGTACCGCGCCACGATCCAGGCCGAGGTGCCCCGGAGCAGCCCCGCGGCGCCTTGCCACTCATCCGGGGCATCCAGTGTGATGATGCCGCTCACGGCATGTGGACGGGTACCGTTGGCGACGCTTCCGTCGGGCGTGCGCGACCGGGTCCAGGCATAGCCCAGCGTGCCACGAATGAAGCGACCCAGCTGGCGGCGCATGACCGCCTCCCCGCCGAGGACCGTGCGCTCGCCGGTGCCAAGCCACGTGGCGATATCCTGGTTCCGGCTGAACAGCGGGTCCGGGCGGGAGACGAGGCGGGCCTCCGGGAGGCCTGTCGTGTGCCGGTGGAACAGCGCGACGTCGAGTTCGAATCCCCCGCCCACCTCCCGCGTCAGTCCGGCCTCGACCAGGTCGGCCCGGATGAAGTCCAGGTCACTGCCGAACACCTGGGAAGTATTGGTGACGGCGAGATCGGTATTGAGTCCGGTGAAGACCAGCCCGAGGTCGGGCAGCATGACCTGGCGGCCATAGCCGGCCCGGAGCACCGTCCCCGGGCCGGTCCGGTACGCGAGCGCCAGCCGGGGAGCCAGCGCGCCGTGCCGTCCATCCCTGACGAACCCCGCCGTGGGATCAGCGGGATCGAACCCCGGTGCGGAGGAGATACGCGGGAACGCCGGCCGGCTGGCCCGCGAGTCGAACCGTTCGTACCGGAGCCCGGCCATCACCCGCAGGCCCCCCAGCGTGGCCTGGTCCTGCACGAACAGTGCGGAGCGCACCGGCTGCTCGCGGTAGACATCGGAGCCGGCCTGGGACACGAGGACGTGACTGTAGTAGTCGATGTCGTACCGGGTGACTTCCCCTCCGGCCGTGAGGGCGTGGCGGGGAAGGGGCCGCCATTGCACCGCCGCCTGGCCGACGAGGCGGCGTTCGCGCGAGAGGGTGATGCGCCCGACCGGTCCTCCGCCTTCCGCGAATCCCGGGAGCGCATAAGGCCCGTCGGCAAACTGATCAATCAGGCCGTACTGGTCGCGGTTCTCGAGGTTGTAGGGCGAGCGACGGCTGCCGGGAGTGTTGAGCCGGTAGTTGCTGAGGAGTTCGTCATCGATCGGGAAGGTCTTGAAGTCGTACCGGAAGTCGAATGCGTGAATCAGGAAGCCGCCGCCGGGGGCGCGAGTGTCGATCTCGCCCGCCGGGGTGAGTGGACCTTCGATAACCGCATCGCGCTGCCAGGACAGGGATGCGCGCAGGGCGGGACCCGTCAGGCCGAACCGGTGGGAGAGTGTGGCCCCCACCATCCGGTTCCAGTCCCGGTTGGCCGAAAGGGCCAGGGGATTGAACGCCAGCGCGTAGTCGAACAGGCGCGCCTGGCGCTGGCTGGCGACGGCCAGGACGTGGACGCTCGTGGCCGGGGACAGGTCGAAGGTCGCTCCGGCCTGCAGCTGGTACGATGATCGCGCACTGAACGGCGTCCGGATCCCCTCACAACCGAAGCCATAGTTGGAGGCGATGCCCGGGTTAGTGCTCCCGGCATACTGCTCGCAGTCGCCCCGGCGGACCGCGTAGCGGGCGATGCTCACCCTCAATGTGTCCGAGAAGGGATCGGCCGGCGTTTCTGCATACATGACCACGGTGTCGAGACCCGCCTGCGCAAACAGCGGGGTGTCGAGCGCCCCGCGGCCGATTTCAATGGAGCGTTGCCCCTCGAGCACGGCCGCGCCCATCACGCGAATTCGCGTGGTGACCGTACCACCCGCCCTGGCCTCGAACCGGTTGTAGCCGATACTCGATCCGGACCCGGAGAGTTCATCCGTGCTCCATGAGGCACTCGCCTTGAGGGGACCTTCGCCCCGGGCCGTTTCCAGGAACACCCCGCCGCTGGTGGCGTTGCCGTAAGCCGCGTCGAGGGGGCCCGTCTGGACTGACGCGCGGTCGAGGCCGTTCGTGCCGGGAAGGACGCGGGCGGAGAACGAGCGTGGCGCCAGGGTGCCAGGCCATGCCGTCAACCGGAGCCCCGGCGAGATGGCGATGCCGTCGATCCAGGTGGTGACCTCCTCCGGGCTTCCGCCACGGAGGGTCAGCCTCCCCTCATCGGTCGCCTCGACGCCGGCCTCGCCGAGCAGGGCGTTCTCCACCCGGTCAACCGGGAGGCGGCGCAACTCGAGGCCATCGAGACCACGGGCCGTAGTGATCGGAGCCGCCGTGGAATCGCCAGCGGACTGGGCCTCCGACTGCAGCGGCGCCAGGAGCGCGAATGCGGCAAGGCACGGCCAATACACACGCATGACGAACTCCAGTAGTCGGGGGTGTCTCGCTGTTGCGACGTTCGACTGCGTACCGAACGCACATCGTGGCATAGCCTACCGGAGCGGGCGTGCCCCGCAACCCCCCTCGCCCGCCGGGGTGCGGAAGGGTTGCTCAACGATCCGTAAGTCATTGTGGGGACTTGACATATGATATCGCAACCCTTAGTTTACAGACTCTTCGAAAGGGACGCGTCGGTTGTTCAGAAGCCTCGCTTGCCGGCAGCGGACCTCCTGTTATGACAGAGTGGGGTGAGGGAGCAGTACCTCATGAAATTCGCCCGCAATGTTCATTTCGAGATCAAGAACGGGCAGGACCAGGAGTTCACCCGTCTGTTCAATGAAAAGGTCATCCCGGTCCTGAAGAAGCAGCCCGGGTTCGACCACGAGTTGACGCTCATGGAGAGCCGCGACAATTCGCATCGCGGCATGGGCATCAGCATCTGGAATGACCGGAAGAGCGCTGAGCAGTATGAGTCGTCCGCCTACAAGGATGTGCTCCGCACGCTCGAGCCGGTCCTGAGTGGGTCGCCGACTGTCGACAGCTGGCAGATCGGGGCCAGCACGCTCGGGTAATCCAGTGTCACGGCACCAATTCGGAAGCAGCCCCTCCGGGGGCTGTTTTCGTGTGAGGGAGTGCAAGCCTCACGCCTCCCGGCGTCATACCTGAAGCGGGGCCCGGTGTGGCCCTCCGACGCCCCTGGCGTCTCCCGCGAAGGCTGCCCGGCGGTATCTTGCAAATATCCCTGTCCCGAGCGCCCCATGAGCTGCCGGTCCCCATTCCAGCCCATCCTGGTACTTGCATTGCTCGCTCTCGCCGGGTGCGGCGACGGCACCGGTCCCTCCGAGGCCCTGTTCAATGTGACGGCGGTGGCGGCCGGTGACGACCATGGCTGCCTCCTGCTTCGGGACGGCGCGGCACGATGCTGGGGCTGGGGTGGATTCGGCCAGCTCGGGACGTCGGATACGCTGAATTCCCGCGTGCCGGTGGAGGTGGTCGGGAACCACCAGTTCGTTTCCCTCACTGCCGGCAGCGCGCATACGTGCGGCCTGACCGCGGCGGGGGAGGCGTGGTGCTGGGGCTCCAATGCGTCCGGGGCGGTGGGTCTCGGTACGACATCGCCCAGCGTTGTCGTGCCCACGAGGGTGAGCGGCGGCTATACGTTCAAGGATCTTTCCGCCGGGACGGGGTTCACCTGCGGGGTGGACAACACGGGCCAGGTTCTGTGCTGGGGGAGCAACTCCAATGGTGAACTTGGCGACGGCACGCGGGTCCCGCACGCGGACCCGGTCTCCGTCGCCACGACTCGCCAATTCACCCAGGTGTCGGCCGGCCTGCTGCACGTGTGCGCGATCGACACGGGAGGGGCGGCGTTCTGCTGGGGCACCAACACCTTCGGGCAGCTGGGAGACAGCACGGTGACCTCGAGCCTGGTTCCGATCCCCGTCCTGGGCGGACACCAGTTCAACTCGATCTCTGTCGGCAAGTTCTTCAGTTGCGGTCTGTCGACCCAGGGCCAGGCCTACTGCTGGGGCTCGAACATTTCCTTTGAGCAGGGCAACGGCAGCAACGACATCGCCCCCGTGGTCGTGCCGGGGCCCATCGCCTCGGCGGATGTGTTCAAGGACCTGAGCGCCGGCGGGTTTCACACCTGCGCGGTTCGGCGGGATGACGAATTGATCTGCTGGGGCGCGAACACCTACGGCAAACTTGGGAACGGGACCCTCACCGCGACCGTCGTGCCCACCATCGTGGGTGGCGGCTTCCGGTTCAGCGCCTCCGGGGCAGGGGGGAACCACACCTGCGGGGTAACGCGGGCCGACGGCCTCTACTGCTGGGGCTCGAACGTGCTGGGGCAGCTCGGCAGCGGGTTGACCGACAACAGCAAGGACCCCAAGGGGGTCTTCGGCTATTCCTCGGAGTCGCCGGGCTCCTGAGTCCTGCTCATTGCGAGGCGTGCCGCCAGCCGCTCCCGGATCGCGGGCCATTCCATATCCAGGATGCTGAAGTACACCGTGTCGCGTACGCGGCCCGAGCGCGTCGTCATGTGGCGGCGGAACGTGCCTTCCTCCCGCGCACCGAGACGCAGGATGGCGGAGCGGGAAACCGTGTTCAGGGCATCGGTCTTGAACTCCACCCGCCGGCACCCGAGCCTGGCGAAGGCGTGCTCCAGCAGGAGCAGCTTGGTCTCCGTGTTCACGGGCGAGCGCTGCCAGGGCCGGGCGACCCAGGTCCAGCCGATCTCGAGCCGCCGGTGATCAGGTTCCATCGCGCAGTAGCGCGTGGACCCGACAACCTGCCCCGACGCGCTGAGGCGGATGATGAATGGGGCCATCGTGCCGGCCGACTGGCCGGCGAGGGCGTCGTTCACCCACCGCCGCATCCCGGCAACATCTTCCACCGGCGTCGGGATCAGGGCCCAGAGATCCGGGTCCAGTCCCACTTCACTCAGTGACTCCACATGGTCCTGCGTCAGGGGCTCGAGGCGGACATGCCGGCCTTCAAGCGTCGGAACCGTATGCCAGCCGGTAGTCATCCCAGGGCGATTTCCTTTACCATCTTGGTCAGGTCCGGACGGTAGCCGAGCCGCTTGTAGAGCCCGACGGCACGGGTGTTATCACCAAAGACGTTGAGTGTGAGGAGCCGGTGACCCTTCCGCCGCGCCCAGTCTTCCCCTGCCTGCATCAGGGCGCGCCCCACGCCGCGTCCCTCGCCCTTCTCGGTCACGATGATATCCGACACGTGCCCATGGGCTTCCCGCGTGAAGAAATCGGTGTCGGTCTGGAGGTGGATGAACCCGAGGGGCGTGCCATCGGGCGATTCGGCGACCAGGACCGCCGAGCCGGCGGGTTGTTCGGTCAGTCCGGTGTCGATCGACTCCTGCACGGCCTGGTCCATCTGATCGAGCGGCCGCCAGGGCGGCGGCCCGAACTCGTGCATGCGGGTGACGAGCGGGAGGATCCACTCGCGGTCGTCCTGGACGGCGCGACGGATGTTGACCTTGGCCTTGGGGGACATGGGGACTCCGAACTGGCGAAAGCGAAGGGCGAAAAGCGACCAGGCGAGGCTACCGCTTCAGTGAGCGCCGGCGGGGGACGGACGCCACCGAGAGGGCCAGCTCCACCCACTCGCGCAGGTCGTCGGGTGACTCGAGGAGATCGGCGGGGACGGCGTAGTACTGCATGACATGGCTGTCGTCACCGTATGGGGCGAAGGGCGGCATGCCCGCCTCCACGAAGCGCTCGCGCGTCTCCGTCCCGGCCTTCAGGTATAGCGTGTCATCATCCATCAGGGCGAAGAACCGCTCTCCCGCGTAGATCCCCACCCCGCCGAACATGGCCCGGGACCGCAGGGCTCCGGGAAGCACGCGGCCCAGCTGCTCCAGCGCGAAGGTGCGGAAGCTCGCGCTCACGCTCATGCCGTGACGACCCGGCCTTCCTCGGCCGCGAGCCGGCCGAATGCCGCCTGTGCGGTGTCACGGACGGCGGTATCCCGGCTCATGCTCACGCCGAGGTCGCGCAGCAGGCCATCTTCCAGCCCGTAGATCCAGCCGTGGATCGTGAGGGGCTGGCCGCGCTCCCACGCATCCTGTATGACCGTGGTCTGCGCCACGTTGACCACCTGCTGAACCACGTTCAGGGTGGCCAGCAGCCGGAGGCGTGCGGCCTCGCCGCCAAGACTGTCCAGCGACTCGCGATGGCTGTGGGCCAGGTCCTCGAGATGCCGCAACCAGTTGTCCACGAGGCCGTGCCGTTCGCCCCTCAGCGCTGCCGCGACGCCGCCGCAGCCATAGTGGCCGCAGACGATAATGTGCCGAACTGCCAGCACGTCCACGCCGAACTGGATGGTCGAGAGACAGTTGAGGTCGCTGTGGATGACCTGGTTGGCGACGTTCCGGTGGACGAAGACCTCGCCCGGCATCAGGCCGACGATCTGGTTCGACGGTACCCGACTGTCCGAGCAGCCGATCCAGAGAAAGCGGGGAGCCTGCTGGGTGGAGAGGCGGCGGAAGAAGGCCGGGTCGTCTGCCGTCACGCCTGCCGCCCAGGCGCGGTTAGCGTCCAGCAGTTCCTGGATGGCGGCCGGGCGATCCCGCCCCGGAGCGTCGCTCATGCCACCTGGCGCCGGATGCGGTCGATCTGCCGGCGGTGCACAAGATCGTGCCCGGCATAGAGACGGATCATGTGGGACACGCTCTCCTCGCCCCGCTCGTGGTGTACCGCGACCCGCTGCATGTCGACATCATCCGCGCCGTCGAGCAGGCGAAGGTTGGCGTGCCGGAGGATCGTGAACAGCTCGAGCGCTTCCTGCGGATCGGCCTCCTGATAATGCAGCCGGCTGGCCCAGAGGTCCTGGTCGTAACCGGGGAGCTCCGGGCGGTCATGCGACAGCACCATGCGGAGCCGGTACCCCCAGACGAGTTCACTGTCGGCGAGGTGCTGGAAGACCTCGGCGATCGACCACTTCCCCGGCGCCTCGGCGGTGTGCCAGGACGACTCGGCCAGGCCGCGAACCGATTCCGAGAGTGCAAAGGGCGTCTCGCGGAGGACGGCGCACGGATCACGGTCGCCCAGAAGGTCGAGGACCGCGGGGATGTAGGCCTCGGCGTGTTCCCGGGCCGCCGAGGCAGGGTTGCTGAATACCGACATGGGCGTCACCTCGCGGGGGAGTGTGGCGGCGCGAATGTTCGAATGATAACCCCGTCGAGGCTGACCGCGGGAACCATGGCCGGCCCTCGACTCAACACCTCGGCGCACGATGTCCTTATCGCCTGCCCGTCACCGTTTACGCGAGCACGCCCAGTCGCCGCTCCCGCACCGTCCAGGTGCCGCCCTGCTGGTCCAGCGTCTCGTAGGCCGCCGCGTTCCTGCCGAGGAACAGTTCGTACTCCGCCTGGGTGCGCCAGGTGTCGATCGTGATGTACCGGCCCGGTACGAACGCGTCACGGAGGAGGGAAGTCCCGAGCCACGCGGGGGAGTCGGCGAAGAACCGGCTCCAGGCCCCCTCGGGGCCGTAGAATCGCTCGAATGCCCCGGTGGCCTCCTCCGCCACCTCGTACTCCCAGCAGACGCGGTAGGCATGGCTCATGGCAGGGTCAATCCAGGTCAACCGCCCGTCCTGCCGTAAAGGTCGAACAGGGCGACCAGTTTCCACTGCTCGTCGGTAACGACGACCATCTGCGGGCCCGGTGCGGCCTCTGGTGCGAGCACGAAGTAGAAGTGGTCCACGTTCGCCACGGCCACTCCCGCCTGCACCGTGGACACCGGCTCTGTCCCGTTGAAAACGGCCTCCGTGTAGGGTCGAAGGGCCTGGCGACAGATCGCTTCGTCCCGTACGATCGTCGCGCGGTCGCCCATCCCCGAGCTGGCCGTCGAGTCGGGCATGTCGCCGAGGGTCTGATGATCGCCGCTGAATGCGTGGCGGTTCATGAAGTCGCGGAGTTCGGCGATGAGGGTCGAGTCGGCGGCGCAGGCGGTGGAAGCCGTGGCCTGGGACGCCAGGACGGATGGTACCATTAACAGGGCGGCGAGCAGGATACTGCGACGCATGTCTCCTCCCGGAAGCGGTTTGTCTTGCCTGCCCCCGTCTGCGGGGCCCCGACCGGGAAGGTGGCGGTCGGGCCGGTGCCGGGCCGTGTCGGAGGTCACCGCCCCCGGGAGCGCGTCAGAACTCCCGCTTCTTCATATCCTTGAAGAGACGGCGCGTCTCGGCATCCTGCTCTTCCGGCCGGTGCTTCAGGGTGTCATCGTACTGCGTCGCCCGTTCCTGGACGGGCGGCTTGACCCGGGCGGCGTTCTTGCGGGCCAGCGCCGCGATGCGACGCTCCTCCTGCTTGGACATGCTTCCTCCTGCGGTGGCGCCGGGCCCGTGCCCGGCTGCCATGTAATCTAGCCGGAGCTCACGGGAGCGAAATACCACACCCCCCGGCGCGGATGGCATCCCATGCGGTCCCGGGGAGGGGCTCCCAGGCGTCGCGGAGCGCCGTGAGCCACTCACGCTCCAGCGCGGCCGGCGAGAGCCCGGTCACGCCGGGCAGCGATGCCATACCCCCCGACCACGCCTGCCGGAGTCCCGCGGTTCCGAACCGGGACTCGACATGCCCCAGCAGTGATCCCGCCTCGAGATAGGCGACCAGGTCGTCCTCGACGCGGAAGGCGTGGAGGAGCCGGTCAAGTGGAAGGAGCAGGCCACGGGCATCCATGGTGCGTACGACCCGGTCCACCGGCACACCGGCGCAGTCGCCATCCACCAGCACCGCGAGGCCTTCGGACATGGCGGGGTCAGGCCTGGCCGGGGTGCCCCATGCGGATACCGCGATGACGTGGGTGAACTCGTGCCGCTCGAAGGCGCGCCAGTCGGCGTTGTACACCAGCATGACGGTGTCCTCCCCGGGCCAGGCGTATCCCGTGACACCGTACCCCGTGAAGCGACGCATGTCCTTCCGGCTCCCGACGTAGAACACGTCGATGGTCGACGTGAATCCGTCGAGGTCGAGGCGCTTCAGCACGGCTGACCGGGCCGCCTCGACGCGCGATGCCGGATTGACCGAGGGCCGCGCTGGCCAGGAACCCCGGAGGAGATGCAGACGTGTGTGCGGGGTCGAGGCCTGGATCCACTCTCCGGGGGCGGCGGCAAGCAGGGTTGCGGCCCTGCCGGTGGGAGCGTCTCCGGAGGGCGTGGGCGCGCAGCCGGCCAGGGTTGCGCACGCGAGCGACAGGCAGCTCAGGAATGTGGCGGTTCTCACTGCTCCTTATCCTCCAATCCCCAGCGGGTCTCGCAGCGACGACAGCACCATGCCGGATTACCCTCCTGGACCATGCACCCGCCGAGCACGACCTCCCCCCGCATGGACGCCTCGGCCAGGGCGCTGCCCGGAAAGCCATAGACGATCGGGATTGCGTCGGTCGATCCACAGGCCGGACAGGGTTCCGGCGGGCGACTGCGGGAGAAGCTACTCATGGGTCTCCACGCGTTCCCCGCCGTATGCCGGAGGAACCGGATTGTCCGGTCGCTCGTCGTCCCACATCACGGATTTCACCCACCAGCGCGTACCGTCCCAGAACAGCTGAAGCGCGTTGATTCCCCGGCCGGTCACGGGCCCCCCGGCGGTCTCACGCATGA
>CAWGSK010000035.1:0-21968 GCA_963825055.1 uncultured Gemmatimonadales bacterium
CATCTGCGCGCTCCCGTTCGGGGTGATCAGCGACCTCCGGAGCCGCCGCGCCGTGATCGCGGGCGGCGTCGCCCTCTGGAGCGTCTTCACCATATTCTCGGGGCTGGTGCGGGGCTTCACCCAGCTCTTTCTCTGCCGGGCGTCGGTCGGCATCGGCGAGGCGGCGTACGGCCCGGCGGCGAACAGCCTCGTCGCCGACTACTATCCCGGCCGCCGCCGCGCCTTCGCGATGGGCATTCTCTCCGCGGGCGTGGCAGTCGGCGGCGTGCTCGGCATCTACCTGGGCGGAATCCTGGAAGCGCGCTACGGCTGGCGCACCGCGTTCTTTTTCGTGGGTGTCCCGGGATTCGTCTGCGCGGTGCTGGCCGCACGGCTCAGGGACCCGAGCCGGATCCTCGAGACCGTTCCCGTCGCGAAGTACCTGCGGCGGATGGAAATGGGTCTTACCCATGTCGGAAGGATGTTCATCCCGCTCCTGGTCGGGAGCGGGCTCGGCATGGTGGTGGCCCTCATCCTCGACCTCTTCCTCGGCAGCGACTCGCAGTTCGACATCGCCGCCCTCAGTATCGGGATCGCGGCCGGCCTCGCAGTCAACATCTATCAGTGGGTCCGGAAGTTCCAGCTTGATGAGGCCGACGAGACGCCGTTCGGCGGCAACATCGGCGAGGCGGTCGACGAGATGTTCTCCGCAGTGCGCGTGGTGTTCCGCACGCCGACCCTGGTCTACATCTTCATCGGCGGTGCGCTCATCTCGTTCGGCATGAACGGGATCGTCGGCTGGGGGCCGACGTTCATGAGCCGGGAGCTTGGGCTCACGCCCGGCAAAGCCGCGGCCCTCCTCGGCAAGTGGGGCTTCATCTTCGGGACGGCGGGCATCCTGGCGGGCGGCCTCCTTGCCGACTGGCTGGGCCGCTACACCCGGCGCGCGCGAATCATCACGGTCACCGCGGGTTTCCTGATTGGCAGCCCGATCACGGTCTGGCTGCTGCTCATCCGGGACATCTCGCTCTTCGTTCCGGTCTCCTGTGCCGCGTTCTTCTTCCTGTCCTGGTACAACGGTCCGATCGCGGCGGTGATCTTCGACGTGGTCCCCATGCGAATCAGCGCTACTGTGGCCGGTGCGTACCTGCTCTTCATCCACCTGGCCGGCGACGCGATCGCCTTTCCCCTGATCGGTAAGCTGTCTGACATCTTCGGCCTCGCCCAGGCCGTCCTGCTCCTGCCGCTGGTCGGCATGGTCGGCGGCCTGATCGTGCTGGGCGGGGCGCGGACGGTGGTGAAGGACATGGAGCGGCTGGGGGAAACGGTGGAGATGAAGGCGGTGGCGAGCGGCGAGTAGCGAGCGGCGAGTGGCGAGTGGCAAGTGGTAAGGTGGTAAGTGGAGCAGTTCTGCAACGCCGTCGGCAGTCGGAATCACTATATCCTGTCCGCCCTGTCCGCCCTCCCCGCCCCAGATCACATCCCGCCGGGCGCCCTCGGGCCTACCTTGCGCCCATGATCTTCTCCCTCCTGCTCCTCCTGGTCCCCGTCTCGCTGGTGCTGGCGTGGCTGGTATCCGCCCCGCCCCTGGTCGTGTTCGCGGTATCCGCGGCGGCGATCGTGCCCCTCGCGGAATGGACCCGGCGCGCCACGGAGCAGCTGGCCCGGCGGGTAGGGCCGTCCGTCGGCGGCCTCCTGAACGTGACGTTCGGGAACACGGCGGAGCTGGTGCTTGCCCTGCTCGTCCTGTCCGCCGGCCACGCCGAGGTGGTGAAGGCGCAGATTACCGGGTCAATCATCGGCAACAGCCTGCTGGGGCTGGGCCTGGCGGCGGTGGTGGGTGGCATCGGCCGCACGCGCCAGCGGTTCAAGCGGGCGAACGCCAGTCGACTGGGCAGCCTGCTCATTCTCTCCATGATCGCGTTGCTGGTCCCCGCGCTGTTCGACTTCACAGAGCGCGGCGTGGGCGAGCCTGGACTCGGCAGTCTTGAGGAAAAACTCAGTCTTGCCGTGTCGGTGGTGCTCATCCTGGCCTACGCGGCGAACCTCGTGTATTCGCTGGTCACGCATCGTGATGTCTTTGCCCGGGAGCATGACGGCGAGCCGGCGACCTGGTCGGCCTGGAAGGCGATTGGGGTCCTGGTGGGTGCGACCGCGGTCATTGCCCTCGAGGCAGAACTGGTTTCGGGAGCGCTCACCGCCACCGCCACTCAGCTTGGGCTGAGCGAGTTCTTCCTCGGCATTACGGTGCTCGCCGTCGTGGGAAATGCGGCAGAATACGTGGCGGCGATCTACTTCGCGCGGAAGAACCAGATGGGCATGGTCATGAGCATCACCGTGGGCTCGACGGTCCAGGTGGCGCTCTTCATGGCCCCCGTGCTGGTTATCGTGTCCTGGCTCCTCGGGACGCCGATGAACCTGGTGTTCAGCAACCCGCTCGAACTCGTGGCCATCGCAGGAGCCGCCCTGGCTGTCAATGCCATCGCTGAGGATGGCGAGACAACGTGGTTCGAGGGAGTCCTGCTGTTGACCGTGTATCTGGTGCTGGGGGCGGCGTTCTTTTTTGTGAAACTGTAGAAAAACGGCAAGTGGCGAGTAGCGAGTAGCGAGTAGCGAGTGGCGTGGCCATCGCGACCCCACTTGCCACTTAACACTTTCCCGTTGCACTTACCACTTGCCACTTGCCCCTCCTCTTCACCTCGCATTCTTATACATCAACTCCACCAGCTCCTCGTACATCGCCTCCGCCTGCTCCTCGTCGCCGGAACGGATCGCCTCCGACGCACAATGCTTCAGGTGGTTCTTCATGAGCTCGCGGGCGACACCGCGGAGGGCCTCGTGCACCGACGACACCTGCGTCAGCACATCGGCGCAGTAGCGCTCTTCGTCCACCATGCGCTGGAGGCCGCGCACCTGGCCCTCGATCCGACGGAGCCGGGTGGTGACCGACTTCTTGATCTCGGGGTCGACGCCGACGGCGTGACTGCCGTCGCCGGGGCGGGTGCCGCAGGCACAGGGGGGAGGTGGGATGGTGGGCATGGGACGGGTCCGTTAGTCGTTGAGTGGTTGAGTCGTTGAGTGGTTGAGTCGCAACAGCCTCGCCGTCGAGATACTACTCAACGACTTAACGATTCAACTACTCTCCGTTCTTTTACGCCCTCTTCAGCCGCAAACTGTTCCCCACCACGCTCACGCTCGAGAACGCCATCGCGGCCGCGGCGATCGCGGGGGAGAGCAATATCCCGAAGGCCGGGTAGAGAATACCCGCGGCTACCGGGATGCCGATGATGTTGTAGATGAACGCCCAGAACAGGTTCTGGCGGATTACCCGGAGCGTGCTGCGGGAGATGACGATCGCGCGGCGGACGCCCTGCAGGTCGCCGTGAACCAGGGTGATGTCTCCCGCTTCCATGGCGACATCGGTGCCGGTCCCCATGGCGATGCCGACATCCGCCTGGGCCAGGGCGGGAGCGTCGTTCAAGCCGTCGCCGGCCATGGCAACGACCTTGCCCTCGCTCTGGCGCTTCCGGATCTCCTCGAGCTTCCGCTCGGGCAGGACGCCGGCAATGACGTGATCGATGCCGACCTCCGCCGCCACCGCGTTCGCCGTGGCGGGCTGGTCCCCCGTGACCATGACGACGTCGATGCCCATGTTACGAAGTGCCCTGACAGCCTCGGCGCTGGTTGGACGGATCGGGTCGGCAATGGCGACCAGGCCCAGGAATCTCCCGCCCCGCGCGACGTAGACCAGGGTCCGGGCCTGCTCCGCCAGCCGTGTCGAAGTGCCGGCCAGTGAGGACACTGCGATGCCGTTCTCCTCCATGAGCCGGGCGTTTCCAACCAGGACCAGTTGGCCCGCAAGGCTGCCGCGGACGCCCCGGCCGGTCACGGCCATGACACCCGCGGGGCGCTCGAGCGTGAGACCGCGATCGCCCGCGCCGGCCACGATGGCCGAGGCCAGCGGATGCTCGCTCTCCTGATCCAGCGAGGCAGCCACGGCGAGCACCTCTTCCTGCTCGTGTCCCGTCGCGGCGACCACCTCGGTCACCTGCGGCCTGCCCAGCGTGATCGTGCCGGTCTTGTCCAGCATGACGACATTGATGTGGGCCGCGCGCTCGAGTGGCTCGCCGCCCTTGATCAGCACGCCGCCCTCCGCGCCGCGACCCGTGCTCACCATGACGGCGGTCGGTACGGCGAGCCCCATGGCGCAGGGGCAGGCAATGATCAGCACGGTCACCGCGGCCACCAGCGCATGGAGATAGGCGGGAGCCGGGCCGAGATCGAACCAGATCACGAACGTCGCAATCGCGAGGGAGATCACCACGGGGACGAAGATCGCCGACACCCGGTCGGCCAGCTTCTGGATGGGGGCCTTCGAGCCCTGCGCTTCCTGCACCAGGCGCACGATCCGGGCGAGTGTCGTGTCCGCCCCGACCCGGACCGCCTGCATCCGGAAGGCGCCGGTACTGTTGAGCGTGGCTCCGGTGACATCGTCACCCGGGCCGCGTTCCACCGGGATCGGCTCACCGGTCAACATGGACTCGTCCACCGCGGTGTGCCCGGACGTGACCAGCCCGTCCACCGGAATGCTCTCCCCCGGCTTGACGAGGAGCTGGTCGCCGACCGCGACCTCCTCGACCGTCACGTCGGTGATCTCGTCCCCGCGCATCACATGCGCGACGGATGGCTGCAGATCCAGCAGGCGCCGTATGGCTCCGGTGGTGCGGTGCTTCGCTCGCGCCTCGAGCACGTTGCCCAGCAGGATGAGGGCGACGATCCAGGTCACCGGCTCGTAGTACACGGCCGGGGTGAGGCCGCGCGCCTCGAACCAGGGCGCGCCGAACGTCATTGCCACGCTCCAGATGAACGCGGCGCCGGTGCCGACGGCGATCAGCGTGTTCATGTCCGCGCTGTGGTGCCGGAATGCCGACCAGGCCCGTGTGTAGAAATGCCGGCCGGCCCACCCGATGACCGGCAGGGTGATGCCGAGGAGGATGAAGCGGAGCGCGCCCGCAGGCAGGTTGTAGAGCCAGGGCGTGGCGGAACTCATCCAGGCCGCCAGCGGCATCATGAGGCGCATGAACGGGTCAACCCCCGTTGTCATCACTTCGCGCATCATGAGCGGGACCGAGAGCAGCATCGCGAGGACCGCGGCCACGAAGCTCACGCCGAGCTTCCACTCCAGGCGCGCGGCACCGTGGTCCATCGCCGCGTGATTCATCCCGTCATGGCCCGCGTGCCCGCCCATCGCGTGGTCCACCGGCATGCTTGCGCCGTATCCGGTCTCCCGGATGGTCTCGACCAGCCCTTCAGTCGTGATCGTGTCGGGGTCGAACGTCACCGTGGCCTGGTTGGTCATCAGGTTCACGCTGGCGCTGTCGACGCCGGGGGTCTTCTCCAGGGTGCGCTGGATCCGGCCGCTGCACGCGGCGCAGGTCATGCCGGTTACCGGGATGGTGGTTTTGCTGGGCATCTTCTTGTCGTCTAGAGGTCGAGAGGTCGAGTGGTCGAGGAGCTCAGTGGCCTCGACTTCTCGACTCCTTGACCTCTCGACCCTCCAAAAAACCACCAGTTCACCAACCCGATCAGGATCAGGCCGGCAACCGTCACCACCACCTTCGCGATGCTCATGCTGCCGGTGCCTCGGTCGCGGTGTATCCTTCTTCCGTGATGGCTGCAATGATCTGCGCGGGGTTCACCATGTTCTCGTCATACTGCAATTCCGCGCGTCCCATGCGGATCGAGCGGGGGGTCACACCCTGGAGATTGCCGACCGCCTTGCTTACGGCGTTCAGGCAATGTCCGCAACTCATGCCTTCGATATGCAACACGATGTCTTTCATGCACTTACCCATGGTCTCAGGTTCACTTTGTTCGCCGGGTCCCGCACCAACGATACATAGGGGGTGGGGGTATGTCAATGCAGCCCCTTCCACGGTGCCCGGCCGAGGGCACAACTCCTGCTCCTTCAGGGGCGCATGACGGACGCTTCCATCCCCGGCTCCGACAGGGACTTCGACCCTGACGCCCTGCCCCTCCTGCGGCTCAATCCGTGGGAGGTGGACTGGGGTGCGTTCCGGACCTGGCACGAGGCGCTCTCCGGTTCGATCGGCCCCTGGCTGCCGCACGATCTCATGGGGCTCTGGATCATGCCACCCGGGCGGGACCCCGTGCTGGTCGGGCCCGAGGCGCTGGAGCAGGACCACCTCGAGGTCCCGCGCGCCGCGCCCTACCTGCCGGCCGACGCGCTGGTTGCGCTCGAGCGCCGGGTGCGCCGGGCGTACCCCTCCGTCATGACCCAGACGGTCCGATACGGCGCCATGGACGTCGGGCTCATCCTGATGGCTGACCTCCGCTACGGGATTTACGGCGAGGCGGAGCAGAACACGCTCAACGACGTCGCCCGGCGCATCGGACCGATGATGGCGCGGGTCGCCCGGCGATGGGACGAGGTCAAGCTGGACGAAACCGATCCCGAGATGGAGGCCGGCGAGCGGCACGAGGACACACCGGCCGACCGTCTGGTGGAGTTGTTCAGCGAGGTGGGCAAGGCGGGCATTGAGAGCGCGACGCCTCGCGACTACGCGCGGGCCCTGGGCGACGCGCTGCTCCCGCTCCTGCCGCATGACCACCTGGAGATCCTCATCCCGGATACCGGTGGCGAGCAGTGGTACCGCCTCGCTGACCATGACTCCGGCGCGCTCTGGTCACAGCCGGCGCTGATCGTGAGCCGGAGCCACATGGACCTGGTGCGCATCTTCGAGCACGGCGACCGCTTCATCTCACCCGATACGGCCCTCGAGCCGAGCGGCCCCATCTGGCCCGTGCAGACACTGACCCAGGCGGGCGGCGGGCTCCGGAGCGCCATCGGCATCCGGCTCCATGTGCTCGACCGGGTCACGGGCTATCTCTTCATCGGTTGCCATGGCCGGGGGTTCTACTCCGCGTCCGACCTGGACCTGCTGGCGCGCGTGGGTGACCTGGTGGCGCCGCGGGTGGAGGGCTTCGTCCTCCTGTGGCAGCGGCATGTGCTCCGCGGACAGCTGAGCATGATGCGGAGCGTGCCCGGGCACCTGTCCACCCTGACCCAGGTGCTGGCCACCGCCGACGAGCTGGGCGGGGCGACGCTGCACTTCGCGCGCGAGGCCCGACAGGCCATGGGCTTCGAGCGGCTCACCTTCGCGCTTCACCATGGGGACACCCGGGTCCGCCTTTTCGAGGCGGGGGACGACCGCACCTTTGACCAGCTTGCCGAGGAGGACTGGGCCGACCGGTCATCGGCGGGGGTGCTGAAGGGGGAGCTGCCTTATGCGATCGAGACCGACAGTGACGGGACGAGTTGCCGGGTGATCGTGCCGCTCCGGGCATTCAACCGGATCCTAGGTGCGCTGGTTGTCATGCGAACCTCCGTTTCCTACACCCGCGCGGATGCCGCTCTGGCGCAGCAGCTGGCGGATGTGATGGCGCCGTATTTCCGGATGATTGTCAAGGCGGATGAAAACAGGACGGACGAGGCGGACAAGGCGGACAGGGCGGACGCTAGCTTCGGTCGATCCTGACCGCCTGACCGCCTGACCGCCTGACCGCCCGACCGCCTGACCGTCCGACCGCCCGACCGCCTGCCCCCCTTTATCTTCCCGCATGGCTCACGTCTCCCACCGACTTTCCAACGCCTTCCAGGGTGCCCTTGCCGGCGGCGGTGATCCGGCCACCTCTCCCCTCTACGTCTTCGGGCCTTTCCTCAAGCTGATCGTGATCGCCGGCGTCGCCGAGGTGACGTTCGGGGCCAGCATCTGGCTGGTGGTGTTCACGGTGGTGATGGTCTCGGCGATGTACCGGCTGGTGATGCGCTGGGTGGTGGACGGGAGCGGCGGGAGCGGGCTGACCGAGGAGGAGTTCGGGTCCTGGGCGGTGAAGGTGAACGCGGGCATCACGTTCGTCGAGTATACGCTGACGTTCCTGGTCAGCATCGCGGCGCTGGTGACGTTCATGGCCGACCGGCTCCCGGCGCTCAACGGGGCCGTGGCAGGGCTGCCGCTCCGGACGCTGGTCGCGGTCCTGATCAGCATCGGCATCGGCGCGCTGGTGAACCGGGGGCCCAAGACCGCCGCCCGCGCATTCGGACCAGCCACCCTGGGGGTCCTCCTGCTGCTCTGGACCATGATCGTCGCCACGATCTGGCAGCGCGGATTCCACCTGCCGACCATCAATCTGCGCGCCTTCACCCCGGACTACTTCCACTTCACGCTGGGTGGCTTCGCTCGGATCCTGGCGCTGATGACCGGCATCGAGATCTTCGCCAACCTCGTGGCGGCCTACGAGGGCACCAACGCGGAGCGGAGCCGGAAGGCGTTCGGGAGCCTGATCATCATCATGGGCACCACGTGCCTCACCATGCTCATCGTCGGCCCGGCGATTCTCGCGGAGGCGAACCTGAGCGACACGCACGTGTCCGTCTTCACTCAGACGATGGACCACCTGCTGCCGACGCCGCTGCCCTGGATCGGGACGATGATCGGTGTGCTGGTCCTCGCGTCCGCCGCCGCCGCGAGCGCCCAGGGCATCCAGAACCTGGCCCTGGGGCTCCGCTACCGGCACTACATCCCGGCATGGCTCGGCCTCCGGAACGACTTCGACGTGGCGGACAAGCCGGTCTGGGTCGAGGTGGCCATCGTCGCCCTCTGCTTCCTCGCATTCGGCACCCACGAGGAGACCTACCTCGCGATCTACGCGGCCGGGGTGTTCATCCTCCTCAGCATGACCGGGTGGGCCGCGGCCAAACGGCTGCTGCGGAACCTGAAGGCGGAGTTCTCCGGCGGCGCGGCCGCCACGCTGGGAGGCACGATCATCGCGGCCCTGCTGACGACCGCGGCCACGGTGATCATTTTCGAGGAGCGCTTCTTCGAGGGTGCGTGGACCTACCTGCTCTTCATTCCCGTCCTGTACCTCGTCTTCAGCCGGTTCCGCTACCAGTTGGGCACGCCCCGGCCGCTCGACGAGCACCTCGGACGGTTCTTCGCGGGCCAGTACCTGTTGCCCTTCCAGCGCAACGACATGCCCGAAGACGATTTCGGGATCGAGCGGATCATGGTGCCGCTCGACGGGTCCGCCCTCGCCGAGCATGCGATCCGGGTGGCCGAAACCCTGGCCCGGAGAACCTCGGGCCGGATTGATCTGATGTCCGTGAGCGCGGAGCGCCGGGACGGTACGGGGAGGCGGTCGAGCAGAAGTCCGCCACCGAGGCCTATCTCAACCGGATGGCGGAAACACTCCGGCAGCGCGGCCTCAACGTCGGGATCAGTCTCCGGAGCGGCTCCATCCCGGAGGAGATCGGCCGCCACGGGATCGAGAGCCATGCCGACATGATCGTGATGGCGACGCATGGGCGCTCGCGGGTGGACAAGATCCTCGGCCGCAACATTGCGACCGCCGTCGTCCGGGAAACGGAACTGCCGGTCCTGCTGATCCGGCCCACTGACGCGTGGACCAGCCGTCACACGGCATTCAAGCGGCTGGTCGTCAGCCTGGACGGCTCGGTGGATTCGGAGGAAGCCCTCCCGTCTGCGCGGATCATCGCCCGGCTGTTCGACAGCAGCGTCGTGCTGCTGACCGTGCCGGAGACCGAGGCGGAGGTCCCCCGGCTTCAGCATTACCTCGAGTCGGTTGCGGCGGCCCTTCAGGAGGTCGGGATCGACACGGAGACCCGGGTGATGGGCTCGGGGGCGAGCCGGACCATCACCAGTGTCGCCGAGGCGGAGGATTGCGACCTGATCATCATGGCGACCCGGGGGCGAGGTGCCCCCGAGGAGATTGACGTGGAGGTTGGCAGCGTCACGGAGCGGGTGGTGCTCTCGGCGCACTGCCCGGTGCTCGCCATTACGGTGGTGGGGATCGCGAAGGGAACGCGGAAGGCGTGAACAGGGCGGACGTTAACAAGGCGGTCAAGACGGACAAGACGGTCAGGACGGACGCTAACTTCTGGACCGCCCTGATCGCCCTGACCGCCCTGACCGCCCTGACCGCCCTGACCGCCCTGACCGCCCTGACCGCCTGACCGCCTGACCGCCTGACCGCCCGACCGCCTGACCGTCCGACCGCCTGACCGCCTGCTTTTCCCCGCCCTGTTCTTTCCCTGTACCTGACCATTACTTACCCGTGCTTGCGGACCTCCCGGACCGTGCGGCGCCATACCCACATATCCCACTCATGGATGGAGGAACGATGGATCGCAGGATTTGCGCCGTCGGCCTCGTCGCGATTGCCATCGTGGCGACGGCCTGTGCCAGGAAGGAAGTACCGATCGTTGAGGTGCAGGGGGAATGCGCGGACGCCTATGGAAGCCAGGTCTGCACCTGGGCCCGGACGCAGGGCGACTCGGTCCTTGACGCCGGAGCAACCGTCCCGCTCGCCGCCATCGAGAACGCGCCGGCGGAGGAGGGGAAATGGCCTGGCCCCCCAAGACCCTAGCCGAGCTGGCCCTTCCCGCCTCGGTTGGCGACCGGACAGGGCTCCGGCAGCTGACGATGTACTGGGAGCCGACCGGCCACCCGCCAGGGCCGTACCTCACGCCGCACTTCGACTTCCATTTCTATGGCATTTCGAATGATGAGCGCATGGCGATCGACTGCTCCAACCGTTCGAAGCCCGCTTCCCTCGCGGCCGGCTACGACATGATCGACATGCCCCTGCCACCGCCAGACGCGAAAATGATCGGGACGGACACGCTCGTCGGGCTCTGCGTGCCCGGGATGGGGATGCACTCGCTTCTGGATTCGGAGCTCAAGAGCACCAGCCTGTTCCGCGGCTCCATGGTGCTCGGGTATTACGGTGGCAAGCCGATCTTCATCGAGCCGATGGTGACCAAGGCCATGCTGCTCGAGAGGAAGTCGTTCGACCTGCCCATTCCGGACATCCCCGGCATGGCCGGCGAGTATCCGCGCAGCTTCCGCGCGGAGTACGACTCGACCGGACAGAGCTACCGGTTCACGTTCTCGGGGTTTGCGAAGGGGGTTTGAGAGAAAGGGCGGACGGACTACAAGGCGGACGAGACGGACAAGGCGGTCAGGACGGGCATTATCTTCTGGACCGCCTGACCGCCTGACCGCCTGACCGCCTGACCGCCTGACCGCCTGACCGCCTGACCGCCTGACCGCCTGACCTAGCTCTTCGGCGGCGCCAGCGGCTTCAGCAGATCATAGCGCGACACGTGCAGGTTGAGCCCGGGCCCCACACGGAGTCCGGGCACCACCGCGTACGGCGCCGGGCCCACCTCCACGTTCAGGATCTGCTTCCCGTTCACCGCGAAGGTGACGCGCTCGTTCACGTATTCCATCCGCAGCACGTACTTGATGATGTCCTTCCCGTTGTGCGGCTTCACGGTCGAGTCGCTCTTCCATTCCGCCAGCATCCGGGTCTCGCCGTCCATCATGGCCCGGAGGGCTACGGCCCCATCGCGGCGGATCAGGAACTCCATCCGATGGGGATTGTCCGGCGTGGACTCGGCGTGGTCGAACGCGAGCCCCCAGGGCGCCTCGCCCGGCATCGCCCACTCGCCGTTGACGCGGTTCGGGAACCAGAACGCCTCCACCTCTACGCCGAAGCGGCCATCCACGGTCCGGTCCTTCGGGAACATGGTGATGCCGCTGGTGGTGGTGGTGACATGCCAGCCGGGGGGCATCCGGACGTAGCGGAACTCATCGGCCCCGACATCCTGGGCGGTGGCCTGGGTGGCGGGGGCGTCGGTGGTCCAGGTCCAGTCGTCGGGGACCTGGAGGTCCTGGGCGGGCAGGGCAGTGGGGAGCGCCAGCGCGGCACCAAGCAGCAGGGAGGATCGGGTGTGCATATGGGATCTCCGGTGGGAGTCGGCGTTGCCATGGACTCTATTCCATTACACGGAGACCAGCAAACCTTTGACGAGCCTGCGGCCCCACCCCTGCTTCTAGATCTCCGGGATCCGGAACTTCCGCCGGTAGGCGGCCGGCGGGATACCGGCCACGCGTTTGAAGAGCCGGCGAAAGAAGGCCGGGTCCTCATACCCGACGTTCCAGCTGATCTTCTCGACCGGTTCGTCGGTGCGCTCCAGCTGTCGCTGGGCCTCCCGGACGCGGAGCTGCTGCACGTACCTCACGGGAGCCAGTCCCGTGGCCTGTTTGAACCGGCGCTTGAAGCTCCGCTCGGGGAGGTGCGATCGGCGCACGAGCTGCTCGACGGGGCTCGCCACAGGATAATGCTCCGCCAGCCAGCGCTGGGCCTCCAGCACCTCGGCGTCACCATGTTCCATGTGAGGCTGGAAGACGGCGTAAGGCGCCTGCCCGTCGGCGTGCCACTGCAGGAGCAGGAACTTCGCGATGGCCTGCGCCGCCGCGGGGCCTACGGTCCGTGCCACCAGATACAGCACCAGGTCGTGCCACGAGGCCGACGCGCCCGACATCACGAACTGCTCGCGGTCACCGCTCGCAACCAGGACACGCTCGAGCCGCAGGCGGACATCCGGGAAGTTCTGCGTGAAGGTGCGGGCGTAGGCCCAGTGGACCGTGGCGTCGTGGCCGTCCAGCAGCCCGGTCTCGGCCACCAGCAGCACGCCCGAGCAGGCCGAGCAGAGCAGGGCGCCCCCCTCATGCATGGCACCGAGCCAGCCGACCACCTCGGGATAGCGGCCCCGGACCCACTCTCCCCGGTCCACCAGCAGCGAGGGGACAATCACGATGTCCGTGGCAGGTACGTCGTCGAAGGTGCGCGTGGGCGCCATCGGAACACCGCTCGCCGTATTGACCGGCGACCGGCCGGCCCCCACGATTTCCACCTGAAACGGCGGCTGGTCGGGCACGGCATCGTCGAACGTCCCCAGGGTCGTGAAGCAGTTGAGGACGTCAAAGAGGCCGGTGAGGGCCGAAACCATCACCTCGGGGATCAGAACCAGCGAGACACGGGCGGGAATCACGGACGCGGTCATGCCAGGGACCCCCTGTGGCATAAATGAACCGGTATCGGCCAGTCTAGCCTTGGTCATACCCGGCGGCAAGGCATAACGTGGGGCCAACCTGCAACGGAGGCACCCATGAAGCACATCCTTCTGGCCGGGGCCGGCGTGGCCCTGGCCCTGACGGGCGGCAGCCTCGCCCTAGGCCACCGCACGGCGACCGACGAGTCGGTCTTCGTGCGTGGGCTGGAGCCCGGCGAACACGAGTCTGTCGTGTACGTGTGGACACGTGACGCCGATGAGCATGAGCCTGATTTCATCTCCGTGGTAGACGCCGACCCCGGGTCCGCCACGTTCGGGCGAATCGTCGACCGTGCCGAAGCGTCAACGACCGGTAACGAGGCGCACCACTTCGGCTACACGGCGGATGCGGGCCGCATTTTCGCCGGTGGCCTCTTCTCCAACCAGCTCTTCATCTATGATGTAGCCGCCAATCCGAAGGCGCCCCGGCTGGTGCGCACGCTGAGCCTGGATCCGACCGGCTACCGTGGCCCGCACACCCTCTACGCCGTGCCCGGCGGGATGCTGATATCGATGCTCGGCGATGTCGATGGCGGAGGACCCGGCGGCCTGGTCCGGCTGGACAACGACGGCAACTTCCGTGAGGCCCTTCCGGGCCCGGACCACGAGGGCTCGCCGGTCTACATGTACGACGTGGGCATCAAGCCGGAGATGAACCGGATGATCACTTCCAGCTGGGCGTTCCCCCAGCACATCACCGAAGGTCTCACGCCGCCGGAGCAGGTGGGCAGCGCCGTCGTGGTCTGGGACTGGAAGGAGAGCAGGGTGCTCCAGGTCGAGAACCTCGACAAGGCGCCGCTCGAGGTCCGGTGGATGCATGGCCCGAAGGCAACGGGCGGCTTCATCAACTGCGCCTACGGCAACTCGCTCTGGTACTGGGAAGACGGGGATCGCGACGGGACGCTCGAATTTCATCGCGTGGTGCAGTTCCCCGACGGTTCGCTCCCGGCCGACCTGCGCATCTCGTACGACAACCGGTACCTCTACGTCTCGCAGTTCGGGGGAAGCAGGGTGGAGCAGTACGACATCCAGAATCCCCGCGCCCCGAGGCTCCTGAGCACGCTGGAGCTCCCGCATCCCAACATGATGAAGCTTTCGCCTGACAGCCGGCGGCTTTACGTGACCAACTCGCTCCTCTCGCCGCTGGATCCGGATGAGCAGTTCGAGATGCGGCTGATCAATGTGGATCCCGACGGAATGCGTCTTGACCCGAAGTTCCGGCCGGACTTCGTGAACCTTCCGACCGGCCCGGCGGGCCCGCACGATATGCTGCTGAAGTAGGGGGTCAATTTGAGGAAAAACAATTGCCATCCCGGGTCCGCCCGGGATGGCAATTCCCTCCACTCAACGACTCAACGACTCAACCACTCAACCACGCCCCTACTCAACGCCCATCCCTCTCCCTCCCACATCCACCTTCACCATCTCATGCCTCGACACGGCCCGGCGGAACACGACCTTCTTCCCGTCCGGCGTCCACTCGGCGCCTTGCTCGCCCTCGGGCGTGTTCGTCAGCACGCGGCTCGTGCCATCCTTCAGGTTCAGCACGCCAAGGTCGGATACGCCCACATTGGTATAGAAGAGGATGGCGTTGCCGTCGGGCGACCACGCCCCCGGAAACTGTCCGGGCTCGAGCAGCGGCCGGCCATTGCCCCTGCCACGAGCGGGGAGCAGCATGGTCGTGTTCTCTCCTCCGGCCAATTCCACCATCTTCGCCAGCGAATCGCCACCCGGCCGGACGATGGGCGCGGTGAGGGTGTTCGTTCCAGGCAGCAGGGTCTCCAGCCTACCATCGGGCAGCAGTCGGGTGACCGAGAACTGTCCCGCTTCGCCGCCGAGGGTCAGGGCGTACACCTCGGGACTGTAGGGGGAGGTGGCGAACCCGAGGACGATTCCTTCCGGGCTCATCCGGACTGGATCGCCGCCGTCGGCGGAGACGCGATAGAGCGCGCCAAGCTGGGCATCACGATTCGAGGTGAAGTAGATCGAGTTCCCGTCCGACGACCACTGTGCTTCTCTCTCCTCGGTGGGCCAGTTCACCAGCGCGCGCGCCTGCCCCGAGGCGACATCCAGCATCCAGACATCCAGGCTTCCGCCGCGGTCCGACGTGAACACGATGTGCTTCCCGTCGGGGGACCACCTCGGCTCGGTATTGGCGCCACCGGTGAGGATCGCCCGGGCGTTGGAGCCGTCGCGTCCCATCAGCCAGATGTCGTTGTTTCCACCCCCGTGGAGCGCCAGGTACACGATCTGCGCGTCATCGGGAGAGACGTTGAACCAGCCGGTGCGGATCGAGTCGGGGGTGAGCCGCTGCTCCGTGCCGTCCCCGACGGAGAGGCTCCAGATCCCGGCCTGTTCCACCGTTTTTTCGAACGCGAGTTCGGTGGTGCCTGGTCGCCAGACGGGATTGGTCTCCTCCTCCGGGGTGTCGGTAACGCGGCCGGCTCACCTCCCGCGGAGGGCACGACCCAGACGTCGGTCTGCTTGCCGCGGTCGGAAATGAAGGCGACGGACCGGCCGTCAGGCGACCAGACGGGCTCCCGGTCATTGCGCACGTCACGGGTGAGCTGGCGCGGGGTGTCACCGTTCACGGGTGCGGCCCAGATATCGTCCGTGCCCGTCCGCCGGCTCGTGTACAGGATCTCCGAGCCGTCGGGAGACCACGGCTGTTCGGCCATGTGCTCGAAACCCTCGGTGGTCAACTGCTTCGGCGTACCGGCACTGTCCGTAACCCAGATAGTGCGCTGTCCTCCCTCGAACCGGTTCCAGGCCACGCGGGAACCGTCCGGGGACGGAACTGCCCAGTGGGGGCTGGATTCCGAGGGTACCATGCGGACCGGCCCGCGGTCGGCCATCGAGTACTGCCAGGCGAACAGCTCGCCGCCCGCGCGGCTCGAGAAGTACTGGAAATCCTCTCCGACCCATGACGAGGGGAACTCGAGCCCAGCCAGGCTGGTCCGCCGGATCGCGGGACCGCTGTCGGCGGGCACCGTCCAGAGATCAAGGAAGCTGATCGTATCGGAGCCGAAGAGGATCATGCCGCCGTCCGGCGACCAGAACAAGGGACCGGCACTGACTTTGGCGCTCGCTCGCTTCCCGGCCGAGCCGAGGTCGGCATCGCCCACCATCAGGTCCCAGCCGGCATCGCTCTGCTGCCACCACGCCGTGCGGCTCCCGTCGGGGGAGTATGCCAGGAACTGGTCATTGTGATCGTCGGTCGTCAGGACCTGCAGTTCCGGGCCGGCGCCGTTGCGGTCGCGGCAGCCGGGCAGGAAAGCCAGGGCGCCGAGCAGACAGAGGACAGTCGGTCGCAGCAGGGAAATCTTCCGCATCATCCACCAGCTCCCGTATGGGTTGAGTCGGGCGAGAGCACGCCCCGGATTCCGTCAGCAATCCGGCCCACTACGTCATTCTGGGCGGCGAGCACGTCCTGCACGTTCCGTTCGTAGGTATCGGCCCAGAGGCTTCGCGCGGTGGCCGGATCGGTGAACTGCACGTTGATCCGCATCACATCCCCCGCGCGGAACACCGTCGCCTCCACCACCGCGTTCACGTCCAGCTCCTGCGCGATCTCGCGGGTCGGCTTGGACGAAGTGCGATACGCGGCCACCGCCGAGCGCGGCGCCACGCCCACCAGCTGGAGCCGGGAGAGCGCATTGGTGAGCGCGTCCTGCATCGCCTCCACGAACACCGAGTCCTGTCCGCTGATGTCTTCTATGGACAGCACCGCGATCCGGTCGATCTTCTGGCTGCCGCTCCCGCGCGTGAGTATCCATCCGCCCAGTGCGGCCGCCACCAGGATCACTGCCGCGGCGGCGATCCAGATCCAGCGCCGGGTACCGGGCCGCTTCATCGCCGGTATCGGCCGGGTGTTCATGGGCGTGACGCCGCCGCTCGGCGTGGCCATTTCATCCAGCTGCTGCAGTACGTCGTCTGCCGACTGGATGCGGTCGGCCGGCCGCTTCTCCAGGCAGCGCATGACCAGCGCGTTGAGCTGGGGCGAGACGGCGGGGCGGAGCTTCGCCAGCGGCACCGGGTCTTCGGTCATGTGCGCGGCGAGGATGGCCTGGGTCGAGCGTCCGGTGAACGGCGGGCGGCCGGCCAGCATCTCGTAGGCCATGATGCCGACGGCGTAGAGGTCGGCCCGGTGGTCCATGTGCGGATCCGCCGAGGCCTGTTCCGGGGCCATGTAGACGGGGGTACCGAGGGCCACGCCGGCCGTCGTGAGGCCCTGGTCCTTCGAGGCGTCGCTCACCGCCTTGGCCACCCCGAAGTCCATCACCAGCGCATGGCGGCCGGAGAGCATCACGTTGGCGGGCTTGATGTCGCGGTGCACAACCCCCTGCTGGTGGGCGCGGGCCAGGGCGTCCACGATATCCCGGAGGATCCGGACCGCCTCGTGCACCGGCAGCTCGCCGGCGTTGTCGATCCGTTCCCGGAGCGACTCGCCGTCGGCGTACGGCATGACGTAATAGAGGAAGCCCTCGGCCTCGCCAGAGTCGTAGAGGGGCAGGATGTGGGGGTGCTGCAGCCGGGCGGCGATCTCCACTTCGCGGAGGAAGCGCTCGGGCCCCAGGGCCGCGGCCAGCTCGGGCCGGAGCACCTTGACCGCCACCTCGCGGTTGTGCCGGACGTCGGTGGCCAGGTAGACCGTGGCCATGCCTCCGGCCCCGAGCTCGCGCTTGAGGTCGTAACGGCCTGCGAGGGCAGCCCGGAGGGCTTCCGGCACGTCCGGCAGTGGCTGGTCCTTGTTGTGAGGGGTAACCCGTGCAAGGTAGGGAGGTGGGGGCGATCGGGCCAGTAGGGGCGGCCGGACGGCCGCCCGTGAGGCGAACTGGTATCGACGGCCGCCTTCACGCCATTCACCGCGAAGGGCGCGAAGAAGGCGCGAAGGTTCGTGTCCGCCTTGTCCTGACCTCACCCCCTGACCCCCTCTCCATGTATGGAGAGGGGGAACGCATTATCAGGATTGTCATTCCGCGCGTCCAGCGAGGGATCTCGCGACCCTCTGTCAGCCGCCGCCCGACCGCCCCTCACGCGTTAGTCCTACTCACTCCCGACTACCCATGTATGGAGAGGGGGAACGCATTATCAGGATTGTCATTCCGCGCGCAGGGAGGAATCTCGCGACCCTCTGCTCGCCCGCCGCCCGACCGCCTTGTCCGCCTTGTCCGCCTTGGTCCTGACCTCACCCCCTGGCCCCCTCTCCATGTATGGAGAGGGGGGACGCATTGTCAGATTGTCATTCCGAACGTAGCGTTGAATCTCGTCAGCCCCCGATCGAACCCTTCTATTGACGTGGGGGGGCCAGCCACCTTCCTGTCCGCCCTTCTCCGCCCGTCCTGCATCGTAACGATCCAGCGTAAGGGCAGATGTCACGCAACGATGCACATGCCGGCCGGGATTTACCCGCCTGAGCGGCGGGTGGTCAGCCTATAACGCTTTCCAGTAACGACTTGGCGCACCAGACAGCCTTACGGTTCGGGACTTGCCCGATTGAACGGGCACCACCGCCTTCGAAATGAGATCAGCGAGCTGGCGGATTTGCCTTCACGAAACGGAGAACCGGACCATGCGTAGACCGATTCGATTTACCCTGCCCGTGCTGGTACTGGGCCTGATGGCTTCTGGTTGCGGTGGCGGCAATGCCCTGGCCCCGAAGTTCCAGCCGGAAGTGGTCAACACCGCCAACGTCAGCTTCAGCTTCCAGGCGACCGGACTTGCGAATGTCACCGACGACCTGACCTATACCTGGAGCGTCTCGTCGGGCAGCATCGTCATCCATCCCTCGACATCGACCACCGGCGGTTCGCTGACGCTCAACATCAAGGACGCGACCGGGGCGGTGATCTACGACGGTCCCATTCCGCCGAGCGGGGATATCGCGCCGTCGAGCGGAACGGCCGGGCCCTGGAAGGTGCGGGTCCTCTTCGCGGACTACACCGGGACGATCAACTTCGCGCTCCAGATGCAGTAGGCAAAGCAGGACGGACGAGAGCAGGGCGGACAGGGCGGTCAGGGCGGTCAAAGCAGGACGGACAGGACGGACAGGGCGGTCGTTAGATTCGGTCCGCCTTGTCCGCCTTGTCCGCCTTGTCCGCCTTGTCCGCCTTGTCCGCCTTGTCCGCCTTGTCCGCCTTGTCCGCCTTGTCCGCCTTGTCCGCCTTGTCCTGACCTCACCCCCTGACCCCCTCTCCATGCCTGGAGAGGGGGGACGTCAGGGAAGGATTGTCATTCCGAGCGCAGCAAGGAATCTCGTCACGCTCGATCGAACCCGGCTATTGACGTGCGGGCCCAGCCACCTTCTGGTCCGCCCGTCCGCCCGTCCGCCCGTCCGACTTGTCCGCACTTGTCCGCCTTGTCCGCCTTGTCCGCCCTGTCCGCCTTGTCCTCTCTCCGCCCTCCCGTTACTCAATGGAAGTCGCGCTGTTCCATCTGATCTCCATCCCCGGGAGGCATGGTGACCTCACAGGACTCCTTCCGTCTGGCCGCGGTGCAGGCCGCACCGGTTTTCCTCGACCTCGACGCCACGGTGGAGAAGGCCTGCCGGCTCATCGAGCAGGCATCGAGAGAGGGAGCGAGCCTCGTCGCCTTTCCCGAAGCGTTCCTGCCCGGCTATCCGGTCTGGGTCTGGTTCATCCCGCCGGGGCACACCCACTCTCTCCGGGAGGTCTACGCCGAGCTGCACGCCAACGCCGTCTCCATTCCGGGGCCCGCGGTGGATCGCCTCGCGGAGGCCGCGGCCGACTGCGGGGTGGCGGTGGCGATGGGACTGAACGAGCGGAACTCCGAGGCCAGCGACTCGACGCTCTTCAATACACTCCTCTTCATTGGCCCCGACGGCCGGGTGCTGGGGCGCCATCGGAAACTGGTCCCGACCGCGGGGGAGCGGCTGGTGTGGGGGCGGGGGGACGGGAGTGAGATGGCGGTGCACCAGCTGCCATTCGGCCGGGTGGGTGGATTGCTGTGCTGGGAGAACTACATGCCGCTGGCCCGCGCGACGCTGGCGGCATGGGGCGAGCAGATCCACATCGCACCCACCTGGGACCGCGGCGAGCCGTGGATTTCCACCATGCGCCACATCGGCAAGGAGAGCCGCTGCTTCGTGCTCGGCGTGGGCCAGGCGTTCCACATGGATGACATCCCGGACCGGATGTCATTCAAGTCGCAATATCTGGGAGAGATGGAAGGCTGGATCAACCCGGGTCTCAGTGTCATCGTGGATCCCGACGGGAAGCTGGTCGCCGGCCCGCTCAAGGAGCAGGAAGGCATTCTGTACGCGGACGTGAAGCCGGATCAGCTGGTCGGGCCGCGGTGGCAGCTGGACGGGGCGGGGCATTACTCGCGGCCGGATGTGTTCGAACTGCAGTATCACCGCCGGCCGGCGCCGGTGCTGCAGGTCGTGGAGGATCGGCCGGAAGGTGAGAGGTTGTGAGCTAACAGGGCGGTCAGGGCGGTCAAAGGTCAGGACGGTCAGGACGGACAGGACGGACAGGGCGGTCGTTAGATTCGGTCCGCCTTGTCCGCCTTGTCCGCCTTGTCCGCCTTGTCCGCCTTGTCCGCCTTGTCCGCCTTGTCCGCCTTGTCCGCCTTGTCCGCCTTGTCCGCCTTGTCCGCCTTGTCCGCCCGCATGATTTGACCTTCGACCTCCAACCTCCGACCTTATACACATGGACGACCTGTCCAACCTTCTCCAGCGCGCGGACGAAGACCCGGTCGCCGCCGACCAGCTGTTCGCCGCGCTCTACGACGAGCTGCACCGGCTGGCCGAACGCCATCTCCAGCATGGCGGCGGGGCCATGACCCTGGGCACCACGACGCTGGTGCATGAGGCCTGGCTCAGCATGACCGGAAAGCCGGACACGGTCTTCCCGGACCGGGCCCGGTTCTTCGCGTATGCTTCGCGCGCGATGCGCGGACTGGCGATTGACTACGCCCGGCGGCGGCACGCCCGCAAGCGCGGCCGGCAGTACGAGATCACCCTGGACGAGAGTATGGCGCCGGGGCCGGTCGACGGGTCACTCCCCGCCCTGGGCGAGGCGCTGGCCGAACTGGCCCGGCTCGACCCGGCCCTGGCTGAGCTGGTGGACCTGCATTTCTTCGGCGGATTCTCGTTCGTGGAGATTGCGGAGTTGCGTGCGGTGTCGGAGCGGACGGTGCAGCGCGACTGGCGGAAGGCGCGGCTGCTCCTCCACCACGCCCTCCAGGATGAGAAGGAGTCCGCCTAGCGGGCGCTCAGGCCCAGGGCGCCGGCAAGTTGTTCCGCCTGGCGCGTGCGGTAATGCCCGGGGCCCGCACCGCTCCGGAGCGCCACGACGGCCCGATGGGCAAGATCCCGCGCGGCAATGGTATCTCCCTCAGCCAGCCGGGCCTTCGCCATCAACATCCTGATGGTCCCCACGTACATGCTCCGGGTCTCGGTCAACGAATCGACCGCGGCCACCTCGATTGCCTCGTCGGCCAGGGTGAGCACGTCAGCCGGCCGCCCGAGCGCCAGATCCGTCTCCATCAGGGCGATCGCGGACGGGAGCAACCGCATTCCCCGCTTTCCTTCATGGAAACCGTTGAAGTCGAGCACCGTGGTGAAGTCGGCGTTTGCGGTGGCGGAATCGCCCCGGGACAGCGCGATCCAGCCGTGCACCGCCCGCGGGTCGGGCACCTGGTCGTCGGTGTTCTGCACCTTTGGGTTCGCGGCCAGGATTTCACTGAACCGCGCGCTGGCCCGGTTCGCTTCCTCCACCAGTCCCAGTCTGGCGGCGGCGCGCGCCAGCCCGAACTGGCCGCGGCCCTCCCAGTAGCTGTCACTGTCCGCCACGGCCTGACGGACCAGCATCCGGAAATACTTGACTGCCGAATCCGGCTTGTCCTGGGTCAACGCCACCTCGGCGTAGTGAATCAGTGGCTGGGGGTGGATGTAGCCGTCCGCCGAGCCGCGTCCGGCCGTCACCAGGGTCAGGTGGAGCAGTGCCTCGGCCCGTGCGGTCTCCCC